>JANRID010000067.1:0-221431 GCA_033765305.1 Bacteroidia bacterium
CACTGCTCAAACTGGTGTATCTCGTTCAGTTGAAAATCTCCCAAAAATGGTCCAAACCCATCCATAACTGGGGCATGGCCCTGAGCCAGATGAGTATCCATTTTGGAGACCGGATTAATCGCTATCTTCACATTTGAGCTGAGCTTCCGGCCCCGCGGGGCCGGAAGCTCAGCTCAACCCCTGACACAGTTCGTTGAACACTCCCACTTCTGGTAGTCTCCTGTATATGAGTATAAAAACTTGAAATACTATGCAGTTGAGTCTCTGAGAAATTGGACGTTATGTTCTCTATTACATCTTGCAGCTCATGATATTTATCGATACTTGAACTTGTTTTTAGCTCTGCTATATAGCAATCATAGTAATATTTGGCGGAATTTATAATTTTCTCTAGCAGTAAGTGCTTTTTATTGTCGTTAAGATTTTTTATGTGTACTTCTTGAAGCGAATATCCTAGGAATTTAGCCTTATTTTTTGAGTTACTGAAAGGGGCAGAGGTAATGAAAGCAAAATATTTTTGAATTTGATTAGTATATTCAGACAACTGGCAGTTTAAATTCAGCACATGGTCATGCAGCGAACTTCCATCTATATTTAATTCAACTAGAATGGACAACAAAAAATCTTGCTGCTCTTGAGTTAGCGGATAGGTTTGATCGAACATTATGTCCCGAGCTTGCTTTATGAAGGCAGGAAATTCAAGTCGATTGGAGTTTACTTTTGATAATAGTTCGCGCGCAGATTCATGGTTGTTTATCATTTCTCTGAATATTCTGTCTTCTAATTGATTTTCAGGGATCTTGTCGATTAAATATCTTGTTAGCATGGGTAAATATTTAATTGACTTGTCTGATTTGTATATATGTGCCTTTTTGAAATGGAACTTTACGGATTCTGCATCATAAGCAGGCGAAGGAATAAGATCTCCTGGCGGCAATGGATACATGAACATGATTTTAAATAAATCGAAAATCTTATGCCCGTAGGTTTCTGTGTCTACATAGTAAAACATTTTATATTTTAATTTTGAATCAAAAAAAATATCATCGGGATGAGTTCTTGATATTTGTAATTATTTTATTAATTTATTGTTATTTGGCTTTGTTTCAAGTATATTCCCGTGGTTTGATTTCAATATTTCAATTAGATTAGGGTGCTTGATCCGAACAATCGATAAAATCAGATAATCGAGGAATAGTACGTCCCTTTTCAGTGGCTCGTAGCGCAATAGAATATCTACTGCAACCTTTTTAATATCTCTATAGTAAGGACTGAGTTGTTGTATTTTTGGATATATGTATGCCGCATGTTGTGCGATAAATATGGATGACTCTTCGATGTTGCGGTCATATGGAAGTTTAAACCTACTTCTAAGGCGATTAATCTCATTGAGCAGCAAGTCTAAGTAGTTTTGCTCCGTCACCGTTTCGGGCAGCGTAATCTCCCATTGAACAATTTTCTCCCGGTAGTACACGGAGTTTTCCGTCTGATTCAGATCGGCCAAGTGCTTCTCGATGTATTGCTTGTCATAGGCCAGTATGATCACGCAGTTCAGTGCCTGCGAAACGTTGCGCACAAGCTTGAAGACCTCCAGAATTTCGGACTTGTCCAGCCTGTCGAGATCGTCGATGACAATCACCACCTTCTTTCCGCTCCGGGCCGAGATGTGCTTGATCTCTGCGGCGAGGTCGCTGGCGGTATGCTCGTCGGCCAGCCAGTCCTGCGCCGAATCCATTAGCTTGGAAACGCTTCCTTCTGCTGCGGATTTGATCCTGGCATAGTAGGCCCTCAGCTTGCCTGTAAAAGGCCGGCCATAGGGCCTCAGTTCTTCAATCAGCAGGTCAAACAGGGCTTTCTGAATGCCCGCTTTGCCTGCATTGATCCACGGATTGAAATCGATCCAAATCAGCCGGCTGCCGCGTTTCGTTTTCAGCCGTTCCCGGATCAGGTTGATGAACGAGGTTTTGCCCTGGCCCCAGGACCCCACAATGCCGAGGGTGTAGGACTGGTCCAGTTTGTAGATGGTGTCAATCGAGGTGGCAATCTGTTCTGCATAAGGCGCATAGCCAAGCAGATCGTCTCCGGTCTGCTCGATTGGCCCGTAATAGCTGTCTTGCGGTGTCTCGGTGAAATGATAGTGCGAATAGCAGTATAGTCCGACATGGATTGCGATCGCGCTATACAGCAGATCCAGATAGGCGAACCCGCTACAGCATGAAAAATGGTAGAAACTCCAGTAAGGCGACGGGTCCAGCACCCTGCTGTAGAGGTAGTTGACGCCGATGAGCACAAGAAAGAACATATATGCGCCCGACTCCTGGTACTGCATGCCGAGGTATCTGTACAGCAGCAATGCGGCGGTGAATGCAAACAGCACCACTGCGGCCAGATCGGTGACAATCGACGCATCGGGGATGCGGGACAGCACAGGCCCTACAAGGAACGTGTTAAGCTGCGCGTTGACCGTATCCAGCAGCAGCATATTGACGAGGATGGCCAGCGCATACAGCCGGGTCGATTTTTTGAGCGACCATTTGTAGGCATCCTTGAGCGACTGGCTGCTAAGCCAATTGTTTAGCCATTCAGATATCCGCTTTACCATGGTTACCGGGTTGCCGCCCTAAGGTACATATTATTGCACAATCCGATGAGATTCGGCAGGAGGTGTTTTGATACGATGCAGCGGCGGGTATATTTACCAGCCCAATATACGGGTTTTCCTATGCACTGCCGGATTGTTTCGCTGCTGGTCTGTATGTCAAAACTGCTCCTTGCCTACCCCCAGACAGAACTCCTCGTCACCTCGCTGCCTCCCCGCACGCCGCCGGATGCGGTGCTCTATGCCGCCGGCACCTTCAATGGCTGGCAGCCGGGCGACAGCGCGTTCCGCATGCAGCGCCAGCCGGACGGGACCTGGAGCCTGCGCCTGCCTGCCGGGCTGAAGGGCACGGCGGAGTTCAAAATCACCCGCGGCAGCTGGGCCAGCGCCGAGTGCCGCCCCGACGGCAGCCCCCGCCCCAACCGCGTGCTGGCCTTCCGGCAGGACCGGCGCGTCGAGCTGGAAATCGAAGCCTGGGCCGATCTGGCTGCCCAGCACTCGACAGCCCTGCCGCAGGTGCAGGTCCTCGACAGCGCCTTCGCCATGCCCCAGCTGGGGCGCAGCCGCCGCATCTGGATGTATCTGCCCGCCTCCTATGCGCACAGCGGGCGCAGCTATCCGGTGCTCTACATGCACGACGGCCAGAATCTCTTCGATGCCCTGACCGCCTATGCTGGCGAATGGCAGGTGGATGAGACCCTCGCCCGGCTCGAAGCGCACAGCCGCCTGGAGCTGATTGTGGTCGGCATCGACAATGGCGGCGCCCACCGCATGAATGAATATGCGCCCTGGGTGCATAAGCGCTACGGCGGCGGCGAAGGCGAGGAATACGGCGCCTTTCTCGTCGAGTCGCTCAAGCCCTACATCGACGAGCACTTCCGCACCCTGCCGGACAGCGCGCATACCGCTGTGATGGGCAGCTCGATGGGCGGGCTGATCTCGTTTTACCTGGCGCTGCGCTATCCGGAAACCTTCGGCAAGGCGGGCATTTTTTCGCCTTCCTTCTGGTTTTCCAGGGAAGCTTTCCGCTTCGCCTCCCAATATTACCGGGGCAACCGGCTGTACTTTCTGGCAGGCGGTGCCGAGCATGCCATGATGGAGCGCGGCGCCCGGCGCATGTACGAACTGCTGGTGCGCCATGCGCAGGACCCGGCGCAGATCCGCCTGAAGGTGGTCCCCGACGGGACGCACAGCGAAGCCTTCTGGGCGGCAGAGCTGGAGGAGTCGCTGCTGTGGCTGTTCGGACGCTAAGATGCTGATTTTCAGATATGCCTGACAGATTCAGGCCCCGGCCGGGCCGGCATGCGGCGCGGTGCCGCATCCCATGCCCGGCCGGGAAGGCCCGGGATCAGCAGGGGTCCATCATCCTGCGGATGGGGCGCATGGCGCGGTCGAGCAGGGTAGGGGACTTTGCGTCGGATTTGGGGATGAAATACGCCGTTGGGAAAAGCCGCTGCATGCGGTTGTCGATGTCGGAGACGGTCACCTGGCCGTCCTCGTTTTCATCCAGACCGGCATTCTGGCGGTAGTGCAGCGAAGGCGCGGCATAGAGGGTATAGCAGCGGCCCTGGCCGACAGCCCGCGGGTACAGGATGGCCAGATACAGATCGGTGAGCGATTCGAAGCTGCCGTAGCGCTCCTGGATCAGGTGCAGATACTCCTGCACGAGGTTCATCTGGTGGTGGGCCGACATGCGCTGGATGTCGCTCATGTAGTAGCGCGTGCCCAGGCGGTCGTTCAGCTCGCGCACGACCGGCGCCATAAACTGAATGAGGCCGGTGGCGCCGCTGCCCTTGTGGTTCACTACCGAGGGATTGAGCTGGGACTCCGAATACATCACGGCCATGAGCCATTCCGGCGGAATATCCAGGCTGCGGGCTACTTCGCGCACCTTTTGCTCGAAGCGGTCCACATCTTTGATGTTCAGGTTGGCTTTCTCGATGAGATACAGCTCGCCCTGCGTCTGGGCAGCCGGTTCGGGGCGGGGGGAAGCCGGTGCGAGGCGGTAATAGATGGAAATACCAAGCAGGCTTGCAATCAGCCACACCGCCCACTTCCGGAGGCGCGGCGTGACGGTAAAGGCAGGCTGGGGCGCCTGGATGATGTAGCGGCGGGTGCCTGCATCAGGATAGGGGTAGGCGGGACGGTTCATGGCTAATACGGTTAGCGTTCGGACTGTAATCTGCAACCATTGATGAACCAAACTAACCAAATTAGTTAGTAATTTCCAAGCCCAATGTAAGAAAAATCTAAAAATTTTAGATACGTCTTTCCGCATGATACACGTATTTGCCCTGCATATGGTAACCGCCGTATATACGTAACTGACAATCAAGAAGTTCGGAAACGGGCTCGCTGGATGCTCACGGAATGCGCGCAGCATCGGCGGGCGTTTCCGCCTGGGCGCGGATCTTGTCCAGATTGAGCCGGTAGGCGAGGTCGAGCAGACCAGGCGCGAGGCGCTGCACGAGATAGAGGGCCTTGCCGGCCGGGCTCAGCACCGCCTGCTTGCGGCGGCGCTGCACCAGCCGCAGCACCGACTGGGCTACAGCGTCGGGCGATTGGGTGCGGATTCCGGCGCGGGGCGGCAGGTACACGGGCCTGCCGTCGGTGTCGTACACGACTTTCTTCGGGTCATTTTCGGTAAATCCCACATAGACGATGCCGGTATGAATGCCGGCAGGATGCAGTTCGTTGCGCAGCGATTCAGAAAATGCCGTCAGCGCCTGTTTGGACGCGCCGTAGATGGAATTGAAAGGCAGGCCGTGCAGGCCGGCCAGGCTGGAGATGAACACCACACTGCCCCGGCTGGCGCGCAGCGCCGGGATCGCGGCCTTGGACGGATACACCGAGCCGAGCAGGTTGGTATGCAGCACCCGCTCGAACACCTCCGGCGCAAGCGCCTCCACCGGCCCGCGCGTAGCCGTGCCGGCATTGTTGACGAGCACATCCAGCCGTCCGTAGGCCGCCAGCACCGCCTGAATCAGCCCCTCCGCCCCTGGCCATTGGCTCACATCCGCCGGAAACGCCATCGCCTCCCTGCCCATCGCCCGGATCTGCGCCTGCACCGCCTCCAGCTTTGCCGGGTCGCGCCCGTTCAGCGCGATCCGGCAGCCCGCCGCTGCAAACGCCAGCGCCATCGCCTTCCCGATCCCCATTCCCGAACCTGTAATCAGCACCACCCGGCGCCCCGCGCCCCATTCAGCTCCCATATGCTTGCTCGTTAGATCCTGTTCTTGCTGGCATGGGTCTTACGACTTGGCCTTTTGCACCCCCAACCCCCTCAAGGGGGCTCTTACAAATACCCATTCCCCTTGAACCACCGCATCGCATCCTCCACCGCCGTTTCCAGCGGCGTCTGCGGCATCGCCAGCTCCCGCACAGCCTTGGCCGGGCTGAAGTAATGGCCGTCGCAGGCGATCCGGGTGGTATTGTAGGTCAAAACAGGCGTTTTGCCCGTGATGAGCCCCTGCGCGGAGCCTGCGATGCCTGCTGCAATCACCACCGGCCGCGGCAGCGGGATCTTCGGCGTGCGCACGCCCAGCACCTTCGTGATGCGGGCGAAGGCATCTTTATAGGACAGATTCTCGTGGCCGAGGATGTAGCATTCCCCCAATCGCCCCATCGTCAGAGCATTGCAGATGGCCTGAGCCGCGTCGCGCACATAGACCCAGTTTTTTCCGCCGGGGGAATAGCCGGGCGCACGCTCCTTCGCCAGGCCGATGATCATTTCGCCGGACGACGGCTTGCTGTCGTAGGCCCCGATCATGAAGGTGGGGTTGACCACCAGGGCAGGCAGGCCGCGCTGCTGCACGGCATTGAGGACTGCCAGCTGGCCCTGGGTCTTGGTGTCGATATAATCCAGGCCGTAGGGGCTGGGATGGTTGAGGCGGGTTTCGTCGCCGGGATGGCGGATGCTGCCGTACTGGAAAGAGGCGGCACTCCCGACATGGACCATGCGCTGCACCTGGTGATCGAGCGCCGCATCGATCACATTCCGGGTGCCGTCCACATTTACGCGGTGGTACAGGGGGCCCCGGCTGGGCCAGACATTGGTCAGAGCTGCCACGTGGATCACGGAGGCGCAGCCTTCCATCGCCCGGCGGACCGACTGCGGATCGAGCAGGTCGCCTTCCGCACGTTCGATGTCCAGCCCATCGAGGGTCTTCACCTGCCGTCCGGGCTGCACCATCACCCGCACCTGCGCGCCGCGTGCGAGGAGTTCCCGCACCAGATTGCTGCCCAGCAGGCCGTCGCCGCCGGTTACAAACACCTTTTGATTCATGGGGGGCAAAAGTACGCGGCCTGCGGCAGAAAAGGAAGCCTCAGGCGCCGCCTTTCGGCGGCCGGGGCGGCAGCTGCATGAATTCCCGCTCGATGCCCCGGCTCCGCAGCCAGTCGCGCAGGGCGATGCCGGTGGCCATGGGCCAGGGCTGCACGCGCTCCAGCGGCACTTCTTTGCAGGCGGCCAGCTCCTCCGCATCCAGCTGGATGCTGCCTGCGTGCGCCGTCACGTGGTAGGCCAGGATGATCTGATTCATGCGGGCGAACGGATAATGCCCGATCAGGCCGCCCAGCTCGGCAGCCAGACCCAGTTCCTCCTGCACTTCGCGCAGCACGGCCTGCTCCGGCGTTTCGCCCGGTTCGAGAAAGCCCGTCACCAGCCCGTACCAGCCTTCCGGCCAGCCGTGGCTGCGCACGAGCACCACGGCGCCATTGCGCTCGACGACGGCGGCCACCACCGGCACGGGATTGTCCCAATGCACAAAGCCGCAGGCGGGATCGGGGCAGGCCTTGCGCTCGCGCCCGCCTCGCGGCTGCAGGACAAGGGGCTTGGCGCAGACAGGACAGTACTGATATTCAGGCATTTTGCTTGGTCGGTCAGTCGATCAGGCCAAACTGGCGGAGGTGGTGCTGGAGGTGCTTGTGGTGAAACTGCTCCCAGCCGGCCAGGTCCAGGCGCCCGAATACGGGGTGCATGGTCGTGACCCCGGCATTGGCGCCGAAGAGTTCGTAGAACTTGCCGATGTTCTCCCGCAGCTTCAGCCGGGCCTCGTCCAGGCTGGCGAAACGCAGCGGCAGGGGCTCTTCGGGCATGCCGGGCGCCCGGGTGTTTTCGCGGAACTGCCGGTCGCTCCAGAGAAACTCCAGTGCCTTCTCCATCTTGTCGGGCGGCGTGACGCAGCTCAGCCCCAGCTCGCTGCGCGAGACATAGAACAGGTAGGAGACATGCTCCACCATGTGCTGGGGGCTCATCTTGCCCCAGCGGCGGGGCGTATCCGGCGTCAGGGTATCGAGCAGGGCGGGTGCCTGGGTGCGGATGAAGGCGGTATCGGTCATGGGAACTGCATTATGCTGTATGAATTGCCTGACGGGCTGATCGGCACACGGAGGGATCGGCTTGCTGTAAGTGTTGCAGCTACCGTGCCGCCTGCCCTTTGGCGGCGCGTTTCTGCTGGAAGAAGGCTTTGTCCGCAATATACACGGTCCGCTCGACCTTCGCGCAGACTTTTCCCTCCGCATCCTCCCACTCGAAGCTGAATACGCGGTCGGTCTCGCCCAGCTCCGCCACGGCCTGCCGGACGGCCCCGATCTCGCCGGCTTCCAGGAGGCAGCGGGTGCGCAGGCGCCCCTTGCCGGGCTTCAGAAAGCGGATGGACGCCGCTTTGTCCCAGACCACATAGCCCTGGCCCAGCACCTGGATCAGCATCAGGGCAAATACCGGGTCTGCCGTCCCGAACATCGAGCCGCCGAAGATGGTGCCCATGTAGTTGCGGGTGCGCCAGAAGAGCCGCAGGCTCAGGTGCGCCTCCTGCATATCGGCAGAAAGAAAGTCCATCCAGCCCCCGGCACCCCGGATGGTGGGATGCAGGTTGTAGTACATCCGCAGCAGCCAGCTGCGGCGGGATTCAGTACGGGCGGTGGGGTAGCGTTTCACGGCGCGTTTTTCGTTTTGGGTTTTGGGCGCTGAGCGGAGCCGAAGCATGGGTTTTGCGTTTTGGGTGCTGGGCGGAATCCATGCGTGGGTTTTGGGTTCAATGGGCGGGTGCAGCCGGAGTACATACAACTGCCGCAGGCAACACGCTCCGCACATCAGTGGCGCAGGCGTGTGCCAGTCTTCCTGCCTGAATGCATACCTGGTACTCCATACCGACGCCACCGGTGTTTTCCAGTCTTTCTGCTTGCTACTTTCTACTTCCTACTCATTGCTTCCGCAGCCACACCGACAGCCAGGGCGCCTCAAACGCATAGCGGTCCAGTTCCAGGAAATGCGCAAAGCGGGGCAGGAAAAAATTGCGGCGGCGGTTGCCGAGATCGATCACCAGTTCGTCGCCGTACTTGTGCAGCTTGAAGTCGCCGTCCTGCACGAAGGGCAGGCGGATGCGCACCTCGAAGGCCTGGGGCGTATCACGGACTTCGATGGGGCTTTCGCGGTAGAGAATGGCCTCCGGCGCGTGCTCCGCGTAGAGCGTGCTGCCGATCCGGTCCAGCAGCGTCAGGCCGAAGACCTCCTCGCCCTGGTGGGGCAGGCGCAGGATGGGAAGCGGCGCAAAGCTCTCCTCGATTTCCCGGAGGTGCTCCTGCTGGGAGGCCAGGTATTTCTGGAACAGGGGCCCGCCGCCCTCCTCCGGCAGGATGCGGTTGACAATCAGCGCATCCACGTTGTAGCCATAGAGCTGGAGGTAGGTATAGGCCCGTTTCGCCTCCTGGATCACCATGCGCTCCGGATTGGCCACGAGGCGGATCGAGGTCACGTCCTGCTGGTGGAAAATCTGCTGGATGCGTTCCAGCTTGCCGAAGAGCGCCTCCAGCTCCTCGTAGCCTTTGTCGAGGGGGATGTCCATCGTCCTGCGGACCACGGCCCCCACGGTTTTGATGGCAAAGCGCTGGCCGGGAAAGGCCCGCGTGAGCCAGGCCTGGGTCACCTGGGGCAGGCTGAGCAGCGTCAGCGTCTCGCCCGTCGGCGCGCTGTCGATCACCAGCAGGTCGTACTGCCCCTCGCTGTAGAACTTTTCGATCCACAGGAAGGCCGATGCCTCCTCCATGCCCGGCAGCACGGAGAGTTCTTCCGCCACCACATTGCCCACGCCCTGCCAGCGGAAGATGGTGCGCATCAGTTCGCGCATATTGCCCCAGTATTTCTTCATGGAGTAATACACGTCGAACTCCTGCCCGTAGAGGTTGGGTGCCACCCGCACCGGCTCCGGCCCCAGGGGCACATTCAGCGCATCCGCCAGGCTATGCGCGGGGTCGGTGGACATGACGAGGGTTTTGAGGCCTTTCCGGGCTGCCGCCAGCGCGGTTGCTGCTGCCATGGTCGTTTTTCCGACGCCGCCCTTGCCCGTGAAGAGAATGATGCGCATGGGGCAAAAGTACGGGATCGGGCAGCAAGTAGCAAGTATCTAGTATCAAGTAGCAAGTAGGAAGAGGGGTAGTGGGTAGTGGATAGTGCGTATTGAGTATTGAGTATTGAGTATTGGGTACGGATTCTGTACGGAGGCACTGCGCATGCGCAGCATTCCTGAAAGTCTTGCTACCTGCTACTTCGTACTTCCTACTGCAATTCTTTTTCCAGCCACACCCGATGCTCCGCAGCCGCCTCCCGAGGCTCCACGGACACAAGCTGATAGCCCCGCCCGATGGCGAAGAGCAGCATGGCCCGGTGGGAATTGCGGGTTTTGACGCGCACGCGGCGGATGCCCCAGGCGCGGAGCTGCGCTTCCTGCGCATCGGCGAGGCGGGCGGCCAGACCCAGGCGGCGGAAGGCCGGCAGCACGCCGCCCATCCAGCTGTACCACCAGCCGGCGCCGGGCTCGCGGTCGTAGCCGCATTTGAAAGCGGCGGGCACGCCGTCTGCCTCGGCGATCAGCACGAGGCTCCGGGGGCCGGCGAGGCGCGCCTCGTAGCGGCTGAGCGGGTAGGGCGGCAACAGTTCGGGGATCTGCGCCTGCAGGGCGCAGGCCTCGGCGGGCGAACCGGTGCGGATGCGGATCTCCATGCGCGCGGGCTCAGGCGGAGAGGAAATCCCGGAGCAGGGCGATGGCGGGCTCCGGCTGTACGCGCAGGGCGGCGATGCTGCCCAGCACCAGCACGCGCTGGCCGCCGGGCAGGGCCAGCGCGCCGGGGCCGCCCGGCAGATCCAGCCAGGCCACGCCGAGGGGCACCGGCATATCGCCCAGGTTCCAGGGCCCGCTGGCATCCGGAGCTACGCCGAAGCCTGCCGTCTCCGGCGCAAGGCCGGCGGCCAGGATCCAGTCCTTGAGCAGGGCCGTAAGGCTGCGGTCGGCGAACTCCGCCGCATGCAGCACCAGCGCGGCGCGGGCCTGCGGCTTCATCTTCCAGGCGATGGCGGCGCCCGCGCTCAGCAGCGCGATCCGGGGATCGGGCTGCGGCGGCTCCGGCCGGCTGGCCGGAACAGGCTCAGGCTGAGCGGTTGCCTGCGCAGGCAGCAGGAAGATGCGCTCGCCGTAGAGGCGGTGGATATCGGCAGGGGAGAAGTGCATGGCGCGGGATCAGGCTCACCACCTCGGCGCAAATTCCAGCTGCGTGGCCTTGAAGGCGCTCTTCGGCGGCTTGTAGCTCGGCTCCACCGGGGCCAGGATCTCCAGCTCGGCTTTCATTACGGCAAAGAGGTCGGCATGCGTATGGTAGGGCATGTCCAGCCCGATGTCGCGGCCGATGCGGCTGGTGATCAGCCAGGAGGGCAGTACATCGGGGATGTTGCCGAGGCTGCGCCAGCGGTCCACGGCTACCGCAGCCTTGTCGAGGCGGCTCTTGGGCAGGCGCATCCACTGCTCCGGCGTCATCTGGCGGAACTGCTTGGCGAGCACCGTCATCTGCGGGATGCCTTTGCAGTTGATGTACACGCCCTCGGCCTCGATGCCGATGGCGGCAGGCAGCACGACCTGGGCATGGGCCAGCGCCGGGCTCTGGTACAGGGCATGCGCGATGACCGGGATGCGGCTCAGGGTTTCGCCCAGCAAGTCGAAGGTGCGGGCATTCTCCAGCGAGTAGAGCAGCGTGACGGCGCCCGAATCGATCTGCGCTTTGACCGTTTCCGGATCGATGGCTTTGAAGCCCAGCAGTTCGCAGGCGGCGGCATTGGGCGTGCGGTCGTCCTGCACGAGCCATCCGTCGCCCTGGCCGGGCTCCACATGCGGCACGTAGTGCACGTCGGCGATGCCCAGCTGCTGCGCCATCCGGCGCAGGGCGTAGTTGCTCTCCAGCGAGGCGTAGGCCGATCCGAGCAGCATCATGGGGCCTTCGTGCGCCTTGAGCAGCAGGGCTGCCTTGCGGATGCCGTCTTCAAAGGGCACCGGGGTCATGCCGCTGATGTGGGCGCCGGACACGCGGTTTTCGTTGTAGATGCCGGTGTTGAGGCGGTGCGCGTCGGGCATCCAGTGGCCGTTCACCGCCTGGTTGTGGCGGGGGGTGAGGCGCAGCACTTCATTGTCCCGCACCCAGACCCAGATATTGGTGCCGGTGCTGTCGTTGAGGTCGATGGAAGGGGCATAGGCCATTTCCCAGACCCGCGCCTTGAAGCGGTGGGCGCGGCTGGTGAGGGCGCCTACCGGGCAGATATCGATGGTGTTCATCGAGTAGGGGTCGTCGAAGGTCTGCCCCGGAGCGGTGGAAGGGCAGTTCTTTTCGCCGCGCCCGACGATGGAGAGCTGGTTGGACTTCGAGATTTCCTGCGTGAAGCGGGTGCAGCGGGTGCAGTTGATGCAGCGCTCCTCGTCCAGCATGACGCGGGGGCCCAGCTCCACGCGCTTGCGCTTGTGGCCTTTGACGGCCTCGAAGCGGGAGCCTTCCGGCCCGTACTTGTAGGTCCAGATCTGGAGGGGGCACTCGCCGGCCTGGTCGCAGATGGGGCAGTCCAGCGGGTGGTTGATGAGCATATATTCCAGCACGCCTTTCTGGGCGGTGCGGATTTTGTCGGAGCTGCGGTGGGTTTTGATGAACAAACCGTCGCTGACCGGCTGGTTGCAGGCGGTCATGGGCTTGGGAAACCACTTGACGACCGGATTGCCCTGCTCGTCCACGACCCATTCGCCGGTTTCGCGGTTGCGGTCCTGGTTACCCACCTCCACGAGGCACATCCGGCAGTTGGTCGGGATGCTCATGGCGGGGTGGTAGCAGAAATAGGGGATTTCGACGCCGTGGTCCAGCGCGAACTGCAGGAGGCGGTGCTGGCCCTCGAATTCGTAGGCGGTTCCGTCAATCGTTACCTTGGGCATATCAGAGGTCGCTCGATCGTGATAGGACTGCTGGAATAACCAGCAAGCGGGGGCCAAGTTAAGGAGTTTTTGGAAGGTTTTGCAAAAAAACCGGTGCAGGCGGCGCCGCTTTGCAGGCTTGACGGGATGCGCGGAAATGCGTATATTTGCCTGACACCGATACAGACTGCCATGGACGCAACTTTAGATGAAATCCGTGAAATCCTGCGGGAAGTCGCAATCGCACAGAAAAACAATGAAGTTCGCTTCCAGCAAACGGATGAGCGGTTTCAGGATATCGAAGCCCGCTTCCGGCAAACGGATGAGCGGTTTCAGGATATCGAAGCCCGCTTCCGGCAGACAGACGCGCAGTTCAAGAGAACAGACAAGCGGATCAACGAAGCCTTCGAACTGTTTGAAGGCCAATGGGGCAAGCTGATTGAAAGTCTTGTGGAAGGCGATCTGATTCACCTGCTGCAGGCAAGAGATATCGAAATTCACCGGGTTACACAGCGGGTGAAAGGCAATCACCAAGGCCAGAACTACGAATTCGATCTTATCGCGCACAATGGCCATGAAATCGTGATCATCGAGGTCAAGACGACGATGAAGGCCCGCCATGTGAAGGAGTTTACAGGCAAACTCGCGCAAGCCCGCATCTGGCTGCCAGAATACCGGGAGTACCGGGTCTATGGCGCGATGGCTTTTCTCCGCGCCGAAGAAAACAGCGATGCCTATGCCGGGAATGAGCGCCTCTTTGTGATCCGCGCTACCGGCAACTCCGCGATGATCGTCAATCCGGACGAGTTCGTGCCGCGGGCATTCTGAGCGGCTGCTACTCGACCGCTGCGCGCAGCACGGCGGTTCCGGCTGCGGTGCGGATCCGGAGCAGATACAGCCCGGCCGGCAGGCCGGCCACCGGCAGGTCCATGGGCCCGCCCTGCGGCTGCCGCACCTGCAGCAGGCTGCGGCCTGCCAGATCGAGCAGTTCTGCCTCCGCCGGCCCGGCGACGGCCCCCGCAGGCGCGGCGTGCAGCACGCCGCGCGCCGGGTTGGGATAGACCCGCCAGGCAGGCGCACCGTCCGGGCCGGCCCCGCTGGCGGCGGTGCTGACCGTGACCGTGCGCGTGTACGTGCGCACGCAGGCGTTCCGGGACACCTGCAGCCGGATTTCATAGGTTCCAGGCTGGGAATAGGTAAAGGAAACGCTGCGCGCGGTGTCGCTTTGCCCTGCGCCGGAGCTCCAGGCGCGCACCGAAAGGCCCGGATTCGGATCGGACACCAGCAGCGGCGCGCCTGCGGCGACGAGGGTGTCGGCCGCCAGGAAGGGCAGGTTGGGCCCTTCGTTCAGGATGCGGCAGCGGTAGGCGTTCTGCGCGGCCACGCGCGCCTGCGCGAGCGCAGCCTGCGAGTCTCCGGCCAGCAGGGCAAATACCGCCGTATCCTGGACCCCGGCTGCGAGGCTGAACGGGCCGGTGCTGATGAACTGCGCCACATCCGCGCCGCTGGTGCCGCCGGCCTCGCCTGCCGATACCAGCGGGTTGTTGCTCAGCGCCTGGAACTTCTCGGCATTGCTGTAGGTGAATGAGCCGTCATTGACCACCGACCGGCCCCGGAAATCGGCCCCGCGCACCAGCCCCAGGCCGTAGTAGCCCGGGTCCTGGCCGGTCACGTCCAGGGTGTAGAAAAGCTGATCGCCTGCCATGAATCCCGCCCGGTTGCTGGTGAAAGGGTCCGAATAGCCCGGCAGGTAGTACGGGGAGATGTCCCAGTCGGCGTAGAGCCCCGCAAACAGGTTGTTGAGCGTGGTGGTCCGCGCATTGCGGATCACATACTCCAGCAGCACAAAGTCCTGATAGGCCGAATCTTCAAAGGCGTAGGCCGCCTGCCGCACCTCGATGCCGTTGAGCAGCAGCGACTGGGTGTCCTTGTAGCGGGCGGTGATTTCCTGGTCTGCGCGTCCGCTGCTGCCGTAGGCGGCGTACTGCGAGATGCTCCAGTCGCTGTCGCGGCTGCTGCCGTTGCGGAGGCGGTCGGAGACCCGGGCATTGGAGGAGCCGGCCAGGAAGCCGCCCTCGAAGAGCGCGTTCTGCCGGAAACGGTAGCGGGCGCCGATGCCGAGGGTGTTGAGCGGAAAATCCTGGAAGCCGAAGTTGCCGGTGCTGTTGAGGGTGGTGTGCAGCTGGCTGGCGGTCAGGTCCCGGTAGGAGGGGTTGACATCGAATTCCACGATTTCGAAGTCGGTGTAGCCGCTGGCGGCATCCACGTAGGTGAATTTGAGGGCAATGCGCTGGTCGTAGGGCAGGGCAGGGGAGAGGCGGATGCGGAAGGCGCTGCTGTTGCCCAGCGACTGCATCATGCCGAGGGGCCCGGCCTGCCATTCGCCGCCGAGCACGGATACGAACGCCTGCGAAGCACCCGCCGGGGCTACGCTTACGTGCAGGCTGGCAGCAGGATGCAGGTAATTGATCAGGGCAAGGTCAAGCGTCAGGGTGTCGCCGGGGCCGGGCACGGCGTCGCGCCCGGCGGCGCTGCAGCGGAGCGTGCGGACCGAAGGCCGCAGCGGATCGCTCAGGGCGCGGAACACATTGAGGCGCCCGCTGCCGAGCTGGTCGGTGTATGCCGGATTGACGCCGTAGGTGTCGTCGGTGGTCACGCGCACGCGCTGGGCCGCCTGAAAGCCAGTCAGCTGCGGGAAATGGCTCATCGCCAGGGCTGCCGCAGCGGCAGCCACCGGCGAGGCTGCCGAGGTGCCGCCCCAGGCCCAGTAGCCGCTGTTGCCGCGGGTACTGTAGATGCCGGTGCCGGGCGCGCTGAGGTCCACGGCGTAGTTGTAGGTGGAATTGGCGAAGAGGGCGTCGCCGAAGCTGCTGTTGGCGACGGAAAGGACCCGGCTGTAGGAGGCCGGGTAAAACCGCGTGTCGCTGGTGCTGTTGCCGCAGGCTGCTACCACGGCGGCCCGCCGGTTGACGGTGGCATACTGGATCACATCCTGCCCCAGCCGGCTCGGAAACGGGCTGCCCCAGGAGCAGTTGATGATCTGGGCACCCTGGTCGGCGGCATATACAATGCCCGGATACCCGGCCGTGACAATGCCGAGGGAATCGTCCGGGGCTGCTTTGACCGGCAGGTAGCCGCAGTTGAAGCAGATGCCCGGAATGCCGATGCCGTTGTCGGTCGTGGCGCCGGCGATGCCGGTCACCCAGAGGCCGTGCACATCGGTGCCCGGATCGGGATTGTTGTCGCCCAGCGCGCCGATGCTGGCTCCGCCGAAATCCCAGCCGGCGGCATTGTCCACATAGCCGTCCTGGTCATTGTCGATGCCGTCCGGCGGGTCGCCGGTATTGCGTGCGAGGTTGTCCTGCAGGTCGGCATGGTCCAGCTCCGTGCCGGAATCCACCACGCCGATCACAATCGAATCCTTGCCCCGCGCCAGATCCCAGGCCTGCCGGGCCTGCACCTGGTCGAGGTACCAGATGAAATCCACCCCGCCGGTGGTATCCGCCCAGGGATCGTTGGGCTGGTACATCAGCTGATGCACGATCCAGGGCTCGGCGTATTCCACCTCCTCCTGCACCATCAGCATCGAAACGGCAGTTTCGATGGGCAGATCGGCGGTGTACTTGACCAGATAAATCCGGCTCAGGTCGGCCATCGGCTGGCCCCAGGCATCGGCGGGGCTGGCCGGCGGCTGGACATGCGGAAAAACCCGCTCCGGCGGATCCGCCTTGAGGGCGGCCAGGGCCGCATCCAGCGCCGGCGGCGGCGCACCCGTCCGGAATTTGACCACCACCCAGCCCGGAATCCAGGCAACCCCCTCCGGCATCGCGAAGCGGGCAGATTTCAGGGAAGGCTGTGCAGACAGGCTCAGCGTCAGGCTGATATACAGCAGCAAGGCTGCTCGGCGTGTGGGGTTCATAGGCAGGGGTTTCCGCTACGGCTGTAGAACAGCATCAAACTAGAAAAGTTCCTGCGGATTTCCAGCGCCGGCTTGTCACAAAGTCTTACGTCTGCGGGTTAGGGGTAGTGAGTAGTGAGTAGCGGGTGGTGGATAGTGGGTATGTCTAATACGTGCAGGAAAGCAGCCTGCGGCAAAAAAGCAGCGGCGGACGCCGGTTTTGTACCCAGTACGCAATACCCAATACTCAATACCCAATACTCAATACCCAATACTCAATACCGTCCGGGCTACTTGTTGATTCAAGCTACTTGCTACTCACCAAAGATTCCGTAACTTTACCCGTTCAAGAACATGAACACCCATATGTCTGCTTCCGAATTCCAGAAATACGCAACCGGTCACCTCGGCGTCAACAGCCTGACGCTGCACGACTACCAGGCTGCGTCCAACGCCCAGATCCATGCGGCGGTGCCGAATGTGTACGGCCTGACCCCCAACATCATCGAAGAGCGGCAGCTCAACGTCATCGCAATGGACGTGTTTTCCCGCCTGATGATGGACCGCATCATCTTCCTCGGCATGGGCATCAACGACCAGGTGGCCAACATTGTCTCGGCCCAGCTGCTCTTCCTGCAGTCGGTGGATGCCAAGAAGGACATCAGCATCTACATCAACTCCCCCGGGGGCTCGGTGTACGCCGGCCTGGGCATCTATGACACCATGCAGATCGTGACGCCCGACGTTGCGACGATCTGCACCGGCATGGCTGCCTCGATGGGTGCGGTGCTGCTCTGCGCAGGCTCTGCCGGCAAGCGCTCCGCGCTGCCCCACGCCCGCGTGATGATCCACCAGCCGATGGGCGGTGCCCAGGGCCAGGCCTCGGATATCGAAATCATGGCCCGCGAAATCCAGAAAATCAAGAAGGAGCTCTACCAGATCATCGCCTACCATTCCCAGCAGACGGAGGAAAAGGTATGGGCAGACTCCGACCGCGACTACTGGATGTCGGCTCAGGAAGCGAAAGAATACCGGCTCGTGGATGAAGTCCTCGGCCTGCGCAAGGAGAAAGTGAATATGCCTGCATGAGGACGGAAAGCTGCTCGTTTTGCGGACGGTCTAAACGCGAAGTTCAGATCCTGCTCGCCGGATACGGCGGCGCCCACATCTGTGAAAACTGTGTGGCGCATGCTTCCTCCATCATCGAGGAGGAGCTCAGGGAGAAGCCTGTCACCCGCATTGCCCGCCCCCCCAAGCCCCGCGAGATCACCCAGTTTCTGGATCAGTATGTGATCGGGCAGGAGGAGGCTAAGAAAGTGCTGGCTGTGGCAGTCTACAACCACTTCAAACGCATCACCCACGCGGAACGCAACGACCGCGAGGTGGAGCTGGAGAAGAGCAACATCCTCCTCGTCGGCCAGACCGGCACCGGGAAAACCCTCCTGGCGCGCACCATTGCCAAGCTGCTCAACGTGCCCTTCTGCATTGCCGACGCTACGGTGCTCACCGAGGCAGGCTATGTGGGCGAGGATGTGGAGAGCGTGCTCGTGCGTCTGCTCCAGGAAGCCGATTACGATGTGGAGGCGGCCCAGCGCGGCATCATCTACATCGACGAGATCGACAAGATCGCCCGCAAGTCGGACAACCCGTCCATCACCCGCGACGTGAGCGGCGAAGGCGTGCAGCAGGCCCTGCTGAAGATGCTTGAAGGCACCATCGCCAGCGTGCCCCCCAAAGGCGGGCGCAAGCATCCCGAGCAGAACCTCGTGCAGATCGATACGACGAACATCCTCTTCATCTGCAGCGGCGCTTTCGAAGGGCTGGACCGCATCATCGCCCGGCGGATCGACAAGCGCACCGTCGGCTTCGGCGCAGGCACCACCAAGGATGCCGCCGACCGCAGCAACCTGTTCAAGTTCGTGCAGGCCTCCGATATGCGCGCCTACGGCCTGATCCCGGAAATCATCGGGCGCCTGCCCGTGATCGCCGCCCTGCAGCCGCTGGATGAAAAAGCGCTCCGCCGCATTCTCACCGAGCCGAAAAACGCCATCTTCCGCCAGTATCAGAAAATGTTCGAGATGGAAGGCAAGACGCTGACCTACGACGACGAGGTGCTGGATGTGGTGGTCAAACAGGCGATCGACCTCAAGCTCGGTGCCCGCGGCCTGCGCTCCATCATCGAGGCGATTATGCTCGAACTGATGTACGACATGCCCGACAGCGATACCGATCAGTACCACATCTCCGTGGATGTGGCCACCGAGCGGCTCACCGCTGCCAACCTGATCAACTACCGCCAGGCCTCCTGAGCGGGATCTGACTCAGCAGACTGAATATCAGCGCCTTCCGGATCGCTCCGGAAGGCGCTTTTGCATAGCGGGATAAACAAATTGTTAAGCCGTCCGGCGGTGCGCGTTTCTGCGTATGTTGCCGCTGCATTCTCTTCCATGCTCAGAGCCAACTACCATAGCCATTCCAGCTTCTGCGACGGCCAGGAGGCCCCGGAGGCCTATGTGCAGGCTGCCATTGCCGCGGGCTTCCGCGCCTGGGGCTGCTCCTCCCACGGGCCGGTGCCCTTCGCATCCGCCTGGAACATGCCGGCGGACCGCCTGCCGGCCTATCTCGCCGAAATCCGCCGCCTGCAGCAGGCCTATGCGCCGCAGATCCAGGTGTATGCAGGCCTTGAGGCCGACTACATCCCCGGCCAGGCCTCGCCGGCTGCCCTCCGCGCCCAGGGCCTCGACTACGTCATCGGGTCGGTGCACTATGTGGACCGCGACCCCGAAGGCCGCCCCTGGGAGGTGGACGGATCGCACGAGCGGTTTCTGGAAGGGCTCCAGTCCATCTTCGGCGGCGATGCGCAGGCTGCGGTGGAGCGCTACTTTGCGCTGACCCGGCTGATGGTGCTCGAAGATGCGCCGGATATCGTGGGCCATCTGGACAAGATCAAAATCCAGGGCGGGCTGTTTTCGGGCCGGGAACCCTGGTACCGCGAGGCTGTCCGCCAGGTGCTGCTGGCCATCCGGGAGCAAGGCGTGGCGGTAGAGGTCAATACGCGGGGGCTGTACACCGGCAAATCGGCAGAGCTGTACCCAGCGCCCTGGATCCTGCGCGAGATGCTGGAGCTCCGCATCCCCATCGTCCTCAGCTCCGATGCCCACCACCCGGCGCAGGCCGGCGCCGCCTTCGAGGATGCGCTGAGCATGCTCCATTCCATTGGCTATGCCTCCGTTCAGATCCTGCATGACGGATTCTGGCAGGATACGGCCCTGGAAGAATGGCTTCCCTGAACCCCGTCACCCAATTCCGCCCCTGTGAACCTCACCGAACGCCTCCGCCGCCTGCCGCCTGCTGCATTTGCGGCGGCAGCAGGCCTTGCCGCCTTCTGCACCTATTCCGCCATGTATGCCTTCCGGAAGCCGTTTACAGCGGCAGCGTTCGAAGGCGGCCCCGTGCTGCTGGGCCTTCACTACAAATCGGCCCTCGTCATCGCGCAGGTGCTGGGCTACATGCTCTCCAAGTTCATCGGCATCAAAGTCGTGTCGGAAATCTCCGGCGGGCGGCGTGCCGCTGCCCTGCTCGGCCTCATCGGCATGGCGGAGCTGGCCCTGCTGGGCTTTGCCCTGACACCTGCGCCCTGGAACCTGATCTTCCTCTTTCTCAACGGATTGCCGCTGGGCATGGTGTTCGGGCTGGTGTTTTCGTACGTGGAAGGGCGGCGCACCACGGAAGTGATCGGCCTGGTGCTGTGCGCCAGCTTCATCTTCGCCTCGGCGCTGGTCAAAGATGCCGGGCGCTGGCTGATGGGCCTGGGAGTCAGCGAGTTCTGGATGCCCTTCATGACCGGCCTGCTGTTTACGGTGCCGCTGCTCCTGTCGGTGGGGCTGCTCGGCAGCCTGCCGCCGCCTTCGGCCGAGGATGAGGCGCTGCGCACCCGCCGCGAGCCGATGACCGGCGCGCAGCGAAGCGCCTTTTTCCTCCGCTTTGCGCCGGGGCTGGTGCTGCAGATCCTGGTGTACATGCTGCTGACTGCCTACCGCGATTTCCGCGACAACTTCCTCGCCGACATCTGGAACGACCTCCGCGGCGCGGGCCATCAGGTCAATTTTTCCGCCACCGAAACCTGGGTCTCCGTGGCGGTGCTGGCGGTGCTGATGCTGCTCGTGCTCGTGCGCGACAATGTCAAAGCCTTGATGATCAATCATCTGGCCGTTTTTGCCGGGGTATGCATTGCAGGTCTTTCCACCTGGGCCTTCGGACAGGGATACCTGAGCGATTATGCCTGGATTCTGGCGACGGGATTCGGGACCTATGTCGCCTATATTCCCTTCAATTCCATCCTCTTCGACCGGATGATCGCCGCTTTCCGCTATGTGAGCAATGTCGGGTTTCTGATCTACCTGGCAGACTCCTTCGGCTACCTCGGCAGCGTAGCTGTGCTGATTTACAAGGACTTCGGCGCAGGAGGCCTCAGCTGGTCAGCGTTTTTCATCCAGGCCAGCTATGCGCTGGCGCTGCTGGGCGGGGCCGGGGCGCTGCTTTCGGCGGCCTATTATCTGAGGAAATACCGCCAGGAGGTTTCCCGGCCTGCATAAACCGCAAAGGGCCGCAGCAGCCGGATGCTCCGGCGCCTGCGGCCCTTCTGCCGGGATCGCGGAGGTCAGGATTGGGTCCTCGCCAGCTCCTGAAAATCGGAGGCGGCGATCAGCTCTGTCTGGGGCTTGATCCGGCCTGCGAGGAATTCGAACAGCTTGCGGTCGCGCACGCGGCGGTACTGCAGGTTCATCAGCTCCTCGTTTTCGCGCACATATTTGAGATACACCTCCTCACTCAGCTGGTTTTCGCCGCGGAAGCGGCCCATCAGCTCGTGCACATACTCATGGAGCTGCGCTTCCATCTCCTCTTCGCCGACCCGCACTTCGGGATACTCTTCGAGGATCTTGCCGGTGATGAGCGACCAGTGCAGGCTGTCGATGAGGGAGGGGAATTCCTTCTCGATGGATTCCGGGGTGGCATTTTCGCCGGTGCGGAGCATCCAGCGGCGCAGGAAATCTTCGGGGAACTCCAGCGGGTGCGCTGCTTTGAGGGCTTCGCGGAGGCGGTTGCGGTAGAAATTCACCGCATCCTTCTGGTATTCGGCTTCCAGAAATTCGCGCAGGGCGCTGCGCAGGGAGGCCTCATCGGCCGGCGGCTCTTCGAGCTGCAGGCCGACATGGTCGGCAAGCGACTTGAAGAATTCCGGCGTCATCTCGGCCTTCGTCAGGCGGGTGATGCGGCGCGCCTCGGCAACGAAGCGCTTGCCTTCCAGCTCTTCGGGGGTGAATTCTTCGAGGAAGAGCGCTGCGAGCGACTGCTCGGGCGTAGCGGCAGCTTCGAGCAGGCCGGTGACCGGCACCTTGTCGCCGATCTTCATGCCTGCAAACTGCGCAAGAAATTCCTTATTCGGAATCCGGTTGTCGGAGAGGCCCACCATGCGGCTGATGCCGCCTTCGACCTCGGCGCCGGATTCGTCCGTTTCCGTAATCTGGGCATAGACCAGATCGCCGGTTTCGGATACCTCGGGCGTTTCGATGCCGCCCAGCCGTACGCGGTACGTCTCGATTTCCTGGGTCAGGGAGTCTTCGTCCACCGTCACCTCGTACTGCACGGGCAGGGCGGGGAAGTCGAAGTTGAGCGACACATCCGGTGCCAGGCCGACTTCGAAGATAAAATCGATCGGCTTTTCGCCGTATTCATCGAAATCCTCGGGCGTTTTTTCCTGCTTGGGCATGGGTTCGCCGAGGAGGCGGAGGTTTTGTTCCTTGATGTAGCCGTCGAGCTGCTGGTTGACGAGCTTGGTGATCGTTTCCACCGCCAGGGACTTGCCGATCATCCGGCGCACGAGGTTGACGGGGGCTTTTCCGGGGCGGAATCCGGGAATATTGGCGCGGCGCGCCTGATTCTTCAGCTCTTCGTTGATCTGCTCCCTGTAATCTTCAGGTTCAATCATCAGGGTAATCTCCGCCGTCAGGGTTCCGGTATTTTCCAGTGTAATGTTCAAAGCAGTGTAACGGTTAAATGCTCGCGTAGACAGAATGCGCAGATGAGGCGCTTCAGGTATCCGGTGCGGATGAAGGGACTCGAACCCCCAAGCCGTGAGGCACCAGATCCTAAGTCTGGCGTGTCTACCAATTTCACCACATCCGCAGACCAGGCGCAATGCCCGAATCAACCGCAAAAGTAGGAGTTTTTTTTGTAAAGGAAAATTATTGCCGATCTTGAGAAACGGACGGGCGCGCCTCCGCAGGAGGCCGTCCTGCCGCATTCATGGACGTAATCGAGCCGCACCGAAGTGGAAACCCAGCCGAAAACCCTGCAGGGGCACGAGCCGCAGCCAGCCCCTGACTATGAGCAGATTATGCTGCGCTCTTACCGGGCGCTGCTGCGCCTGTTCCGGTCGGCTCCCCCTGCCGACAAGGCGCAGATCCGGAAAGCATTCGAGGTGGCCCGCGACGCGCATCACCACATGCGCCGCAAATCGGGCGAACCCTATATCCTGCATCCGCTGGCGGTCGCCCGGATTGTGGCCGGGGAAATGGGCCTGCTCGATGCCACCTCCATCATGTGCGCGCTGCTGCACGATGTGGTCGAGGATACGTCCGTCACGCTCGACGAGATCCAGCGGCGTTTCGGAGATACCGTAGCCGACATCGTCAACGGCCTGACCAAAATCTCCAGCGCCAATCTGGCCGACAACGTCGTGTCCGAGCAGGCCGAAAACATGCGCAAGATCCTCCTGACGATGTCCAACGACATCCGGGTCATCCTGGTCAAGCTCGCCGACCGCCTCCACAACATGCGCACCCTCGGCGCCATGCGCCAGGAGAAGATGCTCAAGATTGCCTCCGAAACCCTGTACATCTATGCGCCGCTGGCCCATCGCCTGGGCCTGTACGAGATCAAGACCGAGCTGGAGGACCTGGCCTTCATGCACAGCCAGCCGGCCAAGTACACGGAGCTGGCCGAAAAGCTGCGCCACAGCCGCGAGGAGGCGCAGGCCTACATCGACCGCTTCATCCGCGGCATCAAGCTGGCGCTCAGAAGCTCCGGGCTGCATTTCACGGTGCACAGCCGCTTCAAGTCCATTTACTCCATCCATGCCAAGATGGAGCGCAAGGGGCTGCCCTTCGAGGAAATCTACGACCAGTATGCGGTGCGCATCATCCTCGAAACGCGCGAAGGCTTCGAGCGCCAGGACTGCTGGACGGTGTATTCCATTGTCTCGGGCCTGTTTCCGCCCAATCCCAAGCGCCTCCGCGACTGGATTACCGTACCGAAGGAAAATGGCTACGAGGCCCTGCATACTACCCTCAAAGGCCCGGACGGCAAATGGGTCGAGGTGCAGATCCGGACCGAGCGCATGGATGAGATTGCCGAACGCGGGGTGGCTGCCCATTGGCGCTACAAGGAAAACGGCGCGGTGCAGGATGATTTCCTGACGGAGTGGATTGCCCGCATCCGCGAAATCCTCAAAAACCCCGACGTGGACGCCCAGGAAGCCGTATGGGAATTCAAGCAGAATCTGCTGCCCGACAATGTGTTTGTCTTCACCCCCAAGGGCGAGATGATCCGCCTGCCTTCGGGGGCTTCCGTGATCGATTTTGCCTACAAAATCCACTCCCATGTAGGGGATACAGCCATCGGCGCCAAGGTCAACAACCAGGTCATGCCGCTTTCCACGGTGCTGCGCCCCGGCGATCTGGTGGAAATCCTGACCTCGCGCATCGGACGCCCGCGCGAGTCCTGGCTGCGCATGGCCAAGACGCCCCGCGCCCTGGACCGAATCCGGACCTACCTCAAAAAAGAACGCCAGGAAATCATCGATCAGGGCGAGCGCACCTTCTGGTGGAAGGCTGGCCGTTACAACATCACCGAGGCCTCCGATCCCAAAATCCGCGAAATTCTCGCCTGGCTCATGCTGCCCGATCTGGAGTCGCTCTACTACGCCATCGGTGCGCATCAGGTGGACGAGGAGCGGCTCAGCAGCTTCATCGAGTTCAAGCAGGCCGGCAAGCAGCTCGATCCCGAACGCATCGAGCAATGGGAGCAGCAGCAGCGCTACCTCAATGCCCGCCTCAAGGAGGCCGGCCTGGAGCCCGATGCCCTGGTGCTGGGCGCCGACCGCATGCCCGAGTCGATCGTCGCAGCCTCCTGCTGCAACCCCGTGCGCGGCGATGAGATCCTGGGCTTCGAGCAGGACGGCAAAATCCGGATCCACCGCATCGGATGCCACGAGGCAACCCGCCTCATGTCCCAGTACGGCAACCGCATCGTGCGTGTCCGCTGGACCGATCAGCCGCTGGCCGCCGGCGCTCCGGAGGCGGAGAAAAAATTTGCCTTCCTCGCCGGCATCAAGGTGGTCGGCTACGACAAAAAAGGCATGCTCAGCGATCTGGTCCGCGTCATCTCCAAACGCATGAAGCTCAACATCCGCAAGGTCACGATCGAATCCCGCGACGGCCTCTTCGACGGCCTCTTCGATGTGTACGTGCGGGATGCCGAAGAGCTCGAAAGCCTGCTGGAGCGCCTGCGCAACGTTCAGAATGTCAGCATGGTCGCCCGATACGACAGCTCCGTGGAGCAGTGGGGCTAAGGCCGGAAGGCCGGGTTCTGCACGAAGGCGGTATCGTTGAGCGTCATCAGGAAGGCGATGATGTCCGCCTGGTCCTGCGCCGTTATGAGGATATTGTCCATCAGAATGTCCCGGTTGAGGTGGGGCTGGCCGCCGCTGGCGTAGTGCGCCACGACTTCCTCCAGGGTGCTCAGGCTGCCGTCGTGCATGTAGGGCGCCGTGAAGGACAGGTTGCGGAGCGTGGGCACCTTGAATTTGCCCACATCCAGCTGGTTGCCGGTGACGAGGTAGCGCCCCGGGTCCTCATAGAAGTAATACAGGCCGTTGTTTCGGAACTTGCCCTCGGGCTCGTCGAAATTGTAGCCGCCGTGGCAGTGGAAGCACTCGGCATGCCGCTCGCCCTTCTCGGCGAAGAACAGCTTGTAGCCGCGCCACTCGGCAGGGGTGAACAGCGTGGAGTCGAACCCGCGCTCGATGAAGCGGTCGTATTTGCTGCCGTAGCTCAGGAGCGTCCGCTCGAAGGAGGCGATGGCATCGGTTACGGACTTGATGGTCAGCGCACTGTCGCTGAACGCGTAGATAAAGCGCTCCGGATAGGACGGATGCGCGCGCAGGCGCGCCACGACGGAGTCCACCGGCAGGTCCATCTCCACATGCGCCTCGATGGGGAAGAGCGCCTGGGTCTCCAGGGCGGGGTTGCTGCCGTCCCAGAAGAAGCTTGTGTGGTAGGCCAGGTTGATGAGGGCGGGCGCATTGCGGGTGCCGGTGCGGCCCTGCACCCCGATGCTGACGCGGTTGGGGTCGGAAAAGCTCAGCTCCGGCAGGTGGCAGGAGGCGCAGGAAATGCTGCGGTCCCGCGACAGGAGCGGATCATAGAACAGCGCTTTGCCCAGCTCGACGCGCGCCAGCGTCATCGGGTTGTCGGCAGGCACTGGCAGCGGCGGGAAATGGGCCGGCGTCTGCGGCAGATAGGGCAGGAGCTTGGGATCCGGCTGCGGGTCCGGTTTGCAGGCGGCCAGGGCAGCGAGCAGGGGGAGCCAGTATCTGAGTCTTTGCATGGTCCGGTGCGTGAATGGCAAGCGTCCGCGGATCGGTACGCGCTCAGCGGAACGCGCGCTGGGCCAGATTGTTCGTCAGCTCCTCGGCCAGGATATAATCCGGCGATCCGGGCGGCATGGTATGGGTCAGGTTGCGCTCCGCAAGGTCGATGGTATCCTGCGGGTTCGCAAAGATCTGATTCAGATCGAGATAGACGGGAAGGTCATACACGCCGCCGCGCTCGGCGAGGGAAAAGCGCACCCCGCCGAGCGGGATTTCGACGGTGCGCAGCAGGGCGTCGGTGCCGGTGTGGTAGGTGAAGCCCAGGGCTGGCGGGCCGGTTTGGGTGCTGGTGGAGTCCACCCGGCCTTCGAGCTTGAAGAATACATAGCCGGTGGTCCAGTTCCAGTGGTTGCCGCGGCTCACGCTCAGCGGATGCAGGCTGGGGTACTGGGCGGGGTTGCCGCCGTTGAGCTCGGGCGGCACGCCGATTTTAAAGCGGACCGCGCTGTAGGTATTGGGCTTTACATAGGCCGTCAGGGGGCCGCTGCCGCTGGAGTCGGGCGTGTAGAAGGTTTGGATGCCGAAGTCATACAGCACCACGTCGGCAAGCCGCTCGGTCTTGCCGCTGCCTTCGCGCACCAGTTCGACGTCAGACACATACAGGCGGAAGGTCTCCACGGTGTAGGCCCGGCCGCCGGGGCTGGCATAGACGGTGCCTGGCGCGAAATCGTCCCGCCCTACGAGCGGGGTAAACTGCAGCCGGATCTCGGCTTGCTGTTCGGGGTCGGGCTTGCAGGCTGCCAGCAGCAGCAGCAGCGGAAGCAGGGCAGATGCGGTGCGTTGCATGGTGTTGGAATTGAAATCGTCCAGGTAAACATACGGGTTTTCCGGAAAAGGCAGGCGTGACAAAAGTCACGGGCCGGCAAAAGTTCCGGAATCCGGCGGCAGTTCGTACTTTCGTGGAAGGACCGGATGCCATTGGCTGCCCGGAATCTGCCCTTCGGGCGCTGTTGCCGCCCGAAGGGCGCAGACGCCGGACCGGCTATGTGCGGGTTCGGTATCTTTGAGCAACTGCGAATGTGTATTCCGGGCCGGCCTGCCGGCCTGTTGCAGAAACCGCCGTATGAACAGTAGCACCACCTACTTCTTCCGGTTTTTTGCGCTGGCCACCGAGTTTATCCTCATCAACCTGGCCTGCAAACTTGCCTACTTCCTCAAGTACGGCGAGTACGGGTCCTATGAGGATTACTATGTTTCGTTTTTCCTGATCTTCACCCTGGCCTGGGCCGGCGCCTCGCTGCTGGCCAACTCCTACGATCCGGCGCGGCTCGGCAGCCTGAAAGCATTCCTGCGCAGCCTGATTCTCACGGTTTTCCTGCATCTGTTCATCATTGCCCTCTACATCGTGAGCGTGAAGGCAGCCTATCTGTCCCGCCTTTACCTGATCTACACCTACTCGGCGGCTTTTTTCTCCATCATCGGCTTCCGCTCGCTGCTCATTCTCGCCTACCGCTACTACACCAGCATGAACTACCACGTGCGCAAGATCGTCATGATCGGCGAGGGGCGCATGCTGGACGACCTGGAAGGCCTTTTCAATCCGGCGTACACGACGGTGTACCGCTTTCTGGACCAGATTCCTCCGGACTACGACCGGAACCTGCTGGCGCAGGACCTGAGCGGCATGCTGGAGGATATCAAGTCGTTCTGCCTGCGGGAGCAGGTCAACGAAATCTACCTCGCGCTGCCGGCTGCCTCGGAGGAGGCCATCGACGAGCTGTTTGGCTTTGCGGATGACCATTTTATCTATTTCCGCATCGTCACGGACTTCAATGTGCTGCGCCGCCGCCAGGTCAACGTGAGCTTCTATGGCCACATCCCGGTCATCAGCCTGCGCCGCGAGCCGCTGAAATCGGCCCTGAACCGCGTGGTGAAGCGCGGCTTCGATGTGGCCTTCTCGCTGGGGGTGATCGTGCTGATCTTTCCCTGGCTCTATCCGCTGATCGCCCTGTGCATCCGCCTCGATTCGCCTGGGCCTGTGCTGTTTACCCAGCTCCGGTCCGGGCGCAACAACCGCCTGTTCAAGGTCTATAAATTCCGGACCATGCATGTCAATGCCGATGCGGACCAGCTCCAGGCGACCCGCGGCGACCGCCGGGTCACGCGGGTGGGGCGCTTTCTGCGGCGCAGCAGCCTCGATGAGTTTCCCCAGTTCATCAATGTGCTGCTGGGCGACATGTCCGTGGTAGGGCCCCGTCCGCACATGGTGAAGCATACCAGCGAGTATGCAAGCGTGATCGACAAGTACCTGCTGCGGCACTTCATCACGCCCGGCATCACCGGCCACGCCCAGGTCAACGGCTACCGGGGCGAAACCCGCGACCCGCTGCTGATGCAGAAGCGCGTGGAATACGACACCTGGTACATCGAAAACTGGAGCCTGCTGCTGGACCTGAAAATCATCCTCCAGACTACCCTGCTGCTGTGGAAGGACCGCAACCGCGCCTACTGATCCCGCCTATGCCGCCTGTTGTACCGCTGCTGAACATCGAAGTGCACAGCCTGTCTTTCGGGGAAGCGCTGGACTGCATCCGGAGCGGGACCGTGTACACGCCGAATGTGGACCACCTGCGGCTGCTCCAGCGCAGCCGGCCATTCTACGAAGCCTACCGGGAGGCGGGCTGGCGGCTGTGCGACAGCCGGATTCTGCTCTGGGCCTCCCGCATGCTGGGCACGCCGCTGCAGGACCAGATCGCCGGCAGCGACTTTCTCCCGGCCTATGTGCGCCGCCACCCGGACCGCCGTTACGCCCTGCTGGGCGGCACGACGCCGGAAGCTGCGGCGCAGGCCCGCGCAGCCCTCAACCGGCTGGCCGGGCGCGAGGCCGTTGTGGCGGCGTGGTCGCCGCCCTTCGGTTTCGAGCAGGATGCGGAGCAGCTGGCCCGCTGCATCGGCTGGCTCCGGGCGCAGCACGCAGACGTGGTAGCCGTCGGGCTGGGCGCCCCCAAGCAGGAACTGCTCATCGCCCGCATCCGGCAGGCGCTGCCGGAGGTGCAGCTCTGGATCGCTGCCGGCGCAGCCATTGATTTTCAGGGCGGATACCAGCGCCGGGCGCCCGCCTGGATGACCCGCGCCGGCCTGGAGTGGGCCTACCGCCTGGCACATGATCCCCTCCGGCTGGCCCGCCGCTACCTGTGGCACGACCTTCCGGTGCTGGGCCTGCTGGCCCTCCAGCGGATGGGCCGCTACCGCAATCCCTGGCCCGAAGCTCCAAAACCTTAAAAAAATCTCTTCCGATTCTCCCCGAATGCGTATTTTGCGCCCCGCCAGTTTCCGCAACGCTATCCGCCAGCCTGCGGGCCAGGCTCCCGCTTCCATATGATCTCGCTTTCAGCGCCGCATACCCAGATCCGGGCCAGCATTCAGCTTCCGTCTTCCAAAAGCGAAAGCAACCGCGCCCTGATCATTCAGGCACTCAGCCGGGAACCGGTTGTGCTTGAAAACCTGTCCCAGGCACGGGACACCCGAACCATGATCCGGCTGCTGGAGTCGGAGGGGCAGGTGATGGATGTGATCGATGCCGGCACCACCATGCGCTTTCTGACCGCATACTGCGCCGTTTCCGGGCGCGACCAAATCCTGACGGGCACGCCCCGCATGTGCCGCCGCCCCATCGGCATTCTGGTGGATGCCCTGCGCGGGCTCGGCGCCGAGATCGAATACTGGAACCAGGAAGGCTACCCGCCGCTGCACGTCGTGAGCAAGGGCTCGCGCATGCACGGAGGCGCGCTGTCCATGCGCGGCGACGTGAGCAGCCAGTTCATCTCGGCCATCCTGATGATTGCCCCCTGCCTGCCGGGCGGGCTGGAGCTTACCCTGACCGGCGAAATTGCCTCCCGGCCCTACATCGAGACGACCCGCAGCCTCATGGCGCATTTCGGCGTCGAGACCCGCTGGGAAGGCGATACCCTGATGGTGCCCGAAAGCCCGTACCGGGCCAATACGCTGCGCATCGAGCCCGACTGGAGCGCTGCCAGCTACTGGTACAGCATGGCTGCCCTGGCCGAATCGGCCGAAATCACCCTCGAAGGCCTCCGCGACGCATCCTTCCAGGGCGACCGCCGGATTGCGGAGCTGATGGAGCCGTTCGGCGTGCGCAGCGAGTTCCGGGGGGATGCAGTCGTGCTGACCCGCATGCCGGGCCCCTATCCGGATTCGCTCGAATTCGACCTGACCGAAAACCCGGATCTGGCCCAGACCCTTGCCGTGGCCGCCGCCGCCACAGGCGTATCCCTGCGCATGACCGGCCTGCAGACCCTCCGCATCAAGGAGACCGACCGCATCGCGGCCCTCCAGCAGGAGCTGGGCAAGGTCGGCGTGCAGATTGAGGCTGCCGACGACAGCCTGACCGTCGGCGGGCAGGCGCAGCCCACCCGCGAAATCATCGCCACCTACGAAGACCACCGCATGGCAATGGCGTTTGCGCCCCTGGTGCTGCGCACCGGGCAGCTCAGCATCGCCGATCCCCTGGTGGTGGAAAAGTCCTACCCCGATTTCTGGCGCCACCTGGAGCTGGCGGGCATCCGCACCCAGCGCTGGTAGCGAAGCACGATTCATTCCGCTGCTCATGAATGTACTGATTGCAGGGGCCGGCAACATGGGCCTCACCTACGGGCGCAGCTTCGTCCACGCCAGCGTGGTGCGGCGCGACTGCCTGCACTTCATCGACCGCAACGAGGACAAGGCAGAGCTGATCCGGGACATCTCCGACAACCCGCTGCACCTTGCGCCCTCGGGCTTTGTCCGGAATATGGATCTGGTGATCCTGAGCGTCAAGCCGCAGGACTTTCCGGGGCTGGCTGCGCAGCTGCGGCCTTACCTGCGGCGGGAGCAGCTTGCGCTCAGCATCATGGCCGGCATCACCATCGCGCAGGTGCAGCAGGCGCTCGGGCTGGAGCGCATCGTGCGCGCCATGCCCAACCTGCCCGCCCAGATCGGCCAGGGCATGACCGTCTTCACAACCTCCGACAAGGTGGCCCGCAAGGAGCTGTTCTACATCCAGAACCTGCTCAATACCACCGGCAAGACGCTGTACACTGCCGAAGAGCCGATGATCGACGCCGCGACGGCCGTGTCGGGCAGCGGCCCGGCGTACGTGTACTACTTCATGAGCGCCATGATGGAAGCCGCGCGCGGCATGGGGTTCAACGAAGGCGAAGCGGCGCTGCTGGTCAACCAGACCTTCCTGGGCGCGGTGGATCTGCTGCGCCAGGATACGACCGGCTGCGAAGCCTGGATCGCACGGGTGGCGTCCAAGGGCGGCACCACCGAGGCCGCGCTGGCCTATTTTCTGGAACAAGGGCTCAGATCCAACATCGCCGGAGGGCTTGAAGCAGCCCGCAGGCGTGCAGTGGAGCTGAGCAAATCCTGAGGCATCCGCCGCTTTTTCCGGGAAGAATTTGGAAATGCCCGGCCCGCAGGCTATATTTGCTGCCCGTTGAAATTCACCTGAAAGGAGGTAATTCTGTGCTGATTATCCGCATCAAGGACGGCGAGACAGTCGACAAAGCCCTGCGCCGTTACAAGAAGAAGTTCGAGAAAACCGGCGTTCTGAAGGAAGTGCGCAGCCGGATGCATTTCCACAAGCCTTCCGAGGAGCGCAAGGAGATCCTGAAGCGCGCACGCCGCCGCCAGGAGCACTACGCTGCCGAAAACTTCTGAAAGTCTGACGCCATTCGGCGCAAGCTTACATATGAGAAGGCCCGGATTCTTTCCGGGCCTTGTTGTTTTTTTCAGGAGATCCGGGTACCTTCCATCCTGCAAGCGCATCAGGCATGTATCTCCGGGACCAGTTTGAATCCTATCTGCGCAGCGAACGGCAGTACAGCCCGCATACGTGCCGGGCGTACCTGGATGATCTGGATGCCCTCGATGCCTTCCGCCTGGCGTCCGGGCTGGTCTCGGTGTTTGACCCCGCAGGCGCTGCTGCGGTGCGCCATCCGGAGCTCCGCCGATGGCTGGCCCATCTGGTCCGCGAGGGCCTGGCTGCACGCAGCCTCGCCCGCAAGCGCGCATCCCTGCAGGCGTATTTCGCATTTGCCGTCAGAGAGGGCGCATGCGACGCCAATCCTGCAACCCGCCTCCGCACCCCGCGTATAGAAAAGAAGCTCCCGGCCTATCTCCGGGAAGCCGAGGCGGAACAGATGCTCGATCCGACCAACTTCGCTCCGGATTTCACAGGCCAGCGCGACCGCTGCCTCCTGGAGCTGCTCTACGGCTGCGGCCTGCGCCGCGCGGAGGTCATCAGCCTCCGGCACGAGAGCGTGGACCGCTACGGCCAGACGATCCGCGTTGCAGGCAAAGGCGGCAAAACCCGGGTCCTGCCTTTCGGGCGCCATGTGCGGGAGGCCCTCGACCGCTATCTCGATGCCGCCGCCGCCGCCGGCCTCCCCGCCGCCGGCCCGCTGCTGGTGCGCCCCGGCGGCGAAGCCCTGTACCCGAAGCTGGTGCACCGCATCGTGCAGCAGTACGCCCCAGCCGCCCCGGCCCACCCGCATGCGCTGCGCCACAGCTATGCCACGCACCTGCTCGACCGGGGCGCCGACCTGAATGCGATCAAGGAGTTGCTGGGGCACAGCAGCCTCGCGGCTACGGAGGTGTACACCCACAACACCATCTCGAAACTCAAGGCCATTCACGCCCTCGCCCATCCCAGGGCCGAGGACTTAACTACAGATCCGCTATGAAAGTCACCATTCAATCCATTCACTTCGACGCCAAGGACGCGCTGAAGCAGTATGTTCAGGACAAATGCAATAAGCTGGACCGCTACTACGACGGGATTCTGTCCGGAAGTGTCAGCCTGAAGCTGCAGCAGGAAGTCAAGCAGGCCAACAAGCTGGTCGAAATCCGGCTGCAGGTGCCCGGCGATATCCTGATGGCCAGCCAGGAAGGCCAAACCTTCGAGGAGGCTACCGATCTGGTGACGGACAAGCTCAAAGAACAGATCAAACGCTATAAAGAACGCCAGCACGGGCACGCCTGAGCGGCCCGGCTCCCCATACCGGCAGGCCTGCGGTTTCCGCAGGCCTGCTTTGTTTTCCGGCATGAGGGGTTGATTTATTGTATTCATGTGCATATATTTGTGCATGCGAATCGAAGAAGCATTGCACACCGGGCGCTTTCAGGGCGAGCTCCATAAGGCGCATCTCAACCTGCTCCACACCGCGGCCTGGCTCCGGGCAGCCATCAGCCGCTGCCTGCGTCCCTTCGGCATCTCCCATGAGCAGTACAATGTCCTGCGCATTCTCGCCGGGGCAGGGGAGGAGCGCCTCTGCATCCGCGACATCGCCGGGCGCATGGTGGAGCAGCACTCCAGTGTGTCCCGCTTGGTCGATAAGCTGGAGTCCAAGCAGCTGATAACCAGAAATATATCCGAACAGGACCGCCGCGAGTGGCAGATCCTCATTACCCCCGCCGGCCTGGCGCTGCTGGAGGAGGTCCGCCGCGACGGCAGCCTGGAGCTGCTGCACCGCACCGGCCCCGACGAGCTGGAGGCCCGCCTGCTGAATGTGCTCCTCGACCGGCTCCGCGCCGGCCTGGCTGCGCCGCCGGCGCAGGATGCGTGAAACCCTGAAGCTGCATTATTCGTATGCATATGCAAACAATGTTGTAACACAGAAAATATGAAACCGCTCATCGAAGGATTGCATCACGTCACGGCGCTCGGCACCACGGCCCAGCGGAACGTGGACTTCTACGCCGGCGTGCTGGGGCTCCGCCTGGTGAAGAAGACCATCAACTTCGACGCGCCGGAGGTGTACCACCTCTACTACGGCGACGAAGCCGGATCGCCCGGCACCATCATGACCTTTTTTCCCTATGGCGACATGCCGCGCGGCCGCAAGGGCCCCGGGCAGCTGACCTACACAGCCTTCTCGATCCCCCAGGATGCCCTCCGCTTCTGGATGGACCGCCTGATCGCGCTTGGAATTCCCTTCGAGGGGCCGTCCCAGCGCTTCAGCGAGATGGTGCTCCGCCTGGAGGACTATGACGGCATGGGGGTGGAACTGGTGACAGCCGCCGCCGACCCGCGCCCGGGCCGGGCCAGCGGCTCCATTCCTGCCGAGTATGCCGTGCGCGGCTTCCACAGCGTGACCCTGCACGAGTCGCTGGCCGACCCGACCATCGCCCTGCTGGCCGGCACGATGCAGCACCAGGTCATCGCGCAGGAGGGTGACCGCACCCGCCTCAGCTCCGGCAGCGGCGGCCCCGGCGCCTGGATCGATGTGCTGCACACCCCCGGCGCGCCCCGGTCCTTCCAGGGTGCCGGCAGCGTGCACCACGTAGCCTTCAACACGGCCTCCGATGCGACCCAGCTGGAGATCCGCGAGGCCCTGCTTTCCGCCGGCATGCAGGTAACGCCGGTCCTGGACCGGAATTACTTCCATTCGGTCTATTTCCGCGAACCCGGCCGCATTCTCTTCGAGATCGCCACGGCACCGCCCGGATTCACCGCCGACGAGCCCCTGAATGCCCTCGGCGGATCGCTCAAGCTCCCTGCCTGGGAGGAGCCCAACCGCAGCCGCATCGAAGCCGGCCTGGAGGCCTTCACCGTCAATACCTTCTGAATATGAAGCATGCCGATATGCCGCCGCGCTCCCTGGGCCCCGTACCCGGGGAGGCTGCGCGGGCCATGATCCTCGTGCACGGCCGGGGCGGAAGCGCCGAGGATATCCTCAGCCTGATGGAGTACCTGGATGCGCCGGACCTGCACGCCGTGGCGCCACAGGCCGCAGGCCACAGCTGGTACCCGTATTCCTTCCTGGCGCCGATGGAGCAGAACGAGCCCTATCTCGGCCAGGCCCTCGAAGCCCTGGCGCAGACCGAGCAGCGGCTCCTCGATGCCGGATTCGGGCGCGGGCAGCTGTACTGGCTCGGATTCTCGCAGGGCGCCTGCCTGACGCTCGAATACACCGCCCGCCATGCGGCGCGCTACGGGGGCATTTTTGCCCTGAGCGGCGGCCTGATCGGCCCGCCCGGCACGCCGCGCGCCTATCCCGGAACCTTCGGCGGCACGCCGCTGCTGCTGGGCTGCAGCGACACCGATCCGCACATTCCCAGGGCGCGGGTGGAGGAAAGCGCAGACGTGCTCGCCCGCATGGGCGCCGCTGTGGATCTAAGGCTCTATCCCCGCGCGCCCCACAGCGTGCTCCAGGACGAGATCGATGCCATCCGCAGCATCCTGGCGCAGCCAGCTGTCTGAGCGCAACAATTGCCCCGCCGCAGAGTTGAAGTTGCATACCCTCAATGCTCCGTTTTTCCATGGAATCTGCATCCGGACCCATCCGCGAGTACAGCAACGGCGAAGTCACCGTAATCTGGGAGGCTTCCAAGTGCACCCATTCCACCAACTGCTGGAAAGGCCTGCCCCGCGTATTCAACCCCCGCAGCCGCCCCTGGGTAAACATCGAAGGCGCCGGCACGGAAGCTATCATCGCGCAGGTGTCGAAATGCCCGTCGGGCGCGCTTACGTACCGGCGCGAAACGCCCGCTGAATAGCACGCTGCTGCGGGCTGCTTTGTATCTTGCCGCAAAACGCGAATCCGATGCAAGCCGCTGCTTCAGCATGGATCAGCCGGGCCGGAGAAATGGCCCGCAGCCGCAGCCTTCCGGGTGCGGAGGAGATTGACGTGCGCCAGCGGTACACAGACGGGCTGTTGGCCCGGGTGCCGCTGACGTCGGAGAAATGGGCTGCCGGAGCCGTCCTGCGCGCGCAGGAGGCCTTTGCGGAGCTGCGCGCCTGGGATGCGGGCCGGCGGGCGGCGCACCTGATGCGCCTGCGCAGCCTGCTGGAGCGCGAGCAGGCGGTGCTGGCCGCTCTCATCTGCCTCGAAGCAGGCAAGCCTATCCGCTATGCGGAGGCGGAGGTGCAGCGCGGCATGGCCACGCTGGAGGAAGCAGCGCTCCAGGCCCGGCTCTGGGGCGGGGAAGTGGTGCCGATCGATGCGGGCGCCGGCGCCGGGCTGCGCGCATTCACCCACCGCTTCCCGCTGGGGCCGGTGCTGGCCTTTTCGCCCTTCAATTTTCCGCTCAACCTGGCCCTGCACAAGGCCGCGCCGGCGCTGGCCCTGGGGGCGCCGGTGCTGCTGAAGCCCTCGCCCTTCACGCCGCTGACAGCGCTGGCGCTGGAGGCGCTGGTGCTGGAGGCCGGCTATCCGCCTGCCGCGCTGCAGACACTGCTGCTGGACAATGCCCGGGCAGCAGAGTTGGTGCGCGACCCGAGGCTGCCGGTCTTTTCGTTCACGGGCAGTCCGGCCGTGGGCTGGCAGCTCAAGGAGCTGGCAGGGCCCCGCAAGCGGGTGACGCTGGAGCTGGGCGGCAATGCCGCCGTGCTCGTGGACGGCACGGCCGATCTGGCGGATACCGCCCGGAAACTGGCGCCGGCCATCTGCCTCTATGCCGGGCAGATCTGCATTTCCACGCAGCGGATTTATGCGGAGGAATCCTGCTGCGCAGCGCTTTGCGGGCTGCTGGCTGCGGAGCTGGAGGCCTTGTCCAGCGGCGATCCGGAGGACCCTGCCACCGTCAACGGCCCGCTGATCGACCGGCGCAGCCTGCTGCGGGTGGACCGCTGGGTGCAGGAGGCGGTCGCGCAGGGCGCGCGGGTGCTCGCGGGCGGGCGGGTGCTGGATGCGGAGCGGAATGTCTATGCGCCGACGCTGCTGACGGGTGTGCCGCCGGAGGCGCGCGTGGCGTGCGAGGAAGTCTTCGGGCCGGTGGCGGTCATCGAGCCGGCGGCAGATTTCGAGGCGGGGCTGCGGGCGGTCAACCGCAGCGCATACGGCCTGCAGGCGGGCATCTTCACCCAGGACATCGGGCGGATCAAGCTGGCATTCAATACCCTCGAAGTGGGGGCGGTGCTGGCGAACCAGATTCCCGGCTTCCGGGTGGACCGCATGCCGTACGGCGGCGTCAAGGAGTCGGGCTGGGGGCGCGAGGGGCTGCGCTACGCGATGGAGGAGATGAGCGAGCTGCGGCTGCTGGTGATGTGAGGCCTGCAAGCTTGCAGGAGGGGGCAGCCGCAAGGGAATGCAGATGCAGTCTTCCGGCCTGATACTGAATACTTTCTGCTCCGGGAGCCATACTCGCTACTCAATACCCGCTACGCACTACGACGCTGTCCACCCCGCCCAGGATCCCTGCAAGGCAGGAACCTCCAGCGCCGCCGCCAGCCGCTCCAGGTACTCCGTCCGGGGCATCTGCCGCGCCCCCAGGCTCGCCAGGTGATCCGTGTAGACCTGGGAATCGATCAGCGTGAAGCCCCGCTCCGCCAGCAGGCCCGTCAGGGTGATGAAGGCTGCCTTGGAGGCATTGCTCACGTGGGCGAACATTGATTCCCCGAAAAATACCCGGCCCAGCGAAACTCCGTACAGGCCGCCGGCCAGCTGGCCGTCCTGCCAGGCTTCTGCCGAATGCGCCAGCCCCAGCCTGTGCAGCGCTATGTAGGCCTGCTCCATGCCGCTGGTGATCCAGGTGCCCTGCTGCCCCGGACGGTGGCGGGTGCGGCAGGCGCGGATCACCGCCGGAAAGTCGCGGTCGAGCGTAATGCGGAATTCCCCCCGCCGGAGCACCTGCCGCATGCTTTTGGATACGCGAAGGTCTGACGGAAGCATGGCAAACCTGGGGTCAGGCGACCACCACAGGATGGGCGGGCGGCTGTACCAGGGAAAAATCCCCGACCGGTAGGCCAGCAGCAGGCGCTCCGCGCTCAGATCGCCGCCCACGGCGAGCAGCCCGTCCGGCTCGGCTTCGGCAGGATCGGGAAAGGCCAGGCCCGGGCCAAGCCGGTACACCGGCATTCAGGCAGTTTCTTCGATGGTGGCACCGATGCCCCGGTCCACAAGCGCCTCGCGCATGGGCTTGATCTTCTTCATCGCCCCCTGCTTGACGGCGTATTTGCCTTTATAATGGATAATCCAGGCACATTGCTCGGCCTGCTCGTGGGTATGGTCGCAGACATCCACCAGCGACTCGATCACCCAGTCGAAGGTGTTCACGTTGTCGTTCCATACGACGAGACTCACCGGATCGTCGGTCGTCGTGTCTTCCAGAATGGCTTCCCACTCCCGTACCAGGGTGCTGTTCCAGATCATATGCGAATGGGTTGGCAGAACGCAATACACATGGCTGCAACAAAGTTACGGGGTTTTGCGGAGAAAGCGAAAAAAATCCGCTGCATCCGGGTATCTTTATCCCAGAATCTGGCTCCTATGCTCACCCGCATGACCCGCTTGCTGCTGCCGGCCCTGCTGGCCCTGCTGCTGCCCGCCCGCACGATGGCCTGGGGCTTCTGGGCGCATCAGCGCATCAACCGCCTGGCGGTCTTTACCCTGCCTCCGGAGATGCTGGTTCTGTACAAGGCCCATCTCGAATACCTCACCACCCATGCCGTCGATCCCGACATGCGCCGCTACGCGGTGGACGGCGAGGCCGAGCGGCATTTCATGGACCTGGACCGCTACGGCGGATTTCCCTTCGACACCCTGCCCCGCCGCTGGCAGGATGCTGTGGCCCGCTACACCGAGGACAGCCTGCGCAAGCATGGCATTCTGCCCTACCACCTGCCCATTGAGGTGTACCGCCTGAAGGAGGCCTTTGAAAACCGCGACCTGGCGCGCATCCTGAAGATTTCCGCCGACATGGGTCACTACGTGGGCGACGCGCACGTGCCCCTGCACACGACCTACAACTACAACGGCCAGTTTACGGGCCAGAAGGGCATCCACGGCTTCTGGGAATCGCGCCTGCCGGAGCTGTTCGCCGAGCAGTACGACTTCTTCGTAGGCCGCTGCTACTACGTGGAGCGGCTGCACGACGAGACCTGGGCCACGGTATTCGAGAGCCATCTGGCGGTCGATTCGGTGCTGGAAATGGAGCGGGAGCTGAGCCGCAGTTTCCCCTCCGACCGGAAATACGGCTACGAAAGCCGCAACAACGTGGTGATGCGGGTCTATTCGCGGGAGTATTCGGAGGCGTACCACCGGATGATGAGCGGCATGGTGGAACGGCGGATGCGCACGGCCATCCGCCGGACGGGCTCCTACTGGTACACGGCCTGGCAGATGGCCGGCGCGCCCGACCTGACGGAGCTGGCGAAGCAGTCCCTGAACGAGCAGCCGGAGCGCTACAAGAAGCGGCTCAAAATCGTGGACCGGGAGGCCCAGGAAATCGGGATGGCGCTGCCCGGGACGCCGGCGGAGCTGTGCTGCCACCTGCCAGCGCGCCTGCGCGCGATGGGCATGCTTCGGAATGCCTCCCTGGCCGATCCGGCCGTGGAGCTGATGCTGCGCCGCCGGGCAGACGAGCTCCGGCTGCGCCGGCCCTGGTGGAAGCGCTGGTGGCAGCGGCTGTTCTGAGCAGGCTCAGGCCTGGCTCAGGGCCGCAGGCTCCGGCTTCGGCGCGGGTTCGTTCAGATAATAGAGGTATCCCAGCACACAGTGCGAAGCAGCCGCGCCGAAGAGGTGCCAGAGAAAATGCGTGCCCATCGGTAGCCAGCCCCAGGAGTCGGCGGTGCGGAAAAACAGCGCCAGCGCAAAGCTCAGCACCGCCAGGTAGATCCATCGGGCATGCGCAAAGCGCGTGCGCACGAGCAGCCAGCCTACCGACAGCAGCACCAGCGTGCCCATCATGGCATAGCCGAGGTTGATGATCAGGTAGCGGGGAATGAGCGGCGGATCGGCGTCGAACTGGCTGTACACAAAGCCCTGGAGGAAGAAGAAGCCCAGCACGATGCCCACGGCGGGAATCCAGTTGCCGATGGCGCGGATGAGGAAATACACGCTGGCGGCCAGGGTGAGGATCATGATGGGCATCCAGTCCATGGCGAGGAAAAACTCGTGGATGCGGAAGGTGTGGTAAATGGTGCCGCCGATGCCGCCGATGGCGAGCACCGGCAGGGCCGCAGCCATGAACAGGTGGCGGCGCCAGGCGCCGCGCAGGCGCAGGGCCCAATAGGCGACGATCAGCAGGAACAGGGCGGCAGACAGGCCGTTGAACGGCTCTACAATTACCCGGCTCAGGTCGGTTTCGGCATAGACAGGGCCGTTGTCGCGCAGGCGGGTCTGAAGGAGAAGTTGCAGCATAGCAAATCCGGTTCTCGCGGAAAAACGTAGGTATGTACGGAAACACGCCGGGCCTGTTGCCGTGCAGCCCGTGTAATAGTTTCCGCATCTTTAATCGGAAACCGGCTCGGAATGTTTAACACAATTGCCGAACTTACGTATAATCCGAATCATGCAGGCTTCTGCACAACCGCTCATGTATCTGCCCTATGCCTTCACTGCCCATAGACTGCACTGCTTTTCTCCGCCGCCTTGCTCGCCTGACGATCTGTTTGGACGCATTCCTGCTCCGGGAACTGCGCGCACTGCCTGAACTTCAGCCCGTACGGGCTGTACGGGCCGGCGGGCTGCCTGCCGCTCCCCTGCGCGGGCGGGTGTAAGGAATGCGCCAGAATGTGTCCGATCCTGCGCAAAGCCCGGCAAGGCTGGCACGACTCTTGTTACATGTTTTGAGAATATCGCCGCACTTGTATCTTTCAAGCATCTAGGATTATGTTGATGACCCAAGCACGCGCTATGGCAGCAGCCGGCCTGCTGGCTGCCTTTTTTGCAACCGGAGACACCCTGATCCAGTATGGTGCCCTGGCCGGAGAGCCCGTACCGTCGTCTGCCGCACCGGCCCCGCTCGACTGGCGGCAGGCCGAGCAGCCGCCCAAAGCCCTGAACTTCGCCGACGTCCGCGTTCAGATCGGTTATCCCCGCATGGCCTTCGATGCCATGATCCAGGGCACGGAAGTGTTCCGCGTGCTCGTCGACGAGCGGGGGCAGTATGTGCAGCACACCGTCAGCAGCAGCTTCCACCCCTTGCTGCGCATGGCCTGCGAGCCGTATCTGTCTGCCATCCAGTTTGTCCCTGCCCAGCATCAGGGGCGCCCCGTAAGCTGCTGGGTAGACGTGTCCGTCAGCTTTTCGCATCCCGGCCGCTGAGCGGGCGCAGCCCCGGATCCGCCGCCGTACCGTATTTGCAGGCCGTCCATGCGCATGGGCGGCCTGTCCGCATATAGGCGGAGCACCGGCGAGATTTTCCTCCGCAGCGGTCGGGTTTTCGCCGGTTTGGGAATTTTAGTATGTTTAGAGCTGTTTTGGCTCGCCCTGCTTCTGGGTACCATATCAACCGCTGAACGCGCATGAAGGAAATTGCTACGCTGAACGTACGGTGGATCGCAGCAGGCCTTGCCCTGCTCTGGGCAGCTTCAGGCCCCGGGCTGATGGCTCAGCCCTGCATCAACACGTTTCCGTATTATCAGAATTTCGAGGCAAACAATGGCGGCTGGACTGCTGCCAGCATTACATCCAACGGCCTCGGCCCGAACTCGTGGGTGTGGGCTTCCCCCGCCAAGCCCATCATCAGCTCCGCCGCATCAGGCGTCCGCTGCTGGGTGACAGGCAACAACCCCAACCTGAGCGCGCCGCTGGAGCCGTATTCCCATTTTCCGAATGAATTTTCCGCCGTCACCAGCCCCTGCTTCGACTTTTCGGGCCTGCAGAATCCGGGCATCCGCGTCAAGGTGTGGTGGGAATGCGAATACAGCCAGGACGGCGTAGTTCTGCAGGCCTCGGTCAACAACGGCCCGTGGCAGCGGGTAGGGCGCTTCGGCGATCCCGTGCTGTGGTACAACGACAACTTCATCAACGGCAGCATCAATGGCGGCCCCGGCGGCCAGGGCGAAGGCTGGACCGGCACTGCCGCCGACGGCAACGGCAGCGGCGGCTGGGTCGAGGCCCAGCACCGCCTCGACAACCTCGGCGGCCAGGCCAATGTGCGGCTGCGCTTCGCATTCTCGTCCGACGCCAATACCGCTGCGCCAAGCCTCAACGACGGCTTTGCGTTTGACGATATCGTCATCGGCGAAATGCCTACTGTCAGCCTCGGCCCCGATCAGGTGATCTGCTACGCCGACACCGCTTTCCTCAATGCCTGCGTGCCCAGCGGCATCAGCTACGCCTGGAACACCAATCCCTTCGACACCCTCTGCACCAAGGTTGCCGTGCAGACCGGCTCCTACGTGGTTACGGTGACCGATACGCTGGGCTTTATTGTCAAAGACACCTTCAACCTGACCGTTTCCTCCACCCAGGTCAACCTGCCGACCGGCATCCTGATCTGCCCCGGCGATGTGATCACGCTCGATGCCGGCAATCCTTCCGGCAACCATACCTGGTTTCCGGGCGCCATTCCCGGCCAGACGCTGCAGGTATCCTCCAGCGGAACATACCGGGTCGTGGTAACCGATAATTTCGGGTGCCTCGAAACCGACTCGGTAAACGTGGCCGTGGACATTGTGCCTGTCGTAGACCTGGGCAACGATACGACTGTGTGCGCCGGCGAATCGATCATCCTCGATGCGGGAGCGGGCAATCCGGGCATCCAGTATGCCTGGTCGCCCATTCCCGCTACCACCCAGACCGTATTTGTCTCGGCACCCGGCCAGTACGCGGTGCAGATCACCACCGCTGCCGGCTGTACCGACACCGATACCGTGCAGGTCAGCGTCGCGCTGGACCCGGTCGTCAACCTGGGGCCGGACCGGATCGCCTGCGGCACCATTACCCTCAATGCGGGCAATCCCGGCTCCGCCTATCTGTGGTCCACCGGCCAGACCGGCGCATCCATCCAGGCAGCCGCCACCGGGATCTACTGGGTGCAGGTAACCAATCCCTTCGGCTGCTCCACCCGTGACTCTGTCTCCATCACGGCGGGCAGCATTCCGCAGGTGAGTCTGCCCCAGACGGCGGTTATCTGCGAAGGGCTGCCGGTGCAGCTGAATGCAGGCAATCCGGGCATGTCCTATTTCTGGTCCAATGGTGCTGCTACCCAGCAGGTGTCCCTGTCGGCGCCGGGCACCTACACCGTATCGGTCACCAACAGCCAGGGCTGCACCGGCCGGGATACGGTCACGGTCGTCGAATCGACCCTGGCAGTGGACCTCGGCCCCGACCGCACCATCTGCGAGGGAACCCCCTCCGTCCTCAATGCGGGAACTTCGGGCAGCCAGTACCTCTGGTCCACGGGCTCCACGGCCAATACCCTGACCATCACCACCGGCGGCACCTACCATGTCCGCGCGCAGGACGCATCGGGCTGTGTCGTGCGCGACACAGTGGTCATCAGCTCGCAGCCCAACTTTACGGCCAGCTTCACGCCGCCGGTCAATCCGGTGCTCTACGCGCCGGCGCAGTTCGCCGGCAGCAGCAGCGGGGCCAATTCCACCTGGTCATGGAACTTCGGCGACGGCAACACCTCCACCCAGCAGAACCCCGTGCATACCTACAACGCGCTGGGCACCTTCAATGTGTGCCTGACGGTGCGAAGCGGCGTATGCGTGAATACGGTGTGCCAGCCGGTGACGGTGAATATCTTCCAGTCGCTGGAGGAGGAACTGGATGCGGCGCTGGAGCTCTGGCCGAATCCGGCGGAAGATGCGGTGCATCTGCGGCTGGAGCTGCCGGCGGCCCTGCCGGTGGAGGTGGAGATTCTGGACCTGAAAGGCGCGGGCCTGCACCGGGAATCCTGGGCGCCGGCTTCCTATCTCGAAGCGCGAATCCCGCTGACACTCAGCGCCGGGCTGTATCTGGTGAAGGTGCAGGCAGGGGAAACGTTCGTTTTCCGGAAGCTGCGGGTGCAATGATCGGCGCCTGCGCCGTATATTGCCCTGCAATTTGTCTGACCCCCTCATGCGCAACGAAGTACATGTTTTCGCGCCTGCCAGCGTGGCCAATGTGGCCTGCGGATTCGATACCCTGGGATTTGCCATCCAGCGTCCGGGCGACGATGTGGTGGCCCGGTTTTCGAAGAAGGGCAGCGGCCTGACCATCAGCCGGATTACCGGCGACGGCGGCAAGCTCTCGCTCAAGGCGGAGGAGAATACCGCCGGCGTGGCGGCCCTGGCGCTGATGGAGCATCTGGGCGTGGTGCAGGGCATCGAGCTGGAGGTGCACAAAGGGATCCCGATCGGCAGCGGGCTCGGGTCCAGCGCGTGCAGCGCGGTAGCGGGCGCCATGGCGGTCAATGAGCTGATGGGCAGGCCGCTGAGCAAGCGGCAGCTGCTGCCTTTCGCGGTCAAGGGCGAAGCCCTCGCCAGCGGCGGCGCCATCCATGCCGACAACGTCGGCCCCTGCCTGCTGGGCGGCATGGTGCTCGTCCGCAGCAACAAGGAGCTGGATGCCGTCAACATCCCCACCCCTGAACAGCTCTACGCCGCCGTCGTGCTGCCGGAGATGGAGATCCTGACGGTCGATGCGCGGAACATCCTGCGGAAGGAGATTCCGATGGCGGATGCCATCACCCAATGGGGCAACCTGGGCGGCATGATCGCCGGGCTGATGAAATCCGACTACGAGCTGATCAGCCGTTCGCTCCAGGATGTCATTGCCGAGCCCTACCGCTCGAAGCTGATTCCGTGCTTTTACGAGGTCAAGCAGTCGGCGCTGAATGCCGGGGCGCTCGGATGCTCGATTTCGGGCGCAGGTCCGGCGGTATTTGCCCTGTGCAAAGGCGATGAAACCGCGTTCCGCGTGGCCATTGCCATGCAGCTGGTGTTTCAGGATGCAGGCATCGGCGCAGAACGCTTTATTTCCCCCATCAATACCCACGGCGCCCAGCGGATCAAGTAAGCTGCTGCGCCACAATTTGCTGCATATGGCTGTTTTATCCCGGTTTTGCTTCGGTTTTTCCTTGCTCCTGCCTGTTTTTCTGCTTTCCTGCCAGCCTGCTGCCGCTCCGGGCGGAGCATCAGGCGCTGCGCCTGCCGATACTTCGGCCGTTTCGCTTTACGCTGTGCAGTACGACCAGATGCGGATCCGGCAAGGCGCATCCAAAACGGCAGCCGTGCTGGGCCAGGCCGGCCGGGGCGAGTTTGTGGAGGGGCTGGGCGAAATTTCCCCCAACCGAGATACAGCCACCCTGGGAGACCGGGAATATGTGGAGCCCTATTACAAGGTGCGCACGCTGCGGCCTGATCAGCTGGAAGGCTACCTGTTTGGCGGCGGGCTGCAGCTGCTGTACCGGGGACGGCGGGACCAGTCGCCGGATCTGGCGCAGCTGACGCAGTATGCTGCGTTTCTCAAGGAGCTGCCGATGACCGAGCTGGGCAGCGGCGGCCGCATCTGGGCCTATCTGGAGTCGCATCCGGAAGCGCTTGCCACCCCGGCCCTGGCCGATGCCATGTTTATCCTCACGGACGGCGCACTGACCGAGCTGGAGATCCGGGGGGAATTTTATGCCATGCTCGACGGCATCGAGTGGACGAATGAGCAGTACGAGCAGATCTGGCGGCAGCAGATCGACATGAATGCCCGTCCGGAGACACGGGAGCTGGCGCTCAACGGCTTCGCCCTGGCAACCGCGGAGGGCTCGGTGTTTCCGGTGGCGGATGTGCTGCGGCTGGAGGCTTTTTTTGCCCCCAAAGGCTCGCAGGCGCTGAAAGACTGGCTGAGTTTTCAGGCGCGCGCATTCCGGGAGCCGGTGTGGGACGACGGCGGGATCGTGGTGGAACTGGGCGAACTGGCCAGCCGCACGCTGACGCTGGAGCGCTTCAGCGATCAGTATCCGGATTTCGGCCTGCATCAGCGGGCAGCGGAGTCGGAGCATTGGCACGCCTATTCGCTGCTGCTCGGCAGCGACAACAGCTGGCCGGCAGACTACGATACGGAGCTGCTCCGGGATGATTTCCGGGCGGCCTGGGATCAGGTGCTGCGGGATGCTCCGCAAAGCCGGACGGCGGGCTATATCCGGAAGGTGCAGGCGGAGCTTCAGCGGGAAGGCGGCAAGTATACCCGGCAGGTGCGGAAGGTCGCGGCAGGCCTGCTGGGGGTGGAAATCGCGGAGTACGAATACGAGGGGGAATAAACGGCATCCGGGAGGCTGCCGCCATGTGCAGGCGGCCTACACCAGCCCTTTCCGGATGGCCTTGCTGACGGCCTCGGCCATGCTCCGCACGTGGAGCTTTTCGTAGATCTTGCGGATGTGGGCATCCACGGTGTGGAAGCTGATGTGCATTTTGTCTGCGATCATCTTGTAGCTCAGGCCTTCGACGAGATAGGACAGGGTTTCGCGCTCGCGGGCCGAGAGCTGGTAATCTTCCGGCGGAAGCGCGGTGGCGGGCGCCTGCCCGCGGAATTTATCCAGCACCTTGGCTGCAACCGACGGCGTCATCGGCGAGCCGCCGCGGAACACATTGCGGATGGCCTCCACGATTTCGCCGGTGCTGCTCTTCTTGAGGATATAGCCGGAAGCGCCTGCGTAGATCGCCTCGAAGATCCGGTCCTGGTCTTCGAATACCGTCTGCATCAGCACCCGTACGGCTGGAAAGCGGCTCCGGATCTGCCGCACAGCCTCGATGCCGTCCATGCCGGGCATGGAGATGTCCATCACGACCACCTGCGGCGCGCCGGCTTCGATATGCCGGACGAGGTCCCGGCAGTCGGGGTGCACCCCCACGCACAGCATGTCTTCCTGCGAGCCGATGAGGACCTGCAGCATCTGGCGGATGGCGGGGTGGTCGTCGAATGCCATGACCCGGATGTGTTCCATGAGATTTGCGGGGTGTTGGATATGCACGGAAGCGATGATTCAACAATACGGCGAAGCGCTGCGCGGATCAATCCCGAATCTTCGGGACCTGCCGCTCAGTCGCGGAGCCTGCGCAGGGGAAGCCGCGCCCGCAGGAGCAGCCCGCCGCCTGGTGCCGGCAGCAGCTCCAGGGTGCCGCCGAGGTCGGCGGCGCGCCTGCGCATGCTTTCCAGCCCGTAGCCGTGCGCAGGGTGTCCGGGCGGCAGCCCGGTGCCGTTGTCCTCGATTTCGAGCAGGAGGTGCTGGGACCGGATCAGCAGCCGGATCTGCACCTGGGCAGCCTGCGCGTGCTTGACGGCATTGTGCAGGGCCTCCTTGTAGATGAGCATCAGGTTTTTCCGGGCATCCATTGAAATGCTGAGCGCCTCGAATGCCGGCGCAATCTGAAATCCTGCGCTGATGCCGGCAGGCAGCAGGAGCTCCTGCTGGATCTGCTGCATTTTGCGGACGATGGTGCCGCCGGCATCGTGCCGGGGGTGCAGCGCCCACAGGATGTCCGACATATTTTCGAGCGTCTGAATGGCGGTGCTGCGGACCTGCTCCATCAGGCTGCGGGCCTGGCCTGCCTGCTGGTCGATAAATGTGCCGGCCAGTTCGCTGCCCATGGCAATGCTGCTCAGCGCAGACCCGACTTCGTCGTGGAGGTCGGCGGCGATCCGCACGCGGATTTCCTGGCGCCGGGCGAGCTGGGACAGGCGGTAGCGGTAGAGTCCGGCAGCCGCAAGGGCAGCGAGGCCAGCCAGCAGGCTGATAAACCACCAGCTCCGCCAGAAGGGCGGGCTGACGCGGATGCTGAGCAGCTCGAATGCCGGCCCGGTGCTTCCGTCCAGCCCGCGTACGCGGGCAGCGAGGCTGCGGCGTCCGGCGCTGGGATTGGCGATCAGGATATTGCCGTCGGGCGGCACTGGCTGCCAGGGTCCGCTCATGCCTTCCCAGCGGTATTCGAGCTGGGTGAGGCTGCCGCTGTGCAGGCCGAGGCTGCTGATCTGGACGATGAGCACGTCCCGGAACCCGAGGCGCAAGGGGGCGCCGCCGGTCTGCGGGAGTCCGTTGACCCGGATGCGGGCAGCGTAGGGGACCGGCAGGCTGGGGCCGGCGGTCAGCGCATCGCGGCGGATCTGCATCCAGCGGTTGGCGGCGCAGAGCAGAATGCTGCCGTCCGGCATGCGCTGGCCCTGGAGCCATTCCGGCTCCAGTCCGCTCTGGGGCCCGGCAGCCACCCGCTGGGCCAGGCCGCTCCGGCAGTCGAAGATGCCGGGGCCGCCCGGGGTCAGGAGCAGCAGGCGGCCCCGGTCCAGCGGCACAATGGACCGGACCAGGCTGCCGCGGCTCCATGGAATGCTGAAACAGCGGATGCTGTCCTGCCGCAGGGCGCAGAGGCCGTTGCGGGTGCCGATCCACAGCACCCCTTCCTCGTCCTCATACAGGTCCTGGATGTCGTCGTTGCTGAGCGTGCCCGCTGCGCCCGGCTGATGCAGAAATGCCGTAAAGCGGTTTTCGGCTGTGCCGGGCGCGGCATCCCAGCGGTACAGCCCGCGGGCTGCAGCCAGCCAGAACACCCCTTGGCGGCTGCGGATCATCTTGGTAATCAGATTGTTCTGCAAACATGGGCTACAGCCGGGCGTAGTCAGCAGCTGGCGCAGCTCCCGCGTGGCAGGCTGCACAATCACAAGTCCGTACCCCAGCACCCCCAGCAGGATTTTCAAGTCCCGTCCTTCACCCGTGGTGCAAATCGACCGGATCTGCATATGGTTCATCGCGTACTGGTCATAGGGATGCCAGGCTGGCGCACGGATCAGCGGCTGCACCTGGCCGGCAGCCGGGTCATACTCATAGAGCCCGGACTCGGTGCCCAGCAGCACCTGCCGGCTGTTCAGCCGCAGCCAGGTGGTCGGCTGCAGCAGCACGCCCGCATAGCTGAACTGCCGCAGCGTAAACCGGGATTCGCCGGGGAGTTTTTCGTAGATTCCCCGCGAACAGAAGACCCGCACAGCGTCGTCTCCGCCAGCCTCCATGCTGAACACCCGGCCAGGCCTTGCGTTTTCGTCCAGAATGCCCGAATTGGACTGCACCGCCGGCTCCATCCGGTACAGCCCATAGGAGGCTGCTATCCAAATGGTTCCCCGCCGGTCCAGCAGCAAGTCGTTTACCTGCCGGATCTGGAGCGGATCGCCGGTGACCGATACCGGCTCCAGCAAGTCTGAGCGCCGGGCGCCGGGCTCGATGATGCAGAGCCCGCGGTTTGCAAGGCCTGCCAGCATCCGCGTGGAGTCCAGCCAGAGCATGACCGTGAGGGAATCAGGGGTGCGCAGCATGAGCTGGCTGGACGGATAGCTGGCTTTCCATGCAAACAGATAAGGACCCCATCCGCCCGAATAAAAATAGGCCCCTTGCGGAGCAGTATACGTGAAGGTCTGGACCTGGCTGACTCTGGGCGGCGGCATATAGCCTGCTTTCAGGTATCCGGTCCGGGTATCGATCCAGTACACCTGATGAAGGTGCAGGAAATTGATAATCAGACCATTCGGACCATAGGGCAAAAGCGAATGGCACCAGCCCTGGGCGAGGGCATGAGACAAACGGACATTGGAGGGATGGATGGGGAATTTGCCGGTCCAGGCGTAGCACTGGAAGCTGCGTTTGTGCAGAAACAGCACCGGCGCCTGTTCGCCGCTGATCATCAGGTACGACTCGTCGAAGTCGAACAGGCTGCGCAGGCGGTTGACCGGCAGGGTGGTGGAGTCGCCCGGAATGTGGAAAAACCGCCGGGTCTGCAATCCCTCCGGCATCGACGGATCGATGCGCGTCAGACCGCCGTCCAGGCTGGCCGCCCAGATGATGCCTTCTCGGTCCTGGATCAGGTCGGTGATGACGTTGCCGGCCAGGCGGTCGGGGCCTTCGGTGGCGCTGTACTGCAGAAACAGCCGGCCGTCGTAGCGGCACAGGCCGTTTTCTGTTCCGATCCACAGAAAACCGGCGCGGTCTTCAAGCAGGCAGCGGATCTGCTGGTCAGGCAGATCGCCGGCGGCTCCCACACGCTCCAGGATCACCGGCCCGGAACGGGCCGCAAGAGCCCATAGCAGGCATACTCCTGCCAACCAGCGCAGCTGCATAGGCAATACCCGGTAGAGTTGGTTCACAAAACGGAGTAAGATATGGGTTTGGGCAGTTTTTTCAAATGCCTGACAGACGATTGCCGTCCGGCAGCGCGCCGCGGCATGCAGATTCCGGGAAAAAATCGCTATCTTGGCTGTTTGACCCGTTCATCCCCCTTCTAAACTGCTTTGCACATGACTGCTTCACTCGCACGCTGGGCCCGGCTGCATCCTGCGGCTGCCTGGCTGCTCATCCTGCTGCTGATTATTGCGCAGCTGTCTGCCGCCCTGCTGGCCGGGAGCCTGCTGCCGGAACTGGGCGGGGTTGCGCCGGGCTGGCTTGCGGGGCTGCTCATGGCCGCCGTTGCGGCGGCCAGCATTTTCTATCCGCGCCAGCGGGGGCGTGCCACCCTGCGGCACCGTGCCCTGGTCAACGGGCTGATCTGTTCGCTGGCCTGGGGCCTCGCAGCGCTGGCCGGCAATCAGGCCGGCAGCGGTTCTGACAGGGCAGGACTGCCGGTGTCTGCCGGTGTTCCGGCGCAGGTGCAGCCTGCCGCGTCTCACAGTGCCGCCAGCGCGGCCTGGCTTTCCCGTGAGCGGATCCGGGGCGGATCTGCCGGCGTGCTCCGGCACTGGCAGACCCGGCTGCATCCGGAGGGCGCCCGCGCGCTTAGCCCCGGTGCGCGGACCCTGCTGTTTGTGCTCGCATTTGCCGGCGGACTGGCAATCTCCTGGCTCGTGCTCGCGCTTGCCTGTTCCATCGCCTGCTCGGGAGCCTCCGTGCTCGGCGCGCTGGTGCTGCTGCTGGGCGGCCCCGGACTGCTGGCGGGGTTTGGCTGGCTCTACACCGTGATCTGGGGCATTCACCGGGAAAAGCGCAGCTGGCGGTTTATTCTGCTCGGCGCAACCGGGCTGCTGCTGTCCTTCTTTATCCTGGTATCTGTGCTGGGAGCTGCCGGGCCGGCTGTGGTGGCAGCCGTGCTGGGCATTGCCGGGATTTCGGGCATTTGCGCCGGGCTGGCGCTGCTGGCCGCTCGTGCATTCCGGCGCATCGCGCCGGCCGGCTGAGGCAACATTTGCACCGCCCGCCTGCATCAAATCCCCGCAGGAGCCCCTACCTTTGCGGCGGCCGAACCTGCCGACAGATATGCAGTTGTATTCAACCCGGTCTCCGCAGCTGCGGGTGACCCTCCGCGAAGCGGTCATCAAAGGACTGCCTGAAGACAACGGGCTCTACATGCCCGGGCATATCCCTGCATTCAGCGCTGCCGGGCTGGCCGCGCTCCGGGATCTGCCGTTTCCGGAACTCGCCTGCCGGATCGCAGCGCAGCTGCTCGCAGGCGCGCTGCCGCCGGCGGATCTGGAGCGCATCGTCCGCATTTCGATGACCTTCGATGCGCCGCTGGTGCCGCTCTATCCGGGGCACCAGATGCTGGAGCTTTTTCACGGGCCTACGCTGGCATTCAAGGATTTCGGGGCGCGGTTCATGGCCGGCCTGATGGGCTACTTCGTGCAGGACGCCTCCCGCATGCTGACGATTCTCGTGGCTACCTCCGGCGATACCGGCGGTGCGGTGGCATCCGGGTTTCACCGCACGCCTGGCGTGCGCGTGGTTATCCTGTACCCTTCCGGCAAGGTCAGCGGCTTGCAGGAGAAGCAGCTGACGACACTGGGGGACAATATCCAGGCGCTGGAGGTCGGCGGCAGCTTCGACGACTGCCAAGCGCTGGTGAAGCAGGCTTTTCTGGACCCGGAGCTGACGCAGCGCCACTGGCTCACGTCGGCCAATTCGATCAACATTGCCCGGCTCATTCCGCAGAGCTTTTATTACTTCCGGGCCTGGCAGCAGGCAGACCCCGAAGCCGGCCCGCTGGTGTTCAGCGTGCCCAGCGGCAATTTCGGCAACCTGACCGCAGGCCTGCTTGCGGCCCGCATGGGGCTGCCGGCCGCGCATTTCATTGCCGCCACCAACGCCAACGATGTGGTGCCGGCCTATCTGCACAGCGGGCTGTTCCAGCCCCGGCCTTCGGTCCAGACGCTGTCCAATGCAATGGATGTGGGCAATCCGAGCAATTTTGCCCGGATGATGGACCTGTTCGGAGGCAGCTATCCGGCGATGCGTGCGGCCATCAGCGGATATGCGTATTCCGATGCGGAAACGGTGGAGGCGGTCCGCCGGCTGTACGAGGAGACTGGCTATCTGGCCGATCCGCATGCAGCGGTAGGCTTTCTCGCGGGCGAGGCATACCGCTCGGCCCATCCTGGCCATCAGGTGATTACCCTTGGAACGGCGCATCCCGCCAAGTTTGCCGATGCGATCGAAGCCCGGACCGGGATTCCGGTGCCCATTCCCCCGGCCTTTGCCGGGCTGGCCCGGAGGGAGAAGCAGGCCCTGCCCATGCCTGCCGAATACCGGCAGTTCCGCCAGTTTCTCATGGATTTACCGCAGTGATCCGGAGCGGGCGCTGTTTTCGAGGTACAGAAATGGAATAAAGCCTCCGGCACTGTCCGACCAGGCCTGGACGAACTGCTCCGGGATGCCAGTCCGGAGGATGCCGGAATGCCCCAGAAACAGGTCCTCGTCGCCGTCGCGGTCCCAGTCGCAGCTGGCCATCAGAAGCCACTTGCCGCTGGGGATGCTTTCCAGCACGGACGGGGCAAATGCCATCGGTGCGTCCTGCCGAAGATAGACAAACGACTCCTCGGGCCTGTGGAGGTAATCCGGGAAATGCGACAGGGCCGCGATGTCCAGGTCGCCGTCCAGATCAAAATCCCGCGCCAGGGCCCTGAAAGCGCCATGCATGGGGAAGAAATACCGCTCCCGGAACTTCAGGCTGTCCTCCTGCGCCAGGATGTGAACCCCGTGATAGGGCTTCATCAGGGGCGGATAATCGCCATTGTCCCCATTCACATAGAGCAGATCCAGCCGCCCGTCGCGGTCGATATCGAGGGTGTCGAACCAGGTGGATCCGTTGGACGGGGGAAACTGCGCCAGGACCCGGGTCCTGAATTCATGGTCCGGCTGCTGCTCCAGGAGGACAAGGCTTTCATTGCCCTGGGCCAGCAGCACCAGGATATCGGGCAGGCTGTCCAGGGTCCAGTCCAGGGTCATGGTGCGGAGGGCGCCCGGCGTTTGCAGCAGCGTTTCGCTGGCGCCGGTGCTGCCCGGGATTCGGATCAGGCCGCCTTGGTAGTTGCCGAAGCCGCAGATCAGCAGGTCGGACATTCCGTCGAGGTCGGTATCGCTGCGTTCGGCATAGGAAATCCGGGAAAGCTGCTCGGCGATCATCCGCCGGGGGCGGATGGTTTCAGTGCGGGGGGCATACTGAAAGGCCCGGCCGGTGCGGTAATCCGAAGGAAAGAGTTCGCCGATCTCAGCCATGACGGGCTGCCTGCCCTGAAGATCCAGGTATACGGGGCCGGAAGTGCTGCGCTGCCGCTCCAGCAGGTGAAAATCTTCGCTGAACGTGAGCAGGCCCGGCATAAGGCCGTCGCCGACGTAGACCCGTCTGCGGGCCGTATCGGGCTGGAGGAGGGTGATTCCGATGCCGGCAGAGAGATAATCAGGCTTGTGCGGGCGGAACTGGGCCGTCAGCGCTGTAATCTGCGCCTTGCCCTGCGTCTGCGGAAGACTGTCCGGGGCCATTTTCGCGTAGTATTCCAGCAGCACTTCCCATTCTGTCTGGGACATCTGCGGGCTGCGGGGATAGACTGCGGAACTGCCGGGCGCCCCGATGCCGGCGTAATTGATCCCCCGCCGTAGCGCATGCCCAGCATGGGGCCCATTTTCGGCAGCACATGGCGGGTCCAGGTTTCGCGGTCCAGCAGCGCGGGCTCCGGATACAGGTGGCAGGAGGCGCAGTGCCGGACCGACAGGGCCCTTCCGGCTTCTATCAGGGCTTGTTCTTTGGCAAGCGGCACACAGGCCGCAGCAGACATCAGCCCGCATAGGAGCAGCGTCTGCACAGATTTCCGCAGGGTAATTTTCACACCTCATGTACGAAGCCCGGCTCCAATCGGCGGCCTGTGGGCATAACTTATTTTATCCGGCAGATACAATGGCGCAGAGCTGCTCCAGCTCTGCCTGCAGCTTCTTCGTCCGATCCCGGCTCAGGCGCAGCGCTGCCAGGGTTTCGGGCCGGGCGGTAAGCTCGGTGCAGAGCACCGTCTGGCTGCTCAGCAGCTGCCGCTTTTCGTGGACGGTGAGCGAGGAGAGGCTGGTGACCGGATACAAAGCCGACCGGTCGATCCGGTCTTTGAGGCTGCTGCCTGCGGGATGCTCCCAGGAGATCAGCTCCAGCCCGGCGCAGTTTGCGTACTGGATGGCGTCGGTGGTGAAGGCACCGTTGGTAACGAGGCGGCCGGCGGTCCGGAGGCCGGGTTCTGCTGCCCGGGCCGCAGCCCCCAGGTCGAGGACGCGCGCATGCACATACAGCGCGGTCTTGAGATCGAGCTTTTTGGCAGCGGTATTGCCGAATTTGCACTCTACGAATACCTGTTCTCCGGGCCGCCGGGCCAGCACGTCCACCTCATGCAGCACGCAGCGCCCCTGCACCAGCTGCCCGGTCTGGACCTCGAAGCCCTCGTGCCGCATCAGCTCGCCGATATAGCGCTCGAAGGGAAAGCCCGAAGGGCCCAGCTCCAGAATGGCGCGTTTGAGCTTGTAGCGGGCGGCGTGCCCGCGCGAGCGCTGGCGGAGGCGGGCATACGCCCGGCGGAAGAGGTCGCGGGTGCGGATGCCGGGCGGAAGGCCGGGCAGCACTTCGTCCAGAATCGCGGAGGCGTCGGCTTCCGAAGCGCCGGCCCGCAGGAGGGAGCGCATGAATTTTCCGCGGTCGAAGACAGCGAGTTCGCCCGAAGCTTTGGTGACCGTAAGCGGCTGCGACATATTAAATTTTTTGCAAGTAATTGATATTCAGCAATATAAATAAAAAATGCTAATTTTCACTTGGAAAAACGGGGATAATTTGCAATATTTGAAACATTGATTGCTGAACGATGAAAAGTTTGCAAACCATCCGGATTCGATTCGGGCGTCTGGTACTGCTGGTGCCCGGCCGGTGAGGATGGTTTTGCCTGACAGCTAAGATACGCAAAGCCATCCTCAAGTGCAGGATGGTTTTTTTATTGCTGAGATGTTTATGCGGGAACAACAGCCGACGAGTGCGGCCTGCCAACAGGGCCAGCAAAGCCGTGCGAAGCGCATGGCTGCCGCGTTTGCTGATCTTCCGGCTGAGCCTTTCCCAATCCGGGGAAGGCTTTTTTCATGAATCCAAGCGTACAGTATGACGAGCCAACCGAACAAGAGCGGGATGATTGTTTTCTGGAACGGGCAGTTTGTACCGGTTAGCCAGGTGCAGATCGATCCATTTTCGCAGTCGCTGCACTACGGCAATGCGGTATTCGAGGGCCTGCGGTCCTATCCGACGGCGGAGGGGCCCCGTATTTTCAAGGGCCTGGAGCACTTCAACCGCCTGCATGCCTCGGCGCGGCGGCTGTACCTGAATCTCGACTACGAAGCGGAGTATCTGCTGGAGGTGGCGCATGAGCTGATCCGCCGCAACCGGCTGGAGGCTGCCTACATCCGCCCGCTGGTATTTGCCGGCGACAACCTGTCGCTGGTGGCTTCTGCCGGGACGCAGGTGCTCATGATGGCCTTCGAATGGGGCCGCCTGCTCGGCAATGCGCCGGTCAATCTGACGGTTTCCTCCTACCGCAAGCAGGCGCCGGACAGCGCGCTGCTGACCGCCAAGGTAAGCGGCAACTATGCCAATTCGGTGCTGGCCACCAGCGAGGCCCGGCTCCGGGGCTTTCATGAAGCCCTGCTGCTGGACCAGGACGGCTTTGTGGCCCAGGCCTCGGCTTCCAATATTTTCCTCGAACAGGGCGAACGGCTGATTACCCCCAGCTCCAGCGGCCACATCTTCCCCGGCATCACCCGCAGCGTCGTCATCGAGCTGGCCCGGGAAATCGGGATCCAGGTCGAGGAGCGCGATGTGACCCTGGAGGACCTGCGCAAAGCGGAGAGCATCTTCCTGGCCGGCACGGCCACCGAAATCGCGCCTGTCGCCCGCGTGGACAGCCTGGCCATGCCGCTCCGCTGGGAGGACTCGCTGGGGCATACCATCAGCCGGAAATACCGCCATGCCGCTACCCAGCGGGACGTGAATCATTGGGCACTGATCTGACTGCAAATCCGATATGAACCGCTACAGCAGACGTCTTACCCAGGATGAAACCCTGCCCGCCGCCCAGGCCATGCTCTACGGGATCGGCCTTTCGGAGCAGGATCTGAGCAAGGCCCAGGTCGGCATCGTGAGCACGGGCTACGAGGGCAATACCTGCAACATGCATCTCAACCAGCTCGCCCTGCGGGTCAAGCAGGGGGTGCAGGAGGCCGATCTGGTCGGGCTGATTTTCCACACCATCGGCGTCAGCGACGGCATGTCGATGGGCACCGAAGGCATGCGCTATTCCCTGCCTTCGCGGGATGTGATTGCCGACTCCATCGAGACCGTGGTCAACGCCCAGTGGTACGATGCCGTGATTCCGGTCGTAGGCTGCGACAAGAATATGCCCGGCGCCATGATGGCCGCCGGCAGGCTCAACCGCCCTTCGCTAATGGTCTATGGAGGCACGATCGCCTCCGGGCGGTACAAAAACCGGGTGCTGAATATTGTCTCCGCCTTTGAAGCCTGGGGCGAAAAGGTAGCCGGGCAGCTCAGCAGCGAAGACTACAAAGGCATCATCCAGCATGCCTGCCCGGGGGCAGGGGCCTGCGGCGGCATGTACACCGCCAATACGATGGCTTCGGCCATCGAAGCGATGGGCATGAGCCTGCCCTACAGCAGCTCCAACCCGGCGGTAAGCCCTGAAAAGGCTGCCGAAGCCGTGCTGGCCGGCCAGGCCGCGCGCCGCCTGCTGGAGCTCGATCTGCGCCCCCGCGACATCATGACCCGCGAGGCATTCGAGAATGCCCTGACCCTCATCATGGTGCTCGGCGGCTCCACCAATGCCGTTCTGCACCTCATCGCCATGGCCAAGGCCGTGAACGTGCCCCTCAGCCTCCGGGATGTGCAGGCAGTCAGCGACCGCACGCCCTATCTGGCCGACCTCAAGCCCAGCGGCAAGTACCTGATGGAGGACCTGCACGCTGCCGGCGGCACGCCGGCGGTGCTCAAGATGCTGCTGGAAGCCGGCTATCTGCACGGGGACTGCCTGACGGTCACCGGCCGCACGCTGGCTGAAAATCTGGCGGGCGCCGCGCCGCTGAGCCCTGGCCAGGAAATTATCCGCCCGCTCGCCGATCCGCTCAAGCCGACGGGCCACCTGCAGATTCTCTACGGCAATCTGGCGGAGGAAGGCTCTGTGGCCAAAATCACCGGCAAGGAAGGCGAGCGGTTCGAGGGAACTGCACGCGTGTTCGACTCGGAATTTGCGGCAAACGATGCCATTCTGGGCGGGCAGATCCGGGCCGGCGAGGTGGTGGTCATCCGCTACGAAGGCCCGCGGGGCGGGCCGGGCATGCCCGAGATGCTCAAGCCTACCGGCGCCCTCATGGGCGCGGGGCTCGGCAGTTCGGTGGCACTCATCACCGACGGCCGCTTCTCCGGCGGCACGCACGGGTTCGTGGTGGGGCATATTACCCCCGAAGCCGCCGCCGGCGGGCTCATCGCCCTGCTCCAGGACGGCGACCGCATTGTCATCGATACCCGCACCCAGCGGCTCGATGCCCTGCTCGACGAAGGCGAAATCGCCCGCCGCCGCGCGCGGTGGACGCCGCCGCCGCCCAAGGTCCAGCATGGCATCCTCTATAAATACAGCAAAACCGTATCGTCCGCTTCCGAAGGCTGCGTGACCGATCAGTTCTGACCTTATCCCTTCTGTACCCGGTTCCGGTTTTTCCCACTTCACGTTAATCTAAACCTGTATGGTGACTGCGATCCAACAGCCGCAACCCGGCAACGCTCCGGGCGCCCCGCTGCCCGTAATTTCCGGCGCGGAAGCGGTGATCCGTTCGCTCATTGCCGAAGGCGTAGAGATCATCTTCGGGTACCCCGGCGGGGCCATTATGCCGGTGTACGATGCCCTGTATCATTATCAGGATCAGATCCGCCACATCCTGACCCGCCATGAGCAGGGCGCTATCCATGCCGCGCAGGGCTATGCCCGCGTGACCAAGCGCCCGGGCGTATGCATGGTGACTTCCGGCCCCGGCGCCACCAACCTCGTGACCGGCATCGCCGATGCCATGATGGACTCCACGCCGCTGGTGTGCATCTGCGGACAGGTGCCCAAGGCGCTGCTGGGCTCCGATGCATTTCAGGAAACGGATATCATCGGGATTACCATGTCCATTACCAAATGGAATTACCAGGTGACCGATCCGAAGGAAATCCCCGGTGTCATCGCCAAGGCGTTCTATCTGGCCAATACCGGGCGCCCGGGGCCTGTGGTGATCGACATCTGCAAGAATGCGGAGGTGGGCGAACTGGAGTTCAGCTACCAGCCCTGCACCCAGGTGCGCGCCTACAAGCCGAAGCCTGAGCCGGAGGAGGCGCTGCTGGATGCCGCTGCGGAGCTGATCAACCAGGCGAAGAAGCCCTACGCCCTGCTGGGCCACGGGGTGCTGATCTCCGGTGCGCAGGATGCCTTCCGGGCTGTCATCGAAAAGGCCGGGATTCCGGTAGGCGCTACCCTGCAGGGGCTCTCCGCCCTGGAAACCGACCACCCGCTGCATACCGGGATGCTGGGCATGCACGGCAACTACGGCCCCAACATCAAAACCAATGAGTGCGATGTGCTGCTGGCCGTCGGCATGCGCTTCGACGACCGGGTGACCGGCGATGTGAAGCGCTACGCCAAACAGGCCCGCATCATCCATATCGAGATCGATCCGGCGGAAATCAACAAAAATGTACAGGTGGAGGTGCCGCTCATCGGCGACGCCCGCCAGGTGCTGGAGGCGCTGCTGCCGCGCATCAGGGAAAACCGCCACGATGCCTGGCGGGAGGAGTTCCGCGTGTGCGACCGCATCGAGTGGGAGAAGGTGATCCGGAAGGATTTCTTCCCCAGCCCGGAATCCAAGATCCACATGGCCGAAGTGGTGAAGCAGCTCTCGGAGCTGACGAAAGGCGAGGCCGTCGTGGTGACGGATGTAGGCCAGCATCAGATGATTGCGGCCCGCTACTACCGCTACCGCGACACGGACGCCTGGGTCTCTTCGGGCGGGCTGGGCACGATGGGCTACGCACTGCCGGCAGCCTTCGGGGCGCAGCTGGGCCGTCCGGACAAGACGGTGCTGGCTTTCGTCGGCGACGGCGCCTTCCAGATGACCATCCAGGAGCTTGGCTGCCTCTCCCAGCATCAGACCCCGGTCAAGGTGGTGATCCTCAACAACAACTTCCTCGGCATGGTGCGCCAGTGGCAGGAGCTGTTCTTTGAACGGCGCTACTCCTTCGTGGAGCTGACCAACCCGGATTTTGTGGGCATTGCAAAAGCCTACGGGGTGGAAGCCAAACGGGTGGACCACCGCGAAGACCTGACTGCCTCGCTGCAGGCCATGCTCGACTATCCAGGCCCCTATGTGCTGGAGATAACGGTCGAGCAGGAGGCCAACGTATTCCCGATGGTGCCCAGCGGTGCCAGCATTTCAGATATCCGCCTCGAACCCTGAATGATCTTCCGTCCGGTATGCCCGCGCCTGCCTGGCAGGGCGCTCCGGCCGGAGTTACCGGTATCCACATGCAATCGTACGTGCTATCTATTTTTACCGAAGACCAGATCGGCCTTCTGCACCGGATCACCACCATTTTTACCCGGCGCAACATCAACATCGAAAGCCTGACGACTTCCGAGACGGAAATCAGCGGCATTTTCCGGTTCATCATCGTGATCCGGGCCGTGGAGGCCGATGTCGAAAAGCTGCGCAAGCAGATCGAAAAGATCATCGGGGTGATCAAGGCGTTTCTCCTGCGCAAGGAAGACATTGTGCAGCAGGAGCTTGCGCTCTACAAGATTGCCCCGGACAAGCTCGTCAACGGCACCCTGGAGCACCTGATCCGGGAAAACCACATCCGCGTCCTGGCCTATGAGCAGGATTACGTGATGATCGAAAAAACGGGCCATCCGGGCGAGACGATCGAACTCTTCCGCAAGCTGGAGCCCTACGGCGTGCTGGGCTTTTCCCGCTCGGGCGTAATCGCCATTTCCAAAAAACCCCTCAATGTGCGCTCCTATCTCGATCCGGCCGATCTGGCGGAGCTCGAGAGCCGCACCCGGAGCAAAGCAGAATGATTCACCGCTTATTCATCCATCAATACCCTCTTCAACTGCTATGGCACTGATCAATTTCGGCGGCGTAGAAGAACAAGTCGTCACGCGGGAGGAATTCCCCCTCGAACACGCACGCCAGGTGCTGCAACACGAGACCATCGCAGCGCTGGGATACGGCGTACAAGGACCGGCTCAGGCCCTGAACCTGCGCGACAACGGTTTCAATGTCATCGTCGGCCAGCGCAAGGACTCCAAGACCTGGCACAAAGCCCTGGCCGACGGCTGGGTGGAGGGCGAGACGCTCTTCGACCTCGAAGAAGCCTGCGCCCGCGGCACGATTCTGATGAACCTGCTCTCCGATGCGGGCCAGATCGCGACGTGGCCGGTGCTGGAGCGGCACCTGACGCCCGGCAAAACGCTGTTTTTCTCCCACGGCTTCGGCATTACCTATAACGACCAGACCGGTATCCAGCCGCCTGCCGGCGTGGATGTGGTGCTGGTGGCCCCCAAGGGCAGCGGCACCAGCGTGCGCCGGCTCTTCATTCAGGGCAAAGGCATCAACTCCAGCTTCGCCATCCACCAGGATGCCACCGGCAAAGCCCGCGAAAAGGTGCTGGCCCTCGGCATCGGCGTCGGCTCCGGCTACCTGTTCGAAACGACCTTCCAGAAAGAGGTGTACAGCGACCTCACCGGAGAGCGCGGCATCCTGATGGGCGCGCTGGCCGGCGTGATGGAAGCCCAGTACAGCCTGCTGCGCAGCAAGGGCCATTCCCCTTCCGAAGCCTTCAATGAAACGGTGGAGGAGCTGACCCAGAGCCTCATCGTGCTGGTAGGCGAAAACGGGATGGACTGGATGTACGGCAACTGCTCCACGACGGCCCAGCGCGGCGCGCTCGACTGGCGCCACGCGTTCCGCAAAGCCGTAGAGCCGGTCTTTGAAGACCTCTACGAAAGCGTCGCCACCGGCAACGAAGCCCGCATCACCATCGAAGCCAACCGCCGCAGCGACTACCGCGAGAACCTGGAGGCCGAACTGGCCGAAATCCGGAATTCCGAGATGTGGCAGGCCGGCGCAGCGGTGCGCAAGCTCCGCCCCTGACCGTCCCGTCTGCACAGCCGGCAACCGCCGCCGCACAGGCCGGCGGGAGCCGGCTGATCTTTCCACGAGCTGCCAATCCGCTTGTCATGGGTGCTGTACCAACTGCCAGAAGCCAGGGCGCGCTGCTGCCGCTGGTCCGGATCGTCGAAGCCGGCGAACGGCTTAAAAATGTGGCGCTCCGGACGCCGCTGACGGAAAATGCCGGCCTTTCGGCCCGCTACGGATGCACCGTCCTGCTCAAACGGGAGGACCTGCAAGTGGTGCGGTCCTACAAGCTGCGCGGCGCCTACAACCGCATGTCCCGGCTCGGCGCCGCCGAACGCGCCAGCGGCGTAGCCTGCGCCAGCGCCGGCAACCATGCCCAGGGCGTGGCCTACTCCTGCCATGCGCTCGGGATTCCCGGACGGATCTTCATGCCCGTGACTACCCCCCGGCAGAAGATCAGCCGGGTGCAGGCCTTCGGCAAAGGACAGGTGGAAATTGTGCTGACCGGCGACACCTACGACGATGCCTATGCCGCTGCGCTCGCCGACTGCGGGCAGACCGGGCGGGTGCTTGTGCATCCCTTCAACGATGAGGAGGTGATTGCCGGACAGGGAACCGTCGGCATGGAAATTATGGCCGACAGCCCTGAACCCATTGATTATCTGTTTGTTCCGGTGGGCGGCGGCGGCCTGGCCGCCGGGGTCGGCAGCTATTTCAAAACCCTGCATCCCGGGGTGAAGCTCATCGGCGTGGAGCCTGCCGGCGCGCCGGCCATGCACGAGTCGCTGCGCCAGCAGCAGGTGGTGCGCCTCGCCGAGCTGGATACCTTCGTGGACGGCGCAGCCGTGCGCCGGGTGGGGGACCTCACCTTCGAGATTTGCCGGCAGGTGCTGGACGAGGTAGTGCTCGTGCCGGAAGGCAAGGTGTGCACCACCATTCTGAGCCTCTACAACGAAGAGGCCATCGTCGTGGAACCGGCTGGCGCACTGGCCATTGCAGCCCTCGACCTCTGCCGGGAGCAGATCCGCGGCAAGCGTGTCGCCTGTGTCGTCTCCGGCGGCAACAACGACATCATGCGCATGGAGGAGATCAAGGAGCGCTCCATGCTGTACGAAGAGCTCAAGCATTACTTCCTCATCCGCTTTCCCCAGCGGGCAGGCGCGCTGCGGGAGTTTCTCGTCAATGTGCTCGGCCCGCAGGACGACATTACCCACTTCGAGTACACCAAGAAGAACAACCGCGAAAACGGACCGGCCCTGGTGGGCATCGAGGTGCCTGCACGGGAAGATTATCTCGCGCTGATGGAGCGCATGCGCCAGTTCAACGTAGATTTCGAACTGGTCAACGACAAGCCGATGCTCTTCAACATGCTGGTCTGACGCGCCTCACTTCTTGCCGTTCGGGGCGGGCGCGGCAGGCTTGGCTGCCTCGCCAGGCACCGGCCGGATGACCAGTTCCTCGAAGTTCTTGTCCACCTCGAAGCAGGGCAGGGGCATCTCGTTGAAAACCACCTTTTTAACCCGGACCTTTTCATCCTCTGTCTCCACTGCGATGCCGCCGGAGTAGGGGAAGCCATGCAGAATAAAGCGGTAGCGGGTGTAGGAGGAATTGAATCGGCCTTTTTTGCGCTGCTGAACCGTCGCCTGCGCGGCGTAGGTCTGGAGCGTGAAGGTGCGGATCATGTAGTTGCCCTGTTCGTACTCGAAGTAATCGCCGGCATCCTCGTACAGCTCGCTGGTGCAGGAGCCATCGCTGAGGTAGTACAGGTGGATGTCGAGCACCTCGATGTCTTTTTCGCCGGTGTACTGCATGACCGGATAGTGCGGAATGGCCGAGCCGGCCCGCACGAAGAGGGGCATGCGGTCGATGGGGGCTTCGCAGAAAAATTCGGTATTGCTGGCCTGCGGGGCATCGGTCCAGTAGTTATACCACTGGCCTTTAGGCAGATACATCCGGCGGCCCTTGACGTTGGGCGCGGCGATGGGGCATACGAGGAGCTGATTGCCCAGCGAAAATTCCTCCATCCGGAAATAGGTTTCCGGGTCTTCCTGATCCATGAAGGTCAGCGGCAGGATCATGGGGGTGCCGGACTGCGTATGCCGCCAGAAGACGGTGTAGATATAGGGCAGCAGCTGATAGCGCAGCTCGATCGCCTTGCGGATAGCGCTGGTGTATGGCTCGCCGAAGGACCAGGGCTCCTGGTCGCCGTAGTCGCCGGAGGAATGGGTGCGGAAGAAGGGGTGCAGCACCGCCATCTGCATCCAGCGGGTGTACAGTTCGCCGGTGGCTTCGCCGATGAAGCCGCCGATATCCGATCCGCAGAAGGACACCCCCGAAATGCTGAGCCGCTGGCACTGGATGTTGGCCATCCAGAGGTGGTCCCAGGTGGAGAGATTGTCGCCGGTCCAGGTGGCGGCATAGCGCTGCATGCCGGCAAAGCCGGCCCGGGAGAGCACGAAGGGCCGCTTGGGGAAGATGGCCTGCTTGAGGCCGTCCAGCGTGGCGCGGGCCATCTGCATGCCGTACACATTGTGCGCCTTCCGGTGGCTGCATGGCGTGCCGTCGTAGTCGTGGCGGGTATCGGCAGGGAAGGTGCTGCGCTCGATGATCGCCGGCTCGTTCATGTCGCACCAGATGCCGTCCACACCGGCTTTGGAGAAGTCCCGGACCATGCCCGACCACCAGTCGCGGACCTTGGGGCGGGTAAAATCGGGGAAATGGCAGCGGCCCGGCCATACATTGCCTTCCATCATCGGCCCGTCGGCCCGGCGGCAGAAATGGCCTGCGGCCACCCCCTCCTGATACACAGCATACTGCTTGTCGATCTTGATCCCCGGATCGAGGATGATCACCGTCTTGAATCCCGACACCTCCAGCCCGGTCATCATGCGGCGGGGGTCCGGAAACCGTTCCCCGTGCCACGTGAAGACCCGGAATGCATCCATGTAGTCGATGTCGATGTGGATCGCATCGCAGGGGATTTTGCGCTTGCGGAATTCGGCAGCCACTGCGGTGACGGCGGATTCGGGGTAATAACTCCACTTCGACTGGTGGTAGCCCAATGCCCAGAGCGGAGGCAGCTCCGGCGTGCCGGTCAGCTGCACATAGCCTTCAGCCACACGCACCAGTTCCGGACCGTAGATGAAGTAATAGCGCATTTCTCCGCCTTCGCCCCAGAAGGTCGCCACCTCGCCGCGGGTATGGCCGAAGTCGAAGCGGGTGCGGAAGGGGTTGTCGAAGAGGATGCCGTAGGCTTTTTTGTGGTGCAGCCCGAAGTAGAAGGGGATGGCTTTGTAGAGCGGATCGGTGGTTTTCTCAAACCCGTACATGTCCGAGCACCAGTTCTCGAAGCGCATGCCGCGCATATTCAGCCAGTTGGACTTGTCGCCCAGGCCGAAGAAGCTTTCCTGCTCCTGCAGCTTCTTGCTGCAGTAGACGATATTGCCGCCATACTGCGTGTTGGGCTCCCAGTAGTAGCCGCGCTCGTCTTCGGAGATCAGGAAGCCGTTTTTATCCCAGATGGAAATATGCAGGCTCCGGGTAATGCGGCAGGTCAGCTCGCTGGTGAGAATTTCATACACATCGCCGGCCTCGCGGAACTCATATTCCGCCACGGTGGCCGGGCGGCCTTCGGGGCCGGCGATCGCATAGGAGAAGTCGCGCTCGAAGCGCTCCTCCGGCGCGAAGCGGAAGCGCAGGATGTGGGGGGCGCAGACCGATACCTCCAGAACGGTATCGGCGCAGTAAAGGAAGCAGAACCCGTTTTCCCGCTCAGTCCGCTCGATGAGCTGCGGGCTTTTGCGGGTGCTTCGGGGTGCTTGTTTGTACGTATCCATAGGGTGGGTGAACGAGTCGGAGTGCGGGCAAGGGAACTGGTAAAGGTCGCACGCCTGCATTCCAAATAAACAGCCTTGCGCGCAGAGTCCTAAAAATTCGAAACGTTTGCCCACAATGCCCGGATGAATGGTTTCCGGGGCTTACCTTTGCAAGTATGAGCCTCAAATCGACGATTGGACTGGCCTGGGCACGCCGCCGGGCTGCCGCCATCCGCCGCCAGCTGCCGCTGGCGCCTGAAATTCAGGCCCGGACCTTCCGCAGCCTGCTCCGCAGGGCAGCCGGCACCGTGTTCGGAAAAGCGCATGGATTTGCCTCGATCCGCTCCTATGCGGAGTTTCAGCAGCAGGTTCCCGTCCGGGATTACGAGCAGATGCGGCCCTGGCTGGACCGCGTGTACCGCAACGAGCCCGATATTACCTGGCCCGGGCGCCCCCTCTACCTGGCCAAAACCTCCGGCACGACCTCCGGCACCAAATACATCCCCATCACCGCCGACTCCATCCGCAAGCAGATCGGCGGCGCCCGCGACACCCTCATGATGTACATGGCCGAAACCGGCCGGGCTTCCTTCCTCGACGGGCGCATGATGTTCCTATCCGGCAGCCCCGAAATCGAACGCAATGCCCACGGCGTGCGCACCGGACGGCTCTCCGGTATTGTCAACCACTTCGTGCCCGGCTACCTCACCGCCAACCGCGTGCCGTCCTGGGATGCCAACATCATCGAGGACTGGGAGGAAAAGGTCCGCACCATCGTGCAGGAGATCAAAGGGCAGGATCTGCGCCTCATTTCCGGCATTCCGCCGTGGGTGCAGATGCTCTTCGAGGAGCTGCAGCAGCAGACCGGCAAACGCCCGCTGGAGGTCTGGCCCAACCTGCAGCTCTTTGTGCAGGGCGGCGTCGATTTCAGCCCCTACCGGCCCATTTTTAGGCAGTATTTTGAAGGCAAGGTGGATATTGCGGAGCTGTACCCCGCTTCGGAAGGATTTTTCGCCATTCAGACCGATCAGCAGGATCCTGCATTGGCCCTGATGCCGGATTACGGTGTGTTTTATGAGTTTATTCCCCTGGATCAGTACGGAAGGCCCGATGCCCGCCGCCTGACCCTGGCAGAAGTCGAGGCCGGACAGCAGTATGCCCTGATTATTTCCACCAATTCCGGGCTCTGGGCCTACGACATCGGCGACACAGTGAAGTTTACTTCCGTCAATCCCTGGAAGATCCGCGTATCCGGACGGGTAAAGCACTTCATCAGCGCCTTCGGCGAGCATGTCATCGGCGAGGAGGTGAACGATGCAATGGGCGAGGCCGTGCAGGCAGCGGGCTGCGAGGTGCAGGAGTTTACGGTAGCGCCGCTGATTGCAGAGGAGAAAGGCGCATCGGCGCATGAATGGCTGATCGAATTCAGCCGGGCCCCCGCAGACCTGGAGGCCTTCGCCGAAGCGCTGGACCAGGCCCTGCGCCGCCGGAATACCTATTACAACGATCTGCGCGAAGGCAATATCCTGCGCCGTGCCGTTGTGCGCAGCCTGCAGCTCAACGCTTCGCGCGAGTACATGAAATCGGTCGGCAAGCTGGGCGGACAGAACAAATTTCCCCGCCTGAGCAACGACCGCAGGATCGCCGACGCCCTGGCGGGCTATGTGGCCGGCTAGCAGGCAAACCTCCCCGGCGCAGGCGCCGTATATTCCGGCAATAAAAACCAATTGCCCCTCAGCGGGTTATACGGACATGAAAACAAGGATCCTGCTGCTGCTCGCCAGCCTTGGAGGCTGGAATCTGACGCTGATGGCCCAGCCTGGGCCTGCATCTGTTCAGCCTTTCGGACAGGTTGCAAATGAATGGATCGGCTGGGAGGCCGGTCCGGACTATGCGCCCCAGGGATACGCGGTCATATTCCACCAGGGCACGGCAGGATTTCTGTACTACTCGCGGGAGCCCGTCATGACCTGGACCGAGCACCGCCGGGTGAAGGTATTCACCCAGGACGCTGCCGAAGCGCTCAGGCAGGTATCGGTCCGCTATGTGCCGGATCAGGAATACGTGACCGACATCAAGGCAGCTACCTATTCCCTCAACGCGCGGGGCGCGGCAGTGCAGTTCAAGGTGCCGGGCCGCCAGATGAGCCGCCGCCGGCTGCCGGACGGCACGGCGGAGATCAGCTTCGAGTATCCCTTCATCCGGGCCGGAGCGGTGGTGGAGCTGATCATCACGCGGCATATGCGCAGCTATGCGGAGCTGCCGCGCTGGCAGTTTCAGGAAGCGGCGCCGGTGCTGCTGAGCCAGTACGAGGCCTTTATCCCCGATGTGCTTGTGTACAGCCCGCAGCTGACCGGCAATGCATCGCTGGTGCAGATCCAGAGCCGGCCCTTTATCCGGTTCCGGGATCTGGGCACCACCCTGGCTACCGACGGCCTCAATGCCAGGCAGATCGACGCACTGGGCAGGTCCGGCGTCACAAACGCAGGCACGCAGGTGGTGTACACGGCCCAGCAGATGCCGCCCATTCCCCAGGAGGCTTTCGCCTCCGATGCTGCGCTCTTCGTGCCGGCCCTGACCATGCGGCTTGAAGAGGACCGCCTCGGCAGCCGCTACAACAGCCAGCTCTTCGATTCATGGAATGCGCTCAACCGCGCCATGCTGCGCCGCCTGGCGCTCCCCAAAAGCAACGAGGCCCGCATCGGCGAACTGGTCCGCACGCTGGCCTCCGGCCAGGATCAGCCCCGCGACCGCGCAGCGGCGATTTTCCGGGGGGTATGCGACCGCTTTGCCTGGAATCAGCAGTACGGCCTGCATACCGGCAACCTCAATGACCTCTTCGAAACAGGCAGCGGGTCGGGCTCCGAGCTGAATCTGCTCCTGCTCAGCCTGCTGCAGGAGGCAGGGCTGGAGGCCGCACCTGTGCTCCTCAGCACCCGCAGCAATGGGCCCGCACATCAGGAACTGCCTACGGTCAGCCAGTTCAATCACTTGATTGTCAGTCTGCTGATCGAAGGTGAAGAGATACTGCTCGATGCATCCGGCGGCAAAACCGCCCTCGGCATCCTGCCGGAGGAAGACCTCAACTTCAGCGGCTTCCGCCTCTCGCCCGGCGGCGGGGCCTGGACCCGCCTCCAAAGCCGCAATTACCGGGTCCGTTACACCTACAGCCGCTTCGATCTGGCCGGCGACGGGCAGCTCCAGGGCGAAATATCGGTGATCTACGAATCCTACGGCGCCGCAGTCGAGCGGAACAAGCTCAGCCAGCTGCTCGGCAGCTCCGGATCGGGCTCCGGCGCAGTGCTGGAGCAGTACTTCAGGCGGGAAGTGGCAGCGGGCATTGAAGGCGCCGAAATCCTCGACCGTCAGGTGGACAATCCGGATGATCCGGAGCTTCCGGTGCGGCTTTCGATGCGCCTGCAGACCCGCGACTTCGTCAGCCCGCTCAACGACCTGATGGTCATCCGCCCGATGCTGAACCGGGGAATCTCGGAAAATCCCCTGAAGGAAGAGAACCGCCTCAGCCCGCTTGACCTCGACCATCCGCTCCGCGAATCCCACATGCTCGGGCTCCGCATTCCGCCGGGATACGAGCTGGCCCAGACTCCGCAGCCAGTGCGGGTCGTGCTGCCGGGAAATTCCGCAGTATTCATGTACAATGTCATCCCCAGCGGCAATATTGTGCACATTTCCAGCTCCATTTATATCAATCAGACTGTATTTTACCCGTATGAATACCCGGCTATCCGCCAGTTCTTCGACCTGATCGTGAGCAAGCATCAGGAGGATCTGGTGATCCGGCGGATTCCCGGGCCCGGATACTGACTTTCGCCGCCACCGACTCCCTGCAATATGATCTTCCGCATTAGCTGTCTGCTGCTTCTGATGGCGTGGGGCTGTGCTGCCAAAGCCCAGACGGGCCGCCGGGAGGCGGCCGCCGCCGTTCATGCGATGTTCGATGCCATGCACGCCGGCGACTCGGCGGCGCTGATGCGGGTGCTGGACCCGCAGGCTGAACTCTGCAGCGCCATCGAACGCGACGGCCAGACCCGATGGGCCTGCGGTTCCGTAGGCGCTTTTGCCCGTGCAGTCGGCACGCCCCACGACGAGGTCTGGGACGAGCGTATCAGCAGGCTCCGGATCCGGACGGACGGGCCCATGGCCAGCGCCTGGATGGACTATGAGTTTTATCTCGGCGACCGCTTCTCGCACCGGGGCGTCAACAGCATGACCCTGTTCCGCTCCGAAACAGGCTGGAAGATCATGTGGATCTCCGACACCCGGCGCTGAAATTGCTGTGTCGCCGATCGCGATATGCGATTAATCGGTTTCTTCTGCAAGCCACTGCCGGTTCTGCCGGATCAGGGCGATCCGCTGGGCAGCGCTGCCGTGGCTGCTTCCGCTGTCTTCGGGCGTATGCAGGGCATAGTCCAGCAGCTGGGCAACGGAGGTAGCGGCCACATGCATCCGGGTGTCGGAAGAAGCGTAGTAGATCAGCACTTCGCCGCTGCTGCGCTCGACCCAGCCGTTTGAAAAGAGCACGTTGGACACATCGCCGGTCCGTTCATCGCCCTCCGGCGCGAGCAAATAGCCGCCCGGCGCCCGCACCACCTGCGCAGGATCTTCCAGGCTGGTGAGCAGCAGATACAGGACATAGCGCATGCCTGCCGCCGTATTCCGTACTCCGTGAGCCAGATGCAGCCAGCCGGCCGCTGTGCGGATCGGCGGAGGTCCCTGGCCGTTTTTCAGCTCGCTGATGGTGTGATAGCGGCGCGGATCGATCACCCGCTCCTCCCGGATCACCGGGCGGCAGATGTCCTCGCACAGGCCCCACCCGATGCCGCCGCCGCCCGATGCGGTCAGAAATCCATCCATTGGGCGGGTGTAGAATGCGTACTGGCCCTGCACGAACTCCGGATGCAGCACGCAGTTGCGCTGCTGCGGCGAAGGCGTCTGGAGATTGGGCAGGCGCTCCCAGTGCTCCAGGTCCCGGCTGCGGATGATGCCGCATTGGGCGATGGCTGCGGCAGGGTCCTCCGGGCGGGACTCGTCGTGCCGTTCGGTGCAGAAGACACCATAGATATACCCGTCCGCATGGCGGGTCAGGCGCATGTCGTAAAGGTTCGTTTCAGGCTCGCCGGGCAGTTCGGGGATCTGCACCGGCAGATCCCGGAAGCGGAAGCCGCCGGTTCCGGAGCTGCTTTCGGCTACGGCAAAAAACGACTTCCGGTCCGTGCCTTCCACCCGGAGCATCAGGCAGATCCGGCCCTCCCATTCGATCGCGCCGGCATTGAACACGGCATTGATTCCCAGGCGCTCCATCAGCCAGGGGTTGGTTTCGGGGTTCAGGTCGTACCGCCAGTGCAGCGGCACATGGGCAGCTGTGAGCACGGGGTCTGCGTAGCGGGTGACAACGCCGTTGCCGGGCAGAAGCGGGCTGTTGGGCCGGCTGCTGAGGGCGGCGTGGGCTTCACGCAGCAGGCGCAGGCGGGAGCCGAACAGGGCGGGGGAGGCCTGGGAAAGGGAAGAACGGTTTTGCAGCATACAGACTCGGATAAGCGGCGTATGGTATCGGACTGATATTCAGCGATCTTCGAGGGTTTTCCACCAGAATTGCCTGAGCCACAGGGAGGATGCTGCGATGACGGCCAGTCCGGCGGCGAAAGCGGTCCAATTGCGCAGCACGAGGAATACCGGGGCCGAGGTCAGCGCCAGCTGCCAGACGATGCCGACGGCGACATTGGCCATGTCCCGGCGGAAATGGCGGTTGGGCACAAAGGCCGGATCTTCCGCCATGACCGCATCCCGCACCGGCCCCCAGAAGCCCCAGGGCCGCACGTTCCGGTAGAACTGCTTCAGCACGTCCATCGGTTCCGGCGGCGTGCTGAAGGTGCCTGCCAGGCAGCCGGCCAGCGAAATCAGCAGCAGCGCCGGGAAGCTGTTCACCGGCGAAACCTCCGGCAGCAGCACCGGCATGAGCAAAGCGGCGAGCATGCCGGTAGCCATGCCCCAGAAGTAGCCGTAGCCGTTGAAGCGCCACCAGTACCATTTCAGCACGTTGGATGCTGTATAGCCGCCCAGCAGTCCGCCCACCAGCCAGAGAATCACGTCGTTGAGGGTCGGGGCAATCAGCCCGAACGCTGTCGAAACCACCACAATCCCCACCGAGGCGAGGTAGCTCAGCCGGAGGTACGTGGCGTGGCTGGCATTGGGGTTGATATAGGTCTTGTAGATATCGTTGACCAGATAGGCAGGCGCAGCATTGACCGTGGCGGAAAAGGTGGACATAAACGCAGCCAGCAGGCCTGCAATCAGCAGCCCGGCCAGCCCCGGCGGCACAAAGCGCTTGATCGTCTCCGGCAGCAGCAGCTCGAAGTCCAGCTGGCTGCCCATCTGCCGCAGCGGCTCCATGAAAAAGCCCAGCGCGAGCACGCTCAGCCCGGCAATGAGCATGTAGCGCGGCGGCAGCAGCACCACATTGACCACTGCCGACATCTTGGCCGCCTCCCTGGGGCTGCGGGTGCTGAGGGTGCGCTGCATATCGTAGTTCGGCGCGGGGCCCGCCATGCTGACCAGGATTCCCTTAAACAGCACCATCATCATGAAAGGCGCAAACATCTCGTACCCGTCCTGGCTGATGACGTGGCTGGCATTGTCCAGGATGCCGCTCCAGTCCAGCCCCAGGGTCCATCCGAAGCCGAGGCGGTCCCAGCCTTCGGGCGTATTGGCGGCAATGGTTTCCGTCGAGACGGTCCGCATGGCAATCACCCCCACCATGACCGAGGCCACCGCCAGGATGCCGAACTGCAGCAGCTCGGTGAATACGACGCTCCGCATGCCGCCTTTGACGAGATAGAGCGTCGTAAGGCCGGTAATGAGGATGCCGTGGATGTTGGCGTTCAGCTCCGGATCTGCCGAAAACTCCAGCGGCACGAAGGTGGCCGAGAATTTGCCGATTCCCCGGAACCCGTAGGCCAGAAACCCGATCACGCTCAGCAGGGCAAAGGCTACCACGCTCAGATGCGACCAGGCAGCGCCCCGGCCCTGGCCGAAACGGGTGTGAATCCACTCGGCTCCGGTGAGCGCATTGGAGCGGCGCACCCAGGCCGAGAGGTACACCATCATGAAAATCTGGTTGAATACAGGCCAAAGCCAGGGAATCCATACGCTTTTGACGCCGTACACAAACATCAGGTACACCATCCACATCGTGCCGGCCATGTCAAACATGCCGGAGGCGTTGGAGACGCCCAGCAGGTACCAGGGCATGCGGTTGTCGCCCAGGAAATAGCTTTTCAGGTCCTTCTGCTCGTGGCGGCTGACATAGAATCCAATAGCCACCGTGACAAGCAGGTACAGTGCGATAATGGCCAGATCGGCCGGGTGCAGGCTCATGGGGAAGCGGGGGTAGGAAGCGGGAGGGATTCGATTCGGACCGTCCGGCCGGGGTCATAGCTGAACGAGCGGGAGGACTGGGCGCAGTGCCCGTTGCCCGGATACCGCTCGATCCGCTGCCGGCGTCCGTCCGCAGCATACAGCACTGCGCTGGTTTCCAGCGCTCGGAAGGCATGCCGGGCCGCCTGCGGCTGCACAGGCCGGTACACCCGGAGCGGGCCGCTGTTGCTGGCTGCCGCCAGCCAGGACGGCTGCCCGGGCGGCCCGGCCAGCCAGAGGAGGGATTTCTGATCCCCATCCGCCAGAAAGCCGCTTTCGGCGGCCTGCACAGACCGGAACCGGCCCGCTCCGTCTCCGGCGAGGATCAGCCCTTCCCCGGCTGCGTACCAGCCGTTCTGGGTGTCTGTCCCGTACAGGTTGCCGGTCAGCGCCAGATCCGGAAAGCCGTCATGGTTGAAATCGCCGCTTTCAATGCCGAAGACCGGCGCAAACTGCGCCTCCATGGGCAGCGGCTGCACGCGGAAGCCTTCCGCGCCCCGGTTTTCGATCAGCACCGACGCCATCATGCGGCTCTCGTACACCTGTGCGCGGGCAAATTCCTCCTTCGTCAGGGCCTGCCGGAAGGGCGTCCGGCCGTAGTCGGCATATTTCGGAAAGCGCCGGCGGAACATCGGGCAGGGCTCCGCCAGCTGGTCCCTCGGGGCAGCCAGATAGGCTTCCCCTTCAATGAAATGGCTCAGCAGCAGCTCGTTTACGCCATTCTGGTCCAGATCCAGCACATGCAGCTGCACCGGCTCCGCTTCGCTGGCCCGGAAGCGGGAGTTCAGCCCCAGGTTGCCTGCTGCATAGTCCATGTCGCCGTCCTGGTCCAGGTCTGCGGCATGCAGGGCTGTCCACCAGCCCGGCGGGGTAAGGGTGCGGCCCGCATCCAGGGCACCGCCGGTATTGCGGTACAGCATGACAGGCATCCACTCGCCGCAGAGCAGCAGATCAGGCCAGGTGTCGCCGTCGGCATCGGTCCAGATGGCACTGGTGATCAGGCCCGGGCGGAGCAGCGCCGGCGCAGCGGACTCCGTCGCATCCGTAAACCGCCCGCCCTCGTTGCGGAGCAGGAAGCTGCGGGGCGCCTCCGGATAATAGCCGGGCCGGAGGCGCCCGCCCACGAAGAGGTCCCAGTCGCCGTCGCCGTCGAAGTCGGCGGCCCGCACGCAGCCGCCGCTGGCCAGGATGTCCGGGATGGCCAGCGAATCATAGCGGAATCTGCCGCCGCCCTCGTTGCGGTAGAGGCGGTGGCGGAAATAGGCGTGCTCGCCAGCCCGCTCGCTGCCGCCGTTGGCGGCATATACATCCTGGTCGCCGTCACCGTCGCAGTCGAAGATCAGCAGCCCCAGCGTTTCCTGCGCGGCATGCTCCGCAAACAGCTCCCGGCGCCTGAAGCGCCCGTCCGGCTGCTGCATGAAGGCCGTGCAGGCATAGCCGGCACTGCCGCCGATGAGCAGGTCGTCGAGCCCGTTGCCGTCCAGATCGCCGGCGGCCATGCCGGGCCCCGACTGGGAATACTGGTGCCAGAGCAGCTTGTCGCGGTTGAAGTCGTTGTAGCGCTGCTCCTGATGCGTGAAAGCAAGCCCCAGGCTGGTGTCCGCAGGCGCCATCCACAGCGGCGCAGGCGCTGCGGTGTCCGGCGGAGCCGGCACCGCATCTGCGTAGCGCAGCGTAAGAACCTGATCCGCAGGCACTCCCCGCAGCAGCTGCTGCCTGCCGTCCGGCCAGCGGATTTCAAGCCGATCTGCCATGCCGGCATCGCCCAGCCCGAAATGCGCCACGGCTTCTACGCTCGATTTATACCCCCGCACCAGCGTCTGATAGTGGTGCTGCCGGATCTGCCTGCCTCCGATCCGGGCTTCCGCAAAAATCTGCGCCCCCAGGCCGTCCGCGTTGCCGGGCGGGCCTTCGAGGCGGATGCGGAGAAAATGCCGCCTGGGCTGATCGAGCTGCTCCGAGCGGTTTTCGCAGATGAAGGCAGGCTCCTGCAGGTTGCTGATCGCCAGGTCGAGGTCCCCGTCGAGGTCCAGATCGGCGTACAGCATGCCGTTGGAGTAGGAAGGCCGCCCGAAGCCCCATTCCTCCGACCGGTCTGCGAAGGTCAGATTGCCTTGATTGTGAAACAGATAGTTATGCTTGTGCACATGGCCCAGCTTCGAGAGCGCCTCCTGGAGGCTGGCCTGGGAAGCGGCCTCATCCCGGAACATGCGCAGCTCGTTGTCGTAGGAGATGAAGTCGAGGTCCGTGATATCGTGGTAATACCCGTTGGTGATGGCCAGGTCCCGCCAGCCGTCATTGTCCATGTCGAAAAACAGGCAGGCCCAGCTCCAGTCCGTTTTATGCACGCCTGCCAGCTGCCCGATTTCCCGGAACCCGTTCGGGGTGCGCAGCTGGAGCGTGTTGCGCACGACCTGCGGCTGGTAGCCGGCCTGCAGCGACTGGTAGAAGCGGTCGAACGAGGGCTTGGAGAACATGGATTTCTGCCGCCGGTTGTCGTTGGGCATCATATCCATCTCGATCAGGTCGGCCAGGCCGTCGTTGTTGATGTCGGCTGCATCGACGCCCATGCCGTTGTGCGACTGGTAGGCGGTGTAGCGGGAGATTTCGTTGGCAAAGGTGCCGTCCCGCTGGTTGATCCACAGCAGGTCGCTGGAGAGGAAGTCGTTGGCTACGTACAGATCCGGCCAGCCGTCGGCATTGAAGTCGCTGGCCACAACGCCGAGGCCCCAGCCTTCGACCGTAATGCCGGCCTGGCAGGAGATGTTGGAAAACCGGGGCAGCAGGCGGCCATCGGGTCCGGGCGCGGGCCCGTCGTTCCGGTAGAGGCGGTCCGTGCTGGGCGCTTCGCCCTGGCTGCGGATCAGCCGGATGCTGTTGCGGTCGATCTGCTCCAGGGCGTTGGTCAGCACATAGAGATCGAGGTCGCCGTCGAGGTCGAAATCGAGGAAGGCGCCCTGGGTGCTGTAGCCGGAATCGGCGATGCCGCAGCGGGCAGCAGCTTCTTCAAAGCGCGGGATGCCGGCCTCGTCGAGCCCCTGATGGAGAAAAAGCAGATTGGGCGCAGGGGCGCCCCGCACCGGCGATGCCACGCTGACATAGAGGTCGGGCCAGCCGTCGGCATTGAGGTCGGCGACAGAGGCCCCCGTGCACCAGGCCGAGGTGGCGATGCCGGCAGCCTCGGTGACCTCCTCGAACCGGAGCCCGCCCCGGTTCAGGTAGAGCCTGCTGCTGACCATATTGCCGCTGAAAAACAGGTCCGGAAGCCCGTCACGGTTGAAATCGGCAGTAGCCGTTCCGCCTCCGTTGTAGAGATATAGGTGCTTGAGGATGTTGAGGCTGTCCGATTCGGTGATCCGGTTGGCAAACTGAACGCCGCTTTCGGCAGGCGTCAGAATCCGGTAGCGCGGCATGGAGCCCGGCTGCTGCGTGCAAGCAGCCAGCAGCAAGGCCATCAGAACCGGCAGAACAGCAGATTGCAGAGCTCTCATCATGGACGCCTGGGGAGGACGGGAAGGCAAGATCGTAAAAAGGCGCAACACGGCGGCACCGCCGCCGCATCGCGCCCCGGATTACGTAGGTTCAATGCTTAATAACCAGGATTCTGCGTACAAAGCTTATTAATATCTACCTCGTTGGCGGGAATCGGGAGCACCTCGTGCTTGCCGGTGACAAACTTGGAGCCGAAGACCTGCGGCCCCAGGCCCCAGCGGACCACATCCAGGCGGCGCTGCCCCTCGAAGCACAGCTCGAGCTTACGCTCCGTGACAAGATGCTGGAGCTCGTTGCCGTCGGCGGCGCGGTCGGGGAGGATGGCACCCGAAGGATCGGCGCGCCGGCGGACCTGGTTGATCAGGGCAACTGCTTCGCCCATTTTGTTGAGCCGGATCTTGGATTCGGCCAGCAGCAGCAGCACATCGGCATAGCGCAGCACGCGGATGTTGATGTCGCCGTCGTCGAGCGCGCCGCCGGGGCCGGGCGCCGGATCGGTGTATTTGCCGATGGCCCAGCCGTTTGCCGTAAAAATCGGATCGTAGGGCTGCCCGTTGAAGGTGCTGCCCGGGCCAAAGAAGAAGGCCTTCAGGCGCGGATCGGCGGGATCGTAGGAGCCGATCAGGTCATCGCTGGGCTTGGCGTTGTAGAAAGCGAAGCCGGATACGCCGTACTCCTTCGGGCGGAAGTTGCCTTCGGCATTGCCGCCCCAGCCGGTGTTCACATCCACTGCCCAGGCACCGCCGCCGCCGCTGAGGTTTTTGGTGAACTGCACCTCAAAGAGGCTTTCCTCGTTGTTTTCGTCATTGGCATTGAAGGTGCTCTGGAGCCGTCCGTATTCCACAAGGGCATACTCCCCGCTGGTGACGACGCTCTGCAGCTTGGCCTCTGCATCGCCCCATTTCTGCTGGTAGACAAACACCTTGCCCAGCAGGGCCGAAGCGGCGCCCGATGTGGCGCGGCCGGCATTGGGTGCGTCGTATTCCGAACGCTTGGGCAGGTTCGATTCCGCGTAGCGGAGGTCTTCTTCGATCACGGCATAGACTTCAGCCGGCGTAGCGCGGGCGAGGTCCTTGACCAGCGCGGTGGAAGGGTCGATCCGCAGGGGTACGCCGCCGAAATTGGACACCAGATTGAAATAGCTCAGCGCCCGCAGAAAGCGCGCCTCGGCCAGGAGCCGCTTGCGCAGGGTCTCGTCCATGCCTTCGATGGCCGGAATCTTTTCCAGCGCCACGTTGGCACGGGCAATGGTGACATAGCTGTCGTTCCAGAACGCATTGATGTGCTCGTGCGTCGCGTCGAACGCGTAGGCGAGCAGCTGCGTGTTGGGCGTCTGCGTGTTGGGCGTGGGTGCAGCCTCGCCGGAGCTGAAGTCCAGCACGAAGAAGATCTGCCGCTGGTACAGGCCCTGCCGCTGCAGGCCGGCATAGACGGCATTGACCGCCTTGATGGCCTCTTCCGCATTCGTGTAGAACGATTCGGAGTTGATCGTGTTGACGTCCGTGGTGTTCAGGAAGTCGTCGCTGCAGCCCCAATAGAGTCCTGTAGTCAGGAACAGCGCCAGGGCGGTGAAGGCATTCCGGAGTATACGCATGAGTCCTTGTTGCATTAACATGCTGAAAATCAATTATAAGCCAAGCTGGATTCCCAGCAGGAACGTGCGTGCCTGGGGATAGGTGCCGATGTCGATGCCGCGGCCCAGGGTGAAGTTGTCGCCGCCTACTTCGGGGTCGTAGCCCGTGTAGCGGGTCAGGGTCAGGAGGTTGTTGGCCGTCACATACACGCGCGCATTGTTCAGCGAGGGGATGCGCCCGGTCAGGCTGCGGAGGGAGTAGCCCACCGTGAGGTTTTTGATGCGCATGAACGAGCCGTTCTCCACGAAGCGCGAGGAGTTGCGCTTGTTGTTGTTGGGGTCGGTGTTGATGGCGCGGGGCACGGTGGTGGAGGGGTTGGAAGGGGTCCAGCGGTCCAGCACAGCCGCGCCCTGGTTGAAGTTCTGGCTCAGGTCCTCGGTCCAGGTCCGCAGCGCGTTCCAGAGCTGGTTGCCGTGCACGCCCTGGAGGTTGAGGGAGAGGTCGAAGTCGCCGAAGGCCAGGCTGCCGGTGAGGCCGTAGATCAGGTCCGGAATCGGGCTGCCGATGATGGTTCGGTCGTTTTCGTCGATTTTGCCGTCGGGCCCGGTGGGGTTGCCGTTTTCATCCGGCGCGCCGGCAATGTCGCGGAACCTGATGTCGCCCGGCGCCGTCTGGTCGGCCTGGTAGGGGCCGGCATCGCCGAGCGCATTGGCGGCATCCACTTCGGCCTGGCTCTGGAAGATGCCTTCCATTTCAAATCCATAATAGGCGCCCACCGGCCCGCCTACTGCCGTCCGGGTCAGCGAACCCAGGCTGAAGGTGTTGCCGCCGAAGATCGGCTCCCCTTCGCCCAGCGAGATCACCTCGTTGTGCAGGGTGGCAAAGTTCGCGCTGATGTTGTAGCTGAACTTGTCGCTCTTGTACTGCCGGTAGGTCAGGGCAACTTCCAGGCCCCGGTTTTCGATCTCGCCGGCATTGACCGGCGCAGGCCCCAGGCCTACCGAGGGCGGCACCGGCACCGATACGATCCAGTCCTGGGTGCGGCGGATGTAGTAATCCACGTTCAGGATGAGCGCATCGCGGAAGAGGCCGAGGTCCAGGCCGATGTTGCTCTGCACGCTGCGCTCCCAGCGGATGTCGGTATTGACCAGGCTGGAAGGCGTGGTGCCCGGAGAGAGGACGCCTCCGAAGGTGTAGTTGGCAAATCCGTTCAGCACGGCGTTGTTGTAGGCGCCCAGCGACTTGTCGTTGCCGATGGCCCCGTAGCTGGCGCGCAGCTTGAGGTTGCTGATGGCTTCCACGTTCTGGAGGAAGGCCTCGCGGTCCAGGCGCCAGCCCAGCGATGCGGAGGGGAAGTTGTCGTAGCGGTTTTCGGGATTGGGGATCTTGGAGGAGCCGTCCCGGCGGAAGTTGACCGTCAGCAGGTACTTGCCGTCGTAGCTGTAGGTAAAGCGGCCCAGGTAGGAGCGCAGGTTGGCGTCGGAGGTGAAGTTGCTGACTGCGGGGTTCTGGCCCAGGGGAATGGACTGCACGACGTCGTTGGGCAGCCGCTCGGCCTGGCCGCTGAGGCTGTGGAACTGGCCGTACTGGTCTGTGAGGCCTGCCAGCAGGCTGATGGAATGCTTGCCGAAGTCCCGGGCGTAGGTCAGAGTCTGCTCGATGAGCGGATCGAAGGAGGTGTTGTAGCTCTCCGAGATAAAGGAGAAGCGCAGCAGCCTTCGCACGCCTTCATACGCGGGGTTGCGGGAGAATCCGCGGTTGTAGCCCATGTTCATGCCCAGGTTGATGCGGTAGCGGAGGCCTTTGAACAGGTCCACCTCCCCGTACACGGTTCCCAGCAGTGCAAGGCCCCGGCTGCGGCTGGTAAGCAGCGTGGCTGCCGCCACCGGGTTTTCGGCGTCCTGCCCGTCCGGGTCCAGCGGCCAGCCGAATCCGCCCAGGAAGTCGTCGCTGAATACCGGAATGGTCGCAGGCTGCTTGATGACGTGCTCCAGCTGCCGCCGGCCGCCGAGGTTGGCCTCCGATAGCTTGTCGGTGTAGGCTACGTTGAGCGAGTTGCCCACGCGGATGCGCTTGCCGACTTTGAAGTCCGAGTTGAGGCTCACGGTGTAGCGCTCGAAATCGGTGCCCAGCATGACGCCGCTGTTGGCCAAGTAGCCCAGGCCGAGGGAGAAGGTCGCAGACTCGGTGCCGCCGCTGAAGGTCACATTGTGGTTGTTGAGGAACCCGGTGCGGAACAGCTCGTCCTGCCAGTCGGTGTTGTTGCCGGGCAGGCTGCTGGGGTCGCGCAGGTTGGCAGGGATGTCGCCGGCCTGGTTGTTGTTGGTGTACTTTTCGATGACGTATTCCACATAGTCGCGCTCGCCGAGCAGGTCGAGGGTGCGCCACACCTGCTGGAAGCCTGCATAGCCGTCGTAGCTGACGCGGGTCTGGCCTGCCTTGCCGCGCTTGGTGGTGATGATCACCACCCCGTTGGCGGCGCGGGCGCCGTAGATGGCGGCTGCGGAGGCGTCTTTGAGGATGTCGATCGATTCGATGTCGTTGGGGTTGAGCCGGGCCAGGGGGCTGGTGCTGAAATCGCCGCCCGAAAACGAAGCCAGGGGGTAGCCGTCGATGACATAGAGCGGCTCGGTGTCGCCGTTGGTGCCTACGCCGCGGATCTGCACCCGCAGGCCTGCTCCGGGCGCGCCCGAGGTCTGGGTCACCTGCACCCCGGCAGCGCGGCCCTGCAGGGCCTGCTCCACCGAATACACTGGAGTCGAGGCGAAGTCCTTGGCGTTGACCGACGTGATGGAGCCGGTCAGGTCCGACCGGCGCTGGGTGCCGTAGCCCACCACCACCACTTCATCGAGCGAATTGGCAGCGGGCACGAGCTGAAAGTCGATGGCGCTGCGGCCGGCTACAGCCGCTTCGAACGGCTCATAGCCATAGTAGGATACGGCAAGCACGTCGGCAGGCCGTACGCCGGAAATGCGGTACATGCCTTCGGCATCGGTCAGCACGCCGTTGCTGGTGCCTTTGACTACGACGGCGGCACCCGCCAGCGGGTCGCCGGACTCGCCGGTTACACGGCCGCTTACCGTCGTCTGCGCAGATGCCGCAGCCGAAAGCGCCATAAACAGGAGCAGGAGCGCGCCATGCCGCATACGCCGGTACGCCCCTGGCCGGGGAGGAAGTAGCAGTTCATGCATAGGAATACAGAAACAGTTAGGTGATAGAGTAGATAGCCTGTGTGCTCCGGGCACCGCGCACGGACAGCATTCGGAGTTAGCAAGGGTAAGTTAGCGAAAAAATATGTATATACAAGTTTGAGCCTAAAAAAATGCGGAAAGACCTGCCTGCCGCAAATCCGGAATGCCGCACCGCTGCGCCATGCGGCATTGCATTTTTTTTTGATATATTCAGGCTGCGGAAAATGACCCGCCCCCTTATGCCCGAGCTTCAGCCGGTCCTTCAGGTTTCCGGACAGGAGGATGTGCAGCGGATATTCCTGCTGTTCGATGAGTTCAATATGTACAAGGAGGTGCTGTACCGCTCGATCCAGCAGCACCTCGGCGGCGGTCAGATCGCAGACCTGTATTTCCATCATTTCCAGCCCCAGGTCTTCGAGCAGCTGCTGCGCTCCGCCAATGGCCGCTACAGCCGCTATGTGGTGATGCCGGTGCTCTACGACGGGCTCGAACGGGCCCTTTCCCGCCTGCCTGCGCGCAAGGTGCTCATCCTGGACCAGGGCTGGGCATCGGTCGGGCAGCAGTATCCCTCTGTATGCCAGGATTTTGAGTCCGATATGTACGAGGCGCTCCGGTCGGTTTCCGGCCGGCTGGCCCGCTACCGCCGGCTGGTGCTCGTGTACGATCATCCGCAGCCTGCGCCGGTGGAGACCATCAACCAGGACCTCAAGGCCGGATTCATGCGCTTTGTCTGCGAGCATAAAATCGCCTGGGCGCTCACCGGCGACCTGCAGCGCTCCGGCATCGGGGCAGGCGACGCCTGCGTGGTGTTCAACGACACCGATCTCGTCACGCTCGTCAAGGACTGCCGCCGCCTGGGCTTGGAGCCCGGCCGCGATGTGGGCATCCTCTCCCGCAACGATACCCCGCTGAAGGAAATCATCGGCAACGGCATTACCGCCATGTCCACCGATTTCGGCGCGATGGGCCGAAGCGTGGCCGAACTGCTGCACTCCGGGCTGCGGGAGCACCGCAAAAACCCCTCCTCGGTCATCCTCCGGCATTCGCTCTGATGCCTGCGCTTGCAACTGGATTTCAGGATGGATATATTCGGCAAATATTCAGCCTCACGCGCAAGCTGTATATACATCCTTCCGCATGTCTTCGCACCGCTATCAGCAGCTGTATAGTCAACTCAAGCACGATATCCAGCGGGGGCTGTATAAGGGCGGCGATCTGCTTCCATCCGAAAACGAACTCAGCCAGCTGCATCAGATCACGCGTGTCACGGTCCGGCAGGCCCTGACCGAGCTGGTCAAGGACGGTTTTATTACCCGGATCAAGGGCAAAGGCAGCATCGTCAACCAGCACCGGAAAGCACCGGGCCTGCTGGTCTTCGAGCCCCGGCCCGGCCATCCCTCCGGCCTCAGCCCGCGCCAGCATGCCATCTTCCTCAAGCGCCCGGCCTCCGGCCCCTGGCCTGATCCCTTCGAGTTTGCCCTCGCGGAGTCCGAGCTGGAAGCCGGATGCGTCTGGGTAGAGGCCATCCGCTTTGCCGGCGACGAGCCGGTGGCCATCGAGCAGATGTTCATGCCCCATGCAGGCCTGCCGGAGCAGCTCAAGCAGCTGCCCGACCCCGGCCAGCTCTTCAATTTCCTCAGCCTCCACGCCTCGCTCGAAATCGAATCCATGGAGCAGCTTGCCTGCACCAGCCGCGCCGACGAAACCCAGGCCTTCCTGCTCAACATGGAAGCCGGCGCGCCGCTGCTGCATCTTCGCCGCCGCTTCGCGACCAGCCGGCCAGGCTGGCACCTTTACAGCCTGCTCTGGGTGCATACCGCACACGTAGCGCTCAGGCTTTGAATTTCCGCAGATCTGCGCCGGATTCCCTATCTTGCCGCCTCCGTTTTCCAATGCTGCCCGATATGCACCGTCTGCTGTGGATGCTCGTATGCTCCGCCCTGAGCCTGCCGCTCGCCGCCCAGCCCAGCCTGGCCTACTACCTGCCCGGCCATGCGGCATTCGACCCGGCTGTTCCTGCGCCCGACCGCCTGCTGGGCTATCAGGTGGGCGAATGGCACGTAAGCCATGACCAGCTGGTGCGCTGCATGGAGCGCATGGATGCCGCCTCGCCCCGCGTCCGCCTCGATACCATCGGCTACACCTACGAGCGGCGACCGCTGATCCACCTGATTATCACCTCGCCTGCCAATCAGGCCCGGATCGAGGAGCTGCGCACGGCGCATCTGCGCCTCAGCGATCCGTCGAAGTCCGCCGGCATGGACCTGAGCCGCATGCCTGCCGTCGTCAACCTCGGCTTCAGCGTGCACGGCAACGAGGCCAGCGGCAGCAATGCCGCCCTGCTGCTCGTCTATGCCCTTGCGGCAGCCCGCGATGCGGAAACCCTGCGGATGCTCGACGAGCTGATCATCCTCGTCGATCCGGCGCTCAATCCGGACGGCCTGCAGCGCTTCTCTGCCTGGGTCAACATGCACAAGGGCCTTTCCGCGCACGACACCGACCCCCAGGGCCGGGAGCATCAGGAAGCCTGGCCCCGCGGACGCACCAACCACTACTGGTTCGACCTCAACCGGGACTGGCTGCCCGCCCAGCTGCCGGAATCCCAGGCGCGGCTGGCCCGGTTTCATGAGTGGAAGCCCAATTTCCTCACCGATCACCATGAGATGGGCTCCAATGCGACCTTCTTCTTCCAGCCCGGCGTGCCTTCCCGCAACCACCCGCTGATCCCGGCTGCGGTCGGGGAGCTGACGCGGACGATGGCGGGGTACTACGCCCGCGCGCTGGACCAGATCGGATCGCTGTACTACTCGCAGGAGGATTTCGACGATTTTTACTTCGGCAAAGGCTCCACCTATCCCGATCTCAACGGCGGGGTAGGGGTGCTCTTCGAGCAGGCATCGAGCCGGGGGCATGCGCAGCAGACCCCGAACGGCCTGCTGGAGTTTCCTTTCGCCATCCGCAACCACCTGACTGCTGCGCGGGCGGTGCTTCAGGGCTGCGTGGAGCACCGCGTGGCGCTGCTCGAGCACCAGCGCATGTTTTATCAGCAGGCGGTCCGGGAGGGGGAGGCGGATGCCCGGAAGGCATTCGCGGTTGCGCTGGGGCGCGACCGGGGCCGTGCCGCAGCCTTCATCGAGCTGCTGAAGCGGCACGGGATCGAAGCCAGCCTGCTGGCCCGCACGGTCGAAGCGGATGGCATCCGCTTTCCAGCGGACAGCAGCCTGCTCATTCCGCTGGCGCAGCCGCAGTACCGGCTCGTGCGCGCGATGCTGGAGACACAGACCTCGTTCACCGACAGCCTGTTCTACGATATTTCCTCCTGGACCCTGCCGCTGGCCTTTCACCTGCCGTACGCCCCGCTTGAAAAACGCTACACTCCGGCCCTGGCAGGCGCCGGCATCCGGGATCTGGCGCTGCCGGGCCCGGCCGGGTCCGCACAGGCCTCGTACGCCTACGCGCTGGCCTGGGACCAGTACCTCGCGCCCCGGACGCTGAACCGCCTCCTCGGCGCCGGCCTGCTGGTGCGGGCGGCCACCCGGCCTTTTGCCGCTGAAGGCGGACGCATCATGGAGGCTGGCACCGTCATTATTCCGGTGGCAGGCCAGCCGCTGGCCCCGGCGCAGCTGCATCAGCTGATGCTCGATGCAGCCCGGGCCGACGGGGCCGAAGTGATTCCGCTCAGCAGCGGATACACCGGACAGGTGCAGCTGGGCAGCAGCTATTTCCGCCCCGTGGTGCAGCCGCGCGCAGCCCTGCTGGTGGACGGAGACGCAGCCGGCTACGAGACGGGCGAGGTCTGGCATCTGCTCGACCAGCGCTACCGCATGCCGCTGACCCTGCTCCCCGTGAGTGCCTTCGGGCAGGGCAATCTGAGCCGGTTCAATGTGATCATCATGGCCGACGGATCCTACGGCAGCCTGGATGCAGGCCGGATGCAGGAGTTTCTTCGCAACGGCGGCACCCTGATCGCCATGCAGGGCGCACTCCGCTGGCTTTCGGACCACGGGATCGGCGGGATTAAAGTCAAACCCGGCAGCCGCGATGCCGAAGGCGGGGCCTACAGCTTCCGGGACCGCGAATACATGCGCGGCGCCCAGGAGGTGGGCGGCGTGATCTGCCGCCTGGAAGCCGACCTGACCCACCCGCTCTGCTTCGGCCTGGGCCAGGCGGAGATTCCCGTCTTCCGGAGCAGCCCCCTGGTGCTCAATCCCTCCGGGCAGCCTTGGGCGACTCCGCTGCGCTATCCCGCTGCGCCGGTGCTCAGCGGCTACCTCTCCCGGCAGCACCAGGAGGCCGTTTCGCTCTCGGCAGGCGCCGTGGTGGCGCGGGCGGGCAGCGGAAGGGTGATTGCCATTGCCGACAATCCCAATTTCCGCGCCTTCTGGTACGGCACCAACCGGATTTTCGCCAACGCCCTCTTTTTTTCCGCCCTGATGGACTGAAGGGCCTGATGCGCTTGCAATTCCCCGGAGGCTTCCTAGTTTCGTGCTGCCTTATTCTGCTGCTGTGGAGGAATACGTATACCAGTCGTTTATCCGGAGATTCGGCACGGCGCCGGTGCTGGCCGTGTCTCCGGGCCGGATCAACCTGATCGGGGAGCATACCGATTATAATGAAGGCTTTGTGCTGCCGGGGGCGGTGGATTTCCGCATCGCGCTGGCTGCGGCCCCTGCCGCAGGCAGCCATGGCACGCTCATCGCGCTGGACCTGGACGAATCATGCGCCTATGATCCGCAGGCGCTGGCCCCGGTGCAGCAGGCCTGGGCCAATTACCCCCTCGGCGTGCTGGCCCAGCTTGCAGCGCGCGGCATCCGGCTGCCGGCAATCGATCTGATGTTCAGCGGCAACATCCCCGTCGGCGGCGGCATGTCGTCCTCGGCGGCGCTGGAGGCTGCGGTCCTGGTGGCTGCAAGCGAGCTTTTCGGGCTGACCCTCAGCCGGATGGAGATGGCAAAGGCAGGCCAGATGGCCGAACATACGTATGCCGGGGTCCGCTGCGGCATCATGGACCAGTTTGCCGTGCTGCATGGACAGGATGGCCATGTGCTGCGGCTCGACTGCCGCTCGCTGGAATACCAGGCCGTGCCGTTTCATGCGCCCGGCATGGAGCTGCTGCTGTTCGACTCCAAGGTCAAGCATGCGCTGGCCGGCACGGAGTACAACACCCGCCGCGCGGAATGCGAGGCCGGGGTGGAGGTGCTGCGGCAGCAGTTTCCGGAGGTCCGGAGCCTGCGCGATGCGTCTCCGGAAATGCTGGAAGCCTGCCGCAGCCGCCTTTCCGGCACGGTGTACCGCCGGTGCAGCTTTGTGGTTGCGGAGAATGCGCGGGTGCTGGCAGCCTGCGATGCGCTCGAACGGCACCAGACTGCGGAACTCGGCCGCCTGATGAATGCCTCCCACGACGGGCTCCAGCACAGCTACGAGGTCAGCTGCCCGGAGCTCGATCTGCTGGCGCACGAGGCCCGCCGCCAGCCCGGCGTAGCCGGCGGGCGGATGATGGGCGGCGGCTTCGGCGGCTGCACGATCAACCTGGTCGAACAGGCGGCTGCGGAAGCAGTGACCGATGCCGTAAGCCGGGCGTTCGGCGCGCAGTTTGGCTACACGCCGGGCGTGTACCGCACCCAGATCCGGGCAGGCGCCCGGATTGTCCGTCCCCGAATTCCAGACTGAATCTCCTCACCGGATACGTCCATACCCGTATGAAAGGAAAAACCGTAGTCATCACCGGCGCCACCTCCGGCATCGGACGGGCTACCGCCCTGGGGCTGGCCCGCATGGGCGCCCGTGTAATTTTCAACAGCCGGGATGCCGGACGGGGCGAGGCAGCCCGTCAAAGCCTGATTCAGGCCTCCGGCAACCCGGATCTGCATGTGTTCCCCTGCGACCTGGGGTCGCTGGATGCGGTGCGCCAGTTTGCTGCTGCGGTCGCCGGCCAGTTCCCGTCGGTCGATGTGCTGATCAACAACGCCGGCGTCTGGGAGCCCAGCCGCCGGATGTCCGCAGACGGATTCGAGTACACCCTCGCCGTCAACCATCTGTCGCACTTTCTGCTGACGGGCCTGCTGCTGGAGCCCCTCAAGGCCGCCGGGCATGCGCGGGTGGTCAACGTCTCCTCCGATATCCATCCCCGGGGAAGCCTCGATTTCAGCGATCTCCAGCTGGCGCAGCGCTACGACGGCATCCAGGCGTATGCGAATTCGAAGCTGATGAATATCCTGTTTACGCGCCTGCTGGCTGAAAAATACCGGGATGCCGGCATCGTCAGCAATGCGCTTCATCCCGGATTCGTCTCCACCGATATTGCCCGGAGCTCCAATTGGTTTATCCGCCTGTTTTTCAAGCTGACCGCCATCAGCACCGAAAAAGGCGCGGAAACGAGCCTCTATCTCGCCTCCGCGCCCGAAGCGGGCGGGATCAGCGGGGAGTACTTCGCCCGGAAGGCAGTGGCCCGCTCCGCGCGCCGCTCCAGCAATATGGAAGATGCCCGGAAGCTTTGGGCGCAGAGCGAAATCTGGTGCGGCTTCCGCTACTGATGCTCAGCGGATTTCCTCGATTTTGAATCGTCCGGCCTCGCTGCGCCAGGCAATCTTGATCCTGCGTACCTCGCCCGTGCTGCGGTGGGTGATCAGGGCTACCAGGAATTCCCCGCCGTTGAACCAGCGGAGCTCGCCGATGTCGAACTGGCTGTACCGCAGATCCTGAATGGTGCATCCGCCTTCCGGGCTGTGGTCCTGCAGGATGGAGAGCGTCTGCATCAGCCCGTAGCTGTCCAGGCGGAGAGCAGCAATTTTTTCATGCGTATTCTGCTGGGAAGCAGGCTGATACGGGTCGTATGGATAGCTGTTCCGGATCAGCAGGCCCGGTTTTCCGTCCGGATACCGGAAGCTTTCCCAGTACGGGCCGCTGCCGTAGTTCAGCAGGCGGTCGCTGACGGCCAGATGCTGATGATTGACGAGGATGTACTCGCGTTCGCGCGAAGGCTCGTTGGCGGGAAACTCGCGCACCGTGAGGGACTGCAGGACCATCTGAGGGTCCTGGCGGTTCTGGTAGCGGTGCTGCGACTGGGAGAAGCGGACCTCGGCGAGGTTGGCGCTGGCCTCTCCGGGCCGGTAGCGCAGGGCGTCCACATCGGTAAAGGTGGAAATCCAGCCGGATTCGCTCAGCATGTACACCGGATAAAAGCTGGCCTGCTCGAAGAGGCGGTCGGGCGCTTCGGTGCAGTTGGTGTAGAGCGGGCGGTCGAAATAGACGGTATTGAAGGTTGCAGGCTGCCCGGGGTTGCCCTGGGGCGAGGAGGTAAGCCGGTAGACAGGCGTCTGGCGGCCGTCGGTCATATCGGCCACCCGCACCAGCATCCGGATCTGATTCATCCGGGGGAGCTGGATGAAGCCCAGGGCCTGGGGGGAAAACTCGGCGTTGATGAGGTAGCCCCGGTCATGCTCAAGGGGTTCGGAGGAATAGCGGATGCCTTGGGCGATATTGCCGACGCCGGATTCGAGGTAGCGGCGCAGCGGCTCGTGCGCCCGCTGGTTGAGCTGCACCGCAGCGCGGCCGTCGGGAAAAAGCGCAAACTGCACCAGGCCGAAGTGGATCTCCTCCTTCCGGAGCCCGACCGGATCGGGCACCAGCGCCGGGGCGCTGTTTTCCCAGGGAGACGGATACCCGTAGCGGTCGGTCAGCTCGTCGGGGCGGAGCGGGGCGCTCCGGTCGCCTGCCAGGGTGAATACCCGCTCGGAAATGCCCGAACGGTACTGGAGGTCGCGGCCCGTGACGTACTGGGGATGCTGCGCGTAGTTGAAGTCGGGCGGATACGCCGAGGGCGGGAGCGCAAAGGAAACCTCGATATGGTCGGACTGGGCGGGGGTTCTGCCGGATTGGATCTGGGCGTCCTTCACCTCGATCACGAGGGAGATCGACTCGCCGCTGCAGAAGACCTTGACCCCGGCGGAGACCGGAACCGGATACGCTGTGTTGCCGGAGGAAGCGGCAAACAGGGACTTCATTTCAAAATCCGGCCGCTGTGCTGATAGGGTCAGACAAAAACCGGCTGAAACGTACAGACTCAATACATGCCGCAGCTCGTTCATAGGCGCGGAAATCGTCTGGCGGTTAGTGTGTAATGGATATATAACGGCAAATCAATGCGTCAGGTTTCCTGCGGCTCCGGGTCATTTGAGGTCCTGAAGCCGTACCACAAGCCCCTGGATTTTGAGGGACTCGAGTTTTTTCTTCACCGCGGCAGCCTCATTCTGAGCGGCATACGGCCCCACCAGAATGCGGTACACCGGTCTTCCGTCCTTTACGCCGTTGTGAATCAGCGTATTCTGATAGCCCTTGGCGCTCAGGTTGTCCAGGGCTTCCATCATGCGGTAGTAGCTGGTGAAGGCGCCCGTCTGCACGGCAAAGCCGGTGGCGTCGGGCTCCCGGATGACGACAGCCCGGAAGAGGGCAGGGGTGTATTTGCGGAGCTCCTCCTGCTGGGCGGCATCTGCGGCAGGCGGCGGCGCAGGGGTTTGTGTTCCGCCGGGGGTGATCAGATTGCCGTTGTGGTCGCGCAGCGGCAGGCCGGACACATCCACCACTCGGGAAGGCGGCGGAGGCGCCTGTGCCGGCGGGGGCTGCGGGGCAGGCTGGCCGAGCTCGTCCTCGCCGGCAGGCGCAGGCCCGGCAGTTTCCACCACTTCGGCGGTCACTTCCATCCGCACCCGCACCACGCCGGCCTGGATCATGCCGATCTGCTCCGCTGCGGCGCGGGAAAGATCGATGCTCCGCGAGCTTTCCCGCGGAAGCCGGTCGTTGATGCGCACCACGGTGCTGCGGTTGTTGGTCAGGTTGGTCACCTTGACGTAGGTGCCGTGCGGGAGGGTCTTGTGGGCGGCGGTGAACTTGTTGCGGTCGTAGAGCTCGCCGCTGGCCGTGGGCCTGCCGTGGAATTTATCCGCGTAATACGAGGCGTTGCCGGTTTCGGTCCGGGCGGTCTGTGCCGCCAGATGCCAGCCGGACAGCATGCACAAACTCAGTAGCAGGAATCTCATTGCAGATGCTTTCCTACAACATTAGGCAATCCGCCGCAATTTTCCATCTCATTTCGCGATCCGGAGATGCGGCCTACCCGCCGGAGGCGCCTGCAATGCGCCCGAAGGGCTGCTGCCGAAGATGCGGATAGCGCCGCACGTGGTGCTGCTCCACCTGTTCGAGCGCCTCCACAATCGGGCGGATCTCGTCTTCCCGGAGCTGTGAAAAGAGCAGATCGCTCACCTGATTCATATTCTGCATGCATGCATCCAGCGCCTGCCGGCCTGCATCCGTAATCCGGACGCGCTTGGAGCGCGCATCCTCCGGGTCGTGCTGCTCCTCCACAAACCCCATATCCGCCAGCCGCCTCAGCACGCTGACCCCGGAGGTAAATTCGGAGATATGCTGATGGATCAGCTCGCTTTTGCGCGGATTCCGCCCGTCGTACAGGCTCGCCAGGTATACAAAATCCTCCAGATTGCTCAGCGGCAGGCCCTGCATGGCCTTGCGGGTGTAGAAGCCGTTGATCTTGCTCAGCCGGTAGATCGCCTTGCCCAGCCGCCGCTGGAGCGGCCAGTCCGAAAAATCGTGATGGGCCGCAGGCTCCGGCTCCGGATGCATCCGGCTCAGATAGTCCAGGCAGAAGTCTTCGATCTCAGCGCCCGGATGCGACTCCTCGTACGCTGCCCATAGGTTTACCAGCTCCACCAGTTTGCGCATCGCTTCCTGTTTTGTATGAATTCAGAACAAATTTAAAAACTTTTTTGATGACTTCATTGTTTATAATACGATTTCATAGTTGATTTGCTTCGAAATCATATAACCATCTCCATATGATTGCCAGACTTGAAGGCGCAAGCAAGGTATACCAGACTGGGGATCAGCGGATTGTGGCGCTGCAGCCCACTACGCTCGATCTGGTGCCCGGTGAGCTGATGCTCATCATAGGCCCCTCCGGCTCCGGAAAAACTACCCTGCTTTCGCTGCTTGGCTGTGTGATATACCCGACCGAAGGGCGATTGTTTGTCCAGGGCCAGGAAATCAGCCAGCTCAACGACCGCGAACTTGCCCGGCTCCGGCTCAACACCATCGGGTTTGTGTTCCAGAACTTCAATCTCATCGCTCCGCTCACGGCGGAGGAGAATGTGATGATGCCCCTCCGTCTCCAGGGCGTGCCGCGGCGGCAGGCTACGGAGCGCGTGCGCCATGCGCTCGAAATGGTGGGCATGTCCGACCGCCGCCGCCAGCTGCCCAAGCAGCTCTCCGGCGGGCAGCAGCAGCGGGTCGCCATTGCCCGCGCACTCGTCACCGACCCGGCCCTGATCCTCTGCGACGAGCCTACGGCTTCCCTCGACAAAGGGTCGATGGGCATCGTCATGGAAGAGCTCCGCGCCCTGGCCGACCAGGGCAAGTCTGTAGCTGTCGTTACCCACGACCCCCGGCTTGAGCCGTACGCCCACCGCATGGTGGAGGTAGAAAGCGGAATCGTGTCTGCACCCCGAATCATCCATCCGGCATCCTAATGCATACTCTCTTACCTATGTATCTGCGTATCACCCTGTTGAGCTTGGCGGCACTGCTTGCCGCCGCCTGCGGGTCCGGCCCGGCCCCTGAAGAGCAGGCACCTGCTGCGCCCGCCATCCGCCCTGCTGCGGAGCTTTCCGTCAGCGAAGTGGTCGGCATTGCCACCATTCAGCCGCTGGGCGAGATTCTGCCCCTGAATCCGGAGGCTGCCGGCAATGTGGCGGCGGTCTATGCCGGCGCCGGCGACACCGTCCGCAAAAGCGCCCCGATCCTGGAGCTCGACCACCGGATCGAGGACCGCCAGGTGGCACAGGCCGAGTCGAAAATCGCCACGCAGCAGGCGTATATCCAGTCGCTCCAAGCTAGTCTCAAATCCCTGATAGTCAAGCGGGATCAGGCCAAGACCACCTATGACCGCAACGCGGCGATGCTGGCCGGCGGCGCCCAGACGCAGCAGGCGGCAGATGACAGCAAGGCCGCCTACGAATCGCTGGCCCGCGATGTGGAAGCCTCCGAAGCCGGGCTGCGCCAGCAGGAGAAGCGCCTCGCAGAGCTCCGCGCCGATCTGGCCTACTACCAGGCGCTCCGCGACCAGAAATACCTCCGGGCGCCGGTCACCGGCACCCTGCTGTCGATGGATGCCAAGCTGGGCTCCTACGTGGCTGCCGCCGAGCAGGTCGGCGAGCTGGCGCCTGCCGGAGGCCTGATGGCCGTCACGGAGGTCGACGAGCTCTTCGCAGGCCGGGTCCGGATCGGCGACCGCGCCTGGCTGCGCCCGCAGGGCGGCTCCGACACCCTCGCTTCCGGCCGGGTGATCTATGCCGCCCCCTCGCTGAAAAAGAAGTCGCTCTTCTCGGACGCTGCCGCCAACCTCGAAGACCGCCGGGTGCGCGAGGTCAAGGTGCAGCTCGACGGCGCATCGCTGCTCATCGGCAGCCGGCTGGAATGTGTCATCAGCATCCAATAAGCGACCGCCATGATCAAAACCGCTTTCCGGTTTATCCGGTACGACCGGCCCAAGTCCATCGGCGCGCTCGCCGGGGTGATTATCTCGGTCTTCCTGGTGGGGCAGCAGCTTGGGATCTTCATTTTCCTCACCAATGCCATGGCTGCGCTGGTGCGCAACAACCCGGACTATATCTGGGTAGTAGACAACCAGACCTCGAACGTCAATGCCCTGAGCCCGCTCGACATGCGGCTGGGCAGGGCCGTATCGAGCGTGCCGGGAGTGCAGCAGGTCTTTCCCGTTGCGCTGGCTACTGCGGCTGCCAAGTTCGAAAACGGCGAGTCCAGCCCCATGACCCTCATCGGGGTGCAGGCGCCGGAATACGCCGGCGGCCCCTGGAATCTGGTCACCGGCAAGCCTGAGAACCTCATCCAGGACGGTGCCATCATCACCGAATATTTCGACCGCAATGCCCTGGGCGATGCGGAGGTAGGCGACTACTTCGAGCTGAACGGGCGCAAGGTATTCATCGCCGGACAGACCCGAGGGGTCCGCAGCTTCGGCGGGGTCTATGCCTTCACCACCATCGAGCGGGCCCGGAGCATCGGCAATCTCGATGCCAATACAGCCAGCGCCTTCCTGGTCAAGTGGGATCCGGCGGTGCCCAGGCAGCAGGTCATCGACTCCATCAACGCCTATATCTACGGCGTGCGGGCATGGGATCCCGAGGTGCTGGCCGGCGAAACGATCGGCACCGTGCTGAGTTCCAGCGGGATTGCCTTCTCCTTCGGAACGCTGATCCTCTTTGCGCTCATTTCCGGCTTTGTGATCATCGGGCTGACGCTCTATTCGGCGGCAGTGGACCGCCTCCGGGATTACGGCACGCTCAAGGCCATCGGCGCCACCAATGGCTATGTGCGCCGGCTCATCCTGTCCCAGGCGCTGCTCATTTCCCTGACCGGGTTTGCCGTGGCAGTCTTTCTGATCGAAGGCTTCCGGAACGGCATCGCCAATGCCGGCACCATCTTCCGCTTTACGCCTGCGGTCTGGGGCAGCCTGCTCGGCGTGACGGTGCTGATCGCCGTCACCGGCAGCCTGTTTGCCATCCGCCGGATCTCCAGACTCGAACCCGCCCAGGTATTCCGGGCATAACCCCGGCCATCCAATACTGAAACCATGCGTATCATCCTTCTTACCAGCCTGTGCATCAGCACGATGCTGCTGCAGGCCCAGCCCGGTGCTCCGCGCGCGCTTTCCCTTGCGGAGGCCATGGACCTGGCCGAGGCCCAGCGCCCTTCGCTCGAAGCGCTCCGGATCAATGTCGCTGTGGCGCAGGAGCAGCAGACCCGCGCCGCGCTCGCCTGGCGGCCTTCGGTGACACTCAGCGGCGATTTCCGCCTCAACACCCAGCTGCAGACCAATATCCTGCCGGGCGAATTTCTCAACCGGGCCGAAGATGTGGCCATCCGCTTCGGCACGCGGTTCAGCACCCTCGCAGGGGTGGAAGTGGAGCAGCCGCTGTATAATCCGGCAATCCGCGCGGACCGGCAGCTGGCTGCCAACCAGACGCTGAGCGACGAGCTTGCGCTGGGCAAGGCCAGCGCCGACGTGCGCCTCGGCGCCGGCGAAGCCTACTACGATCTGGTCTTCCGCCAGGAGTCGTACCGCCTGTCCGAAGCGGCGGCGGTCCGGGCCCGGCAACTGCTCCAGGAAGGGGAGGAGTCGTTCCGCAGCGGAAACCTCCTCCCCGCCGAGCTGGAGCGCCTGCGCCTGGACCTGCGCAACGCCGAAACCAGCCTCCGGAACGATGCGCGCAGCCTCAGCCGCAGCCGGGCCTATCTGCTGGCGCAGCTCGGCCTCCCGGCTTCGGAGGCGCTGGCGCTCACAGACAGCCTCCCCGGCCTGCTGAACGGCTACCGCCCTGCCGATACCCTCGCCGATCCTGCCTCCGGGCGGATCGAACTCCGCCAGGAGCAGGCCCGGCTCGCCCGCCACGAGCTGACCTACGAGAAGTACCGCCGCAGCAATCTGCCGGTCGTCTCGCTCTACGGCAACCTCTCCCTGCAGCAGCTTACCAATGACGCGCCGCTGTTCGATGCCGATTCGTGGTTCTCATTCTCCTATGTCGGCGTCCGGGCTTCGGTGCCGCTCTACAATGCGGTCCGCCGCTCCCAGCTCCGCGAATACGAGCTCCGCATGGCCGGCAGCCGGAGCAGCATGTCGCAGCTGGAGCTCGATATCCGCTCGGAATGGACTGCGGCGCAGGCCGACTGGCGCAATGCCCGCGAGACGCTCCTGCAGTCGCGCGAAAATCTGCGGGTGGCGCATCAGCTGCTCGATGCCGACCGGGTTCGGTTTCAGCAGGGCCAGGCCACCTTCGCAACCGTCTCCAATGCCGTGTACGCCCTGCAGCAGGCCCGCAATACCCTGATGGAGAGCATCTACAACTTTCTGGTGGCCGATCTCCGCCTGCGCAAGGCCGGCGGCATGCGCTGATCTCCGCCTGCGCAAGGCCGGCTTTCTGCCGGCCGCAGACGCGCCGAGGTTGTGCATTCGCAGGGCTTTTTCTAAGTTGCGCCCCGAACCGAGACCGTTCACCCGTTAACCAATCGCTATGAACCTCAAATCCTTAGCCCTCAGCCTGGCCGCGCTTGCCGCTGCGGCCGCTCTCCATGCCCAGATCCGGACCCCGCAGCCGAGCCCCGCAGCCAAGGTGGAGCAGCGCGTAGGCCTGACCGATGTCGTGATCAGCTATTCCCGCCCCAGTGCCAAAGACCGCGCCGTATTCGGGGATCTGGTGCCGTACGACAAGATGTGGCGGACCGGCGCCAATGCCGCTACCCGCATCTCCTTCAGCGACAACGTGAAGCTTGAAGGCAAAGACGTGCCCAAGGGCGAGTATGCGCTCTATACCATTCCCGGCAAAAAAGAGTGGACGGTCACCCTGTACAAGGACCTGAGCCTCGGCGGCAATGTCGCGGGCTACGACCAGTCCAAGGAGCTGGTCCGTTTCCAGGCGCCTGCCGGCAAGTCGGGCATGCGGAGCGAATCGTTCACCGTCGAAGTCAACGACCTGCGCGACGACCACGCCTTCATCTACCTGAAGTGGGATGAAACCTACGTGCGGATGCGGCTGGATGTGGAGGTGGACACCCGGGTGATGGCCGACATCGACCGGGTGATGGCCGGCCCGAGCGGCGGCGACTATTATTCGGCTGCCAGCTATTACTACAGCACCAACCGCGACCTCGGCAAGGCGCTGGAATGGATCAACATCGCCGTCGAGCGCAATCCCAACGCCTACTGGATCGCCACGCTGAAGGCGGAAATCCAGGGCAAGATGGGCAGCTACTCCGATGCTGTGAAAACGGCGGAAGCCGCCGCAGCGGTTGCGCGCAACTCGAACGACGACAGCTACGTACGCCGCAATGAGAACAACATTGCGACGTGGAAAAAGAGCATGAAATAAGCTGCAGGCGCAGCATTCGCTGCTGGCTGGCTTCCGGGCTTATCCTGGGGGCCGGCCTTTGTGTTTCTGTACGGGGCGCTGCGCAGCCGCTGCGCCTGCAGGCGCCTCCGGCGGTCGCAGCGCCCCGCCCGGCGGAGGGGCTCAGCCTGCGCATGCCGGAGACGGTCCGGCGCAATCCTTCGGGCTATTCGCCGCTCTGCCGGCTGGAGATCAGGCTGGAGAATACGCTTCCGGTCAGCATATGGGCAGAACTGCCCGCCAGCGCGGCGGCGCCGCGCGCAGGCGCGCTGCCTGCGCCCCATGTGCAGCTGAAGCTGCTGCGGTTCTGATGCTCAGCGGTAGCGGACCGGATCAGGTGCCATGGCCTCCACCCCGGCATCTACATCGTCCCATACCCGCATGAAGGCGCGGGTAATCCTGGCCTCTTCGCGCGTCTCAAACGGCCCGAGCAGCACCTGGTAGCGGCTGGTCCCGGACGGATGGATCCAGACAGCGCGGTTCCACTGCATGCGCTGGGCTTCGGCGATGGCCTTCGCATCCGCATAGGTGCGGGCAGATGCGACCGAAAGGCCGTAGCGTGTTTCCGGCCGTGCCTGGCGCTGTTCGGCGCTGCGCCACTGCCCGCCGGCCTGCGGCGCCACCTGCGCAGCCAGCCGGGTCGCCAGATCGGCCGGGGTCAGGTAGGCATCGATCTTGTCGAGCATCCGCCAGGCGCTGTCGAGCACCACCAGGGTGGGAAAACGGTCCACGCCGTACCGTGCAGCCAGGTCGAGCCCGGTCTCGCTGCTGCCCTGCCCGTTGACCTTGACCGGGGCGTAATGGCTTTTGATCAGCCGCCAGAGATCGGGGTCCTGGGTCAGCTCTTCCTCCCAGGCCTCGCAGGGGAAACAGTAGTCGGCAAAAAAAAGCATCAGCTGCAGGCCTTCAGGCCGGGCGGCGCCGGCCTCCGCTGCCGCAGAAAACTCGAACCGGGCGGCGGGCGCCTGCTCACGGGTGATCGTATACAGGGCAGCGGCAGCCAGGAACACCGCTCCGGCGGCTGCGGAGAAGGTCCGCAGCTGCTGGAGCGCCGAAGCCGAGGGATGGGTGCGAAACGAGAGGGCCATATGCATCCGCGATGAGGCGGAAAGGTAGGCCGCCGCCGCTGCAATTCCCCTTCAATCCTTCCCGGTCCATTACAGGTCCTGCGGAGCCGGGGCGTTCAGAATGGAGTGCCCCATCTTGAGCTTTTTTGTCAGCAGATACTGCACGTTGTAGCGGTTGGGCTGGATTTCGATGGGCACATTTTCTACGATTTCGAGGCCGTATCCTACCAGGCCGGCGCGCTTGGTGGGATTGTTGGTCATCAGGCGCATTTTCCGCACCCCGAGGTCGCGGAGGATCTGGGCGCCGACGCCGTAGTCGCGTTCGTCCATTTTGAAGCCGAGCTCCAGATTGGCCTCTACGGTGTCATAGCCCTGCTCCTGAAGCTGGTAGGCGCGCAGCTTGTTGAGCAGGCCGATGCCGCGGCCTTCCTGCTTCATGTAGAGGATGACGCCCCGGCCTTCGGCCTCGACCATCTGCATGGCCTGCTCGAGCTGGGGCCCGCAGTCGCAGCGGCAGGACCCGAAGATGTCGCCGGTCACGCAGGAGGAGTGCACGCGGACGAGCACCGGCTCGCCGGGGTCCCAGCTGCCTTTGACGAGGGCCAGATGCAGCTCGTCGCTGTTGAGCTGGCGGTAGGCGGAGAGGGAGAAGTGGCCCAGCTCCGTCGGCATGTCGACGGAGATCTCCCTGCGGATCAGGCTTTCAGTGCGGAGGCGGTAGGAGATCAGGTCCTCGATGGTGATGAGCTTCATGCCGAAGCGGTCGGCGACGGCCCGCAGATCGGGGAGGCGGGCCATGGTGCCGTCTTCGTTCATGATCTCCACGATGACTGCTGCGGGCTCCAGCCCGGCAAGGCGGGCGAGGTCCACCCCGGCTTCGGTATGTCCGCTGCGGCGCAGCACGCCGCCCTGCTTGGCTTTGAGGGGGAAAATATGGCCCGGGCGGCTGAAGTCGTCCGGGCGGGCGCCGGGATCGAGGATGGCCTGCACGGTGCGGGCGCGGTCGGCGGCGGAGATGCCGGTGGTGTTGCCGCCTTTGCGGTAATCGACCGACACGGTGAATGCGGTCCGGTGGCGGTCGGTATTGTTGCCGACCATGAGATCGAAGCCCAGCTCGTCGCAGCGGGAGGCTTCAAGCGGCATGCAGATCAGGCCCCGCCCGTGGGTGGCCATGAAATTGATGACTTCCGGCGTGGCAAAATGCGCCGCAATGATGAAGTCGCCTTCATTCTCGCGGTCTTCATCGTCCACGACAATCACCATCCGCCCCTGGCGGAGGTCTTCGAGGGCGCTTTCGATCGAATCGATGCGGATAGATTCCATGCAGCTAATAACGCGATAGGGCGGCCCGGGTTGGAACCGCCGCCAAGTTCCGGAGGAAAGATTTTGCAAAAATGAACAAAAGACCGCAAACGTTTACGTAGGGAAATCCGTATATTTACATATGAATTCCAATTTATATTATACAAAGTTTGGTTTTTGTTTAGTTTTTATTGTTTATTTGCTTAACAAAATGTGTGGGAACAGGCTGATACATGCGTTTTGTTTAACTTTCACCGTAGCCAACAATAATCCCGCGTATGCAGCCTTCCATCATCAAGTACGACAAAGTGCTGTTGGTTAAAACAGCCTCCAGCCTCAAGGCCATCGCGCACCCCGTCAGGCTGGCGATCATCGACCTGCTCCGCGACGGGAAACGGCTCAATGTCACGCAGATTCACAAAGCCCTGGGCACAGAACAGGCGGTGACCTCGCAGCATCTGGGCATCCTGAAAGAGAAAGATGTGCTGGGCTCCAAGCGCCAGGGCAAGCATGCCTATTACTTTCTCAAGCACCCCACGCTCCTGGATGTGATCCAGACGATCATGTCCACCTACGAAAGCTGAGCCTGGCCCGCTGCGCGCCGCAGCCAGGCTGGCGCTTCCGGGCCCAGATTGAATACCAGATCCAGAATAGAGAGCCCCGGGCTGAAGCCCCCGAAGACCTGCGCATAGGGCTCTGCCCTGAACCAGGGCGGGAGGCTGCGCAGCGACGGGTCGAAGGCGGTCCGCAGATCGGGCTGCACTGCGCCGGGCGGAAGCCGCTGCGCGGTGAGCTGCCACTGGAAGTCTTCCCGCAGCCAGGCTCCGGCGAGGGAGACCGTAGCCATCAGCAGATCTGCCAGCTGCTCCGGCGGCGCCTCCAGCAGGGCCCGCAGGCCATCCGCATAATACTCGAAGTACGGCGCATTCCGGTATGCGGTCTCCAGCGTGCGCCAGTGCTGGCGCGGCCAGTTTTCGGCAAATGACACCTGCTTGAGCGCCAGCGGCGCATGCGAGTCGCGCCGGGCTACCAGCACCGTGAGCGGCAGCACCCGGTTGGCAGTGCGGATATGGGCGCGGGAGCTGAGCTGCTGCTTCTGATACGGCTGCCAGGCCTCCAGCAGCAGCGGCCCCCGGAGGGCCAGCGCTGCCGCCCACCAGGAAACCGGGGGGAAATAACACAGCGGAAGAATGCCTGCCGGATGCTCCATGCCTGATCTGCGGGCTGCAAGCTACACAATTCCCGCTTTGGGTCCCGCTTTTGGCATTCTTGCAGGAGCGTATTAACTTTCAGGCCAAGTCCCGGCCTATGAAACGAATCATGATTCTGGGGTTGCTGCTCGCAGCGGCGGGTGCCCAGGCCCTGGCCCAGGAGGGCAATGTGCGCATGTACCTCGATGTGTGCCGTTTTTACGACAGCCGCAGCGGCGATCCGTTCGCCCAGATCTACGTGGCAGTGGCCGGCAACTCGGTCGTGTTCCGCCAGGACAGCGACAGCCTGTTCCAGGCTTGCGTCAACATTTCCATGCTGCTCCAGCGCATCGACGGCGCCGATACCCAGCATGTCGACTCCGATACCTACAATCTGTGCCTGGGCGATGCCCAGCGCCTCCAGGATACGGCGTTCGAGTCGCGCTCGTCTGCCAACCTGCTCAATGTGCATCAGCTCCGCCTCCAGCCGGGCACCTATCTGCTGACGGCCGTCGCCGTGGACAGCAGCGCGCCCTACCTGAGCCGCAGCGCCGCCGTGCAGGAGTTCGAAGTGGCTGCCCTGCAGCCTGGCAAGCTGGCCTTCAGCGACATCAAATGGGTGGCCGGCGAAATGCCCCGCGAAGCCAACAAGGAAAACCGGGGCATCGGCCGCGATTACCTCGTGCCCCTCGTGACCAACAGCACCTTTGTCAACGAGGATTCGATGGTGTTTTACCAGGAGATCTACCACGCCGACCAGCTGTTTCAGGAGCCGTTTCTGATCCGCTGCGTCATCTACCAGGGAGACAACCGCCTCTGGAGCTACGAGACCGCCGGACAGGGGCGCCAGCCCCGCAGCGTAAATGTGTACAAGGAACAGATCGACATCTCCAACCTCAGCTCGAATATCTATTACCTCCAGGTGGAGCTGGTCAACTCCCGCAATGTGGCGGTGCAGACCTACCGGCAGAAGTTTTATGTGTACAATTCCCGGAAGGAAACCGAAGAAGCGCTCAACCTCACCTCCTACAACCGCGAAGCGGACCTGTTCAACGAATACCCTGAGCCGCAGCTCGACTACTACCTGCGCACCCTCATCTGGCGTGCGACAGAACAGGAAGAACGGTTCATCCAGGCCCTGGGCACGTATGAGCAGAAGAAAAATTTCCTGTACAGCTTCTTCGAAAAGCGCCGCAGCAGCCCGCAGCAGGAGGTGATGGCCCTCTGGCGGGGGCATCTGACCGCGCTCGATTATGTGAACCAGCATTTCAAGTCGGTGCTGCGCGAAGGCTGGCAGACCGACCGCGGGCGCGTCTTCCTCCAGTACGGCATCCCGAACGATGTGGAACGTTTTCCGGCGCAGTCGGCGGTGATTCCCCACGAGATCTGGCGCTACAACCGCCTGGGCTCGCAGTCGAATATCGTGTTTGTATTCTACGATCCGGATGTGGCGACGAACGAATATCCGCTGCTGCATTCGAACAAATACGGCGAGCTCAACAACCCCCGCTGGCGCGCGCAGCTGATCGACCGCAACCAGGCGATCAATCCCAGCGACCTCGACTACGAGGACAGCCGCCGCGCTGCCCGCCTCAACGGCCTCAACAACGGGATGGATGACAACTGAGCAGGTGCCGCTGCGCGTGCGGCTGGCATACCGGCTGCTGTACGGGCTCCTGTACCTGCTGAGCCTCCTGCCCTTTGCATGCTGGTACGGCGTGAGCAATGGCCTTTTCTGGCTGGTCTACCGCCGGATCCGCTACCGGCAGTCCGTAGTCCGGGACAACCTGGCTGCCTGTTTTCCCGATTGGGATGAAGCCCGGCTTCAGCAGACCGAAAGGGCATTCTACCGCCACTTCTGCGACTCGATTGTGGAGGGAATCAAGTGCATCAGCATGACGGATGCGGAAGTGCGCCGCCGGGTGCTGCTCAGCCGCCCGGAGCTCCCGGACGAAGTCGCCGCATCCGGCCGCAGCGTGCTGCTGTTTACCTCCCACTACGGCAATGTCGAATACCTGGCCTCGCTTTTCGATGTGGCCTGCCAGGGCATTCTGCCTGCCGTCGGCGTGTACAGCCCCTTCCGCAGCCCGGTCTTCGACCTGCTGCTGCGGCGCATCCGCAGCCGGCGCGGCATGGCGCTCATTCCCATGCGCAATTCCATCCGGGCCGGGCTCAGCCGGATGCAGGCTTCCCAATGCGTATTTGCCATGATCATCGACCAGACGCCGCGGCGGACCGAGCACCTGTATTTTACGCAGTTCCTGGGCCGGCCCACGCCGTTTCACACCAGCGCGGCCTACATGGCGCTGCAGAGCGGTGCGCCGGTCTACCTGGCCTACACCCGGAAGCTGCGCAGGGGCTATTATCAGGTGGAAGTGAACGAACTGGATACCCGCCCCTATCAGCCGTTTTCGGAAGAGCAGGTGCTGGCCCTTACCGACCGGCTGGCGGCAGAGCTCGAAAAACCCATCCTGGAAGCGCCGGAATACTGGCTCTGGTCCCACCGGCGCTGGAAGCATGCCCCCCGGCCCGGCGACCGCCGCTCCGTGCTGCTGGCTGCGACTGCCCCCGAATCCTGATTCCGCCGATATGTTCCGCATCGATACCCATTCCCACATCATCCCCGAAGTGCTGCCCCGGTTTTCGGAGAAGTTCGGGTACGGCGACTTCATCACCCTGGACCATCAGCGCCCCGGCTACGCCAACATGATGAAGGGCGACACCTTCTTCCGGGAAGTCAAAGCCAACTGCTGGAATCCGGAAATCCGGATTCAGGAGTACCGTGCGCTGGGGGTGCAGGTGCAGGTTATTTCGACCATTCCGGTGATGTTCAGCTACTGGGCCCGTGCAGCCGATACGCTGGAGATTTCCCGTTTTCTCAATGATCACATTGCAGAGGTCTGCGAACGCTATCCGGCGCATTTTGCCGGGCTGGCTACCGTGCCCATGCAGGATGCGGCCCTGGCTGTAGACGAAATCCGGCGCTGCAAGGAGTCGCTGGGCCTGGCCGGGATCCAGATCGGCACCAATATCAACAACCTCAACCTCAGCGAGCCCCAGTTCGATCCGGTCTGGGAGGCCTGCGAGTCCCTCGGCATGTGCGTCCTGGTGCATCCCTGGGATATGATGGGCAAAAACTACATGGAGCGCTACTGGCTGCCCTGGCTGGTGGGCATGCCGGCCGAAACGACCCGCGCTGTATGCTCGATGATTTTCGGCGGCGTGTTCGACCGCTTCCCGCGCCTGCGGGTCAATTTCTCCCACGGCGGCGGCTCCTTCCTCACCACCTTCGGGCGCATCGAGCATGGCTACCGCGCCCGCCCGGACCTGGTAGCTGTAGACAATCCCACTCCGCCGCGCGAGTACCTGGGGCATTTCTGGGTAGATACCATCACCCACGACCCGGTGATGCTCCGCCACATCATCAATACCATTGGCTCCAACCGGGTGATGATCGGCTCCGATTACCCCTTTCCGCTCGGCGATCTGGAGATCGGCAAGATCGTGGAGGATCTGCACCTGCCGCCGATGGATCTGGAGAACGTGCGCTCCCGCGCCGCGCTCGAATGGCTGGGGCTGGATGCAGCCCGCTTTGCCCTGCCGGTCAGTCCCGCAGAAACAGCAGCACCGGATTCATAGGATAGCGCCCGAAGCGGCTGCCGTACAAAGCCAGTCCGCCCGGCAGCGCCTCGTCTACGGCGAGGCGGATGCGGAGCATGCCCTGCGCCTGCGCTGCCTGCAGCGCCGCAGCCGGCACCTGCGCTTCGATCCGGTACCCGTAGGAGCCGGCCTCCCGCAGCTTGCGGTCCTGCGGCTGCGCATGCCACGATAGGATGCCCCGGTGGTCTGCAGGGTCGTCGGGCAGTTCGTAGCGTCCGGCAGGCAGGCCGCCGAATGTGACCGTGACTGCCGAAGGGAAGCGGTCGCCGTCGGTCATCGGATAGGCATTGGGATTGCGCCCCGGATCGAAGGTGCCCTGGCCGCGCATGTAGTCGCCGCCCATGCCGGCGGCGCCTTCGCGGTCCTTGCCCAGCAGCTGCTTGGCCGATGCCTCGAAAATCAGCACGGCGCCTTTCAGGTCCGCCTGGCGCAGGGCAGGGGGGAGGCTGACCTCATATTCGAAGAAGCCGTGGCCTGCGCCGTTGACTTTCAGGCTGTCCAGCACATTCCACTGCTTGAGCGACCACTGCGAGCGTATACAGGAGGCCGGCGAAAACCGGACCGCCTGCGCCGTCCCGCCTCCGGGCAGCACGATCTGCTCCGGCGCCGGGCCTGCAATCTCGAATGCGCAGAAATTCCGGTGCAGGACCGTGCCTGCTGCCGTTACGACGCGGAGCTTCAGCAGACCCAGTGCCGGATGATCCGGCATCCGCAGGGTCAGCGGCGGCAGATCGGCATGCAGCCAGGGCTGGTACGGCAGCGCCCGCCGGGAGGTTCCGTAGGATTCCGCCTGCCCCAGGCTGTTCCATCCGCCCCATTCCGCCTCCAGCCACAGGCTGTCGCCCAGGTCGGTCCGGCCGCTCATCCACGAAACGGAAAGCGGCACATCTGCCGTTTCGCCCGCCTGCACAGTCCGGCACAGCTCCTGCCCGGTGGAGAGGTAGAAAGGCGCATGCAGATCCCGCAGGCTCATGCCGGGGAAGAGCTCCTCCAGGCCGGTGATTTTCTCGCTCCGGTCGAAGCGCCAGTAGCCGTTCCACTCGTTGATCACGTCGTGATGCTCGGTGTAGAGCCAGCCCGCGACCGCCGGATGGCGGCGGAACTCGTTGAGTGCCCGGTGGTAATCCCAGGTCCAGTCCACATCGCCGGTGCTGCCCTCGTAGCCCCAGACATTGCCGAATTCGGAGTTCAGGTTGGGCTGGCGCTGCTGCCGGTATCCGGCCTCGAAGTTCCAGGCCGATCCCGGCCGGGTTTGCCCGCTGATTTCATCCAGGGTCCTGCGCCATTCCCAGCCCGGCAGGTAGCTGTGCCAGGTGTTGAGGTCGGTTTCCGTATGGCCGATGCCGCAGCACACCGAGTTGTCCTCTACGAGGCGGGTCGGGTCCAGGGATTTCGCCAGCCGGTACATGGAAGCGACCCATTGCTGGGTTTCAGGCAGATATATCTGCTGCGGCTTGCCCTGGGCGTCCGGCTGCCGGGTAAAGAGCCCCCAGGTCTCGTTGAATACGATCCAGGCAAAAATGGAGGGATGGTTGAAGTCGCGGGCCATCATCTGCCGCATGGCGTATTCCGTTTCTTTGCGCATCTGCGCATCCGGCTCGCCCCAGCTGTTGGGCACATCTGCCATGACCAGGATGCCCAGCCGGTCGGCCCAGTAGAGCTTGCGCGGCAGATCGGCTTTCACGTGGGTGCGGATGCCGTTGAGCCCGATCTGGCGGGCCCGCAGGATTTCATCGCGCATGAATTCGTCAGAGGGGAAGGTGTAAAATCCCTCCGGGTGGTAGGACTGGTCCAGCGCCAGCTGCAGGTACACCGGCTCGCCGTTGAGCGCAACGTAGCGGTGGCTGGTTCCCGGCAGATCGACTGCCGAGATGCTCCGCATGCCGAAGTAGCTGTTGAGCGTATCCGGCCGGCCGGTGCCGCTGAGCACCGCCTGCACCTCGTACAAATGCGGATCGTCGAGGCTCCACAGGCGGGCATCGGGAAAGGGCAGGATGAAATCGGCGCTTGAAGCGCCGGCGGCGAGGGCATGGTGGTGGATGAGGCCGCGCTGCGGGATATGCAGGGCCAGTTCTGCCCGGGCCGGCGCCGGCGCCGAAAACTGCGCCTGTACCCGAAGCTGCTGCCGCTCCACATCCGGGCTGAAATGCAAGGTTTTGATATACACATTTCCCCGCAGTTCGAGGTAGGGCGTCTGCCAGATGCCCCGCGCATTGCCGTAGCCCTGCTTGCCTTCGAGCTTGAAGCCGCGGTCGGCATCGTCTGCCCGGATCACCAGCTGGTGTGCGGCCCCCGGCCGCGCCAGATCCGTCAGATCGAACTCGAAGGGGGTATAGCCGCCTTCATGGCGGCCCAGCGGCTTGCCGTCCAGCCAGGCATCTGTGCGCCAGTCCGAGGCGCCGATCACCAGCACGATCCTTCCGCCGGTCCAGGAGGCCGGGATGCGGAGTTCGCGGGCGTACCAGGCGATGGCGCAGGTATCCTGAATCCCGGACAAGGGCGCTGCCCAGGAGAAGGGCACCTGAATCCGGCGGGAGAATGTGCGCCTGCCGCGCATCCAGCCGGCTTGGAGCCCGGCGTCGGACGGATCGGCTTCGAATTGCCAGGGGCCGTTGAGATTGACCCAGGCGGCGCGCCAGTGGTCGGGGCGGGGATGTTCGGGCAGCGGAACCTGGGCTGCGAGCGGCAGCAGGGCAGCCCAGGCAAGCATCGGCAGGAGCAGAAGGCGGATCATTTCGGTCGGATTGCGGTGAGCAGCAGAAGTGTCTTTCAGCAACATACCGATCCGCCCGGCCAATGGCAAGCACCCTGCGCATGCGGCTCCGCGCAAAGGAATGCCTGCCCATGTTAGCCGGAGGCGAAAAGCGGCTTGGGTTATTTCATGTAAAAATAAATTTTCGCAGAAAAATTTCCCCATGATCCAACTGTTTCGCCTGTTTCCGGCCTTGCTTCTGCTTGTCTGTCTGCTGCATCCCTCCGCCTATGCCCAGCTGTCCGTCCCGGAGGCGGAGGCCGTGTACGGCGGCAGGATCCGCTCCATCACGGGAATTGCCACCGCAGCGGACAGCTCGCGGATCTTCATCACGACTGAAAGCGCCAATACGGCTTTTTTTGCCGATGTGTATCATCCGGGACCGGATACAGCGGTATTTTCCGCGTTCCAGCCCATGCCGGATATGAGTGCGGCAGCCAATCTGGGAAGCCAGGTAAGCGAAATCGCAGCGCATGCCGGTTCGGGCAGGCTTTTTTTCCTGCATCAGGGCCAGGTGAAAAGCGCTTCGCCGGCAGGCGGCGGCCTGCGCTCCTATCCGGGCGGCGGGCCCTCCTCGCTGCTGATCCAGGGCGACTATCTGCTGTACCTGACGGGCAACCGCCTCGTTTTCGGGCAGCTGGATGCGGCAGGGAATTTCATTCAGCCGCCGGCCTCGCCGTATATCTTCTCCGGCCCTGGTCCGGGGCCCGGGGTGCCGCGCATGGCCGTAAGTCCGCTCAGCGGATTGCTCTATCTGTATCTGGGCGGCGCATCGCCCAAGCTGTTCGTCAGCTCCGACCCGTATGATGCGATCAAATCGACCACCGTATTTGCCGATATTTCGCCGGCAGGCCTGCCGGCCTGGGGCGAGTGGCGGGCCTTCGGCATCGGCCCCGACGGGCGGCTCTTCATCGCCGGCTCCGACTTCAGCCATAAAACCCTGGCCTATTCGGACGACGGCACGGCCTGGACTGCGTATCGGCTGCCCTTCGGCGGCGCCCCCGGCGAAATCCTGAGCTTCGGCGGCGATTCCGCTTCGTATTACGTGTATTACGCCAATGCCTACAATTCCTCCCAGGGCGACAGCTGCTGCTGGCAGGGGTTCGGGATTCCGGGCGGATTTGAAACGCACCCCAACGACGGCGCCGTGTATGCCGATCCCGCAGGCCCGCGCGTGGTGTACATGACTACGGATCAGGGGATTGGAGCTTCGGTGAATGGCGGAAGCCGCATCTTTGAAATCAACGACGGGGTGGAGGCCGTGCAGGTGAATGATTTCGCCATGCACCTTTCGGATAAAAACCACGCCTGGATCGCCTCGAAGGCCGGGGTCCGCAAGGTGTCCGATTACCGGAGCAGCCCGGTGTGGAGCCCGGCCATGTTCCCCAACGGCGACGGCTCGCCGTACTATTCCGTCGCAATGGCGGGCACAGATCCGGACAAAGCATATGCAGGAAATGTGCGGGTGTATAAAACGGGCAATGGCGGCGCTTCCTGGCGCCGGGTATTCTCCGCCGAGCTGGCCCCTTACAACTATGCCAGCGCAGGCACCCCGGCCACGGGCGCAGCATGGGTGACGTCCATCGCGGTATGCGAGTGGGACACCAGCATCGTATTTGCGGGCTACGCCATTGACGGCAGCGATGAAGGAGGCCTGTTTTACTCGATGGACGGCGGCGCAAGCTGGAGCCAGCTGCTGCTGGAGGCCAGCGCTGTAGGCAAAGACGTGGACGTGCGGGACATCGTATTCAGCCAGGAGGGAGGCAGCACCGTGGTCTATGCCGGGGTGAGCTACGACCTTTCGAGTCCGCAGGGCCGCAGCGTATACCGCGTCGAGCAGGTAGCCGGCAGCTGGGTGGTGTCGCAGGATATGGACGGCGCCGGCACGAGCACCGGAAGCCCGATTACAGCCACCATTACCTCGCTGTACCGCAGCAGCACCGGCGACACGCTGGCCGCCTGCGGCACCGATGCCGGGATCAACCATCCGGTGGCATACTACAAGATCCTGAGCGGCAGCGGGCAGTGGACGCCGTTTGCCACTTCCGGGTTTCCGTTTTTCCCCGGCAAGCAGGGGAAAGCCGTCACCATCGGCAAGGATACGGTGTATGTGGCGGTGGACCATGAGGTCTATCTGCTGGCTGCGGGCAGCAGCACATGGATCAAGGGATACACCTATCCCAACGGCACCCAGATCCAGTTTCTGTTCTACGACGAACTGCTGGTAGGCACCGGCACGGGCCTGTACGGCCATGACGGGATTGCAGGGGGCAGCACCGCCGCGGAGCCGGCGCGGGTGAGCGGGCTGCGGGTATCGCCCAATCCGGTCTCCGGCATGCCGCTGCGCGTAAGCTGGGACAATGCCCCCGCGGGCCCTGCATCTGCTGTCCTCCGCGACCTGAGCGGGCGCGTGCTGCACATCCGGAAGACGGCCTATTCGGGGGACATCGAGCTGCCTGCTGCATGGTTTGGCACGCCAGGGGTCTATCTGCTTGAAATTCAAGCTGGAAACAGAAGAGAAACCGTGCGGGTTCTCGTCCGCTGAGCGGACGGGCACTACTGCGGGTGCAGCCCTGCCAGCAGCAGGATCTGCGCCCGCAGTTTGCCATTCCGGACGAAGCTGCGTTTATTGCCTGCCCGGACCGGTGCCCCGGCAAGCTGGATGTTAATGCGGATTTAACAATCAGGTAACATGCGCCTGACATAAAACCGGAATTTTGAACCGGGCGTTCCCTCAACTCCCTAACCACAGTAACTGCCTCATGACAAAAGCATTACGTTTTCTGTCCATGTGTGCTGCGCTCATCCTGGCCCTGGGCCGGACAGGTGCGCAGACCACCGGTGACCTTGCGTTCACCGGATTCAACGCGGACGGCACAGACGGCTTCGCGTTTGTGACCTTCGTGGATATCCCGGCGAATACGCCCATCTGGTTTACGGATGAAGAATGGAACGGCACCGCATTCGGCACCGGCGAAGGCGATGTGGTATGGTCCAACCCCGCCATCACGCCTGCCGGTACAGTGGTGTATCTGTCGGCGGTATCTACCGCTGCTCCGGCGGCTACGCTGGGCACGGCAGCCCTGGGCACCACGCCGGCCGCCGGGCCCAACCTGAGCGGCACGGACGAGGGCCTGTACGCCTACCTGGGCGCGCAGCGCGCCCCCACGGTGTTTCTGAGCGCCATTGCCAATGCCGCCTGGGGCGGCGCGCCCGGCCAGCTGACCAACACCGGCCTGACCGCAGGCGCCACAGCCTTCGAGCTTCCGTCCGCCATCGACATCGGCGCCTACAACGCACCCCGCAACAACCAGCCGGTTTTCAGCCAGTACCTTGCGCAGGTGTACAGCACCTCCAACTGGATTACCCAGGACGGCGGCGGCAACCAGGACCAGGACGGTACCCAGCCGGATATCCCCTTCGATACCGCGCCGTTTACCCTGTCGAGTGGAGATGTGGCTCCGCCTGTGGCTACAGCCGCAACCATGACTTCGCTCGGTACGTTTACCGTTGCCTTCAGCGAAACGGTTGACCCCTCCACCGCAACCAACCTGAGCAATTATGCCTTTGCACCGGCGCTGACGATTACTGGGGCAGTGCTCAATACCGCAGGGACCACGGTCACCCTCACAGCAGGCCCGGGCACCATCGGGGTGTTTTATACCCTGACGGTCAGCGGCGTGCAGGATACTGCCGGCAATACCATGACCAACCCGGCCAGCTTTACCCTGGTGTTCAACAACAGCACCCCGCAGCTGGTCTTCACCGAAATCATGTACGACGAGCCCAGCGACTCCGACTCGCTCGACTTCGTCGAAATCTTCAACGCAGGCCTGACCCCGGCAGTCCTGGGCGGCCTGCGGGTGACCAATGGCATTTCCTACACCTTCCCGCAGACCACGCTGGCGCCCGGCGCCACCTACCTCATCGCAGCCAATGACAATGCGGCGGTCGCATTCTACGGCGCCAGCTTCGACCAGTATGCAGGCGCCGTGTCCAACGGCGGCGAGACCTTCGACATCGTGAACACCGACGGCACGATCGTCGAGACGGTGACCTATGACGATGTGGCACCCTGGCCACTGGGTCCGCCCAACCCCAACGGCGACGGCCCCTCCATCGAGGTGATCGATCCGTATTCGGACAACAACAACCCCGCCAACTGGAAGATTTCCGGCAATCTCATCGGCACCTCCAATGCCGGGGAGCCGATCTTCGCTACGCCGGGCACGGTAACCCTGGCTACAAGCCCGCTGGTGTCGTTCACCACGGCCCGGCAGGTGGTTTCCGAAACTGCCGGAACGGTGACGGTGGGCGTAGGCCTGACGGTGCCCAACTTCCTCTCCGCAGAGGTGGAGGTGGCGCTGGCCGGCTTTGCGACGGCCGGCAGCGGCGACTTCGCCTTCACGGCGGATACCCTGGTATTTGCGCCCGGCGCAGCCGATACGCTCTTCATCACCATTCCCGTCACCAACGACAGCGATGCAGAGCAGGATGAGTACTTCGCCCTGAAGCTCACCCCGCTGACCAATGCCGATCCGGGCGGCGTGCTGTTTCAGACCATCTATATCACGGATGACGACCGCCTGGCTCCGGCACCTTCGCAGGAAATCGCCCTGTCGCTGCTGGGCAGCTACAGCAACGGCGCCGCTTCCGGCAACTCCGCCGAGATCGTGGCCTTCGATGCAGCCAGCGACCGCCTCTTCATTGCCAATTCCATCGGCAACAAGCTGGACATCGTCGATTTCACCAACCCGGCCGCTCCGGCTGCGGTAACGTCGGTCGATCTGGACCCCTACGGGGAAATCAACAGCGCCGCCGCCTACAACGGCCTGATTGCCGTGGCGCTCGGCAACGACACTTCCTACCTGAACGGCACCATTGCCTTCTTCGACACCAACGGCGTCTTCCTCAAGCAGGTGACCGCAGGCGCGCTGCCGGACATGATCACCTTCACGCCGGACGGGCAGAAGGTGCTGACCGCCAATGAAGGCGAGCCGTCGGCCAATTACCTGAACGATCCGGAAGGCTCCGTAACGATTGTAGATCTTTCGGGCGGCATTGCCGGCCTGACCCAGGCCAATGTGAGCACGGCCACCTTCACGGCCTTCAACGGCCAGGAAGCTGCGCTGCGTGCCGCCGGCATCCGCATCTTCGGCCCCAACGCTACGGCAGCCCAGGACTTCGAGCCGGAGTACATTGCCCTCTCGCCCGACGGTGCGACGGCATGGGTTACCCTCCAGGAAAACAACGCTGTCGCGGTGCTGAATGTCAATACTGCCACGATCACAAGCGTGCTTCCGCTCGGCTACAAGGACCACAGCCTGCCCGGCAACGGCCTCGACGGCAGCAACAGCGGCTCCGACATTCTCATCTCCAACTATCCGGTGAAGGGCATGTACCTGCCAGATGCCATCGCCTCCTTCCAGATCGGCGGCCAGACCTATCTGATCACCGCCAATGAAGGGGATGCGCGCGATTACGACGGCTACAGCGAAGAGTCCCAGATCAACGGATCGGATTATCCGCTGGATTCCGCTGCATTCCCCAGCCGGGACCTCCTCAGGGCAGCGATCGGCCCGCTCAAGACCACGCTCAGCCAGGGCGATACCGACAACGACGGCGACTTCGACGAAATCTACGTCTTCGGCGGCCGCTCCTTTACGATCTGGAACGGCGCCACCGGCGCGCTGGTGTACGACTCCGGCGACCATATGGAGCTGATCACCGAGCAGGATCCGGTATTCTCCGCTATTTTCAACGCCAGCAACACCAACAATACCCGCAAAAACCGCTCCGACGACAAAGGACCGGAGCCTGAAGGGGTGGTGACCGGCGTGGTCAACGGCAATACCTATGCATTCGTAGCCCTGGAGCGCATCGGCGGGGTGATGGTGTTCAATGTGAACAACCCCGCAGCGCCGGTTTTTGTGCAGTACGTCAACAACCGCAGCACCACGGCCGTTGCAGGCGACCGCGGCGCGGAGGGCATCATCTTTGTCCCCGCAGCGCAAAGCCCGAACGGCAAGAACCTGGTCATCGTGGCTAACGAAATCAGCAGCACGCTCTCGGTATTCGAGATCGACGCGGTGGAGCTGGAGCAGTACCAGCTCTTCAATTCGCCGCTGATCACCAGCTACAACGGCATCGACATCCGCGAGGCGGGCTTCTCCGGCCTGCACTACATCCCCGGCACCGACGGAGAATTCCTGGTACATGGCGACCGCGGGCCGAACGTATCCGCCAATGCCAACCCCCTGGCCGCTGGCCAGACGGTGATCCTGTTCCCGCAGCCTGCCTATGTGCCGAAGGTTCACCGCGTGAAGGCGCAGGGCGACTCTCTGCAGCTCATGCAGACCTGGACCATCAAGCGCCCCGACGGCACGGGCTCCAGCGGCCTGCCCAACCCCGCCGGACAAGGCGGCACCGGCGAAATCGCCTGGAGCGACAACAACGGAACGGTGGTAGCGCCCGATGTATGGGGCATCGATCCGGAAGGCATCGTGGAAGCGCCCGATGGGACGTATTGGATCTGCGAGGAGTATGGCGTAACGGTCTGGCATCTGGATGAAAACTTCCAGGTCATCGACCGCTATACCCCCTATGGAGCTTCGCCAGACAACCTGCCCATTGACAGCGTGTTCAAAAAGCGCCGCGCCAACCGGGGATTTGAAGGGGTAGCCCTGACGCCCAACGGCAAGGTCTACGCATTTATCCAATCCCCGATGAATAACCCCGGCGCAACAGCCGGCAACAACTCCCGCCTGATCCGGATTCTGGAGCTCGATCCTGCAACGGGCAGCACGCGCATGTTCGGCTATGAGTTTCAGCCCCCGGTAGGCGGCAGCGGCGGCATCCGCACCCGCGACTGGAAACTCGGCGATGCAGCGGCAATCAACAACTTCGAGTTCCTGGTGCTTGAGCATGCCGAGCGCGGAGCAGCCAATGTGAAGGAAGTGTACAAGGTCGATATCCGCAATGCGACCCCGCTCACCAGCGACAACTTCGGCGGCCTGACCTTTGAGCAGCTGCTCGATGCGCAGACGGCTGCCGCGAATGGAGTTCAGGTGGTGGAGAAAACCCGTTATCTGGATCTGCTCCGCAACGGCTGGGATCTGACCCACGACAAGCCGGAAGGCCTGACGATCATCGATCCGTCCACCATTGCGGTTGTCAACGACAACGACTTCGGCATCGCATCGCCCAACGAGGACGGCAACATCGTTGCCACCGGACGCACCACCAAGCTCTACCGCTACACGATTCCGGCTTCTATCCAGGAGCCGCTGGATCTGTGCCGCGCCGCTGTGGTGACGGCATCTGCCGACAGCGTGTGCGAAGGCACGGCAGTCACCCTGAGCGTGACCCCCGTGGACGGCGCTGGCTATACCTGGCGCAACGGCACGACCGTCCTGAGCGCGGCCGCGCCTACGGTCAGCGTGACGGAAAGCGGTCTCTACACCGTCGAAATCACCGGTGTGCCGGAATGCGCTTCCGTGTCGCCCGCAGTAGCGGTACAGGTGCTCGAAGCGCCTGCAATTGCCCTGGGCAACGATACTACGATCTGCGTCGGCGGATCGGTGACGCTGAATGCAGGCGCAGGCTTCGCCTCCTATGCCTGGTCCACCGGCGCTGCTACGCCGGGCATCACCCTCGCGGGCAGCAGCCTCGCCGCCGGCCCGAACGAAATCCGCGTGACGGCCCTCACCGCCGAGGGCTGCGAAGCCCGCGACACGGTCACCGTGCGCGTGGAGGTGTGCAGCAGCGTGGATCCGGATGCAGCCCTCGCCCTGTCGGTATTCCCCAATCCGGCCCGGACCCTCGTCCAGATCGAAGCCGAGGGCCTGCAAGCCGGCACGGTGCTCGTCCGGATGACGACGCCCGACGGGCGCGAAGTGTACAGCCGGCGCGTAGCCGCTGCTGCCTCGTTCCGCCATACGGTACCGGTATCTGTGCTGCCGGCAGGCATCTACCTGCTGCAGGTGACCGACGGCATCCGGAGCGGGTGGAGCAAAATATCCGTAGAATAACCGTCACATCATAGGTCTATCAGATCTGCGCCGGCCTCCGGGCCCGGCGCAGATTTTTTTTTGGGCCGCAGGGAAATTGACACAAGCTGTCGCAGGTGCGGGCCTATCTTTGGCTTGCAACCCGGGACCTGATCCCGACGGTGCCGTGAAGACTGGGGCAGACGGGCACGCGGGTGGCCGTCTGTTTTTTTTAGGCTGGCGTGGAATTGACGTATCAGGCATGCCGGTCCGCAGGGAAAATCCGTAGGTTTATCTGTACATTCACCCTAATCCCTGTGCTATGCTCCGGACCCTATTTCTGCTTCAGATGCTTGGCTGGGCTGCCATTGCTGCTGCGCAGCAGCCTGCGGATGCGCCAGGCAGCTCCGACCATCCGCTGATCACGAGATTCCCCAATACCTGGATCCGTTTCTACGAGCAGCAGGCATTTGCTGCGTACCGCCTGCGGACGGGTCCGGTGGCCGCCGCCAACGGCGAGCTGGCCGCATTTCAGCCGCTGGAGGGCAAGATGACGCGTATCGTGTACCAGCATGCCAGGGGCAGCAGCTCGCTCGAGATTTTCCGCAACTACCTCGCTGCGCTCAGCCAGGCTGGATTTGAGGCGGTATGGTCCTGCGAGGCAGCGGGCTGCGGCGGCAGATTCGGGTACAGCTACCCGGCGGACAATGCGCCGCATATCCGCTCCTACAGCCAGAACCAGCGTTATGCAGCCAGCCGGCTGGACGGCGAGGACGGCACAGTGCATGTAGCTGTGTATGCGGTGGAAACCAACGACGGCCCGGTGACCCGGCTCGACATTGTCGAACAGGCGCCGCTTCAGCTGGGGCAGATCCAGGTTACGGCAGCCCAGATGCGGCAGGATCTCAGCGGGAAGGGGAGGGCAGTGCTGTACGGCCTGCACTTTGGCACCAACGAATCGGCCCTGCGCCCGGAATCCCGTCCCGCCCTGGACGAAATTGCCATCCTGCTGCGCAATGACCCGTCGCTGAAGGTATTTGTCGTAGGCCATACCGACCAGGACGGCGGCCTGGAGTTCAATCTGCAGCTCTCCCTGCGGCGCGCCGAGGCGGTCGTCCAGACGCTGACGGCAGATTACGGAATTGCCCCGGAACGCCTTGCAGCAAAAGGGCTTGCATACCTCTCGCCGGTGGCTTCCAGCAGCACCGAAGCCGGAAAGGCCCGCAACCGGCGGGTGGAGCTGGTGGAGCAATAGCCAACCTCCCGGCTGCAATTCCGTATCTTCGGACTCATACCCTCAATGCGTAACCCCTGATGAAAAGCAATCACGAAATCGACTTTCAGATCTTCGGCGAGGAGATGCAGTTCGTGGAAATCGAACTGGATCCCGGAGAATCGGTGATCGCCGAGTCCGGCAGCTTCATGATGATGGATCCCGAAGTGCAGATGGAAACCATCTTCGGCGACGGTTCCTCTTCTGCCGGGCAAAGCGGGCTGTTCGGAAAGCTCCTCAGCGCCGGCAAGCGCCTGGTGACCGGCGAAAGCCTCTTTATGACGATGTTTACCCATGCCGGCGCGCGCGGCAAGCGCAAGGTTTCCTTCGCTTCGCCCTATCCGGGCCGCATCATCCCCCTGGACCTGCACCTGCTCAACGGCAAAGTCATCTGCCAGAAGGATGCGTTCCTGTGCGCAGCCAGGGGCGTATCGGTGGGCATCGAGTTTCAGCGCAAGCTGGGCACGGGCCTTTTCGGCGGCGAAGGCTTCATCATGCAGAAGCTGGAAGGCGACGGCATGGCCTTCGTGCATGCAGGCGGGCACATTGTAGAGCGCATGCTGGAGTCGGGCGAAACGCTCCGCGTGGATACGGGCTGCCTGGTGGCCATGGCCAGCACCGTGGACTACGACATCGAGTTTGTCAAAGGCATCCGGAATGCAGTCTTCGGCGGCGAAGGGCTCTTCTTCGCCACCCTGACCGGCCCCGGAAAAGTCTGGATCCAGACGCTGCCCATCAGCCGCCTGGCCAGCCGCATCATGCAGTACGGTTCTCCGCTCGGGCGCAAGGACCAGGGCGGGGTGCTGGGCAGCCTCCTCAACGGCGACTGACGCCTCCCGGGCCGAATACCTGCCGCCGCAGCCCTGCGGCGGCTTTTTTATTCTGCACCCGCTGACCCCGGTGCTCCAGGCGCGTCTCAAGCATGCAGATCCCTTGTTTTTCATCGAAAATGTGGAACTTGCGCCTATGAAACAGGTGTTACGCTTCTTACTCTGGACCATGCCCCTGCTGGCAGCCTGCGGGTCTCTGCGGAATGCGGAGCAGGAAGGGCGGATGGCCCCCGCCATCGACATCACAGCCGATAATCTGATCGCGGAAGGCAAACTGGCGCTCCGCGCAGAAAAATATCCCGAAGCCTTCCGCGCCTTCGAGCAGGCCCGGCTCCGCCCTTTCAACCGCAGCACGACCGGTGCCCTGTACTTGTCGGGGCTGGCGGCGTATTACCAGGGGCAATATCCCACGGCCCGCGATCGCTTTGCCCAGCTGAGCCGGGAATTTCCCAAAAGCCGCTACCTCCAGGACGCCATCTATCACGAGGCCCTGATTCAGCTGGCTTCCGCTCAGGAAACTGAGCGGGTGAGCGGGCTGCAGCGGCTCACCGACCTCTACGCCGGCCAGGCGGAGGAGTCCCTGCGCCGCGACATCTGGGAGCAGGCCGAACGTGCAGCCTTCGGGTCGCTCTCGGCCGAGGCGCTGGAGGTATTTGCCGAACAGGCTGCGGCCCCTTTCCGCCGCATGTTTGCCGAGGCACTGATTTACAAGCTGGTAGCTGACAAGCGCATCCCCGAAGCCCGCTCCCGCTACCAGGCCTACCTGCAGGCCGGCGGCGAAGACTCCGACTTTCTCCGGGCTGCCATCCCTGCGGATAAGCCGCAGACACTCAGGCCCTCGGGCTCGCCGCCCCTGGAGCCGGGAATCATCAAAATCGGGCTGGTGCTGCCGCTCTATCTCAACCGCACGGATCTGGCCTACCTCGGCGAAGTGCCGCCGGAAGCGGCCATCGGCCTCGAATTCTACGAAGGATTCAAGCTGGCCATCGAGGAAGGCGGGGTGTTTGCCGGCCGGAAGATCTTCCTGAAGGTCTATGACAGCCGCCGGGACTCGATGGTGGCTGCCCGCTACCTGGGCCAGATGGATTCCCTAGGCATCAACCTGCTGGTCGGCGATATTTTCAACGGCCCCAGCCGTACGCTCTCCGCCTGGGCGGAGCAGCGGCAGGTGCCCCAGATCATTCCCATCAGCCCGACCTCGGAGCTTGTGCGGGGCAAGCAATGGACTTTCATGGCCCATCCCTCTGCCTTTACCCACGGCGAACAGCTGGCTGAATATGCCTTCGGCACGCTCAGCCTTCGGCGCATCTTCGTCTTCACCGACCAGCAGGGCGCTGCCGCCGAACTCGCGAACGGCTTCATGGGCCGCTTCGCCAGCCTGGGCGGCAGCATCGATACCGTGCTCCTCGATGCCGCCTATGCCCGCGCCATGCGCCAGATCTCGGCCGGCGTGAGCCGTGTCCCCAGCGACCCCTCCGTGGGCGTCTATATCCCGCTGCTCAATGCCCAGGAATCTTCAGGCCTGATCATCAACCTGCTGCGGAGCCGGGCGCGCAAGGTCACGGTCATGGGCTCGCCCCATTTCCGGACCAACTACACCGCGCTCAGCCGCGACCTGAAGGACAGCTACGAACTGATCTTCACCAGCTCCCATATGCACGATCCGGAAGATCTGCTGTACCAGCGCTTCCACGAGCAGTATGTGAATGTGTACAAAATCCCGCCGAGCGAGCATGCGATCCAGGGCTACGATCTGGGCAAATACCTGATTCAGGTGATTCAGGGCTATAAGCCCGAATCCGGACTCAGCCTGGCCGACCACCTGCGCAGCATGCCGGAATACAAGGGCATTCACCTGGACTACTTCTTCGGGCAGCACCAGAACAACCAGCGCGTCAACATCGGGCAGTACACGCGGGACGGGATCGTGCGGATCCGCTGAGCAGGGCAGGGGATAGGCGGAAAATAAAAAAGGGCTGCACAGCAGCCCTTTTTTTATTGGAGTATGCCGAACCGGCTTACTTGCGAACCGACTCCACCACCGCTTGGAACGCGTCGGGGTTGTTCATCGCCAGATCGGCGAGTACTTTGCGGTTGAGGGCAATGCCTTCCTTGTTCAGCAGGTCGATGAAGCGGGAATAGCTCAGGCCATGCGGGCGGACGCCTGCGTTGATGCGCTGAATCCAGAGGGAACGGAAGGCGCGCTTGCGGGCTTTGCGGTCGCGGTAGGCATAGACCCAGCCTTTCTCGATCTGGTTCTTGGCTACGGTCCAGACATTTTTCTTGCGGCCAAAGAAGCCTTTGGCGTATTTGAGCATGCGCTTACGGCGCGCACGGGAAGCTACGTGGTTGACAGAACGGGGCATACGCGGAAGTTTGTTGGAAGGTTAATCGGATAACATGCTGATAATGAACGAAAAAATGTGGATCAGCTGAGGAGGAGGCGATTGATACGCTTCTCGTCGGTAGCATCCACCAGCACCTTATGCGACAGCCTGAGCTTCCGCTTGTTCGACTTCTTGGTCAGAATGTGGTTCTTGAACGCCTGCTTGCGCTTGATCTTTCCGGAGGCGGTTTTCTTAAAACGCTTGGAGGCCCCCGAATTGGTCTTCATTTTAGGCATGAAACAACGGGTTAACAGATTTGGAGGGCAAAGATAGGAAAAAGTTTTGCATTCCGCGCAGCTGCCGGAAAAATATCTGCACAGCGGCTGCGCAGCCGCTTATTCATACACTTTTTCGCCCCGGCTGACCCAGATCCCCCACTTGCGGTTGTAGGCGTGCACCTGCTCCGTAGGCGCACCCGCGGCGTTCACCACCGGGCGGCCCTGGTTGCACCACTCGAAAATGCCCCCGTAGAGGTTGCTGACCTGGGTAAAGCCTGCGGCCAGCAGCTTTTCGGACACCTTCTCGCTGCGGTAGCCCACCGAGCAGTACACCACCACCGGCCGGCTCCGGTCGAGGCCTTCCACCCGCGCCAGATCGAAGTCGTCGTACCCGACCCAGACTGCGCCTGGAATGTGGCTCACCTCAAACTCCCGGTAGGCGCGCGCATCCAGGTACACCGCCTGCCCGGGTTCGGGGGCACCGGAGACCGCCTGCTCCGGTACCGTATGCGCCAGCAGGGTTTTGAGCATGGCATTGAAGGCGCCGCTGCTGGTGCGGGCGTCCTGGGCCGTGCAGGCGGAGATGGAAAGCAGGGCAAGGGCCTGGCAGCAGAGGCTGCGGAGGGTTCGGTTCAGCATGGAGGAAACAGATGAAGCGGCCTGATGCCCGGATCAGCGCACCACCGGCAGCCCTTTCGACTGCCAGAAGCGGATGCCGCCCTGCAGGTCGTACACCTGGGTGTAGCCCTGGGCGGCGAGCATCTGCGCGGCGCGCCGGCTCCGGACGCCGGACGCACAATAGACCAGTACGGGTTTCTGCTTGTCCAGTTGCGCTGCCTTGCTGGCGAATGCCGGGTCATACACATCGATGTGGGCTGCGCCCTGAATTTTGCCTGCGGCCAGCTCGCCGGCTGTGCGGACATCGACGAGCTGCGCGCCGCCGGCGGCCAGCATGCGCTGGAATTCGGCCGGGCTGAGGGCTGTGCCAGGCGCCGGGGGCTGGACGGGCGCTGCGGCGGCGGGCGCGGAAGGAGCCGCAGGGCTGCCTGGGGCCGGGGACTGCTGGCAGGCGGCTGAAAGCATCAGGCTCAGCATCCATGCGGAAAATAGGAATCTCGGCATGATGAAACAGGATCTTTGAAAGCAAAATTACACAATCCGCAGGCGTTCTCTGTGATTTTTGATACGTATCCTGCTGCGGGCCGATAAATCCTGTATTTTTGCCGCTTTAATCCCGGAAAGCTGTATGCAAAGCGAACTGCTGACTCCGCAAGCGCTCGAGTTTCTGCGCGCCTACCTGAATAATTTCTCCCCCACCGGCTTCGAGTCCGCCGGCCAGCGCCTCTGGCTCGACTACCTCAAACCCTTCGTGGACGAGTGGGCGGTCGATGCGTACGGCACCGCCTACGGCATCGTCAACCCCGGCGCAGCGTACCGGGTGGTGATCGAAGCCCATGCGGATGAGATTTCGTGGTTTGTGCATTACATTTCCGAAGACGGCCTGATCTACCTCGTCCGCAACGGCGGCTCTGATCCCCAGATTGCCCCTTCCAAGCGGGTGATCATCCACACCGACCAGGGCCCGGTGCCGGCTGTTTTCGGCTGGCCGGCCATTCACGTCCGCGCAGACAAGGACCCCGCCCTGAGCGTGAAAAATCTGTTTCTCGACTGCGGCTGCACGAGCAAAAAAGAAGTGGAAGAGCTGGGCGTGCATGTGGGCTGCGTCGCAACCTTCGAAGACGAGATGATGACGCTCAACGGGCGCTACTTCGTCGGGCGGGCGCTGGACAACCGGATCGGCGGCTTCATGATCGCGCAGGTAGCGCGCCTGCTCAGGGAAAACGGCATTCAGCTGCCCTATGCGCTCTACATCGTCAATTCCGTGCAGGAGGAAATCGGCCTCCGGGGCGCGCAGATGATCGCCGAGCGCATCCAGCCGCATGCGGCCATCATCACCGATGTTACCCATGATACCACCACGCCGCATATCAGCAAAATCGAGCACGGCGATGTGAAATGCGGCGGCGGCCCCTCGCTGACCGTAGGCCCTGCCGTGCACAACAAACTGCTGCGCCTGATTCAGGATACGGCCAGGGCCTGCGAGATTCCGTTCCAGCGGGAAGCGGCCTCCCGCTTCACCGGCACCGACACCGATGCCTTCGCCTATTCCAACATGGGGGTTCCGTCCGCCCTGATCTCGCTGCCCCTGCGCTACATGCACACGACAGTCGAAATGGCGCACCGGGAGGATGTGGAGCGGGTCATCCGCCTCATGTACGAGACGCTGCAGCGCATCGAAGACGGGCACGACTGGCGCTATTTTAGCTGACCGTCAGGGGTTTGAAAACTCCCTGCCTGCATCCTGCGGCGGGCTCAGCTCCACAGGGCGGGCCTGCCTGGAGGTGTCTGCCGGCTCATGCGCATGGGAGCTGTGCGCATCTTCGTGCGTCCGCTCCGAGCATCCGCCGCGCATGCCGAGGCTCAGAAGCAAGACGAGTGCCGCAGCAGCGAGATGGCGCAGCGGCCGGCTCATACGATCGGCTGGTAGCGCCGCCCTTTGCTGAAGATCCGGGTAGCAGTATCGCGGCCTTTGCGGAGGGCGCGCTGCTCGGCCTCCGGCAGGAGCAGAATCTGCCTGCAATCCTCTGAACAGCAGCCATCCAGCTGCACCTCGCAGGCTTCGCACTGGGTCATCAGCAGGTTGCAGCCGGGGTTGCAGCAGTTGCGGTAGCGGTCGCAGGGCTGGCCGCAGTCGGCGCAGCCGGTGAGCACATCCTCGCTGATCCGCTCGCCCATGCGTTCGTCGAAGACGAAGTTGACACCCTTGAACTTGTTGGGCAGCCCTTTTTCGCGGGCATCGCGGGTATACTGGATGATGCCGCCGTCGAGCTGGTACACCTCGGTGAAGCCCTGGTGCAGGAGATAGGCGCTTGCCTTTTCGCAGCGGATGCCGCCGGTGCAGTACATGATCACCGGCTTGTGCCGCTGGCCGGCGAGGAGGTCCGCTACGACGGGCAGCGACTCGCGGAAGGTATCCACATCCGGGCAGATGGCACCCTCGAAGTGCCCCACAGCGCTTTCGTAGTGATTGCGCATGTCCACGATGACCGTTTCGGGATTTTCGGCGAGCTGGTTGAAGCCGGCAGCATCCAGGTGGATGCCGCTGCGGCGGAGGTCGATCTCGTTGTCGTCCAGGCCGTCGGCTACGATTTTAGCCCGGACCTTGATTTTGAGCTTGAAAAACGAGCGGGTGTCGTGCTCCACAGCCAGATTGATCCGCACGCCGCTCAGCTCCGGGCTCCGGTCCAGCCAGGCGGTCCAGTCCTGCCAGCGGGATTCGGGCACGGTGATCTGCGCATTGATGCCTTCCGTCGCGACGTAGATGCGGCCCAGCACCCCGAGCGCGCTGAGGTCCAGGTACATCTGGTCGCGGCAGGCGGAGGGGTCCGGGATTCGCACATAGCGGTAAAACGACAGCGTCTTACGGGCTTCCGCCTGTTCAGCAATCGTTTGCCGGAGCAGGCGCCGGTCTATGGTATTGTGGAGAATCATAGCGGTCCGGGCATTCCGGCGGGACATTCTGCTTCGGAAGCAGGAAAATCCGGGCCGGATTTGAATTTATCCCGCAATATTGCAATACTTGCTGCGCTTTGCAAGATGATTGGATCTGGTGTATGCCTAAGCGTATATGGATTCCTGCGCTCTGCGCAGGAGTATTTGCGTCCGTAGTGCTCGTATGGATGCAGGTTTTCTCCCCGGAATATGTGCTTGCGGATGGCTTGCGGCTGCTGCGGGCACCCTTGCCCGACCCGCTGGCGCGCTACGGGCTTACAGCGGATTCCGTCCGGGTGATCCAGTCCGAAATCTCGCCCAATGAAAGCCTTTCGGCGATCCTGACCCGCTACCATGTATCGGCATCGGTGATTCACCGCCTCAACGAGCTGCCGGAAGGCCTGTTTGACCCCAGGAGCATCCGCAGCGCCCGCCCCTACACAGTGCTGTGCAATCCCCGCGACGAGGCGCAGGCGCTGATTTACCATGCCTCGGACCGGGAGTTTGTGGTGCTGAATTTCGAAGACAGCCTCTCGGTGCAGCGCGGCGCGCATCCGGTGGATACCGTGGAGCATGCCATTTCGGGCTCCATCCAGTCCTCCCTGTACGCTGCAGTCATCGAGGCAGGCGGCACGCCGGCGCTTGTGGCGGAGCTGGCCGAGATCTACGCGTGGGAGATCGACTTCTTCGGGCTGCAGCCCGGCGACTGCTTCAAGCTGATGTACAGCACCTACCTGGTGGACGGCAAGCCGGTCGGCTCCGGGCGGGTGCGTGCGGCGAGCCTTTCGCACGGCGGCAAGGAGCACTACGCCGTATGCTACGACCAGGGCAAAGGCCCTGAATACTTCGACGAGCAGGGCAACAGCCTGCGGCAGGCCTTTCTGAAAGCGCCGCTCAAATACTCCCGCATCAGCTCGCATTTCTCGCACAGCCGCCTGCATCCGGTGCTCAAAATCCGCCGTCCGCACCACGGGGTGGACTACGCTGCGCCGGCAGGCACGCCCGTGCATGCCGTAGGCGACGGCACCGTCACCAAGGCCCGCTACAGCGGCGGCGCCGGAAATATGGTGGAGATCCGCCACAACGACACCTACACCACCGCCTACCTGCACCTTTCCCGCTACGGGCAGGGCATCAAGCCCGGAACCCGCGTGCAGCAGGGCGATGTGATCGGCTATGTGGGAAGCACCGGCGTCTCGACCGGCCCGCATCTGGATTTCCGCTTTTATAAGCATGGCGTTGCGTTCGATCCGCTCAAAGTGGAAGCCATCAGCTCCGGCCCGGTGGCCCCTGCGCATCTCCAGGCCTACCTCGCATACAGCGCGCCGCTGCTGGAGCGCCTGCACCGCATCGACCAGGAGATCCCGGAAACGTGGATTACCGCCGCCGGCAACGAAGAATCTGCGCAGCGGCAGTGACCGGCGCAGCGGAGCTGCGTCAGAATATTGAATCAGTTCATATTGAGCTAATATAGCTTGCTCATTATTGCTGAACCTTAACCCCTAATTCAGAGACCTATGTCCCTCCAGCAGAAGTACAACGCAGTGCTCGAACTCGGCCAGACCTTTGGCGTGAAGGACGGCTATGTTCAGGAAGAGAACGGCAAGCTGAAAATCGGCGGCACCGCATCCACGCCCTACGAAAAGGACGCGATGTGGAACAAGATCAAGGAGATCGGCGGCGACAATCCCTCCGATATCGAAGCCGACATCAAGACCGAGGTAAGCGAGTACTACCACAAGCATACCGTGGAAAAAGGCGACAGCCTGAGCAAAATCGCTGCCAAGTACTACGGCAAAGCCAATCTGTACACCAAGATCTTCGAAGCCAACCGCGGCATTCTGAAAGATCCCGACGTGATCCATCCCGGCCAGGAGCTGACGATCCCCTTCGTCGCCTGATCCGCAGGCATCCCGGAGCCCGTATACGCCATCCCGGAACATCCGGGATGGCTTTTTTGTCGGACCGCCAGCCGCAAGGCGGCGCTCCCCTTCTATCTGCCGTCCTCCTACTTCCTACTTGATACTTGATACTCCCCGCGCTATCTTTACCGGACACTCACGCGCTATGTTCAACTTCGGAGATCTTTTGGGGAAATTCCAGGAAATGCAGGCCCGCATGAAAGCGGTCCGCGAGCGGCTCGACGGCCTGACGGTGGAGTCGGAAGCCGGCGGCGGCATGGTGCGCGTGACCGCCAACGGCAACCGCCGCGTGCTGAAAATCCAGATCGATCCGGATATCATCGACAAGAACGACCCGGAGATCATGGCCGACCTGATTACCGCCGCCGTGAACAAGGCGCTGGACAAGGCAGAGGAAATGGGCCGCTCCGAGCTGGAGGGCGCCACCAAAGGCATGCTGCCCAATCTGCCCGGCCTGGATCTCAGCAAATTCGGCATATCCTGAGCCCGATGGCTGTCCCTGCTGTCACCCTGGTCATTCTCAACTGGAACGGTCGTGCGCTCCTGGAGCGCTTTCTGCCGTCGGTGCTGGCCAGCGGCTACCCCGATTTCCGCGTGCTGGTCGTGGACAATGGCTCCACAGACGACAGCCTGAACTGGCTGGCCGCCCATTTGCCGGCGGTGCAGACGCTGGCCCTGGATCAGAACTACGGCTTTGCCGAAGGCAACAACCGGGCATTGCCCCTGATCGACACGCCGTATTTTGCCCTCATCAACAGCGATGCCGAGGTGACGCCCGGCTGGCTGGATCCCATGATCCGCCGGATGGAAGCCCATCCGGAGATTGCAGTCGTGCAGCCCAAGCTGCGCGACTGGGAGCTGCGCGGCCGCTTCGAATATGCCGGCGCCTCGGGCGGCTTCATCGATGCGCTGGGCTACCCCTTCTGCCGGGGCCGCATGTTCGATACCGTGGAGCAGGACGAAGGGCAGTACGATACCGCAATGCCCATCTTCTGGGCTACCGGCGCCTGCTGCGTGATCCGCACGGAGGTGGTGCGGGAGCACGGCCTCTTCGATCCGGCGTTTTTTGCCCATATGGAAGAGATCGATTTCTGCTGGCGGGTGCAGAACGCCGGCTATCAGGTCTGGGTGGAGCCCGCCTCGGTGGCCTACCACGTAGGCGGTGCTACGCTGCCGCAGGGCAGCCCGCGCAAGACCTACCTCAATGCGCGCAACAGCCTGGCCTGCCTGTACAAAAACCTGCCGGCCGGCCAGCTGCTGCCCAAGCTGCTGCTGCGGCTGCTGCTCGACGGGGTCTGGGGGCTGCGCTTTCTGCTGCAGCGCCAGCCCGCCATGGTGGGCGCGCTCCTGCGGGCGCACCGCGACTTTTACCTCAGCACCGGGCGCCTGCGCCGGGAGCGCCGCCGCATGCAGATGCAGCGGGTACGGCAGATGCCGGCCGCAGGCCGGCTCCGGGGCAGCGCCGTCTGGGCCTATTTCATCCAACGCAAACACCGATGGTCAGATTTGTTTCCTGCTGGCTGACAGCGCTTCTGCTGGCTCTGCCTGCCCCGGCGCAGGAGTTCCTGCCCCTCTGGCCTGCCGGCATCCCCTGTGCCAATCAGCTGGAGATGGAGGTGATCGGCAATCCCAAAATCGGGCAGATGCTGCGCAAGGTCCACGAACCGGGCATCGAGGTGTATCTGCCGCCTGCGGGCAGCGCCAACGGCACGGGGGTGCTCATCTGCCCGGGCGGCGGGTATTCGATCCTGGCCTGGGACTGGGAGGGCACGGAAGTGGCGCGCTGGTTCAGCAGCTTCGGCGTGGCCGCCTTTGTGCTGCGCTACCGCCTGCCGCAGTGGGAGGCCGACTCCTGCCGCCACCGCGTGGCCCTCGACGATGCGCAGCGGGCCATCCGGCTCATCCGCAGCCGCGCCGCCGATTGGGGTGTGGACTCCGGCAGGCTCGGCATCATGGGCTTCTCCGCCGGCGGGCACCTCGCCTCCACCGCCGGCACCCGTTTCAATCCGGGCATTGCCCTGTCCTCCGATCCGCTGGAGCAGCTGAGCTGCCGCCCTGATTTTATGATCCTGATGTATCCGGTCATCAGCATGGACAGCACCTTCGCACACATGGGCTCCCGGCGGAATCTGATTGGAAATCATCCTTCCGATGCGATGATCCGCTCCTATTCATCCGAGCTGCAGGTAACGGCCCAGACGCCGCCGACGCTGCTGGTGCACGCCTCGGACGACGAGGGCGTGCCGCCCGAAAACAGCATCCGCTTCTATCAGGCGCTGCTCCGCCATCGGGTGCCGGCCTCGCTGCTGCTCTATCCCAGCGGCGGGCACGGTTTTTCATTTGCCCTGGACAAGCAGGGCACCGTGCGCGACTGGCCTTCCGACTGCCGGCGGTGGATGCAGGAAATGGGCTATCTGCCCCGCTGAGCCGCTCAGCTCAGGATTTCCCCTACATGCACTTCGATATTGCGGGTGATGATATCCGTAGGCAGGTCATTGGCATCGCCTCCGAAGGGGTCCTCGATTTCCTCCGCCAGCAGCTCCAGGCTGGCCAGCACATAAAAGATGAACACCACCACCGGAATGACCAGGTAGCCCAGGTTGAACACGTACCCGAAGGGCAGGGTCATGACATAGAAGAAGACGAACTTCTTGATGAATGAGCTGTAGGAGAAGGGAATGGGGCTGTTCTTGATCCGTTCGCAGGCGCCGCAGATGTCTGTAAAGGCTTGAATATCTGTATGCAGCGTCAGCAGCTGCTCGGCGCTGATCCGTCCGTCGCTGCGGAGCTCGTAGATCTTGGCCACCAGCCGCCGGGCGATCTGGTTGGGGCGGTGCAGGGCCGGATCGATGGGCTCCTCGTCGTCGGGCCAGTGCATGGGGGCCTCCGGCTTGAGGTGGGCGCGCAGGGCAGCCGCATACACCGGGATGATGCGGCGGAAAAAGGCGCGGATCGTATGATCTTCCGGAGGCAGGATGGCGTGGAGCTTCATCGCGAGGTTGCGGCTGGTGTTGGTGAGCGCGCCCCATTGCTTGCGGCCCTCCCACCAGCGGTCGTAGGCGGTATTGGTCCGGAATACGAGCAGCAGCGAGATCACAAAGCCCAGCAGATTGTGCATCAGGGGCAGATTTTTCAGGTAGCTGTCCGGCGGCACCCGGAAGTATTCTACCTCCAGATAGGCGACGATCCCCGAATAGATGGCGATGCCGGCCATCAGCGGCAGCAGCTTGCGGAAGGTGTCTGCCTTGTGAAAGCGGAAGATAAAGGTAAACCAGTCCTTGGGATTATACGCGATCATGGGGAAGGGTAGGGGATAGGGGCTGATTACCTGGAGGATACGCAGTTATCCGCCATTCTGGCCTTCGAGAAAGCGCAGGAACTCTTCTTTGTAGGAGTTGCTGATCGGGATTTCCTTGTCTCCGATGTAGACGTGGTTGTTCTGGATGAGGGAGATATGCTGCAGGCTGACGATATAGCTTTTATGGACGCGCATAAAGCCTGCCGAGGGCAGCTTTTTGAGCATATTGGTCATGCTCATCAGGGTCAGGATGCGCTGCTTGGGGGTGTGGATGGCGATGTAGTCGCGCATGCCTTCGATGAAGAGGATGTCGGCGAAGTTGACCTTGAAGAACCGCGTGTCGGATTTGACGAAGAGAAACTCCTTGTTTTCAGGCTGCTCTTCCTGCCGCGATTCCAGGGCTTCCTGGGCCTTGCAGAGCGAAACAGCCTTGTTGACAGCCTTGAGGAAACGGTCGAAGGGCACCGGCTTGAGCAGGTAGTCCACCGCATCGACCTCGAAGCCCGACACCGCGTATTCGGGGTAGGCGGTCGTAAAGATCACCAGGGGCTTGGGCGACACGCTCTGCAGCCATTGCAGGCCGGAGAGATCGGGCATCTGGATGTCGAGAAACACCAGATCCACCGGATTTTCCACCGCATAGTGCAGGGCTTCCACCGGATTGAGGAAGGTTGCGGCGAGTTCGATGGAGGGGACCTTGTCGGCAAAGCGCCGGATCACTTCCAGAGCCGGCGGCTCGTCGTCGATGGCGATGGTTCGGAGTCTCATAAGGATATGATCAGGTTCACCCGGTAGAGGTTTCCGGCAGATTCGGCTGTCAGCTGATACGCGTCTTCGTATAACAAATCAAGCCTTTTTTTAACATTCTGCAAACCAATGCCGCCCGGCTCCCGTACGGCGCCTGCCTGGCCGGGGTGCACGGTGTTTTCGACCTCGAAGAAGAGCGTCTTGCCTGCCAGGTCGATGCTGATGCGGATTTCGGACGGATGCACGGAGCTGATGCCGTGCTTGAAGGCATTTTCGATGAAGGGAATCAGCACCATCGGCACGATTTCCTTGCCTTCCACCTCGCCCCGCACCTGAAAATCCACCTGGGTGAGGCCGTTGAGCCGGAGCTGCTGGAGGTCGATGTAGTTCCGGATATACTCGATCTCCCGGCTCATGGGCGCATGGGGCCCGTTGCTTTCATAGAGCATGTAGCGCATCATCTGGGAAAGCTTGGCGATCCCTTCGGCGGTCGGTTCGTCGTTGTGCTTGAAAGCCAGGGCGTAGAGGCCGTTGAGGATGTTGAAGAGAAAATGCGGGTTGATCTGGTGCTTGAGTGCCAGCAGCTCGGCGCGCAGCTTTTCCTGCTCCAGCTCGCGCAGCTTGTGCTGCTCGCGGAACCAGCCGAAGGTAAATCCGTACAGGTTGGCGGCCACCATAAAGGCCCCGCTGACGACGGCGTTGATCGTCAGCCAGTCGGTAAAAAGCAGGGGCTCCTGCGTGTACAGGCCGCTGCGGTAGACCTGCCGGCTGTAGGCGTAGTCGATGCAGCTTTCGACGAGCACAAACCCCAGGACATAGGCTGAATTGATCGTCAGGAAGTAGGGCAGGGACGTGCCCTGGAGGTAGCGGGGCAGGGCAATGTGGGCATAGGAGTACACCATGACCGCGTTGAGCAGGGTGCCGTAGAGCAGAAAGAGCCCCTGGTCCTCCGGCGCAAACAGGGGCGAACGGAAGAGCCCCAGGCCGGCAGGCTCCGGATAGAGGATAAAGCAGAAGGCCCCCCAGATGATCAGGTGGAGCAGGATGTAGAGGCTTTTACCCATGCGGACTGCAAGATAGGGCCGGAAGCAGGCCCTGCACAAGGGGATAGCCGAGCCCGCCGGGCATCTGGCAGAAGGATCGGCCTCAGTTGCCGAGCGCAATCGTCTTTTCCGGAACCTTGCGCATCCAGGCACAGTACAAACCAGTGTAATTCATAACCGCCATGCGTATCTCATTGCCCTTGCATCCGTTGCTGCTGGCAGGCCTGCTGGCGATAGCGGGCGCGCGGCTCTGCGCGCAGGATGGGTCGGTCTGGATGCCGATCACCCCCTATGCCCAGCACATCGAAAACACCCAGCAGGCTGCACGCCCCGCCCAGGCGCGTCCGGTGCAGCAGCCCGCTCCCGCGCGTGCGCAGCTCCAGGCTGCCCGCCCTGTGATGCCGCTTCCGTTGGTGCCCGCCTTTTCGCCGGCCCTTCCGGACTGCGAGCCCGCCCTGCCCGCTGAAACCCGCCGTCCGGCGCCCGCGCCCGACCGCCAGTCCATCGAGCAGATCATCTCCGAGCCCGGCAACGGGTAAGGAGCCTCCTTCCGGCGTTTTTCTCATGCTTCTTCTATAATAAGGCTTTAGACGTTGCGTTGCCGGTCCGATGGGGCCGGCAATTTTTTTTCACTTTTTCCAAACCTTCTACCTAATATTAGGTATTAGCTTATATATTTGCCTGCGGTATCCAGCCTCGGTACCCGTGCATGCGCCCCGGAGCGCATTTCATTTTGACCCTTTGATTAGATTAAGTCTAAATAAAGATAACATATGGCTGATGTGCAATACCCCGCCGTGCAGGAGCTGAGCGACAGCGAACGCATCATCCAGGAAGTGACCGGACGGCAGTATGAGCATGGCTGGGTCTCGGATATCGAGACGGAGAAAGCTCCCAAAGGCCTCAATGAAGACATCATCCGCTTCATCTCCGCCAAGAAGCAGGAGCCGGAGTGGATGCTCGAATCGCGGCTGCGTGCCTTCGCCCACTGGCAGAAGATGCAGGAGCCGGCCTGGGCGCACGTGCAGTATCCTCCGATCGACTTTCAGGATGCGTATTATTACGCTGCGCCCAAGCAGAAGCCCGCACTCAACAGCCTGGACGAGGTGGACCCCGAGCTGCTGCGCACCTTCGAGAAGCTCGGCATTCCCCTTCATGAGCAGAAGCTCCTCGCCGGGGTAGCGGTGGATGCAGTCATCGACTCGGTATCGGTCAAAACGACCTACAAGGAAACCCTGCGCGAGCTGGGCATCATTTTCTGCTCCTTCAGCGAGGCCATCCAGGAGCATCCCGAGCTGGTGCGGCAGTACATGGGCACGGTGGTGCCCTATACCGACAACTTCTACGCCGCGCTCAATGCAGCGGTCTTCACCGACGGTTCTTTCGTCTATATTCCCAAGGGCGTGCGCTGCCCGATGGAGCTCTCGACTTATTTCCGGATCAACGAAGCCAAGACCGGCCAGTTCGAGCGCACGCTCATCGTGGCGGAGGAAGGCAGCTATGTGAGCTACCTCGAAGGCTGCACGGCCCCGCAGCGCGATGAAAACCAGCTGCATGCGGCAGTGGTGGAGCTGGTGGCCATGGAGCGCGCCGAGATCAAGTATTCCACCGTCCAGAACTGGTATCCCGGCGATCCGGAGACCGGCGCCGGCGGCATCTATAACTTTGTCACCAAGCGCGGCATCTGCAAGGGCTACCGTTCCAAGATTTCGTGGACCCAGGTCGAGACCGGCTCCGCCATCACCTGGAAATACCCCAGCGTGGTGCTTCAGGGCGACGAATCGGAGGGGGAGTTTTACTCCGTGGCCGTCACCAACGGCATGCAGCAGGCCGATACCGGCACGAAGATGACCCACATCGGGCGCAACACCCGCAGCCTGATCGTGTCCAAGGGCATCTCCGCCGGCAAAAGCAACAACAGCTACCGCGGCCTGGTCAAGATCATGAAAGGCGCCAGCGGCGCGCGCAACTTCTCGCAGTGCGACTCGCTGCTCATCGGCGACACCTGCGGCGCGCATACCTTCCCCTACATTGAAGTGGGCAACCAAAGCGCCACGGTGGAGCACGAAGCCACCACTTCCAAGATCGGCGAGGACCAGATCTTCTACTGCAACCAGCGCGGCATGGATACCGAGCAGGCGGTGAGCCTGATCGTGAACGGCTACGCGCGCGAGGTGCTGAACCAGCTCCCGATGGAGTTTGCGGTAGAGGCACAGAAGCTGCTGAGCATCAGCCTGGAAGGCAGCGTGGGGTAAGCAGGCTGCAGGAAGGGCCTTACACAAGGACGCACACAGAGATCACCGGCACCCATACATGCAACGCATCCAGATCCGCAACTTCGGGCCGCTCCGGGAGATAGACCTGGAGATCAAGGACTTCATGGTCCTGATCGGTCCGAATGCGGGCGGGAAGAGCACGATTGCGAAGCTGGTATATTTCTTCCGCTCGCTCCATGATCTGGTGCGCGATCAGCTGTTCTTCGAAGCATGGGAGCACGCGAAGCAGCTCAACATCTTCAGTTCTGCCACGGGAATCGCCGAAGAGCCCCGGGAAGTGTATGAGAATGTTCACCAGAAAGAGCTTGCCCATGTTGAAAAATGGGTGCTGGATGCATTCAAGCATCTGTTCACGGGATACTCGGGCTTCCGGATTCAATGGAGCACGGGCCATGGGTTCATCGTGCTGGAATCCAAGGAGCATCATCCTGCAGGCGTCGAATTTTCTGGAGAAATTCAGGAAGGCTGGCGCCATCTGAACCAGCAGTACCGATCCTTTATGCAGGAGGCCCGGCAAAGCAGGATATACGCCAGCAATGGGCAGCAGCAGTTCCGCTACAGGATGCGTATCCTGCTTCATGAGAAAGCGTACCAGATGTTCCACGGGCCGGCGGCAGCGCTGGATGCCCCGGAGGAGAGCCTGTACTGTGTTGCGCAGCGGTCTGTTCTTTCGGCTGTTCCGGATGACATTGTGCAATCGAAAGAATCAGTCGTTCATTCCTGGACGGAGAACTTCATCTTCCGCTACCGGCATGCACTGCAAAATCTGCCCAAACAGCCTGTAGCCTGGGCCGCATCAGATCCGGAAGATCCGGAACTGCGGTCTGCAACATCCTTGCTGACATGCCTGTCTGAAATCAGCGGATCAGAGGTATATACCATACGTGAAGGGCGGGTCATGCTGCGGCCCTTGGATGAGACGCGCAGAGACGTAACCTATCCGCTTGAGCAGGCCTCTTCAGGCGAGCATCAGGCCGCTGTGCTGGCACTGCTGCTTCTGCATCAGTTCTCCGAGGACTCCGGAATTGGCCCGAGAAGCCGGCTGCTGTATGTAGAAGAGCCTGAGATGCATTTATATCCCGCTGCTCAGAAAAGCATGACCGAAATGCTTGGCCTGTGGTTTAACTATCATGCGGGGAATAAGCTGTTCATCACCACACATAGCCCGTATATCCTCACCGCATTGGACAACCTGGTACAGGCACATGAAACAGCTGCCGCGTCCGAATACAATGATGAGGCAGTCGCTGAGATCGTTCCCCGCGCGTCCTGGATCGCTTGGGACAGGGTAGGGGCATATCACCTCGACCGAGGCGGCAGGACTCAGGATCTCAAGGATGCCGAAAGGAGAAGCATTGGCGGACAGCAGATGGACGAGGATGCAGATGCTATCCAACAGGTGTATGAAAAGCTGCTGGACATTAAATATCCCGCTGAAGCATGATAGCGCACTGCTGCAAACCGTACCAGACACAATTGGGTGGCGAGGAGAAACACTTTTCCTCCTCCGGCCATAGCGTGACGGAGCAGGGCAAGACCTTCAGGCTGCAGTCGAATCAGATCCGATTCTGCAAGATCCAGATCGATGGCGGGATCTTCCCCAAAGGCACCCCGCACCTGAAGTGCGACTGGGTATTCGTGCTGTGCGACAGCCAGCACTTGTATTTTATCGAATTGAAAGGAAATGGCATCCCGGCCGAGCGATCAGTCGAACAGATCGTCTCGACGATCGTTTTTTTTAAGCAGAAGATCCACCCCCCTGCGCTGGCTAAAAACCAGATCTTCGGGATCGTCGTAGGCAGCAGGATGCCTCGCAATACAGACCGTTGGCGCAAGCTGCAGGATGATTTCCGGAAGCACCACGGACAAAAACTCGACCGCCAGGATGCGGTGTATGAATTGACCATCTAACTGCACGCACTTTTCGTATGCTTCACATACAAAACCTCCACGCCTCGGTAGAAGGCAAACACATCCTCAAAGGCCTGAACCTCGAAGTCGGCCCCGGAGAAGTCCACGCCATCATGGGCCCCAACGGCTCCGGCAAATCCACCCTGGCTTCCGTGCTTGCCGGCAAGGAGGACTATGAGATCCACGAAGGGTCGGTCAGCTTCCAGGGCAAGGACCTCCTCGGCCTCGGGCCCGAGGAGCGCGCCGGCGAAGGCCTCTTCCTCGCATTCCAGTATCCGGTGGAGATCCCCGGCGTCTCGATGACCAATTTCCTCCGCACCTCCGTCAACGCCGTCCGCCAGTACCGGGGCCAGGAGCCGCTCAACGGCGCCGAATTCCTCAAGCTGATGAACGAGAAAAAGAAGCTCATCGAGCTGGACGCCAACCTCACCAAGCGCTCCGTCAACGAAGGCTTCTCCGGCGGCGAAAAGAAGCGCAACGAGATCTTCCAGATGGCTATGCTGGAGCCTGCCCTCTGCATCCTCGACGAAACCGACTCCGGCCTCGACATCGATGCCCTGCGCATCGTCTCCGAAGCCGTCAACAAGCTCCGCAGCCCGGATCGGTCCTTCCTCGTCATCACCCACTACCAGCGCCTGCTTACCTACATCGTGCCCGATGTGGTGCATGTCCTCGTGGAGGGCCGCATCGTGAAGTCCGGCGGCAAGGAGCTGGCCCTGGAGCTGGAGGAAAAAGGCTACGACTGGATCCGCGAAACCGCAAGCGTCTGACCGGCGATTCCCCAACGCTACACACATGCAAACCCTGACGATAGATCCGGCTGTTGAGCAGTTTCTGGCGCAGTTCCGCCCCGGATCCGCCAACGGCCATGCTGCGCCCTGGCAGGAAGCCGGCCGCCAGGCCCTGCTCAAGCAGCCTTTTCCGACCCGGAAAACGGAGGCCTGGAAATACACCGACCTCAAACCCCTGCTGAAGCGCAGCTACCGCCTGTCCGCCGCACTGCCTGCCGCAGATCCTGTAGCCTGGGCCATCCCCGGCCTCGATGCCGATCGGCTGGTCTTCCTCAACGGGCGCTACGCGCCGGCGCTGTCGGACCTGAGCCGGAACGGAGCGGTGCTGGAAATCAGCAGCCTGGCGGATCTCGCCGGCCCGCTTGCGGAGCAGGTGGGCGAACTGGCCGCTCCCGACGCGGACCTCTTCGCCGCCCTCAATGCCGCCTACGCGCAGGAAGGCATCTGCATCCGCCTCGCGCCGGGCAAAGCTGCTCCGGCGCCCCTGCATCTGCTGTACCTGACCGTTCCGGACGGCACCGAACTGCTCGCCCAGACCCGGAACCTCATCCTGCTTGAACGCAGCGCAGACCTGAAAATCGTCGAAAGCCAGCATACGGCAGGGGAGGGGAGCAGCCTGCGGAATGTGGTGACGGAAATACACGTGGGGGAAAATGCCGGCCTCGAATACATCCGCCTCCAGCAGGAGTCGGAGCGGGCCGTGCAGATCGACCGGACGGAGATCCGCATCGCGGCAGACGCCCGCTGCTCGGTCTTCACCTTCACGCTCGGCGGAGAACTGGTGCGCAGCAGCCTGACCATGCGGCTCGCCGGCCCCAATGCCGAAGCGCATCTGCTGGGCACCTATGTGCTGAGCGGCTACCAGCAGGCCGATCATTTCACCCAGGTCCACCACATTGCGCCGCACTGCTTCAGCAATGAGCTCTACAAAGGCATTCTCGACGGCAAATCCACCGGCGTATTCAGCGGGCGGATCCACGTCTATCCCGATGCCCAGAAGACCAATGCCTACCAGTCCAACCGCAATGTGCTGCTTTCGGACACGGCCAATATCTTCACCCGGCCGCAGCTGGAAATCTATGCCGACGATGTGAAATGCTCCCACGGCGCCACCTCCGGGCGCCTCGACGAGCAGGCCCTGTTTTACCTGCGCGCGCGCGGCATCCCTGCCCATGAGGCCCGCCTGATGCTGCTCGAATCCTTCGCCGGCGAAGTAAGCAGCCGGATCTCCATCGAACCGCTGCGCGCACATCTCGAAGCCATCCTGGCTGCCCGGCTTGCCAGCCTGCGCAGCCGCGCCTGAATCTGATTTTTCCGAACCTTTTCAGCAGCAGCCGCTATGCATCCATCCGCCATCACCCGGGAACTGGACATCGAAGCCATCCGCAGCGCCTTTCCGGTGCTGCGGCAGCAGGTGCACGGCAAGCCGCTCGTGTACTTCGACAACGCGGCCACCAGCCAGAAGCCCCAGGCGGTCATCGACCGCATCCGCCAGTATTACGAGGCAGAAAACGCCAATATCCACCGGGGGGTGCATTACCTGAGCCAGCAGGCTACCGAAGCCTATGAGCAGACCCGCAGGCATATGCAGGCCCTGCTCAACGCGGAGCGGAGCCATGAGGTCCTCTTTGTGCGGGGCACGACGGAAGGCATCAACCTCGTCGCACACAGCTTCGGAGCGGCATTCGTGGGCGAGGGCGACGAAATTCTGATCTCCGGCATGGAGCACCACTCGAACATCGTGCCCTGGCAGATGCTCTGCGAGCGGAAAGGCGCGGTGCTCAAGGTTATTCCTGTGACGGACAGCGGCGAGCTGGATCTCGAAGCGCTGCCGGGCCTGCTCACGGAGCGCACCCGGCTGGTGTCGGTGGTGCATATTTCCAACGCGCTGGGCACCATCAATCCGGTCGAAACCATCATCCGCGAGGCGCATGCGCGCGGCATCCCCGTGCTGCTCGATGCGGCCCAGTCGGTGCCGCACCTGCGCGTGGATGTGCAGGCGCTGGACTGCGATTTTCTGGTCTGTTCGGCGCACAAGATGTTCGGCCCCACCGGCATTGGGGTGCTCTATGGCAAAGAACGCTGGCTGGAGGCCATGCCGCCCTTCATGGGCGGCGGGGACATGATCAAAACCGTCCGTTTCGAGGGAACCACCTACAACGAGCTGCCCCATAAGTTTGAGGCGGGCACGCCCAACATCGCAGACGGCATCGCCCTGGATGCGGCCATTACATTCATGGAGTCCGTTGGGATCGAGGCCATTGCGGCCCGCGAGGCGATGCTGCTGGAATACGCCACCCGCCGCCTGCAGGAGCAGGGTGATATCCGGATCATCGGCACGGCACCGCACAAAGCATCGGTCGTTTCGTTTTTGCTCGGCGATATCCATCCCTACGATGCGGGCACCATCCTGGACCAGCTCGGCATTGCCATCCGCACGGGGCATCACTGCGCCCAGCCGCTGATGGAGCGCTTCGGCGTGCCGGGCACCATGCGGGCCTCCTTCGCATTTTACAATACTACCGAGGAGATCGACCAGATGATCGGCGCCCTGGACACAGCCCGCCGGATGCTGTCCTAGCGTTTGCGGATCGCCTCCATCAGCTCGTCGAAACATGCCTGAAACCGGGCTTCGAGCCCGGGGAGCTGGGCGCGCTTGCAGGCGCTGACGAGGTTGCGGAGCACGCGCAGAATGATCTCGGGGACGGAAGCCCGCAGGCGCATGTAATCTTCCGGGTTCCGCAGATCGAGCGAGCGGAACAGATAGGCCTGGGTGGCAGAAGACAGCGGTTCGCCGTTGCGGAACGGATCATACAGCTCCGGCCCTTCGGGCAATACCTGCATGTACATAAAATGCCCTGGCAGGTTGAACCCGTACAGCGTTACCCCGATCCGGTTGCCGAGGAGCATCGCAATGGAAGCCAGGCTGATCTGAAGGCCTTCGCGGCGCGCGATGACTTCGATCAGATTGCTGTTGCGGGGATGGTAGTAGTCGGAAACCGGGGCGGAAAAGCCCTCCAGCAGATAGAGGAACGTATGCAGATCCCGGACGCTGGGCGAAAGGCCGGAATCGTGGAAGTCCTGTGCCATCTGGTCCAGCAGCACGGGCAGCGGGCTGCGGCCCCAGGGCGCATCCACATCCGCCAGCAGGTCGAGCGAGGCTTCGAGCGCCAGGTGCTCGTCGTCCTGCAGCACGCACGCCGGCCACTGCTGCTGCATGCGCCCTGCGCGGAGGGTTTCGCAGAAGCCCTGGGCCAGTTCGAGCTGGTGCGCGGGCGCACTGGAAAGCTGCCTCGCCAGCTCGGACTCCAGGGCAGGCCCGAAACGCAGCAAGGCGGCATGCACCTCGGCGCGCACGTCCGCATCCGGATCGTCCAGCAGGGCGGTCAGGTGCGGAAGATCGCGCGGATCGGGACGGGAGAGATGGGCCATCGGGCTTCAAATATACATCCGCAGCATACACCGGGCATAAAAAAACCTCCGCCGGAGGGCGAAGGTTTTTGGGGTGGCTGATGGGATTCGAACCCACGACCCCCAGAACCACAATCTGGTGCTCTAACCAACTGAACTACAGCCACCGTGAGGATTCGGACGGCAAATATACGGGGCGTCCGGAAAAAAGCAAAGTTTTTGCTGTTTTTTATGCCGGAGCAGCCCCGGTTTCCGCTGTTGCGCAGACGCGGCATTTTCTTTTTATTGTGCAGATGAAACGTATCGTGTTGTTCGCAGTATGGGCCGGGCTGCTGCCTGCTGCTGTAACCGGGCAGCCTGCCGGCGGGCAGCTTCCCGCTGTGCATTCCAATCTTTCCCTCGTCAAAGGCAAGCCGGTGCTCACCTCCGGCGGCATTCAGTACACCGAGGAGGCGCGGCCGCCGCTCTTTACCCTGCCGCAGGCCATGGGGCTGATTGCCGGCACGGCGACGGGACTCGATTTCGATTTCAGGACTGCCGGCCTGAACGGCAAGCTGTACTATGGCTTTGTGCCCTACGGCGACTCCCGGCACCCGCATCCGGTGTATTTCAAGGAAACCGCTCCGATCACCGCCGGCAAGGCATCGGTCAATATCCGCGACAAGCTGCGGGGGCGCTACGACATGGTGGGATGGGAGAACAATGGCTCCGCCACCCTGGGCTACCGGATTGCAGGCGCAGATGGAACCCTGCTGTACGACGGGCTGATTTCCTTCAGCGGCACGGGGCCGTTCACGGTGGAGCCTACGGTGGTAGAGGGCCCCTTTGTGGGGCTGCACCGCCCGGATGGCGCCACCATTTCCTTCCGCACCAACCTGCCGGTCCGGGCCAGCCTGAGCGCCGGCGGCCAGACGGTGCAGGACCCCGCAGAGACCCTGGATCATATCCTTGCGATCAGCGGATTATCTCCGGATACGGAATATGCCTACACCATTTCATACGGAAAACTGGCGCAGTCCTACGCCTTCCGCACAGCGCCTGCGCCCGGCAGCCGGGCCGCGTTCACGTTCGCCTATGCCAGCGACTCCCGCAACGGGCAGGGCGGGGGAGAGCGCGACCTCTACGGGACCAATTTCTACATCATGAAAAAAATCATGGCGCTGGCGAAGTACCGGGAAGCGGCTTTTTTCCAGTTCTCCGGCGATCTGATCGACGGCTACCTCACCGACCAGCAGGAGATCGACCTTCAGTACGCCAACTGGAAGCGCGCCATTGCGCCCTTTGCGCATTATTTCCCGGTATATGTGAGCATGGGCAACCACGAGGCGCTGATGCGGGTGTTCAGCTCCAAAAAATCGACCCGCACCTTTCTTCTCGACCGGTTTCCCTATGAAACCCAGTCGGCAGAGGCCGCATTCGCCCGCAACTTCGTGCTGCCGCGCAACGGCCCCGCCAGCGAGGACGGCGCCGCGTACGACCCGGACCCTGCGAAGCAGGATTTTCCTTCCTATGCGGAAAATGTCTACTTCTACACCCACGGCAATACGGCAGTGATCGTGCTCAATTCCAATTACTGGTATGCGCCTTCCACAGCCGCCATTTCGGAGTCCGGCGGCGGGGTGCATGGCTACCTGATGGACCAGCAGCTCGCCTGGCTGCGGGAGACCCTCGATACGCTGGAGCGCAATCCGGACATCGACCATGTGTTCGTGACGCAGCATACGCCGGCCTTTCCCAACGGCGGCCATGTCGCCGACGACATGTGGTACAACGGCGACAACCGCGTGCGGCCCTGGGTGGCAGGCAAAGCCCTTGAAAAAGGCATCATCGAACGCCGGGACCAGTACCTCGACCTCCTCGTGAACCGCAGCAGCAAGGTCGTAGCCATCCTGACGGGCGACGAGCACAACTACGCCCGGACCGAGATCGGGCCGGATACCCGGCTGTACCTCGACAGCTACCCCGGCAACCTGCGGCTCAGCCTGCGCCGAACCATCTGGCAGATCAACAACGGCGCCGCCGGCGCGCCGTACTACGCGCAGGAGTTCACTCCCTGGACCCCGAAGGTCAGCGGATTTACCACCCAGAATGCGCTGGTGCTGTTCCATGTGGAAGGCCCGCAGATCCGGATGGAGGTACTCAATCCGGACACCCTCGAGCCCGTCGACGAACTCCGGATGAAGTGAGCCCGGAAATGGGTTTCTGTGCGGAAAAAACGATTTCGGAGCTGCCAAAGCGTCCGAAAAGCAGCGGCATTTCAGTAACTTGCCCCAAAACCCTTAATTGCTGAAATCATGAAAAGGACCCTGACGATGTGCGCGCTCGCCTGCATGCTCGCCGTCCTGGCCGCCTGCGGCGGCGGCGAACAGAAACCTGCTGCTGCCGCACCTGCTGCGCCCAAGCCTGCTGCTGCCGATCCCGCTGCCCAGATGGCCGCCGGCAAAGTCATTTACAACCAGTACTGCAAGGCCTGCCACATGGAAGACGGCGCAGGCATGGCCGGCATCAATCCGCCGCTCGCCAAATCCGACTGGGTAAACGGGGACAAGGAGCGGATCATCAAGATTGTGCTCAACGGCCAGCAAGGCCCGATCGAAGTCAATGGCCAGACCTACAACGGCGTCATGGTGTCCCACAGCTTCCTCAAGGATGACCAGATTGCCGCTGTGCTCACCTACGTGCGGGGCAGCTTCGGCAACACCTCCGGGCCTGTCACGGCCGAAGAAGTGGCCGCGCTCAGGGGAAAGTAAGCTATACTACTGATTTTCAGGATATTGTATCGGGAGGTCGCCCAGCCGGACGACCTCCCACGTATGATCGGCCAGCAGGCGCACCTCGGCAATGAAGCCCCGGTATGGCAGGGCAGGGCCCCATTCCTCCGGCGCCACCATCGAAAGCAGCCTGCGGCCATTGCGGCGCTCATACACGTAGCAGGTCTGCCCGATCAGGGGCTCGAACTGCGTCTCGGCCTCGTAAATCACCTCCGAGATCTCCGCCCGGCTGCGGATCGCCTGCGCCTGTTCGGCGAGCAGCTCGATCTGGCGGCGGATCTGGTCCAGCTGCATCTGGGTCTGCTGCTGCATCGCCAGCAATGCTTTGCCCTTTACCTTGCCCAAATCCAGCGGCGTAATCTGCACGCTGCCGACGGTGTGGGGGTAGGGGAGAAGGCCGGGCTGCGCGGCCGTTTTCGACGGATCGATCGGATTATGCTCCATGCCGGGTAATTACGAAGAAGAAACCATCCGGGCGGTCAGAAGTTAAAAAAAAGCAAAATTGGTTTTTCTATCCTCCCGGAGGCGTCTATTTTGCATGCAATATACCGATACACATGGGAACAGGGTTTGCTTACCTGGACGCGGAAAAACGCAGCGAGATCGTCGAGCTGATGGACGGAGATGCGGAGATGGTGATCGAACTGATCGACACCCTGCTGGAGAGCGCGCCTGGACTGATGGAGGAGCTGGCTGCGGCAGTAGCTGCCCGGCATACGGAAGGGGTGCGCGAGGCTGCGCATGCGCTGAAGTCGTCCAATGCGCAGCTGGGCGCGGTGGTATTCTCGGGCATGTGCCAGCAGATGGAAAATCACGGCAAAAACCAGGATGCCGATGCTGCCGCCGGGTTCCTGCCGGGCATGCAGGAAGAATTTGCCCGCGTACAAGAGGCGCTCAACGCCTGGAAGCAGTCGCTTCAGGCATGAGCCGCAGCCGGCGTCTGGGCCGTGCTTTCTTCTTCGGGTGTTTTTACTTAACATAATATAAATTATAGGACAAATAGCCGCCCCGCTTTCCCCATCTTTGCCCCATGCATTCCCCGCTCGATGAGCTGATCCTGCTCGGAGATCCCAGGCTCTATGAAGTCTGCGAGCCCGTGAGCCCCGCAGATGACCTGCTGATCGCCGATACCGTTCAGCGGCTGCATCAGGTGCTGATGGCGTTCCGTGAACGCTACCAGGCAGGCCGCGCCGTTGCGGCGCCCCAGATCGGCGTGATGAAGCGCATCGTGTACCTGCATACCGGTACGCCTGTGGTATTCCTCAATCCGGAGCTCTCGGACCTCAGCGAAGAACAGATGGAGATCTGGGACGACTGCATGTGCTTTCCCAATCTGCTCGTCCGCCTGCGGCGGAGCCGCCGCTGCACCGTCCGCTTCCTGGACCTGTCCTGGCAGCCCCAGGCTATGCAGCTCGAAGACGGCCTTTCGGAGCTGCTTCAGCACGAATGCGACCACCTGGACGGGGTGCTGGCCATCAGCCGCGCACTCGACAGCCGGAGTTTCCGCTGGAGGGCATAAACCATTGATTTTCAGCCTACTCCCCTACCCTGCTTATTCCGTTCCATGAAACTGTTCCGCCCGAATGTCGCCACGGCTGTCCGCGCCCTGCAAGCCATCTTCACCGAAGGCCAGTATGCCGACAAAGCGGTGGAAGCCGCGCTGAAGTCCAGCCCCAAGCTGGGCGCCCGCGACCGGGCCTTCATCGCGGAGACGATCTACGAAGTCGTCCGGCGCTACCGCTTTCTCTACGAAATCCTGGGCCATGAACCCCGGCATCCCCGCGAATGGTGGGCGCTCACGGGCATCTGGCTGCGCATCTCCACCAATGCCCCGCTGCCGGAATGGGAGGAATTTCAGGCATTATCGCAAATTGCGATACACGATCTGTTCCGCTCCGACCTGCCTCGCGCCATACGCGAATCGGTGCCCGACTGGCTCGATGAACGCGGCGCGGCCGAACTCGGCGAGCGCTGGCCGGACCTTCTCCATCAGCTCAACCAGCCTGCGGCCTTTGTGATCCGCGCCAATACCCTGAAAATCACCCGATCGGATCTTGCCAAGCAGATTGCGGCGGCCGGCATCGGCACCCGCAGCACGGGCGAGGCCGGCCTGGTCCTGGACAAGCGGATCAACCTGTTCCAGAGCGAATGGTTCCAGTCTGGCCTGTTCGAGGTGCAGGATGCCTCTTCGCAGGAGGTGGCGCCCTTTCTGGCGCCGGAGCCCGGCATGCGGGTCGTGGACGCCTGCGCGGGCGGCGGCGGCAAAACCCTGCATCTGGCGGCGCTCATGGAAAACAAAGGCTCCATCATTGCCCTGGACCCCGAGGACTGGAAGCTGGAGGAGCTCAAGCGGCGCGCGCGGCGCGCCGGCGCGCACCAGATCCAGACCCGGCCCATCACCGACCGCAAGGTGATCAAACGCCTCTACGGGACCGCCGACCGCCTGCTGCTCGATGTGCCCTGCAGCGGCCTCGGCGTGCTGCGCCGCAATCCGGACACCAAATGGAAGCTCAGCCCGGCCCTCCTGGCCGCCATGCAGGAGCAGCAGCAAAGCATCCTCTCCGGCTACGCCCGGATCGTCAAGCCCGGCGGGCGGCTGGTCTATGCCACCTGCAGCATTCTCGAAAGCGAAAACGGCGCCCAGGTACGGCGCTTCCTGGAAGCGGACGATGCCTTCGAGCTGGCCGACGAGCGCAGCATACTGCCTGATGATCAGGGGTTTGACGGATTTTACATGGCAGCGCTCACCCGGAAGGGCGCGTAGCCCGGCGGCCCTCCCCCGCCCTACTGCCCCAGCGCCTGGAAATCCAGGCCGCTGAAGCTGCCGCTGGACATCATGAGCAGCACATCGCGCTGGGTCCGCGACTGCCGGATAAACTGCAGCACCTCTTCCTGCGAGAAGGCGCATACCAGGCCCGGATCGCCGAATGCAGCCCGGAGCTCGCCGGCCGTCAGGGGCTGCATGCGCTTCTGCGCCACGGCGTGCGGATCTACAAACACCAGCCGCCGGTCGGCCTGGCGCATCGTGCCCTTGTACATCGGCAGGTACTCGCGGCTGAGGCTGCTGAAGGTGTGCAGCTCCATGCAGGCAATCAGGTTGTGCTTTGCGTAGCGCTCGCGCGCAGCTTCCACAGTAGCTTCTACCTTGGCCGGGGCATGCGCGTAGTCGCGGATGAGGACCAGATCCTCGCGGCTGAGCAGGGTTTCCATGCGCATGCCGGCCCCGGTGAAGCCGGCGATTGCGTCCAAAAACGCCTGCGCCTCCATGCCCAGCTGTTTGCACACCAGCCAGGCCGCATGCAGGTTGAGCATATTGTGCTGGCCGATTACCGAGACCGCGCCTTTGGCGCCTTCCAGCCTGACCTCGTAGCGGCCGTTGCGGATGCGGTAGGAAGGCGCATCGTACGGATGCAGGTACTGGCTCTGCGGATCCGCATGCGCTTTGACCAGGGCAGCCAGCCGCTTGTCCGGTTCGCAGTACACGATATCGGCGGCCTTGGGCAGGGAGCGGATCAGCAGCTCAAACTGCCGGACATACTCCGCTTCGGAGGGAAACACATTGATGTGGTCCCAGGAAATGCCGGTAACCACCACGCTGTGAGGCTGATAGACGAGAAACTTCGGCCTGGGGTCTTCCTTGGACGCCAGGTATTCGTCGCCTTCGATGATCATGACCGGCGCATCGCCGGAGAGGCGCACGGCATTGCTGAAGCCGGGCACCTGGGCCCCGACCAGGTAGTCGAATTTGCGGCCAGCCTGCTGAAGGGCATGCATGATCATGGCCGTAACGGTAGTCTTGCCGTAGCTGCCGGTGACCACGATCCGCTGCTGATGGCGGGCATGGTGGTAGATGTATTCGGGAAATGAATACATCGGCAGGCCCAGCTCCTTGGCACGGGCCAGCTCCGGGTTGTCGGCGAAGGCGTGCATGCCCAGAATTACCCCGTCGAGGCCGGGGACAATCCGTCCGGCGTCCCATCCGAGGGTCTCCGGCAGCAGCCCGTGCGCCGCGAGACGGCTCCGGGCCGGGTCGAAGATCTGGTCGTCCGAGCCGGTGACCTGATGGCCTGCCGCCTTGAGGGCGATGGCGAGGCCGTGCATAATGCTGCCGCCGATGGCGATGAAGTGTAGCCGCATGAGGTGCGAATTTGCAGGAGCTGCCGCAAAATACAAAGTATTGTGCTGCGGTGCAGCCGAAGCTGCATGGGAACGTTTTCGGTTTTTTAGGCTAACATTTTGGTTATAAGCATATTAGATCTTTTTTGGGAACAGCCTCCGGATGCGGCGGCTGTAAAAAGCTGCTGTCCGGGGCAGCCCCGCGCCGGATAAACTCGTATCTTGGCGTAGCATATGCCGCGCATCATCCTGGTATCCAACCGTCTTCCGATCACCATCGACCGCAAGCAGGGGGAGCTGGTCTACCACCCCAGCGCCGGCGGTCTTGCAACGGGCCTGAACTCGCTCGACGACTCGTTCGAGCGGTTCTGGGTAGGCTGGCCCGGCTCGGTGGTGGAGCACGAGTGGGAGCGCCAGGAAATTACGGCGCAGTTCCGCGAAGACGGCATGATGCCCGTCTTTCTGACGCAGCAGGAAATCGAGCTCTTCTACGAGGGATTCTGCAACCGGACTATCTGGCCGCATTTCCACTACTTTCCCCAGTACACCGTCTACGACGACGATCTCTGGGTGGTGTATCAGCGGGTCAACCAGTACTATGCCGATGTGGTGGCCAGCCTGGTGCAGCCCGACGACGTGGTCTGGATTCACGACTACCAGCTGATGCTGGTGCCGGGCATGCTGCGGAAAATTTTCCCCGGCCTGACCATCGGATTTTTTCTGCATATCCCTTTTCCCTCCTACGAGCTATTCCGCACCCTGCCCTGGCGCGAGGAACTGCTCGAAGGGCTGCTGGGCGCCGATCAGATCGGGTTCCATACCTTCAACTACATGCGGCATTTCCTGAGCGCCGTGTACCGCATTACGGGGGTGGAGCACAACTTCGGCCAGCTGGTCGTCCATGACCGGGTGCTGCGGGTGGATGTGTTTCCGATGGGGATCGATTATGAGAAATATGCCTTCCCCGACAATCTGGACGAGGTCACGGAAGAGATGCAGTTTATTCAGGATTACAGCAAACGCCTGAAGCTCATCCTCTCCATCGACCGGCTGGACTATTCGAAAGGCATTCCGGAGCGGATCCGGGCCTACGAGCTGTTTCTCAAGCGCAATCCGCAGTACCGGGGCGGTGTCGCCCTGATCTTGGTGGTGGTGCCTTCGCGGTCGAATGTAGGGCATTACCAGAAGCTCAAAGAAGAAATCGACGAACTGGTCGGGCGGATCAACGGCGAATACGGCCGCCTGAACTGGATTCCGATCCGATACTACTACCGCTCGTTTCCATTCACCAGCCTGTGCGCGCTCTACCGCGTATCGCCGGTGGCCCTGATCACGCCCCTGCGGGACGGCATGAACCTGGTGGCCAAAGAATACGTGGCCAGCAAGCAGGCGGACTCCGGGGTGCTGATTCTCAGTGAAATGGCCGGCGCAGCCCACGAGCTGTCCGAAGCGCTGATCATCAACCCCAACGATGCCAACCAGATCGGGCAGGCCCTGGCGGCAGCGCTGGAGATGCCCCTGGAAGAGCAGCGCAGCCGCCTCGAAGTCATGCAGGGCAAAATCAAGCGCTACAACGTCAAGCACTGGGCGAACAATTACACCCAACAGTTGATGGAGACCAAGCGATCGCAGGACGACCGGCAGACCAAGCTGCTGACGGATGCTACCAAGGACAGCCTGTATCAGGCCTACCGGGCGGCCGGCTCGCGCCTGCTGCTGCTCGACTACGACGGCACCCTGGTCGGATTCAAGAACTCGCCTTCGGAGGCTTTTCCGGACGGGGAGCTGCTCCAGACCTTCCGGCTGCTCAAGGCGCAGGCCGGCACCCATCCGGTCATCGTCAGCGGCCGCGACCGCTACACCCTCGAAGCATGGTTTGGCGAGCTGGGCATGGAGATGGTCTCCGAGCATGGCGTCTGGACCTGGAGCGGGGGCCGCTGGCAGCTGAACGACACGGTCATGGCGTCCTGGAAGCCGGCCGTGATGCCCATCCTCGAAAAGCTCGTGGAGCGCACCCCGGGCTCCTTCATCGAAGAAAAAGACTACACCCTGGCCTGGCATTACCGCATGATCGACAAAGAGCTGGGTGCCAACCGGGTCCGCGAGATCCGCGACGAGCTGATCTACCTGACCGCCAACCACAACCTGCAGGTGCTGGAAGGCAACAAGGTGGTGGAAATCCGCAATGCAGGCGTCAACAAGGGCAAGGCCGCCGCGCGCTGGCTCTATCAGCAGCCCTGGGACTTCATCCTCGCCATCGGCGATGACCATACCGACGAGGACACCTTCCAGGCCCTGCCCGACGACGCATACACCATCAAGGTCGGGCTGGCCCGCACCAACGCCAAGTTCAAGGTCCGCTCGGTGGAGGAGGCCCGCGAGCTGCTGGAGAAATTTGCTGAAAATCAGCCCGAAGCTGCGCCTGCTTCCTGAAGCATCGCGGCAATCTGCCGCCGCAGCCAATCCGCATTTGTGACACCCTGACGGGCAGCAAGGTCCTGCCGCAGCGCCTCTGCCTTTCGCTCCAGCTCCTCGCGGCCCAGGCGGTCCTCCTGCATCCGCAGGCGCATCAGCCGGCCCAGCAGCTGCACCAGCTGCGCATGCGCCTGCCGGTGCAGGTCCGAAATCTGCCGGTCGCGGCGCAGCAGCCCCCGGAAGGCCTGCAGCAGGTAGCCCAGCAGCTCGTATTCGCCCTGCTCGTAGTAGATGCGCGCAAGCAAGGCCTTGGCACTCAGGTGGTAATACACATCCGTGAACTCTACCCGCTGCAGCAGCTGCATCGCGGTGCGGTGGGCCTGCCGCTCGTAGTGGTACACCGCAAGGTTGTAGGTGTACGCGTTTTCGCGCACCTCCGGGCTGAGGCGCGCCTGATAGGCTTCGAGAAACTGCATCACCCACTCGTAGCGCCGCAGGCGCAGCCCGACCGTGGTGATGTTTTTGTAATGCTCATGCGCGAGCACGCCGCTTTCAAGCAGCAGATCCTCCTCCAGCAGCGCCTGGTAAATGCCAAAGAGGGCGTCGAGGTACTGGGCCTGGCCGGTATTGATGCGTTTGATGCAGAAATTCTGGGCATAGGTGTACATCGCATAGGCTTCTGTACGCTCAAACTGCCCGGAAGAGCGGCTCAGCAGGCCGAGCAGCGTCTCGTAGTGCGGCTCGGGATCGGGCCGGGACAGCATCCGGTAAATTTCGAAGTAGATGGCCACGGCAGGGAATTCCAGAAAGCTGCTCCCCTCCCCTTCCAGAAACCGGGCGATCCAGAGTGCGGCATCGGGCCCGCCGCCGTCTTCGGCGCGGACAATGTTGCGGCGGTTGCGCAGCTCGCAGGCTGCCCGCAGCCGGGAGGCGAAGTAGTAGGCGTCGAGCTCGCGGGCAGCCTCCGGCAGGCTGCTGGAAAGCGCCCGGTTTTGGGAGCGGCCCTGCACGGCATCCTGCAGCTGCAGCATGCGGTAGCGGTGGTAGTGCCAGGCGCTGTTGCGCAGCGGCTGCTGCTCTGCCAGCTGCTCCGATTTGCGGAGCAGCCGGGCAAAATCCTCGTCCCCGCAGCGCCCGATGGCCTCCTCCAGCAGCAGCTGGCGCGCGGCAAATGCATCCTGCTGCAGCCGGGCATGGGTCCAGTACTGCTCCAGCAGCCGCATCAGCACCGAAAGCTGGTCGTGCACCTGCTGTGCGGAAAAGGGCGCACCGGCGCCGAAGAGCGCCTGGTGCAGGGGCTCCGGGCCCGTCAGGGCCGCCGGAAAATGCGGATATGCCTGCAGCAGCACCGGCGCAAGCCGGGACAGCCGGGTGTGCTCGTGCAGCCAGCCGGCCTCCAGCATGCGGCAAAATTCGCGCATTTCAGCCGGGCGGAGGCCTGAAAGCAGGCGGAAAATACGGGGCTGTTTCATCAGACAGGCTGCATATGATCCAGAATCGTGTATTTAAAATTGGCTTAAATACTTGATTTTCAATACATAATCTAAAATTCAGGTACATCATTCGATCCAGAAAGCTATTATTTTATTCGCATCCCGCAAAAACAAAAGCACGTACTTGTTCATTGAATACACAAGTTTACTGTAACGGACCACACATGCATCGGACACTACTGGCATTAGGGCTGCTGAGCGGATTCTGGGCTCCGCTTGCTGCGCAGTCCGGAGCAGCACTGGAGGTGCTGTTCGGAACCGACACCGTATATGCCTGCGCCTCGGCTCCGCTGACGCTGGAGCCTTCGGTCAGCGGGGGAAGCGGAGTCTATCAGTTTGCCTGGAATACGGGCAGCCAGGGTGCGTCGGAGCAGGTGTGGGTTCAAGCTGGATATACGCTCTTTACGGTAACGGTGTTCGACGGCAGCAGTTCTGCCCTGGCCTCGGTTGTGGTGGCCGGCCTTACGGAATGCGTGCTGCCGGGCGACATGAACGGAGACGGCGCGGCGAACAATTTCGATGTGCTGGCTTGGGGATTTGCTGCCGGCAGCGGCGGCCCGGTCCGGCCCGACGCTCACACCGCGTGGATTGCGCAGGGTGCGCCGGCCTGGGCGCAGCAGATTCCCTCCGGAGCGGATTATGCGCACTCGGATGCGGACGGCAACGGCATCATCGATACCGTCGATCTGGCGCCGGTCCGCAGCCACTATGCCATTCCGCAGTCTGCGGGCAGTCTCAGCGCTCCCGGCGGCCCGCTGCTGGATATGGCCCTCATGGCGCCTGTGTACGGCCCTGGCGATACCCTCCGGACCGTTGTCTCGCTCGGTACGCAAGGCCAGCCGGCCGACAGCGTGTACGGCATCGCCTTCTCGCTGGTATTCAGCGGGCTGAACCTCGATTCCAGTACCTTGCGCGTGGAGTACGGCAGCTCCTGGCTGGGCACTTTCCGCCAGGATCTGCACGGCCTGCATAAGTTCTTCTTCAGCCCCCGCCAGCTGGATGTGGCAATCACCCGGAACGACCAGACGTCCCGGAGCGGCTTCGGGCGCGTGGCGGATATTTCGGTGATGATCGACGACGTGATCGGCAAAGGCAACGAGGTGCAGAGCGTCGAGATTCAGGTGCGCAATGTGCGTGTGCTCCGGCAGAACGGTCAGGCGCTTGCGGTGAGCTACCGCCCCGCCGAGTTTCTGCTCGAATCCGGCCAGACACAGCACCTCGACTTGCAGGAGACTGCCCCTTCGCTGCAGGCAATCCGGCAGCCCGGCCGCATCGAGCTGACCTCCAGCCTTCCGATGCGCCATGTGCGGATGCTGGGGCTGCGGGGCGAAATGATCTACGATGTTCCGCTGCTGGCTGGCGGTGCCCGCGCCTATCTCCAGACGGAGGGCCTGCCGGCAGGCTTGTACTATATTCTTGCAGAGACCCGGAACGGCACGGCCCGCACGGCCCTGATGATCCGGTAAGAGATTCGGCGTAGTTAAGGAGGAGTTTTGTGGTTAAATAGGTTCGTTCTTTTGTGTGTGTTCCTGCTGCTAAGGTCAGCTTAGCATGGGATGGATGAACGGTCCGCCCAGATTTGGACCGTTCTCCATTCTTGTTCTCCTCCGCTGTACATACCACTTCATATCCCGCAGACAATCAGCGTGCTGATTGCCCTGGAGTTCTTTGTGTCACAAGCGAAACTGTTCAAAACCCTAAGCAAAACGCAATGAAGCGACTGCTGTATTCCCTGGTGGCAGGTGTGGGCCTGGTGCTAATTCCGGCACTGGCGTCCGCTCAGACTGCCAACGTTCAGATTATTCACAACTCTCCCGACGCCATCGCAGCCAGCGTGGACGTGTACATCAACGGCGGGGCGACGCCTGCTGTGGACAACCTCGACTTCCGTGAAGCAACGCCCTTTGTGCAAGTGCCGGTCAACGCGGTGGTGGGTATTGCACTCGCCTCCAGCACCGGCCCCGGCGACATTGTCGCCAGCTTTCCGCTCACGCTGACGGCAAACCAGAACTACGTCGTGATGGCGACCGGCGTGCTGAACCCCGCCCTGTACAACAGCACGGTCAACGGCGCGGCCGCCATCGGCTTCACGCTGAAAACCCTCACCCCTGCCCTCTCCGCCGGCACCGGCGCAGGCGTGGATCTGGCGGTGTATCACGGCGCTACGGATGCGCCTGCAGTGGACATCCGCGCCAATGGCGGCGTGCTGGTGCCCAACGCCACCTACGGCAACTTCACCGCCGGCTACGTCAACGTTCCGGCTTCCACCTATGTGATCGATGTGAATGCCGCCGGCACGTCCACGACGGTCGCTTCGTATGTGGCTGACCTGAGCACGCTCGGCGGCGGCGCCGCCGTGGTGTTTGCATCGGGCTTCCTCAACCCCGCTCAGAACCTCAATGGCGCAGCCTTCGGCCTCTTTGCCGCCCTTTCCAACGGCACGGTGATCCAGCTGCCTGCCGTAGGCGCTGCCCGTGCCCAGGTGATCCACAACGCGGCCGATCCCGGTGCTGCGACGGTGGACGTGTATGTGAACGTGCTCAATGACACGATCAAGATCGACAACTTCGCCTTCCGCACGGCCACGCCCTTCCTGACCCTGCCCGCAGGCTATCCGATCACCATCGGCGTGGCTCCGGCTTCCAGCACCTCCATCGCAGATGCCATTGCTACCTTCCCGGCGACGCTGATGAACGGCGAGTCGTACACCATCGTCGCCAATGGCGTGCTGGTTCCGGCTTCCTTCGCAGCCAACCCCAACGGGGTCAGCACAGCCTTCACGCTGCTCATTGCCGACAACGCGCAGGAGACCGGCACCGGCAACAACGTGGATGTGCGCGTGCTGCACGGCTCCACCGATGCGCCCACGGTAGGCGCCGCCGCCAACGGCGGGCTGGCTGTTCCGGCCGCTACCTACAAAGACTTCAGCGGCTACCTCTCGATCCCGGCTGCTGCCTACCGGATCGATGTGACGGCTCCGAACAACGCATCTTCCGTCATTGCGCCCTTTTTCCTGGATGCCAGCGCACTCAACGGCAAATCGGCCCTGATCTTCGCTTCGGGCTTCCTCGCCCCTGCAGCCAACCAGAACGGCCCGGCCTTCGGCCTGTTTGCCGCGCTCGCCGACGGCACCGTGGCAGCGCTGACTCCGGTGAGCACGGCCCGCGCCCAGGTGATCCACAACGCTGCCGACCCCGCTGCCGATACGGTGGATGTGTACGTGAACGTGCTCAACGACACGATCAAGATCGACAACTTCGCCTTCCGCACGGCTACGCCCTTCCTGACCCTGCCCGCAGGCTATCCGATCACCATCGGCGTGGCCCTGCCCAACAGCAGCTCCATCGCGGATGCCATCGCTACCTTCCCGGCTACCCTGGTGGGCGGCGAATCGTACTCGATCGTAGCCAACGGGGTGCTGGCCCCGGCCAGCTTCGCAGCCAACCCCGGCGGCATCAGCACGGCTTTCGGGCTGCTGATCTCTGCAGGCGCACGTGAGGCCGGCACCGGCAGCAATCTGGATATCAAGATCCTGCACGGCGCGACCGACGCACCGGCTGTCGGCGCTGCTGCCAACGGGGCCCTGGTGGTGCCCACGGCTTCCTACAAAGACTTCACTGGCTACCTGTCCATCCCTGCTTCCGAGTACGTGATCGATGTGACGGCTCCGAACAACGCCGCTACGGTGGTCGCGCCCTTCTACCTGAATGCTACCGCCCTCAACGGCCAGGCTGCCCTCGTGTTCGCCTCCGGCTTCCTGACGCCTTCCGCCAACCAGAACGGCCCGGCCTTCGGCCTGTTTGCCGCGCTGCCCAGCGGTGCCGTAGCAGCCCTGACCCCGGTCGGCGGTGCCCGCGCCCAGGTGATCCACAATGCCGCCGATCCGGCTGCCGAAGTGGTGGACATCTACGTCAATACGCTGAAGGACACGATCAAGATCGAAGACTTCACCTTCCGCACGGCAACCGGCTTCCTGGGCCTGCCCGCCGGCTACCCGATCCGGATTGCGGTGGCGCCCGGCAGCAGCACTTCGATTGCCAATGCTATCGCGACCATCCCGCTGACGCTCGTTGCCAATGAAAGCTACCACGTGGTCGCCAACGGCGTGCTGACGCCTTCGAGCTTCGCCGCCAACCCGAACGGCACCTCGACCGCCTTCGGCCTCTTCGTCGCTGCCCAAGCCAAGGAAACCGCTACCGTAGCTGCCAACACCAGCCTGCGGGTCTTCCACGGCGCTACCGACGCCCCGAATGTGGACGTGCGCGCTACCGTAGTGCCCACTCCGCTGGTGGCTGATCTGGAGTACACCGAATTCAACGGCCACTTTGAAGTGCCTGCCGCCAACTACACGCTGCAGATCACCCCTGCCGGCACGCCTGGCACGGTTGTGGCCGCCTTCACCGCTGACCTGAGCACCCTGGGCGGCGGCGCCGGCATCGTGCTTGCCTCCGGCTTCCTGAATCCGGCTGCCAACCAGAACGGCGACGGCTTCGGCCTGCTGCTGGTGCTGCCCAACGGCACGGCTACCCTGCTGCCGCTGGCTACCCGCCTCGATCTGCCGCTCAATGCCAATCTGGCCCGGGTGTTCCCGAACCCGTCCAACGGCAATGCAACCCTGCGCCTCTCTGTGGAGCAGCCTTCTGAAATCGCTTGGCAGCTGCTCGACCTGCAGGGCCGTACGGTCTTCTCGGAAACCCGCACCCTGGGTGCCGGAACCGAAGAAATCAGCCTGCCGATGCAGAGCCTGGCTCCGGGCTTCTACCAGCTCTCCGTCAACGACGGCCGCAGCCGTGCTGTGATCCGCGTGAGCGTGGTGCGCTAAGTGTCCGTGCTTTCCATTCCTATATCGAGAAGCGCCCCTTGCGGGGCGCTTCTTTCTGTATATATAAGGTCTTACAGCTGGAACAGACGCGTGATGTGAAAGCCGATCTGCGGCCCGCGGGTGCGGAAGGCATTCGGGGTTTCCGGCACCCAGGCCTGCTCGATGATGAAATTGGTGTTGGTAAACTGGATCTGGAACCCGTGGCGCGGCGTGGTAAAATCCAGTCCGATGCCGAAGGCATCATAGCGCGGCTGGCCGGGCACTTCGGCGGGATTCAGGCGGCGGGTGTATTCGGCGAGCACGGCAATTTTATCCGTGATCCGGGCCCGCGCTGCCAGGGTCAGCGCATAGAGGGTATTGCGCTCCTGAACGGCCGACACCAGGTTGCGGTGCACCACCATCGGCGCAGCCTGCACGCTGAGAAAGGAGGTGATCCAGGAGGCAATGAGCACCTGCCCGCAGTAGGCGAGCCGGTGCCTGAAACTCAGCGCCTCCTGCTCGATGGCGCTCCATTCGTCCGTATCGGCCGATGCAGAAGCAAATACCGTCACTGTCAGCGGCCAGCCTCGGGTCCGCTGGCGCAGCACGCGGTATTTGGCCCAGGTATCGTAGAGCTTGTTGGCGCGGCTGCGGCCGGCGCCGATGCTCAGGTTATCCGTAATGCCGTAGCCCAGCTCGAAGCGGATGTCGGCATATTGGTCCAGACCCCAGAAGGTTTTGACCCCATCGCTGACGGGCCCCTGGAAGCGGTGGGAAATGCCGAAGTGGAGGTTGCGGCCCCAGAGCGTTTCCGTGGAGTGGCCGTTGACGAGGCGGAAGGTGCGGAAGGTTTCTTCCGCATATATCTCCGGCTCAGGCTCCGGGATCGCGAAGGTATCGGCGTCCTGCGCCTGTACGGTGTGCATTCCGATCGCCAGCATCAGGAGAAAGAGGCAGCGGGAGTTCATAGGGAGCGGCGTTTGTGGGACTTGCTAAAAATCAGTTCTGCGGCGCACCGGCGGCCACCCATTTGCGGATGGTTTGCATCTCTTCGGCGCTCAGCCGGATGTTGGAATCCTTCGGCGGCATGGGCGCTTTGGGATCTGCGATGCGCTTCGAGATATTCTGCGCATTGCGTTTGACGAGGGCGTAATTGGCAAAGGGCACGCTGCCGCGTTCGCCGTGGCAGAGGCGGATGTTGCACTTAGTCTGGATGATGGGAAATACTTCGCTGCGGAAGGAGGGGGCGGCATCGCCTGGCGCAGGCCGCCCGGCCGGGCCGGTGCGCATGGCCCCGAATACAGCCAGGCAGATGATCCAGTACTTCATGGTCAGTTGTTGAGGGTGCCTTCTGCGATCCACTTGAGAATCAGTTCGCGCTCCGACGCAGGGAGCGGCAGGCCGCCGGCGGGCATCTGGCCGTTGATGATGCTGTTCCGGATGGCAGACGCATTGTCCCGGATCTGCTCATAGGTCAGCAGAAACGGTTCCCGGTCCTGGCCGTGGCAGTTGGAGGTGGAGCAGCGGAGCAGGATAATGGGGCGGACTTCCCGGCTGAAGCTGATTTTGGGGATTTCCACAAATTCAGCCTCAACCCGGACAGATGCTTCCGGGATCAGCACATAGGTTACAGCCGTATCCCGCCGTTCCAGATGCAGCGTATCGCCTTTCCAGTGCACAAAGGTCTCGTCGTTGCCGGAAGCCACCGCCGTGATCCGCACGCGGGTGCCGGCCAGGTAGGTGCCATCGCCGGTTCCATGCACGACTTCGAGCGAATACCGGGGCAGGTTCCGGTACGTAGCCCGGACCGTCACATCCTGCATCGGCATGGTCAGCAGGGTTTGAGGCGCCCGGACGGCCTCCAGAAATGCCGTGTCTCCTTCCCACGCAAAGAATGCCGCACCCGTATCGGCAGGTGCCGCCTCGATCAGGATCTGCCGGCCCAGCGGATATTCGCCGGAGCCGGAGCCGTTTTCTACCGTCAGCACATGATAGAGGTGCGCATAATCGCAGGCGCCCAGCGACCCGGCGATCAGCGCAAGCCATACGCGCAGAGAGTTTTTCATGCCCACAGGATTAAGGGTAATACCGGGCTGACAGGCCGAAATTCCGTCATCGTCCCTGCCCGGCAGATGCCTAAAGTTAGCCGCCCGGCTGATTGAGTTATTCGGAAAAATGCTTGTTAATATTTGATTTACAATGCGTTAACACAATACGCTCCCATACGCGCCCCTCAGGGCCAGCCAGACCGCATACGGAAAGTCAGTCCCGGAAACCGGATAAGTCATCCCGAAGCCGGAGCGATCTCACTGCAATCCTCCCCAGCCTAACGGTTATTAGCCTCTGATTCCACCTAACCATTGCGCGTCATGGCAAAGACCGTAATTCTGGGCAGCAATTTCGCCGGCATGACTGCCGCGCTGGAGATCCGCAGGAAACTGGGCCCGGAGCACGAAGTGCTCGTCGTTTCCCCTTCGAAGAACTTCCTCTTTGTTCCCTCCCTCATCTGGGTTCCTTTCGGACGCAGAAAAGTCTCCGATATTACCTTTGAAATCGCTCCGCTGCTGAAGCGCAAAGGCGTCGGATTCATACAAGACCGGGCTGTACGGGTACTACCGGACAGCAATCAGGTCGAAACCGCCCAAAACGGGCTGATCAGCTATGATTATCTGGTCGTGGCCACGGGCTGCGGGCTGGATTTCAGCGCGGTTCCCCACTCCGACCCGGCAGAGGGCTACGTGCAATGCATCGTGACCCCGAAAATGGCTGAGGAGTCCTTCGAAGCCTTCGAAAAACTGGTCGCCGATCCGGGACCGGTGGTCGTAGGGGCTACCCAGGGCGCCAGCTGCATGGGCGCTGCATATGAATACCTCTTCAACCTCGACAAAGAGCTCCGCCGCAAAGGCGTCCGCGACCGCGTCGAAATCACCTGGATCACCCCGGAACCCTACCTCGGCCACTTCGGCATCGGCGGCATCCGCGGCGGCAAGTCCATGCTGGAGATGTTCATGAAGCTGTATAAGATCAACTGGATCACCGAGGCTCAAATCGCTGAAATCCAGAAAGATAAGATTATCCTGAACGACGGGCGCGAACTGCCCTACAAAATGAGCATGCTCATCCCGCCCTTTGTCGGCGTGGATGCAATCCGGAACACCCCCGAGCTGAGCGATGCGCGCGGCTTCGTGCCGGTCAACGAAGGCTATCAGCATCCGGACTATCCGAATGTCTACGCCGCAGGCCTCGCCGTGGAGGTGCTGGCGCCGTTCAAAAACTGCAAAGTGCCCTTCGGCGTGCCCAAAACCGGATATCCGAGCGATGTAATGGGCAAAGTGGCCGCCAAGAATATCATCCACGCCATCAAAGGCGACGGCAAGTTCGAAAAGCAGGACTTCGGCAAAATCCCGGCCCTCTGCGTCATGGATGCCGGCCACAAGGAGGTGCTGATCTTCGGCAACCACTTCTTCAAGCCCCGCCAGTTTGAGATCATGCTGCCCAACGTCTTCAGCGATACCGGCAAGGTGCTGCTGGAGAAATACATGATCGCCAAGAACAGGCACGGCTGGTCCTACCTGCCCTGACCCCGGCCTTTCCGGCTGCATCCTGCATGCGCGCAGCTCCGGCAATCTGCCGGAGCTGCGTGTGTCATGGAGTGCTGCCTGCTCAGCGGACCAGCAGGCGGGCGCTGTGCAGCCGCTGCCCGTCCCGCACCATTACCACATACATACCCGGCGGCACATCGCTGAGCCGCAGCGGCAGCGATGCCACGCCGTGTCCGCCCATTTCCACATCTGCCTCCAGCCATGAGCGCCCCGACAGATCCAGCAGCTGAACATGCGGCGCCTGGCTCTCCATGGCCGCCAGCGTGAGCAGGGTGCCCGCACGGGTGGCCGGATTGGGATACAGATTCGCCTCCGGCGCAGCGCGGTCGATCCGCACCTCGACCACCGCAGAGCGGGCCGATGTCCCGTCTATATCGAGCTGCTCCAGGCGGTAAAAGCTCACGCCGCCGTAGGGCGCCGGGTCCGTAAAGGTGTAGGTGCTCACTGTCTGCGAGGTGCCGGCGCCCTGCATAAAGCCCGCCGCCTCCCAGCGCTCCATGTCGGCAGAGCGCTGAATCTCGAAGCCCAGGTTGTGCTGCTCGGACGCCGTGGCCCACGACAGCGCCACGCGGTCTCCGGTCAGCACGGACGCCTGAATCCACAGCCACTCCACCGGCAGCAGGCTGGTGTTGCGGTAAAATGTCAGCGTGCCCGAACGGGCCCCGATCACCAGGTCCTGATCGCCGTCATTGTCGATATCCACAAAAGACGGCGCAGAGCGCAGCCCCACATCGACCCCGTTGAGCGGATTGGCGCCGCCGGTCTGGGCAGCAAACACCGGATTCGATGCCGAACCCTGGTTGAGGTAATAATTCAGAATGCCGCTTTCCTCCCCCAGCAGCGCTTCCGGATCCCCGTCCTGGTCCAGATCCGCAAACATCGGATAGGAGTTGTCGCCGTTGTTGACATTGTTGAACGGATTGCTGCTGCCCGTTACCTGGGCAAATACCGGCGACGACGCGGTGCCTGTATTCGGAAAATAGTTCAGAATCCCGAAATCCTCGCCGATCATCGCATCCAGATCGCCGTCTCCGTCCAGATCCTCCAGCGAGATAATGGAGTTGGCGCCCACATCGAACGTATTGAACGGGTTGCCGGTGCCGGTGACAGCCGTCAGCACCGGAGCCGATGCCGTGCCTGTGTTCTGGTAGTAGGCAATTCTGCCATTGTTGATGCCGATGAAGCAGTCCTGATCGCCGTCGTTGTCGATATCGGCAAAAAACGGCTGGGCCTCATCGCCCACATCCACGCCGTTGAGGGGATTCGAGCTGCCGGTTTCCTGCACAAATACCGGATCCGCCGGCGTGCCGGTATTCCGGAAAAAATTGACCGTGCCGCCTTCCACGCCGGATGCCTCGCCGACAAACAGATCTTCATCGCCGTCGTTGTCGATATCCACAAAATCGGGCTTGGAGAACTCGCCTACATCGATGCCCGCAAAGGGGCTTCCGGAGCTTACAAGGCTGAAGGATTGCGCAGGCGCGAGCGCCGGCAGCACGGCTGCCAGCACACAGCAGCAGCGGCGGAACAGGCCCGCGGATCTTGAAACAGCTGAAAAGGGGGAAACGTACACCATGCCAGATAAGTTGAGGGTCTGCGAAGCCGGTAACGGCACGCGGTCCGCCAGCCCGGAATGGGCCGGGAATCTGCGCCGAATGGTGTATGTCGGGTTTGTAAAGCGGGTGAAAACATGCGCCGCGCTGAATTTCAGGAGATCAGCGTTGCAGCATAGATCCAATATGCGGATCTCTGCAGCCAGATATGCGGCCCGCTGCACGAACTGCCAGAATTGATGCCCGGCCTGCTGCCGGCACCTGACGCGCAAGCCCCTCCGCTGTTTCCGGCGGAGGGGCTTGCGGCATAGCCATTCTGCAATTACTGCACCACTACCCGTCCGGCAAACCGGCTCTCGCGGACCGTGACCAGCACATAGTACGCTCCGGGTGCCAGTCCCTCCAGGGGCACCGGAAGCACAAGCGCGCGGCCTTCGGCCAGCTCGGCGGTCTGCTCGCGGCAGAGGTGTCCGGAAGCGTCCAGAAACTGAATCTGCGCCGTGCCCGTTTCCGTTCCGGCAAGCCGGATGCTCAGCTGGCTGCTGGCTGGATTGGGATACAGGTCCAGCACAGGCCCCTTCACCGCCGAATAGACTTCCACGGCGGGCGAGAGCTGCGTTGCCCCGTCGAAGTCCCGCTGCTCCAGGCGGTAGTAGCTGACCCCCGGCATCGGCAGATAGTCCGCATAGGCATACTCGCGCAGCTCGCTGCGGGTGCCTCCCCCTTCGACGAAAGTCAGGGACTCCCAAAGCCGCCCGTCCACCGAACGCTGCACCGTGAAGCCTTCGTTGTTCAGCTCTGTGGCCGTAGCCCAGGACAGGTGCACCGCTCCCGTGCGCAGCTCAGCCTGCAGCCAGAGCAGCTCCACCGGCAGCAGCGAGGTGTAGCGGTAGAAGGTAAACTGGCCGTTCGAGCGGCCGGTGATCAGATCCGGATCGCCGTCGTTGTCGATGTCAGCGAATATGGGGGCCGAATACCCCGTCACATTGAACCCGTTGAAGGGATCGGAGCCGCCGTTCTGCTGGGTAAATACCGGCGAAGAGGCGCTGCCGGTGTTGAGGAAGTAGGTAAACACCCCGTCCTCCTCGCCGACGAGGCAGTCGAAGTCGCCGTCTCCGTCAAGGTCTGCAAAGGAAGGGATCGAAAAAGCGCCCACATCTACCCCGTTGAAGGGATTCGTCGGGCCGGTAATTTCTGCAAACGACGGCGCGGAAGCGGTGCCGCCGTTGCGGTAGTAGTTAATGATCCCGGTGGATTCGCCGATGAAGGCATCCTGATCGCCGTCGCCGTCAATATCCACGAAAGCAATAGCTGAGGCCGAGCCGATGTCCACGCCGTTGAAGGGGTTGCTGCTGCCGGTAATGCTGCTGAAGGTCGGCGAGGATACGGTGCCGGTATTGCGGTAAAAATTGATGAAGCCGTCCGACTCGCCGATGAAGGCGTCCAGGTCGCCGTCGTTGTCGATGTCCACGAACGCCAGCTGCGAGTCGCCGCCGACGTCCACCCCGTTGAAGGGATTGCTGCTGCCGGTCACGAGGGTAAAGGATGCCGACGAGGGGCTTCCGTCATTGCGGTAGAAGCGGATGGTGCCGTTTCCGCCGCCGGTCGTGCCGAAGCCGCGGCCGGAAAACAGATCCAGGTCGCCGTCGTTGTCGATGTCGACGAAAGCAGGCGTGGAAAAGTTGCCGATATCGAGCCCGCTGAAGGGGCTCCCGGTGGTGACCAGGGTGAAGGACTGCGCGGACATGGCAGCGGGAGCAGCCGCCATCAGCAGCCAGACGGGCAAGGAAGGGGACAGGCGTAGCCGTAATCTCATAGAAGAGGCATTGATACAGATGGGGAAAGGGAATAGAATCCAATCTGCCTGCAATATTACCGCGCTGGCTGGCTGGCGTGCAGGAAGCGTTGCCCAATCGCCAGTTTGCCGCCCCAATCCGGCGCCAGTGCCGTGCAATCGGGATGCAATTCTGCACAAAAGCGGCATTGCATTTCGCTATTGGTCAAGAAAGGGGCCCTGAAAACGCCCGTCCCCCGCATCTGGCAGATGCGGGGGACGCAGACGGAGCCGGCAGGCGGCTTATTTGACCACCACCCGGCGCAGGTAGCGCTCCCCGCCGGCAGATACCAGGATCACATACAGACCCGGAGCCAGACCGTCGAGCGGCACCGGCACCACGGTGCTGCCGCCGTTGCCCAGATCCAGCAGCTGGCGGTAGCATTCGCGCCCGGCAGGGTCGAGCAGCCGGACGGAGGCCTGGCCGCTCCGGACTCCGCTCAGCGACAGGCTGAGCTGGTCCGTGGCCGGATTCGGATAGACAGAAACCAGCGCCTGCCCGCTCGCAGCCAGCACCTCGACCACCGGCGAAAGATGCGTCGAGCCGTCGGTGTCGCGCTGCTCCAGGCGGTAATAGCTCGGACCGGAAAGCGCCAGCGCATCGGTGTAGGCATACATCTGCACCCCTTGCGAAGTGCCCTGCCCTGCGACGAAGGAAAGCGCCTCCCACTCCCGGCCATTGGCGGAGCGCTGCACGGTAAAGCCTTCATTGTTCAGCTCGGAAGCGGTAGCCCATTCCAGGTGCACCTGCACCCCGGCGCGCACGGCCTCCAGCCACAGCAGCTCCACCGGAAGCAGCGAGGTATTGCTGTAAAAGGCAAACGTGCCGGAGGAGCGGCCCACGATCAGATCCGGATCGCCGTCGTTGTCGATGTCGGCAAAGGCCGGCGCCGATGTGGCACCTACGTCGAAGCCGTTGAAGGGATTGGAGCTGCCCGTCTGTACGGTAAATGCAGGACTGGAAGCCGTGCCGGTGTTCATGTAGTAGTTCAGGGTGCCGTCCGACTCGCCGATGACACAGTCGTAGTCGCCGTCGCCATCCAGGTCTGCGAAGGCCGGTGCAGAATCGGCGCCGATGTCCACGCCGTCGAAGGGATTGGACGAACCCGTAACGACCGTAAAGGCCGGTGCAGAAGCAGTCCCGGTGTTCCGGTAGAAATTGATGTTCCCTGTGCCCTCGCCGATGAACAGATCCAGATCGCCGTCGTTGTCGATGTCTACCAGTGCAGGCATCGAAAAGTCGCCGATGTCGATGCCGGTGAAGGGTGCCGTTGCCGGGCTGCCCGGAAACGTGGGCGAAGCGGCAGTGCCGGAGTTGGCGTAGTAATTGAGGTTGCCGTTCTCTTCGCCGGCAATCAGATCCAGATCGCCGTCGTTGTTCAGGTCGGCAAAAAACGGGGCCGCAAAATCCCCCACATCCCGTCCGTTCAGCGGATTGGATGAACCCGTAACCTGCGAATACGACGGGCTGCTGGGGCTGCCGCCGTTGCGGAAGAAATTGAACTGGCCGTTGTCCTCTCCGGCAAACAGATCCAGGTCGCCGTCATTGTTGATATCGGCGAATGCAGGCATCGAAAAGTCGTTGGAGCCGACGGACAGCCCGTTGAACGGGTTGCTCGTACCGGTCAGCTCGGTAAACGACTGCGCAGCAGCCAGGCCCGGAAGTGCTGCCAGGCATGCCAGGATCCAGACGCGGAAAGAACGCATCGCGCCATGGACCGGGGGGAGGTCATGGTACAAGTAAGATTGCATGTGTGATGGTGTTAGAGAATCCCTTAAAGATGAGTGAAACCTTCCCCCAAGATATGCCGTGGAAACATTTAAACATTCATTGGAATATCCATGCGGCACATAGCATGTCCGAGCTGTAGGTTCTGATGCCTGAACGGTCATGTAAGAAATTCGGCAGGCCTGTCCGAAACGGCCCCGGCCTGCGGCGTGCCCATACAGCGAAGGCGCTCCCTCGCGGAAGCGCCTTGCATGATCTATCTGCGTGAAAATCAGCGGTTCAGTTCTCGCTGGGCAGGAAGGAGTACTGCTTGGCGTAGTACAGCATCTGCTGGGTGAAATCGGACGGATATTCGATCTTCACATCCACAATCTGGCCGTTCTGCATCACCGGCTTCAGCTCCGGATTGATGAAGCCTGAATAGGGCGCCGACTTCAGCCGGGCATAGCGGTCCAGCACTTCCTGATGCAGGGCGGGGTCCACCTTCACGCCGTAGGTTTCCACCAGCTGCTGCGCCGCTTTGAAGTCGCCTTTGGAGGTGATGCGCTGCGTTTCCCGGAGCAGCTCGCCGAAGATCGTCCGCAGCTTGTCGTAGTCGTTGATTCTGACGAAGGTCTTGCCGTCGCGCTTGACCCACTCGACAACCTGGTCGGCCTTGCCCCGCTCCATGGACCAGTACGCCACAAAGGCGCGGTTGCGCATGTGGTCTTCCTCGATCTGCGCGCCGGGCTTGATCCGGCGGAGCTGCAGCATGAGGCCGTTCATCATGTAGTCGTCGTAGGCGGCTTTGCCGGCCTCCAGCGAGGGCATGAGGCCCATTTCCACCAGTTTGGGATCCATGAGGTAATAGAGCGCCACCAGATCCGCACGGCCTTCCTCGATCGTGGAGGCATAGTTGACCAGGGTCTGCTTGGGGGTGCCTACCCCGGCCTCGATCTGCCCGGAGGCATGGCCGATGACCTCGTGCATGTCCGTGTGCAGCGCGTCGGCCAGCGAGCCGTACTGCTTCTGGCGCTCCAGCACTTCGGGCGATTCGCTGAATTCCTCCAGCGCGCCGCCGGCAGCCTTGCCGGCTTCCTCGTAGGCGGAGACAATGTTGGCCAGGTTGACCGACTTGGACCCGTGCAGGGCGCGGATCCAGTTGGCATTGGGCAGGTTGATGCCGATCGGCGTGGAAGGCGTCGCGTCGCCGCCCTCGGCTACCACATTGATTACCCGTGCAGAGATGCCCTTCACCTCCTTCTTTTTGTGCTCATCCAGAATCGGCGAATGGTCCTCGAACCACTGCGCTTCCTTGCCGATGGCGGCAATGCGCTTGGTCGCCTCCGGATCGCGGATCGAGACCACCGACTCGAAGGAGCCTTTGAAGCCTTTGGGATCGTTGTACACTTCGATGAAGCCGTTGATCACATCGATGGCCGAAGCCGTATCCTGCACCCAGGCAATGCTGTATTCGTCGAACTTCTTCAGATCGCCGGTCCGGTAGTATTCGATGAGCAGCCGCAGGGCCTTTGCCTGCTGTTCGGTTTCGGCAACGGAAACCGCCTGCTCCAGCCAGTACACCACCTTTTCAATGGCAGGGCTGTACATGCCGCCCACCTTCCAGACCTTTTCCACAATCTGGCCGTTTTCCTTCATCAGCTTGGAATTCAGGCCATAGGAAACCGGGGTCGTATCCGCCGGGTCGATCAGGCTTTTGTAGTACGCATCCACCTCCTCATTCGTGAGGCCTTCGTAGAAGTTGACGGCAGACTCCGCGATAATGTCGGCGCCGGCATCCTTGTTGACTTTCTTGGCCGCAACTGCCGGATCGAACAGCACCGGCGTCAGGCGGGCAATAAGCCCGGACACGGTCTCGCCTGCGCGCAGGGGCAGCAGCGCGGAGTCGGCCTGGCCCACCACCGCGGCAAAGTATGCCTCGCTGAATTCCGGCATCAGCTTCTCGGACCCGTAGTGGTGATGGATGCCGTTGGAAAACCACACCCGCTTGGTGTATTCCATGAATTTGCCCCATTCTGCGGCGGCAGTGTCCGGGCGGCTGCTGATGACAGCCTCCAGGGTGCGCCGGATGGTGAGGTTGTACTTGTAATTCTGGTCCCACATGATGTCGCGCCCGGATTTGGCGGCTTCTGCGAGGTAGTAGAGCAGCTTTTTCTGCTGCAGGCTCAGCTCGTCGAAGCCGGGAACCCGGTAGCGCAGAATTTTCAGATCGGCAAACTGTTCCGACACGTACTGGAAATCGGCAGTCTCGGCCTGCTGGGCAGGCTTGGGGCCGCAGGCAGTGAGCGCGAGGAGCGCGGCGGCGAAAAGCAGGGATAGGCTGGCAGGTTTCATGCGAGCAGGATGAGTGAAGGCCTGAATATACGGCAGACCGGCGCGAAATATACAACCTATTCCGCCAACCCGTCCGCGCGGCTTTCCGTACATGACCTAAATCATATTCCTGTGCCCGCTCCCCTGCCCGACCTGCACGGCAAGCGCTGCCTTGTGACCGGCGCTACCGGGTTCATCGGTTCGCATCTGATCCCGAAACTGGCATCGCTGGGCGCGCATATCCGGGCGCTCGCCTGGAGCGGCGAGCCCCAGCCCATGCTGCCCGACGGCCCGGATGAGATTCTCCACGGCGACCTGCTGCATCCGGCCAGCATTGCCGGAAACTGCCGGGATGTGGAGGTGGTGATCCACCTTGCCGCACGCGTCACCGACTGGGGGCCGCGCAAATGGTTTTACAGCAGCATCTGCACTGCCACCCGCAACCTGTTTGAGGAGGCTGACCGGGAAGGGGTATCCCGGTTCGTATTCATGAGTTCGGTGGCGGCCTGCGGCGTTCACCGGCACCTGCGCGGGTTCCGCGAATGGGACCCCTGCGTGCCTGCCGGCATTCCCTACGGCGACCTCAAGCTGGAAACGGAGCAATGGATCCGCGAAGCAGCCCCGCGCGCCGGCATGGACTGGACCATCGTGCGCCCCTGCAATGTCACGGGCCCCGGCAGCGTCTGGGTCTGCGACCCGATCCGCCGGATGCGCTCCGCTGCGGGCCTGCCGCTGCTCGACGGCGGCGCCTACGACGCCTGCCTGGTGGACATCGGCAGCCTCACGGACGGCATCATCCGGGCCGCATTCGATCCGGCAGGCGCGAATCAGATTTTCCATTTCCGCGACGAATGGCAGGCATCCTGGCGGCAGTACCTGACCGAGCTGGGCCTCATGGCCCAGACTGCTCCCAGGGGCCAGCTGCCGTTCGGACTGGCCTGGCGGCTGGGCAGCAGCCTCGAGCGCGCCGGCAACTGGCTGGGGGTCCGGGCGCCGGTGACCCGGCTCGGAGCCGGACTGCTGGGCCGCGAGCTGACTGTCAGCACCCTCAATGCGCAGGAGCGCCTGGGCTGGGAGCCTTCCCGGTCCTATGCCGATGCCATGGCCCGTATTTACGAATGGGTGCAGACCGGCCCGGCCCGCATCCGGCCTGCCGGGCGCATGCGCGATGCCCTGCAGGCGCTGCGGGGCTGATGCCCGGGCGGTTCAGATTCCGGTTTTCTTCTGGTGCTGCTCCCGCATGTAGTTGCCATGCTGGGGATGGTTGCAGTTCTTGCGCGGATCGCCCATGAGCATCCGGCAGGAGGAAAACAGCATGAGCCCGCAGAGGGCCAGAACGGGCAGGGCAAGGGAACGGCGGCGGATCGGTTTCATCGTCAGGCGATTGCGGAAAACGGCGGTAACGTGCCGCTGTAAAGATACAGGACAGATGCGGATAATCCCGCGCTGCCCCGCCAGGAATCTTACGGCTGTTCCGGCACAGGCTGGTAGCCGTCTTGCCCGATGATGGAGTCGAGGCGGGCCTGGAGCTGGCCCAGGGATTCCGGCGCATTGAAGCGGTTCAGCACCCGATGGGTGCGTCCGTTCATGGTGCACTGGGTGGCAGCGGAAGGCACATCCTTGATCGAAGGCTCGTCGTAGCGCTCGGCATAGGCCCAGAAATCGGCAGCCTGGATGGCGGCCACAAGTTCGCGCAGCTGCGCCTTGCGCAGGGTTTTTTCATGCTTGCCCATCGGATCGGCGAAGTACTTGCCTTCATAGGCGACATGCCCGCGCGCATCCACATGCAGCACATACGCCGGGCAGCGGCCTTTGCAGGGCGTCCGCTCGATGGTGAGCGAGAAATCCGCCGGCACGCCGCGCACGGCGCGGGTGCTGGTGGCACAGGAAAGGGCGCAGCCGAGCAGTGCGGCGCAGCAAATCGTCAGCCAGGAATTCATGGGCGGCGCGGTTAACCCAGTTCGAGCGAAATACGCTTGCGGATCTCCATCACGCTCTGCTTGAAGTATTTGTCTGTAGCGATCAGGTCGCTGACCGTCTGCAGCGCGTGGATCACCGTAGTATGGTCGCGGCCGCCGAAGTGCAGCCCGATGGACTTGAGCGAATGGCGGGTCATCTCCTTGGCGAAGAACATGGCAATCTGCCGGGCCTGCACGATGTCGCGCTTGCGGCTCTTGTCCTTCATCAGCTCCACGCCGACGGAGAAATGCTCCCCGACGATTTTCTGGATCGATTCGATGGTGATCTCGCGGCTGACGGTGTCCACGAAGGTCCGCAGCATGGAGCGGGCCAGCTCCAGGTCCACATCCCGGCGGTTGAGCGAGCTCTGGGCGAGCAGGCTGATCAGGGCGCCTTCGAGGGTGCGGATATTGGAGGTGATGTTGTGGGCAATGAATTCCACCACTTCCTCCGGAAGCTCGATGCCGTTCTGGTACATCTTGCTCTTGAGGATCTGCTTGCGGGTGATGAAATCCGGCACCTGCAGGCTGGCGCTGAGGCCCCACTTGAAGCGGGAGAGCAGCCGCTCCTCGATGCCTTCGATCTCATGCGGCGGGCGGTCCGAGGCCAGCACGATCTGCTTGCCGGACTGGCGCAGGTGGTTGAAGACGTGGAAGAAGTTTTCCTGCGTTTTTTCCTTGCCCGAAAGAAACTGGATATCGTCCACCAGCAGCACGTCGATCATCTGGTAGAAGGTCATGAAGTCATTGACCGTATTCTTCTTGACCGCCTCTACAAACTGGTTGATGAAGCGCTCGGAGGATACGTAGAGCACTGCCTTCTTGGCGGCGGTCTCCTTCACGTGGTTGCCGATGGCCTGCAGGAGGTGGGTTTTGCCGAGGCCGGTGCCGCTGAAAATGAAGAGCGGATTGTAGGCCGTGACGCCGGGCTTGTTGGCGACGGCGTAGCCCGCGGCCCGCGCCAGGCGGTTGCAGTCGCCTTCGACAAAATTCTCGAATGAAAAGGCCGGGTTCAGATTGGATTCGATCTCGACCTTGCGGATGCCGGGAATGACAAAGGGGTTGGGAATCTGCTGAGGCGCATCGGAAGGGCTGTAAGCTCCGCCTGATGCGGCGCCGGCATGCGCATGCAGCGCCGCGCCGACAGGCCGGGCTATCTGCGCAGCGCCCTGGCCGCGGCCTGCCGCCTCCAGCACTGCGTACTCCAGGCGCCCGTCCGGGCCCAGCGTGGCATGCACCGCCTTCCGGAGCAGCTCGACGTAGTGGTCCTCCAGCCATTCATAAAAGAAGAGACTGGGCACTTCGATCGTCAGCACCTGCTGCTCAAGCCTGACCGGCCGGATGGGGGTAAACCACGTCTCGAAGCTCTGTGGAGCCAGCTGGTCCTTGATGAGTTGCAGACAGCTATTCCAGATGTCAACGTGAGGCGTTGTCATTCCTATTTACTAAAATTGTTCGTTCTTTCGAGTGCGTCCCCAGGGAGTAGTTGCCCCTTGACCTGCGGCGTAAGGTTAAAGTTGCGGGGAAAAGTCAGAAAATACAACTTGACATTCTACGATTTTTTACAGTTCGGGCGTAATTTTATAGACCTCTGATTTACAATTTTTTACATATATGCCCTTCCATAAGCGCCTAAAGTCCCCGCCAGCCCCCTGCCCTGCTTCGATCTCCGCTTCAGCAGGGAATATATAGTATATTGATTATCAACTATCTGAATCTACCCCTCACCAGGGTCCGGAACAGCCGATATTTATAGGCGCCGGGTAGTACGATGTCTGTAACAGCCGGAACCGGACCCCGCTTCCCTGCCGCCGGCCCGGAGCCGGGCGCCTCCGGACACCAGCCGCCGATTGCAAGCAGAATTAGTATCACCTGCTAACCCCGCCATCCGGGTTTGCTACCGGAAACGGAAAGAGTTTTTGAACGTCCTCTTTGAGCATCAAAATGGCTTTTTGCGTTGTCTGCTCCGGGAGATCCTTCGTCATGCCTACAATCGCACGGGCCAGCTGCATGCCCTCCGCCCCCTCCGGAAGGCTCCGGTACGCTGCGTGGATGACGCCTACAGCCTCTTCCCGCGCCTGGCTGATCACCTGCCAGGCCGCCGGGCTGATGTACAGCTGCTGGGCCAGGTTGTGGTCGAACTCGCTCCGGATCTCCCCCAGCAGCAGCTCGTAATACGCCGAAGCCGGCATGCCGGCCGCAGGCAGCCGCAGCAGCAGATTTCCGAACCGCATGCGCTCCATCAGCAGCACCGCCCGCTCATAGGCATGAAGCTTGGCAGGCAGGTGGCTGCGCAGCATCTCGCCCCGCACTGCAGCCGTCTGCTGCTCCTTGCTTTGCCGCAGCCGGTCGTCCAGCACGAGCTTGACCCCCAGCAGCACCAGCAGGGCCGGCACCGCATACTTCAGCACTTCCGCAATCAGTTCCATATCGGTTTTTCACGTTGAAAGCAGGCCGCACCAGCGCAGCGCGGCCAGATAAGTTGCAGGATCGATCTGGTGGCCCAGGCCTGCGCGCAGCTCCACCTGCTGCTGCGGCGCCCGGTAGGTATGCTGAAACAGCTGCAGACTGTACTGCGGATCGACGACCGCGTCTTCTGCGCCGAGCATCACCCAGCGGGCCGGGCAGGCGCCGGCCCGGATCCGCGGAATGCGCGCTGCCTGCAGCGGCACCTGCATCGCCGGATTGAACAGCAGGCAGGGCAGCCCCGCCTCTTCCGAAAGCCAGAAGCCGAGGAATCCGCCCAGCGAGCTCCCGATCACAAACTCCGCTCCGGAGCGGGCTGCCGCAGCATGCAGCAGCGCATAGGTGTCCGGCTGGCGCCGGTAGTCCAGATGCAGGGCCAGCACCTGATGGCCAGCCGCCCGCAGGGGGTCTGTCCGGTCAGGATACGGCCGGCTGTCCAGCCCGTGAATGTAGATTATCTGCATATATTCGCAGCTGCATCCGGGCAAAAGTAACCAAAAGAATGGCGCTGCTGCCCGCTGCGGTGATTTTTTTGCAGCTGATAATCTTGTTTCCGCATGCGAGCGCCCCTCCGCCATGCTCCCGAGGTCTATGTTGAAGGCATTCTGCGCGGCGACCGGGTGCTGCTGGCGCAGGCCATCACCCTGATCGAAAGCCGCCGCCCGGATGACCAGGCGCTGGCCGCCCGGATCAGCGAAGGCTGCATGCCGCATGCAGGTGGCGCCTTCCGAATCGGCATCACCGGCGCCCCCGGCGCCGGCAAAAGCACCTTTATAGAGGCATTTGGCAGCATGCTCACCGCACGCGCCCAGTCGGTGGCCGTGCTGGCCATCGATCCCAGCAGCCCCCTGACCCGCGGCAGCATCCTGGGCGACAAGACCCGCATGGAGCGTCTGGCCCAGGATCCGCTGGCCTTCATCCGCCCTTCGCCCAGCGGCGGCTCGCTCGGCGGCGTAGCCCGCAGCACCCGCGAAGCGATGATGCTCTGCGAAGCAGCCGGCTTCGGGGTGATTATTGTCGAGACGGTGGGCGTAGGCCAGTCCGAGGTCGCGGTGGCCGGCATGGTGGATTTCTTTCTGCTGCTGATGCTGCCCAATGCCGGCGACGAGCTGCAGGGCATTAAGAAAGGCATCATGGAAATGGCCGACGGGCTGGCGGTCAACAAATGCGACGGTGCGCACGCAGCCCAGGCCCGCATGGCCAAGGCCGCCTACAGCCAGGCGCTGCGCCTGTTTCCGGCGGGTGCCTCCGGCTGGCAGCCGCCGGTGATGACCTGCTCGGCGCTCGAAGGCGCCGGCCTTCCTGAAATCTGGGAGATGCTGGAGTCCTACCGCCGCCAGATGCAGACGCAGGGGCACTGGGAGGCCCGGCGGAAACGGCAGCGTGTCGAATGGCTGCGCGGTGCGCTGCGCGAGCTGCTGGAAGCCCGGTTTTTCCAGACGCCTGAAATCGCGGAAGCACTGCCCGGCATCGAAGCCGCTGTTGCCGCGCAGCAGGCGGCTCCGCACCAGGCGGCAGCCGCCCTGTTCAGCCAATGGGAAGCGCTGCTTCGCCGCTGACTCCGTATACATCCGGCCAGAGCCTGCTGAGCAGCCCGCCTGCCGCCGTGTCGAGCACTACCCTGCCCTCCCGCAGCCCGACCACCCGCGCGCCGGGCATGCGGAGCGCTTCGGGGTCATGGGTAGCGCATAGCACCGTAAGTCCTTGGCTTGCAAGGGTCTGCAAAAGCAGGTATATCCCATGCCGGGCCGGGGGGTCCAAGGATTGGGCCGGCTCGTCGAGCAGCAGCACCGGCGCTTCGCGGCACAGGGTGCGGGCCAGCACCGCCCGCTGGAATTCTCCTCCGGACAGTTCGTCCGTGCGGCGGCCCGGAAGCGCGGAAAGCCCCATCCGGCTCATCCACCGGCGGGCCGCTTCGAGGTCCTGCGGGCTGTATGCCCCCCAGGGCTTGAGCCACGGAAATCGGCCCATGCACACAAACTCCGACAGGGTCAGATGAGCGGGCGGCAGCGCCTGCTGCGGCGCAAGGGCCACTACGCGTGCCCAGGCGGCCGGCGAAGCAGCAGCCTGGCTGATCCCCCCGGCCTCGATTTCCCCTTCGAACGGACGGAGGCCCGCAATGCATTTGAGCAGGGTCGTTTTGCCGCTGCCGTTTACCCCTGCCAGATAGGTGAGCCCAGGCTGCACCTCCAGCACAACAGGCCCCAGCAGACGGGTACCGCCTGCCAGGACCTGCCGGATCCGAATCTGAAGCAGCTGCTCAGTATTCGTCGTCGTTGAAGAGGAAATCGTCCTTGGATGGGTAGTCGGGCCAGATTTCTTCAATGCTCTCGTAGGGCGTATCATCATCGGGAAGCAACTCCAGATTCTCGACTACTTCCATCGGAGCGCCGGAGCGGAGTGCGAAATCGATCAGCTCCTCTTTGTTTGCGGGCCAGGGCGCATCTTCGAGATGCGTGGCAAGCTCAAGCGTCCAGTACATAGTGCGTTTTTTTAGAAGACCTGCAAAAATATGCGAAAAAAGATCACAGTCAAGCCTGCTGCAAGCAGCGGATGCATTTATTCACCGTATTGGAAATAGCGGCCTTTCGCGTAATCTTGCATGCAAACCTGTGCCTGAAATTCGCGTATGCTGAACGCAGGATCGATGAAAATGTTGCAATGAATGTTCTGAATCCGCTTGCATTGTGGGGGCTGCTGGCGCTGGCGGTTCCGGTGATTGTGCACTTTTTCAATCTCCAGCGTCCTAAACAGCTGCTATTCAGCAATGTAGCGTTTGTGCGGGAAATTCAGCGCACCGTAGTCCGGCGCCTGAAGCTCCGCCAGCTGCTCCTGCTGGCACTGCGCCTGCTGGCAGTGGCGGCACTGGTGCTCGCCTTTTCCAACCCGGTGCTCACCGGCGCAGGCGCTACCGGCCCCGGCAGCCGGTCCGTAGCCATTCTCATCGACAACTCCTTCAGCATGACTGCCTCCAACGAGCGGGGGCCCTACTTTCAGCAGGCGCTTTCGCTTGCGCGCAGCATCATCCGGTCCTACGGCCCGCAGGACGAGTTTCTCATTATGGCTGCCTCCGATCCGAAGCCGAACCTGCCCTTCTCCGGCATGGACGAGGCGCTGGACCAGGTGCAGCAGCTCGCCGTCCGGCAGCATTCCCGCACGCTCGGAGAATGGCTGAGCCTCGGCGGGGCCCTGTTCGGGCGGGCAAGCTATGCCGGCCAGGATCTGTATCTGCTGAGCGATTTCCAGCAGTCGACCATCCTCGCAGACAGCAGCGTGCCGGCAGCCTCCAGCCCGGGCATCCGCGTCTTTGTATCCCATGTGGGGGGGCGCCATCCGGGCAATGTGTACCTCACCGGCCACCGGATCGAGTCGGCTGTGCTGGAGCCCGACAAGCCCGTGAGCATGCGCATGACCCTCGTCAACGACGGCGGCAGCGAGGTACGCGACCTGAGCATCCGCCTGCTGGCCGACGGCAAGATCGCAGCCATCAGCAACGTCAGCCTGCCGGCCGGCGGCAGCCAGGAGGTGCCGATGGCATTCACGCCGGGGCGCAGCGGCTGGATTTCCGGCTATGCCGAACTGGACGACCAGCCGGTGTCTTTCGACAACCGGCGGTATTTTTCCATCTATGTGCCTGAGCAGGAGCAGATTCTCATTGTAGAAGAGCAAAGCTCGCGTCCGCTGCGCATCCTGTACCAGAATCTCTTCAAGACTTTTTCGCCTGCCTTCGTATCGAGCCAGGCCTTTTCCACTGTCGATCTGCGGCGCTACCGTGCAGTCATCTGGGCTGGCATGTCGCAGCCCGGCGGCGGCGCAGCCGAACGGCTCCAGAACTTTGTGCAGGCAGGGGGCAATCTGCTGATCTTCCCGGGAACCCGCGCATCGGTGCCCGCGCTCAACTCCCTGCTCGGCACCCTGGAGGCCGGCAGCATGGCCGAAGCGGTGTCCATCGAGTCCGGCGCGCCTGCAGGAGTCGCCGACCTCAGCCATCCCGCCTTCCGCGGCATCTTCAGCCCGGGGAGCGGCAGGCAGGCCAGCCGCGAGTTCGACGCTCCATCCGTTTTCCGCTACTACCCCCTTTCCCCCGACAGCCGGACCGTCTACACCGATATCATTCAGCTCGAAAACCGCTCGCCCCTGCTCCGCGAAGTGCGCACCGGCGGCGGAACCCTGTATCTTTTCAGTACGCCGCTCGAACCGGAATGGACGGACCTGCAGATCAAATCCATCTTTACTCCGCTGATGTTCAGGCTTTCGCAGCTGATGAACCAGGCGCGGGAGACGGCGCCTTCACAAATAATCGGCGCCTATACCCCCTGGAGTGTCCGGGTATCAGGCCCGGAGCTGGTGCAGCTCGTCCCCGAAGCGGGCGGCGCAGCGCTGACGCCGGAGCAGTATGTGCGCAACAGCGCGACGACGCTGGTGTTTGACCGGATGGAGCTGCAGGAAGGCAATTACCGCGCTGTGCGGCAGGATTCGGTGCTGAGCGTCATTTCATTCAACCTGCCAGATACCGAGTCCCGGCTGGCCCAGGCAGATGCGTCCGCGCTCCGCGCCCGGCTCGATGCGATGGGCTGGCAGCAGGCCCAGGTGCTCGGCCAGGATGCGGACATGATCGGAAAACGGATTCAGCTGGAGCGGGAAGGCACCCCGCTGTGGATCTATTTTATGCTGGCGGGGCTCCTGTTTTTGTTGCTGGAAATTGTAGTTTTGCGGACCGGAACCTCTGGAGGCGCCCCGCAGCCAGCTTCGCAGGCAGGCAGAGGCAGCCAGCCGGACTAGCCCTCACCCGCATGCCCCTGCACTTTATCCCAGATGCATTGCTCATAGACCCCGGCGCGCCGGGCGATCAGACCCGCATCAGCCTGCTGATCCGGGACGGGCAGACCGAAGCGTCCGGCCCGGCTGGAAGCCTGCAGGCTCCGCACGACGCGACGGTGATCGAGGCTCCGGGACTCTGCATTTCTCCGGGATGGGTGGACCTGCTGTCGGTGCTGCAGGATCCGGGCCATGAGCAGACCGAAACCCTCGACCAGCTTGCAGCCGCTGCGGCTGCGGGCGGATTTACCCGGGTACTTTGCCACCCTGCCACCCTGCCCCACGCAGACCGCGCACCGGTCATCGCCGCGCTGGTGACCCGCAGCGCAGCCGCTCCGGTGCACCTGATGCATGCCGGCGCCATGACCGTGCAGATGGCCGGCAAAGACATGGCCGAGCTGCTCGACATGCTCGGTGCCGGCGCAGCCGCCATCACCGACGGGGGCCGGCCGGCTGCGGAAGCCGGCATCTGGATCCGGGTGCTGCAGTACCTGCAGCCATCCGGAGCGCTGCTGACCGCATCGCCCTACGATGCCTCCATCGCGCCGGACGGCCAGATGAACGAAGGCGAACAGGCCGTTCTGATGGGCATGCGCGGCGTGCCGGAGCTGGCCGAAGTCCTGCCGGCGGTGCGGCTGCTGGAAATGCTGGCCTACGCCGGCGGGCGGCTGCATCTCCAGCCTTTCAGCTCGCCCGAGGCGCTCCTGCGCGTGCAGCAGCATGCCGCACGCGGCAGCTGCACCACCGGAGTGCTGATCCACCATCTGGCCCTTACCGACGAAGCGCTCGCTGCTTTCGACTCCGTATATAAGGCGGTGCCGCCGCTGCGCAGCGAAGCCCAGCGGCGCAGGCTCATCGGCTTGCTCCGCGAAGGCGCCGTCGACGTGCTGGCCACCGGACACCATGCCCAGGCCCCCGAAGACAAAGCGGTGGAATTTCCCTATGCGTCACCGGGCATGCTGGCCCTGCAGACCGCTTTCAGCACGGCCCTGGAGGCGCTCATCCGCCCGGGCTATCTCAGCCTGCAGGACTGGGTGCGCCTCATCAGCCTCAATCCGCGGCGCATCCTGGGGCTGAAGCACCCTGCCGACAGCCCTGGCAGCCAGGCGGAATGGACCCTGTTCAGCACGGAAGGCGAATGGACCCTGCGTCCGGAGATGATTCCTTCCCGCGCCGTCAACAGCCCCTGGCTGAACCGCAGCCTTCCGGGCCGGGTCATCGGGATCTTTGCCAAAGGCCGCTATACCCCTGTGCAGTACTAGGTTTGAAGGGAAAGAATCTGTAGCTTTGGCCGCATCTGAATCCCGAACATGGAGATGAGCCTCAGGGAAGTAGCCCAACTGATCGGGGCAGTGCTCGAAGGGGACCCTGGGGTGCCTGTCCGGGGCGCATCCCGGATCGAGGATGCCGCACCTGGCACTGTGACCTTTCTGGGCAACCCGCGCTACGAACCGTATCTGGCCCAGTGCCAGGCCTCGGCGGTTATTGTGCCGCTCGATTACCAGGCAGCAGCGCCGCTCCATGCCGCGCTGCTGCGCGTGCAGGACCCCTATCAGGCATTTGCAAGGCTGCTGGAGCATATTTCGGAAGCCAAGGCGCAGCATCCCGCCGGCATGGAAGCGCCTGTGCATCTGGGCGCAGACGTGCAGCTGGGCCAGGACCTGTACATCGGCGCCTTCAGCTATATCGGCGACGGCGCCGTCATCGGCGACCGGGTTCGGATCTATCCGCAAAGCTATATCGGCGCAGGAGCTGTCATCGGCGACGATACCGTCCTGTATCCGCAGACGACGGTGTACGCAGGTTCCCGCATCGGCAAACGCTGCATGATCCACAGCGGCGCGCGCATCGGCAGCGACGGATTCGGATTTCTGCCGCAGGCAGACGGATCGTACCGGAAGGTGCCCCAGACCGGAATTGCGGTGCTGGAAGATGATGTGGAAATCGGCGCCAATACCTGCATAGACCGCGCCGTAGCCGGCGAGACCCGCATCGGGGCCGGGGTCAAGCTCGACAACCTGGTGCAGATCGCCCACAATGTCGGCATCGGGGCCCATACGGTCATCGCAGCGCAGACCGGCATTGCCGGCAGCACCCGCCTGGGCCGGAACTGCCGCATCGGAGGCCAGGCAGGCATTGTAGGCCACCTGGAAATCGCCGATCAGACCCAGATCGACGCACAGAGCGGCGTCAATGCCTCCATCCGGACTCCCGGCCTGGCATTCCGGGGGTCGCCGGCGCAGCCGTTCCGGAAACAGCTGCGGTCTGAGGTGCTCTTCCGCAAACTGGAAGAGATGCAGCAGCGGCTGCATCAGCTAGAACAAGCAATCAAGCAAGGTGAGTGATCGCGTCATGCATACCAAACAACATACGATTCAGCGGGACATTACCGTTTCAGGCACCGGGCTGCATACCGGCATCCCCGCTTCCCTGACTTTCAAGCCTGCGCCGGAAGATCATGGCATTCTGTTCTGCCGGGCTGATCTGGATGGAAAGCCAACCGTGCGGGCAGACGTGGACCTCGTCAGCGACACCCAGCGGGGCACGACGCTCACCGAGCGCGGGGTAAGCGTGCACACGGTGGAGCATGTAATGGCCGCCGCCGCCGGCCTGCAGATCGACAATCTGCTGATCGAACTCACCGGACCCGAGCCGCCAGCGATGGACGGCAGCGCCATTGCCTTTGTCCGCGCCCTGCTGGAAGCGGGCCTGCAGCAGCAGGAGGCAGCCCGCCCGATCTTCATCCTGGAGGAAGCTATTCAGTATCAGGAGCCTGCCCGCAAGGTCGATCTTGCGGTGCTTCCAGCGTCGCACTTCCAGGCATCGGTCATGATCGACTTCGAGTCGAGTGTGCTCAAGCCGCAGTACGCGTACATGGGCTCCATGGATGCCTTTGCCGGAGAAATGGCCGACAGCCGCACTTTCTGCTTCCTGCATGAAGTGCTGGCCCTGCACCGGCACGGACTGGTGCAGGGCGGATCGCTTGAAAATGCGATGGTCATGGCCGACCGTCCGGTGCCTGCGGAAGATCTGGGCGAGCTGACGAATCTCTTCGGCCTGCAGGCTCCGCCTGCCGATGCCGGCCTGCTGAATCCGGAAGGATTCCGCCACGAAAACGAGCCCGCCCGGCACAAGCTGCTCGACCTGATCGGCGATCTGGCGCTGATCGGCACGCCGATCCAGGGGCATGTCGTAGCGACCCGGCCCGGACACAAAGCCAATATCGAACTGGCCCGCAAAATCAAGTCGGCCATCCGGCAGAAGCGCATCACCAGCCGCTTTCAAAAGACCGCCCAGGGCAAGGCCATCTTCGACATCAACGCGATCCACGAGATTCTTCCGCACCGCTACCCCTTCCTCCTGGTGGACAAGGTGGTGGAATTCAGCGAAAACCGGATCGTGGGCATTAAAAATGTGACGATCAACGAGCCGTTTTTTCAGGGGCATTTCCCCGGCAACCCCATCATGCCGGCCGTGCTCCAGCTGGAGGCGATGGCGCAGATCGGGGGAATTCTGCTGCTCAATACGATCGAGAATCCGAAAACCGTCTGGGTATATTTTGTTGCGATAGACAACGCACGGTTCAAAAAACCGGTTATACCGGGAGATACCCTGCAGCTCGAACTGGAGATGACCAATCTGCGCCGGAGCATCTGCATGATGACAGGCAAAGCCTTTGTGGACGGTCAGCTGGTGAGTTCCGCAGATATGGTAGCCAGCATCGTCCCTAAACAAATCATATGAACGTTCAACCTCAGCGGCAGCAATCCCTGGCATATATCCACCCGGATGCGCGCATTCATCCGGATGCGGTGATCGAGCCGTTCGCAACCATTTATCAGGACACGGAAATCGGAGAAGGCTCGTGGATTGGTCCGCATGCATCTGTCGGGCCAGGCGTACGCATCGGGCGCTTCTGCCGGATCGGCGCAGGCACCTCGCTCTCCGCCGAAACCAACAGCCTGGAATTCTGGCGCAAGCCCGGCGATCTGCCTGCCTCCCTGTCCCGGATTTCCCTTGGAGACCATGTGCACCTGGAGCCCGGCGCTGTCCTGCACGGCGGCATCACCATCGGCTCGCACTGCTGGATCGGCTCCGCAGTGACCATCTACGACGGTGCCCGGATTGGCGAATCGTGCAAAATCTTCCCCGGTGCCGTGATTTCCGCCATCCCTCAGGACCTGAAGTTCTCCGGCGAGAAAACCACCCTCGAGATCGGCGACCACACCATCGTGCGGGAATGCGCTACGCTGAACCGCGGCACCGTGTACCACGGCAAAACCTCCATCGGCTCGCGCTGCCTGATCATGGCCTATGTGCATGTCGCGCATGACTGCGTCATCGGCGACTACTCCATCATTGCCAATGCGGTCAACATGGCCGGACATGTGGAAATCGGCCCGAACGCCGTGATCGGCGGCGCAACGGCCATCCACCAGTTTGTCAAGATCGGCAAGCAGGCCATGATCTCCGGCGGATCGCTCGTCCGCAAAGATGTGCCGCCCTTCGTCAAGGCCGGGCGCGAACCCCTGCGCTATGTCGGCGTCAACTCCATCGGACTGCGCCGCCGCGGCATGGACAACCAGAGCATCCATGCCATCCAGGACATTTACCGGTACATCTACCTCTCCGGCATGAACATCAGCGCAGCCCTGACGCATGTGGAAGCGCATCTGCCTGCCACCGAGGACCGGGATGAGATCATTACCTTTATCCGCAAAGCGACCCGCGGCATCATCCGGGGCTATACCCCCGACGCCAACGGCGGAGACCTCGGCGATGGAGACCACGACGACTGAGCCCGCAGGCGGATTCCAGCTCCGGGCTGCCGGCCTCGGCAAGCAGTTCTACAACCGCTGGCTGTTCCGCCAGATCAGCCTGCAGCTGCGCAGCGGCGAACGGCTGGCCATCATCGGGCGCAACGGCGCTGGCAAGTCGACCCTGCTCCGCATGCTGGCCGGGCAGATGATCCCTACCGAAGGCCGGGTCAGCTGCACGCTGCAGGGAAGTCCTGTGCCGGCAGCGCGGCTGCAGGAGCATGTCAGCTGGGCTGCCCCGTATGTGGATCTGTATCCCGATCTCACCCTGGCAGAGCACATCCAGCTGCATTTCCGCTTCAGAAACTGCCTGCTGGACGATCCCGCCTCCCTCATTCCGCTCATCGGCCTGGAAGCACATGCCGGCAAACCCCTCCGGTTTTACTCCTCCGGCATGTACCAGCGCGCACGCGTAGGCCTTGCGCTGGCCACCCGGGCAGATCTGCTGCTGCTCGACGAGCCCACCAGCAACCTCGACGAGGCTACTGCCGAACAGATGTTCCGGCTGATCGAACGCTTCTCCGAAGGCCGGATTCTGATTCTGGCCTCCAATCTCCATCGCGAATACAGCGCCATCCCCCAGCGGATCTATCTGGGAGACGGCGCATCGGGCGGCAACTGGTAATACGGCTCCGCTCAGGCGAGCGGCGGCGCCAGCTTGGACAGCAGCCAGATCAGGCTCACGACTCCCAGCACAACGAAAAACAGCGCATCCAGGCTTTTGCGCGGGATCTCATCGCCCGCCCGCTTGACCAGCACCCAGTAAAAGGCCAGCGCGCATACGACAAAGACCGGATAATACATCCACTCCAGGGCAGGCCGGGAGATGACCAGCAGATTGGTTGGCAGATAGGCAAACATTGGAACAGGTGATAAAACGATACGGGGATGTTTACAGCAGGCTGCCTGGCAGCAGCAGCCGGAATTCAACTTAGCAGAAAGCCGAATATATCAGGCTTCTATTATATTTCAAATCTTACATATCCGGGAACGGCCGGGATTCCGGCGGTTTCAGGCTGATATTCCGCACCAGCGGTTGCGGAAACAGGATTTTATTTCAAACTTGGCATTCAAATCTGTGTCTATGGACCCTGTTTCCTACCTCGAAGCAAACCAGGAGCGGTTTCTTGCCGAGCTTGATGCCTTTCTGCGGATTCCGAGCGTCAGCTCCGATTCCCGCCATGCAGCGGATGTAAAACGCGCAGCGGACTGGCTGGCGGATGAATTCCGCAGGCTGGGCGCAGACCGCGTGGAGATCTACCCTACCCCCGGCCATCCGGTTGTATATGCCGAGCAGCATGCCGGCGACCACCTGCCGACCATTCTGGTATACGGCCACTACGATGTGCAGCCGCCGGATCCGCTCGACCTGTGGGACAGCCCGCCCTTCGAGCCGGTGATCAAGGCCACCCCGCTGCACCCGCAGGGCGCCATCTTCGCCCGGGGCTCCTGCGACGACAAAGGCCAGGTGTACATGCACGTGAAGGCCTTCGAGATGCTGAAGCAGCAAGGCCCGCTGCCCTGCAACGTCAAGTTCCTTGTGGAAGGGGAAGAAGAAGTCGGCAGCACGAACCTGGAAGGCTTTGTGAAGCAATACCGCGACATGCTGCGGGCTGGCGTGGTGCTGATCTCCGACACCTCGCTGCTGTCGATCGACACCCCTTCCATTACGGTGGGGCTGCGCGGCCTCGCATACCTGGAAGTGACGGTCACGGGCCCCAGCCGCGACCTGCATTCGGGCGTGTACGGCGGTGCGGTGGACAATCCCATCAACGTGCTCTGCCAGATGATCGCCTCACTGAAAGATGCGCAGGGCCGGGTCGCCATTCCGGGCTTTTATGACCGGGTCGTGAACCTGAGCGAGGCCGAGCGGGCCGAGCTGGCCCGGCGCCCGCACGACGAGGCCGCCTACTGCGAATCGATCGGCATCCGCCAGACCGGCGGCGAGGCCGGCTATTCCACCCCGGAACGCACCTCCATCCGCCCAACCCTGGATGTCAACGGCATGTGGGGCGGCTACACCGGCGAGGGCGCCAAAACGGTGCTGCCGTCCAAAGCTTCAGCCAAAATCTCGATGCGGCTTGTGCCCGATCAGCATCCCGATGAGATCACCCGCCTCTTTACCGAGCACTTCCTCCGTCTGGCTCCGCCGACGGTCTCGGTGACGGTGACCCCGCATCACGGCGGAAATGCGGCGGTGGTTTCGACAGAAACCCCGGCCTACCGCGCCGCTGCGCTGGCCATGGAGGATACCTTCGGCAAGCGGCCCATCCCTACGCGGGAAGGCGGCTCCATCCCGATCGTGGCGCTTTTTCAGCGGGAACTGGGCCTGGACCCGGTGCTGATGGGCTTCGGACTGGACTCCGACGCCATCCACAGCCCCAACGAGCACTACGGCGTGCTCAACTACCTCAAAGGCATCGAAACGATCGAGCGGTTCCACCACCATTTCGCAGCCCTGCATGGCGCGTAAGGGGCGCCGCCGCTGGCTGGCCTATCTGATCTGGGCTGCGGTGCCGCTGGGTGCCGCAGCCCTGCTTTGGCTTTTCCGCTTCCAGATCCTGCTGGGGCTGGGCAGCTGGCTGATCCGCGAGGACAGCCGCGTCAGTGCGGATGCCATCGTGGTGCTTTCGGGCGAGCCGGCGGAGCGCTGCCGGGCCGGCGCGGCGCTGTTCCGGGAGGGGCTGGCCCCCCGGATCATTGCGACGGGCTCCGGAGTCAACCCCTCGCTCGCCTCCCTGGGGATCGAAATTCCGGATGCTGTGCTGGGACGCCGGGCCCTGATGCGGCTGGAGATCGACTCGGCGGCTGTCACTGCGCTGCCTCTGGGCAGCAGCACCTTCGAGGAAGCCCAGGTCCTCACAGGCTATGCCCAGCAGCAGGGGCTGAAACGGGTGATCTTGGTTACATCGAAGTTTCACACCCGCCGCACCGGCCAGGTGTTCCGGGCAGTTTCGGAGGGCAGCGGCATCACCTATACCGTGCTGGGCGCAGCGCCGGACGAGTACCGCACGGACCGCTGGTGGGAAAGCGAAAAGGGCCTGATTTTCGTCAACAACGAATACCTCAAGCTGATCTGGTACCGGCTGACGTACGGAGTCTGACGGCAGGCTGCAAAAAAAAGCAGGCAGGCTGTGTGCCTGCCTGCCATGTGAGAAAGCTTGAGAACCTGTTAGCGCAATTTTGAGCGGAGGAGCTGCTCCAGCTCTCCTACCGTGCGGACGGGCAGCCATTCGCGGTCCGGCAGGATGAGCCCGAAGTCCCGTTCGCAGATCATGACGAGTTCCACCATATCGAGCGAATCGAGCATCAGGTCCTCGCGGATGCGCGCGTCGCTGCGGTAGAGAGCCGGATCGCATTCGGCTATTTCAAGCAGGATGGTTTTCAGGTCATCGCCGAGATTGCCCGCATACGGCGCGGCAGCCGGGGCGGGCGTATCCGGGTGCATATTCCGGACGGCAAATGCATCGAGGGTGTGAGTCAAAGTCAAGGTGGAAGCCTGAGGTAATTCTGTCCGCATAGAAGACTCCGGGTTGAACGGATGAGATGAATAGGTCTCCTGGCAATTCGCAAAAACCAGGCCAGAGCGGGCTGCCAGGGGATGCTGCGCAAAAAAATTGCAGCTCCGGCTGCGGGTATGCGCCTGCGGCGGATATTTGCGGCATGGAACTGAACTACAAATCCTACGGCCAGGGGCCTGCGCTGATCATCCTGCACGGGCTCTTCGGCTCGCTGGACAACTGGGCCACCCATGCGCGCATCCTGTCGGAGCATTTCAGCGTCTATCTGGTGGACCAGCGCAATCACGGGCGCTCGCCGCACGACGAGGTCTGGACCTATGCAGCCATGGCTGCCGACCTGGATGCGTTCATGGACCGGCAGGGCATTATCCGGGCCTATCTGCTGGGGCATTCGATGGGCGGCAAGACGGTCATGCAGTTCACGTCCGAGTATCCGGAGCGGGTGGAGAAGCTGATTGTGGCCGATATGGGCATCCGGGCGTACCGGCGCCACCACGACGACATTCTCGAAACCCTCCGAGGCATGGATCTGAGCCGTATCGGCAGCCGGCAGGAAGCGGAAGCCCGGATGGCCGAGGGCATCCCGGATCCGATGGTGCGGCAGTTTCTGCTCAAGAGCCTTGTGCGGCAGGAGCAGGGCGGCTTTGCCTGGAAATTCAACTTTCCGGTCATCTACCGCGAGTACGAGCGGATTCTGGAAGCGGTGCCCTTTGCCCATCCGGCAGATACGCCGGTGCTGTTTCTGACGGGCGGGCTGTCGCACTACGTGCGGCCGGACGACCATGCGGAGATCCTCCGCTGGTTTCCCCGTGCGCAGTTTCAGGCCATTCCGGACGCCGGCCACTGGCTGCACGCCGAGCAGCCGGAGGCCTTCATCCAGGCGGTGCTGGCATATCTGGCGGCCTGACCAGGCGCTTTTTGCGGCATTTGCTGTGCAATGCGCAGTTTTATTCGGTACATTTGCCCCATCATTCATTCAGCCTGCACTGCATGATCCGCCATACCGTGTTTTCTCTGGCTGCCGCCGCGCTGCTGTTTCAGGCCTGCACTGGCACAGATTCCCAAGAAGGGCAGCAGGCCCGGGATACCCTGATCCAGCAGATCACAGCGCCTGCCGATACCCTGGATTCGCTGCTGCGCCCGCGTTCGATTCCGGCGGTGCCCCAGCTTGCGGGCATCTGGCTGCTGACCGAAATCCGCATGGATCACCAGGAGCTCAAAGAAGATATCATCGGCAACACCCGGTACGTGTTCTCGGAAGACAGCACGCTGACCCTGGACACCCCGGACCTGGGCTCATCCAGAAGCCGGTTTTCGGTGTCGGGCGGAAAGCTCAGCGCCGACGCGCTGCCGCAGCCGATGACGGTCGAGGAGCTGACCGATGCGCGCCTTGTGCTGCTGTACCAGGTGGACGGATCGGACATCCGGATGATCTTCAAGCGCGAGCGCTGAGGCGCGCGCATGTGTGACACGCAGCATTTTAGGTTTCGTTTTCCGCAGGCATGCCTGCATCTTTGCCCTGACGGATCAGCCCTGCAAACGGTCCGTTGAGGGAAGTAAGCAATGCGTTTGCGCAAGAAGGGCGTACATGCCGCCTTCCGGCGGATAACTTGCCCGAGTTCTGCTTCCTGGCTGCTGTATCAGCATCCGATTCCCGGCCGGGAGGCAGCATTGCGTATGCCTGCCACCCAAACCACCACGAATGTCCGCCTGCTGTACACGAATGTGTACACCCCTGCGCACGCTGCGCAGCGGGCCCCGGCTGCCAGGAAGGAAAACGGGACAAAAACCCCCGGTTTCTTACCATTCACCCTTGACATCCGGCGATTTGACCGAAAATACCGCTTTCCGCAGCATCCAGACCGGGTTCTGGCCGGGTATTTGCAGATTCCGGCATGGGAGTGCCTGGCATTCCCCGCCATGAAACGAGCATTGCTGATTCCTTCCTTTAGCTTGTCGTGCTTTACAATGGATTTCAAATGACCCTGAGAGCCTACATCTACCTCCTTGCTTCATGGTCGGTTGCCCTCGTTCTTCCTGTTGCGGCGCTGGGACAGACCTCGAAAAGCCCCGTCATGGCTGGGCTTTCGGCTACCTTTCTCGATTACAACGGCCTCCGGACAGGAGATTTCTTCAGAGTCCGTTCTTTCGACCCCGGCATCATGGTGGGCGCACATGTCTACCTGAGCCCGCTGATGAACCTCTCGCTGAGCTCGGCATTCGTGCCGGAATCGCGCTACCCGATGACGGAGAACAGCGAGGTGCTGACCTCGCTGATCGACATCAATGCGCTGGTGAAGTTCAAGACCAACGGTACCCTGCTGCCGGAGGACGCGCTGCTGGCGCCGTATTTCGCCACAGGCTTCGGCTTCAACACCGCCTCGAACAACTTCCGCATCTACGCGCCTGCCGGCCTCGGCCTGCAGATTCAGGTCAACCAGCACTTCAACTTCCAGCTGGAAGCCCTCTACAAACAGCGCTTCATGAAGGGGCACTTCCAGCCCCTCACCTACTCCGCCGGCTTCGTGTTTGCCATCTCCAACAACGAACGCACGACGATTAAAGATCCGGCCCCCAGCCCCCGCGAGGATCGCCTCGCCGACCGCGACCGCGACGGCGTAGCCGACCGCGATGACCTCTGCCCCGATGAAAAAGGCCTGTCCATGTACCTCGGATGCCCGGAGAACGAGGAAGCCAAGAAGCCGGTGAAGCAGCCCGTCTATGCGGATGGATCGGGACAGAAGACTTCCCTGGAAGGGCCGAAAACACCGGAAGGGCCGGAAGGTCCGGAAGGTCCGGAAACACCGGAAGGACCAAGCGAAATCAATACCGTAAAAACTGTCATCCCGCCTTCACCGCCTACGGCTGAAGAGCTCGACATTGTCCGCAAGGCTTCCGATAAAATCTTCTTCGAGCCCGGCAGCGACCAGCTGACGCAGGAAAGCCTTCTGGTGCTGGATGAGGTAGCTGCGATCCTGGCCAAGCACCCGGATTACAACCTCGAAGTGCTGGGCCATACCGACAATACCGGCTCCGCAGACGATAACCTGGTGCTCTCGATCAAGCGCGCCTTCAAGGTAAAATACTATCTGGTGTACCAGAAAGGCATCAAGCTCTCCCGGATCACGTCGGACGGCATGAGCTCCGCCAAGCCGATCTCGGACAATGCTTCCGGCCAGGGCCGCAAACTCAACCGCCGGGTCGATCTGACCCTCAAGCCCTCCGGGTACTGAAACTGGATTTTTGACCGAATCTGATAAAGCCTGTGTGAAAGCCTTCCCCCTGCGGGGAAGGCTTATCTGTTGTATGCGCTGCGATGCAAGCATTCCGCAGCGCAGCCCCGTTGGAAAAGCGGAGCCCCTGCTGCAACTTTGCATGATGGGAATTGCGTATATACCCCAATTTCCCGCCGTACGTCCGGATCTGCCTGCGCAGCTCCGGCCCATTATCGCCTAACATCCTGATGCTCATGGATATCCAGCACCTGACCGAACGCTATGCCCGGTTGAGCCACCGTGAGCGGCTGGAGGCCATCTTCGAGGATTTCGAGCGGGTGCTCGTAACCTCGTCCTTCGGCACGACATCCGCCATCCTCCTGCACCACCTGGCCCGCGTGCGGCCTGGCCATCCGGTATACTTTATCGATACCCAGTACCATTTCAAGGAAACCTACGCCTACGCCGAGGAGCTGAGCCGGCGCTGGAACCTGAATGTGGTGCCCGTGCAGCCCAAATTCAACGAGCACGCCTATACCCGCCTCGATTACACCTGGGCCCACGACCCGGATCTCTGCTGCTCGCTCAACAAAATCATGCCGCTCGAACCGCTCAAGGAGCAGCACCAGGTCTGGGTGTCCGGCATGCTGGGCGACGGCAACGAACTGCGGCGCAGCCAGAAGCTTTTCAAGCAGGAAGGCGCACTGCTGCGCTTTTACCCGTTTTTCGATATGAACGAGCAGGAAGGCTACTGGTACCGCGTCGCCAACGAGCTGCCCGATCATCCGCTCGAAGCCCGCGGCTACGGGTCCATCGGCTGCACGCACTGCACCCGGCGCGGCGCGGGCCGTTCCGGGCGCTGGGCAGGCTTCAGCAAAACGGAATGCGGCCTGCATACCCTGCAGAGCTGAGCGTATGGGATTCAGGGCCGGGCTTCGTACCTTTCGGGCACTTGAACAGAACGGAAGCGGAAACCGACGGCGGTCCTGCGTGCCGTATGCATGCGCGGGCTGGCAGCGCAGTGCCGCGTATCCGGATCTGACATCTGCGATTTTTCCTATATATTTGAACTCTGTACCAACTGAACCCTAACTACGCTGCTATGAAGCCCATTCGCCTTGTGTGCCTTCTGCTGCCGGCGCTGCTTTGCACGTCCGGCCCGCTCTCTGCACAATTGCTCCAGGTCGATCCGGTGCTGCCGACGCCGGCCGACTCGGTGACCATCCGCTACGACGCTACCAAAGGAAACGGCGAGCTGACCGGCATCTCGCCGGTGTACGCCCATGCCGGCATCATTACCCAGAACAGCACCTCGCCCACCGACTGGAAATACGTGCAGGGCACCTGGGGCACGGCCGACCCGAAGGTGCTGATGACCGCCCTCGGCAACAACGTGCACCGCATCGGCTACCGCATCCGCCCGTTTTACAGCAATTTCCCTGCTACGGATACCCTCAAGCGCCTGGCTTTCGTGTTCCGGAACCAGGACGGCAGCAAAGTCGGCCGCTCGCCGGACGGCTCGGATATTTTCTACCCGGCACACGACAAGCCCGGCCTGGGCGCCCGGATCGCATCGCCGGAGAACGGCAGCATCTACGAGCCCGGCGCCAGCATCCCGGTCCGCGCCGGCGCTTCGGCCAGCGCCACCCTCTCCCTGGCCTCCAACGGCTCCGTCATCAGCAGCGGCAGCGGACGGAATCTGATCTCTACCCTCGCCGCCGGTGCCGCCGGTACCTATACCCTGAAGTTTACCGCCGTGGCCGGGGCGGAAACGAAAACGGATTCGATTACCTACACCGTGCGCGGCCCGGTGACAGTGCAGGATCCGCCTGCGGGCATTGTGGAAGGGATCAACTACCTGAATGACACCACCGTGATCCTGGCGCTCTATGCGCCCGGCAAGCAGTATGTCTATGTGCTCGGCGACTTCAACGGCTGGATTCCCGGCACGGAGCATTACATGAAAAAATCATCCGACGGCACCCTCTGGTGGACCGAGGTCCGCGGACTGACGCCGCAGCAGGAGTATGCCTTCCAGTACTTTGTCGATGGCGCGCTGCGCATTGCCGATCCTTATGCAGACAAGGTGCTCGACCCTTCCAACGACCCCTTTATCCCGGCCAGTACCTACCCCAACCTCAAGCCCTACCCTACCGGCCTGGCGTCGGGCATCGTATCCGTGCTGCAGACCGCACGCACGCCGTACGTATGGCAGCATCCGCAGTACACCCGCCCCGCCAACGGCGATCTGGTAGTATATGAGCTGCTGGTCCGCGATTTCATCGCCGCGCATGACTACAAAACGCTCATCGACACCCTCGACTACCTGCAGTACCTGGGGGTGAACGCCATCGAGCTGATGCCGGTGATGGAATTCGAGGGCAATATCAGCTGGGGCTACAATCCGAGCTTCTTCTTTGCTCCGGATAAATACTACGGCACCGGCGACGCGCTGAAAGCCTTCATCGACTCCTGCCACGGGCGCGGCATGGTGGTCATTCTCGATATGGTGCTCAACCACGCCTTCGGGCAGAGCCCGCTGGTGCAGCTGTACTGGAATCCGGCCACCAGCAGCCCGGCAGCCAACAGCCCCTGGTTCAATCCTGCTGCTACACACCCCTTCAATGTCGGCTATGATTTCAACCACGAAAGCCCGCAGACAAAGCGGCTGGTGGACCGGGTGCTGAAGTACTGGGTTACGGAGTACAAATTCGACGGCTACCGGATGGACCTTTCGAAGGGATTCACCCAGACCAACTACGGCGGCGACGTGAATGCCTGGTCCCAGTACGATGCGGGCCGCATCGCCCTGATCAAGCGCATGTACGATGTGCTCAAGCAGACCGATCCCGATGTCTACTTCATCCTGGAGCACTTTGCGGCCAACAACGAGGAAAAAGAACTGGCAGACTACGGCATGATGCTGTGGGGCAATATGGTGGGCAGCTACAGCGCGGGCATCCGGGGGGTAGCCTCCAATTTCGACTGGATTTCCTACAAGTCCCGCAACTGGCAGCAGCCGCACGTGGTGGGCTACCTCGAAAGCCATGACGAGGAGCGTCTGATGGTGCATGCCCTGAACAGCGGCAGCTCCGGCCCGAACGGCTACAACGTCCGGAACCTCAATACGGCGCTTTCGCGCCTGGAAACGGCCGGCGCCTTCTTCTTCACGATTCCCGGACCGAAGATGTTCTGGCAGTTCGGCGAACTGGGCTATGATGTCAGCATCGATTTCAATGGACGCACCGGCCCCAAGCCCATCCGCTGGACCTACCTCAACAACCCCAGCCGCCGCCGGGTGTACGAAGTCTGGTCTTCGCTGATCAACCTCCGCAATTCCCAGCCGGTCTTCAGCACCAGCGACTTCACCCTGGCAGTTGCCAATCCGTACAAGCGGATTCACCTGAACCACAGCAGCATGAACGTGACGGTGCTGGGCAACTTCGATGTGCGGACCGCCTCCGCAGCAGCCAATTTCCAGCATACCGGCTGGTGGTACGAGTACTTCAGCCGTGACAGCATCAACGTCACCGACGTGGCGCAGCAGATTTCCCTGGCGCCCGGCGAGTACCGCCTCTATACCGATGTCCGGCTCAGCCGCCCGGCATTTGCCGTCAGCACCGATCCTTCCGAGACTTCCCTGCAGGGCGTTCGCCTCTATCCCAACCCTTCGCAGGGCATCTCCACGGTGGAGTTTGAACTCGCAGAGCAGGGCGCAGTCCGCGTGACCCTGCATGACCTGTCCGGCAAGCTGATCCGGACCGTAGCCGAAGCGCCCGTGCGGCCCGCAGGGCTGTACGAGTCGGAGGTGGATGCCAGCGGCCTGCCGGCGGGCATGTACCTGCTCCGGGTGCAGGCCGGTGCCGCCGAAACAACGCTCCGGCTGGCTGTCAGCCACTGATAGTCAAATACTGCATGATGCAGACGGCGCAGCAGAGGTCTTCTGCTGCGCCGTTTCGTATCCGGGAAAAGCTCAGTCGGCGTAGCTGCCGCGCTTCGGCTTCAGATTCCGGACCAGAATGCGGATGAAATCAATCAGCCAGCCGATCCCGAAGAGCCCGCCGGTGAAGAGGTAGATAATCCCCCACGCGGTGTAGCCGAGGTAAAAGCGGTGGATGCCCAGATAACCGAGGAAAAAGGCCAGCAATGCCGCCGCAAGCCAGCTGTCGCCGGCTTTTGTGTCGGCGGGGGCGGCATCGGAAACGGGAGCAGCCTGCACGCTGACAGCTGCCGCTGCGGGGGCAGGCGCAGCAGCCTGCACAGACTGGGCCAGCCCGGCGATCAGCATCAGGCTGAGGAGCACATACAAGATACGCATAGAACAACAAGTTAGGTTGATAGATTTGCCCTCCCGGGGTGTGCCGGTGCAAAGACCGCAGCCAGGCCCGGAGGTTGCATGGTAACTGCATGCGGCGGCATGCTGTTTCGAATTTCCCCTGCTGCCCTGCGGGCTGTGCGGAAAGGTGTATTCGAATATTAACTTTGATAGATTTTCTATTTGCTATTGACTTATGTGCTAAACTTTGTTAGTTTTGCTTACATATCTTCGTACCATGGGCATCCACGAACGCCGCCAGCGCGAAATCGAATCCCAGCGCGTTGCCATTCTCCAGGCGGCCCGCAAGCTCGCCCTCCAGGACGGCTGGCCCCATGTGACCATCCGGAAAATCTCCGCCGAGATCGAGTACACCGCCCCGCTCATCTACGAGCGTTTCGAAAACAAAGAAGCTATTCTGCTGGAGCTGGAAGCCAGCGGATTCCGCCAGCTCCGGACTGCGCTGGAGGATGCCCGCAGCAGCAAGCGCGATCCGGAGCAGCAGCTCCTGGCCATGACCGGCGCCTGCTGGGACTGGGCCTTCGCCAACCGCGAGCTGTATCAGGTGATGTTCAACCTCGAAGGCATCCAGTCGCCTGTGGCTTCGCCTGCTGCCCTCGGCGAATCTGCGGCCCCGGTGCTGGACTGCATCCGCCAGATCCACCTCTTTGCCGTGCATACCGAAGCACTGTTTCTCACCTGGTGGGCCCTCGTGCATGGCAGCGTCTCGCTGCTCATGAGCGGCCAGGCGGGGCTCCCCCCTGCCCTCATGCGGCAGTACCTGCTCGAAGGCGTGCAGCGGCTGCTGACCTCCATGCGCTGAGCCGCTGCACGCCGGTCCTTTCCGCGCCAATCTTACATGCGCTTCTCCGCTCCCTGCCGGCCTGGAACCGCCTTCAGGCCCGCACACGTGCAGGCTGCCCGGCCCAATTCAGGCTTCCGGGCCCGGCGCATTACATGCGCAGGGATTTATGTCAGAATCTGAACAATATTTCTTCTAAAAAATCGTCCTGTAATCAGCATCTTTTCAAGTGAATTCTCGTTAATAGAACTGAAGCCCGAACAAGTTTCAAGTGCCTGAAGCGCCCGGTCCGCCGGGAAACCGACGGCATACGCACAACGAAATATCTGCATATGCAGATACGTTAATGCATTTGCAGGGCAGCAGTTCTTCTACACTCGCACAGTCTATATCGCCTGAACATCATGAAACGCATTCTCGTTCCGATCGATCTCCGCTCCGATTACGAAAACACGCTGAACTACGCCCGTTCCGTTGCGCAGCGGGCCGGTGCCGAGCTTACGCTGCTGCTCCGGGCTTTCCCGGGCCTTGCCCGCAGCGCAGTCCGCGGATACACCGCAGGCGAGGACGCACGGCTGCTTCCGCTTCCCGGAACCCGTGCTGCGCAGGCGCTCAGCGCGATCTGCCAGTCGCTGCGGGAAGAGCAGGTGGCGTTCCGGCTCCGCTTCACTTCCGGGCGCACCATCCCGGCCATCATCCGCGAATCGGAGCGCAGCAGCTATGATCTGCTCATGGTTGCCGGCGAAACAGTCTCCGGCGCATTCCGCTGGCTGCGCGGCGCCATTGCTACCCGCCTCATCGGCGGCGTGCGCGTGCCGGTGTTTGTGGTGCCGGCCCGCAGCCGATTCAACGAGATCCGCCACATTACCTATGCCGTGGACCTCAACGACTACGACCCCGCCATCGTGCAGCAGGTCAAGTCGATTGCTTCGCTCTTCGATGCCAAGCTTACCATCGCCCACGTCAACGAGACCTACCAGGAATCGGACCGCGAGCGCTATCTGCTGAGCCTGGAGCGCACCATCTCCGATACCCTCGACTATCCCAAGGTGTACTATAAATTCTTCGATCATGCCGATCCCTTCGGCGGCATCAAGAAGTTTGTTTCCATGAGCGACAGCAACCTGCTCGCCATGATCAACCGGAAAAAATTCACCTGGAAGGATCTCTTTTCGCCGAAAAGCCTCACCCGCAAGATGGCCAAGGAAATATCGATCCCGCTGCTTGCGTTTAAGAAGTGAGACCATCTCAAACAAACACCGGAGGCGGGCGCCGCGAGGCGCCCGCTTTCCTGTTGATTATGCTTCGGGCTCCAGCTCCACCACGAGGTCGTCCTGCTCGACCATTACGCCTTCGGCCAGGTGCACGCGCCGCACGAGGCCCTCGCGGCCGGCGGTGATGGTCGATTCCATCTTCATCGCCTCGATCACGAAGAGCGGCTGGTTTTTCCGCACGGCATCTCCGTCCTGCACCAGGATCTTCGAGAGGCGGCCCTGGAGCGGCGACCCGATTTCGTCCTGCGATTTAGCCTTGCGGTGCTCCACTTTCTGCACCACGATGCGGCTGTCGCGGATTTCGATGGCCCGCGCCTGGCCGTTGACCCGGAAAAACACGTTCCGGATGCCGTCTTCATTCGGCTCGGTCATGTACATGTACTGGATCAGCAGCTTTTTGCCCGGCTCCAGGCGCACCATCACCTCCTCATTGGGTTTCATGGGGAAGAAAAAGGCCTGCGTGGAGATATTCATCACCTCGTCGTAGGCCATCAGGTGGCGGTAGTATTCGTCGAATACCTTCGGATACAGCTTCCAGGAGAGGAAATCGAGGAAGGTCATCCGCGGATCGGGGTAGCGCTGCTGGAAGCCGGCGAACTCTTTCTCGAAGTCCACGGCCGGCAGATGGGCATTGGGCAGGCCGGAAATAGGCGCTTCGCCCTTGAGCACCACGCGCTGCAGCGCCTCCGGGAAGCCGCCGAAAGGCTGCCCCAGCTCGCCGCGCAGGAAGCTCCTGACCGACTCCGGGAAGGCGAGGTTTTCGCCTTTTTCCAGGATATCGCCCTTTGTCAGGCCGTTGGAGGTCATGAACAGCGCCATATCGCCCACCACCTTGGAGGAGGGGGTTACTTTGACAATGTCGCCGAACAGCTCGTTGACTGCCACGTAGTTTTCCTTGATCTGCTCGAAGCGGTCCTCCAGGCCCAGGGAGCGCGCCTGCGGCAGCAGGTTGGAGTACTGGCCGCCGGGGATTTCGTGGCGGTACACCTCGGCGGTGCCGGCCCGCAGCTCGGATTCAAAGGGGTAGTAGAATTCCCGCACCACCTCCCAGTAGTTGGCGAAGCGGTTCAAGCTGTCGAGGTCCACCTTGCGCTCGCGGGGGTGGCCCTGCATGATGGCGACGAAGGTGTTGAAATTGGGCTGCGACGTGAGGCCCGACATGGAGCTGATGGCCACATCCACGATGTCCACGCCTGCCTCGACGGCCTTGAGATACGTGGTGCTCTGCGCGGACGAGGTGTCGTGCGTGTGGAGGTGGATGGGCAGCGATACCGTTTCCTTGAGCCGCCCGATCAGCTCTTCGGCTGCCAGCGGCTTGAGCAGGCCCGCCATGTCCTTGATTGCCAGCAGGTGGATGCCCTCGTCCTCCAGGCGCCGGGCCAGATCGAGATAATACTGCAGGGTATACTTGGTGCGGCTGGGATCGGAAATGTCGCCAGTGTAGCAGATGCAGCCCTCCGCCAGCGCGCCTGTGCGCTCGCGTACCGCCCGGATGCTGCCTTTCATGGCATCGAGCCAGTTGAGCGAGTCGAAGATCCGGAAGATATCGATGCCGTTTTCCCAGGCTTTTTCGATGAAGGAGTCGATCAGATTCTGCGGATAGGCTGTGTAGCCTACCGCATTCGACCCGCGGAAAAGCATCTGGAGCAGGATGTTGGGCATTTTTTCCCGGAATACCTGCAGGCGTTTCCAGGGGTCTTCATGCAGAAAGCGCAGGCACACATCGAACGTAGCCCCGCCCCATACCTCCATCGAAAAGACCTCCGGATGGTGCTTGGCGAAGCTCTCCGCCACGAGGAACATATCCATCGTGCGCACCCGCGTAGCGAGGAGCGACTGATGGGCATCCCGGAAGGTGGTATCCGTATAATGGATGGCCTTGTCCTGCTTCAGCCATTCGACGAAGCCCTCCCGGCCCAGTTCGAGCAGCTTGTCGCGGCTGCCTTTGGGATAGGGCGCGCTTTTGTCGTAGGGAGGCACCTGGGGTGTGCGGAATTTCACCCTCGGATCGACGAATTTGACATCGGGATTGCCGTTGACGATCACATTTCCGAGGAAACGGGCTGTTTTGGTCGCCCGGTCGAGCCCTTTGGGCGATCGCAGCAGCTCCGGATGCTGCTCGATGAAGCCGACCGTCGCTTTTCCAGCCTGAAAGTCGGCGTTCTTCATCACATTGAGCAGGAAGGGAATGTTGGTCTTCACCCCCCGGATGCGGAACTCGCGCAGGGCGCGGTCCATCCGCTGGGAGGCGCCTTTGAGCGTGCGGCCCCATGCGGACACCTTGACCAGCATGGAGTCGAAGAAGGGCGACACCACAGCGCCGGTGTAGCAGCTCCCCTCGTCGAGGCGGATGCCCAGGCCGCCGGCATTGCGGTAGGCGCTGATGCGCCCGTAGTCGGGCTTGAAGCCGTTTTCGGCATCTTCGGTGGTGATGCGGCACTGGATGGCGAAGCCGTTGCAGGCTACATCCTCCTGGCTATGGATGAAGATCTGCGGATCGGACAGCTTGGCTCCGGCGGCAATCAGAATCTGGGAGCGGACGAGGTCGATGCCGGTGATTTCCTCGGTGATGGTATGCTCCACCTGAATCCGCGGGTTCACCTCGATGAAAAACACCTCCCCTTGCTGATCGACCAGAAACTCCACGGTGCCGGCATTGTCGTACTGCACGTGGCGGGCGATGCGGAGGGCATAGTCGTAGATGCGCTCGCGCACGGGATCCGGCAGCACGGAAGGCGCCAGCTCGATGACCTTCTGAAAGCGGCGCTGCACGGAGCAGTCGCGCTCGAAGAGGTGGATGATGCTGCCGTGGCGGTCGCCGAGGATCTGCACCTCGATGTGCTTGGGATTCTCGATCAGTTTTTCAAGGAAGACCGTATCGTCGCCGAAGGCATTGAGGGCTTCGTTGCGGGCCTCGAAGAAGGCCCTGGAGAGGTCCTCCTCGCTGCGGATCACGCGCATGCCGCGCCCGCCGCCGCCGGCGGAGGCCTTCAGCATGACGGGGTAGCCGATGCGCTCGGCTTCATTGACCGCATCGACGAGTTTTTCGAGGCGGATCTGGCTGTCGGGAATGAGCGGCGCGCCTACGGCGCGGGCAATGTCCTTCGCACGGACCTTGTCGCCCAGCTGCGCCATGACCTCCGGCCTCGGCCCGATGAAAAGGATGCCGGCATCGCGGCAGGCCTCGGCGAATGCGACGTTTTCGGACAGAAAGCCGTATCCGGGGTGAATGGCATCCACGCCTTTGCGCTTCGCCAGCTCGATAATGGCCTGAATGTCCAGATACGGACGCAGGGGGTCCTGCTCCCGCCCGATCATATAGGCCTCATCCGCCTTGTAGCGGTGCAGCGAGTAGCGGTCTTCGTAGGAATAAATCGCCACCGTCGGGATGTGCAGCTCGGAGGCGGCGCGCAGCACCCGGATTGCAATCTCTCCCCGGTTCGCAACCAGCAGTTTGTTCAGTCTTCGCGCAGTCATAGTCAACGTACGTCATCGGTACACGTAGAATACAGCAAACTCGGGGGGATAGCAAATATGGGGGATTGCCCGCAGATCTGCTACAACAAGCAGCCCGCAGCAGCAGTTGATACAGACGATTGCGCAGCAGGCCGGATTGGATTTGATTAACTCCCCCAAGTTGCGTAACTTGAACAGAAACATAAAACGCGTGGGAAGAACCTATCTAGCGGGAGCGGTTGTACTGGTGCTGCTGTCTGCGGGCGCCTGCAAGCAGGAGCCGGTATTTCCGGATGAGCCGAGGATCGAATTTATGCGGATCTGGCCGGATACGGTGCGGGAGTACCAGGATTCCATCTTCATCCTCTTCCGCTTTCAGGATGGCGACGGCGACCTCGGTGCCCTCGGCAACGGGGATCTGAACCTGTCCCTGATCGATTCCCGCATCAGCAACGGCCTCACCGAAGAGCAGGCCACCAACCGCTTCAGCATCCCCAACCTCACCCCGGATACACGTATTCAATCCATCCAGGGGGAGATCACGGTCAAGATGCCCTTCACCATCGTGCTGCCCCCGCTGATGCAGCAGGATATCCGCTTTCAGATCAAGCTCTGGGACCGCGCCGGCAACCTCGCCAAGCCGATGGACGGCTCGGAGCAGGGGGTTTTTACGGAGTACATCACGGTAATCCGGTGAGGGCCGCGCCGAACAGCACCCATGCGGCCCGGCAGGTTCAGTCCATTTCCTCGTTGAAAAAAATCTTGTAATAGTACATGCCGCGCTGCTGGTCGAAGCCGCGCTCGATGTATTCGCTCGCCTCCTCCGTCTTGCGCGGGTCCATCCGGATCTCTACCTCCGTATCCAGCCGGATCAGCGGCTTGAATTCCTTCTTCATCCGCCGCACCGCGTACTTGGAAATGGCAAAGCCCTCCTCGGCCGGCGGCAGGCCCATCGCCGTTTCGGACTCCTTGCGGAACTGATCGAAGGACTCCCACTGCTCCGGCGTCGCAAAGACGCTTTCGCGGAAGTTTTCCAGGTCGAATTCCTTGTTTTTGTTGAAATAATTGAGCGATTTGTTCAGAAACACTACCTGCTCCTTCTTGTCCTGCTCCCGCGAAAACACCTCGTCGCAGTACTCCCTGGTCAGGCTCATGAAATGCTGGGTGTGGTAGCTGTTGTCCTGAATCCGCTCCACCCGCAGAAAGTCATCCCGCCAGTAGCGGGCGTCCTCGCTGTCCTTGTCCACCATCAGCAGGCTGAACCCGTCATCGGCGAAGGTATTGAAAATCAGGCAGCCCTTGTCGAGGCGCTTGATATTGACGCCCTCCTCGGCTGTAAGCTGAAGCTCGGAATCCGCTTCGCCCAGGCGCAGGAACACATCCTTGTGTTCGGACTTGAAAATCCCGACGGCTTCGAGCTGCACGCCGTCGATCACACATTCGCGGAAGTGGGCCACATACAGCTCGCCCCCTTTGATGTGCGGATGCACCGACTGGTCATAGAGGTGCTGCAGGATATGGGCGGAGAATTCAAGGAAACGCTCGCGGCTTTCTCCGAAAATCTGCCTGCAGTAGGTGTACAGCTCGTTGAGATTCAGGTCGGCAGGATGCGCAAATTTGAAATATTCCTCCGCTTTGAAGGGGTTGAGGAAATACTCCTGGAGCACCAGGGAAAGCGGCTCCTCCAGCGGATAGCGCTCGCGGGCAGCGGTGAAGCCTTCGTTGCGGATTTTATTGCCCACTTTGTGGACGGCCAGCGTCGTGAGGCGGGCCTGGGAGAGGTCGAGCATATGCGGTGTATCTGCCTGCAAATTACGGGAGCGGCGCCGGAATACGAAATGCTTCCGCAATATCCGAAGCAAGCACTGCAGCCTGCCCCAGCTGTGCAGCGGCCCGGTCGCCCGCTGCGCCATGCAGCCAGACGCCCATCGGCGCGGCAATTTCCGGCGGATAGCCCTGCGCCAGCAGCGCGCCGGTCATGCCGGCCAGCACATCGCCCGATCCGGCGGTTGCCATGCCCGGATTGCCGCTGCGGTTGACGTAGCTCCGCCCGTCCGGCAGGGCAATGACGGTCCCTGCGCCTTTCAGCACCACGATGACCCCGCGTTCCTGCGCGAGCATCTCGGCGGCCTCCAGCCGGCGCTGGCTTACATCGGCCCAGCCCGTGAGCCGCGCCATTTCGCCCGGATGCGGTGTCAGAATGGTCTGCTCCGGCAGGCGCAGCCACCCGTGCGGATGGCGGGCCAGCAGGTTGAGCGCATCGGCATCGAGCAGCAGCGGCACGCGCACTTCGGGCAGCACCTCCTCCAGGAAGGCCGCAGCAGCCTCCGACATGCCCAGGCCGGGCCCCAGCACCAGCGCCTGCTTTCCGGCCAGGGCTTCCAGCAGCAGCGGCGCTGCCGCAGGCCCCAGCTCCTGGCCCGGTGCCGCCAGATGCATCAGTTCCGCAGCCCGGCTGCCGACCGCCCAGCGGCAGGCCTCCGGAGCCAGCACGGTGGCCAGTCCGGCGCCGGCCCGCAGGGCCGCATAGCCTGCCAGCGCGATTGCCCCCGCATAGGCGGCACTGCCGCCCGCCAGCAGCACATGGCCCTGTGTGCCCTTGTGGCTGTCGGCGCGGGGTGCGCGGTGCCAGCGCGCCGCGTGCTCCGCCCCCAGCCATTCCCGGCGGATGCCAAGCTGCTCCAGTACCTCCGGCCAGATCCCGATGTCGAGCACATGCACCTCGCCGCAGGCAAGGGAAGCCGGCGTCACCGCATGGCAGACCTTGGGCAGCTGAAACGTAAGCGTATGCGAAGCTGCGAGCACTTCATTGAGCTGCCGGCCGGTATCTGCATCGAGCCCGCTGGGCAGGTCGATGGCCACGACCGGCAGCCCCAGCGGCGCACATGCGGCAATCAGCTCAGCAACAGGGCCTTGCAGCCGATCGCGGATGCCCGTGCCCAGCAGGGCGTCCACCAGCAGCGGCGGCAGGGCAAAGGACTCCAGCACTTCGTCCAGCCGCTCCTCCCCGAAGCGGCTCACCGGGACCGGCAGCTCGCAGAGCATGCGGTAGTTGATCAGCGCATCGCCGGCGAAGCGCTCCGGCTCGCGGGCGAGCAGCACCTGCACTTCCCAGCCTGCCAGGTGCAGGTGCCGGGCGATGGCCAGGCCGTCGCCGCCGTTATTGCCGGGGCCAGCCAGGACGAGGGCTGCGCACCGTTCCGGGTACAGCTCCCGGATACGGCCAGCGGCGAGGCGGCCGGCGGACTCCATGAGCAGGATGCCCGGCGTATGCCGGGTTTCGATTTGCAGACGATCCGCTTCGCGGATCTGCGCAGCGGTGGCAAGCAGCATGCGTATGCGGATTAGTCCGGTTCCTGGCTGATCAGTCCCTCTTCCCGCATGATGCGCACGGCGGCCTCGGCGATGCTTTGCCCGTGGTGCAGGATGCTGGGCAGGGAAATTTTGCGGCGGAACAGGCGCCCGTCCTTGCGGAACCAGAGCGTGAACCCTGCCCGCGCCTGCCCTTCCACCGCCGGATGGTATGCGCCGCGCTCGATCGTCTCGCGCGGAATCACCGCTGCAAACGACACATCCCGGTTCTCCCACATGCCGAAGAGGCTGATCACCGTGAAAAAGCCGAGGAAGAGGAACAGGAAATAATTCTCGATGAGGATGGCGACGGCTGCACCCAGCAGAAAGCCGCAGAACAGCATGAAATACACCAGCAGGCTCCGGTGCCGGCCGCGTGCGTAGAGCCGGGCCAGCAGACGCCCGGTCGCATCTTCCCGCACCAGTTCTACGCGGTCCGGAAAGATCTGGCAGTACCCGTAGCGGGTAGGAAAGCGCTTGGCGCTGCCGCTGGCTGGCATATCAGGGCTTGGCAGGTGGCGGAGCGGCGGCAGGATCGCCCTGGCGGGCGGCATTGTAGTAGGCCTGAATCAGGTCCGGCTCGCGGAAGAGCTTGCGGCGCACCAGGTACTTGTCCTTCTGCACGTTCCATCCCAGCAGATCCTCCGGAAAGTCTTCAGACAGGCCGAAATCCCATTTCTGCTCCACATACAGCAGGCCCGGATCCAGCAGCTCGAAATCACCGAAGAAGCTCTGCTTCCCGATTTCCAGCCAGTCCTCCTTCAGGTAAGACGGACGCAGGGCGGCATCGCCGTAGAGATCGGCCCAGATGTAGTAATTGGCCTTGGACACATTGATCAGGCCGCCTTTGGCCACCCGGAATGCTGCCTCCTCCAGCACCCGGCCGGAGGAGTCCTTGACAATGAGCTTGTGCGGGCCTTCGGCCAGCTTGATCCGGGCATACGACCGGGGCGGCATGTCGTACGCCAGCTCATCCACCATCACTTGCAGGGTCATACTGCCCGCATTGTCCAGGTCCACGTTGCCTTTTTCGCAGGCGGAAAGCCAGAGGCATGCAGGGATCAGCAGCAGGGAAAGGGAGCGCATAGAAGCCATAGCTAGCGGGTCATGGTCAATTGGCGGAACCGGAGAGGCAAATCAAAAACATCCCGGCGTGAGTTGCAACCCCATTTCCGCTCCGGGCAGTACGCCGGAAGCGGGTCCCGGGTTCTGCGCCGGAGCGGCAGGCAGCGGGATCAGGGCTTGTACACCCGCGTGCCGACCACGGAAAAGCGGCGGCGGATGAACGACGGGTCGCTGATGGATGCGTTGCCGGCGGGATTGGCGCCGGTGACGTGAAAATCGCTGAACGTCGCATTCTGATTGATGAGGACCGGGCCGGAGAAATTGAAGGATACCGGCGCGCCGGCGCTGGTCATTTCCGACTCGATCAGCTCCATCATCTCTTCGTCGGTGGTATAGGCGGCGCAGGAGATAGCGCCCTTTTCGAGGGCCAGCTCCCGGGCCAGCGCCACGCTGTGGGGCGTATTGCGGGTGGGGATGACGAGCACCACGGGCCCGAACAGCTCCTGTCCGAATACGTCCTTGCGGTCTGCCTGCGCCTCCAGCACCAGCGGCGCAGCAATGCGGGCCTCAGGGTACTCCGGATTGGGTGCGGGCTGCGGATCCAGCAGCAGCCTGGCATCCAGCATCCTGGCCTGCTGGGAGCGGTCGAGCGTGCGCGGCGACTGAATTGCGCCGAGGATATTGGGCGCCATGCGCGGATCGGCTGCCAGCGCCTGAATGGCGCCGGTCAGGGCCGCCACGACCGACTCGTAGCTGGCGTGCGAGCCGCCTGCCTCGATGCCGCCTTCGGGGATGAAGAAATTCTGCGGAGCCGTGCACATCTGGCCGCTGTAGAGCGAAACCGACATGGCCAGATTGCCCATGGCCGCTTTCAGATCCTCCACGCTGTCGATGATCACCGAGTTGACGCCCGATTTTTCGGTGAAGACAATTTTATCTGCCAGCGATTCCACATAGGCGCCGTACTGGCTGCCGCCCGTAAAGTCGATGATGCGCACATCGGGATGCGCGGCAAGCTGTGTCGTAATTGGCTCGGCAGCCGTATCCGTGGCCAGCTGCACGATCTGGGGATCGAGGCCTACCGCCTCCAGGGCGCGCTGGATTTCCTGCACCACCAGCGCCAGCGGATACACCGCAGCGGGATGCGGCTTGACAATGGCCGTATTGCCGGTGCCCAGGCTGGCGTAGAGGCCCGGCAGGGTATTCCAGACCGGAAAGGTCGATACGCCGATGCAGAGGCTCACGCCCCGGGGCACATTGTGCCAGCGCTTGTCGATGCGCACTTCGCCTTTGCCCATGGGCTTCACCCACTCCACCGTGCGCCCTGGAAAGCGGGTCTGCTCGTGCAGGCCGAGGGCGACCGCTTCGAGGGCGCGGTCGGCAGCATGCGGGCCCGATGCCTGGAAGGACATGACAAAGGCCTGCCCCGTGGTGTGCATGGTGGCGTAGGCCAGCTCAAAGAAGCGCCGGCGGACGCCTTCGAGCGATTCCACCAGGATTCCGGCGCGGATATAGGCATCGAGGCGCTGCCATGCCGGCGCAGCAGCCTGGGACGCAGAGATATAGGCCTCCGGGGCATCGTGCACCGGATAGCTGATATGCAAGGGATTGAGCGTAAAGGGCGACACCTCGTCGGAGACCAGGCTGCGGTCCGCCTGCTGGCGCAGGTCGAACAGGCGGCCAAGCTGCGCTTCGAAGGCGGCCCTGCCTTCGTCATTGGCTGTCTCCCCGTAGATCTTGCCGGAGGGCGATTCCGGGTAATGCGCATAAAACAGACGCTCATGGATCGCGTCGATCGCCCGGTTCAGCGTCGCCTCGTGCCGGACGAAGAATTCGGTAACTTCAAATGCAGCCATCTTGCTCGGGATTGGGGTGAGGCCCGAAATTACACAGAAAGGCGCAAGGCGCAAGCCCGGCTGCTGCGCCTTATTTCCCGATGGCGCCGATCAGCGTTCCGGTGGTAATACCCACCAGCGCCCCCACAATGGCGAAGCTCCATGACCGCCGCAGCATGCCCCGCCGCGTATCCCTGGCCAGCTCCAGCGACTCCGTGACCAGCGCGGAAAGTTTGTCGTTCTCAGCTTTCAGCGCCTCCGACAGCTCGCGGTAGTTGCGGGTGCGCTCCGCTTCGATCCCGATGATTCCCCGGAGAATGGACCCCCGGATCGCCTGCATGGAATCCAGCATCTGCTGCTCGGCGGAAAGGCGTCCATACGTGCCCACCAGCCGCCCTGTACTGTCCATCATGCCGATGATCTGGCTGAGCTGCTGGCGCCGCATGACCACCAGCGGAAAGCGGTCCGCCGCAGTTGCCTGGGCAATGGTACTGAGCTCCTGGGCATTCGCAGCCTGCCGGTACACAATTTCCACCGGCTTGTCGAGGAGCATTACGGTATCGCGCAGGATTTGGGTCGGCTGGGCGGCCAGCAGCGAAATCCCCAGCAGCGGCACACAGGCCGCAGCGCTCAGGCGTCTGAGAGTCAGCATATCGGAAGCAGTATGAAAGGTCGGAATATGAAAAATCAGAAGTCGTTGGAGCCGGATTTGCTTTCTTCGATCTGTTGCCGGATCGACTGAGCAAGCCCATGGATCTCGGTCTTCAGGTCGCCGGCGCGCAGGGTGCCCTGCTGGAGCCCCTGCTCCACGGTATCGAGCTGCTTGTAGGCAGCTTCGAGCTGGGCGAGAAGCGCTTTTTCGCGGGCGGAGCTGGCCTGGTACACCGAATCGAGGCGCTGCTCGATGGCCTTCTGGGCGCTGCGGATTTCATTGTACTGCTCGCGGAACTCGCGGCGGCGCAGGCGCTCGCTCTGGAGCATGCCGCCCAGGCAGAAGAGCGCAAAACCGAAGAGAATCAGCACGCGCTGATTCTGGGTGAGGAAGGTTTTGTTGACGGGTTGATCCATACGGAGACGGTCAGAAGCTGCCGAAAATATAGGCTGATATTTCGAAAAATCCGCATGCCGCGGAGCCGGATCGGATTTTTCTTTTCCGTTTGAGAAGTCGGACCTTCGGCATAGATTTGGAGCGCTTTGCACTGTGTTCAGAACCGTATTTATCTGAAGCCATATGCCGACCGCTACCGCCGCAACAATCGACCAGATCGCCTCGCTGCTGGGCGCAGAAGCCTCCCTCCTGCTCGGGCACCGCAGCCAAACCATCGACAAAAGCCACCTCCACCTGCCCGGCCCCGACCATGTGGACCGCGTCTGGAAGGAATCCAACCGCAACAACAAGGTCCTCGCCAGCCTTCAGCGCCTGCAGGACAACGGCCGCCTGGCCGGCAGCGGATACCTCTCCATCCTGCCGGTGGACCAGGGCATCGAGCACTCCGCAGGCGCATCCTTCGCCCCCAACCCGATCTACTTCGATCCGGAGCAGATCGTCCGGCTGGCCATCGAAGCCGGCTGCAATGCCGTGGCTTCCACCTACGGCGTGCTGGCCGCCATGTCCCGCAAGTACGCGCACAAGATCCCGTTTGTGGTGAAAATCAACCACAACGAGCTCCTCACCTACCCCAATAAATTCGACCAGGTGCTTTTCGGCAATATCGAAGACGCCTGGAACATGGGCGCCACCGCTGTGGGGGCCACCATTTACTTCGGCTCGCCCGAATCCACCCGCCAGATCACCGAAGTAGCCGAGGCCTTCGCCATGGCGCATGAGCTGGGCATGGCCACCATTCTCTGGTGCTACACCCGCAACAATGCCTTCAAGCAGAACGGCGTCGACTACCACGCCTCCGCCGACCTCTCCGGCCAGGCCAACCACCTCGGCGTGACGATTCAGGCGGACATCATCAAACAGAAGCTCGCCGTCAACAACGGCGGCTACGCGGCGCTCAACACCGGCTCCTCCGCCTATGGCAAGTGGGACAAGCGGGTCTATACCCAGCTCTCCGGCTCCGACGAGTCCGGCGCGGGCGGGCACCCCATCGACCTGTGCCGCTACCAGGTAGCCAACTGCTACATGGGCCGCGCCGGCCTGATTTCCTCCGGCGGCGACAGCAAGGGCGATTCCGACCTGGCCGATGCCGTCAAGACGGCGGTCATCAACAAGCGCGCCGGCGGCATGGGCCTGATCCTGGGCCGCAAAGCCTTCCAGAAGCCTTTCGACAAAGGCGTGGAACTGATCAATGCCGTGCAGGATGTGTACCTCTGCCAGGAGGTGGACATCGCCTGAGCAGCCTCTCCCCTGCCCTATGCAGCGCGCAGCAGCTTTCGGGCCGCTGCGCGCTGCGCATATCGGGGGCTGAGGTATTCGCGCATTAACTTAGTTAGATTTTATTTCGTTATTACTAACCGCTCACCGCACCCTCCTTCCTGCAGCGATTCCGCTCCCGCCCGGCAGCTCTCCCCTGCCCCATGCGCAGGCTGGATCCGGCGTTTGTTTCAGCTGTTGCATCTTAACTTAGTTATATTTTCTTACGAAACTGAGAATGCCCATTTTCCGCACGATCCGTATATTTGATTCTGACCCCACTATGCTCCTCCTATGCGTCTTGAACAACTGATGCTCGTCATCGCCGGCCTGCTGGGCATCGGCGCATTCTTCCTCCCCTTCCTGTCCTTCGAATCTGCCCTCTTCGGGGTGCAGCTGGCCAGCGTGCACATCAGCGGGCTGAGCCTGACCCAGTCGCTGCTTGATTTCTTCAAGGTGATCGAGCATCCGGAAGGCCGTGCAGCTTTCGATATCGCCCGCGCATTTGTCGAACAGGCCAGCTCCCCCATGGACTATGCCCGCATCGCAGGCGGCGCTTTCATCCTGGCAGGCCCCTTTATCTACCTGCTCTACGCCCTCGGCTACCTGGTGCGCGGCCTGGCCAAGCGCCAGTTCAAGCGCGGCATCCTGTTCAATATCCTCTTCCCCGCCGCAGCCTGGGCCATCCTGTACTTCCTGTTCCGGGTGGAAACGCCGGAACTCCCCGCTGGCGAGCTGCTGAAAGCGGTTCAGATTGAAATTCCCCGCCTGAATTTCTTTACATTTGCAGGCATCGGATTCTGGCTGGCTTTTGCAGGGATCTGGATTGCCGGGTTTTCCCTGCTTTTCGAAAAGAACGCCAAGTAATCCGGGCCACTCCCCTGCCCTATTGCGACTGCAAGATGCGTAAACACTTGATTCTGTGGATGCTGCCAGTACTGGCAGCCGGTCTTTCCTCGCCCCTCCGTGCCCAGCAGGCTGCCGATCTGGCCGAATGCTATCTCCAGCAGCAGCATATCGACTCCCTGCAGCGGGTGCAGACCCTCGAATACAGCGGCCGGTTTCTGATGAACGGTGCCGAATATGCCGCAACCGCGCGCCTCATGGGCCCCGGCAATCTGGTGCTCACCCTGCGTCAGGGCCGGGAAACCCTGCAGTTTCACCTGGCCGGCGGCAAATACTGGCTCACCACTGCCCAGAGCGGCCCGAACCAGATCCTGCCGGCGCCGCCTGAGTTTGCGCCTTCTATGCTGCGCATGGCGTTTCCGGCAGGCTTCCTGCTCAACCAGCCCCCGCTCAAAGGGCCGGCGCAGCTGCTGGGCAACGAGGTCATGTACGGCCAGGATGTGTATCTGCTCGAAACCGTCACAAGCCAGAAATACCGCTTCCGCTACGTGCTGACTGCCGGCGATTGCCGCGCGATCCAGCTGGAAAGCACCGTCAGTGCTTCCGGACAGACCTTTGCGGAGGCCTGCCTGTTTTCGGATTTCCGCGATACCTACGGCATCCAGCTCCCCTACCGCATCGATGCCGGGCCGGGCAAGACGCCCAACCAGATTTTCCTCATCGACAGCTATCAGTTCAACGGCAAGCTCAACGCCAAGGACTTCCGGATTCCGGAGGGCGATGTAGCCGGTGCGGAGCATGTGCTGACACTCTGGTGAGCAGGCCTGCGCATGCAGAACGCCCCGGCTGACGGATCAGCCGGGGCGTTCCGGTATCTGGCCGCTGCGGCCGGTCTCAGTCTTCGTCGGCGGAATAGCTGGCTGCGCCCGACACCCGGGTTTCAGCTTCCTTGGGGGTGGAGTCGGAGTGCACGCGCGAAGCGCCGGAGGCTTCTACGCGGAGCTTGCCCGTCGCATCGATCTCGGCCTGGGCTGCGCCGCTCGCCTCCACGGCAATATCGGACGACTCCATTGAATCGGCATCCAGGCGCGATGCGCCCGACAGGCGGAATACGGCAGCATCTGCCTTGCCGGACAGGTCCACCTGGCTGGCGCCGTCGGCCTCTACATCGAGCTGCCTGGCGTCCACATCCACGTCGAAGCTGGATGCGCCGGAGGCGCGGAGCTTAACCTCGTCGCCCTTGAGCACATAATCACCGTCCACCCGCACCGCGCCGGAAGCCTCGATACCCTGCAGCATGCCGGGCTGGCAATTGAGATACACCACCGGAGGCGCGCCGCCGTGGTCCCATCCTTCCGTCCAGAGCACCAGACGCTCGCCGCGGATCTCATAGCGGAGCCGCCGGTGGTCGCCTTCGCCTGCCTTGAGCTGCAGTTCGGCGGCATCGCCTTCGGCAAGCACGATCTGCACATCGCCGCTGGCCTCGATCAGGCTGAACGAGCCCAGCTGCTCGGTGCGGTCTTCACCCTGAAATGCTTCCGGGCGGTCCTCATGGCGGGCATGATGCACCTTGTCCCGCTTGCTCTTCATATAGAAGCCGAGGGCAATCACAATGAGAATTCCGTAGAGGAATACTTCTTTTCTGCGCATGGCATTTGCGAGGTTGAGGTGAGTGTGGCGTAAACAGGAGGCAGATACTGCATGGAAATATAAACCGCAGGCGGCCTCAGGGCGTTATACAGGCGAATCTGCACGCATGGTCAAGATTGCCTGGTCTCCCCTGTACTGCCATCCGCTTCCGGAGGGTCACCGCTTTCCGATGGAAAAGTACGACCTGATCCCCGAACAATTGTTGTACGAAGGAAGCATTGAAGAAGTTCAGCTGTACACGCCTGATCCTGTGGAGGAATCGACCATCTTGCTCACCCACACGGCAAGTTACTGGACGCGGCTCCGCGATCAGCTGCTGAGCCCGCAGGAGATCCGGCGGATGGGCTTTCCGCTTTCGCCGCAGCTGGTGCAGCGTTCGATGGCCATTGCCGGCGGCACGATCCGGAACGTGTCGTATGCGCGGCAGCACGGCGTGGCGCTCAACGGCGCCGGCGGCACGCATCATGCATTTGCCGACCGGGGGGAAGGCTTCTGCCTGCTCAACGACCTGGCCGTAGCAGCCAACTGGCTGCTGGCGCGGGAGCCGGACACCCGCATCCTGATTGTGGACCTGGATGTGCACCAGGGCAACGGAACGGCCCGTATTTTCCAGGACGATCCGCGGGTATTCACCTTTTCCATGCATTGCGAGGCCAATTATCCCCTCAAAAAAGAGCGCTCGGACCTGGATCTGGGGCTGCCTGATGCCATGGGCGACGGCGCCTACCTGAGCCTGCTGCGGGAGACCCTGCCCCGGCTCATCGACCAGGTGCAGCCGGATCTGATATTCTACCTGGCCGGGGTTGACGTGCTGGCCACCGACCGGCTGGGCAAGCTGCGCCTCAGCCGCCAGGGCTGCAAAGCCCGGGACGAAGCCGTCATGCGCCTCTGCAAGCAGCACGGCATTCCGCTGGTCATTTCCCTCGGCGGCGGCTATTCCCATCATATCCGCGACATCGTGGAGGCGCACTGCAATACCTTCCGGCTGGCGCAGGAGTTCTGGGGGTAAGCATCCCCGTTCCGTTCCCTTCAACCTTCCCGCCCTCCTTCCGTATAGTAAGGCGATCCTGCCAGCAACAGGAGCGATTCAAGCGAAACCTAAGGTATGAACAGACTTATTTGGATTGCACTCATTCTGCTGCTGCTCGGCGGCTGCGGCTTCGTGACGGTGAAGAACAACTACAATGGCATGGTGGTGCTCCAGGAGGAGGTCAACAAGCAGCAGGGCGCGCTGCAAAGCCAGTACCAGCGCCGTGCGGACCTGATCCCCAACCTCGTCGAGACGGCCAAAGGCTACGCCAACTTCGAGCAGACCACCCTCACCCAGGTATCCGAGGCGCGCTCGCGCGCGGGCTCGCTGACCCTGAGCAAGGAAGTGCTCGAAAACCCGGCGCAGTTCCAGCAGTTTATGCAGAGCCAGAACCAGCTGACCGAAGCGCTGCGCACGCTCCGGAGCGTCGTGGAGCAGTATCCCGAACTCAAGGCGAATGAAAACTTCCGCACCCTCATGGCCCAGCTCGAAGGCACGGAAAACCGGATCGCCACGGAGCGGCAGAAGTTCAACGAAGCCGCGCAGAAGTACAATACCCATATCAAGCAATTCCCGAACAACCTGTTCGCAGGCATGTTCAGCTTCCGCGAAGTGAGCTACTTCCAGGCTGCCGCAGGCGCCGAGCAGGCGCCGCAGGTGAATTTCTCGAATTAATACTGCTGCGCAGCGGAGGCCTGCGGCGCAGGCTTCCGCTGCTTATGTTTCCATCATGGCCGGAAGTTCCATTCTTGCACGCAGCTTCTTCTCCGAAGCCGAGGACCGGGCCATCGTAGCAGCCATCCGCGCTGCCGAAGCCGAAACCTCCGGAGAGATCCGGGTCCATCTCGAAGACCGGGCACCCGGCGGCGACGCCTACCGCAGGGCCTGGCAGCTGTTCGGCCAGCTCGGCATGCACCAGACTGCTGCCCGCAACGGGGTGCTGATCTACTTCGCCATCGAAGACCACAAGTTCGCCATCTTCGCCGACCAGGGCATCCATCAGGTGGTTCCTCCGGGATACTGGGATGAAATTGCCCGGCAGATGCAGGCCCGCTTCCGGGAAAAGGAATTTGCCGAAGGGCTTGCGGGCGGCATTGTCCGAATCGGCGGGTATCTGAAGCAGTATTTTCCCCGGCAGTCCCGGGACCTCAACGAACTCTCCGATGACATTTCCTACAGCGACCATTAACCGCCTGCTCTGCCTGATCTTCTCTCTGGCAGCCGGGATCGCACAGGCGCAGCAGTATCCCCGCCCGGCGGGATTTGTCACGGATACCCAGCAGCTGCTTACTGCCGGCGAGCGGCAGACGCTGGACGCGTACCTGACGCGCTTCGCGCAGGAAACCTCCAACGAAATTGCAGTTGCGGTTCTGACGCTGCCTGAGGGCGAGGATCTGGAGACCTATACCGGCAATCTGGCCCGCAGCTGGCAGATTGGCGGCGCGGAGAACAACGGCGTGCTGCTGGCTGTGTATCCGGCCCAGCGCAAGATGCGCATCGAAGTGGGCTACGGCCTCGAAGGCGCCATTCCCGACGCTACGGCGTTTGCCATTACTGACGGGGTGCTGCGTCCGGCCTTCCGGGCCGGGCAGTACTATGCGGGCATCGACAGCGCGGTGCGGGTGCTGGCCGGGCTGGCCAGAGGCGAGTACCAGGCGCAGCAGCTCGACCGGATGTACTACACAGCCCCCGGCGCATCGGGCCCCCGTTCCGGCGAAATGATCGGAATAGCCCTGGCGGCGGTCTTTTTGCTGCTGCTGTTCATGTTCATGCTGTCGTTCCGGCGGCGGCAGCCTCGGCGCGGCGGCGGATACACCCGGCGGGGCTGGCACGACGACGGGCCTGCGCCGCCGTTCATCGGCGGCTACTGGGGCGGCTGGGGCAGCGGCAGCGACTCGGGCAGCAGCTGGGGCGGCGGAGATTCCGGCAGCAGCTGGGGCGGCGGCGGCGATTTCGGCGGCTTCAGCGGCGGGGACTTCGGCGGCGGCGGCGCTTCGGGCGACTGGTAATCAGGCCCATACCTGATCGGCGATCACTTCGGCATACAGCCCGGCCATACGGCGGGCGGCCCGGTCCCAGGAATATTCCTGCAGGTCGGTCAGCTGGCCCTGCACGACGGCTTCGCGCAGCGCGCCGTCCTGCAGCAGCGCGATGATCTGCTCCGCTACGGCATCCGGATCCTGCGGCAGCACGCGCAAGGCGTGCGGCAGCGCCTCGGCAACGCCGGCCTGTTCCGAGATCAGGCAGGGCACCCCCATCTGCGCCGCTTCGAGGGCGCTGAGCCCGAAGGGCTCCGATACGGAGGGCATGACAAAGAGGCTGCTCATGGCCAGCAGTTCGCGCACGGCGGGCGGATCGAGAAAGCCGGTAAAATGCACCCGCCGGCCAATGCCGGCGCGCGCCGCGAGGCGGATGAGCGGATCGGCCTGGTCGCCGTTGCCGGCGAGGGCAAAGCGCACCTGCGGCAGGCGTTCGAGGACCCGCCGGGCAGCCTGGATGAACCATTCCGGCCCTTTCTGGCCGGTGAGGCGGCCCACGAAGGATACGAGGGGCTCCGGAAACTCCGCCTGCAGGCGGAAAGGCTCCAGCGGAGCGATGCCATTGTGCACCACGCGGATCCTGTCCGCACCGATGCCGTACACGCTGGAGAGGATGCCGGCGGTGTAGCGGCTGACAGCCACCACCCGGTCTGCGAGCTGCAGGGCTTTCTGCTCCAGCAGCCGCACAAATCCGGCATGCTCCGCGCCGCTGCGGTCGTAGTCGAGGGAATGCACATGCAGCACGCAGGGCTTGCCGGAGGCGGCGGCGATTTCGAGCGCGGCAGGCCAGGTCATCCAGTCGTGGGCATGGATCACGTCGAACTGCAGGGCCTCTGCGGCCTGCATAGCCAGCTGGGTGTATTCGAGGAGGCGTTCCGGCAGGTCGGGGCCGTAGAGTTCCGGCAGGCGGAACACCGGATGCTCCGGTCCGGCAGTTTCCTCCACCCAGGCGGTCTCCTCCACTTCCACCGGAACCTGATAGCGGTGTTCCGTGCGGACCGGCAGCAGGGCTGTAAGCGGCTCGTACCCGCCAAGCTCCACTTCCAGCATCCGCTCTTCGACGGCGGTCCATTCCTCCCAGACCTCGCGCATCCGGGCCACGGGACGCATTACAGGTGCCTGCTGGCGCAGCGGCCGGCCTTCAAGCGGCACTGCAAAGAGCCCCGGCCGGCCTTCCGCGGCGCGGGGTGTCATGAGCACGATGTCGGCGTAGCCGGCCAGCGCCTCGGCCAGCCCCTGTGTAGCGACCCCCAGGCCGCCGTTGACTGCGGGCGGATACTCCCACCCCAGCATCAGTACGTTGAATCGTATCATGCGCCTGCGTTACAATCGGTCCGAAAAGATACATATTCCAACGGCATCAACCATCAGCCGGGCGGAAAAAATGCGGAGCGCCCCGCAGGACGGGGCGCTCCGGCTGATGCGCTGGGGCCGGGGAATCAGAGATCCGGATGGGTGACCATCAGGGCCTGATCGTAGGCCTCTTCGTAGTAGCGGGTCAGGTTGGCCCAGTCGAAATGCTGGGCGGCATCTTCGAGCTTATAGCGCTGGGCGATCCGCTCGGCGCGGGGACGCTGCACGAAGGAGAAGAGCTGGTCTGCCAGCTGGTTGGCGGCTTCGTTGAAGCCTTTGTTTCGGCGGTTGACCACATACAGCCCCATCGATTCGGGATCGTCGGTGATGCGGAGGATGTAATCGCCGAAGCCGGCGAGGTCGCTCGTGACGGCGGGCACGTTGTGCACCATGCATTCCAGCGGCGTGTAGCCCCAGGGCTCGTAGTAGCTGGGGAAGACCCCGAGGTGGCAGCCTTTCACGAAGTCATTGTATTCGACCCCCAGCAGCGGGCTGGTGGTGGAAATGAAGTCGGGGTGATAGACGATCTTGACCTTGTCCGACTTGTGGTTGATCAGGTTGGAGGTGCGGAGGAAATTGAGGATTTCATCCGTGCTGTCGTCGGGCAGGTTGTGGGTGATCACGCTGGGATAGGCCCGCGTGCGCCACTTCTGGAGGGTGCGGCGGAGCTGGATTTTCCAGTAATCATCCACAAACTCGTTGAGATCCGGGAAATCGAGCCCTTCCTGGGCGATGGAGCGGGCCACCAGCTTATCGCCGACCTGCTTGACGATGATCTCGCAGGTCTCGCGGATCTTGGTCAGGGTAGCTTTGGACTGGAGCACATCGGGGTTGATGCTGGTAAACGGCTTCTGGGTGATGAAGAACATCACGACCGTGCGGTCGATATTGGCCTGCTTCATCCGCCAGTTGAGCCGGGCGAGGGCTTCGAGGGTGAGGTCGTAGCCTTTGTTGCGGTATTCGTAGCGCCCGGAGGTAAAGAAATACATGGTCTTATCCAGGTCGAACTGGTAGGACTGGAAGAAGTGCCCGGTGACGAAGTCATGGATGCGCTCCTTGTATTTCTGGTGGACATTCTGGATTTCGTGGGGAATTGCGAAGCGGCTGACGTTGAGGCCGTTGGGCAAAATCACCTCCGGCTTTCGGCCGAGGAGGTAGATACATTCGCGTGCGGTCACCTCGCTGACGGTGGTCAGGATGTGGGCGCCATGCGCAGCAGCGCGCTCGATGCGCACGCGCGACTCGATGTTGAAGTGCTTGGCTTCCTTTTCCCAGTTGTAAAAGGCGAGGTGCTCGTAGAATTCCGGATCATTCATCGCCAGGTAGCGGCCCAGCATGGTCGCGTGGGTGGTGAAGATAACGGAGACGGGCTGGCGCTCGCGGCGCATTTCGGGGATGCAGGTAGCGGCCATCCACTCGTGCACGTGCGCGATCACGTGGCGGCTGTTGACGGCGGGATCCGAGAGGCAGGCGAAGTAGGTTTTGACCAGAAATCCGAAGGCCATCACCTGATTGTTCAGGTCATCGTCGGCCGGGGACCCGATGCCGTGGTGCTCCCAGAGGTAATATTTGATTTCCCCGAGTCGGCTGTAGACTGAAAAGGGATTGAAGAGGATGGTGCGGGGGCGCCCGGCGGTAAGCCAGCGGCCATAATGGACCTCGAAGCCCATTTCGCGCATTTTGCGCACGGCACGGCCGAAGGGGTCGTTGGGGGCTTCGCTTTCCTCGAAGATGGCGCTGACGGCCGGCGGCATATAGGGGCCGAGCAGACAGTAGCTGTCGCCCCATTTATCCAGCATGCTGGGCACCTTCGATCGGATGACGGTGTAGATCCCGCCGACCTGGTTGGCGACCTCCCAGGCCACCTCCACCAGCAGGCATTCCTTCTTGAGCTTCTGGGCCGGGCTGACCCGCGCGATATCGGCGAAGTCCGGCGATTGCGGTTGGGATGTCATAGATGCAAGCAGTCTCTTTCGATGCGCTGAATTACCGAATTCCCCGGCATATGTCCAAGTATTTTACACCGCAGGCATTGCGGCCGTTCCGGGTACCCGTTGCACGGCGCGCCGATTTTGCTGTAACTTGCCGTCATAACCTGCATCTATGGAACAGCCTGCTTCGCAGCGGCGACTGCTCGCCACCATTTTTCTCACCGTATTCATCGATTTGCTCGGCGTAGGCCTGATCATTCCGATCATTGCGCCGCTGTTCACCGACAGCCACGTCGTGCTGGGGCCGGAAGTGAGCGCGCAGACGCGCAAGCAGCTCTACGGGCTGCTGGTGGCGATGTTTCCGCTGTGCCAGTTTTTCAGTGCGCCCATGCTGGGCAGCCTGTCGGACCGCTACGGGCGCAAGCCGGTGCTGTTCTGGAGCCTGTTCACCACCTTCGCCTCGTTTCTGATGTTTGCGTTCGGCATCCAGAGCGGCATGCTGTGGATGCTGTTCGTGAGCCGGGGCCTGCAGGGCGCCGCAGCGGGCAACCTGTCGGTGATCTACTCCGCCATCGCCGACTCCAGCGACAGCGCCTCGCGCACGCGCAACTTCGGGCTGGTGGGCGTTGCCTTCGGCATGGGCTTCATCATCGGGCCGGCCATCGGCGGATACCTGTCGGACAGCACACACATCAGCTGGTTCGACAAATCGACGCCTTTCTTTGCTTCTGCGGGGCTGGTGCTGGTGAACATCCTGCTCGTGCGGTTCCAGTTTCCCGAAACCCTGCGCACCCCCAACCCCTCGGTTCAGCTCCGGCTGGATACCGGCATCCGCAACCTCGGCAAGGCTTTTTCCAATCCAGCCCTCCAGCGCGTGTTCGCCACGATTTTCTTCTTCTCCTTCGGCTTCACGATGTTCACGCAGTTTTTTCAGATCTACCTGATCGAGCGGTTCAATTTCAAGGAAGTGGACATCGGGCAGCTCTTTGCCTTCATTGGGCTGGTGGGCGCCCTGACGCAGGGGCTGCTGGTGCGGGCGCTGTCGAAGCGGTTTTCGCCCCGGCAAATCCTGCCGGTATCGCTGCTGACCCTGGCCTCGGGGTATCTGGCGGCGCTGCTGCCGCAGGCGGGCTGGCAGATGTACCTGACTGTGCCGCTGGTGGCCATTTCGCAGGGGCTGACCATGCCCAATTTCTCCTCCCTCATCTCCAGTTCGGCGCCGCCGCACATGCAGGGCGAAACCCTGGGCATCCAGCAGTCGGTGATGTCGGTGGGGCAGTTTCTGCCGCTGATCCTGGGCGGCTTCGCCGTGGCGCAGCTGCTCAGCGCCCCGATGCTGCTGGGGGCTGCCAGCACGGTGATTGCCTGGGGGATGTTTATGTGGAATGAATCAGTCAGACGCCGTGCGGACGCTGCTGCCTAAGTTCCGGATCGTGGCTGCCGCAGGGCTGATGCTGGGTGCGGGGTGCAGCCCGAAGCTGCACCCGGTAGGGGGCGAATTTATCCGCCTGGGCATGCCGGAGCCGGACCTGAGCCGGTACCGCAGCCCGCAGGACCGTCCGGGGCAGGACCCGGACCTGGCGGTGGCCATGGCCATTTCGGGCGGCGGCGCACGCTCGTACAACTATGCCTTCGGCATTCTCCAGGCGCTCGAAGCCGATGCCCTGCTCCGGGAGATCGACTATTACTCCGCCGTATCGGGCGGATGCTTTGCGCCGGCGGCGTATTTTGCGGCGCAGGCGCTGCACCGCCAGCAGGGCGGCGCCGGTTTCCGGCTCAGCGGCCCGGAGGCCGCCTGGATCCGCGAAGCCCTGGCGCACAACTACGAATGGCCGGTGGCGCGGGCCTGGCTCTCGCCGCGCTTCTGGTTCAGCCGGCTCAATGCCGGCGACGCGCTGGAGCGCGACCTGCACCGCACGCTCCTGCGCGGACAGCCCCTGACCCTCGGGCACTGCTACCGCCCGCCGGACAGCCCGGCGCCGGCGCCCTACCCCGTCCTGCTGGCCAATGCCACCCTGTACCAGCCCGTGGGGCTGTTTCCCTTCACCCCCGACCTGCTCGATACCTTTCAGGTGTCGGGCTACACCCACCAGCTCCGCCGGATCCGGCAGGATACGCCCATCGACCCGTACAGCCTGCCGCTGAGCGTGGCCATCCGGGCTTCGGGCACCTTTCCGGTGGCCATTCCCAATGCCGTGCTGCGCTCGGTCCGGGACCCGGAATATCCCTATCTCCAGCTCTTCGACGGCGGCGCCGCCGACAATCTCGGCCACCGGACGGCCATCCGGGTGCTGGCGCAGGACCCGGCGCCGCGGAAGGTGCTCCTGGTCGTGGATGCGGACGGCATCAGCCTGCCCTCCACCTACTCGCGGCGGCCCTGGACGCTGCCGCCGAAGGTGTACTGGGATCTTGCCCTCACGGGCATCAACGCGCAGCGGACTGCCCGCCGCCGCGACATCGAATGGCAGTGCGAAGCGCTGGGGATCACACCGGTGTTTCTGAGCTTCGACGCCTGGCTGGAGGGCCATCCGGCCACGATGGAGGAATCTGTGCGGCTCCGTCCGCTGCGGCGCGAGCTGATCCGGCAGCTCAGCGAGCCGGGCGCCGCGCTCAGCATGCGGGAGCGGGTGCTGCTGTGCCGGGCCATCAATGCTGTGCCTACCCGCTACCGCATCAGCCCGGCGGACCAGGAGCTGCTGATCCTGGCGGCGCATGCGCTGGTGCAGCTCAAGGCGCATGAGCTGCGGGCGGCCATGGGCCAGTGAGCGCAGCCGCTTTCGCGGAGCAGCGTTTCTTTGTATCTTGGCCCTGCGATGCCGGACAAGTACCACCATACCATCGACCAGCTGCTGCGGGAGATCCCCGAGCTGGAGCGCTGCCTCGAACGGGCGCAGGATGCGCGCACGCGGCATGCGCTGCGGCGCACGCTCACGACCCGGCTCAAGCGGCTGGACCACCTGATTCCCTTCCAGTTCCGGCTGGAGCTGCACCGGCTGTGCGAATCCTCGGGCGTGCGCGGGCAGTTTTTGTGACCGCAGTCATAGGGAATCCGCGCCATTTTGCGCAATTTAGGCGCTCAACCAGTTTTCCATGAACGGACGGCTTTCCCCCCTGCTTCTGGTTTCCGGACTGATCATCGCCGCCGGGCTTCAGGCCCAGCCGCAGTTCCGCAAGAGCGACAGCATTCCGGTGTTCTATTTTCAGAATACCCTCAGCCACCCCTGGGCCGGCGGGATCAATGCCGCCCAGTTTTCCTCCATCGACCTGAACCAGGACGGCGCACAGGACCTGATGGTATTCGACCGGGAAGGCAACCGCCTGACGACCTTTGTGCATGACGGCACGCCGGGCAGCTTCGGGTACCGCTATGCGCCTGAATATGAGGCAGCATTCCCCGCATGCAGCAGCTATGCCCTGCTGCGCGACTTCGACGGCGACGGGCATCCGGACCTCTTCACGTATGCCGGCAACCAGGAGCTCCTCGTGCTGCGCAATGCCCGCGCAGATTCCGGAAAGCTGGCCTTCGTCCCCTACCCCGGCGGTCATCCCCTCAAAAGCCTGCGCAGCAGCAATATGCTTCAGGCCATTAAAATCGTGGCGCAGGACATCCCCGCCCTCGAAGACCTCGACAACGACGGCGACCTCGATCTGCTGACCTTCAACCTGCTGGGCACCATGATCGAATACCACGAAAACCGTTCGCAGGACCTCTACGGCCACCGCGACAGCCTCGTCTTCGTGCTCGAAACCGGCTGCTGGGGGGCGGTGATGGAAGAGGGCACGACCAATGCCATGAGCCTGGGCATCTCCTGCAAAACGGACGGGCTGGACGAGCCCGGCGCCGGCGCCGAAGCCCATGTGGGCTCCACCCTGCTCGCGTTCGACCTCAACAACGACGGCGACAAGGAAGTGCTCATCGGCGACATCGGGTACAGCGCCATGCTGCTGCTCAACAACGGCGGCACGCCCGACAATGCCTTTATTGTTTCCCAGAACAACCTCTTTCCCCTCTCCTACCCCATCGACCTCGACATCTTCCCTGCTGCGTACTACCTGGACGTCAACCACGACCAGAAGCGCGACCTGATCGTAACACCCAACACGACAGTCAGCAGCGAAAACCTCGCCTCGGTGTGGTGCTACGAGAATACCCAGAGCGGTGCGCCGCAGTTTCAGTACTTTACGAACGATTTTCTCCAGAGCGAAATGCTGGATGTAGGCTCCGGCGCCTTTCCGCTGCTGGTGGACTACACCCTGGACGGCAAGGCCGACCTGCTGATCGGCTCGCATGGCTCGTTCTATACGGAATCGTACTTCCCGACGCTGTACCTGCTGCGCAATGTCGGGAGCGATACTGCTGCTGCGTTTTCGATGATCACGGACAACTTCGCCTCGGTGCAGCTGGAGGACTATCCGGCGGGGCTGCATGCCGCGATGGGCGACCTGGACCAGGACGGCGACCTGGACCTGATCGTAGGCAAGGGCAACGGCACGCTGGACTGCTACAAGAATATCTCGATCCAGCCCGATGCGACGCTGCCGACCATGGTGCTGGAAACGAGCGATCTGGGCGGCATCGACATCGGCGCGGCGGCGGCCCCGGCGCTGGAGGACATCGACGGCGACGGCCTGCCGGACCTGATCATCGGCAACCGCACGGGCGTGCTGCACTACTTCCGCAACACCGGCACCGCAGCGGCGCCGGCTTTCACCCAGATCTCGGACAGCTTTGCGCAGGTCAATACCGCGCCGCAGCCCATTGTGCCGGGCTTCAGCGTGCCGGCATTGTACCGGGAAGGCGACAGCCTGACGCTGCTGGTGGGCTCGGATGCGGGCTTCATCCTGCGGCTCACGCGGCCCGATCCGGCTCAGCCTGAGCACTTTGTGCTGCGCGATACCATCCGGCTGGGCACAGGCCGGCGCTCGGCGCCGGCCATGGCCGACCTCAACGGCGACGGCACGCCGGACCTGCTCGTGGGCAACTTCGCCGGGGGCATCAGCCTGTTTTTTGGCATTCCGCAGGCGGGCGACACGAGCAGCACGTCTGTGGAGCCGCCGGCCTTGCTGGCCGGCGTCCGCGTGTATCCCAACCCGGCCAGCGGAACGGTCTGGATGGAGGCCCCGGCGCATGCCGGGCCGGTGCGCTGCGAGGTGTTCACCGCCGACGGGCGGGCAGTAGAGGCCTTCATCCTGGCACCCGCTGCGGCGCAGATTGCTGCTGCCGGCTGGCCGCAGGGACTGCTGATGCTCCGATTTTCCGCGCCGGGGCATGCGCCTGTCTGGAAAAAACTGATGATTCGTTAACTTGCCCCTTCAAACTGACCCCTGTGGAAATTCTCGGCATCGACATCGGCGCGTCCGGCATCAAGGGCTCCATCGTGGACACCCTGAACGGCAAACTTCTGCACGAACGGCACCGCATCCCCACTCCTTCGCCTGCGACGCCGCACCAGGTGGCGCAGACCATCCGCGAGCTGGTGGACCACTTCGGGTGGCGGGGCCTGATCGGCTGCGGATTTCCGGGGGTGGTGCAGCAGGGCATCGCCCGGACGGCGGCCAATGTGGACAAGCACTGGATCAATACGAATATCGAGCTGCTCTTCGGCGACGCGACGGGCCTACCGGTGAAGGCGGTCAACGACGCCGATGCGGCGGGCCTGGCCGAGTGCATCTTCGGCGCCGGGCACGGGCGCAAGGGCGCCCTGCTGCTGCTGACCGTAGGCACGGGCATCGGCAGCGCGTTTCTGATGGACGGGCAGCTGTTTCCGAATACGGAGCTGGGCCACCTGAAATTCAAAGGCGGGCCTGCCGAGCAGTACGCCTCGGATGCGGCGCGCAAGCGCGAGGACCTGCCCTGGCGGGATTGGGCGAAGCGCTTCAACGAGTACCTGAATTATGTGTACTCGCTGTTTTACCCGGAGATCTTCATCATCGGCGGGGGCACGAGCAAGAAGTTCGACAAGTTCATCGAGTTTATCGAGGTGCCGTGCCCGGTGATTCCGGCGGAGCTGGAGAACAGCGCGGGGATTGTGGGGGCGGCGCTGGCGGCGCGGGCGCTGGCGCATCCGGGTGTTGAGTAGGAAGTACGTAGTATCAAGTCGGAAGACTGCAGGCAATGCCTGCGGCACCGGGAAGGGCCGGCGGCTGAGCGGAGCCGAAGCCCCGGCCCAAAGGCCCTGCATCCCCTTGCAAGCGAGGCGGTTTCAACCCCTCGCTTGCCTGAGCGCCCGCATGGGCCATAGACCTGAAAACCGTTTCGCCTTGCGTTCCTTTGCGCCCCTTGCGGTTGCAGGACCCTTGCGGTTACTGGCCCCTTGCGGTTGCAGGACCTACAGCGGCGCACCGCCCAGGCTCAGCTTCAGCCCCGGAATGGCTGCGCGGAGGCTGTCCGCTGCCGCAGGGCTGACCTGGGTCTGCCAGAGGTACAGATGCCGCAGCGAGCGGAGGCTGCGCAGGTGCCGGATGCCCGCATCCGTGACAGCGGTGCCGTAGAGGTTGAGGGATTCGAGATGGGCAAGGCCGCCGAGCGCCGCCAGGTCGGCGTCGCTGACAACGGTGCCGGCCAGGTTCAGGCGCTGAAGATGAGGCAGCTGCCCCAGCAGCGCGAAGGAAGCGGCCGTTGCGCCGCGCAGGTCGAGCCAGAGCCACTGCTCGCGCAAGGGCAGCAGCAGGGCCAGCTCCGCATCGCCGAAGGGCAGGCTGTCGCGGCCCAGCGTAAGCTGGAGAAGATTCGAGCCCTGCTCCACGGGCAGCACCTGCGCCTTGCGTGCGCGCAGGCGCGCGAGGGCCTCCGGATCGGCTGGCTTCACCGGCAGGTCCAGCACGGCAGCCCGCGCGCTGCCGCCCGGCAGGCCTTGCAGGCGCTGCTCCAGGATGCGCCGCACCTCGCCGGGAATCTCCAGCGAGTCCAGCGGCAGCTCCATCGGCGCGCCCGCCGAGATCCACCAGCCGATGACCCGGATGTCGGAAGCGCTGAGGGGCTGCCTGCCTTCCGGCGGCATGTGCTGCTCGTCCTCCGGCGGCAGGGTGAGGCGGCGGTACAGCTCGCTGCCCTCCGGATCGCCGGCCACCCAGACGGGGCCATGCTTGCCGCCTTTGAGCAGCTCCGCCCGCAGGTCCATGCGCAGCCCGCCCTTGCGCTTGGAGGCGTTGTGGCAGCTGAAGCAGGATTTCCGGAGAATAGGCTCCACCGCCACGGCGTAGGCATCCGTGCCGGCGGGCGCTTCGGATTCCGGCGTGCTGCCGCCGAGCCAGGCAGGCCCGTACTGCGTCAGGTAGCCTTCGCCGTGCGTCAGGGCTGCACCCCAATGCCCCGACAGGACCAGCAGCAGGGCCAGCAGCCCCCAGGCGGGCAGCAGGAGGCGGCTCCCCGCCCCTGCCCTGCGGCGCCAGGCCCAGAGGGCCGAGGCGGCCAGGGCCGTCGCCAGGCCGGTCCAGCGGTGGCGGTCCAGCGCATCCAGGTCATACTCGCCGCTTTGCGCCAGAAGCCAGCCGGTGGCAGCGGAAAGCAGGGCGCCGGCTGCGCCGGCCAGCAGCACGAAACCCGCCGACTGGCGGAGGTGCATGCGGTCCGGGCGCTGCCCGGCCAGGTCCATCGCCGCTGCGGCCAGCAGCATGCCGATGGGCAGGTGCACCAGCAGCGGGTGAAAACGGCCCAGAAAGAGGGTCAGGTCCATGAACAAAGCGCTCGTTTGCGGTGGCCGGGCAGCGGATCAGATCCGCTCCAGCTTGATGGGATAGGTTTTGTCCGCATTCCACTGGCAGACGTAGATATTCTCGTCGCCGTCGATGCATACGTCGTGGCAGTGCTTGAAAAAGGGCCCGGCCTGCAGCATGAGCTGCAGCTCGCCTTTGACGTATTTCGGCTCGGTGCCGCCGGGATTGGAGATCACGCGGTCTTTCTCGTCGAGGATTGTCACGAAGCCCGAATCCGGGGTCTGGTTGAGGTAGCGCAGCCGCGACCAGCAGACCCCCGCGTAGAGCATGCGGCCGCGGATGACCGGCCGGCAGACAAAGGCCCCCGGCAGGAAGAGCGTGCTGAGGTACTGGCCGTCCAGGGTAAAGCGCTTGAATGCGTTGTGGGCGCGGGAGGTGCAGATCAGCACCGGATTCGCCGGGTCGCGCAGGTCCACGCAGACCCCGTGCACGGTGGAGAACTGGCTGTCGCCGTCGCCGCTGCCGCCGAATTTGCGGATGAAATTGCCCTGCGGGTCGTATTGCAGCACCCACTGCGATCCGTAGCCGTCGGCCACGTAGATATCGCCGTTGGGGGCAATGGCCGTTTCTGTGGGGTGGAATCCGTCGGATTCCGCATAGGCGCCCACAGACGACGGATGTCCGATGGTCATCAGCACGCGCCCGTCGAGGGTCGTTTTCACCACCTTGCCCAGCGAAGGGTCGCAGATGAAAAGAAATTCCTCTCCTCCGGCCTCCCAAAGCGTCAGGCCATGCCCGCCGGGATAGTCGTGCCCCCAGCTGTCGAGCAGCTTGCCGGAGCGGTCGTAGATGAGGATGTTGTTTTTCACCTCATCGGTCACCATGATCAGGCGGCCCCTGCGGTCCATCACCATCTCGTGGCAGTTGAGCACGGGATATTTCGCGGGATCGAGCACCCCCCAGTCGCGGACGAGGCGGTAGCGGTGGCTGCCGTGGCCCAGAATGGGATCGCCCTGGGGGGTGAATTCAAGGGCAGGCAGGCTGCCCGGCAGGGCGGCGAGGGCCGCGGTGCTGGCGGCGGTCTGGAGGAAGCGGCGGCGGGTAGGCATATGGGGAGGATCTAGTAGGAAGTAGGAAGTAGAAAGTAGAAAGTAGAAAGACTGGCTTGGGGAGTAGTGAGTAGTGAGTAGTGAGTAGTGCGTAGTGAGTAGTGCGTAGTGAGTAGTGCGTAGTGAGTAGTGCGTAGTGCGTAGTGTGTAGTGCGTAGTGCGTAGTGCGTAGTGCGTAGTGCGTAGTGAGTAGTGAGTAGTGCGTAGTGAGTAGTGCGTAGTGAGTAGTGCGTAGTGAGTAGTGCGTAGTGAGTAGTGCGTAGTGAGTAGTGCGTAGTGAGTAGTGCGTAGTGAGTAGTGCGTAGTGAGTAGTGCGTAGTGAGTA
>JANRID010000015.1:0-100466 GCA_033765305.1 Bacteroidia bacterium
GCGTATCCGTACCCCTTCACGCTGCCGGGCGTCCTGCGGATCAAGCGCCACACGACGACCGGCAACGACAACGTCACGACCTTTTCGTCGGTTTTCTACGACTGGCGGGTGAGCCGCACGGCCTGCGTCTCGGCGGTGGACACGCTGAGCGTGGATATTGTGCCGGTGCCTGCGCTGGTCATGCCGAACGACACGATTCTCTGCGACGCAGCATCCTTTACGATCCAGCCGCAGAATACCGCCGGCGCGGTCAACCTCTGGGAAACCGGCGACACGACGCTGACCCTGACAGTGACGGCGCCAGGCACCTACAGCCTGCAGAGCTATCTGAATCCGCAGTGCCCCGCTTTCGACTCGATCCGGGTGGAGTTTGAGCAGATCCCGCAGTTTGCCGGGCTCAGCGATACCGTCCTGTGCGAGCCGGGCTTCATCACGCTACAGGCGCAGCACAGCGGCGACGTGGTCGCCTGGTACCGGGATCCTGCTGCTACGCAGCTGATCTCGGCCAGCACAGCGCTTGTGCAGCCGCTTGCGGATACGGCCTTTTATGTGCGAAGCTACAATACCCTGAGCGCGGGGGCCGTGGGAATTCCCGATGATCAGACCTTCGCGACGGGCAGTTTTACCTCGATCCAGACCGGGTATGTATTCGATGCGCTGACCGATCTGGTCATCGATTCGGTGGCGGTGTATGTGTCGATTGCCTCGACCGAACTGATCATCGAGCTGTGGAATGCGGCGAATGTGCCCATCCAGCGCGTGGTGCGCAAGCCCGGCAAGCTGGGCAAGGCCTTTATCCCGCTGACCTTCCTGGTGCCGGCCGGCAATGATTACAAGCTGATGCTCAGGCCGGTGGTAACCGGATCGATATACCGGAACGGCAATTCGCCCTATCCCTATCCCTTTGCGCTGCCGGGCATTATCCGGATCAAGCGCCACACGACCGACGGCAGCAACACCATCACCACGTTTTCCTCGGTCTTTTACGACTGGCGGGTGAGCCGCATCGCCTGCGAGTCGCCGGTGGAAACCAAGGGGGTGCAGGTCTCGATTCCCTATGTGCTGCCCGATTCGCTCTATTCCTGCGAACCGTTTACCCTGAGCACCCAGCTGCCGCAGTTTGCCTACGCCTGGCGCCCGCTGACGGATGCGGGTCCGGGGCCGGTGATCAGCCAGAGTGCAGCGGTGCAGATCGACAGCAGCGGGCTGTATCTCCTGCGGATGGAAGATGCCGGGGGCTGCGTGCTGGAGGATACGGTGGAAGTGGATATTCCGACCACGGCGGGCCTGCCGGCAGACGGCGTACTCTGCGGCAATTTCCTGACGACCAATTACGGCGACGAAGCGGAATTTTTGTGGAGCACGGGCGAGACGGCCTCGGCAATTTTCATCGATACCCCGGGCCTGTACTGGGTAGCGGTCAGCGAGCCGAGGGGCTGCAACCTGACGGATACCATTGCCGTCAGCGGATTTTCGCCCTTCCCGGACGTGAACCTGGGCAGCGACATAACCGCCTGCGACAGCGTGCTGCTCGATCCGCAGCTGCCTGGCAACAGCTATCTCTGGAGCACCGGCAGCACGGCGCCGGCGCTGACGGTCCAGTCGAGCGGCACCTACGCCGTGACCGTGACCAATGCCTTCGGCTGCGCGGCGAGCGACACCATCGGGGTATTCGTGCTGCTGACGCCGTCTGCGGACCTGTTCTACAGCGTAAGCGGGCAGCTGGTGTCCTTCTCCATCGATCTCAACACCCTGGCGGGCGTTTTGTGGATCTTCGGCGACGGGACCAGCAGCAATGAATTCAACCCCGAGCACTTCTACGATGCGCCGGGGACCTACACGGTGCAGCTGATCGTGTCCAACTTCTGCGGAAGCGATACGGTGACCGAGACGGTCGTCATCCGCAGCACCACGGCGGTGGATCCGGATGCGGAAGCGGGCCTGCAGGTGTATCCGAATCCGGCGCAGGGGCAGATCCAGCTGGAGACCGGCCTGCCTGCCGGAACCCCCTATCAGCTGGAAGTGCTCGATCCGCTGGGCCGTGTACTGCTGGCGACGTCGGGGCATGCGGAGCCGGGTGCGCGCACGCTGCGCCTGGAGCCGTGGCCCGAAGGCCTGTACCAGCTCCGGCTGACCGCCCGCGGCCAGGTATCCAGCCGCGCTTTCCGCCTGATCCGATAAGTATTCCCCTTGCTATCTGTGCTGACCTTATGCTCCGGAATTCGCTCATTATTTCGTCTCTGATCAAGATCCGCCGCGCACTGCCCGGGCAGATGCAGCGGAAAGGCGTCCTGATCCTTGGACTTTCGCTGCTCAACTCGCTGCTGGAGCTTGCCGGCCTGGGCGCGCTGCTGCCGGTGCTGCTGATGACCCTCGACGAGGAGGCCCTGGCGCCGGACCGCACGCTGGGGCGCCTGTACCAGTGGCTGAATCCCGGCAGCGAGGTGGCCTTCTTCCTGATCATCTCGCTGGCCATTCTGGTGCTCATGCTCGGCAAACACGTGGTGAGCATTCTGATCATCCGGAAACAGGCGCGCTTCTCCTATTCGGTGTTCAGCTATCTGAACAACCAGCTGATGCGGCTGACCTATCAGCGGGGGTACACCCATTTTCTGGAGCACAATTCCCACAAGATCATCTGGGATTTTTATACCATCCCGCTGCACTGCACGCAGAAGGTGGTGCTGCCGCTGCTGAACTTCGCCAACGAGGTGCTGATGCTGCTGCTGATCGTCGTCAGCCTGGCGTTTTACAATGCGGGGGTTTTTGTCCTGCTGCTGCTGTTCGTCGGGCCCGCCTTCGTGCTGTTCTACCGCTACGTCCGCAACCGCATTCTGCACGTCAATACAGCGCTGAACGACCTTTCGCCGCATATCTGGAACCGCCTCTTCGAGCTGGTGTTCGGCTATGTGGATGTGAAGATGACCAATTCCGAAAACCGCTTTTTCCGGGCTCATCACCGGAATATGGACAAGCAGATCGGGCTGAGCGTGCGGAAATACACCCTCGAAGCCCTGCCGGCGCGGGTGCTGGAGCTGGCGGTGGTGCTGGCCGTGCTGACGACCATCGTGTACGGGCTGGCCGTATTCGAGAACCGCAGCGAGCTGCTGGTGCTGCTGGGCGTGCTGGCGCTGGCTGCCTACCGGACCCTGCCGTCCTTCAACCGGCTCATGGTTGCCGTGCTCGACATCCGCGGCCATCAGTACACCCTGGACCTGATTCAGCAGGCGAGCGAACCGTACACGGATCTGTCGGACCAGCCCAAGCTGGCCTTCGAAGACCGGATTGCGGTGGAGGACCTCCGCTACCGCTATCCCAACAAGGAGGAATGGGTGCTCAACGGCATCGGCCTGGAAATCCGCCGGGGCGAGACCATCGGCCTGATCGGGAAGTCGGGATCGGGCAAGACGACGCTGGTCAATGTGATGCTCAGCCTCTTCGAGCCGGCTGGCGGCAGCATCCGGGTGGATGGGGTGCTGCTGGACCGCAGCAATCTGGTGGCGTGGCGCAAGTGTGTGGGCTATGTGCAGCAGGAGGTGTATCTGCTGGACAGCAGCCTGGCCGAGAATGTCGCCTTCGGCGTGGATCCGGAGCAGATCGACGAGGCGCGGCTTTGGGACGCGCTCAGGCGCGCCAGCCTGGACACCTTTGTTCAGGGGCTGGCGCAGGGCGTGCATACGCCGGTCGGGGAGGGGGGCTGCCAGCTTTCGGGCGGGCAGCGGCAGCGCATCGCCATTGCGCGGGCGCTCTACAGCGGGGCCGAGATCCTGTTCTTCGATGAAGCCACCTCCGCCCTCGATCAGGAGACGGAGCAGGATATTACCGAATCAATCCGGCAGCTGTCCGAGCAGCAGCTCACGCTGATCATCATCGCCCACCGGCTTACGACCCTGCGCCATTGCGACCGGATTCTGGAGCTGAGCCAGGGGCAGGTCATCGGCGAGCGCAGCTATGCGGAACTGCAGGAGCCGCAATTTGCCTACACCTATTCCCGCGAAGCATGAACGGCGAACGCGATCCCCGGCCCCTGGTGCTGTTTACCAGCGGGTTTCCCTACGGCAAGGTAGAGCAGTTTCTGGAATTGGAAATTCACTACCTCGCTGCCACGTTCCGCGAGGTGCACCTCATCCCGCTGGCGGCGCCTGCCGGCGAGGCGCGCTCCGTGCCGGACAACTGCCGCGTGCATGCCCTCAGCCTGGATGAGCCGTTCAGCGGCAAGGCGCTGCTGCGCCGGCATGGCCGGCAGCTGGCGGCTGCCTGGCTGCGCGAAGTGCTGCTGAGCCCGCATCCGCAGGTGTACCTGCGCGAATTCCGCCGCAATGTCTACCACCTGCTCAACAGCTATCAGCAGGCCCTCCGCCTGGAGGCCTTTCTGGAAACGCAGTGCCAGGGGCCTTTTCTGGCCTATTCCTACTGGTGGAACTACTGGCCCACCCTCCTGGCCCTGATCCATCGGCGGGGCCGCCTGCAGTTCGACTTTTTTACCCGCGCCTTGGGCTACGACTTCGACCTGCGGCAGACCTCCAAAGCCTATTTCCCGTTCCGGAGCATCGAGCTGGAGGAGGCGGTGCGGATTTTTCCCATCTCCGGCTTCGGCGAACGGACCATCGGCAGCGCCTACCCGAAATTCCGCCACAAGCTGGAGCGGCACTACCTGAGCGTCGAGGACCGGGGCATCAATCCCGGCCCGTCGGCCGACGGCATCTTCCGTGTATGCTCCTGTTCGCACCTGATTCCGCTCAAGCGGGTGCACCTGATCGCTGAGGTGCTGGAGCGCCTGCCGTTCGAAGTGCACTGGACCCATATCGGATTCGGGGAGCTGGAAACGGAGCTTCGCGCCCGGATCGCAGCGCTGCCGCCCCGCGTGAAAGCGCGCATTACGGGATTCTGGCCCAATCAGTCGATCCTGGATTTCTACCGCAACGAGCCGGCGGATCTCTTTATCCATGTCTCCGAAATGGAAGGCGGCGCGCCGGTGGCCATTCAGGAGGCGTGCAGCTTCGGCATTCCGGCTATCGGCACGGAGGCCGATGCCATTCCCGAAATCGTCAATGAACATACCGGCTTCCGCATCCCCCGCGACTTCGATCCGCAGGCCGTGGCGGATCTGATCACCGCCTACCGCAGCCGGCCCGACCAGGCGGCCTTCCGGCAGGGCGTCCGGGACTACTGGAAAGCCCATTTTCATGCGCCGGTGGTATACGGGCGCTTCGCTCAACGACTTACCCAGCTCTGAACTCGCATGTGCGGCATTACCGGCATCTGGCAATCCGACTCCCGGCTCGAACTGCCGGCCCTCCAGGCCTTCACCGATGCGCTGACCCACCGGGGCCCCGACGGCGGCGGCTATTACCTCGATCCGGACCTGCCCCTGGGCCTGGGCCACCGCCGGCTGTCCATCCTGGACCTGTCCGAGGCCGGCAGCCAGCCCATGAGCTACGCCGGGGACCGTTACCAGATCGTGTTCAACGGCGAGGTGTTCAACTTCATCGAAATCCGCGAAGAACTCCAGGCGCGAGGCTACCGCTTCCGCTCCGACACCGATACAGAGGTGGTGCTGGCGGCCTACGATGCGTGGGGGGCCGACTGCCTCCACCGCTTCAACGGCATGTGGGCCCTGGCGCTGTGGGACCGGCAGGAACAGGTGCTGTTCCTGGCGCGTGACCGCTTCGGAATCAAGCCCTTGTATTACCACTTCGAGCCGGGCCGGCGGCTGGCCTTCGCCTCCGAGACCTGGGCCTTCCGCAGCCTGGAAGGCTTCAGCCGGCGCTGGAACCCGGACCACGTGCTGCGGGCCCTCCTGCAGCCGCACCACCTCGAAGGCTACGGCCATACGGTGCTGGAAGGCATCGTGCAGCTGCTGCCGGGGCACTGCCTGCGCTTCCGTCCCGGAGACCGGACCCTGCGCCAGGTGCGCTGGTACGACATCCGGGAGCGTCTGCGCCCGGCACCGGCCGGGTATGCGGAGCAGGTGGAGCAGTTCCGCGAGCTGTTCGCGAGCGCATGCACGCTGCGCCTGCGCAGCGACGTGAGCCTGGCCACCGCCCTGAGCGGCGGCATGGACTCGTCGGCGGTGTACTGCATGCTGCACCAGCTGATGCAGGGGCAGCGGACCCTGCTGCGTGTGCCCGATGCCTGGCAGCAGGCCTATGTGGCGGTATTTCCCGGCTCGGCGGTGGATGAAGCCGCCTACGCGCGCGAGGTCGTAGCCTATGTAGGCGGGCAGGCGCACTACATCGAGGCGGACCACAGCCGCCTGGCGGAGGAGATCGAAAGTTCGACCCGCCTGTTTGATGCCATTACCAGCACCCCGATCCTGACGGTGAACAACGTGTACCGGCGCATGCGCGAAACCGGCGTGGTGGTATCGATGGACGGGCACGGGGTGGACGAAATGCTCTACGGGTACCGCCAGATGGTGTACCGGGCCTACGAGCATTACCGCCAGGCCGGGCAGACCGGCACGGCGCGGATGATCGGCGAGACCCTGGCGCGCATGCATCCGGAAGCGGAATGGCCGCAGCGGCATCAGCAGTTTGTCGGGAGCCTGCGGACGCCGGGCCTGCTGGAGCGCCTCCGCAAGGGGCTGGGGCAGGCGCCTGCGCCCGCGCCGGATCCGTATGCGAAATTCCTTCGGCAGCAGCCTGCGGCGCAGTGGCAGCCCGAAAGCCCGCAGGGCTATGCCTTCGGCAGCTATTCGGCGCTGGATCAGGAAGTATTCGGCCAGTTTTTCGTCTCCACCCTGCCGAGCCTGCTGCGCAATTTCGACCGGGCCTCCATGATGCACGGGATCGAGATCCGGATGCCGTTCATGGATTACCGGCTGGTGGAATTTGCCTTCAGCCTGCCGGTGGAGAGCAAGCTGGGGGGCGGATACACCAAGCGCATCCTGCGCGACGCCATGCAGGGGCGGATGCCGGAGCCGATCCGCACCCGCACCTATAAAATCGGGATCGGCGCGCCGCTGGGCGACTGGTTCAGCGGGCCGCTGCGCAGCTGGCTGCCGGATCAGGTTCACAGCCAGGCATTTCTGGCGTCGCCGCTCTGGGACGGCCCGGCCCTGCGGGACTTCGCCGCGGAACGCCTCCAGGCAAACCGCTGGACCGAAGCCGACGCGGGATTTCTCTGGAAAATTCTCAATGCCCACCTCTTATTGCATCAGTCATGAAGGTGCTCTATCTGTATCTCTATGCCCGCCGGGAAATCGGCAGCGTACACAAGAAGATGATGGATCAGGTCGCAGCCCTGAATGCGATGGGGGTGGAGACCCGGGGCGCATTTTTCTGCGCCGATGTGCAGGAGCCGGTGGCCCTCAGCAGCGATGTAGAGCTGGTGCCCTTCCGCAGGAGCACCCACCGGATCTGGTCGCATCAGCAGACGGAGGAATTCCTCTACGAAGCCGTCGATGCCTACCTGCGCACGCGCGCGGCAGACGTGGACCGGATTTTCCTGCGCTATCCGCCCGGCTGCGCGCCGCTGCTGCGGCTCATCCGCAAGTACCCGGGCCTGTTTTGCCTCGAACACAACACCAAAGAGCTCCCGGAGCGCTGGGAAGGGCTGAAGCGGTACCAGATTACCTGGAGGCCTTCGGGCATCAAGGTCTGGCTGCTGGATTTCGTGTATGAATACTACGCGGAGAAATGGTACGGGCCGAACATCCTGCGCCATGCGCGGATGGGCCTGGCGGTGACGAACGAAATCGGCGCGTACGAGCAGGCGCGCTGCCGCCCGCACCCGTACCGGGTCTTCACCGTCTCGAACGGGATCGCGGTGGACCGGATTCCGGTCAAGCCGCCGGTGGCCTTCGACGGGTCGGACCTCCGCCTGCTCTTCATGCGCGGCTCCCAGTCCGACTCCACCTGGCACGGCGTGGAGCGGCTGCTGCACGGGCTGGCAGCCTACCGGGGCCCCTGCCGGGTGCATCTGTACCTGCTGGGCTCCCGCTTTCCGCGCGAGCAGGCGCTGGCGGAGTCGCTGGGCATTCAGGATCAGGTCACCTTTACCGGCCATCTCGAAGGCGAAGCCCTGACCCGGATGATCGATCAGTCACACCTGGGGATCGGGTCGCTGGGCATGCACCGCATCCAGCTGGCCGAAGGGGCCGTGCTCAAAGTCAAGGAATACATGGCGCGCGGCTTGCCGGCGGTGCTCGCCTATCAGGATGTGGATGTGTCTTATACGCCTGAATTTCAGCCGTATGTGCTGCATCTTCCGCCGGATGAAAGCCCGGTGTCCATCGAGGCGCTGATCGGGTTTGCGCAGCGGGTGTTTGCGGACGGGGATCCGGCGCCGGCGATCCGGGCACTTGCGCACCAGTATCTGGATGCCAGGGTGAAAATGGCCCATCTCAAATCGGTGCTGGAGCAATGAAGCGGCTGGCGGAACGGGGCTGGAAATTTGCCGTCCGGCATGTGCTCACGGCCTGGCTGCGGCTGGGCCGCGCCACGGGCTGGCTGGCCCGCCGGCAGGCCCGCATCCGCCGGCGGGTGGAGCGTGCGTATGCGGCTGCGGGCGCTGGCACGGATCTGCCGCTGCCCGCGCCTGCGCCGCCGGACTGGCGGCAGCTGGCCTATGCCAGCGTGTCCTACAAGCCGCCGCAGTTCTGGGAGCAGACCTACATCATGCAGGACGGCATTCCGCTGGTGCAGTATGCCGGCGCGGCGGAGCCCCGCCGCAACTACGTGACTGCCGCGCAGTATGCGCTGAGCTGCTTCGATCACGGCCGGCCGGAGGCCGGCCTGGCGCTGGCCGCCTGGCTGCGCCAGGAGGCGGAATGGCTGCCGGCGGGCGGAGCAGCCTATCCCTTCGGCTTCGACTGGCCGATGTACGGGCTGCAGGCGCCCTGGTACTCTGCGCTGGCGCAGGCGCAGGTGATGTCGGTGTGCTTCCGGGCCTGGAGCCTGAGCAGCGACCGCAGCTGGCTGGAGCATGCGGAGGCGGCCGGTGCGCTGATGATCCGCCCGGCGGAGGCCGGCGGTCTGCTGCGGCATACGCCCGAAGGGCTGGTGTGGCTGGAGGAATATCCCGGCGCGCAGCCGGTGCTGGTGCTCAACGGCTTTGTGTCGGCGGTAATCGCCCTGCTGGAGGCCCGCCTCACGGGGCCGCAGCCGCCGGCGCGCGAAGCGCTGGCCGCGGATGCCCTGCGGAGCCTGAAGCGCAGCTTTTCCGCCTACGACACCGGATTCTGGCTGCGCTACGACCGCGTGAGCCCGAAGCATATCACCCCCGAATACATGAAGTTCCAGGCGCTGCAGCTGGACCAGCTCGCGGCGCTGACCGGCGATCCGTTCTTCCCCAGGACCGCCGCCCGCCTGCGCAGGTACTACCGCCGCAGGCGCTGGCTGCCCCTCTACGACTTCGATCTGCTCAAAGCCGTCACCGGCGTGCGCATCTAGTTCCGCCCCCGAACTCTGCCGACCCCATGCTGTTCAACTCCCTGCATTTCCTTGTCTTCCTCGTCCTGGTGCTCAGCGCCTACTACGGTCTGCCGCACCGGCTGCGGTGGCTGCTGCTGCTCCTGGCCAGCCTGTATTTTTACATGGTCTGGAACCCGGTGTATATCCTGCTGCTGCTGGCCGCTACTTCCGTCGATTACCTGGGAGCCTACCGGATGAGCATGCTGCCGGACCCGGCGGCCCGGCGGCCCTGGCTGATCCTGAGCATGTCGCTCAATCTGGGGATTCTGTTCACCTTCAAGTATTTCAACTTCATCAGCCGCTCGGTGACGGGGCTGGCGCAGCAGTTCGATCCAGGCTTCGAGGGGGTGGTGCACGAGCTGATTCTGCCGATGGGCATTTCGTTTTACACCTTCCAGGCCATGAGCTACGCCATCGACGTGTACCGGGGCGAGCTGAAGGCGGAGCGGCATGCGGGTATGTATTTTTTGTTCATCACCTTCTTTCCGCAGCTGGTCGCAGGCCCCATCGAGCGGGCGGGCAATCTGCTGGGGCAGCTGCGGAAGCATGTGCAGTTCGACTATGCGCGCTTCACCTCCGGCATCCGGCAGGCTGCCTGGGGGATGTTTAAAAAGGTGGTGATCGCCGACCGGCTGGCGCCGATGGTCAACGAGGTGTACAACGCGCCGGAGGAATACACCGGCGTTTCGCTGGCGCTGGCGACCTTCTTGTTTGCCTATCAGATCTACTGCGATTTTTCGGGCTACTCGGACATCGCCCTCGGCACGGCCCGGATGCTGGGCATCGACCTGATGGACAATTTCAACCGGCCCTACTACGCCAAGTCCATCACCGAGTTCTGGCGGCGCTGGCACATTTCGCTCTCCACCTGGTTCCGCGACTATGTGTACATCCCGCTGGGCGGCAACCGGGTGGTGAAGTGGCGCTGGTACTACAACCTGTTCATTACCTTTCTGGTCAGCGGCATCTGGCACGGCGCCAACTGGACCTTTGTAATCTGGGGGGCGCTGCATGGGCTGTATATCGTGGCGGAACAGGCCGTGCGGCTGCCGGCCTTCAGGGGCCGGCTTTGGGATGCGCTGCGGGTGGGCTGGGTATTCGTGCTGGTCGGTATTTCCTGGGTCTTTTTCCGGGCAAATACGGTGTCGGATGCCTGGCTGATCCTGGGCCGGATGATTGGCGGGATTCCGGAGAGCCTTGCGCTGCTGCGCAGCGATCCGGTGAAGCACCTGTACCTGGGGCAGGATTCGGGCTATTTCCTGATTTCAGTATTTGCCGTCGCCTGTCTGGAGGCGGTGCAGCTGATGCAGCGGCGGCAGGGGGTGCGCTATTTCTTTGAAGACCGCCCGGCCTGGTTCCGGTGGAGCTTCTATGCGGCCTTGCTGCTGATGATGATCTTCTTCGGCATGTATCACGACAAGAGCGAATTCATCTACTTCCAGTTCTAGCCTATGAGACGCCTCTTCATCCGCCTCGCCTGGATTGCGGCCGGCTACCTGCTGCTGGCGGTGCCGCTGTCGCGCTACTACGACCGGTATTACCAGCGGCATCCGGATCTGTGCGACAAAACGGACTGGATTCTGAGCCGCCGCGGCATGGCGGCAGACGATGTTTTTCTGGGCTCCTCCCGCGCCTACAACATGGTGGACGTGCCGCTGTACCAGGAGCTGACCGGCCGCCGCGCCGTGAATCTGGGCACCTCCGGCTCCAACTATGCGGAGAACTTCCTGCTGCTGAGGCAGTTCGTGAAGCATGAAAATACCGTGCGGCGGGTCTGGCTGCAGGCGGATATTTACAGCCTGGATGCCGATGCTGCCTTCAGCGCGCCGTTTCATGCCTATCAGTTCATGCCCTGGCTGAGCGATCCGGAGGTTGCCGGGGTGGTGCGGGAGCAGGTGGAGCTGCCGCATTACCTGCTGTGGGCCTACGTCCCGTTTGCCAAATACATCGAGTTCAACGGCGAGTACAACCTGTACAAGCTGCTGCGGGGCGGTTTTGCGTGTGCGGAAGGGCCTTTCGATGCGAGCCTGGGCTCGGAGCTGCTGGCTGCTGCTGCGCAGCCGCTGGCGCGCAAGCCCGTGCGCGCGTTCGGGGTGAATCCGGAGGACCTGCGCGGCCTGGAGCGCCTGCTGGCCTGGTGCCGGGCCTCGGGGATCGAGGTGGTGCTGTACGAGGCGCCTGAATATCTGCCGTTTACCGATCAGCCGGCCAACCGCGCCGCGCTTGAAGATACCCTGGCCCAGGCGGCTTTCAGCGCCGGCCTGCCCTGGCTGCGCTTCCGCGAGCCGGAAATCTGGAGCCAGGATACGCTCTTTGCCGATGCCACCCACCTCAATGCGGCCGGTACCCGGCGCTTTACGCAGGAACTGGCTGCGCGGGCCCTGCTGCTTCCGTAGCAGCTCCGCAGCCGGCTTGCTCATCTCTGCTCATTTCCCGCTGTATGCCTCCCCATCCCGCCGCCGAACGGCACATCCTGTTTCTCTTCACCGCGGAATATCCGTATCACCGGGGCGATCTGTTCGTCGCCACAGAGATCGGATACATTGCCGCAGCCTTCGACGAGGTCCGGCTCTATCCGTACAATCCGGTGGAGGGTGCTCCGCGCGATATTCCTGCAAATGCATCCATCCGGCTCCGGCCCGCCCACCGGCAGGTCCGGCAGGTGCTGATGCGGCATCCCCTGCGGGTACTGCGCATCCTGTGGCATGAATTCCGGGGAACCGACCGCAAGCGGTTTTTTCTCCGGCAGCTGAAGCTCTGGACGGGGTATGCCTGCCGCGCCGTGGAGGATGCGGACTTCCTCCGGGCGGAGCTGCAAAGTCCTGAGGTCCGGGATGCCCAGGTAAGCCTGTATTCGTTCTGGATGAATGAATGGCCCCTGGCGCTGAGCGATCTGCGCATGCGGGGCCTCATCGGGCGCTTTGTTTTCCGCTCGGCGGGCTACGATATCTTCGACGAGCGGCACGCAGGCCATTACCTCCCCTTCCGCTATGTCAACTACGAGCAGACCTACCGGATCTTCCCCAATACCGGCATCGGCTGCGAATACATCCGGCGCAAGCAGATGTTTCCCGAAAAAGTGGAGCTCCGCTACTGGGGCACCCTCGATCAGGGCCTGAACCCCTGGCAGGAGGATGCGCTGTTTACCCTGGTCTCCTGCTCGCGGGTCATCCCGCTCAAGCGGGTGCATCTCATCGTGGAGATCCTGCGGCATATCCCCTTCCGGATGAGGTGGATCCACCTCGGCGACGGCGAGGTATTCGAAGACCTGCAGGCCCGTGCGGCCCAGCTCCCCGCGCACATCGAGTGGCAGCTGGCGGGCTGGGTGAGCAATGCGCAGATCCTCGACTTCTATGCCCGGACGCCGGTGCATCTGTTCATCACCACCAGCGAGACCGAGGGGCTGCCGGTGTCGATCATGGAAGTGCTGGCATTCGGAATTCCGGTCATGGCCACGAATGTCGGGGGCATCCCGGAGGAAGTGGGGCCGGAGACCGGCCTGCTGCTGGAGCCGGACTTCGACCCGGCGGAGGCTGCGCAGCAGCTCATCCGGTTCAAGGACTCGGAGATGAACACGCCGGCCTTCCGGGCCGGGGTCCGCGCCTACTGGGAGCGGCTGTTCCGGGCCGACGTCAATTTTACCCGTTTTGCGGCGGAGCTGCGCGGGCTGGGGGAGCAGCACCCGGCCCAGCGCCTGCCAAACGCTTAAGCTGGAGTTTGTTGTATCCTAAACGCATGAACGTATGATCCCTCCAGGCCAGCCCATTCACTTCGGCATCATCGGCGCCGGCCACATCGGCAAGCGCCATGCCGCCATGATCCGGAACCATCCGGAGGCCGTGCTGAGCGCAGTCTGCGATATCCGCCCGCGCGAGGCGACGGGATTCGCCGACCTGTCGGTGCCCTATTACGACAGCCATGAGGCCATGCTGGCCGCCCATCCCGAACTGGATGTGGTGGTGGTGGCCACCCCCAACGGCCTGCACGAACCCCATGCCATTGCGGTGCTGGAAGCGCGCAAGCACGCCGTCATCGAAAAGCCGATGGCCCTGACCAAGCAGGGGGCCGAACGCATCATTTTCAAGGCCTTGCAGATGTCCAAACAGGCGTTCTGTGTCATGCAGAACCGCTATTCCCCGCCTTCGGCCTGGCTCAAGGACGTGGTGGAGCGCGAACTGCTGGGCCGCATCTACCTGGTGCAGATCAACTGCTACTGGAACCGCGACGACCGCTACTACCAGCCCGGAAGCGGAAGCTGGAAGGGCAGCCGGGATCTCGACGGCGGGACGCTCTTCACCCAGTTTTCCCACTTCATCGACATCCTCTACTGGCTCTTCGGCGACATCACCGACATCCGCGTCATGTTCGAGGATTTCGCCCACCGCCACAGCACGGAGTTCGAGGATACGGGCCTGGTGCATTTCCGCCTGATCAATGGCGGCGTCGGCACGCTGAGCTACTCCACAGCGGTCTGGGACACGAACCTGGAAAGCAGCCTGACAGTCATCGGGGAGAAAGGCGCAGTCAAAGTCGGCGGGCAATACATGAACGAGGTGGTGTACTGCCACATCCAGGACTACGAAATGCCGGTGCTGCCCCCGGCCAATCCGCCGAACGACTACGGCCCCTACAAGGGATCGGCAGCCAATCACCACTACATCATCGAAAATGTGGTGGATACCCTCAAAGGCCGCACCACTGCCACCACCAACGCCCTCGAAGGCCTCAAGGTGGTGGAAATGATCGAGCGGATCTACAGCCGGGAGCCGTTTGGCAAGCATGGAAATCTTTGACCGTCAATCTGATATGGAACGGCACCTGCTGATCGCCTGCTACTACTTCCCGCCCTATCCTAGCATCGGCGGGCGCCGGACAGCCAAGCTGGCCCGTGCGCTGGCGGAGCGCGGGTGGACGGTGCACGTCATCGGCGCCGCCAACCCCTATCCGGCTCAGTCGCGCTGGACGGGGGAAACCCGGCATGAACGGATCCGGTATTATCCGCTGCCGCTGCGCTACCCGAAGCCGCTGCTGTATCCGGAGGAGCCAGGGCTGCGCGAGGAAACCCTGGGGCTGAAGCTGCGTGCGCGGCTGGCAGCGGCCTGGTACCGCCGCACGCAGCAGGGCCGGATCTTCGATCCGACCCTCCGATGGGAGGCGCAGTTTACCCGCCAGGCCGAGCTGCTGCTGGACCAGTATCCCATCCGGACCTTGTGGGTCTCCATCTCCCCGCATTATTACGCGTGGTATGCCGCCCGGATCCGCCAGCGCCGACCGGATCTGCACCTGCTGCTCGACTTCCGGGACCCCTGGCTGCGGATGCGCGATTTCGGCATGCAGTCGATGAGCCCCGGCCAGCTGGCGCGCGAGCGCGCCATCGTGGCCGAGACCCTCGGCGCAGCCGATGCAGTGACCGGCACCAGCGAGTTCAATGTGGGCGAATTTGAAGGGCTGTGCAAGCCGGGCGTCGTGCCGGAGGTCATCGAGCATTTTTACGATCCGGCGGAGCTGCAGCCCTATCTGGATGCGGCTGCGCCGCCGCCCGGCGGCGTGATCCGGCTGGTGTACGGCGGTACGCTGTATTCCGATGTGGAGCCTGCGCTGCGCAGCCTGAGCGCCGCCCTCACCCGCCTGCAGGAGACCGATCCGGAGGGGTACAGGCGGCTGCGGATCGATTTTTACAGCCACCAGCGGCAGTATGAAGGGCTTTTTGCAGCGCATGCGGGGCAGGTGCAGTTTATGCCGCCCATCGGCCAGGCCATCTTCCGCGAGCTGGCCGCCTCTTCGATGATCCTGATCCTGCACGCCGCGCACAACCAGCACATCCGGACGACCAAATTCTACGAATGCCTGCCCTTCGGCAAGCCTTACCTGTACCTCGGCCCGGCCGGCGGCAATTACCGCTTTGTCCGGGAGCACGGGCTGGGCGCCGCATTCGACGAGGCGGAGCCGCCGGAGGCGCTGGCGGCGTTTCTCAGCCAGGCGGAGGCCTATGTGCAGGCCTTCCGCCCCGGATTGCCGCACGAACTGTTTTCCCTTGGCCGCCAGACCGACCGCATCACTGCCCTGATCAAATGAATCCGCCCCGCATCCTGCTGCTGACGGCCCTGCCGGCCTTCGACTACGGAAATCCGCACTCGGCCGTCGCGGTGTATCTCGATGGCATCCGCCGCGCGCTGGAAGCGCGGGGCTGGGAGGTGCTGCTCTCGCATGCGCCTGCTGGCGGACCGGCGCCGCTGCCCAGGACCGCCGGCGGCGGCGGCTGGCAGCACAGGTTCCGGACCCGCCTGCCGGGGCTCTACCACAGCCTGCGGGTGTGGCGCTACCTGCGCGCGCAGCGCGCGCTGCTGAAGCGGCTCGAAAGCGCGGACTGCACCCATATTCTCGAGTTTCTCACCTACGGCTCCGATCTGGGCCTGCGGCTGAGCCGGCGCAGCGGGGCGCAGCTCCATGTGATCTACGATTCGCCGCTCAACACCCAGAACTACGAACTGTACGGGGTGTACACGGTATTCCGGGGCCTGATCGAGCGCCGGGAGCGCGCATCGGTGGCGCATGCCGCCGGCCTGATCTGCTACTCCGGCGCGGTGCGCGCGTACCTGGCGGCGCGCACGCGCCTGCCGGCGCGGGTGCTGGAGCTGCCCTGCCTGCTCTGGAAGCCGGTTCCGGAGCCGGAGCCGCATCCGGGCGAGCTCAACATCGGGTTTATCGGCTCCTTCCTGGTCTGGCACCGGGTGGAATGGCTGATCGCGGCGTTCAACGAGGTGGCGGGGGAGTTTCCGGAGGCGCGCCTGCAGCTCATCGGCTACGGCCAGGAATGGCCCCGCATGTCGGCGCTGGCGCAGGAGAGTCCCTATGCGGCACGGATCGAAGTGCCGGGCTTTGTGGATGATGCGGCGCTGAATGCGTATAAAGCCCGGATGGACATCGGGGTGATGCCGGGCTCCAACTGGTACGGCAGCCCGCTGAAGCTCTTCGAGTACGCGCAGTGCGGCATTGCGATGATCGCGCCGGATACACCGACCGTGCGCGGCATCTTCGAGGCGGAGACAGAGGCGCTCTTCGTGGATGCGCGCGAACCCCAGCGCAGCCTGGCGGCGCAGCTGCGCCGCCTGCTGGCCGATGCGGCGCTGCGCGCCCGTCTGGGCGCAGCAGCCCGCCGCAAAATGGAGACCCAGTACGCGCCCGAGGCCTATTACGACCGACTGGCGGAGGCCCTCAGGTAAGATCTGCGCGGAAAAGCATGCTGCTTTAGCGGCGGCTCTGCGCTTTTTTACGGAAAATTAAAACCATCCCGATATTTTCACGCCGCGAATCATAAGGCCCCATCTATGCAAGTATCCGGAGCTTCCGTATTGGTCACTGGCGCCGATGGCTTCATCGGCTCCCATCTGGTGGAACTGCTCGTGCGCGAGGGCGCCCGTGTCCGGGCGCTGAGCTACTACAATTCCTTCAACGACTGGGGATGGCTCGAAGATGCCGGCTGTCTGGATCAGATCGAGGTCGTGAGCGGCGACGTGCGCGATCCCCATTTTTGCCGCGTCATCACCCGGGACATCGATATCGTTTTTCATCTGGCGGCGCTCATTGCGATTCCCTACTCCTACGTGGCGCCCGACTCCTATGTGGATACCAATGTGCGCGGCACGCTGAACATCTGCCAGGCGGCACGCGACAACGGCGTGAAGCGGATCATTCACACCTCCACCTCCGAAGTGTACGGCACGGCCCGCTATGTGCCCATCGACGAATCGCATCCCATGCAGCCCCAGTCGCCCTACAGCGCCAGCAAGATCGGAGCGGACGCGATGGCGATGAGTTTTTTCCTTTCGTTCGACCTGCCGCTGATCATTGCCCGGCCGTTCAATACCTACGGCCCGCGCCAGTCGGCGCGGGCGGTGATCCCGACCATCATCTCGCAGATTGCCAGCGGCGCCCGCGAGATCCAGGTCGGGGACCTGAGCCCGACCCGCGATTTCAACTATGTCCTGGATACCTGCCGGGGATTCCTGGCGCTGGCGTCCGCCGACGGGATCGAGGGGGAAACGGTCAATATCGGCTCTAACTATGAAATCAGCATCCAGGATACCTTCCTGCTGATCCGCGAGCTGATGAATGCCGATGTGGAGTTTGTGACCGATCCGGCCCGGATCCGCCCCGGCAAATCGGAAGTGCAGCGCCTCTGGGCCGACAACCGCAAGATCGCCCGCCTGACCGGCTTTCAGCCTTCGGTGCCGATCCGCGAAGGCCTGGGCTTGACCATCGAATGGTTTCTGAATCCCGACAATCTCCGGAAATACAAAACGCATCTCTACAATGTCTGACCAGTCCCGGCGCGCCGTCATCCTGGCCGGCGGGCGCGGCACCCGCCTGCGCCCCTATACGGTCGTACTGCCCAAGCCGCTCATGCCCATCGGAGACTATCCGGTGCTGGAAGTGATCATCCGCCAGCTGGCGCATTACGGATTCGGGCATATTACCCTGGCGGTCAACCATCAGGCCGACATTATCAAGGCTTATTTCGGCGACGGCAGCAAGTGGGGCCTGCGGATCGATTATTCGCTCGAAGACAAGCCGCTGAGCACCATGGCGCCCCTGCGTCTGATTCCCGGCCTGCCTGAGCATTTTCTGGTGATGAACGGCGATGTGCTGACCGATCTCGACTTCGGGGCATTCTATGAGACGCACGTGCGGAACGACGAGATCTTCACCGTTTCCTCCCATATCCGCGAACAGGTGAACCTGTACGGCGTGCTGGAAACCAACTCGGAGGGCTATCTTTCCGGTTTCCGGGAAAAGCCGAAGGTTATTTTCGAGGTGAGCATGGGGGTGTATATGGTGAGCCGCCGGGCGATGGAATTCATTCCTCATGGCGAACCCTACGGCTTCGACCACCTGATGCTGGACCTGATGGCGGCGGGCAAGCCGGCGCGGGTGCAGCCCTATCAGGGCTACTGGCTGGACATCGGCCGTCCGGACGACTACATGCAGGCGATCGAGGAGTTCGACAAGCAGCAAGACCGCTTTCTGAAATGACGCACATCCTCGTCACCGGCGCCAGCGGATTCATCGGCTCCCGGCTGACGGAGGCGCTGCGCGCTGCGGGCGCCGGGGTATGGGCGCTGAGTTCGGCAGACGGCGACATCGCCGGGCCGGAGCCGTTTGCCGGGCTGGAGGACCGCGGAATCCGCCATGTATTTCATCTGGCTGCGCGCTCCTTTGTGCCGGACAGCTGGGCCGATCCGGCGCCATTTTACCGGACCAATGTGCAGGGCACGGCGCAGGTGCTCGAACTCTGCCGGCGCAGCGGCGCTTCGCTGACGTTTCTGAGCACCTATCTGTACGGTGCGCCGCAGCAGCTGCCCATTCCGGAGGATCATCCGCTGCAGCCGTCCAATCCCTACGCACACTCGAAGCTGCTGGCCGAGGAGCTGTGCGCATTTTATGCCCGCTGCTTCGGCGTGCCGGTGACCGTGCTGCGCCTCTTCAATGTGTATGGCCCCGGCCAGCGGCCGCCGTTCCTGATCCCGCACCTGCTGCATGCGGTGCTGCATGAGCCGGTGATCCGGGTCCAGGACCTGGCGCCCCGGCGCGACTTCGTGCACGTGGCCGATGTGCTGGATGCACTGCTGCGGACGATGGAGGCGCCCCGCGCCGGCATGCGCTGCTACAACATCGGCTCGGGCCGCTCGCACAGCGTGGGGGAGCTGATCGACGCGCTGCAGGCTGCGGCGGGTGTGCAGAAGCCGGTGGAGTCTGCCGGCGAGCGGCGCCCGAATGAAATCCTCGATACCTGCGCGGACATTTCGCGGGCCCGTGCCGAGCTGGGATGGGCTCCGGCCGTCAGCCTCGACGCGGGGCTCCGCAGCCTGATAGCAGCCGGCAGCGACTGAACGGCTGCGGGCATGATTTCCCTCGCAGAATCCTGCATTTCTGCGCCTTCCCCTATAACTTGCAGCGGCTCCGCCTCGTTAACCAGTACAAACCACCCATCGTCATGGAACGCTTTCGGGAACTCACTACCCGGGAAAAGGCCCTGAAAATCAACCTCAACCCCCTCTGGTACGGATCCTTCGCCGAAATCGGGGCCGGCCAGGAAATCGCAGACCACTTCTTCAAGGCAGGCGGCGCCTCTGGCACCATCGCCAAGACCATGTCGGCCTACGACATGAAGTTCAGCGATGCGATCTACGGCCGCAGCCGGCGCTACGTGAGCCAGGACCGCCTCATGACGATGCTGGACCATGAATTTGCCCTGCTCCAGGAGCGCCTCAGCTTCCGCGCGCGCGAAACCTGCTTTTTTGCCCTGGCCAATACCATCGAAGCCCTCAATTTCAAAAAAACCAACCGCGGCCACGGCTGGATGGGCGTCCGCTACCAGCATGAGCCTTACGGCCCCGCCAACGACGTGGTCATGCATGTGGTGCTCAAGGATACGGAAGCCGTCTGGCAGCAGGAGGCCATCGGCATCATGGGCGTGAACCTGCTCTATGCCTGCCTGCATTTCCCCAACGATACCGAGCAGTTTCTCAAAACCCTCATGGAAGGCCTCTCCGCCGACCGCATCGAGGTGGACATGCTGCGCTTTTCCGGCCCGCATTTCAACTGGGTGGACAACCGCCTGCTGAGCCTGCATCTGGTGAAAAACGGCATGACGCGCGCCGCCATGTTCGGCCCCGACGGCCAGGTGCTGCATGCTTCCGAGGTCCTGTACAAGAAAAATATCCTCGTGCTGCGCGGCCGCTTCCGCCCGCCGACCCTCGTCAACCTCGACATGCTCCGCTCCGGCAGGAAAGAGTTTCTCGAAGAGCCCGATGTGCAGGAGGAGGAAATGGTGGTGGTGTCCGAACTTACCCTCGCAAACCTGACTGCCGACGGCAAGATCGACGACAAGGACTTTCTGGACCGGGTGGATATTCTCAGCTCGCTGGGGCAGACGGTGATGATATCGAATTACCACGAGTACTACCGCCTCGTGTCGTATCTGACCCAGTTCACCCGCGACCGGAAGATCGGCATCGTGCTGGGCACCTACAGCCTGGAGCAGATTTTCCAGGAGCAGTATTACCAGGACCTGCGCGGGGGCATTCTGGAAGCCTTCGGAATTCTGTTTGGCAGCAATGTCAAGCTCTACGTGTATCCTGCCCGGAAGGATTACTCGCAGGAGCTCTACACCTGCCAGAGTTTTCAGATCAAGCCGGAGCTGCAGTTTCTTTTCCAGTATCTCTTTGCCTCGAACAAAATCGAAGACCTGAGCCTCATCAATCCGGATCTGCTGGACATCACCTCGGACGATGTGCTGGCCATGATCCGGTCCGGGCGGACGGGCTGGGAGTCGATGGTGCCGCCGGAGGTGGCGCGCGCCGTCAAGGCGCACGGGCTGTTCGGGTATCACGATCCGGAGCTGGCGCAGCCTGCCTCCTGAGCAGGAGGCTTATTCGCGGGCGAGGATGCGCAGGCGCTGGCCTTCGTGGATCTGGTCGCCGCTGAGCTTGTTGATCTGTTTGATGATCTCCACCTTGGTATTGTACTGCTTGGCGATGGACCAGAGGGTCTCGCCGGTTTTGACGGTGTGCTCCAGCCAGCGGGTCTGCACCTCGCGGACGCCAGGAGCCGGGGCGGGCGCGGATTCCGGAGCGGGCGGCACCGTGCGGGGCGTCTCCACGCGGGGCGCCGGCGGAGCGGGAGGGGTGCTGCGCACCGGCTCGGCGGCGGGGCGCTGCTCCGCCGTCAGGATGATCACCGGCTCGCCGGCGGGTTTTTTCTCCGTCAGGTACAGTTTCTGGCCGGTGTAAATGGTCAGGGATGCCTTGGGCATGCGGTTCCGCTTCTGGATTTTGCCCGGCGACAGCGCCCGGCGCGCCGCGATGTCTGCCAGGCGTTCGCCGGGGCGCACGATGTGATAGGGCTGCTTGCCGATGCGGTCGAGGTAGAGCAAGGTGCCGGGCTCGGGTTCCTGGCCGGGCACCAGCCCGTTCCAGACCAGGAGTTCGCTGTAGAGCACACCCTGGCGGTCGGCGAGCGCGGTCATCGGCGTATTGCCCTCGAACATCACGTAATGGATACCATAGTGCAGGTCTTTGCGCAGCTCGAAGAAGGCTGCGCGGCCTGGATCGAGCACAGCGGGATCCTGGGCGGCCAGGGGATCGGGCCCGCCGCGCCTTCCGCCCTCTTCAGCCAGGGCGGGCACAGCCGCCGGGACGGTATCGGCGGCAGGCGGCGGCTCCTGCAGCGTGCTCAGGGTGCCTACCAGCTCGCGTTTGGCTTCGTAGGTGAGGCCGGGGCTGAGGTCTGGCACGCCGCCGCCCGGCACCTTGGTCGGGTCCGGGATGTGGCCGCTGTACGCTTCGCCCTGCAAGGGGATGTAGTAGGTGAACTGGCTGTTTTTAGGCAGCTTTTTTTCGTTGACGATCCATTTGTTGTACTCCATGAACTGGACGGGATCTGCCTGATGCCGTTCGATCAGGGCTCTGACACTGGTCTCGCCCTGGGTAGGGTAGGGGGTGAGGGTCACCTCGGGGCGGCGGCGCTGGCCGAGGGCTTCCTCGAAGGCGAGCTTGTGCGCCAGCACCTTAAGGGCATACCAGTGGGTGTTTTCCGTGACCGGCATGGCCGCAGCGCCATAGTAGGCGGGGTCGGTGTGTTTGACGGCGCCGGTGCCGCCCTCGTAATAGGCAATGACCGCATAGAGCCAGTTGTCAAAATCCTCATACATCTTGAAGAGGTAGCGCCCGGCCGATTCGCTGGACCTGAAAATATGGCGGCGCTCGTCCACCAGCTCGCTGATCCGCAGGCCGACTTCGGAGGCGGCCTCGGTCTTGAACTGCCAGAAGCCCACTGCGTTGGACGACGAAACGGCGTCGGGGCGCAGGGAGCTTTCCTGGATAGCCATATATTTCAGGTCGTCGGGCACGCCCGCGTTCTGAAGCGCCTCTTCGATGAAGGGCATGTAGATGTAAGCCCGGCGCACCATTTCGTTGAAGTAGCGGGGGCTGGCCTGAATCTGCGTGATGTGCGCATCGATCTGGGTACGGGCTCCGGGCGACAGGGCGAGGTCCATGCCGCAGAACTGCATCCGCTCAGGCGCCTGGGCCTGCACAAGATAAGGGACGAGGAGCATCGCTGCCAGCACTCCGCGTCCGGTGACTGACCCGTTCATATACGATACAGATTGATTGGCCAAAGATAGGGATTCGCAGGCGTATTTTCCCGGATTCCGGAATAGCTTCGGGCGGAAGGCTGTAAGATTCGGGCCGGGCGGATACGAAAAAGGCAGGATGCCCGTGCATCCTGCCTGGTATCGCGTCGCGGTGCGGCTCAGAGTTTCGAGCAGTTCATGGTGCAGGATTCCCCGCCGCCGGCGAAATTGTACTGGTAGTTGATCGTCAGGATGGTCCCGTTGATGGAGCCGGTTCCGTTGACGGTGACGGCTACGCCGCTGGCGGTGACGGTCTGGCTGGGGATCGAGATCGAGGAGCCGTTCACGGTACCGTTGACCGGCTGGCCAAAGTTGCCGAAGTTGCTTACGATGACGCCGTTGGTGCCGGTGCTGGAAGCGGTGATGGTGATGCTATAGGTGAAGTTGCCGCTGGGGCAGGCCTCGTTCACGTTATAGGTGGCGATGAATTTCTCACGGGCCAGCACGCAGGAGCCGTCATCCACCTGGGCGTCGGGGTCGAAATTGTCTGCATTGGCGTCGGTGCAGCCTTCAGGCTTGCAGCCGGACGCAAAGGTCAGCACCAGCGCGGCCAGAAGGGCCGGCATCCAGGCGCTGCGGGAGAACCAAGTCTTCATGCAATACGGAATTGAGGTTACTGAATTCACGGATTAAATCAAGGAAGTTTCCGATATAATTCAAAATGGGATCGGCAAGCGGATGGGGCAGATGTTTCGTTAAGTGAACCGGGGACTGTACCTTTGCCGCTCACCCGTTGAACATCCTACCTCATAACGAATCCCGCATGCAGATCGTGTACCGGTGTTTTGGAATTCTGGCGGCAGCACTTTTGGGCTGTTCTTTGCTGTATGCCCAGTCCGGCCAGCTCCGGGGCACGGTGACCAATGCGGACGGCGAGCCGCTGACGGGGGCTGCGGTACTGATTCCGCAGATCCGCATGGGCGCCTACGCCAACGAACGCGGGATCTACAGCGTCAGCCGCGTGCCTGCCGGCACCTACGAGGTCCGGGCTTCGTACTTCGGATTCGATACGCTGGTGAAAACTGTGACCATCGACGCCGGCGGCATCACGACCGTGGGCTTTGTCCTCAGCGAACGCCAGGTATTTGCCAACGAGGTCGAGATCACCACCTCGCGCCCCACCGGCGAGATCCGCCGGACCCAGGTGGATATCGGCGTGACCGAGATTACCCCGCAGGAGATCAGCCTCATCCCCTCCCTCGGCGCGCCGGATCTGGCGCAGTTTCTCCAGGTGCTGCCCGGCGTGGTGTACACCGGCGACCAGGGCGGCCAGCTTTACATCCGCGGCGGCACGCCCATCCAGAACATGGTGCTGCTCGATGAAATGATCGTGTACAGCCCTTTTCATTCCATCGGCTTTTTCAGTGTCTTCGACCCGGATTATATCCGCGGCGTGGATGTGTACTCGGCAGCCTTTCCTGCCCAGTACGGCGGCCGCATCTCTTCGGTCATCGACATCAAAACCCGCAACGGCAGCCTGAGCCGCTTCAAGGCCAAGGCCAATGCCAACCCGTTTTCCGCCGGCGCCCTGATCGAAGGCCCGCTCCGGCGCGGCAAACGCCCCGGCAGCGGCATCAGCTACCTGCTCTCCGCCCGCAACAACTACATCAACCGCACCGGCGAGACGCTGTACCCCTATATCAACAGCGGAAACGGCCTGCCCTACAGTTTTCTGGATGTGTACGGCAAGCTGAGCTTCACCGACGGCCTAAATTACGCCAACATCTTCGGCTTCAGCCACAGCGACCAGGTGAATCTGGAGTTTCCGGCCAATGTGGGCTGGGATGCCCTCGGCGGCGGCGCCAATTTCCAGCTGCTGCCCGCCGAAGCCGGCGCCATCGTGTCGGGGTCGTTTGCCTACTCCCGCTTCGAGTCCGGCCTGCTGAGCCAGTCGGAGACCTTTCCCCGCACCAGCTCCATCGACGGCTTCAACGGATCGCTCCGCGTGGGATATATCTTCAATTCGGTGGACGAATTCAACTTCGGCGTGTCCTTCCTCGGCTTCGGAACCGATTATGTGTTCACCAATTCCTTCGGATTCCAGACCTCCCAGCGCGACGACAATACCGAGGCCGCTTTTTATGCGCGGTATAAAAAGGTCATCCAGACCGCCGACGGCTACCAGCGCGCCGTGATTGAACCCAGCTTCCGCCTGCACTACTACAACAACCAGGCGACCGTGTCGCCGGAGCCGCGCCTGCGCGCCAAGCTCAATTTTCCCGGCCTGAGTTTCAGCTTCGGCACTGGCCTCTACGCGCAGAACCTGCTCTCCGCCGTCTCCGACCGCGATGTGGTCAACCTGTTCCAGGGCTTTCTCTCCGCGCCCGAAGATCTGGCCTACCGCCGCCGCCAGAATACGCTCCAGTATGCCTGGCATGCGCTCTTCGGGGTGGAGGCGGAAATTGTGCCCCGCCTGACCACCACCGTCGAAGGCTGGTACAAGGGCTTTCCGCAGCTGACGAACATCAACCGCGACAAGATCTTTCAGGAAGATCCGAATTTCATCACGGAAACCGGCGAGGCGATGGGGGTGGATTTCATTCTGAAATATCAGACGCCGAAGCTCTACCTGTACGGCACCTACGGCCTGGCCCGGGTGACCCGCACGGACCGCCTCCAGACGGCAACGCCCCGCACGTACTACCCGGTCTTCGACCGCCGCCACACCGTGAACCTGGTGGCGGCCTACCGGCAGGGCCGCGTAGGCGCCGATGACGAAGGCCAGACGCCTGCCGGGGTGAAGTTCCGCGATAGCAAGTGGGAATTCAGCGTGCGCTGGGGCCTGGGGTCCGGCTTCCCCTTCACGCAGACTCAGGGCTACTTCGAAAAGCTCGATTTTCTCGACAATGGCGCCCAGAGCCCCATCAGCACCCAGAACGGCCAACTGGCCCTGATCCTGAGCGAAAACCTCAATGCGGGCCGCTTGCCCTATTACCACCGTCTGGATCTCTCCGCCGACCGCCGCTGGCTGATCCGCAATGCCATGCTGCTGGAGGTGAACCTGGCAGTGATCAATACCTACAACCGGGATAATATCTTCTTCTTCGACCGTATCCGGTTTGCGCCGGTGTATCAGTTTCCGGTGCTGCCGAGCGCGGGGGTGACGCTGCGCTACTGAGGGGAGGGTATGAAGTACTGAGTATCAAGTAGTAAGACGAATGGCAGGGTGGGGGATATTGGGTATTGGGTATTGAGTATTGAGTATGCGTGCTTTTGCTCAATACGCACTACCGCTGCTGCCCTTTCCCGGTCGTCCTGCTTTCTACTTTCTACTTGACACTTGATACTTTCTACTTGATACTTTCTACTTGATACTTGATACTTTCTACTTGATACTTGATACTTTCTACTTGATACTTGATACTCTTCTCATTCAAATCCTTCGCCCAGGTTGTCGGCGTCGGGGCCTGTGCGGGGGGACTGCGGGGCTGTCAGCTCGGGCTGGCAGGCAGCCGGCAGCGAGGCCGGGCGCGGGAAGGGTACGGGGGCCAGCCCGATGGCCGGATCGGCGTAGACGGCCTGCATGAAATGCCCCCAGAGCGGCAGCGCCATGTTGGCGCCCTGGCCGTAGGCGATGGAGCGGAAGCGGATGCGCCGGTCGGCGCAGCCCACCCATACGCCCGTGACGAGGCTGGGCGTGGCCCCTACAAACCAGCCGTCGGACTGGTTCTGCGTGGTGCCGGTCTTGCCGGCAATTTCATTCTTGAAATTGAAGCGGTTGCGCAGCCGGTGGCCCGTGCCGAAATCCACCACGCCCATCAGCAGCTCGGTCACCTGGTACGCTTTTTCGGGGCTGAGGACCTCCTTGGCTTCCGGGGCGAAATTGGCCAGCACCCGGCCATTTTTGTCCTCGATCCGGGTAATCACCAGCGGCTGCGTACGGACGCCCAGGTTGGCGAAGGTGCCGTAGGCCGAGGTCAGCTCCAGCACGCTGAGGTCGGAGACGCCCAGGCAGAGCGCCGGCACCTCGTCCAGCTTGCTCGAAATGCCCATGTCGTAGGCAAACTGCGCCACGGTGCGCGGTGTCAGCTCGTTGATCAGCTGCGCTGTGATCAGGTTGACGGAGTTGGCCAGGGCATAGCTGAGGCTCATCATGCCGCCGATGGAGCCGTCGGAGTTTTTCGGCACCCAGCGGCCTGCGCCGGGCGTCTCGAACACCACCGGCTGGTTGAGCAGGCGGTCACAGGGCTTATAGCCGCTGTTGATGGCAGCGCCGTACACGAAGGGCTTGAACGTGGAGCCTACCTGGCGCTTTCCTTCCGCCACATGGTCGTACTTGAAAAAACGGTAGTCGATGCCGCCGACCCAGGCTTTCACGTGCCCGTTGCTGGGGTCGATGGAGACGGCGCCGGTTTCAAGAAACCGCGCATAATGCCGCAGGGAATCCAGCGGCGTCATCACGGTATCTTGGTAGCCTTCCCAGCCGAAAATCTGCATCCGGACGGGCTTCGAAAACTCGGCTTTGATCTCGGCCTCGCTTTTGCCGGCCTTCAGGCCTGAGCGGCGGCGGTCCGAAAGCCGGATCATATCTTCCAGAATCGAAGGGTCCTGTTCGAGATAGCGCTGCGCTTTCTGCTCGATCCGGTCGAAGTCCTGCTGCAAGGCCGGCATGTGCTGCTGCACAGCCGCTTCGAGATGCCGCTGCATCCGCGAATCCAGCGTGGTGTACACCCGCAGGCCGTCGGTATAGAGGTTGTAGCCGTTTTTTTCGCACCATTCGCCCAGCTGCTGCCGCACATACTCCCGGAAGTACGGCGCAGCCCCCTTGATATGCGCCTCCTCCTGGGCTGCCAGATTCAGGGGGATGCGCTTGAGGCTGTCGATATCGAGCTGCGCAGGGTCCAGAAAGCCATGCTCCACCATCAGGTTGATGACCGTATTTCGGCGGTGCAGGGTGGTGTCGGGGTGCTTGATGGGGTTGAATACCCCCTGGCCCTTGAGCATGCCAATAATCATCGCCGCTTCTTCGATGGTCAGGTCTTTGGCCCGCTTGTCGAAGAGGCGGTTGGCCGTGGTTTCGATGCCGTAGGAGTTGCCGTAGATGTTGACCGTATTCAGATAGGCTTGCACGATCTCCAGCTTGGTGAATTTCCGCTCGATATAGGCAGATACGAGGTATTCCTTCAGCTTGCGGATATATTTGTTTTCGGCCCCTACCTCCTCATAGAGGTTGCGCGAAAGCTGCATGGTGAGGGTGGAGCCGCCGCGGATTTCGCGGCCCCGCACGAGGCCCGCGAGGATGGAGAAAAAGGACTTGGGATCGATGCCCGAATGGCCGTAAAACCGCACATCCTCCGTGGCGATGAGGGCATTGATGGCGTGGGGTGAAATCTCGTTGAGCCCGACGGCCACCCGGTTTTCGCGGGAATAATATTTATGCAGCACCTCGCCGTCGGCGGAGATCAGCTGGGTGGAGAGATCGGAATCGGGGTTTTCGATGACGGCGAGCGGCGGCAGGTTGAAGGCCACATACACCATGAAGCCGAGAACGGTCAGGACCATCAGCCCGATGATGCCGAGGAAGATGCGGCGCGGGGTGCGGTACCGGCGCCTGCGCTCGGCGGCGGCGGCTTTTGGGGACGGATCCGGGGTGGAAGTCGGGTTCATGCAGGAAAAACCAAACGGAATTCGGCCCTAAATCTAGGATAAAGGGAGAAGAAATGAAAGCCGTCCGCAGGCGCTAGCGCGCGCCGTTGACTGCCTGCACGAGGCGGATCAGCTTTTCATACAGGACATTGGGATTGAAGGGCTTGGTTGTGTAATCGTTCATGCCGGCAGCCAGCACCAGGTCCCGGATCTCCGGCATGGCATCGGCGGTGAGGGCAATGATGGGGGTATGCGGATCGAAGCTGCGGATCTGGCCTGCGGCTTCCATCCCGTTCATGACCGGCATCTGCAGGTCCATGAAAATCAGGTCGAAGGCCTGCCGGCGGGCCGCTTCCACGCCTTCGGCGCCATTGCGGGCCACTTCTACCCGGTCGATGTCCCACTTGCGCAGAAACTGCGCGAGGATCCGCACATTCACCGGATTGTCTTCCACCACCAGCACCCGGATGCCGGCCAGGCTGCGGGGCGCGGGCTGCACCTCGTGCTGATGCGAGGCAGCCGGCTGCTGCGGCGCAGCCACGTAGCGCATGCGCAGCCGGAACCGGAAGGTAGCGCCCTTGCCCGGCTCGCTTTCCAGCTCGATGCGGCTCTGAAACAGCTCGACCAGCTTGCGCGTGATGGCCAGCCCCAGGCCGGTGCCGCCGAATTTGCGCGTCGTGGAGGAATTGGCCTGGGTGAAGCTCTCGAAGATCTTCTCGTGCATCTGCGGTTCGATCCCGATGCCGGTGTCCCTGACCCGGATTTCGAGCTCGCAGTGGGTATCGTCCCGGCCCAGCATCCGCACCTGGATGCGCACCCAGCCGTCTTCGGTAAATTTGACCGCATTGCTCGCCAGGTTCACCAGAATCTGCCCCAGCCGCACCGGATCGCCTGCCAGCACATCGGGCAGCGCCTCGTCGATCCGGATCTCGATCCGGGTGCGGTTTTCCTCCGCCCGCGGCAGCAGCGACTGGCGGATGCTCCGCACCAGATGCCGCAGGTCGAACTCGGTTTCCTCGAGCTCCACCTTGCCGGATTCGATCTTGCTGTAGTCCAGCAGGTCGTTGATGAGGACGAGCAGATTTTCGGCGGAAAATTTGAGGGTCTTCAGGTTGTCGGTCTGGTCGGGCCGGGGCTGGTCTTCGAGCAGCAGGTGGGTAAATCCGATGACTGCGTTGAGCGGAGTCCGGATTTCGTGGCTCATGATGGAGAGAAACTGGGATTTGGCCAGGGTGGCCGCTTCGGCTTCCTCTTTCGCCTGAACCAGTTCGGAGCGGATCTGATGCTGATAGATAGCGCCGCCGGTGCTTTGGGCGAAATTGGCCAGGATAGACAGATGGGCGGCATCCCACACAAAGGTGCTGCGGAGCTGGAAGAAGCCGATGCAGCCCCAGAACGTGTCTCCGGCTGCCACCGGCAGCAGGCAGCAGGCCGGGCAGGCCTCGGTATCTTCGGTGAGCAGGAAGGGCTGCTTGTGCGCCAGCATTTCATGATGGGCCGCCAGCAGATCCAGCTCCCATCCGGGATGTGCGGCATGGCCTTCGGCCCAGGGCGTATAGGTGGAGGACATCCAGCGGAACACCGGCCGGAAGTCCTGCCGGGCCGCGATCCACTGGTAGCAGCCGGCCAGGTCGGCACCGCTGGCCCGGACCACTTCGAGCATGCAGGCGCTGAGGGCATCGTCCAGATCCTGCGACGTCAGCAGCCGGTTGAGGCCCTGGGCCACCGCCTGGAGGAGCTGCTCCTGGCGCAGCAGGCGCTGTTCGGCCAGCTTGCGCACCAGCACCTGGTCCTTGACGATCTGGGCTACCGCCGGCAGGCGGATCTGGCTGGCATCCAGCGTTTCGCGCAGGTCGGGACGCAGGTCTTCCATCAGGCGGAGCGATTCCAGCAGCTGCCCGTATGCCTCGGTGCCGGCGGCCAGCTCGCCGCGCAGGCGCTGGTTGGCCTCGGTCAGCTCCTGCGCGCTGATGATCATGGAGCGCTCCAGGATTTCGCGGTCCCGCTCATAATGGGCATAGCTGTCGCTGACGGCCTGGAGCAGCCGTTCGAGCGGCCCGGCCGGGAATTCCGGCGCATAGTTGCGGAGCTGCCGCAGCAGCAGTTTATGCAGAGACGGGTTCATGCCTCCCGGAGCGTAGTGATGGTCATGGTCTGGTTGTGCAGTTCGCACGGCATGCCGGCCCCTGAAGGGCAGAGCTCCCCGTACGAATAAAATCCGCAGATGGCTGCTTCCGGCCCGATCATGCTGCGCACGACCTCCACCTCCTCGTCGGCACGGGGGCCGAGGATCAGTTTCCGGCCTACGCAGCTGATCAGAATGGCCACCTGGGCCGCCTCCGGCCCGAAGGCCTGCAGGCTGTCCCGCGCAGCGCTTTCGGAGCCGTCGATGAGCTGGTCGAAGTTGGCCCGCATCAGCTGGGCCCGTGCATGCAGCGGCATGTCGCCGGCAAAGATCATCGCGCCGCGGGCCTCGTCGATGTTGAGAATCGTGCGGGTCACGGGCTGCTCCTGCCCCTCGGCATGCACGTTGAGGGGAAAGAGCAGGGCGCTGCCCGGCAGTTCGTCCGCGTAGGGGCCGAGGTAGCGCTTGTACAGTTCGAGGGCGTTTTGCCCGTCGAGCTCGTAGAGGACATTGCGGTCGGAGCGGGTAATGAGCCGCTCCGGCCCGAACCGGTCCCAGCCGCCCATCGATCCGTGGCCCACATGCAGGGCCTCGCCGTAAAAGCCTGCCGCCACGATCCGTCCGGGCTGCGGCGACTCGTTGTAGCCCACCAGCGTCTGCTCGAAGCGGGCCGCATCGCCGGCCAGGCCGCCCGTGATCGGCACGCCGGGCGGCACCTCCGAGGCAATGCCCAGGGCCAGCTCGCTTCCATTGACTACCTGCCCGTCCGAAAGCACCAGCAGGTACCGCAGGTCCGGCGCCCGCAGCATGCGGCCCAGCCGGCGCCCGGCTTCGGCGCTGTCCGGCGAATTTCCTACATCCGCCGCCGCAATCCGGAACTTCGTATGCTCAAACCGGATCACCGTGGCGATAATCGACGCGTCGCGGGTGGAGCTGTCGGCAATCTCGCCGGCAGTGCTGGCTGCAATCCACTGGCCGTCAGGAGATAAAATGCTCAGGTCGTCCATCCATGCGCTCCGCCTCAGCAGCTCCCGGTCGCCGAAGATCAGCGTGAGCTGCTGGCTGCCGCTTCCCGCCGGCAGGGGGCGCAGGGCCTTCCAGCCTTGTCCCGGTTGATATTCATACTGCCCGGTCCGGATCATAGCGCCAGCATTCAATATGAAGAATATTCAATGAAATACGCGTGAATGCCGGCAGATATAAAATCCAATCCGGGAATAAACTTACACTGAATATACAACCTAATCAGGGCTGCGCACTGTGCCCGCCCGGAGGCGTACCGCATCCATATGCTGCCTGTTTCATTCGTTTGCCCAGCGGCAGCGGAATTGAGTCATTGAACTTGGCTGAAAAAAGGGTTAAGCTTGTACAGATCCGTGCGCGGAACATATAGAATATTGACAATCAATACGCTGCATACTCGTATGAAACCCCTGCATTTCTTTTCACGCCTCGCGCTGCCGGTGCTGGCTCTGCTGGTGCTGGCTGCGATCAGCACCGAGCCCGACCCCGTTGCCCTGCGCAATGCCGCCATCGAACGCAAGGTGGACTCCGTCCTCAGCCTCATGACGCTGGAGGAAAAAATCGGCCAGATGAACCAGTACAACGGCTACAGCGAACTCACCGGCCCCGGCTCCAAGGAGGGCAGCACCCTCAAAAAGCACAACGACATCAAGTCCGGCATGGTCGGCTCGATGCTCAATGTGCTGGGTGCCAAGGAAACCCGCGAAGCGCAGGAGCTGGTGATGAAAAACAGCCGGATGAAAATTCCCATGCTCTTCGGCTACGATGTCATCCACGGCTACAAAACGATGTTTCCCATCCCGCTCGGCGAAGCAGCCAGCTGGGATCCTGCGGTTGCAGAAGCATCCGCCCGGATCGCGGCTGCGGAGGCCTCCGCCGTAGGCATCCACTGGACCTTCGCGCCGATGATGGACCTCGCCCGTGATGCCCGCTGGGGCCGGGTGATGGAAGGCTCCGGCGAAGATCCCTACCTCAGCTCGCTCTTTGCCGCCGCCCGTGTGCGCGGCTTCCAGGGCCAGGACCTGGCTGCGCCCACGACCATCGCCGCCTGCGCCAAGCACTTCGCCACCTACGGCTTTGCCGAAGCCGGCAAAGACTACAATGGAGTCGAAATCAGCGAAAGCACCCTGCGCAACATGGTCCTGCCGCCCTTTAAAGCCGCTGCCGATGCCGGCGTGGCGACCTTCATGAATGCCTTCAACGACATCAACGGCGTCCCGGCCACGGCCCATGTGCACCTCCAGCGCGACATTCTCAAAGGCGAATGGGGCTTCGACGGCTTCGTCGTCTCCGATTGGGCCTCCATCGGCGAACTGGTGCCGCATGGCATCGCAGCCGACAACCGCGAAGCCGCCCGCCTGGCCGTGACGGCCGGCAGCGACATGGATATGGAATCTGTCTGCTACCTCGAGAACCTGGCAGGCCTGGTCCGCAGCGGGGTGGTGGAAGAACGCCTCATCGATGATGCGGTGCGCCGCATCCTGCGCCTGAAATTCCGCCTCGGCCTCTTCGACGATCCCTACCGCTACTGCAATCCCGAGCGCGAACGCAGCAGCCTGCTCACCCCTGAGCATCTGGCCGCCGCCCGCGACGGCGCCCGCAAGTCGATTGTGCTGCTCAAAAATGACGGCAACCTCCTGCCCCTGAGCAAAACCCTCAAAACCATCGCCGTCATCGGCCCGCTGGCCGATGACAAGGACTCGCCGCTCGGAAGCTGGCGCGCCCAGGCGGTGGCCGGCTCTGCCGTGTCGCTGCTGGAAGGGGTCAGGGCCGCAGCCGGCCCCAATACCCAGGTGCTCTACCAGGAAGGCTGCAAGCTCGCCGTCGGCGACCGGCACTTCGTGCGCGAACTGAAGATCAACGAGACCGATAAATCAGGCTTCCCCGCCGCAGTCGCTGCGGCGAAGAAGGCCCAGGTGGTGCTCGTCGCCATCGGCGAAGACTGCTGGCAGACTGGCGAAGGCCGCAGCCAGACCGATATCACCCTCTCCGGCGTGCAGGAAGCGCTGCTGATGGAGCTCCGCAAGGTGAACCCGAATATCGTGCTGGTGCTGATGAACGGACGCCCGCTGGCCATTCCCTGGGCTGCCGAAAACGTGCCCGCTATCGTGGAAGCCTGGCACCTCGGCTCCGAAGCCGGCCATGCCATCGCCGATGTGCTTTTCGGTGCCTACAATCCCAGCGGCAAGCTGCCCATTTCCTTTCCGCGCTCGACCGGCCAGGTGCCGATCTACTACAACCACAAGAGCACCGGCCGCCCCACCGGCGGCGAGATGGTCTTCTGGACCCATTACACCGATGAACGCAACGATCCGCTCTTCCCCTTCGGCTACGGCCTGAGCTACACCACCTTCAGCTACTCCGAACCCCGCCTGAGCGCGCCTGAAATGAGCCTGGGCCGCTCCGGCAAACTCGAAGTCCGGGTGACCGTGACCAATACCGGCAGTGTGGAAGGCAAGGAAACGGTGCAGCTCTATATCCGCGACCTCGTGGGCAGCAATACCCGCCCGGTGAAGGAGCTCAAAGCCTACCGGCAGATTACCCTCAGGCCCGGCGCATCGCAGGAGGTGGTCTTCACGCTCACCCCGGCCGATCTGGCCTTCTACACGGCCTCCGGCCGCTGGGAGGCCGAGCCCGGCGACTTCCAGGTGATGACCGGCAGCAATTCGCGGGATGTGAAAATGGCATCCTTCAAGGCCCGCTGAACGTATATTTGCAGCAATTATTTGAATATCAGGAGAGGCGCGGCGGCTGCTGCGCCTCTCTTTTTGCCTCCTGCCTGATCATGGCCCGGGGGCCGGTGAGAAATGTCACTGCGCTGGGATATATCAGGAAATGCATGTATATTGCCTGCCGATGAAAAAAGTGCTGTCCATCCTGATCATGTCCGGGGTCCTGCTGCAGGCCTTGTGCAACATGTCGTGGATCGGCGCCTTCTATCTGCGCCGCGCCGAGATCGCGGAAATGTTCTGCGTCAACAAGGCGCGTCCGGAGCTGAAGTGCGACGGCAAATGCTACCTCGCCCAGCAGCTGCGCCAGCAGGCCGAGCAGGAGCAGACGCCCGGCACGGCCTGGCCGGAGATGAAGCAGGATTTCAATCTGTTTGTGCAGCCGGCGGCCGATGAGGCCATGCAGGTGCAGCCGCTGCATGAGCAGCCTGTATTCCCGGAGCTGAAGGCCGCTGCTGCCGCCGGGATCCACCTCGACCTCCTGCGTCCGCCGCAGGCCTGAGCTGCCTGCCGCCCCTGCCTGTGAGTTCAGGCATTCCTTTCTGTATGATTTCCGGCTGAAGCCCGTCCTCCGGGCTGCTGCCCTGCTCCCCCAGGAGCACATGCGCCGTACAGGCGCCTGCTGATGCATGGCATATGCGTCACGCAGACTTGTGCGCATTCGAGCAACTGTATTTCCCTGTTCAATCCTGAATTCCATGAAATCTTATCATATCATCCGCTTCGCCGGCCTCCTGATGCTGGCCGTTTCCCTCCTGAACCTGCAAAGCTGCAAGCCGGAAGAGATCGTCCCCGGCATCGAAACCGTCGAAATCGGCAGCGTGGAAGCCGCCGACCTCGGCGTCACCCTCGTCCTTTACGGCGAGCAGGAGCCCTTTGTCGGCTACAACAAGCTCTACGCACGTGTCAACGACACCAAAACCGGCAAGCCGGTGAAGCATGAAGTGCATGTGACGGCCAAGCCGATGATGTACATGCCGGGCATGACCCACAGCGCGCCCTACGATTCCGAGCACGGCGACGCCGACGAAAATGACCTGCATCCCTTCTCGGTGGTGTTCATTATGCCGAGCGACGGCGATATGTCGTACTGGGAAATCGAATTCGAACTCCACGACCACGAAGCAGACCTGGAGCAGACCGTCAAGCTGCGGGTGGATGTGAAAGCCCCCGCCGAAGCCCGGATGAAGTCCTTCATCACCCTGGATGACAGCAGCAAGCTGTTCGTATCCCTGGCCGCTCCGATGAAGCCGGTCGTGGGAATCAACGACTTCGCGCTCGCCATCCACAAGCGCGAAACCATGATGAGCTTCCCGGCGGTGGAAGGCTACACCATCGAGATCGAGCCGGAAATGCCCACCATGGGCCACGGATCGCCCAACAATGTGAACCCGGCGGATATGGGCCATGGCCACTACGAAGGCAAGGTCAACTTTACCATGACCGGCCTCTGGCGCGTGCATGTGAAGATTAAGAAAGGGGCCGTGATGGCCGGAGAAACCGCCTTCGACATCACCTTCTGATGAAATACAGCGCGCCGGGCTGCGGCCCGGCGCCTGCAAAGACGCATCATACGCTTATACGCTGAGTATTTCAGTTCTGTCGGCCGCCCTGCCCAGCCTGCTGAAAGCAGGGCGGCCTATATTACGCTGTACTGATTCCCCTTTCATGCACCGTCCCATAACCGCCTGCGCCGCGCTCCTGCTGTGCGCCGGCCTAGCCCAGGCACAGCCTGCCCCCGACAGCCTGCCTGCCCGCCAGGTATATATGCTGGAGGAAATCAGCATCCGCAGCCCGCAGCAGGCCGCTGCCGAGCCCTGGCTGCGATTCTACCAGTCGCAGGACCTCAGCAGCACCGAAGAGGTGCTCAGCCGCCTGGAAGGCATCTCGCTGATCCGGCGGGGCGCCTATGCGATGGAGCCGGTGATGCGGGGCCTCAGCGGCAACCAGATCCAAGTGCGGATCGATGGCATGCACATTGCCGGCGCCTGCACCGACCGGATGGACCCGGTCACCTCCTACGTGGAGCCGAGCAACCTGCGCAGCCTCGAAAGCACCCAGGGAGCGGCCGGCATGGAATGGGGCGGATCTGTAGGCGGCAGCCTCAACCTCCAGCTCAAATCACCCTTGCTCAGCAGCACGCCTTCCTTCAGCGGCGAATACGATGCCCGCTGGGCCAGTGCGGCTGCCAGCTGGAGCCAGCGGATCTCGCTCGGCTACGGCCGCGAGCGATGGGGCATGCGCCTCAGCGGCGCCTGGCGCCGCGCCGGCGACTACCGCACCGGCACGGGGACCCGCGTGCCCTTCAGCGGATACAACAAGGTCAACTTCGCCCTGTCCTCCAAGTGGCTGCTGCGAAACGGCTCGGTGCTGGTGCTCGACCTCCTCAAAGATTACGGCTGGAATATCGGCTATCCCGCCCTGCCGATGGATGTGGCCTCCGCTGATGCCGAAGTGCTCGGCCTCGTCTGGCGCCGCAGCTTCCAGGCCCGCAAGCTCGCCGGCATCGAAGCGAAGCTCTACGCCAACCGCGTCTACCACGTCATGGACGACTCCAACCGGCCCCTGCCCGGCATGCGCATGGACATGCCCGGCTGGACCCGGACCGCAGGCGCCTGGCTGCAGACCGACTGGCAATGGACGCCCCGGCTCCGCACCCGCCTCAAGGCCGACTATTACTACAGCTACGCCCGCGCCGAAATGACGATGTACGGCGAGCAGGGCCCGCCCATGTTCATGCTCACCTGGCCCGATGTGGGCCGCGGCGTGCTGGGCGTGCTGGCGGTCCACGAATGGCAGGCAGGCCGCCGGCAGCGGCTGACCCTCCAGGCCCGCCTCGACGCGGCGCATGAGCAGGTGCTCAGCCAGATGGGGCGCGGCGAGCTGGAAATTTTCGGCTACGATGTCGATGGGGTGAGATACCGCCTGCTCCCCAATGGCTCCATCGCCTGGAGCAGCTCCAGCCGCAGCGGCTGGCACAGCGAGTCCGTGCTCGCCTGGGGGCAGCGCCTGCCTTCGATCAACGAAGCCTACGGCTTTTATCTGTTCAACCGCTACGACGGCTTCGACTATATCGGCAACCCCGGCCTGCGGGCCGAGTCCTCGCTCCAGGCCGAGCAGCGCCTGCGCTACCAGACGCAGCGCAGCACGCTGGGCCTGAATCTCTACGGCTACCGTTTCCGCAATTACATCCTCGGCGCGGTCATGCCCGGCTTCAGCGTGATGACGCCCGGCGCTGCCGGGGTAAAAGGCTACGAAAACCTGCCGTCTGCCTGGCTGGCCGGCGGCGAGCTGCGCTGGATGCAGCAGTGGAGCCGCCGCTGGAACTCGGCTGCGGTGCTGCAGTACAGCATCGGCGCTGCGGATGAGGCAGATCCGCTGCCGCTGCTGCCGCCTCTGACGCTGCGCAGCTCGCTGCGCCGGCAGGCGGCCCGCTTCTGGGTGCAGGGGGAGGCAGAGGCCGCCCTGCGGCAGGACCGGGTGAGTGCCCGCTTCGGCGAGCAGCCTACGCCCGGCTGGGTGCTGCTCAACCTGCGGGCAGGCTGGAAAGCCGCAGTCAGGCGCGGCGAGCTGGAGCTGAGCGCCGGGGCCGAAAACCTGCTGGACGCCGCCTACCGCGAGCACCTCGACTGGGGCGGCATTCTGCGCCAGGGCCGCAACCTGTATCTCCACGCCGGATACCGGTTCTAAGGCCGTTTACAGGCCGAGATCCCGCTTCAGAAAACGGCCCGTATGGCTTTCAGGCACCAGGGCTACCTGTTCCGGTGTGCCTTCGGCAATGATATGGCCGCCGCGGGCGCCGCCCTCCGGGCCCAGGTCGATGACCCAGTCCGCTACCTTGATCACATCCAGGTTGTGCTCGATGACCAGCACCGTATTGCCGCGGTCCACCAGCTGCTGGAGCACGTCCAGCAGGAGTTCGATGTCCTGGAAATGCAGGCCGGTAGTCGGCTCGTCCAGTATATATAAGGTATTGCCGGTGTCGCGGCGGGCGAGCTCCGCAGCGACTTTCACGCGCTGCGCCTCGCCGCCGGAGAGGGTTGTGGCCGGCTGGCCGAGGGTGATGTAGCCCAGGCCCACATCGTGCAGGGTCTTGAGGATGCGCCGGATGCGGGGCATCGCTTCGAAAAACTCCAGTGCGGTATCGATGTCCATGTTCAGGACATCGTTGATGGATTTGCCTTTGAACCGCACCTCCAGGGTCTCCCGGTTGTAGCGGCGGCCCTGGCACTTGGGGCAGGTCACGTACACATCCGGCAGGAAGTTCATTTCGATGGTTTTTACCCCTGCGCCCTCGCATTCCTCGCAGCGGCCGCCTTTCACATTGAAGGAAAACCGCCCGACCTTGTAGCCCCGCGCCTGGGATTCAGGCAGCTGGGCGAACAGCTCGCGGATGTAGGTGAACAGGTTGGTGTAGGTGGCCGGATTGGAGCGCGGCGTCCGCCCGATGGGGGCCTGGTCGATCCGCACCACCTTGTTGAGATGCTCCAGCCCCTGCACAGCCCGGTAGGCCAGGGGCTTTTGCTTGGATTCGTAGAGGGTCTGGCTCAGGAGCGGAAACAGCGTCTCATTGATGAGGGTCGATTTGCCGCTGCCGGACACGCCGGTCACGCAGACGAAAATGCCGAGCGGAAGATGCAGCGTCACATCCCGGAGGTTGTTGCCGGCTGCGCCTTCAAGCACGAGCCGCTGGGGCTGCGGGGTGCGGCGCTGGGCAGGCGGCTGAATGCTCCGCCGGCCCGACAGATAGCCGGAGGTGGCGCAGGGCTGCTCCAGGAATTCGGCAGGCGTCCCCTGGGCCACGATATTTCCCCCGTATGCCCCTGCGCCGGGCCCGAAGTCTACGATATAATCCGCTGCCAGCATCGTATCCTTGTCATGCTCCACCACCAGGACGCTGTTGCCGAGGTCGCGCAGATCGAGCAGCGACTGGATGAGCTTTTCGTTGTCGCGCTGGTGCAGGCCGATGCTGGGCTCGTCCAGGATGTAGAGGACATTGACCAGCTGCGAGCCGATCTGAGTTGCCAGCCGGATGCGCTGGGCCTCGCCGCCGGACAGGGTCCGGGCCGGCCGGTCGAGCGAGAGGTAGTCGAGCCCCACCTGGTGGAGAAAGCCGATGCGCTTGCGCAGTTCCTTGAGGACCTCGCCGGCGATCTGGCGCTGCTTTTCGCTCAGCTTGGGCTCCAGCTGATCCACCCAATGCGTCAGCGTGGCGATATCCATCGTGGATACCTGGTGGATATTGGTCTCCGCGAGGCGGTACCAGAGGCTCTCCGGGCGCAGGCGCGCCCCGTTGCATTCGGGGCAGGTAGCTACGCGCATGAACTGCTCGGCCCAGGATTTCAGCTTTTCGGAGCTGGAGTTCTGGTACTGTTCGTACACAAACTGCTTCACCCCGTCGAATTTCACCAGCGCACGCTTGCCCAGCACATGGTCGCCTTCGAGGATGAGGGTGCGGGCCTCTTCGGGGATTTCCTGAAAGGCGCCCGCCATCGAAAACTTGTATGCATCGGCGATTTTGCGGAGCTGCTTGAAAAACCAGATGTCGCGGTACTCGCCGATGGGCGCCAGGGCGCCCCGGTTGATGGAGAGCGCCGGGTCGGGCACGAGGGCATTCATATCCACCTCGAACACCTGGCCAAGCCCGTTGCAGTGGGGGCAGGCGCCGTAGGGGGAGTTGAACGAAAAGGTATTAGGAGACGGGACGTCGTAGCTCAGGCCCGTCTCAGGATCCATGAGGTTGCGGCTGTACCAGTTGGCGGCGCCGCTGTCGGCGTCCACCAGCAGCACGGCGCCTTCGCCCATCTTCATCGCCCGCTGGATGCTTTCGCGCTCGCGGTTGGCATCTGCGCCGATGGCGATCCGGTCCACGACCAGCTCCACGTCGTGGATTTTGTAGCGGTCGAGCATCATGCCGCGGGTGATTTCGCGGACCTCGCCGTCTATGCGCACGCGGTTGAAGCCCTGGCGGGCGAGGGTTTCGAAGAGTTCGCGGTAATGGCCCTTGCGGGACCGGACGAGCGGCGCCAGGATGAGCATGCGCCGTCCGGGAAACTGCTCGTTGATGGCTTCGAGCACCTGCTCGTCGCTCATCTGCACCATCTTGCGCCCGGTCTTGTAGCTGTAGGCATCGGCGGCGCGGGCATAGAGCAGGCGGAAGAGGTCGTAGATCTCCGTCACCGTGCCCACGGTGGAGCGCGGGTTGCGGGAGGTCGTTTTCTGCTCGATGGCGATGACGGGGCTCAGGCCGTCGATTTTGTCCACATCAGGACTCTTCAGATCGCCCAGAAACTGCCGCGCATAGGCGGAAAAGCTCTCCAGATAGCGGCGCTGGCCTTCGGCATACAGCGTGTCGAAGGCCAGCGAACTTTTTCCGGATCCGCTCACCCCGGTGATGACCACCAGGCGGTTGCGGGGAATGCGAAGGTCGAGGTTTTTGAGGTTGTGCTCACGCGCGCCAAAAATCTCAATCCATGCTTCCTGATGCATGATAGGGTGTTGTCGGTCAGTGGATCGCGGCGGGCGCCGACGCGGAAGCCACGGGCTCCGGCATTTCCGGGTCGGAAAGCCTGGAAGCGTTGACCAGCAGTTCTGAAGGCAGCTCGCTGCCGCGCGGAATCCGGATCTCGCAGGAGGTTCCGGGCCGCACGTCGAGGCGGTCGCCGATCAGCCAGGGGTTCATGGCTCTAAGCGCGTCCAGCGTGACGCCATTTGCAGCCGCAAAGCTACTAAGATCGGCGATATTTTCCGCTACGCGTTCCTGCCGGAAGGCCACCGGCCCCTGCATCGACTGGCGGCTGACGGAAAACCCGTACCGGGCCGGGTGCTCCAGGATGCATTTCCAGGCCAGCACCCGGTAGAGGTAGCTGCCGGTCTCGCGGTTGAGGGCCAGGGAGAAATAATCTTCCGTACCCTGGTTGCGCACGGCGCTCATGATGCCGCCTGCGCCCATGTTGTAGGCTGCGGCCACGAGCGTCCAGTCGCCCAGTTCGCGGTAGGCATCCTTGAAATAGCGGCAGGCCGCAGCCGTCGCTTTTTCGGGATGGTAGCGCTCATCCACCTGATCGTTGATCACGAGGCCGTAGCGCTCTGCCGTGGCAGGCATAAACTGCCAGATGCCGCTGGCACCCGCAGGCGAGATGGCGTTGGAGAGGTTGCTCTCTGCCAGGGCGAGGTAGTAAAAATCGTCGGGAATGCCCTTGCTGCGGAGCGCACGGACAAACTGCTCCTGGTAGCGGGCGGAGCGGCGGATGATCGAAGCGGTGGATTCGTAGCTGCTGATGAGCTTCTTCAGTTCGGATTCCAGGCGTGCCGACACATGCGGCTGATCGAGGGGAACCGGAACACCGGCGAACGTAAGGCCTGCCGGGGGCGCTGCGTGAATCACGGAAAGGTGGACGGCGATCTGCTTGAGGTCCAGGTGATTCTGTGGTTGAGGCAAGGGAAAGATGGTAAGACTTCCAAAAGCGATACCAACGGGGATCAAGGTCAAAAGACGTCTGCCCATGTGTTAGGTTTGGGTGAAACAAAAGAAGCCAGGGGCGGCCTCAGCGTATCGTTCGGGTCATAGGCATATGTAAGGTTAGGGGTAATGGTTGACCTAAAACGCAAATATGGTGCCGGCTTCCTTGATTTTTCACGACAATTCGGCCCAAAGTCTTTCATCTGCCAGTACTGTACGGATGCCAAGATAGACCGTTTCGTCGCTGTATCCGGAATTGCCGGGATGAACGGGCGCAGGGAGCGTCTGGCCGGGCGGCATTGCCCGCATGAGCCGGCGGGGTCAGAAGTTGGGTTTGAGGAGATGACGGGTGTAAAATCCGGAGATATGCTCCACCACTTCATCTGCACTGTCCACTACGGTGAACAGTTCGAGGTCTTCAGGAGACACATTGCCGAAGGCTTCGAGCAGGGTGCTCCGGATCCACGCGATGAGCCCGCTCCAGAATTCGCTGCCGACCAGCACCACCGGAAAGCGGTCGATCTTGTGCGTCTGGATGAGCGTAAGGGCCTCAAACAGCTCGTCCAGCGTGCCGAAGCCGCCGGGCAGCACCACGAAGCCCTGGGCGTATTTGACAAACATCACCTTGCGGACGAAGAAGTAGTTGAAATCGATGTTCTTGTCCGGCTCGATGTACGGATTGGCGTGCTGCTCGAAGGGCAGCTCGATGTTGAGGCCCACGGAGGTGCCGCCGGCCTCGAAGGCGCCTTTATTGCCGGCCTCCATGATGCCGGGGCCGCCGCCGGTGATGATGCCGAAGCCGGCCTGGGTCAGCTTGGCGGCAATTTCGGACGCCAGCAGGTAATACGGGGCGCCGGGCTTGATCCGGGCCGATCCGAAGATGGAAACACAGGGCCCGATCTCGGACATTTTCTCGAATCCCTCCACAAACTCGGCCATGATCTTGAAGACCAGCCAGGAATTGCGGCCCGCCCGCTGCTTCCATTCGCGGCGGCGTTCGGAGAAATAGGTGGAGAGGTGGCGGTCCAAGGGCGTACATTGAAAAATGGGCGACAAACTTAGCGGATTCCGCCCCGTTTTCCAAAAACGATATTTTGACATGCTTGCAATGCCCCTAAATGCCTACTTTAGCGCAGGTATTCCTGCTGGGGAATCGTGTCCCCAGCCAAGCCACCGAGCCGCGCCATGCGCCTGATCCGCACCTGTATTCCCCTGACGGCCGCCCTCTGCTGCTGGGCCGGCGCCTCCGCCCAGATCGGCGGCCGCCACGTGTACGACTTCCTCAACCTGGCCACGTCGGCGCGCATCGTCGCCCTGGGCGGCATGAATGTATCCCTCATGGATGAGGACGCGCAGTTCGGGGTCATGAACCCCGCCCTGGTCAATCCCATGATGTCCGGGCGGCTGGGCCTCTCCTTCAGCGGCCACCTGGCCGGCATCCGCTACGGCTACGCATCCTACAGCCGTACCTGGGAGGGCATCGGCAGCTTCCACAGCGGCGTGCAGTACCTCAACAGCGGCGTCATGCAGGGCGCCGACGAATTCGGCAACCTCACCGGCGAATTTTCGGCCAATGAATGGGCCTGGACCACCGGCATCTCGCGCGCCTGGCGCGGATTCCGCTACGGCGCAAACGTGAAGCTCATCCAGTCCAGCCTGGCGCCGGGCTTTACCTCCTGGGGGGCCGGCCTCGACCTGGGCGCCGCTTACCGGGGACCGGATTCGCTCTTCTCCGCCGGCCTCGTGCTGCGCAACCTCGGCACCCAGCTCTCGGCCTATGTGCCCGGCGGCGACCGCGAACCGCTGCCCTTCGAGATCGTGGCGGGGGTGTCCAACAAGCTGCGCTACATGCCGCTGCGTTTTTCCATCACGGCTACCAACCTGGAGCATCCCGTGCTGCGCTACATCGACCGCAACGCGCCGCCGGAGCTGGACCTCAACGGCGAGCCCATCCGCCAGCCCAGCCCGGTGCCGGATCTGATATTCAGGCACTTCGTATTTGGAGGCGAATTTCTGCTCGGCGATTTCCTCCGGCTGCGCGGCGGCTACAACCACCTCCGCCGCCAGGAGCTGCGCTCCGCCAACCGCGGCGGCATGACCGGCTTTTCGCTGGGGCTGGGCATCCGGGGCAGCCGCTTCGCCTTCGACTACGGCTTTGCCAGCTACGGCATCGGCAATGGATTCCAGGCCCACCAGGTCAGCCTGCAGCTGGCGCTGCAGTCCGGCGCGCGGCGCCAGCCGCCGCCTGCCGAATAACCGCACCCGGCTCAACCCCGCATCCGTATGCTTACCCTGTTCTATGGCGCAGCCCTGCTGTTCTTCGCGGCCTATCTGACGGTATCTGTCCGCAAGGAAGTGCCGGCGCTCATTTTTCTGCATGCGGTGGTGCAGTACGGCATTACCGTCGCCGGCTGGATGTTTGCGCTCAACGCCTACTATGCAGGCCTGCTGCTGGGCTTCATCGCGGTGACGACCTTTTTCCTCATCTGGGCGCGGAGCGTGCCCTATTCCCGCGGGCTGGCAGGCGTGCGCCTCTTCTGCGCGCTGGCACAGTGGGCCCTGCTGGGCGGGCTGCTGATCTTCATCCTGGCCCGTTCGCCCTACCAGCCGCTGGAGCTCGGCGGAGACTGGCATGAAGGCATTGCCGGGCGCCGGCAGGGCCTCCATGCGATGGTCAAGCTGGCCGGCAACCTGATGCTGTTCATGTCCGTGCTCCAGATCATCCTCCATTGGGGGGAGCTGTGGACGCCGCGCCGGTCGGCCGCGGTGTTCGGTGCGGCCTGGCTCTACCTGCTGCTCACCGTCGCGCTGCTGCTCCTGCAGCCGGGGCGGGCCGCAGAAGTGTTTTCATAACCGGAGCAGACGTAGGGTTTTTGCGGATTCAGTACATACACAGTTCAAGCGTATCAGGCTCCGCCGGGTTCTGGAAAATCCGCCGGAAATGCAGAATTTGCGGGGCCGGTTCGCGTTATGATCCTGTGCGGCCGCCGGCGGATTCCGGCTGCCGGGCCGGTACGATTCTGAATCCGTTACCCATAGACGCATGATGCCATTGCGCAATTTCCGTTTTCTGCGCTTCCTGCCTGTTGTATTGGGCGGATTATTCGGCCAGGCAGTCGCGCAGCCCGTCGCAGACTTCACGACCAGCAACTCCCGGACCGGCTGCGCGCCGTTCTCGCTGGTGGTCAGCTTCCAGGATATTTCCGCAGGCTCGCCGACATCGTGGTTCTGGAGCTTCGGCGACCCGGCAGGCAGCACGAGCACCCTGCAGAATCCGACGTTCGTCTACACGACCCCCGGATGCTACACCGTCAGCCTGACCGCCACGAATGCCCAGGGCAGCAATACCCTGACGCGCAGCTGCTACGTGCAGATCTTCCCCCAGCCGGAACCAGGATTCCAGCTGGCAGACAATGAAGGCTGCGCGCCCTTTACCGTGACCCTGATCGATACCTCGGCGGCCAATGCCGCCAGCATCACCGACTGGGTGTACGTGCTCAGCAACGGCTTTGCCAGCACCCAGCCCAACCCGGTCTTCACGTTCACCACGGCGCCGGATACGGTGAGCATCGCCCTGACGGTCACCAACAGCAACGGCTGCCAGGCGACCCAGATCTTCAGCAATGTGATCACGGTGCTGCCGGAGCTTCAGGCAGATTTCACAGTGAGCAACAATGCTGCCTGCAATCCGCCGCTCAACGTGACCTTCGCCAATACCACCCAGGCAGGCGGGGCGGTGGGCATCAGCTATGAATGGCAGTTTCCGGGCGGCACCGTACTCGGCGGAGGCAGCACCTCCAACGCGGCCGTGCCGCCGCCGGTGACCTATGGCGTATCGGGGCAGTTCGACGTGACGCTCATCGCGACTTCGGCCAATGGCTGCCGCGATACAATGGTCAAAAATGACTTCATCGGCATCGGGGGGGTGGTAGCGGATTTTACCGTCAGCGACCAGACGGTGTGCATCGGCGATACGGTAACCTTCACCAGCACCTCCTCCGGCGGGGTCTCCAGCCTGGGGTGGAATTTCGGCGACGCCGCAGGCGTACAGGCCTCCAACCAGGTGGTGCCTTACGTGTACGGCGCGCCAGGCGTATACACCATTACCCTGCAGGCCAATAACGCGCAGTGCGGCGATACGGTGGTGCGAACGAACTTCGTGACCGTGAGCCCGCGTCCGGTGGCTAATTTCTCCGCCAACCGCTATGCAGACTGCCAGCCGGGTACGCCGTTCCAGTTTACAGACCTTTCCACGGGCGGCGTGACAAGCCGCCAGTGGGACTTCGGCGATGGAAGCCCGGTCTCGGCGCTGGCAAACCCTTCCCATACCTTTACTTCGTTCGGCATCTTCTCCGTCTGCCTGACGGTCACGAATGCCCAGGGATGTACGGATGTCTTCTGCGACACCATCAGCATCCGCCCGCCGATCGCTGCCTTCGAGATCCAGCCGGCCTCCGGCTGCGCACCGCTTTCGGTGCAGTTTACGGACAACTCCTTCAGCCCCACCGATCCGGTGACGAGCTGGCAGTGGAACTTCGGCACCTCCGGCGTAGCGCCGGCGACCTCCACCCTGGAGGATCCCTCCGCTGTGTTTTCCAATACCGGCCTCTACTCGATCCGGCTGATCATCGTCACGCAGTCGGGCTGCCGGGATACGCTGGTGCGGGTCAACTCCGTGCGTGTAGGCGATGCGACCCAGGCCGCCTTCACGGTGGACAAGGATACGGTCTGCGTCAACGAGCCGCTGACCTTCATCTCTACGTTTACCAACCCGTCCTGGGAATACCTCTGGGACTTCCAGTATTCCGCGCCCGGCAACTTCATCTCGCAGGGTGATACGGTGAATACGGCCTATTCCGACACAGGCACCTACAGCGTGGGCCTGATCGTCAACTTCAACGGCTGCCGGGATACGGCCATCATCGATGATCTGATCTTCGTTTCGCCGCCGATTGCGGAGTTTACGCCCAGCACCACCCTGGTCTGCGGCCTGCCGGGCACGGTGTCGTTCACCGACGAATCGGTGGGCCCGTACGACGTGATCCGCTGGGAGGTGAATGGCGCGCTGTACTCGACGCTCCAGACTCCGCCGCCGCTGACCGTCAGTGCCATCGGTACGTATACGGTCTCGCAGATCGTGGAGAATACCACCACCGGCTGCGTGGACTCGTTTGCGGTTCAGATTTTTGCGGGGAATCCCATCGCGAACTTTACCGCACAGGACTCCATCGACTGCAAGCCCTTCCTGGCCCGGTTCGTCAACCTCTCGCAGAATGCGACATCGTACTCGTGGCGGCTGCTGGAGAACTCTTTCCAAAACTTTACCCAGGTCAATCCGGCGTTTGTGTATCCCGATACCGGCGCCTACGACATCCGGCTCATCGCCATCGACCAGTTCGGCTGCCGGGATACCCTGATCAAGCCGGACTTCATCCGCTCCATCGGCCCGTATGCGGCCTTCTCCGGGACGCCTGTGGTGGGATGCCCGCCGCTGCCGGTGCAGTTTACGGATGAGACGGCTTCCTTCGGCACGACCGTCAATGGCTGGCAATGGATCGCGGAAAGCGTGCCCGGCACGGCTGCGGCACAGAATCCGCTCATTACGTTTACCGGGCCCGGTTCCTTCGACATCACGCTGCGCGTGGTGGACAACCAGGGCTGCCGCGATACCCTGACGCTTCCGGATTATGTGATTGTGACTTTCCCGGTTCCGGATTTTGGGGTAAACGACGATACGACCTGCGCCGGCAACCCGCTGCAGTTCACCAGCCTGGCGCAGGGGGTGGGGCTGAGCCACCTGTGGCGCTTCGGCGACGGGCAGACCGATACGGCTGCCAACCCGGTGCATGCCTATGCCGATACCGGATCCTATGATGTGACCCTGATCGTGACGGATGCCAACGGCTGCTCGGACAGCGTGACATACGCCAATTTTATCTACATCGAATATTTCCAGGCGAATTTCTTCGGCGATCCGCGCATCGGGATCTGCCCGCCGCTCAGCACGCAGTTTACCGATTCCACCATCGGCAATGTGACGGCCTGGTTCTGGGATTTCGACCTCAGCTCGCCCTTCGGCAGCCCGATCACCTCCGACAATCCCACGCCGGGCTACGTGTACCTCTCGCCGGGCTCATTCGATGTGCAGCTGGTGGCCCAGCATCAGGACGGCTGCCGCGATACCGTCATCAAGCAGGACTATGTGATCGTAGCCGGCCCGAACGGCAGCTTTACCTTCGACAATATCCAGGTCTGTCTCGGCGACAGCATCTGCATCACGGCAGTGGCGCAGGGGGCCTTTGCGGCTACCTTCGACTTCCGCGACGGCTTCGTGCAGACCGTTACAGGCCTCACCGGCTTCAACGACACGACCACCGTCTGCCACGTGTACCAGAATGCCGGCTCCTACTCGCCGGTGGTGGTGCTGCAGGATATACAAGGCTGTGTGTTTACCCTGACGACGCCGGACAGTGCGGTGGTCTTCAACCTGCCGGTCGCGCAGATCCAGCCGCAGGATACGCTGGGATGCTCGCCGCTGACAGTGCCGCTCCGGGATGCATCGATTCCGGGCGATTCGGCAATTGTCAGCTGGGCCTGGGACTTCGGCGACGGCGGCTTTTCCACGGCCCAGAACCCGGTTCATGAATTCTTCGGCGATGCGCCGCTGACGGTCCAGCTGAATGTGATCGACCAGAATGGCTGCCGCGACAGCGTCACGACGACTGTCACGCCGCGCGAAGGCGCCATTCCCAATTTCCGCGCCTCCGATACCGTAGGCTGTGCGCCGGTGCAGATCCAGTTTACCGACCTCTCGACGAATGCCACCGTGACCGGCTGGACCTGGGACTTCGGCGACGGCACCGGCACCACCGGCGTGCCCAATCCGGCGCATACCTACCAGCAGGATGGGGTGTACACCGTATCGCTGATCATCCAGGACAACCTGGGCTGTACGGATACGATTGTGCGGACCAATTACATCCGGCTGGAGCGCCCGGATGCGCGCCTGCTGGCCAATGACACCCTGGCCTGCAATCCGACGACACTTACGCTGTATGCGGACAGCAGCAGCGGGCCTTTCCCCTTCACCAGCTTCGAGTGGTGCTTCGTGCAGGCCTCCAACGGCGCGCGCACTTGCGTGACCACCGGCGGCACGGTGGATACCCTGGTGCGGCAGTTTACCGTGGCGGATATTTACAACATCACCGTATCCGTCCGCGACCAGATCGGCTGCCGGGATACCTCGGAGGTGCTGCAGGTCTTCGTCATTCCCCGCCTCACGCCGCCGCCGGTAGAGGTACGCAATGTGACGGTTGTGGACCGCCGCACGGCAGAGCTGCGCTGGGCGCCGTATGCGGGCACCGATTTTGTCTCGTATGCCATCTACCGGCTCAATGGCCCCGGAGCGGGGCTTATCGGCACCCGTACGGCACAGGCCGATACGGATTTCGTAGAGTCGAATCCTGCGCTCGACTTCGAGGGGGCTTCGTACTGCTACAAGGTGCTGGTCGAAAACGAGTGCGGCGAGTTCTCCCTGCTGGCTGCTACGGAGGAGCATTGCACGATCAACCTCGAAACGACTCCGCAACTGGATGCCATCCGCCTGAACTGGACGGCCTATGTGGGCTATCCCGTCGGACAATATGAAATCTACCGCGTCGATTCCTACGATCCGACCGCGGTGCCGTTCCAGATCGGGGTAGTAGCCGGCACGCAGCTCGAATACATCGACCGGGAGACCTTCTGCCGCGACTCCATTTCGTACCGGGTATCGGCGGTCGGCTTCGCCGGCCCGGATCAGCTCTCCCGGAGCGATCTGGATGCCAACCGCCCGATTCACAACGTGCCGACGGAAAGTGTGCATATGACCGTGGCGACGGTCGTCGCAGACGAGGATGTGTCGGTCCTGTGGCCCGATTATACCGGATACCGCCCCAGCGAGTACATTCTGGAGCGCTCGCTGGATGGAACGGCCTGGAGCCTCGTGGATACCTTCCCGCTCTCGGTGACCAGCTATCTGGATACGACAACCCTGGTCGACGAGCAGTCCTACTATTACCGGGTATTTGCGCTGGACGAGTGCGGCGACCTCTCCGCACGGGGCCGGGTGGGGCGCTCCATCTTGCTCAATCTCAACCTGGACGCCACAGGCAGCTTCCCCATCCTGACCTGGAACCCGTATGAGCGCTGGGGGCTGGGCGTCTTCAACTACCAGATCGAAGTGCTCAGCGATGCCACCGGCCTCTTCGAGCAGACCGCCATCGTGGGCAATATGACCCTGACCTACCGCGACGAGCTGACCCAGCTGGATCAGCCTACGTACTGCTACCGCATCCGTGCCTTCGAGGTCGGGGGAAATAACGCCGAATCCGTCTCCAACGAGCAGTGTGTGACCTTCGGGCCGGCGGTCTTCGCGCCTTCGGCCTTCACGCCGAACAACGACGGCAAAAACGACCGCTTCCTGGTGTTCGCGCCCAATGCGGCAGCCGTCGAATTGGCGATCTACAACCGCTGGGGCGAAGAGCTGTACTTCTCCACCAACCTCGATGAAGGCTGGGACGGCACCTACCGCGGACGTCCGGTGCAGGAAGGCGTGTACGTCTTCCGCATCAGCCTGACCGGGGTGGACGGCAGCCGCCTCTCCCGCTCCGGCACGGTGACGCTCCTCCGCTGATCCGGCCCTTGCAGGCATGCAGCGCCGCCGTATCTCCGGATGCGGCGGCGCGCGCATTTCAGGATTTTCCTCGTATCATTGCGGACACCTCAAGTTCAAGGGCTCTGCTATGCTGCTGCGCACGATTGTACTGCTGAACGGGCTGCTTCTGCTCCTGCTGGGTGCCTGCACCGCCCCCAAGGGCCCTGCGGCTCCGCAGATTCCGGATACGTACGTCCGGCCCCGCTACGTGCTGGCCATCCACGGGGGCGCCGGCGCCATGCGCCGCGAGCTGATGAGCGCGGAGCAGGAAGCCCGCTACAAAGCCGGGCTGGAAGCTGCGCTGATGCACGGCGACTCGATGCTGCAGGCCGGCGCCGCAGCCCTGGATGTGGTGGAGGCCGTTATCCGGATGCTGGAGGATGATACCCTGTTCAATGCCGGCCGCGGGGCTGTGCTCACGAGCGAAGGCCGCGCAGAGCTGGACGCTTCCATCATGGACGGCGCACGCGGCAGCGCAGGCGCGGTGGCCGGCATCACCACCATCCGCCATCCCATTTCCGCCGCCCGCAAGGTGATGGACGCCTCGCAGCATGTGATGATGACCGGACGGGGCGCTGAGACCTTTGCGGAGAATCATGGGCTCGAAACGGTGGACAACCGCTTCTTCATCATTCCTTCCCGCGAAGCCCAGCTCCGCAAGGCGAAAGAGCAGGCATCCGGGCCTGCGCCGGGCGGCTGGGAAGGCCGGAAATTCGGCACGGTGGGTGCGGTGGTGCTCGATGCAGCGGGCAATCTGGCCGCAGGCACCTCCACCGGCGGCATGACCAACAAGCGCTTCGGGCGGGTGGGCGATGCGCCCATCATCGGCGCAGGCACCTACGCCGACAATGCGGTCTGTGCAGTCTCCTGCACCGGCCACGGCGAATACTTCATCCGCAATGTCGTAGCCTACGACGTGGCGGCCCGCATGCGCTACGGCGGCGAAAGCCTGGGCGCCGCAGCGGATTCGATCATCTACGGCAAACTCAAGCGCATCGGCGGCGAAGGCGGCCTGATCGCCGTGGACCGGATGGGCCGGATTGCCATGCCCTTCAACAGCGACGGCATGTTCCGGGCCTCCATCACCGCCGAAGGCCGGAAGGAAGTGGCGATTTACCGGGACTGAGGCGCCTGCTCCGCAATGAAATGATACCCGACGCCTTTGAGCGTCACAATCCGGACCCCCGGATCGTCTTTCAGGCATTCGCGGAGGCGGGTGATGTACACATCCAGATTGCGGGAATTGAAGAAGGAGTCGTCGCCCCAGACTTCCTGGAGAATGGTCCGGCGCTCCAGCGGGCGGTTGCGGGCGTCTGCCAGCATACGCAGCAGTTGGGCCTCCCGATGAGAGAGCGTGCGGACTGATGCGCCGCGGTGCAATTCATACTTCAGGGGATAAAACCGGTAGCTGCCCAGCTCGTACACGTCGTGCGGACCGGCCCCGGCCGATGCGTGGCCCCGCATGCGCAGCAGATTTTCGATCCGGGCGATCAGCTCCTCCATGCTGAAGGGCTTGCGCAGGTAGTCGTTGCCGCCGGCGGCGAAGCCTGCCAGCACGTCCTGCACCTGGGTTTTGGCCGTGAGGAACAGGATGGGGAGCTGCGGGTCGAGGCTGCGGAGTTCGCGGGCCAGCGTGAATCCGTCCTTGTGGGGCAGCATGACATCGAGCACCGCCAGCTGGGGGGCTGCCCGGCGGTATGCGTCCAGCACGTCGCGCCCGTCGGCGGCCATTTCGACCGTGAAGCCGCGGCTTTCGAGGCTTTCTTTGACGATTTTGCCCAGATTCGGCTCGTCTTCTACATACAGCAGCTTAATGGGCATAACGGCGGGGCAGTTGAAGGGTGAAACAAGCGCCCGTGCCGGGCGTGCTACGCACGGAGATCTGCCCGCCGTGCAGCCGCACGACCTGAGCGGCATAGCTGAGGCCCAGCCCGTAGCCTTTGACGGCATGGCCTTGGCGGCTGGGCGCCCGGAAGAACCGGTCGAAGATCTTCTGCTGATAGCCGGGTTCGATGCCGATGCCCCGGTCTTCGACCGCCAGCTCCACCTGCGCAGGCAGGCTCCGCAGCGTAAGGGTGATATCCGGCGGGCCTTCGCTGTATTTCACCGCATTGTCCAGCAGGTTGTAGAGGACACCGGTCAGGTGCATGCGGTCGCCTTCGATCCGGAAATCCTCGCCGTCCAGCCGGGTGCGGACCTGCGCGCCGGTTTTGTCGAGCTGCGGACGGAGCGCCGCCAGCCCTTCTTCGGCCAACTGCTGGAGGTCCAGCAGTTCGGGGTGCAGCTGCACCTGATGCTGCTCCAGTAGTGAGAGGCTGAGCACCCGGTCCACGAGCGAGGCCAGGCGCTGCACTTCCTGGCCGGCAATGCCGAGGTATTCGCGGGTCCGGTCCGGATCGGCGAGCACGTGGAAACTGTTGAGCGCTTCCAGCGCCACGCTGACCGTCGCGATGGGGGTTTTCAGTTCGTGGGTCACATTGGAGACAAAGGCCTGCTGCTGGGCGGAGAGCCGCTGCTGTTCGGCGAGGGTCCGGTAAATGAAGAAAAAGGCCAATGCGATGATGCCGAACAGCGCAGCGGAGAACAGTCCCTGCGGCAGGCAGCGCCGCAGCAGGTAGGGCTGGACCTGCAGCAGTTCGAGCGCATAGTGGGTTCTGGAGGGAATGTCGATGTAGCGCCCGGTCAGCAGGCGGCCTGCGGGAGGAATCGAGTCCGGGCTGCTGAGGAGGGTAAAACCGACCGGAATCTGCGCTTTGCGCAGGCTGGCTTGGGTGCCTAGACGCAGCAGCGAGTCCACGGACACCGTATCTGCCTCCGGCAGCGCTTCCTGGAGCATCAGCGAGATGGCGCCGGGCAGCATATCGGGCGACCATTCCATCGGGCGCTGCCGCTGCATGCGGCGGCCGGGCATGGGTCCGTCGGCAGGCGGGGCAGGAATAACCGCCACCGAATCGGAGCGCCGCATGATGAAGAGGCTCTTCAGGCTGCTGTCCTGCCGGATGCGCAGGCGGAGGCGGTCGCGCAGATCGGGAGCCGGAGCAGGCTGGAGCAAATCTTCGTCCCCGGGCGGCTGCACCGCGAGCTGCACGAAGTAGATCCGCCCGATCAGCGAATCCTGAATGACCCGGACCGCGTCGAAAAAGGCCCTGCCGGCCTCCCGCTGCAGCATCCGCTCGTTTTCCTCATACACCTGACGCAGCCACACAGCCTGAAAGCCCAGCAGCAGAACCAGGCTGCAGGCCATCAGCAGGCGGGCGATCCGGACTCGGTTACGCATCTTGGAGGGGTAAAGATACGCAGCCCCGAAGCGGATGGGAAGGATTTTAACGTTGATTCACCTTGTTTTCAGGTTGTTTAACGCTGCGGAAACGCAGAACGGCCCGGACGTGAAGCCCGGGCCGCAGAATGATGCAGGTGCGGAGAGAGAGGGATTCGAACCCCCGGTCCACAATAAAGCAGACACCTGATTTCGAGTCAGGCCCATTCGACCGCTCTGGCATCTCTCCTCAGAGATCGGATAGGACTGCAAAAATAGCGAATTCCGGAATATGTGCACGTATCCGGAACATATTTCTCAGCGGCTCAGCGTAAAAAAAATGCCGGCCCGCAGGCAGTGCGGGCCGGCAGCAGGCCTGAAATCCTGCGGATTACATGCCGAATGCGTAGTAGTAGGAGCCTGCGGCACCCTCGTACACGCCTTCGACCATGACGCCGCCTTGGCGGCTGCCGAGCAGATTCCGCAGGTCATCGACCGATTTCACCGGCTTGTCTTCCACGTGGGTGATGATGAAGCCGGGGCGCATGTCGGTGCGGGCAAGCTTGCCGCTGCCGGTGATGCGGGTGACGCGCACCCCGCCATCCACGCCGTTCCGTTTGGCTTCCTGCGGCGTGAGCGCTTCAAACTCTGCTCCCAGGATGCTTTCGAGGCTGCCGGCTTCGCGCTTGACGACATCGGTATTGCCTGCCTGGTTTTTGAGGGTTACGGCCACCTCTCGGCTGCTGCCGTCGCGGCTGACGGAGAGCGTGACCTTGTCGCCGGGGCGCTGTGCGCCCACGATGGCCTGGAGTTCGGATGCGGAGCGCACGGTCTTGCCGTTGACGGCGGTGACCACGTCGCCGGCCCTGATGCCTGCATCGGCGGCTGCGGAGCCGCGGCCCACGCTGTCGATCAGGACCCCCTCCGTCTGGCGGAGGCCTTTTTCCTTCGCCAGGTTGCCGTCCAGGCTGCGGATGGTCACGCCCAGATAGCCGCGCTGCACGACGCCGTACTGCATGAGATCTTCCACCACCTTGCGGGCCAGGCGGATGGGCACGGCAAAGCCGTATCCGGCAAAGGTGCCGGTATTGCTGGCAATGGCCGTGTTGATGCCGATGAGGTTGCCGTTGAGGTCCACCAGGGCGCCGCCGCTGTTGCCGGGGTTGATGGCCGCATCGGTCTGGATAAACGACTCTATCGCAGTACGCTCGCGGAGGATGTTGATATTGCGGGCTTTGGCGCTCACGATCCCGGCGGTGACGGTGGAGGTCAGGTTGAAGGGGTTGCCGATGGCCAGCACCCACTGGCCGACGCGCACCTCATCGGAATTGCCGATGGTGACCGGCACCAGCCCGGAGGCATCGACTTTGATCAGGGCCAGATCGGTGGAGGGATCGGTGCCCACCAGTTCGGCCTTGAAGGTGCGGTTGTCGAAGAGGGAGACTTCGATGTCGTCGGCCTTGTCGATGACGTGGTTGTTGGTGATGATATAGCCGTCTTCCGTGAGGATGACCCCGGAGCCGGTGCCCACGCTGGGGCCTTGCGGGCCGGGGGAGCGGAAATTGAAGAAGTCGTCGCCGAAGAACTCGCGGAAGGGATCGGGGACGCTGTTGTTCTGGCTGGCGCTGGCGCGCACCTGGGTGGACTTGATGTGCACGACCGAGGGGGTCACCTTTTCCGCCGCCACGACAAAATCGGGCACGCCTTCGGCGGGGACGTAGCTGCTCTGCACCGCCTGGGCGCCGCTGCTGTGCTCGATCCGGAGGACGGGTGATTTCCGGTTGATCAGGCTGACCGTTCCCAGGGTCAGGCCGCTGCCCAGCACGGCGGCTGCGCCCAGCATTGCCAACTGACGCGGATCGATCTGCATCCGCTCAAACCAGGATTTGAGTTGCCGGTTCATACGCTGAAATCAAGCTGTTTTTGTGTGTTGCATACCAGTTCCGGAAGGAGGAAAGATCCGGAATGTACGATTGATACGAAAACGCCCGATCCGGGTTTAAGGTTTATTCTGCTGGGAAATTGCCGGAACACAGCGGAAAAGTCGTAGATTAGGGCACCCGATATCTCTGCCACATCCAGCCCTCCATGCCGCATCCGTTCCAGGCTTTCCGCAACTGCTGCCCTGTCCTGCGCCTGCAGCCCTGGATCGCTGCGCTGCTGCTGGGCTTATGGGCATGCAGCCTGGCTGCGGAGCTTCCTGCGCGCGCGTATGCGGCTGCGGTGCTGGCCGAGGAGCCGGCGGATGCCGGAGCACCCGAGGCATACGGCGAGGAAGAGCCGGACGAGTTTGTCGGGGTCCGGGGCGTATGGCTTTGGACCGCCTGCGCAAACCGCAGGCCTGCGGGCGCAGATGCGGGCCTGCCGCTGCGCCTGCTTCCGGATCCGCCGCTGGCCCCGCCGGAACGCGCCCAGACCTGATCCGCCCAGGCACAGCCTGGATAGTTACCCCTCCCCATCCAACGTATCAGCCTCATTCCCTATGCATTCCATTCAGGAAGATTATCTCCGTCTGCTTCAGAATAACCGCAACTGGGTTGCCGAGCGCCTGAGCCTCGACCAGACCTACTTCGAGCGGCTGGCGCGCGGCCAGGCGCCTAATTTTCTCTGGGTCGGCTGCTCGGACAGCCGGGTGCCCGCCAATGAAATCACCGGCACGGAGTCGGGCGAGATTTTTGTGCACCGCAACATCGCCAATCTGGTGGTGCACACCGACCTCAACTTTATGAGCGTACTCCAGTACGCCGTGGAGGTGCTGCATGTGCACCATATCATTGTGTGCGGCCATTACGGCTGCGGCGGGGTCCTCGCCGCGATGACGCACGGCAGCAAAGGCCTGGTCAACAAGTGGCTCCGCAATATCAAGGAAGTCTACGCGCTGTATGCGGAGGAGCTGGAAGCCATTGCCGACGAAAAGGCGCGCGCAGACCGGCTCGTGGAGCTGAATGTAACCGAGCAGGTGAAAAACCTCGCGAAGACCTCCATCGTGCAGCGGGCCTGGAGAAACAAGTCCCTGCAAATTCATGGATGGGTATACGGCCTGGATTCCGGGCTGATCAAGGACCTGAACGTGAAATACCAGTCGGTGGACGCACTGGAGCCGATTTTCCACTACGACTTCGACCTGGAGTAAACGCCCGGCTCAGGCTTCAGGAAACATCACCCCTTCATAAACCGAATCGAAAGCGAGGCTCAGCCCGATGCGCTCCAGCGCCAGGGCTGGGCCTTCGTCTGTCAGGGCGCGGAATCAGGCTGCACGCCCTGATACAGGATGTCAAGAGGAAAGGAGACCTGGATGCTGTCCAGCGTGAGCAGCTCTCCCGGATTGACCTGCTTGTACAGCCAATGTCCTGCCTGCTGGCGCTGGTAGATCTCGGCCCGGATCCGCCGCTGGTGGATCAGCACATATTCCATGAGGCCGGGGAGCAATTGGAAGGACATGAATTTCTCGCCCCGGTCCTGGGCTTCTGTAGACGGAGAGAGTACTTCGATGATGACGGTGGCATCGGTGAGCGCATCCTCCCGGCCTGGGTAGCGCTGCGGTTCGCCGCAGATTACCGAGGCGTCCGGATAATAGAATGCATGGGCTGCCTGCACATGCAGCTTCATATTGGACGAAAAATACGAGCAGGGCTTGCCCGCCAGCTGATTGTACAGCGTGCCGTAGAGGTTGGCGCAGATCCGCTCATGCGCGATGCTGCCGCCTGCCATATCGAGGATCAGGCCGTCCTGATACTCATGGCGCGAGCTGGAGGCGGATTCCGCTTCGAGATAGGCCTCCGGGGTGGAATAGGAAAGCTTCGACGCGGGTTCTGCCATAGCCGGAAGGAAATTTACATTCAATATACGGCAATCCGCGTAATTTGCCCAGATAGAGCGTACAGGGGGCGAGGTTTTTCGCCGGTCCCTGCCTAAAGCATCAACGGCCCCCTAAGCCTGCTTTTGTGGTGATGGAAGCGAAGCGCAACGCCTATTTCAGGCTTCAGGAAAGATCACCCCTTCATAAACCGAATCGAAAGCGAGGCTCAGCCCGATGCGCTCCAGCGCCAGGGCTGGGCCTTCGTCTATCCGTTCATACATCCATACGCCTGTGGGCTGGCGCCGGAAGATCTCGGCAGTTCGCCGGTTCTGATGGATCAGAATATATTCCATCAGCCCGGGAAGCAGCTGCAGCGACATGAATTTCTCGCCCCGGTCGCGGGCTTCTGTGGCTGGGGACAGCACCTCGAACACCGTTGCGGCATCAGTGAGCGCATCATTCCGGCCTGGAAACACGCGGGGCTCGCCGCAGACGATCCAGGCATCCGGATAATAAAACGCGTTCGCAGCCTGGACATACAGCTTCATGTTGGCGCTGAATGCACGGCAAGGCTTGCCTCTCAGCCCGTTCCGCAGGTCTGCGTACAGATTCATGCATATCATGTCATGGCGCACACTGCCGCCCGCCATATCCAGGATCAGGCCGTCCTGATACTCATGGCGCGAGCTGGAGGCGGATTCCGCTTCGAGATAGGCCTCCGGGGTGGAATAGGAAAGCTTCGGCGCGGGTTCTGCCATAGCCGGAAGGAAATTTGCATTCAATATACGGCAATCCGCGTAATTTGCTTCCATGCATGGCATGCAGGATACCATCGCCGCCCTTTCTACCCCGCCCGGCGTGGGCGCGCTGGGGGTGATCCGCCTTTCGGGGCCGCAGGCGCTGGCGATCGCCAGCCGGGTGTTTTCGCAGGATCTGAGCGGGGTGCCGGGCTATACGGTCCGCTTTGGGCGGCTGCTGCGCGGCGGCGCGGTGCTGGACGAAGTGCTGGCCTCGGTATTCCGCGCGCCGCGCTCGTACACGCGGGAGGATGTGGTGGAGTTTTCCTGCCACGGCAGCCCCTATATCCTGCGGGAGGCGCTGCACCTGCTCCTGGAGCAGGGCGCCCGCCTGGCGGAGCCGGGGGAGTTTACCCGCCGGGCCTGGCTCAACGGCGCCCTGGACCTCGCCCAGGCCGAGGCCGTAGCCGATCTCATCGCAGCCCGCTCGGAAGCTGCCCACCGCGTGGCCATGAACCAGCTCCGCGGCGGCGTATCGCATGAGCTGGCAGCCCTCCGGCAGGAACTGGTCGATTTTACCGCCCTCATCGAGCTGGAGCTGGACTTCGGGGAGGAGGATGTGGAATTTGCCGACCGCAGCCGGCTGAATGCCCTGACGGGGCAGATTCTGGCCCAGCTGGAGCGCCTGATCCAGTCCTTCCGGCTCGGCAATGCGCTCAAATCGGGCATCCCGACCGTGATCCTCGGCAAGCCCAATGCCGGCAAGTCCACCCTGCTCAATGCGCTGCTCCAGGACAACCGCGCCATCGTGAGCGACATCCCCGGCACGACGCGGGACGTGATCGAAGACCGGCTGGTCATCGGCGGGATCGAATTCCGGCTGATGGATACCGCCGGCGTGCGGGAAACGGCAGACCTCATCGAGGCGGAAGGGGTGCAGCGCAGCCTGCGCCTGGCCCGCCAGGCCGATCTGGTGATCTACCTCTTCGACGCGGCGCAGGAGACGCCGATCCAGGCCATGGAATACCTCTGGTCCCTGGAGCTGCCCGCCGGCACGGTGCAGATCGCCTGCGGCAACAAAGCGGACCTGCTGCCGGATCTGCAGGCCTACGCAGCGGCGCAGGACCCGCCCTCGCTGGACGGAAGGCCCTATATCGCCTGGCTGCTCATCTCGGCCCGCGCAGGCCGCAACCTCGACGGCCTGCGGCAGCTGATGGTGGAGGCCGTGGAATCCCTCGGCGAAGGCCATGCCGGCGATACGGTCATCAGCCATGCCCGCCATCACAGCCACCTGCTGCAGGCAGCGGAGGCGCTCGCTGCCGTGCAGGCAGGGCTGCGCAGCGGCCTCAGCGGCGACCTGCTCTCCATCGACCTCCGCCTGGCGCTGCACCACATCGGCGCTATCACGGGCGAGATCAGCACCGAGGAGGTGCTGGGCAGCATTTTTTCAAAGTTCTGTATTGGGAAGTGAGGGGGGGAGGCGGAAGGAGGCCAGCCGGACCCCAGATTGAATCTGTTTGGTGTATGGACAAAATGGAATGGCTGCGACGATTTTTTCGTCGCAGTTCGAGTTTTTTGCGTATCATTGTATAATTCTCCAGGAAGCCTGCTTCTGCGGGACGATTGCTGCAATACGGTACGGGTATGCTGATCCGCTTCATCGCCTCCAATTTTCTCTCCTTCCGCGAACCGGTGGAGTTCAACATGCTGACCGGGGACATCAGGCGATTCCCGCACCATGTGCACAAGGCAGGTCAGGTGGAAGTGCTCAAGGCGGGTATTCTCTACGGCGCCAACGGCGCCGGCAAAAGCAATCTGGTGCGGGCCATCGAAACCTTGCGGAACATCGCCCGCTGGGGCCTGGAAGATGATGATTACCGGCCCTTCAAGCTGCAGGCTTCGCAGGACCGGCACCCTGCACGCCTGGAGATGGAGCTGCTTGCGGGCGATACATCTTATCTATACGGCGTCAAGTTTTTGAATGGCATCATCTGCTCGGAATGGCTGGCCCGAACCCGCCCCGGCAAGCCGGACGTGCCTGTGTTTACCAGAACCCGCAGCGAATCTGGTTCGATCCAGATAGAGGTGCAGGCAGCCTACCGGCGTCGCTCGGCGGACCGCCTGCGGATCAGGCTGTATGAGCAGGAGCTGCTTGCAGATGAGATGAGCCTGCTCCGGATGCTGGCCCAAGCCAAGGAAGCCGTATTTGAAGAAACCCGCGCAGTGTACGGATGGTTCGATCGGCTGGAGATCCTGTTTCCCGACACCCGCCCGGACGATCTGGTCGATCTGGTAAAAAATCCGGAACGGCAGGCGTTCTATGAGCAGCTGATGGCCTCCTTGCATACGGGCGTTTCAGGGCTGGAAATCGAGCGGATCCCGCTGCGGCAGTATCTGGGCGAGCATCAGGAATCGAAAGCGCTGATGATGCTCAGAGCACTGGAACATGAAGAGTTTGTTCCGGATGCAGATACGCTGGATCCCGTGCTGGTGACGATGGAGGACGGTCAGCCTGTAGCCAGAAAGCTGACTATGCTGCACACAACAGATTCGGGGGCGACGAGCCGGTTCAGCCTGCAGGAAGAATCCGATGGCACCCAGCGCCTGTTCGAGTACGCCGGCATGCTGTACGGGCTGCTGCGGGAAGGCAGGGTGTACGTGATCGATGAGATCGAACGCAGCATTCACCCGGTGCTGATCCGGGAATTGCTGGGCAGGCTGCTGGAAACTGCCGGTTTTGCAGGCCAGCTCATCCTGACCACCCATGAGTCCCAGCTTCTGGACCAGGAGCTGTTTAGGCAGGATGAGATCTGGTTTGCGGAAAAACAGCCCGATGGCGCTACAAGCTTATATCCGTTGAGCGATTTTGAGATCCGGACGGACCTGGATATCCGGAAAGGCTATCTGTCCGGACGCTTCGGCGCCATTCCGTTTCTGGGAAATCTCAGAGACCTCAACTGGAAACCATGACGGGCAAGCAGAACCGGGCCTATAAAAAAGGCCGTCCGCACCGGGACGCGCGGCGAACCAAGCAAATGCCGTACTCCGGCATATTACCATGAAGAAATACTCGCTCAGGATATGGAAACCCAGCCGGATTCCCCATCAGGGATATCCCTGCTGCAACAACAGCCCCCTTACCGCGACAGATACATATTCCGCTCGTTGTACGCCTTCACGAAGAAGGGGTCCTTCAGGTCTTGGATGAAGTAGATCTTTTCGCCGGTGGATTTCATCTCCGGCCCCAGCGCCTTGTCCACATTCGGGAATTTCTCGAAGGAAAACACCGGCACCTTGATCGCGTACCCGCTGCGGTGCGGCTTGAAGCTGAAGTCCTTCAGCTTGTGCGTGCCCAGCATCAGCTTGGCGGCGTAGTTCACGTAAGGCTCCTTGTACGCCTTGGCGATGAAGGGCACCGTGCGCGAGGCCCGCGGGTTGGCTTCGATCACATAGACCTTGTTCTGCTTGATGGCAAACTGCACGTTGAGCAGCCCCTTGACCTGCAGGGCCAGCGCCAGCTTACGGGTGTAGGCCTCGATGTCGGCCATGACCTGCTTCGGCAGGTCGAAGGGCGGCAGCACGGCCGTGGAGTCGCCGGAGTGGATGCCCGCCGGCTCGATATGCTCCATGATGCCGATGATGTACACCTCCTCGCCGTCGCTGATGGCGTCGGCCTCGGCTTCGATGCCGCCGTCGATGAAGTGGTCGATCAGCACCTTGTTGCCCGGCGCGTCGTTGAGGATTTTGATGACATGGCTCGTCAGCTCCTCATCGTTGATCACGATGCGCATGCCCTGGCCGCCCAGCACGTAGGAGGGGCGCACCAGCACCGGATAGCCCACCCGGTGGGCGATGTCGAGGGCTTCGTCCGCCGTTTCGGCTTCGCCGAAGTCGGGGTAGGGGATCTGCAGGTCGCGCAGCAGGGAGGAAAAGCGGCCCCGGTCTTCGGCGATGTCCATGTGGTCGAAGCTCGTGCCGAGGATGGGAATGCCGTAGCGGTGCAGCTTTTCGGCCAGCTTCAGGGCCGTCTGCCCGCCGAGCTGCACGATGACGCCCTCCGGCTTTTCGTGAAGGATGATGTCGTAGATGTGCTCCCAGAAGACCGGCTCGAAGTAGAGCTTGTCGGAGATATTGAAATCGGTGGAGACCGTTTCAGGGTTGCAGTTGATCATGATGGTCTCGAAGCCCATCTCGCGGGCGGCCAGCACCCCGTGCACGCAGCTGTAGTCGAACTCGATGCCCTGGCCGATGCGGTTGGGGCCGGAGCCGAGCACCACCACTTTTTTGCGGTCCGATACCACGGACTCGTTTTCGGTGTCGAAGGTGGAGTAGTAGTACGGCGTCTGCGCCTGGAACTCGGCGGCGCAGGTATCCACCAGCTTGTACACCCGCTGCACCTGCAGCTCCTGGCGGCGGCGGAAGACCTCGCTCTCCAGGCAGTTGAGCAGGTGGGCAATCTGCCGGTCGGCGTAGCCCTGCTTTTTGGCCTCCATCATCACCTCGCGGGGGATGCTGTCCACCGTGTAGCGCATGATTTCCTTCTCCAGGACCACGAGGTATTCGATCTCGCGGAGGAACCAGTTGTCGATCTTGGTGGCTTCGTGGATGTCGCGCAGGGGCAGGCCCAGGTGCATGGCATCCTTGACGTGGAAGATGCGGTCGCCGGAGCGGGGCTCGCGCAGGCTGCGCATGATGCCTTCGAGGTCGCGGAGCTCCTTGCCGTCGGCGCCCATGCCGTTGCGCTTGATTTCCAGCGACTGGCAGGCCTTCTGCAGGGCTTCGTTGAAGCTTCGCCCGATGCCCATCACCTCGCCCACGGACTTCATCTGCAGGCCGAGGCGGGTGTCGGCGCCGGGGAATTTGTCGAAATTCCAGCGCGGAATCTTGACGATGACATAGTCCAGCGACGGCTCGAAGAAGGCCGAAGTGGTCTTGGTGATCTGGTTGGGAAGCTCGTCGAGGCGGTAGCCGGCGGCCAGCTTGGCGGCGATGCGCGCGATGGGGTAGCCGGTGGCCTTGGAGGCCAGGGCCGAAGAGCGGGACACCCGCGGATTGATCTCGATGATGATGATGTCGTCCGTCTGCGGGTCGAGGGAAAACTGCACGTTGCAGCCCCCGGCAAATTCGCCCAGCTCATCCAGCACCCGGAAGGCGTAGTCGCGCATGCGCTGGTAGCTGGTGTCGGGCAGGGTCATGGCCGGTGCCACGGTGATGGAGTCGCCCGTGTGGATGCCCATCGGATCCACGTTTTCGATGGTGCAGATGACGATCTTGTTGCCGGCGCCGTCGCGCATGACCTCCAGCTCGAACTCCTTCCAGCCGTAGATGCTCCGCTCGATGAGCACCTCGTGGATGGGGCTGGCCTGCAGGCCGCGGGTGAGCAGGGCCTCGTATTCCTTGGGGTCGTTGACGAAAGCGCCGCCGGTGCCGCCCAGCGTGAAGGAGGGCCGGATCACGAGGGGAAAGCCGATTCGCTGGGCGATTTCCTTGCCTTTGAGGAAGGAGTTGGCGGTTTCGGAGGGAGGAACGGGAATGCCGATCTCGTTCATCAGCTGGCGGAACAGCTCGCGGTCCTCGGCTTTGCGGATGGCCTTTACATCGGCGCCCAGGATGCGCACGCCGTACTGTTCCCAGATGCCGGCCTTGTCGCACTCCATCGCCAGGTTGAGGGCCGTCTGGCCGCCCATGGTGGGGAGCACGGCATCGATCTGGCGGTTCTGGAGGATGAACTCGATGGAAGCGGGTTCAAGCGGAAGCAGAAAAATGTCGTCAGCCACGAAGGGGTCGGTCATGATCGTAGCCGGATTGGAATTGATCAGGGCTACGCGGATCCCTTCTTCTTTCAGCGCCAGCGCAGCCTGCGATCCGGAATAGTCGAATTCACAAGCCTGGCCGATCACAATGGGGCCGCTGCCTATGATCAGCACCGACCGGAGAGAGTTGTCTAACGGCATTCTGTGTGGAATTTGGCGGCAAAGGTAAGGGAAAGTCGGGAATCTGCGGCGAATTTGTGCAGCGAAACGAATTCGCCCCTGCGCTCCGCACCGTTCGGCATGCGCCCGGCGCCTCCGCTCCCTCACATCTGCGCATACCCATACTGCGCCTGCTCCAGCCGCAGCTGCAGCTGATGCAGCGCCCCCGCCACCTCCTCCTGATTGGCGCGGACCAGCGCAGCGCGCCGGGGATCGACGAACAGATGCGCCTCCAGGCCCCGCAGCTGATCCGGGGCCTCCTCGGCCAGGCGGCGCTGCTGCGCAGCGATATACTCCGAAATCACCGCAAACCGCTCGTTCCAGTGCTGCTCCACCAGCCGGTGCGGCTTCTTGAGCAGCACCTCGCTCCGCTCCACCTTGTGCGTGCGCAGGGGGTAGGACTGCTCCACCGAGTTGAATGAGATGTCCAGGCTGTGCTCGCGGGCGCTCTTGCGCGCCTTCAGGCGGTGGCGCAGCACCTTGCCGCTGTCGTAGATGTTCACGGTCTGCCAGTCGGCGCTGTCCAGCCGGTTGAACTCCTCGATCCGCAGCAGGGTGCCCTCGAAGAGCTTCTCGGTCTGGATAAACTCGTAGTATTCCTCCTGCACCGGCTGCAGCCGGTCCTCGGCCACCACGCGGCGGATGCGCGTTTCGGCCTGGATCTCCGCCTCATAGGCCTCGATCTCGCGGCGCAGCGCCGCCAGGTTGACCGCAATGGCGTAGCCATGCCGGCGGATGGTGTCGCCCACCATTTCCTCCACCGCCTCCGCCTGGTCCGGATGGCTCCAGAGGCAGTGCACCATCAGGAAGGCGTCCATGAGGTTCACCTGGCTGCGGCCGTCGAGGAAGGCCGAGGTCCGCAGCAGGCGCACGATCTTCTTCCAGCGCCGGTCGTAGACCTGGAGCGGATCGCCGGCCCGCTGGGGGCGGCTGTTGTACTCCTCCAGCCGGGCGCGGACCACCTGGAGGGTGTTGAGCACCTCGGCGGGCACCTCCACCGCGTCGATTTCGGCGTCCCAGGCATCCAGCTCCGCGTTGCGGATCTTCAGCTCCGGCGGCACATCGTCCTGGTACACGTCGCGGGTGTCGGTGATCATGCGGAGGAAATGCTGGCGGTCGCGGATGCCGTCCATCCGGTAGCGGATCAGAAAGCGGTCCCAGAGGGGCAGAAAGCTCTCCTGGCGGGGCGGCAGCTCGTTGGAGGCGGTGATGATGCCCTTGATGTCCACCTGGATATCCTGCTCGCCGTTGCGGTAGATTTTTTCGTTGAGGATGGTCAGCAGGGCGTTCTGGATGGCGGGGCCCGATTTCCAGATTTCGTCCAGAAACACGATGTTGGCGCCGGGCAGGTAGCGGCCGGTCAGGCGCTCGTATTTATCCTCTTCCTTAAGCTTGCGGATGGACACCGGCCCGAAGATCTCGTCGGGGGTGCTGAAGCGGCTCATGAGGTACTCGAAGGAGACCCCGTCCTGGAAGGCGAACTTCAGCCGCCTGGCAATCAGGCTTTTGCCCACGCCTGGCGGGCCCAGCAGAAAGATGCTTTCACCGGCTACGGCACTCAGCAGGGCGAGCTTGACGGCTTCTTCGCGCTCATAGAGGCCGTGGCACAGGGCCTGGAGCAGCCCGGCGATCTTGTCCCGGACCTGGTGGGAGACTGCTTGCATGGCAGGATAACGGAAAACGGGGCGCGGGTGTTTGCGGGAGCGGTCGGCAGGGCTGAGGGCATGCGGGCTGGTGCATGGCGTCTGCGAAGCGCATCCGCAGCCTGCCGGATAGGCTTAGCGACGGGGCTGGAGACGAGGGTTTCCGAGAACACCCATATCCAAATCCACCGACCGCCGGTGCCCGATCTGCAAAGCCAATGCAATGCCTCCCGCCAGCACAAAGGGCTGGAGGTAGTCTTTGGACATCAGCGATTTCAGTAATCCCAGTGTGTGGGGTTCGACTGCTGCCAGATGTAGCATCGCATCTCAGTAATAGGGATATGAAAATACACACTGCTGAACCGCAGCGTCTTTTTATCCATGTAGCGCAGGTTTTGTACGATTTTCGCTACCCGCTCGCGCCCATAGTAGGCAATGACGGTTTGAAAATCCTCCCAGGTGCCCCGTGTAAGTGCTTTGTCTGCCACATGTACAGCATGTCTCTCAACATCCAGCGCAGTCTTATCCACGTCCCAAAACAGCGAGGGGCTGAAGTCTTCGATTGTGAGGGAAGTTTTCATAGGCAGTATCGCGGATGACAGGGCCGGGCAGCGTGCCTGAGCATGACAAATATACGCAATGCGCCTCAATCTGCGCAGGCACAAACACCGGAGCATGCACAGTTCCGGCAGCCGTCCCACAAACTTCGGCTCCGCGCAAGGCCTCCCCAGCGGTCCCGGATGCGCAGTGCGGGCAGCCCGGGAGCATGGCCGCCGGTCCTACACCCCTGCCGGATGCTTGTGACCGGTTGGGGTTTATGGCACACATAATCTTCAACCCTCGCAACTGGTTGCTGGAATGGGCTTACTCCCATCCGCCCGTCCAGCACGACAGGGTCTCATGTATCGGAAAACGCTATTCTTTCATCACTTTGAGCAGGGCTTTTTTGTCACCCGACCGTACTTCAATCAGGTACAAACCCGCTTCTCCTGGCAGGGTGAGCTGCAGGACGTCTGAATCCTGATACCCTTTTTTCAAAACAGCCTGGCCTACAGGATTTGTGACGATGATCGTGGCCTCCGTATATGTTCTCCCCAGATCAAGGTGGATCTCACCGCTGGCAGGGTTAGGATATACTGTCAGGGGATTGCCAAAGCTGTTTTCCAGCATCCCCACCTTGTTTCCTGCAGCGTACACCCGGGTATGGCCGGCATCGCTTCCGCTTGCGTCATTATAACGAGCCCCGATGGCTACGGTATTGGCGTCGGGCATGCTCACCGAGACGCCTGACTGGTCAACCGCCGCTTCCCCAAGAATATCGGTTCCCCGTTGGATCCATGCAATACCGTCCCAGGTGTAAAGGCGCACATGGCCGGCATCTGTTTCGTTTCCGTCATGGCGATAGGCGCCAATGGCGATGGTATTAGCATCGGGCATGCTCACCGAGTAGCCTGATTCGTCATCTGCTGCTGCCCCGTCAATGTCAGCTCCTTTTTGCGTCCATGCGCTGCCGCCCCAGGTGTAAATACGCACATGGCCGGCATTGCTTTGGCTTCCGTCATTCCCCCAGGCCCCAATGGCTACCGTATTGGCGTCAGGCATGCTGACAGCGTAGCCCGACCGGTCACTAATCGCCTCTCCGTCAATATCGTCGCCTTGTTGGATCCATGCGCTTCCACTCCAGGTGTACATACGCACATGCCCGGCATCATTTCCGTTCCCGTCATTCCGGGTAGCCCCAATCGCTACCGTGTTGGCGTCAGGCATGCTTACGGCCTGGCCTGAAAGGTCGCCCATCGCCTCTCCGTCCATGTCGCCGCCTTTTTGGAGCCATACGCTGCCACTCCAGGTGAAAACGCGCACATGGCCGGCATCATCTCCGGTACCGCCATTTTGGTAGGCCCCAATGGCTACCGTGTTGGCGTCAGGCATGCTTACCGACCAGCCCGACCGGTCATCCGCTGCTTCCCCCTCTATGTCAGTCCCTTTTTGCGTCCAGGCGCTGCCGTCCCAGCTGTAAATGCGTACATGGCCGGCGTTAAGGCCACTTCCGTCATTCAGATACGCCCCAATGGCTACCGTATTGGCGTCGGGCATGCTTACCGACCAGCCTGACCGGTCATTAGCTGCTTCCCCCTCTATGTCCGTTCCTTTTTGCGTCCAGGTGCTGCCGTTCCAGGCGTAAATGCGTACATGGCCGGCGTTAGTGCCACTTCCGTCATTCAGATACGCCCCAATGGCTACGGTATTGGCGTCGGGCATGCTTACCGACCAGCCGGATTCGTCACCAGCTGCTTCCCCATCCAGGTCTGTCCCTTTTTGCGAGATGTTTTGTGCATGGCTCAGGCTGACGAGGGTGCATACTGCGAGCAGCATCGGGGTGATCTTGTTCATCCGGAAAGGTGTTTGATTCATCGCGTGTACTAGTGGGAAAGGGTGGTTGCGGGAATTCCGGGTGTTTATGCCGCTGCCTCAGCAATATACGTAAACACTTTGTCCTGCAAAATTGCCATCAAAGGGCATAACGGCCCTGCGGGATAGGCGCTGCACCGGGTGGGAGCGGGTGATTGCAGGGGAGCGGCAATACATGATGAGCGGTTGCTGCTTGCCTGGCAATCTGTTACAGGGCGTGTTGTGTTTTGGGGGTTAACCTAAACAGCATGGTGGCTGCCATGAACATCAGAAAAATACAGGCCATAATGTACCCGATTACTTCATACAAACCAGCGGGCTGCGCTCCTTTTCTCTGAGGCAGCAGGTGATTACACGTACATGGCATCTGTGCGATTCGGACGATGCCCGGGTGGATGCGGCCTTTCAGAAGACCACGGAGTTTGATGAATCTCTGGGCATTCCCACCGTGTCTGCTGCTGTGAAGCTGCTGCTGCTGACCGGCACAAGCGGCAAAGAGGCGATTACTGCTGAATGACCCGCAGAAAAAGCGCGATTTGTGATGGTCAATCAGCAGAAATAGCGTATCTTGGCATCAGCATACAACACTGGCCATGCATATCGAACGGCTGCACCAACGCAACATCGCACAGGATCTGGCCCAGTCCCGCAAGGTGCTGGTCATCTATGGCGCCCGCCAGGTGGGCAAAACGACCCTGGTGCGCGAGCTGATGCGCCCTTATCCGGGCAAGGTGCTGGAAATCAATGCCGACAACATGCCCTTTCTGGAAGCCCTCTCCAGCCGCAGCCTGGAGCAGCTCAAGGGGCTGGTGCAAGGCTACGATCTGCTGTTTATCGACGAAGCCCAGCGCGTGCCGGATATCGGCATCAACCTCAAGCTGCTGCACGACCAGCTGCCGCAGCTGCGCATCATCGTTACGGGTTCCTCGACGCTCGACCTGGCCAACCGGATCAAAGAACCGCTCACCGGCCGGACCTGGACCTTCCAGCTCTATCCCATCAGCGCGGAGGAATGGGCCGCGCACCATGGCGCCAACACCGCTGAGGTGGCACTTCAACTGGAGGAATGGCTGGTGTACGGGCTGTATCCGGAGGTGCTCCAGATCGGCAGCCGCGCAAACAAGCAGCGGTACCTGCAGGAGCTGACGCAGTCCTACCTGTACAAGGATATCCTGACCCTGGCCAATATCCGGTATCCGGAGAAGCTCCGGCAACTGCTCAAGCTGCTGGCCTGGCAGACGGGCAGCCTCGTTTCGGTCAACGAGCTGGCCAATGCGCTGCAAATCAGCCGGGATGCCGTGCAGCACTACCTGGATTTGCTGGAAAAATCCTTTGTCATCTTCCGGCTCGGGGGGTTCAGCCGCAACCTGCGCAAGGAAATGACCAAAATGAGCAAGATCTATTTTTATGACCTCGGCGTGCGCAACGCCCTGATCGAAAACTTCAGCAGCCTGTCTGCCCGCACGGATGCGGGGCAGCTATGGGAGAACTTTCTGATCGTCGAGCGCCTGAAAACGTCCGGCTACCATTTTCACTATGCCAATCGCTATTTCTGGCGCACCCAGACCGGCGCTGAGCTGGACTATGTCGAGGATTTCGGCGGGAGGCTGCACGGATATGAGTTTAAATGGGGCGCGAAGGCAGCCCATGCCCCCGCTGCCTGGACAGAAGCCTATCCGGATGCCGCTTTCCAGTGCATCAACCGGAGTAATTTCATGGACTTTGTGCGCCTGAGCGCAGGCTAGCGCCTGCAGGCTTCCGCATGCAGCTTTCGCCATCCGGATGGTGCCCGGCATGCTTCACTTGAGAAATGCGCGAAAGGCATGCTTCGGTCATTCCCGGGACGCCTCCGATGCGGGGATTGCTGTGTTTCATTGCGTGATTCATTCAGCAGCAGCGTACCGGTCAGAACCTGAAGCCAAGATACATATTCGGCTCAAAGAGAAAATACGTTCTCCATGCATCATCCAGCGCTTTAAACCCGGACGGCGCCTGGGTATCCATCATCCAGTTCTGGCAATGGATCTGAGGCTCCAGGAAGAGCCGCTTGCCCTTAAACAGCGGAATATGGTAGCCGATATGGTACGAAGTGTACAGCTTAAACCCCCTTGCTATGCGAGAATTGTCCTCGTCGAGATACGTTTTTAGCTGCGGCAGCACTTCAACTGCCGCAAACAGCCCCTTCCATACCATGCGCTGATAAGAAATCCCCAGGCCTGTTTCCCTTACATAGCCCGGATAGAACTCGCTTTGAGACTCCAGCTTATCCAGCAGGCCATCCCACCAGAGAATCCCCATCGGCTGAAATAACCGCCAGGTGGCGAACTTGACGCCGAGTATATTTTTTGTGTCCAATTCATATTTGAAGTGAAGCTCAATATGCTGTGTATTCGTCCTTTCGCCCCCCTGGCCTATATTGAGCGCAGTTATCACAGGCGTGCTCAGCCTGTAGGTATAGACGGGATCTGCGCGTTTCCCGGTCTTTCGGGTGTCCTGAGCGAACGACGGAAGGGCAATCAGCAGAAGCAGCAATATCCAACAATTCCTTTTCATACCTGTGGCGCTTAAATGGTAATTTAATACCACAAAGCTACAGGGCTGCGAACACATCCCTCCTTGACTTAAGTTAAGAAAGCACCTCAGGATACACGCGCATCGGTTTTTTTGGATTTGAGGTGCAGTCTTTTGCGAATTCTGCTCAAGGATTCCGGTTTCATGCCCAGGTAGCTGGCGATCTGATGCAGAGGCGCCCGCTGAAATAAATCGGGCCTGGTTTCCAGTAGCCTCAAATACCGCTGCTCGGGCGATGAATGCTTATAGTCAACGAATTCTTCCTGATAACTGGAAAGCATGAGGTCATATAATTTTCTCGACATGGATTCCAGTTGCGGGTACTTGCGGTACATGTCAGCTTCCAGGCCGGGCGTGCCGACGGTCGCAACGGTATCTTCCAGGCATTCATAATTCAGTTTAGATGGTACGTTTTTGCCGTAGCATGGCGGAGTGGCGGATTGGCCTTCCGTATAAAATCCAGTTGTGAATTCTTCGCCATCTTCATGAAAATAACTTCTGATGCAGCCGCTGAAAATAAAAAAACACTCATTCGATACCTGTCCCTCCTGCAACAGGCGTGTATGTTTGGTAAAATGCCGGATAAACGCGCATTCCGCGAGTGCTTCTTCCAGGTCGCTTGTTACGTCTATATATTTGGCAAGATGCTGCGTCAATTCTCTTTGCATGACTGCATAGTTAGCGGTGCGTGCAGATGCAGCACTTGCTGCCGATCAAGCCGCTGCGCTGCTGCTTCAGCAAGATACACCCAAAATCCTGGTGTGCGCAAGCCGCCGGCTGCAAGCGGGCGCGGGTGCCAGATGGGTGCGGGCAGGGAGGTGCGGAGAACAGCACAGCCTGCCGCAGGTGCCGCTGCCTGCTGTTGTGTTCGGTCCGTTCATCACAGACTACCTGAGTCTGGCCAATTTTTCCAATGTGTATTGGGTTCCAGCGTTGGTTTATATTCGTTGGAATCATTGGATGCAATTACGCTGGCAATGAGTTTCCAGGTTTCAGATGAGCTGGGGCGGCTGTTTTCCCAAACCTTTCTGTTCCAATCATCTCTTTTGATTTCTTGCTGTCTGATTACTTGTGCGAAATGCTCAAAGGTCATTCCGCCAAGCCCTGTTAAGCGTTGATTGAGCTCAAAAGCTTGACGTACATGCTCTTCCGTCATTGGCGGTGAAATTTGCAATTGAAAGTCTTGGTGAAACCACTCGTCGAGCACTAATATTTTTTTCAGATCAGCCGGAATGGACTTGTATAGTTCACTGTCCGTTGCACGAAACAGGTCCTGATGTTGCGATACAACAAGCCTTCCAGTTTCTTCAATACGAATTCCATCTGGCTCATACGCTTTCAGTTCAATGCCAGCGTCTGTATAGTCCTGCTGATGATGGCTGAGTGAAACTTGCCGTCCACGAACCAGCCAATATTCCGCATCAGGCTTTACGCTTTCACCGTCAGTTGTTTTGCTGAAGCTGTCGGAGTCTACGGGGTAAATACTGTAGCAATTTGTTGGTCGGCCATTGCACAAGTCCAAATTTGTCAAGCAATTACCATAAAAGCTGATGTCAAGTACAATTGCCCCAGCTCTCGGATGATAACCAAGTCTTTCGGCGGCAATTGCCCAGCGGCCGTTTTCGCCACGAAAAACATTGAGTCTCGCATCAATCAGGAAGGCGTATACATGCCCTAGCTCAACAAATGCACAGTAGTATCCGTCATGGGAATTATCGAGCGTGTTTAATATCTCTTCTTTGGTCATGGCCTGTTTGTGTCGTTTTGCAATAGCTGGTAATGGTTTCGGGGGTATTGGGGATAGCGGCTTCCGAGCGCAACTTTATGATAATCCATAATTTTGAGTTTGTGCTTATAAACTCAACTTCATTCTTTTATGAATTTGCATTGCACTTGAACTTCCATACTCTGGTCCGTAGTCTCCAAAGTACTCAACTTTATCAGGTAGTTTTTCATATTGCGCAATATCTCCAATGCTATATGTATGGCCAAGCACATATTCTGGCAATACATTTTTCTTTTCTTCAACTGTCAAAGTTAGTTTACTGCCTTGATTTTCAAGGCTCGAGCAAAGGCTGCCGCCTTCAGACAAAATTTCACAAATTGCTTTGGGCATAATATCATTCTTTATATAAAGGTCAGTGTATGCGCAAGTATTATGGTGGTTTATGTACATTGCGCTGTAAATCTTATTCTCTCTGCTCCAGAAACTTATTTCACAATTTTTCATTCGTGAAACATATCCGTTTCCCCAATATCTGTCTTTTATTCCAACAAAGTGCTTATCAATGTTAAACTTCTGAATTTCAAAAAATTCTTGTTGAATTAATCTGTCTTTTACTTTTACAAGTATTCCATTAAATTTATTGTCAACACCCTTGATTGAATCGTACAAATACTCATCGCAAAGAATATAGGAATATATTATATCTTTGAAAGCAACAATTGGCGTTATATCGGCGCCTGCTGATAAATAGAAGCAACTATCTTCCAACACATCTCTAATTGTAATATGGAGCATTTCAATCGTAAAATGCTCAAGTCGCCCTGACTCTATGCGATATTTTGCTTTTCTTAGCCATTTTGGCATATCTTCTTGCAATTTTTTCATTTCATTGGCATATTATTTTTCATATGAATATTGTTTTACAATGAACATCAACACCGATATACACGCAATTACTTTCATATCCCGCCGCTCGCTCCTCTCCCCCAAAGAACACCCCACTAATATAAGCTACAGCCCGCCCATTGTCAAGCGCTGCCCGCCCAGAAGGGCCAGTCCTGAAGGCGCCGCACGGTCTGCCCGAATGAGCGCCAATCTGTTCAGAAACCCTCACCCATCCGCCTCGCCTTCGAATCCCGTCTCCAGCGGGCGGGCGTCGTAGCCCTGTTCGCAGAGCCAGCGCGAAAACAGCTCGCTGTACCCATGCGTGACGAGGATGCGCTCCGCGCCGGTGGCGCGGATGGCGGCATTGAGGCCGTCCCAGTCGGCGTGGTCCGAGAGCACGAAGCCCCGGTCGGCAGCCCGGCGGCGCCGGGCTCCGCGCAGCGCCATCCACCCCGATGCAATCCCCGTCGACAGCGGCTCGAAGCGCCGCGTCCAGGCCGAGTCCGCCGCGTTGGGCGGCGCCAGGATCAGCGCGCCGCGCCAGGCGGATTTGGGCTCCGAGCCGCTGACAGCCAGCGCTTCCCGCACCGGGACCCCCTGCGCCCGCAGGGCGTCGTGCACCGCCAGGATGGCCCCGTGCGCATACACCGGCCCCGGGCCTTCCGCCGGCAGGGCGTGCAGCAGCCGCTGGGCCTTGCCCAGCGCATAGCCGATGAGCAGGCTTGCCTTGCCCGCCGCCGCATTGCGCCGCCACCAGTCCGCAATCTCCGCCGCCACCGCCTCCTGCGGCTGCCAGCGGTAGATCGGCAGCCCGAAGGTCGACTCAGTGATGAAGCAGTGGCAGCGCAGCGGCTCGAACGGCGCGCTCAGGCCGTCGGCCTCCAGCTTGTAGTCGCCCGACACCACCCAGACCTCGCCCCGCCATTCCACCCGGATCTGCGCCGAGCCCACGATATGCCCGGCCGGATGGAACGAAAACCGCACCCCGTTGACGGTCACCGTCTCCCCGTACGCCACGGTCTGGAGGTCAATGTCCGCGCCGAGCCGCTGCCGCAGGATCGGCGCGCTGCCGTGCTGCGCCAGGTACTGCCCCATGCCCGGCCGCGCATGGTCGGAATGCGCATGCGTGATCAGGGCCCGCGCCACGGGCCGCCAGGGATCGATAAAAACATCCGCCTGCGGGCAGTACATGCCCTGCGGCGTGCTGTGCAGCAGGTCCATCGCCTCTGATAACGCAGAAGCAGCGCCGAAGTTCTGCCCGCTTGCAGCAGATGCGCGCCCGCCTGCGTCTTGGGGATATCGTACAGCAAACAAGACCGCTATGCGTACCCTCCCCTTCATCCGCTTCGCCTGGCTGCTTCCCATGCTGCTGAGCGTGCAGGCCTGCGACCTCCTGACCGTGGAGCCCGATTGCCCCCAGGCAAAGAAGGCCATTACCGAGGCCCAGAATGAATTCGCCTTCCGCATGCTGCGGGAAGTGAGCCAGGACGCCCAGCCGGGAGACAACCTGTTTATCTCGCCCCTCAGCATCCAGATGGCCCTCGGCATGACCGCCAACGGCGCAGTAGGCGAAACCCGGGAGGAAATGCTCCGCGCCCTCGGCACGGATGCCTTCCGCATCGAGGAGCTGAACGAAGCCAACCGCTCCGCCCTCTGCCGCCTCGCCTCGCTCGACCCGCGGGTGAAGGCCGCCCTCGCCAATTCCGTCTGGATCCGCGAAGGCTTTCCGGTGCATCAGGCCTTCATCGATCTGGTGGAAACGGAATACAGCGCCGAGGTCCGCACCGAAAATTTCGGCGATCCCGGCGCCGTGGACCTGATCAACCAGTGGGCCAGCGACCACACCGAAGGCAAAATCGACGAAATCCTGGAGTCGATCTCGCCCGACTACGTGATGTTCCTGATCAACGCCATCTACTTCGAGGCGCCCTGGCGCCGGGCCTTCGATCCGGATCTCACGCAGGAAAGCCTGTTCACCCGCCCAGACGGCTCGCAGGTCAACTGCCAGATGATGAACGGCAAAAAAGGCTACCTGGGCTACCAGGATGCGGAAGTCACGATCGCCGATGTGCCGTACGGCAAGGAGTCCGCCTTCTCGATGACGCTCATCGCGCCGGAGTACGGCAAGTCGGCCGATTCGCTGCTGGCGCAGTTCGACGAGCAGCGCTGGGACGCCTGGACCAGCCTGCTGGACACCACCAGCCTGGAGCTGTTCATGCCGAAACTGGAGCTGGATGCGGAATACGACCTCATCCCGGCCCTCTGGCGGATGGGCATGCAGCGCGCCTTTCAGGACAATGCCGAGTTCAGCAGCCTGACGGACCAGAGCGTCATGATCGATCTGGTCAAGCACAACAGCTACCTCAAAGCTGATGAAGCAGGCACCACGGCAGCCGCCGTCACGACGGTAGGCATCGTGGAGACGAGCCTGCCGCCCGCGCTGCGCTTCGACCGGCCCTTCCTGCTGGCCATCCGCGAGCGCGCCACCAATCAGATCCTGTTCCTGGGTGTCATCCGGGATCCGTCCTGAATATCCGGGTTGATCTATCAGGTCCGGGGCGCAGGCTGCATGGCCTGCGCCTGCTGTTTTATACGCCGGCGTAGGCGCTGAATCCGCCGTCCACGGGGATCACCGTGCCGGTGACGAAGCGCGAGGCATCGCTGCAGAGCCAGATGAGGGTGCCGGCGAGGTCGCCGGGCTGTCCGAAGCGGCCTGCGGGCGTGTGGGCGAGGATAGCCTCGCCCCGGGGCGTGAGGCCGCCGCCGGGCAGGGTCAGGAGGCTGCGGTTCTGCTCCGTGAGGAAGAATCCGGGCGCAATGGCATTGACCCGGAGGCCTTCGCCGAACTTCCGCGCCAGATCCACTGCCAGCCAGCGGGTGAAATTGTCCAGGGCCGCCTTGGCAGCCGAATAGCCTGCCACGCGGGTCAGCGGGCGCTGCGCCGCCATGGACGAGATCTGCACCATCGCGCCCTGCCCCTGGGCCGCCATGGCTTCGCCGAAAATCCGGGCCGGCAGCACCGTGCCCATGAAGTTGAGGTCCATCACGCCGCGCAGGGCCTCCGGCTCCAGGTCGAGGAAGGAGCCGCCCGGCGGCACGACCGCCTCTGGCAGATTGCCGCCGGCGGCGCTGATCAGCAGATCGATCCGGCCCCAGGCATCCAGCACCTGCCCGCGCGCCTGCGCGAGGGCTGCCGGGTCCAGCACATCGGCGGTGCAGGCCATGGCCTCGCCGCCTTCGGCCCGCAGCTGCGCGGCGAAAGCCGCCGTTTTGTCCGGATTGCGCCCGATGAGGGCGATGCGGGCGCCTGCGCCGGCCAGGGCGCGGCAGAACTCCTGGCCCAGCACCCCCGTGCCGCCGGTCACGGCGGCCGTTTTGCCTGCAAGTGAAAATAAGCGGCTGACATCCATCGGCTTGCGTTTCCGGCAAACATACGCCGGAATCGCCTGCGGCACGCATGCTTTTCCCCTAAGTTTGCATCCGGATTTCAACTGCTGAACCCTATGCGCTCCGTTTCCTCCATGCTGCTCCTCGTCCTCTCCAATGCATTCATGACCCTCGCCTGGTACGGGCATCTGAAATTCGGGGAAATCAAAGGCCTGAGCAAGCTCGGCCTCTTCGGCATCATCCTCGTCAGCTGGGGCATTGCCTTTGTGGAGTACTGCTTCCAGGTGCCCGCCAACCGGCTGGGCTTCAAGGGCACCGGCGGCCCCTTTTCCCTGGTGGAGCTCAAGGTGCTGCAGGAAGTGATTTCCCTGTCGGTATTCATGGTGTTTTCGCTGCTGTTTTTCAGGACGGAAACCTTCCGCTGGAACCACCTCGCCGGATTTGGCTTGCTCGTGCTGGCAGTGTATGTTATCTTCCGGAAGTAAACCGGGTTTCCCCCCGAACCTACCACAAGGACTGCACTGCATATGCTCCGTACCTGGCTGATCCGCCTTTTCTGGGCCCTGGCGGCCCTGCTGCTCGCTGCTGCCGGCTGGGCCGGCTGGAACTTCCGCGACCGCTTTCCCGAGTATGAAGTCCGCCTCCGCGTCGAGGCGCCTGCGCCGCGCACGGTGCGCGTGGGCTTTGCCCGGTATTCCATCACGCCGCCGGTGGAAGACACCTGGACCGACCGGGACGGCAATGCGGCCTACGATCCCAAGGCCGACGGCCCCTACGAGGACCGCAACGGCAACGGGCGCTTCGATGCTTTCTGGATGGCCGGCTTCGGGCAGGCACGGGCGGCAGCGGGCATCCACGACTCGCTCTGGGCGCGGGCCATCGTCATCGACGACGGGCAGACCCGGATCGCGCTGGTATCCATCGACGCCATCGGTTTCGGGCACGACGAGGTCATCCGCGTGCGCAAGCTGATCCCCGCCGATGCGGAGATCGACTACGCCATGCTCACGAGCACGCACGTGCACGAGGCACCGGACCTGATGGGGCTCTGGGGCCCCGGGTCTTTCCGGAGCGGCGTGAATCCGGCGTATATGGCGATGGTGCAGCAGCGGGCGGCCCAGGCGGTGGCGGCAGCGGCAGGGCGTCTGCGCCCGGCCCGGCTGCGCTTCGCGCAGGACCTGAGCGGCGCGGCGCCGCTCGTAGGCGACACCCGCGATCCGCAGGTCCTGGATCCCGGCATTTATCTGATGCAGGCCGTGGACCAGGAGGCCGACACCACGCTGGGCACGCTGATGGTCTGGGGCAATCACCCCGAAACCCTCTGGGCGGACAATCTGCTGATCACCTCCGATTTTCCGCACTACTTCCGCGAAGGCGTGGAGCGCGGCGTGCACCGGGGCGACAGCCTGCTGGCGCCGGGCATCGGCGGCATCTGCGTGTATGTGAACGGTGCCATTGGCGGGCTGATGACCACGCACCCGGAGATCGGGGTGCCGGACCTGTGGTCGGATACGGTGTACACGGCTCCCTCCTTCGACAAGGCACGGGCCCAGGGCGAGCGGCTTGCCCTGCTGGCGCTCGGCGCGCTGGGGCAGGCCGAAACCGTGGAGCAGGCCGGCATCGGCCTGCGCGCCCGCACCCTCGACCTGCCGCTGGACAACAGCCTCTTCCGCCTTGCAGCCGCTATGGGCACCCTCCAGCGCGGCATGAGCACCTGGATGCATGTGCGCAGCGAAGTGGCCGTCTGGACCCTGGGGCCGGCCTCCTTCCTGCTCGTGCCCGGCGAAATCTACCCGGAGATCGTCAATGGCGGCATCGTAGCCCCCGAAACCGGCGATTTCCAGGGCGCGCCCGTCGAAGTGCCGGCCCTGCGGGAGCGCATGCCCGGCACCTACCGCTTCGTGCTGGGCCTCGCCAACGACGAGGTGGGCTATATCATTCCCCGCACCGAGTGGGATACCCAGGCGCCCTTTCTCGGCGGCGCATCCGAAGGGCCCTACGGCGAGATCGTTTCCCTCGGCCCCGAAACGGCCCCGATCCTGCACCGCGCCCTGCTGGAGCTGCTGGAGCCCTGAGCGGCGCCGGAACCAATTCCGCAAACCAGCGTTATAACACTGGTTTTAACCGGAATGCCGATGTCTGCTCCTGCCTCCGCCCCCCGCAAGCACAAGCTCGCCCTGCTCGTCTGGATGGGGATTTATCCGCTCGTCACGCTGATTTCCGTTGTGCTGGGGCCGGTGCTGGCCCAGCTGCCTCTCCTGCTGCGGACGCTCGTCATGACCCTGATCCTGGTGCCGGTAATGGTGTACGGCATCATTCCGTTTATTCAGACGCGTTTCGGGGCCTGGCTGCGGAAATGATTGCGCCGGACATCTGTGCGGCTGCAAATGGCGTTTATGTATAACTGGCTGTTCTTGAGCCAGGCATTGCCCGCATGTCCCATCCTCCGCTGCTGACCCGGCAGTTCTGGCTGCTTGCCCTGAGCAACTTTTTGTTCAGCGCTTCTTTTCAGATGATCATCCCGGAACTGCCTGCCATGCTCAGCGCAATGGGCGGGAAAGCATACATCGGGTATCTCATCACCTTGTTTACTGTCACAGCGGGCCTGGCGCGCCCCTTCAGCGGCAAGCTGGCCGACCGCATCGGGCGGGTGCCCATCATGGCGCTGGGGTCTGTGACCTGTTTCGTGTGCAGCCTGCTGTACCCGTCCGTGCACAGCGTAACGGCCTTTCTGCTGCTGCGCCTGTTTCACGGCCTGTCCACGGGCACCAAGCCGACGGCGACGATGGCCTATGTGGCCGACGTAGCGCCGGAGGCCCGCCGGGGCGAAGCGGCGGGCCTGCTGGGCATTTTTACAGCAGTGGGCATGTCGGCGGGGCCTGCGCTGGGCGGCTGGCTGGCGGGGGTATCGCTGCAGGCGATGTTTTACACCTCGGCGGCCTTTGCCCTGCTCTCCATCCTGTGCCTGGGCCGGCTGCGGGAAACCCTTCCCAACCCGGAGCGCTTCCGCCTGCGCATGCTGCGCATCGGCTGGCAGGATGTCTATGAACCCCGCGTGCTGGGGCCAGCCCTGGTGATGCTGCTGCTGTCGTTTTCGACAGGGGTGGTGCTGATTCTGGTGCCGGACCACAGCCTGCGGATCGGGCTGACGAATAAGGGCCTGTTTTTCACGGTCTATACCCTGGCCTCGCTGTGCGTGCGGCTCTTCGGCGCCAAAATTCCCGACCGCTACGGGCGGACCCCGGTGCTGCTGATTTCCTCGGCGGTGCTGGCGGTATCGCTCTTCATGCTGGCGGTTTCGTCGCATCCGGCGGTCTTTTTTGCGGCGGCGCTCGTGTATGGCGCGGCCTGGGGACTCAATTCGCCCACCCTGACGGCCTGGACGGTGGATCTGAGCCATCCGGAGTTCCGGGGCCGGGCCATGGCCACCCTGTTTGTGGCGCTGGAGGCCGGCATCGGACTCGGCGCCTGGCTGGCAGGCTGGCTGTACGGCGGCCTGAACGGTCCGATCGCCCTGCTGTATGTCCTCTCCGGGCTGGCCGCCTGTGCGGCATCGGGCTATCTGCTCTGGTTCCGGATTAAACCCCGTGCGGTGCGCGCAGTCTAATCTCCGTCCACAGCAAACAAGCACACTTCATGCGTACCGCCATCTTTCTTTTCGTCCTGCTCTTCGCAGGCGCAGGTTCCCTGCATGCCCAGCTGGCCACGCCAGGCATTACCCAGGACCAGATCCAGCAGCAGCGCCGCATCCGCCAGGGCGCGCGCAGCGGCGCGCTGACCCGCCGCGAGCTGGCGCACCTGCAGGCCCAGCAGGCGCAGATCCGGCATGCGAAGCGCATCGCCAAAGCCGACGGCCGGGTGACCGCCTGCGAGCGGGCCCGTATCGGAGCCCGGCAGCGCCATGCCAGCCGCTCCATCCGTCGCCAGAAGCACGACTGGCAGCACCGTTTCTGATCCCTGAAGACTTGTATTGTTTCCCTGATGCGCCCGGCTTCTGGGGGAGGCCGGGCGTTTGGCATGCAGGCAGGACAGGGAATCGCAAGCGGCCTGCGCAGGATTGGGCCGGGTGCTGTATCTTTGCGGATCAGGCCCGTTCCGATGAAGCCCCGGCTCAAAGAGTTTTCCAGCTACGCGGCGCAGCTGCTTCCGCACGAGGTGCTGTACCTGTTGGCGGTGCAGCAGTTTCAGGACCCTGACAATCAGGCTATTCTGGAACGGATTCTGCACAATGCCAGCTCCCGGCATGCGCCGCTGCCCTTCGACCCCCAGATCGACAAGCGAAAATATTCCCGGCTGAAGCAGTGGATCTCGGACAAGCTCAGCAGCATCGATGTGGACCTTCAGCTCGAATGGATCATGGAGCTGGAGCGCAAGATCATGACCGACAGCATCTCGCCCGGCGAGGAGCGAGACCTGCTGCGCCGGATCCGCAGCTATCAGGCGCCATACTACTATTTCGTCCGGTTTTACGAGCTGGCCCTGCACTACCGCCAGTATCTGCTCGTGCGCATCCGCCACCGGGAGTATGGGCAGGTGCAGGCGTTTATCGCTGGGCAGGCAGCGGCCTACCGGCGCTCGCTGGAGACGTATGAGCGTCTGCATCAGGCGACGGTGGACATCGTGGCCCAGTATTCCCGCAACAGCGCCGAGTCCGGACAGTGGGAAACCTGGCTTGCGGGGGTGTTTGCAGACGAAACGATGGACGGGCTCAACCGGTACCTGGCGATTGTGCGCCTGACATTCATCTATCTGAATTACCGCCAGTTCGACCGCCTGCTGCCGCAGTATGAGGTGCTGGACGGCCTGCTCCGCAGGGGCACCTTCTATTCCCGCCGCATCCTGGTCAACTACTACGCCAACCGGGTGCTGCTGCATACGCGCAGCGGCGATCTGCAGCAGGCCGCAGCGTACGGCTTTCTGTCCATCCGCCAGAAGAACGCCGACTATCTGCACTACGTCAACAACCTCGCATCGGTGCTGCTGCGGCAGAACGATCCTGCCGCAGCCCTGAAGCTGCTCCAGGAGGCCCTGCCCGAAGCCCGGCAGACGAGCAGCACCCACAGCCGGGTCGGGTTTGCGGCGCTGTACGTGCGCTGCCTCGTGGACAACCAGCGCCCGCTGGAGGCTGAGCAGTATGCGGAGCGCTTTCTGCGGGGCTATAAGGAAGCCGTCTTCGAGCAGCGCTGGCACCTCTTTTTCTCCGCCTACCTCCAGGCGCTGCTCCGGCAGGAAAAATACGACCGCATGCTCCGGGCGGTATGGCAGTACCGGCTGATGGAAAAGGAGAAGGCCTATCAGCGCCGGGCCATGTATCTGCCCACGCTCGCGTGGTACCATGCCGTGGCGCAGTACAAGGAAGGGCGGATCAGCCGGGAGCAGCTGGCGGGCCTGCTGCGCGAGTCGGGGGCCCTCATCGGGCCGGATGAATACAAGCAGCGCCAGCTTCAGGAGCTGACGGACGAGCTGCGGCCCCATATCCCGGAGGTGCTGCGCTAGCCTGCGCACATTCGGCATGCCGATTCGCAGGCTCATTCCGCGCTGCCGCGCACTCAGGCGGAACCCTTGCAACAAGCGCCTGCGCCTGCCGTCTTTTAGCTGTGTTTGGAACGGAACGCTGCCCGGAAGCACCGCTGATCAGCCGACTCACACGCCTGCTCAGCACACCGGCACAGTCCGGTAACCTGCCCGCCAGCGCTGCGTACCGAAACCAAACCCTGCATCATCCGAATCACCTTTACACCTGTCAACGAAAAGAACCATGATCCGTCCCGCGCTTATCCTCGCCCTCCTGGCCATGCTGAGCACCGGCATCCTGCATGCCCAGCGCTTCAGCGCCACCGCCAACTTCAGCAGCTTCGACATCAACAAGATCGACGACAGCGGCACCACCATCGACTACGCCGGCTCCAGCTCCGTAGGCCTGAACCTCCGCCTCTTCAACCAGAAGCGCTGGGCTCTGCGCGTAGGCGCCGGGGTGGACAACCTCAGCTACACCGTAGGCAACGGCGTGCAGACCGACTACTCCGCCCGCCGCCAGGACCTCAAGGGGATCTTCGGCGTGGAGAAGCACTTCGTCATCGGCAACTTCCTCGATCTGTACCCTGGCGCGTATGTGCCGCTGGTGGTGGTAGGCGACGACATTGTCGATGTGGTGAACAGCAACTACCAGAACATCGACAACGGCACCCTGCGTTCCGGTCTCGGCGTGGTGCTGGGCGCCAACGTGAAGCTTTTCAAAATCCTCCGCGTAGGCGTGGAGTGGGATGCCAGCTACGACAACTTCAAGGAAGGCGTGTGGAAAGGCGTACAGGAGATGTCCTTCGTCCCGGTGCGCGGCATCAACCATACGACTGCCTTTACGGTCGGCGTCGCATTCTGATTCTTGCAGCCCGCAGTCCTATACCAGCCCTGCCTTTCCGGCAGGGCTTTTTGCATGTGCGCGGCAGCGGGCAGACAGCACGGGCCCATACGCAAACAGCCCGCCGGAGGCGGGCTGTGCAATGCTTCGAACCGGGAACAGGATCCCGTATCAGTCTTCGCTCTGGCCGGCAGCCTCTTCGTCGTGCTGGCGGTCGGATTCTTTCTTGGTGCGGTCGTCCTCGCGGCGGCGCTTGCGCTCGTCGGCGCCTTCCACGATGGCGTCGGTGATGGTGCGCAGGATCAGCTGGATGGACTTGGTGGCATCGTCGTTGGCGGGGATGGGGAAGTCCACCTGGTTGGGGTCGCTGTTGGTATCCACCATCGCGAGGGTGGGGATATTGAGGCGCTGGGCTTCCTTGACGGCGATATGCTCCTTCTTGATGTCCACGATGAAGAGGGCAGAGGGCAGGCGGTTGAGTTCCGCGATGCCGCCGAGCACCTTATCGAGCTTGGACTGTTCCCGGTCCAGCATGAGGCGCTCCTTTTTGTTGAGGCGCTCCCAGGTGCCGTCGGTCTTCATCTTCTCGATATTCTTCATGTGCTTGATGCTCTTGCGCACCGTAGCGAAGTTGGTGAGCATGCCGCCCAGCCAGCGCTCGGTCACGAAGGGCATGTTGACGCGGCGCGCTTCGGCTTCCACGATCTCCTTGGCCTGCTTCTTCGTGGCGACGAAGAGGATCTTGCGTCCGGAGAGGGAGAGCTGCTTGGCGACGCGGGCTGCTTCGTCCAGCATGCGCTGGGTTTTGTTCAGATCTATGATGTGGATCCCGTTTCGCTCCATAAAGATATAGGGAGCCATAGCGGGGTTCCACTTCTTGCGGAGGTGGCCGAAATGGACGCCGGCGTCGAGGAGATCCTGATACGTAGGTACCTGCATAGTAGGTAGGTATGCTGAATGCGCCCGGCCGTGTTTCCGGGCGCGGTAAAGTCTGATTAGCGCTTGGAGAACTGGGTGGACTTGCGTGCTTTGCGCTTGCCGGGCTTTTTACGCTCGACGCGGCGGGAGTCGCGGCTGAGGAAGCCGGCTTTCTTGAGCGGAGGGCGCATTTCAGGCTCCTGGGTAATCAGGGCGCGGGAAATGCCGAGGCGGACTGCCTCAGCCTGGCCCATGATTCCGCCGCCATCCACATTTACGGTGACGTTGTATTCATTCGGGTTGATGTCCAGCACCCGGAACGGATCCATGATCTTGATGCGCAGCGTCTCGACAGGGAAATAGGTTTCGAGGCTGCGGTCGTTTACGGTGAACTTCCCTGCGCCGGGGCTCAGAAACACGCGGGCTACGGCCTGCTTTCTGCGTCCAACGGTAGCTTTGATATCCATATCGGCTGATTGCTTATCTCGGGTGGGTTACAGAAAACAGACGGATCAGGGTTTCGGAAGGACTGCGGGTTCGGGTGCCTGGGCCGTGTGGGGATGGGTGGTGCCAGCGTACACGCGCAGGTTGCGCATGACCTTGCGGCCCAGGGGGCCTTTGGGCATCATGCCCCAGACGGCAAATTCGATCACACGCTCCGGCTTCTCAGCGAGCATGCGGCGGATCGGGGTGAAACGCTGGCCGCCCATGTACCCGGTATGGCGCACATACTCTTTCTGGTCCATTTTGCGGCCGGTCACGCGGACCTTTTCGGCGTTGATCACAATCACATTGTCCCCGCAATCAGCATGCGGCGTATAGCCGGGCTTATGCTTGCCGCGGAGCAGCATCGAAATCTGGCTGGCCAGACGGCCCAGCACCTGCCCCTCGGCGTCCACGATCACCCACTTCTTGTCGGCGGTCTTGAGATTCAGGGAAAGGGTTTTATAGCTTCTGGAATCCATTTCCTGTATGCTTTCTAAAACGGAGGTGCAAGTTCAGACTTTATTGGAGAATTTGCAAAACCTTGCGGAAAAATGTGGATGAAATTTTATCAAACCCGCTGCCAGGCGCTACAATCCGCGTTTTTCGAGCCATTTGAGCGCTTCGGCCCGGCTCAGCGGCGCCAGCGCCTCGGCCTCTGCAAAGCGCCGCACGGCCTCCGCGTCCACCTTGCTGTACTCCCGCAGCGCCCAGCCGATGGCTTTGCGGATGAAGAAGTCCGGGTGCCCCGCAAAGTGCCGGACCGTGGCCTGCAGCAGCGGCCAGTCGCAGCGCTGCTTGTCATGCAGCTGAAACAGCAGCGCCGTGCGGTTGATCCACAGATTGCCGGACTGGATCCAGCGCGCATAGGCGTCTTCGAGCAGGGCCGGATGCTGCCGCATCAGCGGCCCCACGAGGTTGGCGGCGATCAGATCCACTGTATCCCACCAGGAATCCGTCCGGATCAGGGTCTCGTACAGCTCCAGAAAGTCCGGCGGCGCCTGGCGGCGCGCTGCGATCAGCAGCTCGACCGCGCAGTAACGGCTTTCCCGCTGCGGAATCTCCCACAGGTCCAGCGCCAGCCCGCGGAGCTCCGGCGGGCTGAGCTTGCGCGCCTCCGCTGCCCAGGGCTTCAGCAGGGCCTTCCGCACCGGAGCCGGAATGCCGTAAAACGGGAACTGGTCCCGCATGTATGCCGACATGGCAGCGGCTTGGTCCGCGTCGCCGGCAGATTCCAGCGCGGCAGTCAGTCCGCGCAGCAGGTCAGCAGGGGGCATGGCAGAGGGCCTGAAAGCATGAATGCTCCGCAAAGATAGGCATCCGGCGGGAAGCAGACAGCCGCAGATTCCGGCAAATGTTTGTATGTATGCGCCGGATACCGGTATATTTGGCCGAACCCTGCATCTATGAACCGCTTGCTTCTTCCGCTTGCCGCCTGTGCTGCGCTCCTGTGTGCCTGCAAGCCCGATCTGCTGCCGGTGCCTGAAATTCCCGTTACAGGCCCCAACTACGGTTTTTACCTGAAATCCACCATCGATTCGGTGATGCAGGCGGAGCAGGTGCCCGGCATGGCCATCGGGGTCGTGCAGAAAGGCCGCATCGACTGGACTCAGGGCTACGGCCGGGCCAATCTCCAGACCGGCGCCGCCGTGGACGCCAATACCCGCTTCATGCTCAACCAGACCGCGGATCCCGTCGTGGCGGCTGCGGTGCTCCAGGCCCTCCAGGAAACCGGAAAATCGCTCGACGATCCCATCAGCAGTTTCCTGCCCTTCCCGGTGCGGCATGCCCGGTACCCGCAGGCGGTGATTACCCTGCGCATGCTGCTTTCGCATACCTCGGGCATCGCCGATGACGCTGCCCTGCTGGCAGCGCAGTACACCCCGGGCGATCCGACCGTGCGCGTGCGTGATTTTCTCCAGAGCTACCTGACGCCGGGCCGGCCTCTGTATGCGCCCGGCCATTATACCACCTCCCGCCCGGGCAAGACCTACCGCTATGCGCGCGTCAATCTGGCCCTGGCCGGGTACTGCGTGGAAGCGCTCACGGGCGTGGAGTTCGACCTCTACTGCAAGACGCGGCTGTTCATCCAGCTGGGCTATGCCGGTGTGTCCTGGTACCTCTACGATCTTCCGGCAAGCCGGCTGGCTGCAGGCTACGTGTATGCGGGCGGCGTGCAGACGCCGGTACCGGCGCAGAACTATCCTTTTTACCCCAGCGGCGCGCTGCGGATCCACATCGAAAACCTGAGCCGGTTTACCCTGGCAATGCTGCAGCAGGGCATCTACGGCGATGTAGCGGTGCTGAGCCCCGCGCAGACGCAGGATCTGCTCACGGTGCAGTATCCCGTCATCGACGGCAGCCAGGCGCTGGGCTTCCAGGCCGATACGCTGGCAGGACTGCCAGTGTACGGCATGCTGGGCGGTGAGCTGGGCTTCAGCTCCTGCCTGTACCTGGAGCCGGGCCGCAGCCGGGGGGTGGCGATCCTGTGCAATGGCGCGTGCAGCGCGGATGCGCTCCGCCTGCTGGCAGCCCGCTGCCTGAGGACGACGGAGCGGTTCTGAGGGCTACGGTCGTCGGCAGCGAATACAAACGGGAAGTGTTAATGGATGAAAGATGCCGATATCCCAATTGGGACTGAATTGGGCTGCCTATGGCTCTGTATTCGGCTTATGGAAGCTGCCGCTGCCGTATGCCGTTAGATTCGAGGACAGTAAAATATCCTTCCAGAGATAATCCAAGGCTGATAGCTGCTAGCAGTGCTTTACCGGCCCCGGTTGGTGAAGAGCCTTTTGTCCGGAAGTACACCACTGAAGGCGGGCGGCCCAGCCCATAGCGGAACAGAATCTCCCCGTAATCTCGATCAAAAGTTAAGATGACTCGATTCTCTATTCTATACGGGCTAGTTCCACTACTTCATGATCCGTAATACCACTTTGGATTTCGGCTACGCTCATCACATCATGGCCGTGCTGTCGGATCAGTAAGATACTGGGACCAGGCAGGTTTTCATTAGCCAGAAATCGCATCGTATTATCCTGCCTGACGGATCGGAAAATATAACTCCTGCTGGATACAATCCCGCAAATACGCAAAGACTGCGAGCAGATCTGTCTGGGAGAGTCCGGAGTAACTTGCCATCAGATCGTCTGCCGACCAGCCTTCGGAAAGCAATTCCAGAATCAGCTCGACGGAGATCCGGGTGCCGCGGATTACCGGTTTCCCAAGCAGAATTTCGGGATCTGAATGAATATGGCTGCGCCAGTCGATCTGCATAAGGGGTATACTGATGTATGGTATGGAATACGTCCAGACTGTGTATGCAAGATAGGCAATCAGAATCTGAAGGCCCAATGCAGCTGCAAATGAGAAGTATCCAGTGTCCGGCGGTATGCCGATCGGGGGGCCGGGCCAGCGAAACCCAGCTCAAGCCGGACCGCAGATGGATCTGTCATCTGTCTGGGCTTGCGTCGGGAATTGCGTATATTCCCGGCTCAATGTATCCTGCTATGCGCGCAATTTGGTACTGCTGCTGCCGGAATCTGCTGGCGATGCTGCTGGGCATGGCGGCAGCCGGAGCGGCTGCCCAGGATTTTCCGGGCGGATTTCTCTTCAGCATGCCTGCGGCGGATTCCTCCGCCTCGCCGTTTCTGCCGGCATTTCCCGCAGGCCCCATCACGGAGGCAGGCCGCATCGGCACCGACGGTGCCGGCAGCTTCACCGCCGGCGGCCAGCCCGTCCGCTTCTGGGGTGCCAATATCGTGGCTGCGGCAGCCTTTCCGGCCTACAGCGAGTCGCGCTTCATCGCGGCCCGCGCCCGCAAGCTGGGCCTCAACCTGATCCGATTCCACCACCTCGATAATCCCTGGGGCGGCTCCGGCGGCACGATTTTTCCTGCCGGCACGACCCGCAGCTTCGATCCTGCCGCCCTCGCCCGGCTGGAGTACCTGATCGCCCAGCTGAAGCGGCAGGGGATCTATATCAACCTGAACCTCAATGTCTCCCGTACGTTTCAGGCCTCGGACGGCGTGCTGCATGCGGACTCGCTGGTGGAGTTCGCCAAGGGGGTGACGCTCTTCGATCCCTGGCTGATCCGCCTGCAGAAAGAATATGCCGCCCAGCTGCTGGGCCATGTCAGCCCCTATACCGGCATGGCGCTGAAGGATGATCCGGCCCTGGCGATGGTGGAGATCATCAATGAAAATTCGCTCTACGGATGGTGGAAGGAAAACCGCCTCCATCCGTTCGCTTCGGGCGGCTCCCTCACCTGGCGGCACAGCCGCATGCTGGACAGCCTGTGGCACGATTTTCTGATTGCCAAATACCAGACGACCGCCGCACTGCAGGCTGCCTGGCAGAGCAGTTCCGCCCCTGGCAGCGGCAACCTGCTCCAGAACCCCGGCTTTGAAACGGCGCAGACGGCGCCCTGGCAGGTGGAGCAGCACAGCACGGCCCAGGGGGCGCTGAGCATTTCCGCACAGGCGCCCTTCCAGGGCGCGTACAGCGGGCGCATGGCCGTGACGGCGACCACCGGCACCAGCTGGCACCTGCAGCTGAAGCAGACCGGCATGAGCGTGCAGCAGGACTCGCTCTACCTCGTGCGCGTGGCCCTGCGCGCGGACGGCAGCCGGACGGTCAACATCGGCATCATGCGCGACAACGACCCCTACACCTGGTACGGCGGCATGCAGCTGGCGGTCGGCACCCAATGGAAGGAGTTCGTCTTCAGCTTCACGGCGCCGGAGACCAACAGCGGGCAGGTGCGGCTCACCTTCGACTTCGGCGGCACCGGCACGTACTGGTTCGATGGCATGTACCTGGGCAAAGCCGGCGAACGCAGCGGCCTGCAGCCCGGCGAAACGCTGGAGCAGCGCACGGTGCGCCGCATTCCGCACCCCGAACGGCTGCTGCACGCGGTGCAGCGGGTGGCCGACCAGGCGGAGTTTTACCTCGGCCTGCAGCGGCAGTTTACGGCGGAGATGGCCGCCTACCTGCGCGATTCCCTGGGCGTGCAGGCGCCTATCACGGGCACCAATGCCCTCACCGGCATTCACGACGCATACACCCACGAGGAGGTGGATTACCTGGACGACCACAGCTACTGGGATCACCCCTGGTTTCCCTCCGTTGCCTGGGACAGCTACGACTGGCTCATTTCCAACGAGCCGATGGTCCGGTCCGGCCGGCTGGATGCCATTTCCAACCTGTTCAGCGGTCTGCAGCCGGCCAGCCGGCCCTACACCGTCAGCGAGTACAACCACGGCTTCCCGAACCGATACCGGACGGAAATGGTGCATGCCCTCGCGGCTTACGCTTCCTTCCACGAGGCCGACGGGCTGATGTTTTTCGATTACAACGGCGGCAGCGACTGGACCAGCGACCGGATCGGCGGCTATTTCAGCCTGCACCGCGACCCGGCAGTCATGGCGCTCTTCCCTTCGTGCAGCTGGGCCTACCGGCAGGGGCTCATCGCGCCGGCGCAGCAGCCGCTGACGGTCAGCTATCAGCGGGACTACATATTCCGAACCTCCGACACGGATCCCGAATCGCGCTGGGGCAAATACCTCCCCTACGACCGGCGGCTCGCGCTGACGCATTCAATCCGGACGGGCAGCTACGACGCGCCCCAGACGCAGGGCATCAGCACGCTGCCGGCGCCGGCTTCCGGGCTTTTCATCACAGACAACGGCCAGACCCGCCTCGACGTGCAAAGCGGCCTGCTGACCACCGCAGCCCCTGGTTTTGCTGCCGTCACGGGGTTCCTGGCCCAGCATCCCGGCACCCGGGCAGGGGACCTGCTGCTCACAAGCGCCGACGGATTCGGCTCCCTGATCTGGGTGCCGCTCGACAGCCCGGCGCTGGCGGTTTCCCGCCGCTCGCTGCTGACGCTTTCCAGCCGCCCTAAGAATACCGGCATGATCTGGGACGGCACGCAGACCGTGCACAACAACTGGGGCTCCGCGCCTGTGCGCGTCCAGGCGCTGCGCGTGGGGCTGCGCCTGACCTTGCAGGCCGACTCGGTCCGGATCTATCCGCTCAGCGCCACGGGCAGCCCCGGCAGCCCGCGCACGGTGCATCCCGTGGATTTCAACACCTTCGATGTGGTGCTGGATCAGCAGGCCGAAGGCACCTGCTGGTTCGGAGTGGAGGCGCTGGGCGCAGGCGTACCGCTTGCTGCGGGCCCGGAGATGGCTCCGCGCCCGCAGCTGTATCCCAATCCGGCCGCAGGCAGTGCCGTGCTCGACTTCGGGCAGGCCCTGCGCGGCCCCTGCCGGGTGCTGCTCTGCGACCTGCAGGGGCGCACGGTGCTGGAGTACCGGGCAGCTGCCGGCGTGAGCCGTATGGAGCTGGATATCAGCGGTATTGCTCCGGGCATGTATCTCCTCCGTTCTGCCGGCGGCGGCATCGGGGCGGCCTTCCGCATCTGCGTGGAATAATTCCTGCTTGCTCCTGCGCGTCCGGGATGTATATTGGGGGGACTAATTGCTACTGCGTTGGACCGAAGAACAGCACTGCAGCATGTGGCAGCTCTCATGGGCGGGGTGATGATCGCCCCGGCGGTGTCGGAGCTGCTCAGCGGCTGCCAGGCCGGGCCGGATGCCCGGTATACCCCGGTGTTTTTTACGCCGCCGGAAATGGCCTGTATCCGGGCTGCCGCCGACCGGCTGCTGCCCAGGACCGCTACGCCGGGCGCGATCGATGCAGGCGTTCCGCAGTTCATCGATCTGATGGCGAAGGAGGCCCTGAGCAAACGCGATCAGGAGACCTTCCGGACCGCGATCGTGGTCCTTGAAGGCCGCGCGGTCAAGGGATACGGAAAAGCCTTCGTCAGCTGCCTGCCGGAGCAGCAGGATGAAATCCTGCGCGTCATGGAGTCTGCCGCTGCCGGCGAGCGGCGCGCCAACCTGATGGCGAGGCCTTTTTTCTGGCTCTTCAAGGAGCTGACCCTGCTGGGCTATTTCACCTCCGAAGCGGTTGCGACCCAGGTGCTGCGCTATGAACCGGTGCCCGGACGCTACGAAAGCTGCGCCCCGCTGAGCAAATATCCCGCAGCCTGGGCTTCCTGAGCCCGCAATCGGCGTGGTTTTTCCGTTGAATCCGACTGTGTTTCGAGTATGAGCAATGTTTTTGATGCCATTGTCGTAGGGTCCGGGATTTCCGGCGGATGGGCGGCCAAAGAGCTGTGCGAGAAAGGCCTGAAGGTGCTGCTCCTCGAACGGGGCCGCCAGGTCGATCACCCCAGTTACCCCGATGCGATGAAGGCGCCCTGGGAGTTTCCCCACCGTGAGCGGATTACCGACCAGGACCGCCGGGAGTACTATATCCAGAGCCAGACCCGCCAGTTCAGCGAAGCAACCAAGCCTTTCTTCGTCAAGGACACCGACCAGCCCTATGCCACCCCCGACGAGCTCCCCTTCTATTGGATCCGGGGCTATCAGGTAGGCGGACGGTCCCTCACCTGGGGCCGGCAGAGCTACCGGCTGAGCGATCTGGACTTCGAGGCGAATCTCAAGGACGGCATTGCAGTGGACTGGCCCATCCGCTACAAGGATCTGGAGCCCTGGTACGATTATGTGGAATCCTTCGCCGGCATCAGCGGCCAGGCCGAAGGCCTGCCCCACCTGCCCGACGGCAAGTTTCTGCCGCCGATGGAGATGAACTGCGCCGAGCGGCACGTCAAAGATGCCATTGCCAGGCATTTCCCCGGCCGGGTGATGACCATCGGGCGCGTGGCCAACCTCACCCAGCCTCACAATGGCCGCGGCAGCTGCCAGTACCGCAACCTCTGCAGCCGGGGCTGCCCTTACGGCGCCTATTTCAGCAGCAACTCCGCAACCCTGCCCGCCGCCGCCGCCACCGGCAACCTGACCCTGCGCTCCAATGCCATTGTGCATTCGGTCATCTACGACGAGCAGCAGGACCGGGCCGCCGGCGTCCAGGTGATCGATGCCGAAACGCTCGCCGTCACGGAGTATTTCGCCCGCATCATCTTCCTCAACGCCTCCACGATCAATACCGCGGCCATCCTGCTCAACTCGGCTACCCCCCGCTTCAGCGAGGGGCTGGGCAATTCCAGCGGCCAGCTGGGCAAAAATCTCATGGACCACCACTTCATGGCCGGCGCACGGGGTGAAATCCCCGGATTCGAAGATCAGCATTATTACGGCCGCCGCCCCAACGGCGTCTACGTGCCCCGCTTCCGCAACCTCGGCGGCGAGCGCAGCGACTATATCCGGGGCTTCGGCTATCAGGGCCTCGCGATGCGCAGCGGCTGGGGCCGGGGCATGCAGCAGACCGGCTTCGGGGCCGACTTCAAGGACCAGCTGGCAGAGCCAGGCCCCTGGATCATGAATTTCACCGGCTTCGGTGAATGCCTGCCCCATCCGGGCAATTTCGTCAACATCGACCCCAGCCGCCAAGATACATGGGGCATGCCGATCATCCAGATCGTGATGCAGTTCCGGGAAAACGAGCGGGCCATGCGGCCCGATATGGTGCAGTCTGCTGCCGAAATGCTCGAAGCTGCCGGCGCCAAGCAGATCCAGCCCTACGACGAGGGCGCCATCCCCGGCCTGGGCATCCACGAGATGGGTACTGCCCGCATGGGCCGCGATCCGAAAACCTCCGTGCTCAATGCCTGGAACCAGATGCACGATGTGCCCAACATCTTCATCACCGACGGATCGGCCATGACGTCCTCGGCCTGCCAGAATCCGTCGCTGACCTACATGGCGCTCACCGCCCGCGCCTGCGACTACGCGGTGCGCGAGCTGAAGCGGGGCAATCTCTGAGCTGTATGCCGTGCGCCTGAACGCCTGCACAGGGCAGGCGTTCAGGCGCAATGTCCAGACGGTCAGGCCTTACATGCCCGTCGCCTTGCCGAAGAGCGCGTCGGCCTCGTCCCAGCTGACCACATTCCAGAAGGCGGCGACGTAGTCGGCGCGGCGGTTCTGGTACTTGAGGTAATAGGCGTGCTCCCACACGTCGAGGCCCAGGACCGGAAAACCGTGGGGCGCGGCCAGCTGCTTCATCAGGGGCGAATCCTGGTTGGGGGTGGAGGAAACGAAGAGCTTCCTGGTGGCGGGCTCCACGCTCAGCCAGGCCCAGCCGGAGCCGAAGCGGCTCATGGCGGCATCGGCAAACTGCTTTTTGAAGGCTTCGGTACTGCCGAAATCGCGCACGATGGCCTCGGCAAGCTTGCCTTTGGGCGCACCGCCGCCGCTGGGCGACATCAGCAGCCAGAAGAGGGAATGGTTGTAATGGCCGCCGGCGTTGTTGCGGATGGCGGGCGCATCGGAGGCGCTGAGGCCCGCGAGGATCTCCCGGAGATCTTTGCCGGCCCAGGCGCTGCCTTCCAGGGCCTTGTTGAGGTTGGTGACGTAGGCCTGATGGTGCTTGCCGTGGTGGATCTCCATCGTCTGCCGGTCGATATGCGGCTCCAGGGCAGCGGGCGCATAGGGCAGGGGCGGCAGCTCGAAGGCGCCGGGGCGCTGCCGGAGCACTGCCAGCAGGGTCTCTGCTGCGGGTGCGCCGCTCATGCGGCCTGCGGCCAGGCCAAGGCCGAGCAGGCCGGCTGTTTTCAGAAACTCGCGTTTGTTCATATGCCAGGGCTTAGGGTTCAGGCTGAGCGATATTACGAATCCTTTCCCAGCCTGCCAACCCTGGGGCTCAGCGGGGCGCGTTCCATTTGATATTGCATCCGCTGGCGGGCGTTTCGGGCACCGCAGGCGCCTTGCCGGCCAGCACGGACTGCAGGGCCTCCTGGAGGTAGTTGTAGCGCACCATGCCGGCGTCGAGGGGATTGTCGTCCACCTTGCCCTGGTAGGCGATCTCGAAGCCTTTGCCCGGACGGGGAATCAGCACGAAGGCCTCGGGGTTGCGGGTAGCGCCGAAGAGCTTGGCGACGCGCTGGGTGTCGTCTTTGAGGTAGGGGAAGGGGTAGGGCGAAACCTCGCGCATGCGCGCGGAGGCGTCCAGGGCGCTCAGGGAGGAGTCGTTGCTGTTGATGGCCAGGAAGGCGACCTGCTTCGGCTCGAACTCGCGGTAGAGCGATTCGAGCCGGCTCTCGTATTTGGTGGCCCAGACGCAGTTGGAGCTCGTGAATACGACCACGACGGCTTTCTTGCCGGAGAGGGCAGAAAGCTTGACCTCCTCATTGCGTTCGTTGCGGAGGCTGAAGTCGGCGACCAGCCTCGGCTGGGTCTGCGCAGCCAGGACGGGGCCCAGCAGCAGCGCAGCGCCCAGCACGCAATTCCGGATGAAAGAAGTCTGCAGGTTCATGGGAATCAGATAAGTGAGCGTTCGCGGGAGGCTCCGCGTCGGCGGAGCTTCTGTCAATATACAAGTTTGGGACGAAAAACCCTCCACAGGGTCTCGGCGCCTCAGGGGCGGAAGGACTGGTCCATGTGGATGATCATGGCGATTTCCTCGCGGGTGGTGATGCCGGTGGCTTCTACGAGGCGTCCGTCGGTGCGGTAGATGAGGTTGAGGGGAATGGCGGTATTCCACTCGGGATAGAGGGCAAAAATCGCGGACTGGGCCTGGGCAGGCGGCATGTGGTAGGAGGGGAAATCGATCTGGCGGTTTGCGAGGAACTCGGGCAGCTGGCGCGCGAGGGCTTCGGGCTCGTCGACGGAGATGAGGATCACATCGGATTCGCGGGCTTCGTCCTGCTGAAGGGCTACCAGCTCGGGCAGCTCTTTCATGCAGGGCTTGCACCAGGTTGCGTAGAAGTTGACGACGACGTAGGGGCGGGAAGCGCTGCGGACGGTTTCCATGAGGGTGTGCGCATCGAGGGGCCTGACTGCCGGGGAGCCCGTTTCGGGGCTCTTACAGGCGGTCAGCGGTATAAGTGAGCACAAACTCAGGATGTACCAGGTAGCTGACTTCATAGGATCGTTGTACGCCATCGCCCCGTTGTACGTAAGCGGGGAGGATTCCGTTATCGTCCAGCGAAAAATTTTCGAGGTCCATGCAGAGGTCGTGCTTGAAGGTGACGCCGGGCCCGCAGATTTTGTAGAGGCTTTCCTTGGCGCTCCAGATCAGCAGGAAGAGCTCCCGCGAGGGCTGGGTTTCGAAGAAGTCCAGCTCGGATTCGCCCATAAAGAGGTGGCGGGTTTCGAGGTTCCGCCGGCGGCAGCGGTATTCGATGTCCACGCCTACTTCGCTGGCGAGGGAGGCAATGGCAGCGGAGTAGCGGGTGGAATGGGTGTAGGAGATGAAGTGGGGATCGTTGGACAGGTAGGGCTTGCCGGCGGCGGTGTTGAGGGATTCGACGCGGACGGTATTGGAAATCTGGATGAGCTCTTTGAGGCAAAGGCGGCTGGAAAGCCATTCCAGGCGGCGCTGCGGATGCATGATGCCGGCCAGCCGGGCCCATTCGTGCTCGTAGAGCTTGACCCGTTCGAGAAAATACAGTTCGTCTTCTTCAATGTCCCAGGCGCCAATGCTGACGCCGGGGATGTTGCTGTGGAGGTGGATATACGGCATGGCCTCGGTTTCCATGCTGAAGCTACGCAAAACCCGGTTCCCCTGCAACGGCACAGGCCGGGCATGGCCCGGCCTGACAAGCGTTTTCGCAGCGGGGCCTGCGCTCAGCGGTCTGCGCGCTGGGCCTGGCCCTGCTTGCCGAGGTATTCCTTGGCTTCTTCGATGGTGACGCGCACGCCGTCGATATAGGGCACGACCCATGCGTCCTTGATGCCCATTTTGCGGATTTCGTCGCGGAAGGCGAGGGCTTCCTCATAGGTCCGGAAGCCGCCCATGATGTATTTGTTGAAGCCGTCGGACTTTTCGGCGACGAAATCGTCCGACTTGGGCGAAGTGGCGCCGGGCATTTCGTAGAAAACGTATGCCCCGATCTGGATCCGGTACACAAGCCCGTCGCGGATGCCGAGGTCGTTGACCTTTTTCTGGGAAGCCAGCGACTTTTCGAGCCGCTCTTTCTGGCCGCGCAGGGCCTGCAGCTCGCTTTCCTGCTGCACCAGCGCCCAGCGAAGGCTGTCGAGGGCGTCTGTGTTCTGGGCTCCGCGCAGGCGGGAGTCGAGGTCCTTGTTGATTTTCTTCAGCTCGTCGATCTGATCCTGGTAGGACTCGAACTCCGACTTGAGGGACGCGGGGTTTTTGGCGTACATTTTCGCCTTCTCCTTCCAGAATTTTTCTTCCTCCTTGGAGATCCCCTGGGCGAATGTCAGGTGGTTCCAGAAGATCCCTGCCGTGAGCAGGAGCATCAGGTAGCGCATACCGATTGTTGTTTGCAGGTGTGTCCGTTCAAAACTACGCATTGTCCGCGGGGAAACAAATCTGGACAATCTGTAGGAAAACGAACACGGTGTTAGAATATTGAATGATGCACAGCGGTTTCGGGGCTGATCAAAGGTTTCTTCAGCAATTATCATGCCCGTTCTGCGTCTGCGGGGATTTCTGCCGCGCAGACTGCGCAGGATGGTCGGGCCGGATGATTCTGCGCATCCGGGTTGATATTGGCAAGGCCAACGGCTATTTTTACCCCGCTTTCGGGTTTTCTGCCCGGATCTGTCTGATCTCTTAACCCCGACTCTCCTATGTCTAAAGTAACTGTCATCGGCGCCGGCAATGTGGGTGCTACCTGCGCCGAGGTGATCGCCCGCGCGGAAGTGGCTACCGAGGTGGTCATGGTCGATATCAAGGAAAATTTTGCCGAAGGCAAGGCCCTCGACCAGTGGCAAACCGCTCCGATCAACTACTACAGCACGCGCCTCACCGGCTCGACGAACGATTACACGAAGACCGCCGGCTCGGATGTGGTGGTGATTACGTCCGGCCTGCCCCGCAAGCCGGGCATGAGCCGCGATGACCTCATCGCCACCAACGCCAACATCGTCAAGAGCGTCACCGAGCAGGTGGTGAAGCACAGCCCCAACGCCATCATCATCGTGGTGAGCAACCCGCTCGATGTGATGACCTACTGCGCCTTCCTCACCAGCAAGTTCCCCGCCCAACGCGTGTTCGGCATGGCCGGCATCCTGGACACGGCCCGCTACCGCGCCTTCCTGGCCACCGAACTCAACGTGAGCCCCAAGGACATCCAGGCCGTGCTGATGGGCGGCCACGGGGATACCATGGTGCCGTTGCCGCGCTACACGACCGTGGGGGGCATCCCGGTCACCGAGCTCATCGCCGAGGACAAGCTCAACGCCATCGTGGAACGCACCAAGAAGGGCGGTGGCGAGATCGTGAACCTGCTCGGCACCAGCGCCTGGTATGCCCCCGGCACCGCCGCGGCCCAGATGGTGGAGGCCATCGTGCGCGACCAGAAACGGGTGTTCCCGGTGTGCGCATGGCTCACCGGCGAGTACGGCCTGAAGGACGTGTACATGGGCGTGCCCGTGGTGCTCGGCCGCAAGGGCATCGAGCGGATCATCGAGCTGAAGCTCACCAAGGACGAGCAGGAGCTCTGCAACGCCAGCGCCAAGGCCGTGAAGGAGGTGATGGATGTGCTGGACAAGATGAACAACGTGCCGGCCTGAGCCGGTCCCGACCGCTCCTTTTCCCGCGCCTGCGGCGCGCTAGCGCACCACCATCAATCGGCCGCGCTGCGGGCCGGCACCGCCCTCCACCCACACCGCGTAGGCGCCCGGGCTCAACCGGCTGATGTCCACCCCCTGCCGGGGCTGCTCCACCCGACCGCTGAGGACCAGTTGGCCGGTGGGGCCCACCACGCGGTAGGTCATCCCGCTGGTGAACCCGTCGCCGAGCAAGAGGTCCACGCGGTCGCCCGCAGGGTTGGGACGCAGGAGGAGCGCGTCCGTGGCACCGGCCATCGCTTCCTGGACGCCCACGCCCACATCGTTGCGCCAGTAGCCGACACCGCCGCGGTAGTTGCCGGTGAACGCGTCCAGGTGCCCGTCACCGTTGATGTCCACCAGGGTCATGCTGCTGCGCATGCCCTCCCGGATCTCCTGGAAGGTGCTGTCCACCAAGGTGAACGCCCCGCTGAGGTTGCCGTCGATGTTCTTGTACTGGTGGAACCAGCCCGACTCGGAGCCCACCACCAGTTCACGCTCGCCATCGCTGTTCAGGTACATCCAGGGCACGCTGTAGCCCGTCACGTTCCACCATTCGGTCACCACCACACCGCCCAGGGTGTCCGCGGCGGGGGTCCAGATGGGCGCGGCGGTCGTGCCCGTGTTGCGGAAGTAGTTGATGTTGCCGTTGCGTTCCCCCACGATCAGGTCGAGCAGGGCGTCGTTGTCCACCTTCACCAGCTGAGGCGTGGCGAACTGGCCCACGTCCATGGTGTCCCCGTTGCCATCGGTGATGTTGGGCGTTTCCAGGCTGAAGGCCGCCACCGGGCCCGTGGCGGTGTTGCGGAAGAAGTGCATCCGCCCCTGCAGGTCGCCGATGATCAGGTCCTGGTCCCCGTCGCCGTCCACATCGCCGAAGGCCGGGTACATGGCCGCGCCGATGCCGCTCGTGCTCAAGCTCATGTAGTCGTCCGTCACCAAGGTGAACGCCGGTGCGGTGGCCGTGCCCGTGTTCTCCATCAGCGCCAGCTTACCGGGGTAGTCGCCGCCGGGATTATAGTATCCGTAGTTGGCCACGATCAGGTCCATCAGCCCGTCGCCGTTGTGGTCGAAGGGCACGGGGTAGGCGCCTTCGCCGAAGTCCAGCATCTGTCCCTGCCACAGGGAGGTGCCGGCCAGGTCGAACACCGGAACGGCATCGGTGCCCGTGTTCAGGTAGTACCACACGCTTTGGAAGTTGTGGGTGAGGCTCGTGGCGTTGGGGCTCACCACCAGGTCGCGCTTGCCGTCGTTGTTCACGTCCACATGGTAGGCCCCGGGGAACACCGGCAGGTCCACCGGCACGTCCTGGGTGGGATAGGTGCTGTCCTGGGCCACCATCAACGCATCGTTCAGCTCGCCGCCGTTGAACAGGGCGTTCAGCGTGTTGAACGAGATGTCGCCGAGCAGGAGCTCCTTCACCGTGTCGCCGTCCAGGTCCAGGGACAGCAGGGTGCTGCCCACGTGAGCGGCGGACCGGCCATCGGCCAGCTCGTCGCCCCGGGTCCGCGTCGCCTCCTGTCCGCGCTGCTGCAGGGCCTCCACCGCCTCGGCGATCACGCCCGGCTCCAGCGGGAACTCCGGGTTCGGCACGTTGAAGCCGCACGGATGGTTCAGCTGGGTGGAGTTGTTGTTCACGTTCTCGCTGAAGTAGCCCCAGCATCGGTTCCGGACCTCGTACACCAGGCTGTCGCAGGTGCCGTACAGCTCCATGCTCAGGTTCTTGTGATACTCCACGTACGAGCCGAAGATGCTGAAGGTGAGCACGTCCAGGTCGCCGTCCGCGTCGATGTCGTCGATGGCGGGCACGTCCACCTGGGTCACGTACAGGTTCGGGCTCCAGGTGGGCACATAGTTGCTGCCCACCAGGCTGAACGCGAGCTCGAACTCCAGGCCATTGCCATCGCTCACGTTCTTGTACACACCGAAGCCGCCCTGCCCCTGCACATAGCCGAAGAGGTCCTCCTTGCCATCGCAGTTGTAGTCGCGCAGCAGCGCCCAGCTGTCCAGTTCGTTGAAGGGCCAGGTGCTGCTGAGCACCGGATCGTAGGTGTAGTTCGTGCTGCCAGGAACACCGTCGTGCCGCAGCACCACCACCTCGGCACCCGCCCGGTCGAAGATGAAGATGTCCTTGGCCCCGTCGAGGTCCAGGTCGGCCTGGGACACCTGGCACCAGTTGAGCCCGCCCGCCCAGGCCATGGGCACCGCGGTGCCATTGCGCGTCACCGGCAGGCTGCCATCGTGGCGAAGGACGAACTGGCCATGGGCCGGAGCGCCGATCACCAGGAGACCGGCGGCGTAGGGGAGGAGCTTGCTGCGCATGGGAGGTATCGACCGGACGTGGCTCGGAGGTGCTCCGTTGCCCGTCGGGGCCCGGCAAAGCTAGGGGCCGGCCAAGCGGTCCGGCGCTTCGTGGCCCTTTCTATATTTGCCGCCCCATTGAAAGACCGTGCCGCTTCCCGGCGCGGTCCCCATCCCCCGAAACACCCCGTCGGACATGCAGAACAGAGGCGCGTTGTGGATCTTCACCATCCTGCTGGCGCT
>JANRID010000021.1:0-67696 GCA_033765305.1 Bacteroidia bacterium
GTAGTGACTGGATGCTAGAGGTCGTTGTCCGTACTTTAACCGTAATAGAAGCCAAGGGTCTTGCTGCTCCTGTATTGATTAATTTATATCATAAACTATCAATAGAATATGAATCCCTGAGATGGGCAGTCGGTAATGCTATGACTAAGGTTATGACTGATAGTGATATAACAGAAGTACTCTCGATTGTTAAAAATCCTGACAATGGAACATCTCGACAGATGTTTGTTTATGCTTTGGCCAAGTTTAAAAAGTGGAAACCGACTATTGAACCCGTGCTCATACCCCTATTAGAGCAAGATGACGTGAGGGGTCATACCATATATACACTTGGCCACCTGCAAAGCCAGACAGCGCGGGCAAAGATTGAAACCTTTGTAAATCACCCTATTACTTACATACGAAAAGAAGCGCGGAAAGCCTTGGAACGAATAGACAAGCCTCTCAAAAAATGAATCCCATGCGCCACCTCCTCCCACTCCTCCTCCTCCTCCCCCTCTCCGCCCTCGCCCAGGTCGGTCCGCCCTGCACGCCGCAGCTGGTCATCACGTATGACGCCGCCGGCAACCGCATCCAGCGCAAGGAGGTCTGCGACCCCGGCGGCGCCGGCACCAACAGCAGCAGCAGCGAAGCGTTCCGCACGGCGGGCCCCGGTGCTTCGGCTCCGCTCGGCGGACAGGACAGCCTGGCGTTCAGCGTGAGCCCCAACCCCGGCGCGGTCTTCCTCATCCAGCGCTCTGGCGGCGCGGAGGGACAGGCCCTGCTGGAGGTTTTTACCCCCGATGGCAGGCTCATCCGCACAGACGTATTTGAAGGCCAGGCCCACAAGCTCGACCTCCGCGCCCTGCCCGACGGCCTCTACCTCCTGCGGCTGCGCAGCGGGGAGCGGGTGTGGGAGAAAAAGTTGGTGAAGCGGGGGTGAGGCTTGAGCCTGGCCTTGGCGCGAGGGATTGAAACCTGGGTTTGGCGTTCAGGGACCGTCCTGCCGGGCGCAGGCGGCGGGCCAGCACACAGGTCGGCCTCGGACATGCGCAGTCTATTCAAGCAGCGTACGCAAGGTGTACCGTTCGCCGGTGCTGATAAAGCTCGAAAACCCCTTGCTGGCCAAGCCCTTCATCAGCCTCCGGTCGCCGGTCCACAGTTTGACGTTCATATACCCCGCAAGCGCCAGAAAAGCAATATCGTCCATGTCGACATCCCGGACGAGCTGAGCCGCCTGGGCCCAATACGCAAAAGGAATCAGCGCCTCATCGGTAAAGACAATGCAGTGGCTTATCTGGTATATCGCTTGATCCAGCTGATCTTCAGTTAGCTGGGAAAGATCAAGCAGTTGGTGGCGATGCCGCTTGAGTTCTGCTCGAAGGGCATCGCAGGAATAGAACTCAAAAACTCCATGCGAGTTCATGGGCAGGTCGCCGATCTTGCTTTCTGTGTTCAGGATGGCGCTGAAAACGATATTGGTGTCTATGACAAATTTCACTCCGGCAAAAAGCGCTGCTTATTCTCCTTCCACCATTGCTGGTTCACGTTGCGTGCCAGTTCATCCACACTGCCTTGCGTAGCCTGGCTGTGCTGGGTGGCTTCCCGGTACAGCAGATAGTTGACCAAGCGCTGAACACCCGCTATGTCGACAGAAGCGGGAAGCGTGATAATGATTTGATTGTCAATATGCTGAATCGTCATTGCAACATGGCTCTACACAAATATAACCATGTCGCAGCATGATTCCAAGCAGCAAAAGCGCAGATTGGACTCTGTGCCGCCTGCTTGCCAGGTTTACAGCCCCTCCATCATGCCCCGGTGCGAGCGTTTGTGCTTGAAGTTCTGGTTGAACAGCAGCGCCCATTCCGGATTGCCCCAGAAGTCGATCAGCCAGCTGTCGTTGTCCTTGAGCCCCCAGAGGGTAATGCCGAACTGCTGCGCAGCAGGCAGGGACTTGTGCAGCGAGGCAACTTCCTGGTATTTGGTTTCCTGGGCCAGGGCGCGCTCCACGGTGAGATCGGTAAGGTCGTTGTCGGGGTTGGCGCGGATGTCCAGCTCGGAAAAATGGATCAGCAGGCCGGTGGCCTTGAGCGCATTGACGGCACCGGTCATGGTGCTGAGCGAAGGGCCTTTGTAGCTGATGTGCATCTGGAAGCCGAATCCGTGGATGGGCACGCCCCGGGCCTGCAGATCCTGGATCATCGCCACAATGGCGGCGCGCTTGGGGGCGTCATACTCCGCGCCGTAGTCGTTGTAGAACAGCTTGGCGTCGGGATCGGCCTCATGCGCCCACTGGAAGCATTTGGCGACGTAGTCCGCTCCCATTTTCTGCCGGAAAAGGGTATTGCGCCAGGCACCGCTGCCGTCTTCAAAGGCTTCGTTGACCACATCCCAGCTGGCGACCTTGCCCTTGTAGCGCCCTACAAAGGCCTGGATATAGTCCTTCATCAGGCTGTCGAACTCGGCGTTCGTGCCGCTGAAGCTGTTGAGCCAGTTTGGGACGGCATTGTGCCACACCAGCGCATGGCCGTGCACGCGCAGGCCGTTGGTGTTGCCGTAGTTCACGATCGCATCGGACGGCACCCAGTTGTAGGCATTGGCGCCCCGGTGGACGATATTCTGCTTCATCTCATATTCGGCGGTGATGCTGCTGAACTCCGCCCGGATGAGCTGATCGTAGGAGGCCAGCGGAAGCCTGCCCGACTGGACGGCCACGCCCACCGGGAAGGCTGCTTTGCCTTTCAGGGTGCCCGAAGGCGTGTAGAGACGCTCGTCCTGCGGCTCGGGTTCAGGTTCCGGCTCGGGTTCAGGTTTGCAGGCAGCCAGCACCAGCAGGCCGGCCAGCAGCGGGAGGAGAAGAAGCGGTTTCATCGAAGATACAGGGAATGAGCTGAATACAACGTTACGGGCGATGCTTTTTCATCTGCACCCATTCGGCGGTGGACCCGGTGTTCGGATTGGCGCCGGGGTCGTCGGTGCCGAGGATATTGCCCTGGCGGTCCACCCAGTAGTACTGGTACTGGGTAGTCAGTTCCACCGGCACCCGGCTGTCGTAAGGGTTGACATAGGTCTGCACGGCGCCGAGGTTTTCGCGGAACTCGAAGTTGCGGCGGTCCACGGACGCATTCCGGTCGTCGGTGACCTGCTGCCAGTTGCGCTGCGACCAGTCGCGGTACTGGCGGGCGGCTTCGGCATAGGCCATCGAATTCTGGAGGTTCTGCTGCATGATGCCCCGCATTCCGAAGGCCGCGCCGTTGGTGGCGGAGACCTGATCCGCGACAAGCGGCAGCCACGAGGCATAGCCGGGCCACTGGCTGGCCTCCGAGAGGGCAGCGGTCATGGCCATTACGCACAGATCGTAGGAAGGCGCCACATGGCACTTGACACTGCCGCGGCAGGGAACGCCCTGCGCATAATAGGCCACGTCAAACTGGTAGGCATACTGAAATCCGGCGGCGGGCTGCGCCTGTCTCGGCTGCCCAATCTGGAGCTGCTGCGGGCCGAGCGCCATCAGCTTCTCGTACACAAACTGCCCCGGCGGATAGTTGAGCGGATAGCCTGTATTCCCGACCATCACGGTGAGCGCCTGATTGTCAGGTGCAATGAGGGTCAGGGCAAACTGGCCGTCTTCGCCCACCCGCCAGCCCTGCGGCAAGGCGAAGGAGAAAAAGCGGCCCTGGCCGATCTGCAGGGCGGCACCGCCCGATGGGGCGCCGGCACCGGAGGTGTGCGGGGTAACAGGATGCATCGTAGCAGGATAGCTGGCGGAAGAGGTACCGGAGGAACAGGCGGAGAGGCCTGCCAGGGCCAGGCCTGCACCGATGAGAAGGGCTGTGCAGCAGCGCATATGAAACAGATCAGGGTTTGACGAAGACCATTGCCTGCCTGCGGGTGCCTGCGCGGACCTCGCAGAGGTAGCGTCCGGAAGCGAGCTGCGCCACCGGCAGCCGGGCCTCCTGGCCAGGCAGCAGGGACCCGGCGGCGAGTACACGCCCAGCCGGATCGAGCATCCGCCACACCGCCGGCTGATCGCCGGCATAGGCGAGCCGCAGCACATCCGTGGCAGGATTGGGGCCCAGCTGAAAGAGCGGCGGCAGCGGCGGGTCCAGCGCCAGCGGCGGGGTGCCGAAGAGGGTGTCGTACACCATCGTGGTCTCGGTGGCGCCGATCTGGCTGGCGAGCAGGGGCAAGCCTGCCGAATCGCTCAGCGCTGCGCTGCTGAGCGAGGGCGCATAGGTCAGCAGGTTCAGCGTCACCGGGGTGTGAAAGCCTGGCGGCAGCAGCCCGTCCGCTGCGGTCTTGAAGAGGGTACAGGCAAAATCCCCGAAAAAGGAAAAGGTGTACCCGCCAAAGCTGATCAGGCCGCCGTCGGAGGAGGGAAATATTTCGTTGAGGAGCACAAAGCTGCCGTTCTGCAGGTCATAGCTGCGGGCAAAGGCGGGCGCGCCGTCCGGCGCGAGCCTGACCACCGTGGAGAGGTTGGTCAGGGCGCCAGTGACGCTGCCGTCGGACTGGATGTAGGCGCTGGTCATATTGGCGCCGCCGCCGCTGTAGGCGCCTGCGCTGAGCAGATCGCCGGAGGCGCTCAGCAGCACCGTTCCAAACTGGCTGCCCGGCACCGGGTTGTTGACCACAACCTTGATCTGGCCGTTGGAGAGTTCAGCGACGGCAACGCCATGCTCATTGCTGTTGTTGGAAGCAGCCAGCTCCCTGGCCCAGAGCACGGCGCCTGCCGCCGAAAGCCGCGCGACCAGAATCCGCGATGGCGAGGCCGGAACGGTCGTGCCCGTGACCAGGAAATCGCCGTTGGCGGCCCGGCTGACGTCGTACCAGTTCATCCGGCCCGCAGCAGGATTGGAATTGAAATACCGCCGCTGCCAGACCAGGTTTCCGTTGGCGTCGAGCCGGGTCAGGATGGGGATGGCAGACTGGGTGGTGCCGCGGCCGGTGGAGGCCAGCGTCAGGAGTCCGCCGTCCGGAGTGGCGAGGAGCGTACGGGGCTGGTTGCTCGGCGTGCGGTAGCTTTTTTGCCAGACGATGCTGCCGCCGAGGTCGAGCCTCATGATGAATAGGGTGTCGGAAGACGTATTTCCCGCGACAAACACCTGATTGGGCCCGGCTTGTGCCAGGAGCGAGAGGTTGATCGAGCTCAGGGCCCCGCCTACGCCGTCTTCAATGTCCAGGGTCCGCAGCGGCACGCCGGCTGCATCGGCATGCACCAGAAAGCCTTCGAATCCCGTGAACACGAAACTGCCGTCGCTCATCTGAATGGCGTCTTCGGGCAGCAGCAGGCCACCTGGCTGCGGAAAGGCGACATTGCTGTAGGCCCGCATGAAGGTCTGCCCGGCAAGCGGGAAGGAGATCAGCCCCAGCAGGGCCAGCAGGATCGTTCTCATGCAGCAGAAAGGTTAGGGTTTGACGAATGATACAACCGAGCGGCCGTTTTCATTCTGTACACGGCAATAATACATCCCGGCAGGCAAATGACCCACGGAAATCCGCAGATCGCCTGTGCCGGGCAGTGCCTGGCCAGCCAGCAGGCGCTGGCCCTGGAGATTCAGCATTTCCCAGGCATAGCCCGTTGGTGCATCCACGCGCAGGGCGACGAAGTCGGAAGCAGGATTGGGAAACAGGGATACCGCCGGCCCTGCAAGATCCGGATCCGCCGCTACATTGCCCTCCCGGAGCAGCCGCCATATGCCGCCGCCGTCGGTCAGCGCCCAGAGGTACTGGCCCGATGCCTGCACCTTGCGGATGTCGGCGACCGGGAGGTTGAAGCTCAGGTCGGTCCAGGTGTTTTCCCCGTCTTCGAGCAGAAAGACGCCCTGGTTGGTCGCCGCAGCGAGGAAATCGCCGAATGCATACAGCTGGTTTACGACCGCTCCGTTCAGCCCGGCGCTCAGATCGGTCCAGGCAGCGCCGTCATTCTCCGATACTTTCACGCCGCCGCTCAGCATGCCGAGGTAGAGCCGGTTTTTCCAGGAGGTCAGGGCGCTCGCGCCAAAGAATTGGTTGTCGATTTTTTCCGCTACCTGCTCCCAGAATGTGCCGGCGGGGAGGTTGTATTTGCGGATTTTGGAGAAATTATTCACAAATCCGGTAATGACGCAGTACAGATCGCCTTTGTGGGCGGTCATGGCCGGCACGCCGTCGTCAAACGAAAACCCGAAGAGGCCTGTATTGAACTCGCTGAGCTGCACGCCCTGGCTGTTGGTGATGAAACAGGCCGGGGTGCCGCCGAGGGAGCCGTACACGATCAGGCTGTCGTTTTTTGCCAGGAGCCGCGCGTTGGGCGCTATATCGTAAATGCCTTTATTGGTCCAGGGGCCCGCAGGACTGGCAGCCTGATAGAGGTCCAGCACGCCGAATACATTTTCCACGCCGATGACATAATTGCTGCCGGCTTTTACGATGCTGAAGATCCGGATCTGATTGCTGATGTTCGCCGGGTCTGCCGCGGTCCAGACACCGGCGGCATCGCTGCTGCTGCGCACGGTGGTGGCCGTGGTGGAGAGGGCTTCGTTGCCCTGCACAAAGAGGTCGTAGTGCTCGATGGCGTTGATGCCCTGCAGCGATGCCGTGGTCCAGGGCTGGCCGGGGCCGGTGGTTTGATATAAAATCCCTTCGAACCGCCCCAGAAATACCTTGGAGCCAGCTGCATACAGGTTGAGCGTGCTGCCCTGGGTAGGCAGGCCGGTGTACGAATCCTGCCAGCGGGCCTGGCCGGGCGTCCAGGTAGCGACTTTGACATTGAAATTGCCCCCGTTCTGCGCATACACCGTACGGCCCACTTTGAGGAACCACTCCGGAAAGAAGGCATACGCACCGCCGACGGTCAGCAGCGTATCGGTCGTCACCTGGGTCCAATTGGCGCCGCCGTTGACCGATCGGAAGATGTGGCTGTCCAGCACATAGAGGGTGTCCCCAAAGTTCACCATCTGCCCTACATACTGCCCGGCAGGCATGCCCGTTCCGCTGAAGACCCAGGTCTGGCCCAGGTTTTCGGAGCGGTAGAGGCCTGCCTGCGGCCCGAAAACACTGGCGTTGCCATATCCGAAGAGGCTGCCGCCGAAGGCGTAGATGTTGTTGAACAGGCTGCCATTCACAGCCCGCCGGGTCCAGGTGGCACCGGCGTCGCCGCTGAAGAACAAGGTGTCGTTGAAGTCGTCGTAATTGCGGACCATGATCTGTGTGCCCGCCTTCTGAATCCGGGACTGCCCGAATCCGTCCTGGCGCAGGTAGCGCCCGGCCAGCACCTGCGTCCAGGTGATGCCGCTGTCGTCGCTGCGGTAGATGCCTTTCTCGAACACGCAGGCATACAGCTTGCTGCCGTCCTGCATCAGGTCGATGACGTTGCCTGCCGGCAGGCCCTGCGACCAGGCGCTGAAGGTCTGCCCGCCGTCGGTGCTCCGGTAGATGCCGGCATTGGTTCCGACGAGCAGGCTGCCATCGACTACGGCGGCGCTGCGGATGAGCCCGCCGAAAGGCCCCAGGGGCTGCCAGGTCTGGGCGGAAATGGGCAGGGCCGCGAAGCAGAGCCACAGGAAGAGGAAGCGGGAGGGTTTCATGAAAAATGGGGGTAGGATGGGGAATACCGGCCTGTATGCGCGGCATGATGCCGACGCAGGGTAAAGTTCCGCGTAAAATGCCCCGGCTTCAACCCCGAATATTCGGGATGGAAGCCGGGGCGGCTCAATCAGGGCGATGTACGGCGCTCAGGGCTGCCCTGGGATCAGCAAGGAGGTGCTGCCGGTCTGCTGGCCGCTGCGGACCCGGAGGTGGTACAGGCCTGCAGGCAGGTGTGCGAGCGGAATGCGGACTTCCTGCCCGCCCTGGAGCCTGCCTTGCGCGACGGTCTGCCCCTGCGGATTGAGCAGGACCCAGCTGGCGGTGCCGGCAGGCAGGAGCAGCCGGGCCTCGTCGCGTGCCGGGTTGGGAAACAGGCTGAACATGAGCGCTTCGTCTGGTTCGGCCGATACGTTTCCGGCCCGGCGCAGCCGCCAGGCGGCGCCGCCTTCGGCCACGGCCCAGAGGTATGCTGGGGTGGACTGCACCTTGATGAAGCCGGCCACGGGCAGGTCGCCGCTCAGGTCGGTCCAGGTGGTGTCGCCCGCTTCGAGCAGGAAGATGCCCCGGTCAGTGGCCGCCGCCAGAAAATCGCCGAAGGCGTGGAGGTGGTTCACCACAGCGCCGCCGAGTCCGCTGCTGAGGCCGGTCCAGTTGGCTCCATCATCGGCAGATACGAGCACCCCGCCCAGGGCCGGGCCGAGGTAGAGCTTGCCCTGCCACGATTCGAAGGATAAGGCCCCGTTGGGAAACAGAAACTGATTCACGACCGTCCAGTTGGTAGCCGTGGAATTGCGCCGGAATATGCGGGAGGACGGGTTATTGAGCCGGGTGGCCAGCCCGTAGAGTTCGCCTTTGTGCCGGGTCATGGCCAGCCATTCGGTGGTGCCCGAAAAGCCGGAAACGCCCGTCAGGCCCGCCACAAATTGTCCTTGCGCATTGAGTATGCCCGCCACCGGAAGCGAGCCGCCTTCGGTGCCGAAGATTACGGCGCTGTCGCCGAAGGTGCGCATGCGTGCTTCGGGCCTGAGCGAGGTGCCATCTGCACTTTGCCAGCTTGTGCCCTGATTTTGGGAGACATACATCTGCAGGGGGCCGTTGAAATTGTCGCTCACGCCCATGAGCAGGTTGCTGCCCACTTGGGTCACCGCCCGCAGCGTATAGTTGTCGGGGATATTGGCCGGGTTGAGTACTTGCCAGTTGTTGGGTCCATCGTTTCCTGCCCAAAACCGGGAGGCGGTGGTGGAAAATACCTGATTCCCGGATGCAGTGAGGTCATTCACCACAACGCTGTACACGCCCCCGAATGTAGCCGGTGTCCAGGCCTGGGTGGGGCTGGAGGCCGTAAAGATCTCGCCATTAAACCCGGTCTGGAACATCTTGCCGGCGTGGCTGAACATGGTCAGGCCTGCGCCTGAGGTGGGGCTGCCAGCTACCGGAGGCTGCCAGCGTGACTGGCCGGGGGTCCAGGAGGTGCACACAACGGACGCATTTCCGCCGTTGCGGGCGTATACCGTCCGGCCCAGCACTGTATAAAAGGCCGGACTGAAGGCGAAGGAACCGTTCGGGTTTTTGAGGGTATCGGTGGTTACCTGGGTCCAGTTCAGCCCGTTGTCGGTGGAGCGGAAAATGTGCTTTTGCAGCGCATACAGGGTATCGTTGATGGATACCATATTATTTACGGACAGTCCCGGGGTGATGCCTGTGCCGCTGAATGTCCAGGTCTGGCCGAGGTCTTCGGTGCGGTAGAGTCCCTGCACGGGCCCCAGTACCCCGGCAAGGGAATTGGTGAGAAATACGTCGCCAAAGCCAAACACCTGGTTGGTGAGCAGGGAAAAGGGGCTGATGGCTTGTTTGATCCAGGTGTTGCCGAAGTCGGGGGAGAAATAGAGGGTGTCGTTCAGCTCATCCGAGTTGCGTACCATGAGGTGGCCGTCGGCTTTCTGCATGCGGACGATGCCGATGGCATTCTGGGACAGGTACCGCCCGGGCAGCTTCAGGTCCCACGTAACGCCGCCGTCGGCGCTGCGGTAAATGCCTTTATTGGCAACGCAGGCAAACAGGAAATTTCCGTCCTGGAGAAGGTCGATGACGTTGCCGGACGGGATGCCGCGCGACCAGGGGGCAAATGTGGCCCCGCCGTCGGTGCTGCGGTAGATGCCGCTTGAGGTGCCAATCAGCAGCTGGCTGCCGACGGTGATGCCGCGGTGGATCTGGCCGCCGGCAGGGCTTACGGGTTCCCAGGTCTGGGCAGGGAGCGCCGGGCGGAGCAGGAGACAGCAGGCGAGGAGGAGCAGGGCAGGACGCATAGGGAATGGAAGTTGCGATGGGAAAGCGTTTGGGGTTCCCCCCCTGAGAAGGGGGGGGCCAGGGGGGGAGTGAAGCAGGACCGCAGGGCTGCCGGAACCGCTGCGCCCGCGGATTCCCCCCGGCCGGTTTATTCGCAGCAGGCAAGCATCTCCATAGCTTCGGCATGCCCGCCAAACAGAAAAACAATCGGCTCCCCACAAAAATATGGCTTCAGCAAGTGCGCTGCATATCCCGAATCTTCGGGATATTCCGCAGGGCAAGCGATTTTTTTGCCCGCACCTCCGCCTTCCGCCGGAATCCCGTAATATTGCCCTCCGCACCTCCGCTAACTCCCTCCCATGCTGGGAAAACTGGACCTGCTGTTTAATCGCCACGAGCACATCGAGACGCATCTCAGGCAGTCGGTGCATCTGGGGCGCGCTGTGCGGGTCGATGTCTGGCTGCCGCCGCATTACCTCAGCCACGCCGGACGGTACCCGCTGCTCCTGTTCAACGACGGCCAGGACATGCCCGGCCTGCGCCTCGCAGAAACCCTCGAAACCCTCATGGCCAGCCACCGCATGCGGCGCATCGTAGTGGCCGCAATCTATCCGGAGCACCACCGCATCCACGAATACGGAACCGCCTGCCAGCCCGATTACCAAGGCAGGGGCGCGCGCGCTGCGCGCTACAGCCGCTTTGTCGTCCAGGAGCTCCTGCCCTTCCTCCACCACCGCTACCGCCTCGCTGCCGATCCGCTCCTCACAGGCTTTGCCGGCTGCTCCCTCGGCGGGCTCTCCGCCTTCGACATCGCCTGGAACCATCCGGAGCACTTCCGCTTTGCCGGGGTATTCTCCGGCGCGCTCTGGTGGCGCAGCAAAGCCTATGAAGATGGCTACGTGGATCAGGATCGCCTGATCCACAATGTGGTACGTTTCGGGGAAATGCCGGAGCAGTTCCGCGCATGGTTTGAGGCCGGCACGGAAGATGAAACAGATGACCGCAACGGCAATGGCATCATCGATGCCATCGACGACACCCTCGACCTGCTCGCCGAACTCCGCGCCAAGGGGTGCCCTGAACATCAGCTCCGCTACCTCGAAATTCCCGGCGGCAAGCACGACCTGCCAACCTGGGCCCAGGCCCTCCCCGATTTCCTCGCCTGGGCTTATCCGCCCGATCCCGCCCAGCGCCATTGAACCGGAGAATTTGACCGCTGTAGCCGCCCCGTTTCCCATCTCCGGGATTTCAGTGTAGCTTTGGCACAACTTCTACCTGCCGGCTCCGCCCGCAGCTTCACCGCCTATCGCAGCATCATGATCGAGCAATTCATCGACCTCTTCCTGCACCTCGACAAACACCTTGCCGACATTGTCAGCCAGTACGGAACCCTCACCTACCTGATCCTGTTTGTCATCATTTTTGCCGAGACCGGCCTCGTCGTGACGCCCTTCCTGCCCGGAGATTCGCTGCTTTTCGCTACCGGTGCCACCATCGCCGTGTCCAACGGCAGCCTGAATCTCGGCCTGATGCTGCTCATCCTGTTTATCGCCGCCGTATTGGGCGACACAGTTAATTATTTTGTGGGGAAATTCCTGGGTCAGCGGGTCTTTGAGATGAACTCCAGGTGGATTAAACGCGAATACCTGGAGCGGACGCATGCTTTTTATGAAAAACATGGCGGCAAAACCATCGTCTACGCCCGATTCATCCCCATTATCCGCACCTTTGCCCCCTTTGTAGCAGGTGTAGGTGCCATGAACTACCCCCGGTTTATCGTATATAACCTGCTGGGCGGCGCAGTTTGGGTGTCTGCCTTCCTGCTGGCCGGGTATTTCTTTGCAGAGAATGAAATTGTGAAGAAAAACTTCTCGCTCGTCGTCCTGGGAATCATCTTTGTCTCCCTGCTGCCGCCCCTGATCGAATACCTCCGCCACCGCTTCAGCAAAAAGCCCGCAGCGCAGTCCTGACCAACCGGATTTTTTGGTAATTTAGAGGCTCAGACAGCAGCCGGGCCGGTATCCGTCCGCAAATCCGGCTTGTTGGGGTATCCGATGAAGCGTTCGCTTCTGCTGTATGTGATTGCGGTCCTAAGCCTGGGAGCTGGGATCTGGTATCTTATTGCGCAAGGTCAGGCCCTGCAGCCGGCCGGTACTGAGTCTGCTCCGCAGGATATGGCCCAGCTGAATGTGGGCCAGATCTTTCTCGAAGATCTGCAGCACAGCCTCAATCATTCCCTGAGCATCCTCTCGCTGCAGGTGATCTCGATTCTGCTGGCCACCCGCGTCATGTCCTTTCTGGCGCGCAAGCTCGGCCAGCCGGCGGTGATCGGGGAAATTATCGCCGGCATCGCCCTGGGGCCTTCCATCCTCGGCATGTATGCCCCCCAGGTTTCAGCATTTCTCTTCCCCGAATGGTCCTGGGGCAATCTCCAGTTCATCAGCCAGATGGGCCTGATTTTCTTCATGTTCATCATCGGCCTGGAGCTGGATCTGAACAGTATCCGCCAAACTGCACGGGAAGCCTTGGTAATCAGTCATGTAAGTATTGCAGGCGGCTTTCTGGCCGGTGCCTGGCTCGCACGGCAGATTTATGCCGAATACGCCCAGCCTGGCGCACCTTTCCTGGCTTTCGCGCTCTTCATGGGGATTGCGATGAGCATCGCAGCCTTTCCGGTCTTCGCCCGCATTGTGCAGGAGCGGGGCTGGAGCCGCACCCCCTTCGGTAATCAGCTCATCACCTGCGCCGCCGTGGACGACTTCACCGCCTGGTGCCTCCTGGCCATCGTGATTGCCGTCAGCAAAGCCCGCGGCCTCGGCACCTCGCTCCTGACCTTTGGATTTATCGCGGTCTATCTGGCGCTGATGATCTGGGTGGTCCGGCCTATCGCTGCCTGGGTAGGCAGGCGCTTTGTGCAGCGCGGCGAACTGACGCGCCCCCAGACCGGAATTGTCTTCATGATCATGCTCCTCTCGGCCTATATGACCGAACTGATCGGCATCCATGCCCTGATCGGCGCCTTCATTGCCGGGGTGATCATGCCGCAGAACCAGAAATTCAAGCACACCCTGATCGAAAAGCTGGAAGATCTGGCTACCCTCGTCTTTCTGCCGCTGTTTTTCGTGTTCACCGGCCTGCGCACAGAAATGGGCGCCCTCAACGAGGCCCACCTCTGGCAGGTTGTGCTCACCATCATCGGGTATGCTACCCTGGGGAAATTTGGCAGCGCCTTTTTGGCCTCCAAGCTCATGGGCTATTCCTGGAAAAATGCCCTGATTACCGGATCGCTCATGAATACCCGCGGCCTGATGGAGCTCGTCGTACTCAACATCGGCTATGATCTGGGAATTCTCAGCAAAACCCTCTTCGCTATGATGGTGATCATGGCCCTCGCAACGACCTTCATGACCGGCCCGCTGCTGAACCTGATCAGCTGGCTCTTCCGCCGCAGCGAGGCCCCGGTCCTGCAAATGCCGCCCGAGGGCGCACTGGAGGTGCCGATCGAGAGCATCGAAAGCCCGGATATGAAGGCCTGAACTCTCAGGACCCGGAATCCCCGCGCTGTCACGCGGTGCCAGGTACGGGTGTCATGCCCGTAAACAGCCGCTATCATGCTTACATTGCTTCATGATTCAGGAAGCCCGGAGCCTTACGCCGGGCAGCCCCGCCCCCCGCTCCCGGATGCCGCCCTGCTCGACGCCTATTCGCAGGCGGTAGTGGCGGCGGTTCAGCGGGTAAGCCCCGCAGTCGTGCATATCGGAATCCGGCAGGAACGCCGCCGCAGGGGCAGCTCCGGAAGTGGATCAGGCTTTGTCCTGACTCCCGACGGATTTGTCGTCACCAACAGCCACGTCGTCAGCCAGCCCGGCCGCATCACGGTCGCCCTGCCGGACGGCAGCCGCTTCGATGCGGATAAGGTCGGCGACGACCCCGCTACCGATCTGGCAGTGCTCAAAATCCCGGCATCGGGCCTCGCAGCCGCTGCCTTCGGCGATTCGCGCCAGCTCCAGGCTGGGCAGCTCGCCATTGCCATCGGCAATCCCTACGGATTCGAGTACACCGTCACCGCCGGCGTAGTCAGCGCGCTCGGACGCACCCTGCGCTCCCAGACCGGCCGCCTCATCGACAACGTGATCCAGACCGATGCAGCCCTCAACCCCGGCAACTCCGGCGGCCCCCTCGTCAGCAGCCGGGGCGAAGTCATCGGGGTCAATACGGCGATGATCCTGCCCGCCCAGGGTATTTGCTTTTCCATCGCCTCCGCAACGGCCAGCTATATCGTCAGCAAGCTCATCACCGAGGGCCGCATCCGCCGTGCCTACCTCGGAATTGCCGGCCATGACCTCCGGCTGCCGGAACGAACCGTGAGCTTGCTCTCCCTCGCCTCGCCCAGGGCCGTTCTCGTCCGCTCGGTCGAGGCTGATGGGCCCGCCCGCCAGTCTGATCTGCAGGAAGGAGACGTGATCATCCGCTTCAACGGCCTGCCGGTGCAGGGCATCGATGATCTGCACCGCATGCTCACCGATGTAGAGATCGGACGGGAGTCGTCGCTCACCCTGATCCGCGACAGCCGGCTCATAACCCTGCGCGTAACGCCCGGAGAGGTATAACGAATTGAGTATAAATGAAATCATTCGGGTTCCGGGCAGCGTGCCGCAAACGGGCCGCTGCCCGGGGCCTGCATCGGGCCATGAGGCAGGATGATATAAAATGCCGCAAAACGAAGCGGCGCCGCCGGAGCCATGCTGTTACTTTGCCCGAAACACGATATAGATGGCGCTGGGACAGCAACTCCAGGGACGCCTTGCTCTTAACAATCGGCTCATCCGCATCATCGTCGCAGGCGCCGTCCTGCTTGCCGGGATTATTGGGGTGCTCAATACCCTCGTGACCCAGATCAGCGGAACTGTGAACCGGTACACTGCCGTTACCGCGGTAGGGTCCAATTTTGTCAACGTCGCTTCGGTGACCGGATTCGCGGCGGGAGACCGGGTCCTCCTCATCCAGATGAAAGGCTCCTCGATCAGCCAGGCCGACGACACGACCTACGGCACCCTGACCGATCTCGGGAATTCCGGGGTGTATGAGCTGTGCAATATCGCCTCGGTCAGCAACGGCAGCAAGAAAATTACCTTTACCCGTCCGGTCTGCAAATCCTACACCATCTCCGGACTGGTGCAGCTGGTCCGCGTGCCGGTCTACACGGATGTCGAAATCAAGGGAACCCTTACCGGCCAGGCCTGGAATGGCTCCACGGGCGGCATCATCGCGGTGGAGGCCAGCGGCACCATGACCATGAAGGCCCACATCGATGCTTCCGGCATCGGGTTCCGGGGCGGCTCGTTCAACGGGAGCGCCACCACCGGCGGGCTTACCTATATCTGCGATGTGAACTCCGGCAAAGGCGGGATCAAAGGCGAGGGCATCGCCGAGCTGCCCTTCGCCGGCTGCCGCGGGAAAATGGCCAACGGCGGCGGCGGCGGCAACGACCACAACGGCGGCGGCGGCGGCGGCGGCAACTGGGGCACCGGCGGCATCGGCGGGCACGGCTGGCTCTCCAATACCCCAGGCCAGCTCAGCGATACCGATAAAGGCGGCCGCGGCGGCCAAAGCCTCCGCGCCCTCTACGAATCGGTCGTTCCGCGCCTCTTCCTCGGCGGCGGCGGCGGCGGCGGCCACCAGAACAACGGCGCGTCCTACGAGGCCAGCAACGGCGGCGGGATCGTGATCCTCATCGCCAATACCCTCACGGTTTCGGGATCCCGGGCAATCCGTGCCTATGCGCCCGATGCTGAGGATATTACCATCAACGACGGCGCAGGCGGCGGCGGCGCAGGCGGGGCAGTCCTCCTGGATATTCAGTCCTACACGAATCCGCAAAACCTGACCATCGATGTCTCCGGCGGCGACGGCGGCACAGTTACCACGGCCGACCAGCATGGGCCCGGCGGCGGCGGCGCCGGCGGCTATGTCAATACCACCGGCACACTGCCCGGAACGGTGAACGTGATTAAAGCCGGCGGCCTCGCCGGGAAGTTCATCTCCACCAATTCCTCCCACCCGCATCATAACACCACCCACGGTGCCGCCAACGGCCAGGATGGCGCAGTCATCAGCAACCTGGTGATCCAGATCTGCTCCGCCCCGCCGACCCTCGATCTCAACGGCGCTCAGGCCGGCACCGACCGCCAGGAGTCCTATTCGCAGTTTTATGAGGCCCGCAGCTTCATCCTCCCGGCAGATGTGCAAATCCAGGATACCGATGATACGGAGATGGAGGCCGCTACCGTGACCATCATCAACCCCGAAGACGGATCGCTCGAGCAACTCGAAATGATGCTCGACGCCTCTTCCCTCGCCTCGATGGGCATCCAGGCGCAGCGGGAGGCCAGCGGCCACGTCATGCACCTCCTCGGCGAAGCGACTATCGAACAGTACCGCCAGGTGCTTGCCGCAGTTGCATATAAAAATGCCTCGCCTGCCCCTACCTTCAGTCCGCGCCTGATCCAGGTGACGGTGGACGACGGCGGCAACCAGAGCAACACCGCCTTCGTAACCCTGAACCTCGACGGCAGCAATTTCCCCGTCGAATGGGTGTACTTCGATGTCCAGCCCAGCGGCTCGGATGCAGCCCTGACCTGGGCTACGGCCAGCGAACTGAACAGCGATTACTTCGAGGTCGAACGATCGGGCGATGGCCGCAATTTCGAGGCCCGCGGCCGGGTGGAGGCTGCCGGAGTTTCAAATGAAATCCTGGCCTACCAGTTCCGCGATGCGGGCGCAGCCCGGGCGGCATCCGGCAGCCTCTTCTACCGGCTCCGGCAGGTGGATGTCGACGGCCAGTTTGCCTACAGCAGCACCGTCGAGCTGATGCTGTCGCCCGAAAACGCAGGCGGCCTGACGCTCCGCGTATTCCCCAACCCGGCAACCGAAGAGGCCCGGATCCGTCTTTCCGGCATCGAGCAGGCCGTGGCGATTCAGGTGCTGAATGTGAGCGGACAAACCGTATGGAACGGCCAGATCGAGCCTGGGCAGGAACTGGCGGTTCCTGTGGGCGGATGGAATCCTGGCGTGTACATCTTCCAGACCGCCAGCGGTGTCCGGCGGGTGTTCAAAAAAGTAGTGGTCCGATGATGAAATGGGCCGCGCCCGGAGCAGCCGGGCGCGGCGCTTACCGCTAATCCAGTATGCCATGACAGACCGTATCCGGTTCCGCGCATCCGCCCGCCTGGGACTCGGCGTGAAGATCCGCCTGGCCGCCCTGCTGATCCTGGCAGCGCTCGCGGCAGCTTCGCTGCTCGGCTGAGGCAGCAGCGCATATCTTCCGGCCGGGTTTCGGCAAGGGCGCGTATCCCCTGTTCTTCAAGGCGTTTCCGGCAGCGGAAACGCCTGTTTTGCTTAGGTTTTGCTGTGTTTTAAAAAATGCATATATTTGTAATATTTAAAATAAATATAGTTCGTAAAATAAGTATAAATAGGAGAGCTTGCATGCTATATGCGCCTCCTATGAACAACCGCACCTTTCTTGTTGCCGGGCTGATGCTCGGATTCAGCCTGAGCAGCTGCAGCCTGATCGATCAGGCGGACCGGATTATCCTCCCCGACTGGCAGCCCGAATTTGCGTTCCCCCTCGTGAACAGCGAAATCAGTGCTGCGGACCTCCTGGACCAGCTTCCGGATACGTCGCTTGTGGCGGTGGATGCAGATGGCCTCATCCGGCTTTCGTGGCGGTCGGATGCGGTGGAGCTGAGCGCTGCGGGGCTGATGAGCCTCGACGATATTGCAGTGCCGCTGCCGGTGTCTTCTGTTTCGTTCCGGGTAGATGGGCAGCAGACGGCCTTGGCGCGTCTGAGCGGCGGCGAGCTGCGCTTTGCGTTCCGCCTGCCGGAGGCGGCGGAGACCCGGGTGCAGTTTTCTGTGCCTGCTGTAAGCCGCGCCGGAACCGGCCTGGTGCTGGAATGGGCCGGCAGCGCGGGAGACGCGCAGGAGCTGACCGCAGATCTGGCCGGATACGAACTGGATCTGTCCGGGGAACTGGCGTTTTCCTACACAGCCATCCGGCAGGGAGATCAGGCGCCGCTGCGGCTCGAAGACTGCAGCGTCCGGATGGAGCGCATGCGCATGAGCTACGCGGAGGGATACCTGGGCCAGGTGCTGCTGCCCGCTTTGGCCGATAGCCTGGAGCTGGACAGGTTCGAGGCCTTCCGCCCCGGCCTGCTCGATATTGCCGCACCTTCGCTGACGCTGCACATCCGGAACAGCTTCGGGATTCCGGTAAAAGTGTCCGCTGCGTCGCTGGGATGCGATACCCGGCGGGCGGGCACGGTGTCGCTGCTCGGCGGCGAGCTGGCCGAAGGCATTCTGCTGCCTTATCCGCCGCTGAGCGAGCCCGGCGGCGCCCGCAGCGCCAGTGTCCGGATTCATCCGGGCAACTCCAGCCTGCGCGAAGCCATTGCGGCGGATCCGCTGCGGATGTTCTGGAATCTCGGCGCGCTGCTGCACCCTTCCGGCAATCCGGAGGAATACGGATTTGTCACCGATTCGAGCCGCCTGTCGATCGCTGCGGAGCTTGATATCCCGCTGGAGCTGCGGTTTGCAGACCTGCGCATCGAGGAGGTGCTGCCGGTCAGCATGCCGGAAGCCGGCCTGCCCGGCGATGCCGTGCTGCGGCTGATCACCGAAAACGGCTTTCCGCTGGAGCTGAGCGCACAGCTGTATTTTGAGGACGAGACGGGCGCTGTGCTGGACTCGCTCTTCGAGGGGCCGGCGATGCTGCTGGCAGCCGGGGCTGCGGATGCGTCGGGCCGGGTGCAGACCCCCAGCCAGCGCATCACCGATCTGCCGCTGACCCAGGCCAGGGCAGACCGCATCCGGACTGCGTCGCAGGTGCGCGTTTCGGCTGTTGCCGGCAGCGGGCCGGAGGAACGGCCCCTGAAGTGGTATGCGGATGACCGGATCCGGGTACGGCTGGGCGTGCGGATTTCGCCGGAGTTTGGAGAATAACCCGGACAGACGGCGGCCAGGGCGCATATTTGCATACCTGACTGCCGGATTTGCCGTTATCATACAGACAAGCATCTCAGCGTGTCATCCATTCCCCCATTCACTTCCCCCGCATATGCAAATCATCGTCCGATTCCTTGCTGCAACAGCCCTTGCCCTGGCTGCTGTGCAGCCCTTGAGGGCCCAGCCGGAGCTTACGCTTCCGTTTATGACCGGCGCAGTCCAGTCCGTCCAGGCCAATCCCGCCTGGATGCCGGATAAGCATGTGTATATCGCTTTGCCTGCTGCGGCAGTGGGTGCCACCCACAGCGGTTTTGCGATTGAAGACCTGCTCAAGCCGGTTCCCGGCACCGATTCGCTCCGCGTGGACATTGAAAGCGCGCTGGCACGCATGTCCGATCAGAATGAGGTGCGGGTGCAGGCCCGTGCCGATGCGCTGATGCTGGGCATCCGGGTCAAGGGCCTGTTTGTGCACGTGTCTGGATCTTCCCGCGCACAGCTGCACCTCCGCTACCCCAAATCGCTGGCCGAGGTCGCCTGGTACGGCAACGCGCCCTATGCGGGGCAGGAGCTGGATCTGGCCCCTTCGCTCGATGCGCAGGCGTTTCACGAAATCGCGGCTGGGGCTTCGCTCCGGCTCGGCAAGCTGGACCTCGGCGCACGGGTCAAGTACCTGATCGGGGTGGGGGCTGTGCGTACGCAGCGCAAATCGCTGCAGCTCAATACAGATGAGATCACCTACGACATCGCCCTCGATGCGGATTACGAAGTGCTGACGAGCATGGTCCAGCCGGGCGATTCCGGGCAGTTCGATCCGGGATTCACCTTCGAGGCGCTGCCGCAGAACCGGGGGCTGGCGCTGGATCTGGGCGCGCAGTTCCGGATCAGGGACCGGATCGTGCTGGGCGCCGGGGTGCTGGACCTGGGGCGGATTCAGTGGAAGCAGGAAGCGCGCCTGAACCGCATCCGCAGCACCATCCTGTTTCAGGGCGTGGATGCCTGGCCGCTGCTGCTGAGCGACAGCCTCAGCGGCTGGTCGCTGGAGGATTCACTGGATGGCGCCGTAGCATGGACCACGCAGGAGCAGGCGTTCAGCACCACGCTGCCGGCGGTGGCATACCTCTCGGCGCAGGCCACCTGGTTCAAGGTGCTCAAGACCGGGCTGATCGTCCGGGGGATTTTCCAGGACGGAGACATCACGCCCGAAGCCGGGCTGTACGGCGGCGTCGAGCTGGGCAAGGTGCTGAGCGCAGGTCTGAGCTACGGCTACCGTCCGCAGGGCATCAGCAGCTTCGGGGCGCAGGTCCATCTGAAGCTGGGCCCGCTGGCACTGTACGTGCTGACCGAGCACCTCGAAGCGGCCTTTGTGCCGCTGCGGGCACGTGGCGCGCAGGTACGGACCGGGGCCAGCCTGGTTTTTTGAACGAATCGGGTGCCCAGGCACCGGGCCGGCTGCGGCTTGCCCGGTGCCTGCACGCCTGCCGGCAGGCATACGCCGGGGAATTGCTGCTTTTTTCGGGGCAAATACGTACATTGGCATCGAAATGTGTGGGGTATCGCCAGGACCTGCTCTTCTGAAATTTCTGCTGACAGGCTTGCTGCTGTCAGCAATGGGGGCCGTATGGGCTGTCAATCCGGTCAATATGGACAGCCTCCGCCGGGAGCTGGAGCGGGTGCCCAAGACCGAGCAGACCTCGGTGCTGAGCAAAATGGTGTACCTCAGCGCCCGTGAAGGCAACCGCCGGCAGGCGGTGGAGCTGGCCAAGCAAAGCCTCCGGATTGCGCGGGAGGTGGGCGACAGCCGCCAGATTTCGTCCGCACTCCAGGATCTGGGCAATATCTACAAGCTGATCGGCCAGTATGACCTGGCCCTGGAGCAGTACCGCGAAGCCTATGAGCTGCGGATTCAGAGCGGGCGGATGCAGGAGGTGCGCAATACCCTGCGCGGCATTCAGGAAATCTGCCAGCGGCTGGGCCGGTACGGCGATGCGATCCCCTTCTTCGAGGTGATGCGGGATCTGGCCCGCAGCCAGCGGGATACGGCAGGCATGGCCGAGGCAGGCCTCACCATCGGCCTGATGCAGGAAAAGCAGGGCCGCTATGCAGCAGCACGTACGCTGTACGAGCAGGTGCAGAGCCTGGCGCTTGCCAGCCGCGATTCGGTCTGGCTTTCGCAGGCCCTCAATGCGCTCGGCCGGGTGTATTCCGCCGACCGCCAGTACGAGCAGGCGCTCGCATTCTTCAACCATTCCCTCCAGATCCAGACGGCCCTCCAGAACCCCGGCGAGCAGGCCCTGGCCTATAATTACCTCGGACGGACCTATCTGCTGATGGGCAACATCCGCGAAGCACGCCGATTCTTCGATCAGGCCCTGCCCATCAACGACGACCTGTCCGATGCCGTGGCGCAGGGCGAAACCCTGACCCATCTCGGCGCTACGTACATGGCCGAGAATGATTACAATAAAGCCCTCGCCCACTACGGCGAGGCGCTGAAGCACCAGGCAGCGGCAGGCGACAGCAGTGTGGAGACGCTGTATCACATGGGGTTGGCCTACTTCCGCCTGAAGGAGTACGCTGCCGCAATCGAAACGCTGGAGGCCTGCATCCGCCTCTCCGTCCGGGCACCGCTCGATACCTTCCGCCGCAGCTCCTACCGCCTGCTCTCCGATCTGTACACCGAATCGCAGGACCTCAATAAAGCCCTGCATTATTACCAGCTCTACACCGGCCTGAATGATACCCTATTCCGCATCCAGAAGGTCAAGGAGATCGGGGATATCGAGGACCGGTACTACGAAATTTACCGCAACAAGCAGGAGGAGCTCAACCAGAAGCAGCTCGAACTGCTGGAGTTCAAGCTGCGCCAGCGCAACATCCTCATCTATGCAGGCAGCGGACTGCTGGTGCTGATTATCAGCCTCGTCGTGGTATTGTACCGCCAGACCAAGGTCAAGCAGCGGGTCAACGACCAGCTGGCCTTCCAGAACAAGGTCATCAACACCCAGAACCGGCAGCTGCACAAGGTCAACCAGCGCCTCGAAGAAGCCCGCCGCCAGGCGGAGGCCGCTTCAGTCGCGAAGTCGAACTTCCTGGCGACTATGAGCCATGAAATCCGCACCCCGATGAACGGCATCATCGGCATGACCAACCTGCTCCTGCATACGCCGCTCTCCTCCGAGCAGCTCGACTACGCGCGCACCATTTCCACCAGCAGCCAGAACCTGCTGTCCATTCTCAACGACATCCTTGACTACTCCCGCGTAGAAGCAGGGAAACTCGAACTCGAAATCCGCACCCTGCGGGTGCAGGAACTGCTCGACGAGGTCATGGCGCTCTTCCAGAGTGCCGCCGACAGCAAGGGTCTCCGGCTGGATTATTTCATCCGTGCCGATGTGCCGGCCTGCATCCGCAGCGATTCGACGCGCCTGCGCCAGGTGCTCACGAACCTGGTCAGCAATGCCTTGAAATTCACCCATCAGGGATTTATCCATATCGAGGTCCGCCTGCGGAAGCCGCATCCGGAGCCCTTTGCCGACCGCGAGGCCTTCGAGCTGGAGTTCGAGGTGCAGGATACCGGCATCGGGATCCCGCCAGAGAAGCAGGACCTGATCTTCGACTCCTTTCAGCAGGTAGACAACTCCATCTCGCGGAAGTTCGGCGGCGTGGGCCTGGGCCTCGCCATCACCCGGCGCCTGCTTGCCCTCATGCACGGCAATATCTGGGTCAACAGCATCGTGGGCCAGGGCGCTTCCTTCATTTTTTATATCCGGACCGAAACGGACCTCGAAGCCCTCAAACAGGCTGCCCAGCGCGCCGATCATCACGCGCCGCTGAATGCCCAGCTGGCCGAGGTGCATCCGCTCCAGATTCTGGTGGCGGAAGACAACCTCATCAACCAGACGGTGATCGAGGGAATTCTGGAAAAAATGGGCTTCAGCATCCGCCTTGCTTCCGACGGGCAGGAGGCGGTCGATGCGTATGAAGCCGCTCCTGCGGACCTGATTTTCATGGACATCCAGATGCCGGAGATGGACGGCATCACGGCGACCCGCGTCATCCGCGAGCGCTACGGGCGGGAGGCCGGGCCGGTCATCGTGGCGATGACAGCCAATGCCATGACAGGCGTCCGGGAGCAGTATCTGGAGGCCGGGATGGACGACTACATCAGCAAACCCTTCAAGCTCAACGATCTGGAGCAGATCATCTCCAAGTGGAGCGCCGTGCTGCAGCAGCGGAACGCCAAAGCCGAAGGCCATGCAGCCGGCTGAGTACTGGGTCCGGCACCTGCGGCTGCAGCCGCATCCCGAGGGCGGGTTTTTCGGCGAGACCTACCGAAGCGCTCTGGAAATCGCTCCTGAGGGGTATCCGGGCCGCAGACCGGCCTCCACCGCAATCTATTTCCTGATCACCGCTGCCGCGTTTTCCGCATTTCACCGCCTGCGCAGCGACGAAGGCTGGCATTTTTACACCGGATCGCCGCTGCGCCTGCATCTGATTCATCCGGGCGGCAGCCTGGAAACCCGGCTGCTGGGCGCCGATCCTGCTCAGGGCCAGCAGTTTCAGACCGTTGTGCCAGCCGGGGCGTGGTTTGCGGCGGAGGTGCCGGCGCCGGATGGCTACTGCCTCGCCGGCTGTACGGTAGCGCCGGGCTTCGACTTCGCCGATTTCGAGCTGGCGGAGCGGGCCGCGCTCTCGGCGGCATATCCGCAGCATGCGGAGCTGATCCGGATGCTGACGCGGGAGGCATACTAGCAGGCTTGATCACGCACCCCGGTACGGCCCCAGAAACTTGTTTCCGTTGAAGTGAATCAGATGGTCGGGAGATTCTGCGATCCAGACTTCTGTCTCCCACGCAATCTCGGCGGACCACTTCCGGAAGTCTTTCCGGGTAAGAAATGCCGTGACAAAAATCAAATCCGCAGTGCAATCGGTGCAAAATGACCGGGGCGGGCAGATGCTGCACTCAGATCCTGCGCAGGGTATAATTCTCCCTGCGCCCAGCAGGCCTTGCATGCCTGCGCGAGCTGGTACGCCAGCAGCGGCGGCACTGCATTGCCGATCTGGTTGAAACGCTGCGTTTCATTTCCCTGAAATTCAAACCAATCCGGGAACGATTGCAGCCGGGCAGCCTCCCGGTGCAGCAGGCGCCGCCGCCGGCCGTCATCCAGCCGTACCCGCTGCATATCGCCGGTAGCACCGGCCAGGTTCCGACAGGTGAGGGTCCGGGCCGGCCTGTCCGCATACAGATCGCGCGGGTTGATGCAGGCCGAGGCTTTTTCGTAGTTGGCCACGTAGCGGTCCATCGACGGCGTCAGAAACTTGCTTTCCGGCGGCATCGTATGCATCAGGTCCCCGATAGCTTCTCCTGCGGTCACTTTGGACGGGTATGGCCTCGGAAATTCAAACGCAGCCCGGTGCCCCACTACAAACAGGCGCTCCCGGTTTTGGGGCACCCCATGTTGAACCGCATTCATGAGCTTGTAGTCGATCAGATAACCCAGTTTCCGGAGTTCTTCCAGAATAAGCTTGAAGTACCATTTGTTGGTGTAGAGCAGACCGCGCACATTCTCGAACATCCAGATCCGGGGCTGGAGCCTGCGAACCGCGTCGATGAAAATCGGAAACCCGTCCCGCGCATCTTCGATGCCTTTCTGGTGTCCTCCTACGCTGAACGGCTGACAAGGGGGGCCGCCAATGACGATGTCTGCGTGCGGATACTCGAATCCGGGCTCCAGTTTCGCAGTATGGCAGACGCCCTCCAGATTATGGTTATAGGTTTGGGCAGCAGCCGGGTCCATCTCGTAGCCTGCCGTACGGTATCCGGCCGCTTCAAACCCCAGCGAAAGTCCTCCGCAGCCCGCAAACAGATCCAGCACAAGCTGGGGTTCCGTGATCCGGGGCCGCAGTACGCGGTCGAGGTGGGCTGCATATTCCGGTTTCATACCGTCTGCGTACAAGGCTGGCAATGGTGCTAATGAAATTATGGGCGGGTCTGAATATTCGTCTGTCCTGCTAATATACTGATGAAAACAGGGACTTGAAAACAAAATTTCCCACACCTAATATATGCCCACTGCCAGCCCTTCTAGCACCGGCAGACGGCAGCATGACGTTCCTTACCGGTTTGCCTTGGCCCAGTCGTCTTTGAGGGTCACGGTCTGGTTGAAGACCAGCCGCTCCGGACTGCTGTCGGGATCCGCGCAGAAGTAGCCTTTGCGGATGAACTGAAACGTATCCATCGCCTGCGCTTCCGCCAGGCTGGGCTCTACGTACACCTGGCCGAGGACCCGCAGCGAATCGGGGTTCAGGAGGGTTCTGAAATCCACGTCCTTGCTGCCGGCGGGATCGGGGTCCAGGAAGAGCCGGTCGTAGAGGCGCACCTCCACGGTCAGGGCCTGCGCTGCCGATACCCAGTGGATGGTGCCTTTGACCTTCTTGCCGCTGGTGTCGGCGCCGCTGCGCGAATGGGGGTCATGGCTGCAGCGCAGCTCGGCGATGCGGCCCTCGGCATCGCGGATCACCTCGTCGCAGCGGATGATGTAAGCGCCCTTCAGCCGCACTTCCGCACCGGGCGACAGCCGGAAATAGCCCTTGGGCGGCTGCTCCATGAAGTCGTCCCGCTCGATCCACAGCTCCCGCGTAAACGGCACCTGCCGGCTGCCGGTTTCAGGCTGCTCCGGGTTGTTTTCGATCTCCAGCCACTCCGTTTCGCCTTCGGGATAGGTGGTCAGCACCAGCCTGACCGGGTCGAGGACCGCCATGACCCGCGGCGCCCGCTTGTTGAGGTCTTCCCGGATGGAGAATTCCAGCAGCGCCAGGTCGATGACATTCTCCCGCCGCGCCACGCCGATGCGGTCGGCAAAGGCCCGGATGGCTTCCGGGGTATAGCCCCGGCGGCGCAGGCCTGAAATGGTAGGCATGCGCGGATCGTCCCAGCCGCTGACATAGCGCTCATTCACCAGCTGCAGCAGGCGGCGCTTGCTCATCACCGTGTAGCTCAGGTTCAGGCGGGCAAATTCGATCTGGCGCGGGCGCGGATCGAAAGGCGGCAGCTGATCCAGAAACCATTCGTAGAGCGGGCGGTGCACCTCGAACTCCAGGGTGCAGACCGAGTGGGTAATGCCCTCGATGGCATCGCTCTGGCCGTGGGCCCAGTCGTAGGTGGGATAGATGCACCACTGGTCGCCGGTGCGGTGGTGGCGGGCATATTTGATCCGGTACATGATCGGATCGCGCAGGTGCATATTGGGCGAAGCCATATCCAGCTTCGCGCGCAGCACGCGCGAGCCTTCCGGGAAGGCGCCGGCTTTCATCTGCTCGAACAGCTCCAGATTTTCCTCCGCAGAGCGGGTCCGGTAGGGGCTTTCGATGCCCGGCTCCGTAGGAATGCCGCGCATGCGGGCGATCTCCTCCTTGGAAGAGTCATCCACGTAGGCCCGGCCGGTTTTGATATAATAGACCGCCCAATCGTAGAGCTGCTGGAAATAATCCGAGGCGTATTTTGGTTCGCCTTCCCATTCGAAGCCCAGCCAGCGGATATCGGCCTGGATCGAATCCACGTATTCCACATCCTCCGTAGCCGGATTGGTATCGTCGAAGCGGAGGTTGGTCTTGCCGCCGTACTGCTGCGCCAGCCCGAAGTTCAGGCAGATCGACTTGGCGTGGCCGATGTGCAGGTAGCCGTTGGGCTCGGGCGGAAAACGGGTGAGGATGGAGCGGTGCTTGCCGCTGCGCAGATCTGCTTCCACGATTTCTTCGAGGAAGTTGAGCGAGGCTGCGGAAGGCGAAGGCGTGGGTTCCGGATGATTCATAGCGGTTGGCGGAAAAGGATCCCCCGATGCGGCAGATCCTGAAACAGGCTTCGAAAATAGACAATTTGCCGCATATGGTGGTGACTTTTGTTACGGGTTTTGCAGCCGCGCCCCGGTAAATTTGCCATATTCGCGAATTGCATGGCTGAACGATATGAATGAAACGCTGATCGATTTTCAACGGGACGTGCTGGATGCCAGCATGCATACCCCTGTGCTGGTGGATTTCTGGGCGGAATGGTGCGGCCCCTGCCGGGTGCTGGGCCCGGTGCTCGAAGCGCTGGACGCCGAGGCCGGCGGGCGCTGGAAGCTGGTGAAGCTCAATACCGAGCTGCAGCCCGATATTGCGCAGGCCTACCGGATCATGAGCATCCCGGCTGTCAAGCTGTTCGACCAGGGCAAGGTGAAAGCGGAATTTGTGGGCGCGCTGCCCAAATCGCAGATTCTGCAATGGCTCAGCACCCATCTGCCCGATCCCCGGACCGCCCAGCTGGAGGCCCTGCGCCAGTCGGGCGCTGCCGGGCTGGCTGCGCTGGAAGGCTTTGCCGCTGCGCATCCGGACCTGCCGGAGGCCCGGCTCGCCCTGGCCGAGGCCCTGCTCTTCAGCGATCCGGAGCGGGCGCTCGCCATCGCCGCCAGCCTGCCGCCGGCGCCCGGCGCTTTCGACCGGGTCGAAGATCTCCGCACCCTCGCCGAGCTGGCTGCCTTCGAGCCCGATGCAGCGCCGGTGGCGCTCAAGCTCGCCGCCGCCCGCGAAGCGCTGCGCCAGGGCGACGATGAATCCGTGCTGCGCCTGCTCGTGGAGGCGGTCGCCACGGACAAGTCCTACCGGCGCGACCTGCCGCGCAAGGCCATCCTGGCCATGTTCCGCCGCCTCGGCGACGATCACCTGCTCACCCGCGCCTACCGCCCCAAATTCAACATGGCGCTCTACTGAGCGCCTGATCAGGCGCTGCATACGCTATAAGCCAAAGGCCCGGACGCACTGCGTCCGGGCCTGTTTGCTGCATGGCGGCAGATCAGTTGGAATCGACGATCTTGCCGGAGCCGGTGACGCGGGTGTTGATGCTCGACGGATTGCCCTTGTAGAAAATCGAGCCGGAGCCCGAGATGGAGGCGTCGAGCGCGCCGTTCAGAAACACCTCGGCAAAGCCGGATCCGGAGATATTGATGTCATAATCAGCCGTTTCCAGGCCGAATGCGCGCAGTTTGCCCGATCCGGCGATGACCAGTTTGTGGGTTTCGGCCAGGCCTTCGAGGTTGACGCTGCCCGATCCGCTGATTTCGGTTTCGATCGCCTTGGCATCCAGATCCAGGTTCATTTCGCCGGAGCCCAGCAGGTCCAGCTTCAGCTCGGCTGCTGCCGGCAGGGCCGTTTCGGAGATCACATCGCCCGATCCGGAGATAATCACATCCGTAAGGGGTTCACTGACCGTGACATATACGTCCAGGTCGTAGCTGTAGTGGCAGCCCTGGAGGTCGATGACGAGGATATCGCCCAGCACATCGATGTTCAGGTCTTCGAGCACAGATTCCTGGACCTTCACCACCACTTTCTGATCCGTCCCGCGGCTCAGATAGACATTGGCGTTGGTGGCGACTTTGATGCCGGTAAAGGAGCCGACGGTGATCTCCTCTTCGGTGATCGGGCCGTTTCCATTGCGGCAGAGGATGTCTTCGACGCAGGAGGTGGTGAGCAGCATCAGGGCGCCCAGCGCTGCGGAGAGAAGCAGGATGCGTTTCATGACGTAAAAGCAGTTACGGGGTTTCGGTGAGAGCGTGCATCAAAGGTGGGCAGGAGTTGGCTGCGCTGCAAGGACCCGGGCGCAGACGTGTGCGGGAACCGGATGGAGCTGCCAAATGGCGGAATGAACGTGCGCCTGCCGGATGCAAATCAGCCGGATGCCTGGGCGGGCATCCGGCTGCGGATCTTTCGGATTCGGCATTATGCTATGGCCAGCTGGCCGGTTTTGGTCACGGGCAGGCCGTTGTTTTCGAGGATTTCCTTGGCCAGGTTCAGGTAGTTGACCGCACCGTTGGACTTGGCATCCAGGGCGAGCACCGGCTTGCCGAAGCTGGGCGCTTCGCTGAGGCGGGTATTGCGGTGCACCACGGTCTCGAATACCAGATCCTGGAAATGCTTCTGCACATCCTCGATGACGAGGTTCGAGAGGTTGAGGCGGCGGTCGTACATGGTCAGCAGGATGCCTTCGATCTCCAGCTGCTTGTTGAGGCCGTTCTGCACGATGCGGATCGTGTTGAGCAGCTTGGCCAGCCCTTCCAGGGCGAAGTATTCGCACTGCACGGGCACAATGACGCTGTCGGACGCTGTCAGGGCGTTCACCGTGATCAGGCCCAGCGAAGGCGAGCAGTCGAGGATGATGAAATCGTAGGAGCTGCGCAGCGGCTGCAGGGCTTCCCGCATCAGAAATTCGCGGCGTTCGGCATCGACCAGCTCGATCTCCGCTCCGATGAGGTTTTCAGAGGAGGGAATCAGATCCAGATTCGGAAACTCGGTTTCCAGAATCAGTTCGCGGGCGTCTTCGACCTCCCCGATCATGCAGGTATAGATGCTGTGCTGCACGGAGCGCGGGTCCAGGCCCACGCCGCTGGTGGCGTTGGCCTGCGGGTCCGTATCTACCAGCAGGGTCTTGTATTCCAAGGCAGCGAAGCTGGCTGCCAGGTTGATTGCGGTGGTCGTTTTGCCGACTCCCCCTTTCTGGTTGGCCAGACAGACAATTTTCCCCATGACACGTATATTTGTCTGCTGCAAATATATGGCTTCCTTGCGATACGCAATCCACCAATTCCCAGTGCGCCTGTGTATAACGGGCATAATTATCACCACCCTGTGGATGGGATGTGGGCAAAATGTGGACAACTCCGGCAAGGCGGTTCTGCGCATGAACCTCGACGAGGGGCTTGCCAGCCTCGATCCGGCCTCTGCGCGCGACCGCGCGCGCGTCTGGATGTGTGCGCAGCTCTTCAGCGGGCTGGTGGAGCTCGACTCCGCCTTGGCCCTGCAGCCGGCCTTGGCCCGGGCTTGGGAAATCGATCCCTCCGGCCGGGTCTATACCTTCCGCCTCCGCCGCGATGTGCTGTTTCATGAGGACGCCTGCTTCGGCCCGGCCCGCACCCGCCGCCTGACGGCGGCAGACGTCGCCTACAGCTTCACCCGCATCTGCGACCCGGCTACCGCCTCCACCGGCAAATGGATCTTTTCCGGTAAAATCCAGGGCCTCGATGCCTGGCTGGCCGGGCAGGCGCCCGCCATCAGCGGCTTCGAGGTGCTGAACGACAGCACCTTCCGCATTCACCTCCTGAACCCCTTCCCGCCTTTCCTCTCCCTGCTGGCCATGCCCTACGGATATGTGGTGCCCAAGGAGGCGGTGGAGGCCTACGGCCCCGACTTCCGCGCGCATCCGGTGGGCACCGGCCCCTTCCGCCTCTTCCGCTGGGATGAAGGCCGCCGGCTGGTGCTGCACCGCAATCCCGCCTACTTTGAGCCGGGGCTGCCCCATCTGGACGCCGTAAGCGTGCAGTTTATTCCCAGCCGCCTCTCGGCCTTTATCCAGTTCGTGCAGGGCAGGCTCGATTTCATCGGCGACCTCGATGCCTCGTATAAAGATGAGATCTTCAATCCCGACGGCAGCATCGACTCCGCCTATGCCGCCCGGTATCAGATCCTGCCGGCGCCCCAGCTGAATACCGAGTACCTCGGCATGCTCGCCGATCCTGCGCTGCCTGCTGCGCAGGCCTCCCCCCTGGCCGATCTGCGGGTGCGGCAGGCGCTGAGCCATGCCATCGACCGGGAGAAGCTGGTCCGCTACCTGCTCAACGGCATGGGCACGCCGGCAGAGGCGGGCATGATTCCGGAGGGGCTGCCGGGCTTCAGCGCGGAAGCGGTGCGGGGCTATCCCTATGATCCGGCCCGCGCCCGTGCCCTGCTCGCAGCAGCAGGCTACGACGGCAGGCCCCTGGTGCTGTATTCCACCCCCAAATACGCGGCCATGACGGAGTTTGTCCAGAAATCCTTCGAGCAGATCGGGGTGAAGCTCGAAATCCGGAATCTCCAGGGCGGCGCCCTGCGCAAGGAGGTGTACAGCTCCAATGCTGCCTTCTGGCGCGCCAGCTGGATCGCCGATTATCCCGACGGGGAAAACTACCTCTCGCTCTTCTACAGCCGCAATGCCTCGCCCGTAGGCCCGAATACCACGCATTTTCAGTCGCCGGCCTTCGACCGCCTCTACGAAGCTGCGCTCCGCGAGACCCGCGACAGCGTACGGCAGCGTCTCTATCAGCAGATGGATCAGCTGGTGATGGATGCCGCGCCGGTGATTCCGCTCTACTACGACCGCAGCTTCCGCATGCTGCAGCCCTGGGTGAAGGGCCTGAGTTCCAATCCCATGAACCACCTCTCGCTCAAACGGGTGCAGATGCTGCGCCGCTGAAACGCAGCATCCCGGCCGCAGGGGGCCGGGATGCGCCGGGATGCGAGATGCGGCAGGCGCTTACTGGCGGGGCTGCATGAAGCGGCCTACCATGCCCATGACGTCGTCGACTGCGCTGCCGTCGTTGTCCTGATCGAGGAAGCGGCTTACCATGCCCATCAGGCCGTCGGCCTGCTGCTGGCCTGCCTGCATGCCGGCGGTCTGGCCGCCGCCGAGGATCATGCCGGCAAGGCCGCCGATGTCCATGCCGCCTTGTCCGCTCTGGCCGCCGCGCTGCTGCGCCAGGAAGCTCATCACCACCGGGCCGAGGTTTTCGAGCAGCTTGCCCACAATGCCGGAGTCCAGGCCGGTAGCCTGGCCGATGCCTTGCTGGAGCTGGTTCTGGCGCTGGCCGAAGAGGCTGCCGATGATGTCGGCGCCGGGGCCGTTGTCCTGCGAGCCGAGGAAGCCCACGAGGTTGTCCATGAAGCCCGTGCCGTGCGCGTCCATCGTCTGGGCGAGCTGCTGCGCGCCCTGGTCATTGCTGGCCTGGCGGCCCATCGCGCCGAGAATCATCGGAAGCGCGGCGGAAACTGCGGTCTGCGTCTGCTGCTGGTCGATGCCCAGCTGCTGGCTGAGCGCTTCCATCGCGGGGCCGTCGAGCTGACCCATGAGTTGGTTTACAATAGACATGTCGTTTCGGGGTAGAAAAACAGGGTGGAACAGGATGGGATAAAGATACGGATTACCAGGCAATCTCCGAGATTAAGATGTGCGCGGCATCAAAAGGTCACGCCCTGCGGGCGTATTTCCGTCCGGCAGGTGCAGCGCCTGCGGCAGGGCATATACCGCCCGGACCTGCTCCGGCGTATTGGCTTCGCGGATGAGGTCGCCCCAGGCCATGAGCCAGGCCCAGCGGGGCTGGGCCGCGAGCACTTCCGGCGAAGGCAGCGCCCCCACTTCCCCCAGTGCGACGGGTTTGCCTGCCGCCAGCCTGAGCAGGCCTTCGTAGTGCGCCGGGTCGAACTGGCTGTGATAGATGTCCAGCGCCAGCACGTCCGCATAGCGGTGCCCCGGGAAATAGGCCTCGTGCGGCGCGGCGCTGTGATAGGGGCCGTTGGGATTCCAGACCCAGACAAGATGGTCGAGACGGTGCACATGGATGAAACGGTGGTACAGATTGCGCCAGAGCCGGACAAAATCCGCCGGTCCGGGCCTGCCGCCCCACCAGAACCAGGCGCCGTTCATCTCGTGGTAGGGCCGCCAGAGCACGGGCACCCGGTGGCGCTTCAGCACCCGCAGGCAGCGCGCTGCGGCGTCGGTCTGGGCCAGCCAGCGCCGGTGCAGCCGGGTGCCGGGAGTCAGCAGCGCCCGCCACTGCGCATCGGGGATCTGCCGCTGAATGCCGCCTTCAAACGCCACGGGCTCTTCGTCCAGCGGACAGACCGCATGCCAGGTAAAGCAGATCACCGCCCCCCGGCGGTGCTGCCGGATGGCTTCGTCCAGATTGGCCTGCCGGAAATCAATGCCGTCATGGGTGCCGGGGGCGGAAAAGCCGAGGTCCTGGCCCCAGAGGGCCGGGTAATGCCCGCCGAGGGCTGCCGCTGCTTCGCTCCACCGCGAGCCCCAGGCAGGCGGATTGTGCTGGCCTGAGAGGAACTGGTTTCCAGAAATCAGATAGAGCAGCGCCAGCAGCCGCCGGGCTTCCGGGCTGGCATGCGGATGGGCCGGGCGCAGGCGGCGGGCCAGCGCCGTGACGGCCGGGTGATACAGGCGGGAGGCGGCGGGCCGGCGGGCAGCGGACATGCGGCGGGGCAGGGTAGGAGCAGCAAGATCGGCATCCGCCGAACTTTTACAAGCTGTTAACATCGTTTTACACCAGTTCTCAGTCATCTGCCCCGGTCTTGCGTACGTTTGAAGGTACGCTCATGGTTTCAAGCAATCTACTGTACTGATGCGATTCACACTCACCTTCATGCTGCTGGGAGCAGCTGTCCTGCACCCGCTCCGCGCCCAGCAATGCCTCGCCGCATTTCTCGATCAGCAGATGATCGTAGACGCCTACACGCCCGGCGGCGTATGCCGGGTCTCCGCCGCCGCCCGCGGCTCCCTCGCCGTGTACACCGTCGATCTGTCGCCGGAGGCCAGCATTCCCCTGGATAAAGTCCGGTTTCAGATCGCCATCCGCGACCACGAGACCAATACCCTGCGGATGTTTTCGGAAAAACCTTGCCGGGAGGTACCGGTGCAGGAGGTGCTGGCGCGCTGCAAGCCCGGCGACCGGATCGTGCTGCTGCTCCTGGAGGGCGGCTATTCCCTGCCGCATCATGAAATCCTCATCTACTGACTTTTGCACAATGCGTATAAAAACCAGCATCTGGATCGGTCTGATCTGTGTAGTATGTGTGCAGGTGGCAGGGTTGCCTGAGAGTTCGGGCAGCCGTGCGCCTGCGGAGGGATACGAGGCGTTTCCGGCTGGCCGGGACGGCAAGCAGCCGGCTCTTCCGGTCCTGCAGGCGGGCTGGATGGATGGCAAAGATTGGAGCAGCAGCCTGTTTTTCGAGGAAATACTCCGCACAGCTGCTCCGGACAGCGTTGGCTGCTGACGGGCGCGGCGTCGGAGCGTTCCGGAATAGCTCGTATCTTTATCCGGATGAAACGGATGGCAACTGGAAAAGCCGCTGCGGTGCTGAGCCTGCTCCTGGCAAGCATTCTGCTGGCCCTGCCTGCGGCAGCGCCGGATCCGGGCATGCGCCCGGAAGACCAGGCCCGGCGGATGAACCTGGCCCTGCGCCGGACGGCGCATCTGCTGCTCGCCGCCGCAGGCGACAGCAGCTCGGCCATTCTGCCCGTACAGCAGACCGGTCCGCAGCAATGGCAGATCCGGATGCAGGGGGCCTTCGACTATGACCTGCTGCCGGGCCTGCTGGAAGCCTCCCTGCTGCTGCACCAGATCCGCAGCAATTACGATGCAGCGGTGCTGAGCTGCGAAGACGGGGAGCTGCAGCTGGGGTACACCTATCTGGATTTCAAGCAGTTTGGCGAAGTGCCCTGCAGCGGGCGCAGTCAGGCGCCCGGCTGCTGCGACCTGCAGGTCACCTGCCTGCCTGCGGATCAGCCGGCCGGCGCCGGCTTTCCCTGGCGCTGGCTGCTGGCAGGGGGCTGTGTGCTCGCTGCGGGCCTGCTGGCCTTCCGGCAGCCTGCGCCGCCGCAGCACGTGCCGTCCGCGCCGGATCCGCAGGACACCGGCGCAATCCGCCTGAGCCGGACCCTGTTCGAGCCGCAGCGCCTGCTGCTCACCGTCGCCGGCGAGGCGCATACGCTCACCTACCGGGAGGCCCGCCTGCTGGAGCTGTTTGCCCGGCATCCCGGCGAGGTGCTGGAGCGGGCCCGCATCCTCGACACCGTCTGGGGCGCCGAAGGCGTCATTGTGGGCCGGAGTGTGGATGTATTCGTTTCGCGCCTGCGCAAGCTGCTGCGCGCTGATCCGGGCCTCCGCCTGGCGGCGGTCCACGGCGTCGGCTACCGGCTGGAGGTGCAGGCCTGACCCTGAAATACCGCAAGGCCCCGGCAGCGATGCCGGGGCCTGTTTGAGATCTGTGTGTGCAGATCAGTGTTTTTTGCCGGATTTGCGCTCCTGGGCGCGCCGTTCGGCGCGGCTCAGCTTGCGCTGCGGCTGGTCCTCGCCGCTGGCGGTAGACATGACCCTGCGCTCTTCGTTCATCTGGCGTCGGCGCTCCGCATCGGCGTCGTCCTGGCGGGCGCGCAGCTTGCTGAAATCGTCCCGGCGCGTTTCGACGGGCGCGTTGCGCGGCGGCGCATTGTCCACCGTCAGATCGGCCTTGAACAGCAGCGAAAGCACCTGCTGGTTGATGTCCTTGAGCATCTGCTGGAACAGCTCGAACGATTCGAACTTGTACACCAGCAGCGGGTCTTTCTGTTCGAACACCGCATTCTGCACCGACTGGCGCAGCTCGTCCATCTCCCGCAGGTGGGTTTTCCACTTGTCATCGATGATAGACAGCGTAGCCACCTTCTCCAGCTCGTCGATCACGGCGCTGCCGTGCGAGCGGAGGGCTGCATCGACCTCCACAACGATCTGCAGGCGCCGGGCGCCGTCGGAGAAGGGAATCAGGATGCGCTCGATCTGGGGATTTTCCCGCTTCAGGCGCTCGATGCCGCGGTGCAGGGTTTCGGAGAGCCGCTGGGATTTGCGTTCGTAGTATTCGCGGGCGGCTGTATAGATGCGTTCGGCGACGTCGGCTTCGCCTTCATCGTTGAGCTGGCGTTCGGTCACCTGCGGATCTACAGACAGGTAGCGGATGGATTCCAGCCGCAGGCCTTCGGCATCGGTCATTTCCGCATGGGTGCCGACGAGTGCTGTGCAGAAGTCGCGCAGCATATCATCGATATCGATCTTGATCCGGTCGCCATAGAGGGCATTGCGGCGGCGGCGGTAGACGACCTCGCGCTGGGAGTTCATCACGTCGTCATACTCCAGGAGGCGCTTGCGCATAGCGAAGTTGTTCTCCTCCACCTTTTTCTGCGCATTGGTGATAGACCGGCTCACCATCGGATGCTGGATCATCTCGCCTTCCTTCATGCCCATGCGGTCCATGACCTTGGCGATGCGCTCCGAGCCGAAGAGGCGCATGAGATCGTCTTCGAGCGACACGTAGAACTGGCTGTAGCCGGGATCGCCCTGGCGGCCGGAGCGGCCGCGGAGCTGGCGGTCGATGCGGCGCGACTCGTGCCGCTCGGTGCCGATGACGGCCAGGCCGCCGAGTTCTTTTACGCCCGGGCCGAGCTTGATGTCGGTGCCGCGGCCGGCCATGTTGGTGGCGATGGTCACGCCGCCCGGCTTGCCGGCCTCGGCCACAATTTCAGCCTCGCGCTGGTGATACTTGGCATTGAGCACGTTGTGCGGAATCTTGCGGATGTTGAGCATGCGGCTCAGCAGCTCCGACACTTCCACCGAGGTAGTGCCCACCAGCACGGGCTGGCCCTTCTCGCGCAGGCGCTGCAGCTCGTCGATGACGGCGTTGTATTTGTCGCGCTTGGTGAGGTAGATCAGGTCGTCTTTGTCGTCGCGGACCACCGGGCGGTTGGTGGGAATCACGACCACATCGAGCTTATAGATTTGGAAAAATTCAGCCTCTTCCGTCTCGGCCGTACCGGTCATGCCGGCCAGCTTGTAGTACATGCGGAAGTAGTTCTGAAGCGTCACCGTAGCAAAGGTCTGCGTAGCGGCTTCGATCTTGACATTCTCCTTGGCTTCGATAGCCTGGTGCAGACCGTCGGAATAGCGGCGGCCTGCCAGCACGCGGCCGGTCTGCTCGTCCACGATGAGCACCTTGCCGTCCTGCACGATGTATTCCACGTCCCGTTCGAAGAGGGCATAGGCGCGCAGGAGCTGGTTGATGGCGTGGAGGCGTTCGGACTTGTCGCCGTAGTCGCGGGCGATTTCATCTTTGAGGCGAAGCTGGTCTTCTTCGCTCAGCTGCGTATTGCCGGTGATTTCGGAGAATTTGGCGGCGATATCGGGCAGCACGAAGAGCTCGGCGTCCTCGCCGGCCTCGGCAATTTCTTCGCGCCCTTTGTCCGTCAGCTCGATCTGGTTGTTTTTCTCATCGATGGTGAAGTACAGCGGCTCGTCGGCGATGGGCATCTGCTTGGAGTTGTCCTGGAGGTAATAGCCCTCCGTTTTGAGCAGCTGCGTTTTGATGCCCGGCTCGCTGAGGTACTTGATGAGCGCATTGTTTTTGGGCAGGCCGCGGTGGGCGCGCAGCAGCGCGAGGCCGCCGCCTTCCTCGTCGCCCGATTCGAGCTTCTTTTTCGCCTCGATGAGGTACTGGTTGACCAGGCTGCGCTGCTTTTTGACCAGGCGCTCGATCCTGGGCCTGAGTTCGGTGTACTGCTGCTTGTCGCCGCGGGGCACGGGGCCGGAAATGATCAGCGGCGTCCGGGCTTCGTCGATCAGCACGGAGTCGATTTCGTCCACGATGGCGTAGTAGTGCTTGCGCTGGACGAGAAACTCCGGGTGGGTGGTCATGTTGTCCCGGAGGTAGTCGAAGCCGAACTCGTTGTTGGTGCCGTAGGTGATATCGGCCAGGTAGGCGCGGCGGCGTTCGTCGGAGTTGGGCTGGTGAAGGTCGATGCAGTCGACGGTCAGGCCGTGAAACTGGAAGAGCGGGCCGTTCCATTCGGCGTCGCGGCGGGCGAGGTAGTTGTTGACCGTCACCACGTGCACGCCCATGCCGCTGAGCGCGTTGAGGTACACCGGCAGGGTACCGACCAGGGTTTTGCCCTCTCCGGTGGCCATTTCAGCGATTTTGCCTGAATGCAGCACCACGCCGCCCATCAGCTGCACATCGTAGTGCACCATATCCCAGTGCACCAGGTTGTCGGCGGCGAGCCATTCGCCCTTCCAGATGGCGCGGTCGCCCTGGATGACGACGTTGGGGCGGGTTTTGGCCAGCTCGCGGTCGTAGTCGGTGGCTGCCACGTTCATCTCGCGGTGTTCGGCGAAGCGGCGGGCCGTTTCCTTGACTACGGCGAAGGCTTCGGGCAAAATTTCAGCCAGCACATCGTCGAGCTGGCGGTAATGCGCTTTGTTGAGCTCATCTACCCGCTTGTAAAGCTCGTTCTTGCGGGCGATGTCTGCCGTCGACTCCGCTTCCGCTTCCAGCGCAGCGGTTTCTTCGCGGATCTGTTGGGTATATGCGGCAATGCGCGCCTTGAACTCCTGGGTTTTTCCGCGCAGTTCATCGTCGCTCAGGCTGCGGAGCGTAGCGAAGGCTGCGTTGATCCTGGCTGCGTAGGGCTGCAGCTGTCTGACGTCCTTGTCGTGCTTGGACGGGAACAGCATTCTCAGCAGATTCTTCATCGGATGGGCATTGTTCGTGATCGGAAACCGGGTAAAGGACAGGCGAAATTAGGAATTCTGCGCATGATTTTGTGCGGTGCTGCGGTCTGCTTCCTGGAGCAGGCCAAGCAGTTCGGCGTGGATGAGGCCATTGGTGGCGACAATTTCGGCGCCGCTGCCATAGGCAGCGCCGCCGCGGTAATCGGTCACCTGGCCGCCTGCTTCGGTCACGAGCAGCGCGCCGGCGGCGACATCCCAGGGATTGAGGCTGTATTCGAAGTAGCCGGCATAGCGGCCTGCGGCCACATAGGCGAGGTCGAGGGCTGCGCTGCCCATGCGGCGGAGGCCGTGCGCCTGATGCACCACCCGGTCCACAGCCCGCAGATGGGCCTCCAGCCGGGCGTGGCGCTGATAGGGGAATCCGGTGGCAATCAGCCCTTCAGCCATCATGGGCCGTCGGCTGACGCGGATGGGGGTGCCGTCGAGCCAGGCGCCGCCGCCCAGTACTGCATGAAACAGCCGCCCGCTCACCGGCTCGTATACGTAGCCGAGCACCGTACTGCCGGCAGCCTGCAGGGCCAGGCTGATGCAGAAGTGCGGCACGCCGTGGGTAAAGTTGGACGTGCCGTCGATGGGGTCGATCACCCAGACGTATTCGTTGGTTCCAGGCTGATCCTCAAGCTCTTCGTTGATAAAACCGGAACCCGGCAGCAGGCGGGCGCAGCCTGCGCGCAGGCGCTCGTCGGCGCCTACGTCCACATAGGTGAAGGGGTTGAAGGCACCCTTGAACTCCACCTGCGCATACTCGAAGGAGCGGAACTCCTGTGCGATATAGGCTCCGGTCTCCTGCAGCAGCTGCCGGATGCCGGAATCGAGCGTAGGATCGAGGTGAGGAGCCATGCGGAATCGGTGAACTGCGGCGCGCAAAGATAGGTACGAAAGCTGTGCCGAAGGAGTTTGCCCGGCACAAAATACCGGCTGCTGCCTGCCGGAATGGCTGCCTGCTGCCGGAGTGTCAGGCTGAGTGTGTTTTTTGTTGGCAAATACTAATTAAATTTGCTTTTTGAAAAACAGATGTGTATGTTTACTCCGTCAATTTCACTTCCTTCTTCACCTCCTCATCCTGCTGCAATGGCACACATGCTGAACTGGTTTGAGATCCCGGTCCGGGATATTCACCGCGCTTGCACGTTCTATGGCGCTATTTTCAACGCCGACATCCAGCCGACCGAATTCGCCGGGTTTACGATGGCCTATCTGCCAGGCCAGGACGGCGACGTGACCGGAGGCCTCATCCAGCACGAGATGTACACCCCGTCCCACCACGCAGGCCCGCTGCTGTACCTCAACGGCGGGGACGACCTGCAGGCCGTGCTCGACCGGGTAGAAGGCGCCGGCGGCCAGATCCTCAGCCCCAAGCGCGAGATTGCGCCGGAGGTAGGGTATATGGCCTTGTTCATCGACTCGGAGGGCAACCGCATGGCCCTGCACTCGATGGGCTGAGCGGATCGGGTCTGGCGCCCGGGCCGCGGATGCCGCATCTGCACAGCCGCTTTGGCAGGCTATGAAGATGTTTGCATATTTGGGCCTTGTCCGCCTTCTCTGATCCCATCCCGATGCGTCTCCGATTGTTGATCTGTTGCTGGGCCGCAGGCTGGTGCGCCAGCCTGCCTGCCCAGGATCTGCCTGGCAGCCACGTAAGCGGCAGCTTCCAGACCGATGTCCAGTATCTCTTTCCCGACTCCATCATCGGCGCCCGCAGCGCGGACGAGACGGTGCTTTCCAACAGCTACCTGCAGCTCAGCTGGTCGCAGGGGCCGCTGAGCGCCGCCATCCGCTATGAAGCCTATCTCAATCCCCTCCTTGGCTTCGACCCCCGATACAAAGGCCAGGGCATCGCGCACCGGAGCGCCAGCTACCGGACGGAGCGGCTCGAAATCACGGCCGGCCACACCTACGACCAGTTCGGCAACGGCATCATCTTCCGGGCCTATCAGGAATGGGCGCTGGGCATCGACAATGCCGTGGACGGGATCCGGGTGCTGGTCCGGCCTGTCAAGGGCCTGAGCATCAAAGGGCTGATCGGGCGCCAGCGCCGATTTTTCGGCTACAGCGAGGGTCTGCTGCGCGGCGGGGATCTGGAGCTGGATCTGAATGCGGCGTTCAAACCCCTCCAGGACGCCAAGACCCGCCTGACCATCGGCGGCAGTGTGATGAACCGCTTCCAGCAGGATGATGACCCCCGGCTGCTCCTGCCGGAGCAGGTATCGGCGTTCGCAGCACGCTTCCGCCTGCTGCGGGGCGGCTTCTCGCTCGACGGCGAGTATGCCTACAAAATCAACGACCCCTTCCAGCTCAACCGCTACGTGTACAACCCCGGCAGCGCCTGGTATGCCAGCGGCGCCTGGACCGGCAAGCGCTTTGGCTTGATTGTCAGCGGAAAACGCATCGACAACATGGATTTCCGCTCGCAGCGGCAGGTCTCCCTCCAGGAAGCTACCCTGAGCTTTCTGCCGCCCATTTCCCGCCTCCATACCTACCGCCTGCCGACCCTCTATCCCTATGCCACCCAGCTCAACGGCGAAGTGGGCTTCCAGGCCAGCCTCTACTACAACCTGCCTAAGAATACGCCGCTCGGCGGCAAGTACGGCACCCAGATTTCGGTGAATTATTCCCGCATTCACGGCCTCGATACCGTATTCTCGGAGCCGGGCTTCCGGTATGCTTCGTCGTTTCTGGGCGACTGGGACAAGCTCTACTTCGAGGATCTGAACATCGAGATCAACCGGAAATGGACGCCCAAGCTCCGGACAATCCTGACGTACATTCACCTGAAATACAACAAGGACATCATCGAGCTGGGCAGCCCCAATGCAGGCTTCGGCATCGTGGATACGCACATCGGCATTCTGGAAGCGCAGTACCGGCTGAAGCCCAAGGTCTCGCTGCGCGGCGAGGTGCAGCACATGTACACCCGCCAGGATTTGGGCAGCTGGGTGATGGCCCTGGCCGAGGTCTCCATCTCGCCGCACTGGTACCTCACCCTGTCCGACGAATACAACTACGGCAATCCCGATCCTGCGCGGCGGGTGCATTACTACTTCGCTTCGGCGGCCTACGCCTTCGAGTCCACGCGCATTGCGCTGACGTACAGCCGCCAGCGGCGGGGCCTGCTCTGTGTGGGCGGCATCTGCCGGGAGGTGCCCGCTTCCAACGGATTCGGGCTCTCGGTGGCCAGCACCTTCTAGCGGTCAGGGCGTCTGGTACCTCGCCATGCGGCTGAGCCCTTTGGATACGTACTGCGGATCATGGGTGAATGCCCGCCCGCTGGCAGGCATCGGATGGCCGGTATTGTGCAGGTGGAAGGCATCCGCATACCGCCCCTTCCGCACGTAGCTGCCGTAGGTCAGGTTGATCCAGCGGGCCGCCCAGTCCACTGCATTGGCCCCCCGCAGGTCGGCCACTTTGACATCCACCTGCAGGCATTTGTATCCCATCAGCTGAAACGGCCCCCAGGAGCTGGCCAGATTGCGCAGCGCAGCATCCGAGGCGTCGGCGATCATTTCCGGCGTCACGTGTTCGTAGCGGCTGCTTTCCCGGTTCTGGAGGCGCTTCAGCTGGCGGTACACCTTGGGCTCGAAACGCCGCGCCGCCGGGCTGAAGCCGCTGCACTCCAGGAAGCACAGCGCCTTGAGAAAGGCCGGGTCCAGGTCGTATTTGGCTGCCGCGGAATCAATCTGCGCGCCGTAATTCTGCTCCACCCGGTCGGGCTGGCGCGGCGGGGGCGCACTTCCGCCGCCTCCGAACAGAAGCGAATAGAGGGAATATACGGCAAACCCCGCCAGGGCTGCCAGGATCAGCAAAACAATCAACCCTTTGCGCATCGATTCAGCCATCCTGCCAGATTGGGGGAAGCAGGATTCAACCTGCATATACGGATGGGCGGAGAGCGGGTTGGCGCAGCGCGTCCGTTTTTGGCGGCGGCGTGCCATGACTCTGATCATTGCATGGCCGGAGCCCGGCAGGCAACTTCGCGGATCTTCTGCTGATCTTGTACCCTCCAATCCAAACGCAATGCGTATCCGCAAGCTTCTGCCCCTCTGTGCCGTGACAGCGGCCCTGCTGCTCGCCTCCTGCCGCCCCGACCCCGTAGATCCCGGCGGGAAGGGATTGGTTTCCTTCAAGGCTGATCCGGTGTATGCCGCGTCCAAGGTGGAATTTGCCGTGCAGATCCAATTCACCGGCGGGGGCGGCGCCACGGCCATCGAGTACACCATCTCCGACGGCGCCTCAGTCATCCGCAGCGGCACCGCGCAGGCAACCGTCAATCCGGACGGGCTGAAGATCTTCTACGAATCTGCGGCAATCGCCGAACCGATCGATGCGGCTGCCTACAGCGGCAAAACCCTCACGGTCCGCCTCGACCCGGACGACAAGGCGACCCTTGGCACCTACACCACGCCCACGTATACGGAGTTGTACCGGACCGCCACATTCATTGTGAATTAAGCCAGCGGAAGGTGGCCGGCCTCTAGTCCCTGCGCATCAGCCGGTAGCGGATCACGCCGGGCTCCGAGCCTTCGCCGATGTACTCGAAGCCGCATTTTTCCAGCACCCCGATGGAGGCCTGCAGCTCCGGGAGGGTCTCCGCAATGACAGCCTGCACGTCCGGATGGGCCCAGGCCCGCTGCACAAGCGCTGCGGCAGCCTCTGCCGCATAGCCCAGCCGCCGGTTCGAAGGCAGCACCGAATATCCGATCTCGACCTGGCCCTCCAGGTCGGGCGGGCCTTTGTAACCGATCACCCCGATCAGCGCGGATTCCGGCTCCGGCAGGGTGATGTAGTACAGCGGCCACTCCAGATGTGCGGGAGACTGCTCCATCAGGTCCAGGGTGTACTGAATGGCCTGGGCATCATACAGCTCCGGAGGCCAGTCTTCGCTGACGTGGCAGCCGGTAGCCTGCGACAGCGCTTCGCGCCCTTCCAGATCTGCGCGGAGCAGCAGGGCAGTGGCAGGAATGAGCCGCAGCCGTTGCGTGTAAATGGGTGTCATCGGGGCAATATAGAAAAATCCCGGCTGCGGGGCGGCAGCCATGTCCGGGGAATTTGCGTATCTATACGGGAAATCGAGGAAATCTATGCATATGCGCACGCTGATGCTGTTTTGTATGCTGGGCGCGGCTGCCGCCGCAGCGCAGCAGCCGGGAATCCGCTTCCGGACCGGCACCTGGCAGGAAGCCCTGAATGCCGCCCGTGCAGAACGCAAGCTGATCTTTGTGGATGCCTACACCGAATGGTGCGGCCCCTGCAAGGCGATGGTCCGCAACACCTTCCCCAATCCCCAGGTGGCCGAGTATTTCAATGCCCACTTCATCAACCTTCAGCTCGATATGGAGAAGGGCGAAGGCCCGGCATTTGCCGCCCGCTACCAGGTGACGGCCTATCCGACCTTGCTGTTCATCAATTACCGGGGCGACGTGGTGCATCAGGCGCTCGGCTACCGCGACCCGGCGGGCCTGGCCAATGAGGGCCGCATCGCCAATGACCCTGCCCGCAATGCAGAAACCCTCGCGCTGATGGTGGCTGAAGGGTCGAAGGAACCGGAGGTGCTGCTCCGCCATGCGCTCAATCTCCGGCAGCAGGGCAAGCCGTTCCAGGAAGCTGCCGCAGCCTATTTCAGCACGCAGACGGAAAAAGACTTGGCTTCGCCCGCCAACTGGGAGGCCATCCGGCTGCTGTGCACCGATGCGGAGAGCCGCGAATTCGCCTGGCTGACCGCCAGGCGCAGCAAGCTGGCGAAGGCCTACGGGCAGCAGGCGGTGGAGGATAAAATCCGCGAGGTGCTGCGCGCCCACACGATCAGAGCGGGGCTGACTCGCAGCCAGACGCAGTACGAAACGGCGCTCCGGCTCGCGCAGGCGGGCCTGGATGACGGAGGGCAGTTTGCGGCGCGGCTGCGGATGACCTATGCCGAGGCGCAGGCCGACTGGGGTGCCTACGGCGCGGCGGCGAGCGCCTATTTCGGCCGCTACACCGTCACCGATCCGAAGGAGCTGAGCCGGGCGGCCTCGCTGGCAGCGGCGCATATCCAGGATCCGGCCCTGCACCGCCAGGCGCTGGGCTGGGCGCGGCAGTCGGCAGCCCTCGACATGGCCTTTTATACCCAGGAGCCCTATGCGCGGCTGCTGTATCTGCTGGAGGAATACCCCGAGGCGCTCAAAGCCGCCTACGTAGCCCGGAACCTCGCCGGCAATGACGCCGCTGCGCAGGAAACCGCCGACCGGCTCATCCGCGACATCCGGGCAACATCCGCAGGCCGCTAGCCGCTAGGCCGGTCAGTAGGCAGCCCAGCTGCCCCATTCCGCAGGCGGGTGGGCCTGCAGCCGCTGCGCATCCTCATCCGGCACCGCAATCCGGATGCTGCCGCCGCCGGTATCCACCCGCAGCACCCGGATGCCCTGCCGGGCCAGCTCATAGGTAATCTGGGCCTCCAGCGGACGCCGGCTGTCCTGCGCGCGCTGCTCCAGCCTGCGGCTGGCTTCAGGATCCAGATAATGCGTCCAGGCGCCTGTCTGTTTGCAGGCGCTCAGAAGAATCAGCAGTGCCAGGTATAGCCACTGGTTCATAGGCAGTCGTTTTCAGCTATGACGAAATCCAGGGCATCATGGCTGTATGCGTGCCGGACCCCTGATCCGGCGTGCAGCAATGGCAGCGATGCGTGCAGCCCCGGCGCTTATTCGGTCCGCATCAGCCGCCCCCGGAAGCGCTGCCCGCCGCTGAGGCGCAGATCGAGCAGATAGATCCCGGGCGTCAGGGCAGAGGCATCCAGTTCGGCCTGCTCGCCGGAGATGCCGGCCAGTTCCTGCACCAGCCGTCCGCTCAGGTCGAAGACCTGCAGGATGCCGGTCTGGTTGCCGGGATTGGGGAAGAACATGCGGGCCAGCCCGCTGGCCGGCTGCGGGCGCACCCGGAGCAGCCCGGACGAGGCATCGGGGTCGGCGGAGGTCAGCGCATCGCCTACGCGGTAGATAATGCCCTGGCCCAGCGAAGCGGCATAGAGTTCGCCGTTCTGGTCTTCGCCGAAGGTGCTCAGCTCGTCGCGGGTCAGCAGCGCGCCCTGGGGATCCGGAAGCCAGGTGCCCTGCGCATTGCGGGTCAGCAGCCAGAAATTGCCGCTGTTGTAGTCGCCGAAGATATAGCTGCCCTGCAGCCCCGGATGGGCGGTTCCCCGGTACACAAAGCCGCCGGTGATCGAAGATCCTACGCTGAAGCTGTGCTGGTAGGAGTAGACCGGGCTGCTGTACTGCGCGCCGGGCGTGCAGTTGGATACGGAAAAGGTGGAATTGCCCTCGTAGCATTTCCAGCCGTAGTTGCGTCCGCCGGGGCTGCCGGCCGCCTCGCGGCTGATTTCCTCCACATCGTCCTGGCCCACATCGGCGATCCACATGTCGCCGGTCCCGCGGTCGAAGCTGAAGCGCCAGGGGTTGCGCCAGCCGAGGGACCAGATTTCCGGGCGTGCGGATGGCGTGCCGATGAAGGGATTGTCGGCGGGAATCGCGTACGGGGTGCCCGAGTTCACGTCGATGCGCAGGATTTTGCCCAGCAGCGTATTGAGCCGCTGGCCGTGGTTGTCGGGGTCGCCGCCGGAGCCGCCGTCGCCGGAGGCGATGTACAGGTAGCCGTCGGGCCCGAAGGCGAGGTCGCCGGCATTGTGATTGGCAAACGGCTGGCGGAATTTCAGCAGAATCTGCTCGCTGGCGGGGTCAGCGAGGTCGGGATTGCCGGTCTGGACCTGGAAGCGCGAGATGCGGCTGCTGTCCTGCCCGTTGGTGCGGTTGGTGTAATAGACGTAAAAGTAGCCGTTCTGGGCATAGCTGGGGTGAAACGCCAGCCCCAGCAGGCCCTGCTCCTGGCCGCCGGAGCGGACCCGGCTGATGATGTTCAGGAACGGCGCCGGGGCGCGGCTGCCGTCCGGGCGGATGATCTGGATGGAGCCGCTGCGCTCCACGATGAAGAGCCTGCCGTCGCCGGCACTGGCGATGTCCACCGGCTGGGAAAATCCGCTGGCCAGCGGGACGAGCTGAAGCACAGGCTGGGCGGCGCAGGGCAAGCCCAGCAGCAGAAACAGAAGAGGTAAAGCAGATTTCATCTCATGGCGCATGTTAGGGTGACAGGCTGCAGGAGCCGGATATGATAGGGTAACGATCGGCCTGCGGCAAAAGTTATCCCGATTCGGGCAGCGGGGTACCGAAACCTTGCGGCTAATTTGCTTATTTAAAGAAGTATGAATAACTATGCGCTCGAATTGTCCCGGAAATTTGGAATATACCGGAGGCTCCACTTACAACACAAAGCCCTATGAAGCTCACCGCAATTGGCACCAGGATGCTGGCGATGGTCATCGCAATGAGCCTCCTGGCTTCCTGCGTCTCGAAGAAGAAGTACCAGGAAGCGCTCACCCGCGCCGCCGCCGAGAAAAGCGCGCTGGAAAGCGAAATCCAGTCCCTTCAGGCTGATAACGACAAGCTGAAGGCCGACTCGGAGCAGCTCCAGAAGAACCTCAACATGTCTTCTGAAGAAATCAAGCGTCTGAGCGAGGAGATCAAGGCCAACAATGCCAAGATCGCCGCGCTGCAGAACTCGATCAAGGAAGCGTTCAGCACCTACAATCCTCAGGATGTGGTGGTCGAAGAGCGCAACGGCAAGCTCTACATCGTGATGGCCAACAAGATCCTCTACAAGTCCGGCAGCGCCGACCTGGCCGATGGATCTCAGGAAATCATCAGCAAGCTCGCTACGGTGATCAACAACAACCCCGGCCTGAACATCCTGATCGAAGGCCACACCGACAATGAGCCGGTGAAGGTGAACAAGAACAAGTACGCCGACAACTGGGGCCTCTCCGTGGCCCGCTCCACCAACGTGGTGCGCGCACTGGAAAAAGCAGGCGTCAGCCCTGCCCGCCTCATCGCTTCCGGCAAAGGCGACACCCAGCCCATCGCCGACAACGCCACCGAGGCCGGCCGCGACACCAACCGCCGCACCGAGTTCGTCGTGCTGCCCAAGACCGACGGCCTGTACCGGATGTACAAGAGCAATTTCTCCGAGACGGGCTCCGGCATGAAGTGATCTCTTCCGGAGAATGAAATCCTGCAATCCCGCCCGCAAGGGCGGGATTTTTTGTTGCCGGCCGGCAGCCCAGCATCCTGCCGCACAATTTGTTAGGATATTTCCGGGTTAATAGGTATATTCATTCTGAACTACCAAACTCAATCGCCATGGCACTTACTACGGTTCAGCTGATTATTGCAGCCGCGATTGTCGTGATCGTGGGCGCCGGCGCGCTGTTTATCATCCAGGACCGGCGGGCGTACCGCCGCGAGCAGGAAGAAGCGCACCTGGCGCATCAGCGCCCCGCTGCCCGGCGCACGGCTGCGCAGAAGCCTGCGTGACCTGCGGTCCTCCTTGCCTGAAGTAAACGGCTGCCCGCTCCGGCAGCCGTTTTGCGCTCATGGCCCGGCAAGCCGGGCGGCTACCTCGGCCAGCTCTGCCTCGCAGCCGAGCAGCGGATGCAGTTCCAGCAGCTGCGCCTGCACCTGCAGCAGAAAGGCACGGTGCCGTTCCGGATCCGGATGCATGGGGCGGTGCGCAAGGTCCCGCTGCACACGCTCCCAGCGGGCGATGAGCGCCCGCGTATCCGGCGGAAAGCAGGCCTCTGCCACGTATTCCCAGATATACCGGACTGCCGCATCCGAGGGGTGGATGAGATCGTCCTGATAGTACCGGTAGTCCCGGAGGTCGTCCATCATCAGCTCCCAGGCCGGGAAATAGCAGATGCGCGGATCCGCCTCGCAGAGCTGGTGGCAGAGCACCCGGAGCACGGCCTTGCTGAGCGAGTTCTGCTGCATGCCTTCGCGCAGGTAGCGCACAGGGCTCACGCTGAGCATGACCTGCAGCTCCGGCCGCAGGGCGTGCAACCGCCCGAGCGTTTCGCGCATCTGGCTGTACAAGGCTGCCGGGTCGTGCAACGCGGTGCGGAACGCTGCTGCCGGATACGTATGACAATTGTTGACGACGGCCTCTGCCGGCAGCAGCCGGTGCGTGACAGCCGTTCCAAATGTGAGAATGAGCACGTCGGTCCGGGGCAGCCAGGCCGCCAGCATGCCGAGCGCCTCGTCCAGGCGCGCCTGCGCGGCGGCGGGGTCGGGATCGCTGAAGCGGCTGTGCAGATCGAAGCTGTGCCACAGGCCCGAATGCGCTGCCCATTGCCAGGGCATCAGCGGCGCGGTGCCCAGGCCCGCATCCAGCAGCCTGCAGAGCGAAATGGGGTTGAAGGCAAGCCCCAGGGGATTGACCAGCGCCGGAATCTTCGCCCCGGCCAGCAGGCCGCCGATCCGGTCGGCGAAGCAGCTGCCCATCGCCACGACCCGCGTGCCGTGGGTGATGGCCGGCAGGCCGCCGGGCCGGGGAAGTTCGGTTCTGAACCGCAGGGCTGCCATCGTTCCGTCTGCGTAGCAAGCGTTGAGAACCTCAAGTTGGGCAGGATTTTTTCCCCTTCCAACCCGGCCAGGCATCTGCCGCACAACCCTGCGCGCGCCCTTGCGTACACGCTGCAAACAGCCCGCACCTGCCTGATCCAACCGAATTGGAATTTTATTATTTTTACCCGTATGAAGCAACAGGTGTTGATCGGCATTCTGGCAGCGCTGCTGCCCCTCGCGTCGTCCGCTCAGGAGCGCGTGTTTCAGTTATCCGGCATGGTGATCAGCGCCGCTTCCGGTGACCCGGTCCCGTATGTGACCATCCAGATCAATCACACCCGCCGGGGTGCGATCTGCAACCAGCAGGGCTTCTTCAGCGTGCCCGTGACCCTCAGCGATACCGTGTACTTCAACCACGTCGGCTTCCACCCGAGCAAGCTGGTCATGTGGAAATACTACAATGAGTACCAGGGAGATAAATCCCAGTATCTCTACGTGGTGCAGTACCTCCGCGAGGATACCCTTACCCTCAAGCCGATCGTGATTTTTCCCTACGACACGCCCGAGGAGCTGAAGACGGCCGTCATCAACATGGACCGCCCGATCAATCTGGCGGAGGATGTGGCGCGCGAAAACCTCGATCCGCGTACGCTGCATTCCATCATGGCCTCCCTGCCGGCCGACGGCGGCGAGCGTATCGTAGTGGCCCGCCAGATGTACTACGACTACTACCACTCCCAGAACCTCGTGCCCACGGTGGGCTTCGATCCGGTCATGGCAGCCCGGCTGCTGCAATACGTCGTGGACAAGGCCAAGAAACGGCGCGACCGGGGACTGAATTACTGGACAGAGTAACTCGGGTCACCCTTCTTCGGCCACGGCGGGGGGCAGCGGCTTGCTGACCAGGATCTTGTCGATCCGGTTCAGGTCCATATCCACGATCTCGAAGCGGTAGCCCCCGGCAGTGAAATGCTCGCCGGTACGCGGCACCTTCTTGAGGTGCCAGATGGCGAAGCCTGCCAGCGTGGTATACTCCTGCTCGTCTTCGCTGAATTCCGGAAGGTCGATCAGGTCTTTCAGCTCTTCGATCTGGGTATCTCCATCGATGAGGAAGGAGCCGTCCTCCCGCCGGATGACTGACTGCTCCTCCGTGCGGTTCTGTTCGGGCAGGTAGCCGAAGATATTCTCAATCAGGTCGTGCAGGGTCAGCATGCCGGCGGTGGAGCCGTATTCGTCCACGATGATCCCTACATACAGCTTGTTCTCGCGGAACAACTCCAGGATCTTGATGGCACGCGTGGTCTCCGGAATAAACACCGGGCGGATGAGCAGCTCCTGGATATCGAAAGGCCCGCTGGCGGTGGAGAGCCGGTTGACGAAGGTCTTGGTATTCAGAATGCCGATCACGCGGTCCAGATCGCCCTCGCAGACTGGCAGCTTGGTGTGCTCCGAGGCCAGTACCCGCGCCCGGATCTCGTCGAAGGGCAGCTTGATATCCAGCCAGTTGACGAAGCGGCGGTTGGTCATGATCGAATAGGCCTTGCGGTCGGCGAAGCGGAAAATGCTCTTGATCATTTCATTTTCCTGCTCCTCGATCACCCCGTGCTCTACGCCCTGCTCGATGATGAGCTTCATTTCCTCTTCCGAAACCGGTGCCTCCTGCTTCTCCTGGATGCGCAGCAGCTTCAGCACCAGCCGGGTCGAGAGGCTGAGAAACGACGCAATCGGGTGCGTGACGGTGGCAAAGGCATTGAGAAAGCGGGCAAGGAAGATCGAAATGCCCTCCGGATTGGTGAGCCCCAGGCTTTTGGGCACCAGCTCGCCGATCACCAGCGACAGATAGGTAATGAAGGTGACGATGATGCCGAGGGAAATCTCGTACGCCTGCGGGCGCAGGATCTCGATCTGCTCGATGAGCGGCTTGATGTTGTCGGCGAGGGCTACCCCGCCGAAGGTGCCCGAAATAACCCCCACCAGCGTGATGCCGATCTGCACGGTCGAGAGAAACCGCTCCGGGTTTTCGAGCAGTTCGAGGGCAGCAATGGCGCCGCGGTCGCCTTTGCGTGCGCGTTCCTCCAGCTTGGTCTTCCGGGACGAGACGAGGGCAATTTCCGACAGCGCGAAAAACCCGTTGAGCAGGACGAGCAGAATGATGATGAGCAGTTCCAAACCGGTATTCCAGGGTTAACCGGCTCAAAAGTACAGTTTTTTCCGTTCCGTGCGGCGGCTTTCGCCGCTCCGCGTCAGAACAGCGACTGCTCCATGCGGCTCTTGCCGGTATCGGGGCCGTTTTCGAGGCGCAGTACGCCCCTGGGGCACACGGCTGCGCAGATGCCGCAGCCCACGCAGGAGGCCCGCACGATGTTCTGGCCCCGCTGGGCATAGGCCCGCACGTCGATGCCCATCTCGCAGTAGGTGGAGCAGTTGCCGCAGGAGATGCACTGCCCATGGTTGGTGGTGATGCGGAACCGCGAGAAGAAGCGCTGGAAAATGCCCAGAATCGCCGCCTGCGGGCAGCCGAAGCGGCACCACACCCGCGAGCCCATCAGCGGATAGAAGCCGGTGCCGATTACCCCCGAAAACATCGAGCCGATCAGGAAGCCGTACCACTTGGCGTAGCCCTGCGAAAAGCCGCCCAGGACCTGCCCCTGCGTGGCGGAGTTGATCCAGAGGACTCCCGTCAGCAGCACGATGGCCACGAGCACGCTGTGAATGAGCCAGCGCTCGATTTTCCAGGCATTCAGCGATTTGTCCGAGAGGTGGCGGAAAGGGTCGCCGGCGGTTTCGGCCAGGCCGCCGCAGCCGCAGACCCAGGAGCAGTACCAGCGCTTGCCGAAGAAATACGTCAGCACCGGCACGCCGATGAGCGCAATGGCCACCGCCCAGAAGGTCATGAACACGCCCAGCGTGCCCGGGTGGGTCATGTAGTAATTGAGGTCGTTCGGAAAGAGGTATTCCTTCTTCAGCGGCCAGAAATAGGAGAAATAAAATTCCGGCTCGTTCATCATCACCAGCCAGGCAGGGATGAGGAAGGCGAACACCAGCTGGAAAAAGGCAACCGAAACCGTCCGGATGAGCTGATAGCGGTTGTGGCGGTATTTGAGGGCAAATTTGAAGCCCATTGTCAGCACCGCCACGGTGTAGAAGGTGCCGTAGAGGAACCACTGGTCGGCAGGCTTATGCCGCAGGGCCATGCTGAGCGGGTCGAAAAGCCGCACGAGGCCGGCATTTGCGCCGCCTTCGCCCTGGCCCAGCCCGAAATACTGCGGAAACCAGTACAGCAGCACGTAAAAACCGGTCAGCACCACGCCCAGCACCCAGCCCCAGGCGCCGCGCCGGGACTCGGAGAGGAAAAATACGCCGTTGTTCTGGATGCCGGCGGGCTTGGTCATGTAGGCCTGCCACGCGAAGAGCGCGCCGCCGCCCATGAGGCCGGCGAGGGTGAGCACGAGCAGCGGGGCCGGATGGGCGGCGGCACCGCCTGCCACGGCGGTCAGCATGCCCAGCACCCCCAGGCCCACGAGGGCCAGGGCCAGTTTTTGCCAGGTATTGTAGCCCCTCGGATAGGGGTTGGCGAGCGAAAGGCTGAGGTCGGATTGAGCCATGGGGTCGGGGAAATCAGGCAGGGTGAATCATGCGTTTCAGTGCGGAAAGGCCCCGGCGGATCGGGGTGCCCAGCGGTTTGCCGAAGCGGGCTTCATACTGCTTCAGCACCTCGGCTTCATATTCGTCGTAGAATTCCGGGTCGAAATTGGCAGCGCCCAGGCTGCGCAGCACCGTCTCGATGTGCGCGCCCGTCTCGATCCAGCGCATGCATGCCTCTGCCCGGTAGCGGATGCCCATAAGGTTGAATCCCAGCACCTTGCCGCTGGCCCGTTCCCACACGATGCGGATGGATTTGTGCTCGCGCGGATGCTGCCAGTACAGGTGCTCCTCGCCCTCGCGGACCGTATTGCCGACAGAGCCGTAGACCTGGTATTCGAGGTGGATGAACTTGGCGGAATTGAACCAGACACCCTGGCGGTACGGCGCGGGCGCGCCGCTGAGGGTGCGGGCCAGCACAGGCCCCATGAGCTTGCCGGTGTACCAGACGGCTTCGATGCCCCGGCGGCCCGGCTCCGGCTGGCGCAGCTCGGCACAGTCGCCGATGGCGTAGATGTCCGGCACATTGGTCCGGAGGTATTGGTCCACGAGAAAGCCGCGCCCGGTCTCGATGCCGGCGCTGGCCGCCAGGTCCACGTTGGGGCTCACGCCGATGGTCAGCCCCACAAACTGGCAGGGGATCTCCTCCCCGCGCTTCGTGCGCACGGCGCGCACGCGTCCGGAGGCATCGCCCAGGATTTCATCCAGCTCCTCGCCCAGCCGGAGGTCGATGCCGCCGGCTGCGCGGATCTCTTCGTTGATCATCGCCGACTCCTCCCTGGGGAGCACATTGGCCCAGAAACTCGGCTCGCGCACCAGATAGGTTACCGGGATATGGCGCGAATGCAGCATCTCCGTCAGTTCGATGCCGATCAGGCCGCCGCCCACCACCACCGCCTGCCGGATCTCCGGCGTGAGCGCCGTCAGCGAGTCGAGGTCCTGTTTGCTCACCATGCCCTGCACCCCCCGGAGATCCTGCCCCGGACGGCCCGGCTTGTTGGGCCGGGAGCCGGTGGCCAGCACCAGCTGGTCGTAGGCCAGGGTGCGGCCGTCCGTGAAATGCAGCATCCTGGCCGCCGCATCGATGCGGCTCACCTCGGCCCGCATCAGCCCGATCCGGTTTTTCTCCCAGAAAAAATCTTCGTAGGGCTTGGTATGCTCATACTTCATGTGCCCCATGTAGATGTACATCAGGGCGGTGCGGGACCAGAAATGATCTGTTTCGGCAGAGATGACGGTGATCTGCTGGCTGGACAGCTTGCGGAGGTGGCGGGCAGTAGAGATGCCCGCGATGCCGTTGCCGATGATGACGGTATGCATGTGCAGGGGTTGACAAACGCATTCAAGGTACGATGCGGGCCTGAATGCGGCAAGGGCAAAGATGCGGTGCAGATGACGGCCCGGATGTAGGCGGGGCGACATTGCGGCAAAATCTACGTGCGGCTGGCAGATCCGGATGGGATACCCCTAAAAAAATTAGGGGACTCATTCCGCTCCGCGGAAGAGTCAACCCTAACCCTTGCTCATTCTTTACTTTAACCTGTTGAGTCAAAATTACGGCGCGGCCAGCCGGTTTATCCCGCCTGAAGCCCGAATGGTCAGAATCGCGGGGCTAACGGAGCGATTCCTGCCGCGAGAGGCCGGGGGGCTTCGTCCCTGGTCAGGCGGCGGCGGGCACGGTCTGGCGCAGCTTGCGGCCCCAGTAGAGCTGCAGCGGCAGGATCAGCATCAGCGGGCCGAACCATTGCAGGTACCAGGGCAGGAAATGGGCGGCATTGACGGTGAAGGCGGTGGTGGAGGCGGTAAATGCGCCCAGCATGGTAATGGCGTGCTCATGCAGCCAGACGGACGGGTGCAGGGCAGCTGCCTGGCGCAGCTTGCGGAGGTGGCCGGCGGCATCGGCCAGGGCACCTCCGCCGAACACGCCGAACAGAATGGCAAACATGACTGCATCGCCGCCCCGGAGGCCGTAGCGCACGGCCTGCGAGGCCATCCACAGGCCGCAGAGCAGCAGGGCTGCCGAGACCGCATAGTCATACGGGCGCACTGCCGCGCCGCGCATCAGGCGCAGAGCCCGGACTGCCCGGAAAATCCCGGCCCAGACCAGGAGGCTGATTCCGAGCAGAAACTGGTAAAACACCACGCCGGGATGGCGCAGGAAGCCGGCAATGGCGGTCGCGCAGACGAGGGTCATGGCCCAGTAGAAGATGCGGCCGGCTACGCGGTGGCGGCGGGGATCGCGGCGGTTGAACCAGATCGCCAGCGGGCCGGCGATCAGGGTGAGGGTGCCCGCTCCAATGTGGGCGCTGATGGAAAGCTGAGGCAGAAGGTCCATGTCGGTCAGGTGAACAGTAGGTGTCCGGAAACCCCGGTGTGCTGCTCCAACGGCCCGGCGTGCTGCCGGGATGCAGCGCCGGGGCAGACGGCAGGGAAATGGGGCCGGCAGCAAGGCTGCGGGGCGGGCTGCACCAGGCCGGGGCCATCGGCCTGCCCTGCACGCTTATCCGCCCCGGCAGCACGCTTGATCATTGCGCATGACTTTTTGGCCAGGCCTCCGTATATAAGGGTGCGCAAGCTGCGGGCGCTGCGCGGAAAAAGATGAGGATTTTTGCGCTGCCCGATGTATATTTGTTCTTCAGACTGTTACGACCGCGTACCAACGATAAGGCAAGCATATGAAACGCATCTATTGGACCGGATTCGCTGCAATGGCCCTGCTGAGCGCCTGCACGGGTTCGCGTTATACTGCCACGGCAGAGTATGACGATGTGTACTACTCGCGCAGCGACCGGACGGAGGTGGAAATTGTAGCCGAGGAACAGCCCCGCGAGGAGGCGCCCTCCCAGTACTACTCCGACTATGCCGACGCGAACCGCTACCGCGAGCCCATCGACAGCTACCGGGATTATTACTACGAAGACGACGACTTCGCATTCTCCCGCAGGCTCCGCCGCTTTCACCAGCCTGCCCGCACCTCGTGGCGCTATTACGACCCCTTCTACGCCAACGATCTGTACTTCGTCATGGGCACCCCCTACTGGAACAACTGGAACAGCTGGGGCTGGTATAACTGGAACCGTCCGACCTTCGGCTCTGCCTGGGGCTGGAACGATCCCTTCTTCAATACCTGGGGCTGGGGGAATACGTGGAACACTTGGAATACCTGGAACGCCTTCAGCTACAACCCCTACGTAGGCGCGTACTACGGCTGGGGGCCGGATTTCGGCTTCGGCGGCTGGAATGGCTTCAATACCGGCGGATTTTACAGCCCGGCCTTCTACGGCGGCTACTACTGCCCGCCCACCGGCTTTGTTCCCTACAGCCGCTGGAACCGCTATACCAACTGGACGCAGTCGCCCGCCGGCAGCAATGCCGTGACCCGCGTGCGCAACTCGACGCAGGGCGCTTCGGTGCAGAACGCATATGTGCCGGGCCCCGGCCAGGGCGGATCGCCCCGCACGAGCCTGACGGCTCAGAACGCTGCGGCTCCGGCTAATTACCTGACTCCGCGCGGCCGCATCGAGCCTGCCCGCACACTTCCGGCTGCTGCGCCCCGCATCAACTCGGGCCGCGATCTGGAGCCTTCGGTGGTGTCGCCCCGCACGCCTGCCTCGCCTTCCCGCGTAACGCCTGCGGCGCCCCGCGTGCCTACGGCCCAGCCCTCGGTGCGTCCGGGCCTGAATGAGTCGCCCACGGTGCGTCCTTCCCAGCCTTCGGTGCGTCCGGGCCTGAATGAGTCGCCCACGGTGCGTCCTTCCCAGCCTTCGGTGCGTCCGGGCCTGAACGAGTCGCCCACGGTGCGTCCTTCCCAGCCTTCGGTCCGCCCGTCGGCACCGAGCCCGCGGCCCCCGGCAGTGGAGCGCCCCTCCAGCTTCGACCGTCCCAGCTATTCGCCCAGCCCGAGCCCGCGCCCGAGCTACTCGCCTTCCGGCGGCGGCTCCAGCTCGCCCCGGCCCAGCGGCGGCGGCGGATCCAGCAGCCCCAGCCCCCGCAGACCGTAAGATCATCCATCGTACACAGATATTCATCCGGGCAGGTACCATCCTGCCCGTTTCTGTATCTTCGCACATCAGTCCCGACCGACGCGCTACCGGATATGAAACCCACCCTGCTCAGCCTGCTGATTCTGCTGGCTTCTGTTCCGCTCCAGGCCCAGACCGAACTGGATGCGCTCCGCTATTCCCAGTATGGCCTTGCCGGCACCGCCCGGTCCCGCGCGTCCGGCGGCGCATTTTCGGCGGTGGGCGCCGATATGAGCGCCGGGGCGCTCAACCCCGCCGGCTTCGGCCTGCTCCGGAACTCCGTGTTCACGATCTCTCCGGAGTATACCGTCGATGCCAATCAGCTCCGCTACCTCGATGCATCCGGCACGGCTTCCACCGGCAAGTTCCGCCTCGGCGGCTTCGGCGCGGCGTTTACCACCCGCAACGACTACGGCGCCGAAGCGGAAGAAGAGCCCCAGTCCCGCGGGCTGGTTTCCTATACTTTTGCCCTGGGCTACCACCAGGCGGAATCGTACGAGCGCGAGCTGCTGGCGCAGGATGCCTTCAATCCGTACAGTTCCATCACTAACCGCTTTGCCGAGCGGGCGGAAGGGACCTTTTACAACAGCCTGGCTGCCGGCTCGCTGGAGCAGGTGGCATTCAACCTGCTGCTCATCGACACCATCGCCGGCACCGGCGGATCGTCCTACTTCGGCGCAGCCGACCGCGGCCAGGTGGGCCAGACCATCCAGCGGCAGGAGGAAGGGCGGAAAAACGAATGGTTTTTTTCCCTGGGCGGCAACTTCGATGACCGGCTCTACATCGGCGCCTCCGTCAATTTTCAGACCCTGCGCTACAGCCAGGTATTCAATTTCAACGAGGAAGACGTGCTGAGCCTGTACGAATTTTACGATCCGTACGGCGTCAACGGCTTTCCGCTCGAAATTCCGATGAATTCGCTGCGCTTCACAGACGAATTTTCGACCACGGGCTCCGGCGTCAACGGCAATCTGGGCGTGATCGTGCGGGCGTCGGATGCGTTCCGCTTCGGCCTGAGCGGCCAGACGCCTACCCTCATTTCGCTCACGGACGAATTCATCAGCACCCTGACCCACAACCTGACCCTCAACCCTTCGACGGGCGGGCAGGAATTTTCGGACAACACCGGGGAAGGCACCTTTTCGTACACCTTGCGCACACCGGGCCGCGTGACCCTGGGCGGCATGTGGCAGCTGGGCAAATCCGGATTTTTCTCGGCGGATGTGGACTACTACAACTACCGCAGCGCCCGGCTGTCGAGCGCCGAGCGCAGCATCAACAGTCCGGGCTATTACGCATTCACTGCTGAAAATGGCCGCATCCGCGACCTGTACCGCCAGACGCTCAACGCCCGCCTTGGCGGCGAGCTGCGCAGCGGCGTGCTCCGGCTGCGCGCCGGAGGAGCCTGGTACATGAGCCCGCTCGATGCGGAGGCCAGCCAGTATCTCGATTACGAAAACCTGCAGACGCTGCTGAGCATCAATGGATCGCGAAAAATGCTCACTGGCGGCCTCGGCATCAGGCAACCGAATTTCTTCCTCGACGTTTCGTATGTATACCAGCTTCAGACGGACAAATTCAGTCCGTATGTGACCCAATCCGCCGAAATCTTCCAGCCCACTGCTGTCGCCCGCCGAATTACCCACCAACTGATGACGACAGCGGGATTTACCTTTTAACCCCTGACCGAATGCAGCACTGATCTACCGCGACGTGCATTAACATGAGGTGAGAAGTTATGAGGAATCCGATCCCCCAGATCGTCTCCGACGAGCTGTACCAGACGCTTGTGGAGTTCAATCTGCTCAACCGCAAAGTGCTGCGGGATTTCGACATCAAGCGGCGCTACAAGGCCCACCGGGACCGGGGGCTCCGTTCGGCGGAGGCCATCGAAGCCTTGCTCGAAGAATATCCGTACCTGCAGTTCGATACCGTGCGGAAGATCGTGTACAGTGTGCGGCTTCCGGAGGAAGAGCAGGACACTGCCAGCGCGTAGCGGATCAGTTGAGCCGGGGGTCGGCCGGGTAATTGGCGATAATCCGGTATTTATCGCCGAGGCTGCGGAGCATCTGCTGCCAGATGCCCTGCACGTCGTCTGCGAAAACGAAGCCGGTGTTTTCCGGCGCTACGATCCAGGATTTGCGTTTCAGCTCGCTCTGCAGCTGGCCGGGGGCCCAGCCGGAGTAGCCTACAAAGAACCGGATTTCATCCGGATGCACCTGCCCGCCCTGCGCCATATGCTTCAGGGTATCGAAGTCGCCGCCCCAGTACAGGCCGTCATGCACCTGCTGGCTGCCGGGCAGGTGGCCGAGCCGGTGCACATAGTACAAGGTATGGCCCTCGACAGGCCCGCCCGAAAACACCGGCACATCCAGCGCCTCCATGTCGTCGATCAGCTCGCCGATCCGCAGCTTGAGGCGGCGGTTGAGGATGAAGCCTAGGCTGCCCTCCTTGCCGTGCTCGACGAGCAATACCACCGTACGCTGGAAGTTCTCATCCGCCATAAAGGGCTCGGAGATGAGAAAACGTCCTTTGGCCGGGCGGTATGCGCTGGTGATCATACGGGGTGCTGATTGATTGGCGTAAGATAGCAGATTCTGGCGGAGACGCAAGGGCAGATCAGCGGGATTCCTGGCTGTGGAGGAGGCGGAGCAGCACGCCATTGGTCCAGCCGAAGCCATCCTGGAGCGGATATTCGCCGCCGCCGGCGGTCAGGGACTGATCCACGACGTTGTACTTTTCCACCAGTTTGCCGGTTGCCCGGTAGACCCGGGTATTCTGTACGATCCAGCGGCGGCTGAGGTTGCCGGCGAGGGCATCGAGGCCGTATGCGCGCAGCCCTTCGATGGCGGCCCACTGGAGGGGGGCCCAGCCGTTGGGGGCATCCCATTGCTGGCCGGTGCTGAGGGGGGTAGTCAGGGCGCCGCCGGGAGCCAGGAGGCTGTCCTGCACCACCTGGGCCACCGCGCGCGCCTGCGCGGGGTCGGCCAGCCGCATCCAGAGGGGAAATACGGCAGCCAGCGAGAGGCGTGGGGAAGGGGCGCCGCTGCGCCACTCGCTGTCGGCGAAGCGTTTGCGGGCGGGATCCCAGCAGTACAGCAGGATGGCCCGCTTGCGGGACTGCGCGGCACCGGTGTACTGCGCCTGCTTGCGCGTATCGCCGGCCAGGCCTGCGGCTTCGGCGATGGTTTCTTCGAGGACCAGGAGGAGGCAGTTGAGATCGACAGGCGCCAGCTCGGTGGTGCGGATGCTGCCGAGATTGGCAGGATCGGCGAGCCAGCGGCTGCTGAAATCCCAGCCGGACTCGCAGGCGGCCCGGAGGTTTCGGTAGAGCGAATCGGGCGGCTGCGGAGCGCTGCGCGCCAGCTCCACATCCTCGCGGTAGGATTCCGGGCGGGGGCGGGGCTGGTCGTCCCAGTAGCGGTTCAGGACAGAGCCGTCGGGCATGCGGACTGCGCGCCGGTGCGCGCGGCGGGACTCGCTGAGGGTGCTGCTGCCATCCATCCAGAATGCATATTCGCGCTCCATGGCCGGCAGGTAGCGGGTGAGGGCGGAAATGCCTTCCGAATCTGCCAGCAGCCGCACCATCATGGCGAAAAAGGGCGGCTGCGAGCGGCCCAGGTAGTAGCTGCGGTTGCCGTTGGGGATGTGGCCGAGGGTATCGAGGAGGTAGGCGAAATTGTCCACCATGTTGCGGATGATGCGGGGGCCGCCGGGCGAGACCTGCAGGCCGAGCATGGTAAAGTAGCTGTCCCAGTAGTACACCTCGCCGAAGCGCCCGCCGGGCACAATGTAGGGGTAGGGGAGGGGGATGAGGCTGCTCAGCTGATGGCCGCTGTCAGGCCGGCGGGTAAGCACGGGCCAGAGGGCCTGGATATGGTCTTCCACCGGCCGGCTGGCATCGGCGGCAAATCCGGATGCAAAGCTGCGGGGCGGCTCGAAGTGCCGCATGACGAAGCTGTCGAGCCGGAATCCCGGCTGGCGCGACTCGGCCCCGTAGCGGGCCAGGATCTCGCCGGGCGGCAGCAGCGGGCGGCAGTCGGGGAAGGTTTTGGAGTCGGGGAAGATGCGTGCGCGCTGCACGGTATCGAACAGGGCGCCGAGCTGCTCGTCGGGGACCAGCAAAGCAGGCGCCGCGGATGCGGCAGGCGGTGCAGCGGCAGGCTCGGTGCGGCAGGCGGCCAGGCCTGCGGCCAGAAGACAGATCAGGATACGGCTGTACATGGCGATGGGAACGGCAGCGAGGTTCATTGCGGGTAAGTTACACATTTGATTCAGGCGGCCAAATCCGGCATTCATTCCCGCTTTGGCCAGTTTCATCCCGATCAGGTGGAAACGTATGGAATCCGCTCCGAATTTAGACGTATGCTGATTATCTGAATTGCCATGAGCCCGCTTGTATCTACCGCCATGCCCTACCACACCCCGGCCCTGAACGCGCTGATCGATCAGAGCCGCGCCGGGGACCGCCGCGCACAGCTGCGCCTCTACCAGCAGTACCGCCAGGCCATGCTGCGGGTTGCCGCCCGCATCACCGGCGATCCGGCTGACGCCGAGGACGTGCTGCAGGAGTCCTTCGTGCGCGCATTCCGCGGCCTGGCGGGGTTCCGGGGCCAGTCCACCTTCGGGGCCTGGCTCAAGCGCATTGTGGTCCACACGGCGCTGAACCACCGCCGCCGCCGCCGGCTGGAGCTGGTGCCGCTCAGCACGGCACATCTGGAAATGCCTGAAGACCAGCCGGCTGTATCCGTTTGGGCGGGACCGTCGCAGCCGCTGCGCCATGCCCTTGCCCAACTGCCCGAAGGCTACCGCCAGGTGCTGCAGCTCTACGTCTTCGAGGGCTACGACCACGAAGAAATTGCCCATATCCTCCAGATTTCCGAAGCTACCTCCAAGTCCCAGTTCTGCCGGGCTAAAAAGAAGCTCCGCGAACTGGTCTCCAACCCCTTTCCCAACGCCTGATTTGCCATGAAACACCTGCCGATTACCGCCCTGCTGCTGGCTGCCGGCCTGACCGCCGCCGCCCAGGCCCAGAATCCATTGCTCCTCCAGCCCCGCGACCATACCCGGATACTGGAGCAATCCTACGAGCTCGATCCCGGCGCTGCCGCCGCCCTCGCCAACCGCTACGGAAACCTCTACGTCAATACTGTGCCCGACGGCCCGCTGCGCGTGCGCCTGACCATCACCAGCCGAGGCACGGACAGCCTCAAGACCCTGGCCAAGCTGGAGCAGATCGTCCTGGCCGAAACCTATGAAAATGGCCGCGTCCGCATCGAGCCGGGTGCCGGTCAGCAGCTCGGCGGCATGGAACTCCTGCAGGGCATGAGCATCCAGATGGATGTGGAGGCCCCTGCCGGGCATCCGCTGGCACTCTCCCTGATCCGGGGCGACCTGCACCTCGATACCCGCACGGAGCCGGTGGACATCGACCTCAAGCACGGCAGCCTCTTCGGCAACAGCCTGCTGGCCGAAGGCAACAGCATCCGCGCCGTCAATGCCGTCTGCTCCTTCGATTCCATCACCTCCGCCCGGCTGGACCTGCGCGAAAGCGAATGGACCCTGCGGGCTGCCGGCACGCTGGACCTGAAGGCCGAATCCTCGCGCACCGATCTGGCATCTGTGCAGACGCTGCGCACGGATACCCGCGTCGGCGACCTGCACGTGGGCCGGGTACAGGAGATCCGCGGCAGCTACGATGCGACCAAGATGCTCATCGATCAGATCGGGCAGCGCTGCGTGCTCTCGGGCCGGCTGGCGCCGGCGATGGAAATCGGCAGCCTGTCGCCGGGCTTCGATACGCTGGCCATCACCAGCTTTGCCGCGCCGGTGCGGATTCAGACGCCGGAGGAGACCGTATTCGAGCTGGATGCGCGGGTGGAGCGCGCCGAGCTGACGGCTGAAGGCTACTACACCCTGCTGGCGCCCAAGCAGGCGGAAGACAAGCGCGCCGTGCGGCGCTACCACATCCAGCCGGAAACCGATGGGGCCCGGATGGCGGCGCCCGCCGGCGTCATCCGCATCGACAGCAGGATGGGTGCGGTGAAGATCAAAAAGACTGCCCAGACGGGCCTGACTGAGCGCTGAACGTGCATCATACCGGAACGGGCCCCGCATGCGGGGCCCGTATGCCATTGAGCGGGCAGGCTCAGAACTCCAGCGCGATCTGATGCCGCAGCAGATCGTCGAAGGTTTCGCGCTCGCGGATCAGCTTTGCCTGCCCGTTGACGATGAGGACCTCGGCAGGCCGCAGGCGGGAGTTGTAGTTGGAGCTCATCGTGTAGCCATAGGCGCCGGCGTTGCGCAGGCAGATGAGGTCGCCCTCGCGGACTTCGTGGAGCTTGCGGTCCCAGCCGAAGGTGTCTGTTTCGCAGATATAACCCACGACGGTGTAGATGCGCGGCGTGCCTTCGGGGTTGGACAGGTTGAGCAGCTCGTGATGCCCGCCGTACATCATCGGGCGGATGAAGTGGTTGAGCCCCGAATCGACTCCCACGAATACCGTGGAAGGCGTCGGCTTGATTACGTTGACCGGCATGAGGAAAAAGCCCGATTCGCTCACGAGGTATTTGCCCGGCTCGAACCAGAGCTCCACCGCCTTTCCGTATTCCGCACAGAACTGCCCGTAGGTTTCGCGGAGCTGATCGCCCACCTCCATGAGGTCGGTCGTCACATCGCCTTCCTTGTAGCCGACTTTGAAGCCGCTGCCGAAGTCGATGAATTCGAGGCCCTCGAATTCCCGCGCCAGGTCGAACATGATGTTTGCGCCCTGGAGATATACCCCGGCATCGAGGATATCGGAGCCGGTGTGCACATGCAGGCCGGCGACGCGGAGCTGATGGGCTTTGATGACGCGCTGCACGTGGCGGCGCTGGTAGACGGAGATTCCGAATTTGGAATCGATGTGGCCGACCTGGATCTTGTTGTTGCCGCCGGCGTAGAGGTGCGGATTGAAGCGGATGCAGATGGGCACCGAACTGCCGTACACATTGCCGAACTGCTCCAGGAGGGGGATATTGTCGAGGTTGATGACCACGCCGAGCCGGACAGCTTCCTGGATTTCGGCGAAGGACACACAGTTGGGCGTAAAGATGATGTCTTCGGGGCGGAATCCGGCATGCAGCCCCAGGCGAACCTCGCCGATGGAGACGGTGTCGAGCCCGGCGCCGAGGTGCTTCATCCATTTGAGGATGCTGAGGTTGCTGAGGGCTTTGACGGGGTATTTGACCTTGCAGTTCAGGCCCTGGAAGGCGCGGATGAGATGCTGGTATTTGTGCCGGATGGTCTCCGCGTCATAGACGAAGAGCGGCGCGCCGTACTGGGCGGCGGTTTCCAGCAGATCGACCCCCTGGATGCGGTAGCGTCCGTCTGTCAGGTGCAGGCCGTGGGCATAGGTGAGAGATTCCATACAGAATATAGTGAAACAGCAGCAATGGTCGGAAAGGCGGCAGGCAGGCGCACAAGCGGGCAGCCCCGGCGGAGCCGGGCCTGGCGCGGGGACACACGGGTCCTGCGGATCAGCGTTTGGAAGCTTCGGGTTTGAGGAAGCGGGCCATCCAGGTAGAGGAAAGGGGCACCTCCCAGCGGCTCAGGTCGTCGCTCTGGCCGAGGGTGTGGTCGAAGACGGGGGTGCCGGCATGCAGGAGGCCGGTTTCGATGGCGGACTTCAGCTCGCGGTGGTGGAGCTGGCAGATGGCGCCCTCGGCGTCGCGGTAGAAGAGGATGCCGGGATCCAGAACCGAGAGGTCCTGGGCGCGCAGGGTTTCCTCGACAGCTTTGCGCATGGAGTCGATGGAGCAGCCGGAAGGGCGGTGGTCCTGCGGATCGGCCTGCACGAGCACAAAGCGCCCGTGCCGCACGTCGAAGGCCCCCCGGACGGGCTCGCCGTGGGTTTTCCAGCGCTGGACAAACGCTTCGAGCCCGGCGCGCAGGCGCGATTCGGCAGCGGTATCGAGCGGCTGGCCGAGGGAGTAGATCCAGGTGTATTGCTGCATGGCGCTTCGGCAGGTTGATGTGCAATGTGCGGAGCAAAGGTGCGGATTTTTCCGCAGCACGCCAACAGCGCAGCGGGCAAGAATCCGGCGCAGCACATTGCACCGCATTGCCGAATCTGCTATCTTGACGCCAACTACCATCTACTTCCCTCGCATGAGCGATCTGCAGATTATCAAAGACCCCAAGGTATACGACGTATGCATCGTGGGCTCGGGCGCCGGCGGCGGCATGGCCGCCTACGCGCTGACCCAGGCCGGCCTGAATGTGGTGATGCTGGAGGCGGGCCCCTTTTACGACTCGGCCCAGGGCGACATGTTCAAATGGCCCTACCAGTCGCCCCGGCGCGGCGCGCCGACGGAGCGGCCCTTCGGCGAGTTCGATGCGGCCTTCGGCGGCTGGGAAATCAAGGGCGAACCCTATACGACCGTGCCCGGCACGCAGTTCGACTGGTTCCGCTCGCGCATGCTCGGCGGCCGCACCAACCACTGGGGGCGCATTTCGCTGCGCTTCGGGCCCTGGGACTTCCGCCGCGGCAGCATGACCGGCATCGGCGAAGACTGGCCCATTTCCTACGACGACCTCAAGCCCTGGTACGACAAGGTGGACCAGCTGATCGGGATTTTCGGCACGGAGGAAAATTTCCCCAACGAACCCAACGGCATCTACCAGCCGCCGCCCAAGCCCCGGGGCTACGAGCTGCTCATCAAGCAGGCCGGCGCCAAGTCCAGGGTGCCGTTTATTCCCTCCCGCCTCTCCATCCTCACCCAGCCGCTCAACGGACGCCCCGCCTGCCACTACTGCTCGCAGTGCGGCCGCGGCTGCTCCACGTACTCCAATTTTTCCTCCCCGCCTGTTCTCATCAAGCCCGCCGAAGGCACGGGCAAGCTCGAGCTGCGCCTCAATGCCATGGCCCGCGAGGTGGTGACGGACGAAAACGGCCTCGCCGCCGGGGTTTCCTATGTCAACAAGGAGGACAAGCAGGAATACGTCGTCCGGGCCAAGGCCGTGATGCTGGCCGCCAGCGCCTGCGAGTCGGCGCGGCTCATGCTCAACTCCAAGTCCTCCCGCCACCCCAACGGCATCGCCAACGGCTCCGACCATGTAGGCAAATACCTCATGGACTCCACCGGCACCTCCCGCGCCGGCTTCATTCCCAAGCTGGTGGACTATATCCCCCACAACGAGGACGGCGTGGGCGGCATGCACCTCTATGCGCCCTGGTGGATGGACAACAAGCGGCTCGATTTCCCCCGCGGCTACCACATCGAGGTCTGGGGCGGACGCTACATGCCCGGCTACGGGTTTATGGGCAATGTCCAGGACATCAATGCCTTCCTGGGCGATGAGCCCGGCAAGCCCCGCGCACAGGGCGGCGGCGGGTACGGCAAATCGCTCAAAAACGACTACCGCCGCCTCTACGGCTCGGTGGTCGGCTTCTCCGGCCGGGGCGAGCCAGTGGCCCGCAAGGACAACTACTGCGAGATCGACCCCAACCAGGTGGACCAGTGGGGCATTCCCGTGCTGCGCTTCCATTACAAGTGGAGCGACTACGAGATCAAGCAGGGCCGGCACATGCACGATACCTTCGAGGAGCTGATTCTCAACATGGGCGGCATTCCGCTGGGCAAAAAGCCTGACGCTTCCAGCCAGTACGGCCTGCTCGCGCCGGGGCGCATCATCCACGAGGTGGGCGTGACCCGCATGGGCGACAATCCCAAAACCTCGGTGCTGAACGCGTACTGCCAGGCCCACGAGGTGAAAAACCTGTTTGTGGTGGACGGCGGCTCGTTCGTCACCAATGCCGATAAAAACCCGACCTGGACCATTCTGGCGCTGTCGTGGCGCGCGTCGGAGTACCTGGCCGAGGAGATGCGGAAGGGCAATATCTGACCGCGCCGCATCAGGCTGTCCGGCACCGGGGCTTCCGTATACGAGGGGGCCCCGGTGCATCGTTGTAGTGCAAACGTGTAGTCCCTATGCTGCTCCGCATCCTTGCTTTCCTCGGGCTTCTCAGCCTGGCACCGGCCGCCGCAGGCCAGTATTACATCACCGAACTCGAATACGGCGACGGCCAGTGGGGGCTGGTCATGAGCGACCAGGTCAGCTATACCCGGCAGTACTGGGTGACGAGCAAGCTGTTTCCCGAAAAAGCGATTCAAAGCTACTGGGACCGCAATTACCACATCACCCACCTGGCCTGGTCGGGATCGGTGTGGGTGGTGGTGATGTCGCAGGGCAGCGGGATCGCGCAGCAGTCCTACACGACCGCGGACGAATTTCCGGCGCGGAAAATCGAGCAGTATGCGCGGGAGGGATACGCCATTTCCAGCCTGATTTTTGCGGCGGGGCAATGGGTGGTCATCGCATCCCGCGGGCAGCAGGCCGGCGAGCAGGAAATCTGGTCGGGCTCGGACTTTCCGTCGAAGCAGATCCAGGAAGCCTGGCGCAAGGGGCTCATCGTCACGGAGCTGACCTACGGCTCCGGGATCTGGGGGCTGGTGCTTTCCAAGGCGCGGCGCAGCACGGCGCAGCGCTGGATGCATACCCAGGCCTTCCCGAAAGCCGAGATCGACGAGCTGTGGGCGCAGGGCTATTATATTTCGAGCCTGGCCTACGGCGACGGGCGCTGGGCGGTGGTGCTCAACGAGGACGGGATGCGCCGCAGCCAGATGTGGAATACCAGCCCGCAGTTTCCGAGGGAGCAGATCGATCTGTACTGGAACCAGCGGGACCCGGCGGCGCCGGTGGCGGTGCAGCATCCGGTGCGGCCCCCGGTGCAGCAGCCCGTTCAGCAGCCAAGGCCGCAGCCGGCTCCGGCTGCCGGCGCGCCCAAGGTATGGGCGGTGCTGGTGGGCATTTCCGATTACTCCGAAGACATCAACAACATCGGCACCGAGGACCTGCGCTTTGCGCACAGCGATGCGATCCGGATGTACGAATTTCTCCGCAGTCCGGAAGGGGGCTCGCTGCCTGCGTCGCAGATTGCCCTGGTGACCAACGACCGGGCGACCAAGGCCAGCATCCTCGACGCCTGCTCGCGCCTGTATGCGCAGGCCTCCCCCCGCGACCTGATCATTTTCTACTTCTCCGGCCACGGCAGCCCGTACAGCTTCCTGGCGTACGACGGCTCGCTGTTCCACGCCCAGCTCAAGACGGTAATCAACAGCTCCCAGGCACGGCTGAAGCTCTGCGTGGCCGATGCCTGCCACTCCGGCTCCTGGGACAAGAGCGCCAATTACACCATGAAATCCACCTCGCAGGAGGTCATGCAGCGCTACTACGATGCCCTGGACAAGGCCGGCGACGGGATCGCGCTGTTTATGTCCAGCGCGCCGCAGGAGACCTCGCTCGAATGCGGGCGCTGCGAGATGGGGCTGTTCACGTATTACTACATCGAGGGCCTGAAAGGCCTGGCGGATGCGGACGGCAACCGGGTGGTGACGATTCAGGAGCTGTTTGCGTATGTGCGCAAGAAGGTGAGCTTTTTTGCGGAGACGCAGAATCCGCCGCGGAGCCAGACGCCGCAGCTGAGCGGAAGCTTCGACGGCGACCTGCCGGTGAGCGTGCTGCGGTGAGCGGGTCTCACGGGCCGCTTCGGGCTCCGTGC
>JANRID010000044.1:0-81371 GCA_033765305.1 Bacteroidia bacterium
CGGAGTTTATCCTGAGCGCAGCCGAAGGGAGACGGATGTGATCAGCTACTCAGACTACGACCCCGGAGTTTATCCTGAGCGGAGCCGAAGGGGCACCACCCTGCCGGGCCGCACGGGCTACAACGGCAGCACCAACCCCAATCACCGCTACGGCTTCCAGGGCGAGGCCTGCCCTGAGCGCAGCCGAAGGGAGAGCGACGACGAGATGTATGGGGATGGCAATGCGATCGCCTTTACGTACCGGGTGCATGATGCGCGGATCGGGCGGTTTTTAAGTGTGGATCCGCTGGCGCCGGAGTATCCTTTTTATAGCCCATATGCTTTTAGTGGGAATCGGGTGATGGATGCGGTGGAGCTGGAGGGGTTGGAGGAGTTAATACTTCATAAGATATTTCAAACTCCCTCTGGAAAAACAATTATTAATGTACTTCGCTCTACTGCAGTTTATAGAAACTTTGCTGAGACCTTACGCTCCCAAACAAAATATGATGTATATATCGTGCCTCTTATAATAGACAAAATTTATCATCCTGACGATGAGGTTGACAATCCAAACAAAAACGGCTATACCACAAAAGGCAAGGGTGGCGAAACTCGGATTTTTGATGGCTTAGAAGAAATCAAGAGTATTTTAGATGCGACTACTAAAATGGGGAAATATAACGGTCCACAAGAAGGGCAAAAATATGTCCCTGGCAGTGTATTTAAAATTTGGTACCAAAGCCAGCACTTTCGCTACATCCATATAGATGACGTAATTAAAAGTTTTCAAGAAGATAAAAGTTTAATAGTTGTTGGAATTAACATGAACCATATAAGCCATATTGCCGGATATATAAATTCAGCAGGGGAAATCATAACGAATAGCTCTGTATCGCCGGAATTGATACAAAATATGATTGTTGAAGCAGCATTTGTATTAGCACACGAACTCGATTCGCATGCCATAAACACATTGAATGGCAACGATTTGATCAGTAGTGTTGAACATGATGCTTGGTACAGCTATCCAGTTGGGAACACTAGCCCATCAATAGATGAATTGATAACAGATGAGCGGTATCGGGCATCCCGTGCCTACAAAGTATATCTTGAAGTAAGATCATCAGTTAAGCAAGTCAAACGGTCAGAAAACAAATGAAAATAATAACACAAGTAATATGAAGACGCTTTCCTCTTGCTTTGCAGCTGTGCTGTTCATGCTTGGATGCGATCATTCAAAGGCAAAACGCGATTGGCGCAGTGAGTTTGTTTGTAAATGGGCTGCTTTCTCAGTTCAAATGGAGCAGGAAGCCAGTCTTCCGCTGGGGATTTACCTCGATCGGGACCAGGATACGAGCGATTGCAGCAGCCGGGGATTCACATTGGATTCAGTGCATATAAAAACAATTATGGGTGAATCTTACGAGGGGCTTGTTTACTGGAAGGAAGAGCAACTGGTCTGCCTGCTCGACAGCACGCGGCAGGAGGTGCTGCTGTTTGATTTTGCCATGAGGCCCGGGGATACCGCCTACATACGCTTTCCAGACGAGCCCTCGGGTCTGTATAACGAGACCAATCGAGCCCCGGAGGGCTACGCCCTGATCCTGGAATGGAAGCTTTGGGACAGCTGCCTGCGGGATACTATATATATGTTCAGATACGATCATGGGCAATATGCGTATTCAAATCCAGGCAGATCTGAGGAATATGCGAGGAGAATGATTCTAGACTTGGAATATTATAAAGACGAGGTTTTCTTTGCGGGAAAAGAGTCGGGCATGCTGGGATATGTCCGAGGCCAGCATCTAATAACTGACGGCAAAGTAGTGCAAGAAATAAATAATTTATATGGGAGATTTTATATAAACTGCATAGAAAATGCTCAGGATTTGATTTTTCATCAATATAAAATACAACAAGACTATTTGGAGTCGAACAATTACTGTACATGTTTGAACGGCCGCTAGGGGATCTTCCCGCCTGATGCGCCGCTCCCCGGTCCGCACGCATGCCCTGCCAAAGATGAAACGCCCCCTTGCCATTCCGGCTCCTGTTTCCGATCTTCACCCCATGCGTCATCTCCTCCGCCCTCTCACCCTGATCTGCTGGCTGCTCTGCGGCCTGGGCAGCGCATGGGCAGGCGGCGGGGGCGTTTCAGCCCTGATGGCTGCGAGCCCGCATCAGGGTTTTGATACCGGCAGCACCAACCCCAACCACCGCTACGGCTTCCAGGGCGAGGCCTGCCCTGAGCGCAGCCGAAGGGAGAGCGACGACAAGATGTATGGGGATGGTAATGCCATCGCCTTCACGTATCGGGTGCATGCCTGCCCTGAGCGCAGCCGAAGGGATCCGCGCATAGGCCGCTTCCTGAGTGTGGACCCGCTGGCACCGGAGTATCCGTGGAACAGCCCGTATGCGTTTTCGGAGAACCGGGTGCTGGATGGCGTAGAGCTGGAGGGGCTGGAGTACTACTCTTCTCTTTCTGGCCCTGCTTATCTTACAGAACGGCTACACCCGGAAACAGCCAAAGGACTTTACAACCGCGCCCGAAACTATGAGGTCTACAGCGGACTTGGTACGATAACAGGGGGAGCCATTGTTGCGACGGTTGTCTATGGACCTTATCTGTACTGGTGGGCAGCAAGCAACCCAGCGGCAGCGGGCGAAATGGCCTTGGAGATGTTTAATCCGTCAGCAGTCGGGGCTTTTGGAGTAGGCGGGCTGGGTATGGCGGATGAAGTAGGAGACCTGTTTACTGGCTCAAGGTCTCTATACTGGGATGTTGATCCTATGCCTATGGTCAAAGAGAGTATAACGATTCCGTACAGATGGAAAGGCGCTACTGACAACATGTCCAGAAAGCTATTTTCTGATCCTGTAATCGCTCAAGAACTAGGCTCGCTATCTTACCACACACCCGTCGGTATGCTCGATGTTCATGCGCACGGACTTTCGGAGAGTATCGTAAGCTTACATGGGCCAATAAATGCGAAACAGTTTGCCGAAAGCTTGGGGTCATTAGACGGAACAACATGTATCAACCTGTTTACATGCTTTACTGCGTCTGGGAGCTTTGCCTCAAGCCTTGCTAAGGAAACTGACAAGTATGTAGGAGGCATGACCGTTAAATGGAATTTACTTGAATCCGGTGAGATCAGCATGCCCCCTCATGGGCTATGGAGGACATACAATTCAGCAGGAATTGTGGTTGATGAGTTTCGGCCCGCAGATATTCAGACCATTATTGCTCGAACACAACAGGTCACTGACAAATAACCATTTCACACCGAATTTTTATGAGTAGCGTCATTTTATCTTTATCCAAGGACAGGGTTTTGGGTTTCAAAGAACACCCAGACTTTATAAAGCCTGAATTATTTGAATTTAACTCTATCCACGAATACTTGCTGCATCAGCCTGATTCTGTGGATGAAAAGGTATTAAAATATCTTAAGAGTGGAATAATTCTGGTGGGTCATCGTGGCATGGATAAAGATATTTTTAATGATGAAAAAATGATTTTAGGTACATTTAGACTATATACTGACGGATATTGGATCTGGCATGAGTATATAATCTACTATTATAAGCACTACCGGATCGCTCCCCCTCTTGAGTTTTTACAGACAGCTCAAAACAATCATTTTGTGATTCCTGATTTTAATGAGGATCAGGTAAATGAACTAGAAAGGCAAATGAAAGAAATATTTGTTTATTGATCATAACTCACAACGTTGCAACAATCCGCATTTTTCAGCAGATATTGAATACAAGCCGAATGGGATTTGGGGTAAGCCTGCTTTAGCCTTGCCTTATGACCACAAATGGCATTTGATCCGCTGGCGCGAGGCTACATGCCTCATGTCAGCTATCCAGCGGGCTACACCCGCCCACACATTTCTTGCGTCTCAGCGTATCTTCACCTCATGCGTCACTCCCTCCGCCCCCTCGCCCTTGTGCTTTGGCTGCTGGCCAGCCTGTGCAGCGCATAAGCAGGCGGCGCAGGAGGCCCTGCCTGCACGCCGCCCCATTACGCCCCCGCATCCCCCAGCTGCCGCCAGCTCAGGATCTTCCCCTGGCTCCGGGTCTGGCTCTCGTCACCGGCGTACACCGCATAGCTTGGGCCGGTCAGATGGGGCGCTGCCTGGCGGAACCGCTCGATTCCCTTGAAATATTCCGAGCGGGCCGTGAAGCTGAATTTGAACTCGTAGGCCAGCGTCTGGAGCCCCTCCTGAAGGATCAGATCCGTTTCCACATGGTGGTGGTCGCGCCAGAAGTAGCTGTTCACCGGCGCGGCCCGGTGCAGCCGCTGCTTGAGCAGCTCGGCGATGGCCATATTCTCGAAGATGCTGCTGCGCCCGTAATACTGCCCCAGCTGCCCGGGGTCGGTAATGCCCAGCAGGTGGCAAAGCAGCCCCGTATCCCAGAAATACAGCTTCGGAGATTTGACGAAGCGCTTGTTCAGGTTTTCGTAGTAGGGGCCTAGCTGAAACAGCAGGTAGCTGGCCTCCAGCAGGGTAATCCATTTTCGCACCGTCGCCGCCGTGATGCCCGCCTCTGTGGCGAGCGACTGGTAGTTCAGCGGCTGGCCCGTACGGCCTGCGCACAGCCGGATGAAATTGCGGAAGGCGCCGAGGTTCTGCACCTGGGCAATGCTCCGCACGTCCCGCTCCAGATAGGTCTCCAGATATGCCGGAAACAGCTCTGCAGGCGTCAGCGGGCGGTCGTACAGGGCCGGATACCCGCCCTGCCACATCGCCTGCTCCGGGCTGCCCGGCAGCTTGGGGCCCAGCTCGGCAAAGCTGAACGGCATCAGCTTCAGCACAGCGGTCCGGCCTGCCAGGCTCTGACTGACCGCATCCAGCAGCAGAAAATTCTGGGAGCCGGAGAGGATGTACTGGCCCATGATCCGGTCTTCGTCTGTACGGCCCTGGAGGTAGGAGAACAGCTCCGGCACGCGCTGCGCTTCGTCGAAGATCACAAAGCGGTCATATTCCCGCAGAAAAGCACGGGGATCTTCTGCGGCGTAGGCCCGGAGGTCCGGCAGTTCGAGGTTGACATAGCGGTAGGACGGAAACGCCTGCCGCAGCAGGGTGGTTTTGCCCGCCTGCCTCGGACCGGTCAGGGAAATAATGGGAAACCCTTGGGCAAGCCGCAGGATGTGCGGGGTAATAAGGCGGGAAATCATGGGCTATTTTCCCGGAAACATGCATAATAATCCGGACAAAACACAAAACGCCGTTTTGCATATTGTCCGGACACCGCCGAAATCTGCGCGGATGAGGGGCTGGCTGGCGGCAGGCACCCGGATCAGCGCATCCGCGCTCCGAGCGCATGCACCCGCTCCAGCCAGGCCTGGCGGAACGCGGCGCTCGAATTCCGGATCGGGGCTACGTAGGTGGCCCGCACCGGCGCAACGCCGCAGAACTCCAGCGTCCCCCGCTTAAACTGATTCAGCACCGGGCTTCTCATGTACAGCAGGTCGTACCAGCGGGGGGTATCTGCGGTGACGATGATCCGGCCGCTTTTGCCGGTCAGCAGCTTTTCATGCGTGAGCCGCCCCGGGATAGGGCGGAAGGCGATGCCCGGGAGAAAGGTGCGGTCGATGAATCCTTTCATCACCGCCGGGTATCCGTACCACCAAACCGGGAATACCCAGACCAGATGATCGGCCCATCGGATCTGCTCGATGGCGCGGAGCAGATCCGGCTCCAGTTCCGTGCGCTGCCGGTAGCCGTGCTGCAGATTGGGGCTGAAATCCAGGCTCCCGAGGTCGAGATGGTCAACCGATGCGCGGGCTTCCTGGAGCCCCTGCCGGTACGCGGCCGATAAGGCCCGGCTGAAGCTCTCCCGATCGGGATGTCCGTCGATGACCAGGACTTTTTTCATGCTGCCTTGTTTTCCCGCAAGAAGCAGCAGGCCGTGCTCTGCCGGAAGGACAAATGTCTAAATCGTGTGCAGCTTCCGGAGCCTGCTCAGATGCCGCTGCGTAATGCCCAGATACGAGGCGAGCTGGCCCAGCGGAATCAGCTGGAGATACTCGGGGTGGCTGCGCAGCAGATCCTGATACCGGGCTTCCGCAGGCTCTTTCAGCAGGGAAAATACGCGCCGCTCCATGCTGAGGTACTCCTGCTCGGCGAGCAGCTTGGAGAACGCGAGCCAGTTGGCGCTCGACTGCTCCAGCTGCCGGACCTCCGTCCTGGAAATGGAATAGATTTCGGCGTCTGCCAGGGCGCAGATGCTTTCGGCGGCCGGATTCCCGGTGAGAAACGACGAGTAGGCCGTCAGGTATGAGCCGGAGAAAGTAAAGCAGTAGGTGATTTCGTCTCCGTTTGCGTGATGGTAGAACGACCGGAAGAAGCCGGATTGCACAAACGCCACCTCCTCGCAGACCTGTCCTTCGCGGATGAAAAAGCCATGCCGGGGAATCACCCGGCGGCGGCTCAGCTGCACAGCCGCATCGATCTCTTCCTCCGTAAGCACGCGGAACGACTGCAGATACGCTTTCATCGGGCTGCTGCGGGTCACCGCACCTTTTTGCGGCGGTTGCGCTCGAAGTCCTCGAAGATGTACTCGCCCAAGCCCTGCAGGCTGGTGTAAAAGGCGCGGCCGTTGTTGACCTTCGTGAATTCCTGCACAAACTCCACCAGCCAGCTGTCTTTGGCGATCATGAAGGTGGTGATGGGGATTTTGAGCCGGCGGGCCTGCGCGGCCAGGTTCAGCGTCTGGTTGAGGATTTTGCGGTCGAGGCCGAAGCTGTTTTTGTAATAGCGGGCGCCCTCGCGGATGCAGGTAGGCTTGCCGTCGGTGATCATGAAGATCTGCTTGTTGCCGGTCTTGCGGCGGCGCAGCAGGTCCATTGCCAGTTCGAGGCCTGCGACGGTATTCGTATGGTAGGGCCCCACCTGGAGGTAGGGGAGGTCCTTGACCTGGATCTGCCAGGCGTCGTTGCCGAACACGATGATATCCAGCGTATCCTTGGGGTATTTGCGCATGATCAGCTCGGAAAGGGCCATCGCCACCTTCTTGGCAGGAGTGATGCGGTCTTCGCCGTAGAGGATCATGGAGTGCGAGATATCGATCATGAGCACGGTGGAGACGGAGGTCTTGTGCTCCTTTTCGCTCACGGTGAGGTCGTTCTCGGTGAGCATGAACTCCTCGATGCCGTGGTTGACCTGGGCATTGCGGAAGGACTCGGTGAAAGCGATATGCTCGACCGGGTCGCCGAACTCGAACTGCTTGAGCTCGCTCATGGGCTCGTCGCCGGCGCCGGTCTGGGGCGAGCGGTGGTCGCCGCGGCCCGAGCGCTTGAGCTTGCCGAAGATCTCCTCCAGGGCGCGCTGGCGGATGCTCTGCTCGGACTTGGCCGTAATGCGGATATTGCCGCCGGGCTCATCTTCGGTAATGTAGCCGTTGCGCTTCAGGTCCTCGATGAAGTCGCCCATGCCGTACTCGTTGTCCGTGAGGCCGTACTGGCGGTCGAGCTGGTTCATCCAGTTGAGGGCTTCCGACACGTCGCCGGAAGTATAGTTGAGCAGTTCGAGGAAAATCTTGAGGAGCCGCTGGAAGGGGTCGCCATCCTTCGGGTCCGGAATAAACGGGGTAAAACGGTAGCCGATCATGCAATACCTCCGGGGATAAGGCGCCGAATGCGGGACTGAAAGTAGGGAAAATTCACCGGATTAAACGCAAGGGGAGGGTTTTTGTTCGTAGCTTTGGGGCCGGAAACCGGGAAGGGGCGCTTCCTTCCGGCTGGATGCCAGCACGTTATGCAGCCTGGCTTCCGGCGGCCTCCGGCGAATGAGCAGCTATGAATCTCCGACTGTTGCTGATCAGCGTTCTGTCCCTCTGGGGCCCGCTTGCGGTTCAGGCCCAGCCTTCGCCGCTGTACACCTGCTACGACGTGCTGTTTTACGGCCTTGAATGCAAGCTCGATCCGGGCACGAAGCGCATTGCCGGCACGAGCCGGATCCGCTTCCGGGCGGTGCAGCCGGCAGCGGAGCTGCAGCTGGACCTCGACGGATCGCTGCGGGCGGTGCGGGTGACGCTGGACGGGCTTCCGATGAGTTTTCAGCAGATCCAGGACAGCCTGCGGGTTCGGTTCCCTGCGCGCCTGCGCAAGGGGCTGGTGTACACCCTGGAGGTGTTGTATGCCGGCGCGCCCGACCACGGCGCGGTCTGGCAGCAGGACCCGCGCGGGGCGGCGTGGATCAGCCTGCAGGCGCCGGGCATGAAGCCCAGCGGCTGGTGGCCGCTGAAAGACCGGCCCGAAGACCTCGCCGACAGCATGCAGCTGGCGGTGATCGTGCAGGCCGGCCCCAACGTCGCCGCCAACGGCAGCCTGCTCCGCATCGAGGAGCAGCCGGGCAATTTCCGGCGCTGGGTGTACCGCTACGCCGATCCGGTCGGCGGCGCCGACCTGCGCCTCGGCATCGGAGACTACCGCCTCGTCCGCGAAACCCACCGCAACGCCGAAGGCGTCTACGAGCTGCGCTATTTCGCCCTCACCGCCCATCAGATGCAGGGCGAGGCCTGGCTGGGGCGTATCCGCCAGGCTATTTCCGTGCTGGAGCGGCAGCTGGGCCCCTGCTCCGCGCTCCGCAGCGGCCTTACCTGGGTGGAAAGCCCCCTCGCCCCCGGCCTGCCGGCCCCCGACCCCGTGGAAGAGGCCGCCTTCCTCTGGTTTGGGCGCATGCTCCGCGCCGCCAGCCCCGCCGATCAGCCCATGATCGCCGGCCTGCGCGAATACGCCGGCCTGCTCTATCTTGAAGAAGTCTCCGGCCTGGAGCAGGCCGAAGCGCTGCTGCGCACCCAGCCTGCCGAGCGCTACCTGGCCTCCCGCCTCTTCCACACCCTGCGCATGCGCAGCAGCGCCCCCTCCGTCTGGAGCAGCCTCCTGCGCTCGCTGCCGCGCCTGGCCAGCCCCCAGGGCGTCAGCGGCGAAACCCTCATGCAGGTCTTCAGCGATCAGCTCGGCCAGGACTATGTGCCCTGGTTCATCCAGTATCTCTACGTCCGCAAGCTGCCCGTGCTGGAGTATTATTATGGCGGCTCCGTCCGCAAGCCCGTGCTCACCTACCGCTGGCAGGCCGATACCGACGGCTTCAACCTGCCGGTGGAGCTGCGCTTCGGCGAGCAGTCCGTGCTCATCATCCCCGAACGGGACTGGAACACCCTCAGCGGCAGAAACTATGTGACGCGGAATGCATCCATCGAGCCGCCCTGGCAGCTCTTCGAGGTGCAGGAGGTGCCCCGGCCATGACCCAAAAAACCAGGGGGAGCGAAGGCTCCCCCATTGGCTCATTTACCCGAATGTAATGGATGCAGGACACAGAGATAACGCTGCCCCCGTCCGGTTTCGTACACCGCCGCCGCAATTCGTGCAATCCTGCTCCCAGGCGCCGCCGGCGTCAACAATCTCCCTCCGATTCCGTTTAACCTAGCGTCAACCGACTGTACATGGCATTTCCCGCAGACCCGCAATCTCTCCGCACCCTCGGCGCCCTCAAAGCTGCCGGCTACGCAACCCGGACCGTCAAGGATGAACTTCGCTACAACCTGATCCAGAAGCTCCGCCGCCGCGAGCCGGTGTTTCCCGGCATCGTGGGCTACGAGGATACGGTCATCCCGGATTTGCAGCGTGCGATTCTCTCCCGCCACAATATCATCCTCCTCGGGCTCCGGGGGCAGGCCAAAACGCGCATCGCCCGCCTGATGACCGGCCTGCTGGATCCGTATATCCCGGTGGTGGACGGGTCGGAGCTGAACGACGACCCCTTTCAGCCGCTTTCGCGCTTCGCGCGCGAGCTCGTGCGGGAGCGCGGCGACGAAACCCCCATCCGCTGGGTGCTCCGCGATGAGCGGTATGTGGAAAAACTGGCCACCCCGGATGTGACCGTCGCCGACCTCATCGGCGATGTGGACCCCATCAAGGCCGCGACGATGAAGCTGCCGTATTCCGACGAGCGCGTCATCCACTTCGGCCTCATTCCCCGCGCCAACCGGGGCATCTTCGTCATCAACGAGCTGCCGGACCTCCAGCCGCGCATCCAGGTGGCGCTCTTCAACATGCTCCAGGAAGGCGACATCCAGATCCGGGGCTTTCACCTGCGGCTGCCCCTCGATGTGCAGTTTGTCTTCACCGCCAACCCCGAGGACTACACCAACCGCGGAAATATCGTCACCCCGCTCAAGGACCGGATCGAAAGCCAGATCCTGACCCACTATCCCCGCTCCCTGGAGCTCTCGCTCCAGATCACGCAGCAGGAGGCCCGGGTGGCGCCCGAGCAGCAGCAGCAGGTGCAGGTCGATCCGCTGGCGGCGCAGCTCGTGGAGCAGGTGGCCATCGAGGCACGGGGCAGCGAATATGTGGATGCAAAAAGCGGCGTCTCGGCGCGCCTGACGATTTCGGCCTACGAAAACCTGCACTCCTCCGTGGAGCGCCGCCTGATCCTCAACGGCGAGCAGAAGGGCCTCACCCGCATCGGCGACCTGATCGGCGTGATCCCGGCCATCACCGGCAAGATCGAGCTGGTGTACGAAGGCGAGCAGGAAGGCCCGGCCATCGTGGCCCAGAAGCTCATCAGCAAGGCCCTGCGCAAGCTCTTCGTGGAGTATTTCCCCAACCCCGAAAAGCTCAAGCGCAACGCTGCCGACAATCCGTACAAGGAAGTGACCCAGTGGTTCGGCAAAGGCCGCGTGCTCGACCTGCACGCCGATACCTCGGAGGCTGAATACCGCCGCCTGCTGGATTCCGTTCCGGGGCTCAAAGCCCTCGTCAAGGCCTACCATCCCAAGGAGGACGAAGCGCGCCGCTACCTGCTGATGGAATTCGTGCTGCACGGGCTGGCCGAGTTTTCCCTCCTGGGCAAACAAGGCATCGAAGCCGGCGTGCAGTTCAAAGACCTGCTGAGCAATATGCTCGCCATGCCGCCGGACCGGGACGAAGAAGAGGACGACGACGAGGATCTCGGCGGATATTATGAAGACAAACGCAGACGCTGAGCCGCTGAGCCGGTCCGGCATTCTCCCACATCCCTTGTTTCATGGCTTCCAACGGACAACACCGGTTCAGCGGCGACGAAGCGCCCGATAAAAAACCGGTTACCCGCCAGGGTTTCCGGACGATGCTCGGCATCTTCCGCTTTATCCTGCCGTATCGCTGGTATTTTATTGCCGGCATGCTCTTTTTGTTTCTTTCGGCCATGGCCACCCTCACCTTTCCCTACTTTTTGGGGGAACTGGTCGATGCGGCGGTGCCGGGGCTGAGCGAAAGCTTCCGCATGCCCCAGGCGGGGCAGGCCCTCCTGCCGGAGGCCCGCCAGGGCCTGATGAGCGGATTCTCCATCAACCAGATCGCGCTCGTGCTGGCGGCTATTCTGGTGGTGCAGGGCTTCTTCGGATTTCTGCGGGTGTACCTCTTCGCGCAGGTCAGCGAGCGCTCCATGGCCGACATCCGGCTGGCGGTGTACCGCAAGCTGCTCACCATGAAGCTGTTCTATTTCGAGCAGCGCCGTGTCGGCGAGCTGACCAGCCGCCTGTCCTCCGATATTACCCAGCTCCAGGACGTGCTTTCCTACACCCTGGCCGAGTTCATCCGCCAGCTGCTGACCCTCGTGGTGGGGATCTCGCTGATGGTGGGCATCATTTCGGCCAAGCTGACGCTCTTCATGGTGGCAACCTTCCCGGTGGTCATCATTGTGGCGCTGGTGTTCGGACGCTTCATCCGCAGGCTTTCCAAGCAGACCCAGGACGAGCTGGCGGCCTCCAATACCATCGTGGAGGAAACCTTCCAGTCGATCCAGGTGGTGAAAGCCTTCGCTAACGAACTGCTGGAGGTGCTGCGCTACCGCACGGCGATGGGCAAGGTGGTGCAGGCGGCCATGAAAGCCGCCGTATGGCGCGGGCTTTTCGTGACGTTCATCTTCGTGGCCATTTTCGGGGGCATCATCCTCGTGATCTGGTTCGGGGCGCGCATGATCCAGACCGGCGAGATCCAGGTGGGCGAGCTGATTTCCTTCATCCTCTACACCGCCTTTATCGGCGGCTCGGTGGCGGGCATGGGCGATCTGTACGGGCAATTGCAGAAGACCATCGGCGCCTCGGAGCGGGTGCGGGAGATTCTGGGGGAAACGCCGGAGTTTGAGCTGGGAGAAACGGAAGTGCCTGCGGCCCAGATTGCCGGCCGCATCGAATACGACCAGGTGCGCTTCGCCTACCCTTCGCGCCCGGAGACCGAAGTGCTCAAGGGCCTGAGCCTCCTGGCGCAGCCCGGCGAAAAAATCGCGCTGGTGGGGCATTCCGGCGCGGGCAAGAGCACCATCGTGCAGCTGCTGCTGCGCTTTCACGAGGCGCAGGCCGGCGAGATCCGCATCGACGGCCGCCCGGTGGGGGCCTACGACCTGCCGGCGCTGCGCAAGCAGATCGGCCTGGTGCCGCAGGATGTGATCCTCTTCGGCGGCACCATCCGCGAAAACATCGCCTACGGCCGCCCCGGCGCCTCGGAGCAGGATCTGATCGACGCCGCCCGCCGGGCGTATGCCTGGGAATTTATTTCCGGCTTTCCGGAGGGGCTCGACACCGTGGTAGGCGAGCGGGGCGTCAAGCTCTCCGGCGGCCAGCGCCAGCGCATCGCCATTGCGCGGGCCATTCTCAAGGACCCGGCAATCCTCATCCTCGACGAAGCCACCAGCTCCCTCGATGCGGAATCGGAGTCGCTGGTCCAGGCCGCGCTCAACGAGCTGATGCAGGGCCGCACGACCCTCATCATCGCCCACCGCCTGTCCACGATCCGGCAGGTGGACCGGATCTACGTGCTCGAAGACGGGGAAGTCCGGGAGTCGGGCACGCACGAGGAGCTTTCTGCGCGGGAAGACGGCACGTACAGCCACCTGCTGCGCCTGCAGCTGCAGATCCGCTGATCCTCAGGCCACAGCGCCCAGCGATGCATGGGCCTGGATGTAGGCCCGGTACTGCCGGACCATGTCGGCATGCGCCGGATGCGCCAGCTCCGGATCGGTTTCGATGAGGTGGAAAGCCGCTTCGCGCGCCTCCTGGAGCAGCTCCTGATCTTCGACGATATCGGCCAGGCGGAATTCAGGGACCCCGCTCTGGCGGGTGCCGAGGAAATCGCCGGGGCCGCGCAGTTCGAGGTCGATTTCAGCAATGCGGAAGCCATCGTTGGTTTCCTCCATGGCGGCGAGGCGCCGCCGGCCTTCGTTGGAGAGCTTGGCGCCGGCCATGAGGATGCAGTAGCTCTGCGCGCTGCCGCGGCCCACGCGCCCCCGGAGCTGGTGCAGCTGCGAAAGCCCGAAGCGTTCGGCATTTTCCACCACCATGATGCTCGCATTCGGCACATCCACCCCCACTTCGATCACCGTGGTGGAGACCAGGATATGCGTCTGGCGCCGGATGAAGCGCTGCATTTCGAGGTCTTTGGCTTCGGAGTCCATCCGCCCGTGCACCAGGCCCACGCGGAAGCCCTGGAAGTGGCGCTCCAGCAGCTCGTGGCCTTTCTCTGCGGCCAGCAGGTCCACCTTTTCCGATTCTTCCACCAGCGGATACACCACATAGGCCTGGCGGCCCTGCTCCAGTTCTCTGCGGATGAAGCCGAAGAGTTCGAGGCGCTTGGACTCGCGGAAGACCCGGGTGCGGATCTCCTTGCGGCCCGGCGGCAGCTCGTCGATGACCGACACATCCACATCGCCGTAGAGCGTCATGGCCAGGGTGCGGGGAATGGGCGTAGCGGTCATGACGAGGTTGTGCGGATAGGGGTCGGCTTTCTGCCAGAGGCGGGCGCGCTGAAGCACGCCGAATTTATGCTGCTCGTCCACGATGACGAGCCCCAGCCGCTGGAAGCGCACGCTGTCCTCGATCAGGGCGTGGGTGCCGATGGCGAGGTCGGCTTCGCCGGAGGCGAGGGCATCGAGGGCCTCGTCGCGGACCTTTTTGCGCTGCCCGCCCACGAGCAGCACGGTTTTCAGCCCGATTTTCTCCGCCATGGGGGCGAGTTTGGCGTAATGCTGCTCCGCGAGGATGGCCGTAGGCGCCATCAGCATCGACTGGAAGCCGTTGTCGCGGGCCATGAGCATGGTCATGAAGGCCACCATGGTCTTGCCGCTGCCCACATCGCCCTGCACGAGGCGGTTCATCTGCACGGGCCGGCCCAGGTCCCGGCGGATTTCCTTGAGCACCCGCTTCTGTGCGCCGGTAAGCTCGAAGGGCATATGCTGTTCGAAGAAGGTGTTGAACAGGGGGCCGATGCGCGTAAAGGGATGTGCGCGGTGCTCGCTTTTGGCTGCCGACTTGCGCCGGGCGAGCATGAGCTGGAAGAAAAACAGCTCCTCGAACTTCAGGCGGCGCTGGGCTGCGAAGAGGTGTTCGGGGCTGGGCGGAAAGTGGATATGCTGAATGGCCTCCTCGCGGGAGACCAGCCTGCAGCGCTGCCGGATCCCGTCGCTGAGGGATTCGGGCATCAGGCCGCGGGTTTCATCGAGCAGCTGATGCAGCAGGGCGCGGAATCCCTGCGAGTCGAGGCCCATACGCCCCAGCGCCTCGGTGGAGGGGTAGAAAGGCACAATCTGCAGGGTGCGGCGCGGGCCGTCCTCGTCGCGCTGCGGATCCATCTCCGGGTGGCTGATCTGCAGCATGCCGTTGTAGCGGGCCGGCGCGCCGAAAATCGCCAGCTCCTGCCCGGGCTTGAGGGATTTCTGGAGGTATTTCACCCCCTGAAACCAGGTCAGCTCCAGGATGCCGCTGCCGTCGGTGAAGGAAGCCGTGAGGAGGCTTTTGCCGTTCCGGGTGGTTTGAAGCTGGATATGGGTGATTTTTCCCACCAGCACGACCTGCTGGCCGTCGCCGCTGAGCTGGCTGATCTTGCTGACCTGGCTGCGGTCCACGTATTTGCGCGGGAAGTAGTGCGCCAGATCCAGGTAGGTGTGGATATTGCAGAATTTGCGCAGCGCGTCGGCCCGCTGGGGGCCGACCCGTTTGAGGTACATGATATCTTTCTGCCAGACGCGGTCGTTCATGAACGGGAGGCGGATGGGATCTTGGGCGGTAGTGCGAAGGTATTTATTTTCTGTGAGCGCGGGCAGGGATGCCTGTCCAGATTTCGCCGGGCGGCACCGGGCGGGTGACGACGGCGCCCGCGCCGACGACGGCGTTTTCGCCCACTTCGATGCCGGGCAGGACTACGGCGCCGGTGCCCAGCTCGGCGCCTGCGCCGATGCGCACGCCGCCGCTGAGGTGCACACCGGGCGCCAGGGCCGCGAAATCGCCGATTTCCGCATCGTGGCCCACGGTGCAGTGCAGGTTGATGAGCACATGCTGCCCGATGCGGATGCTGGTGGTGAGGGTAACGCCGGCGCAGATGAGCGTGCCTGCGCCGACGGACACGTCCCAGCCAGCGCGGGCGCTGGGGTGGACGAGGGCGGCAGGCCGCAGGCCGGCCTGCTCGTAGGCGGGCGCGAGGCGGCGGCGCAGCGCCGGGCTGCCGAGGGCGATGGCAAAAGCCGTATCCGGCGGCGGATCGGCCAGGACCTGGGCATCCGGGCCCAGCCACCGGAGATCCGGCGGCAGGCGGGCCGGCAGCTCGGGCGCGCTCAGGCCGGCCAGGCGCCAGCGCGGCTCAAGCTGGTTGAGATCGCGGACCAGTTGGGCGATTTCCCGGGCGAGGCCGCCGCCGCCGGCGAGAAGAAGAGACTGCACAGCGCGATTGGGCTTTGTTTAAGTGGTGCCGGATTCTAAATTGCATGTTAATAACGTCAACTGCAATGCAGACTCCGGGATTTGCCGGTTTCAGGGGGTGGTGGATCTGTACAAGCCTGATCCTGGCCTGGTCGCAGCTGGCCTGCGACGGGAACGGATTTGCCACCCAGGCCTTTCAGTTCCGGGAAGCCGGAGCTGATTCGACGGATATTCCGCTGGACAGCGTTGCGATCTGCGTATGGCCGCAGGTGGGGCTCCGGGCAGAGCCCGGCCTCAAGCGCCAGACCCGCGAAGGAAAGTCGAACTACCTCGTCACCCTTTATTACGGGGAAAAAGTCAAGGTGCTCGGCGAAACCGAAGTGCTGGAGCCCGAAGGCCGCACCTGGATGCGCGTGCAGCTCAAGGACGGGCAGGTCGGATGGGTCAACGACTACCTCTTCGAGCGCAAAGGCCGGCTGGCCGTGGTGCTCGAAGCTGCGGAGCTGTACCGCCGCCCCGATCTGATGACCCTCCGCAACGACCGGGTGATGCCGGGCGAAATCATCGTCCTGCTGGAGCAGCAGGGCGCCTGGCGGCATATCTCCGGGCGGGAAAAGCGCAAGAAAGGCTGGATCCAGGACCAGAGCCCGCTCAGCACGTCGAGCGTGGATGTGAAAGCGGCACTGCTGTACCAGAATGCCGTTCAGGAACGCACGGCATCCCGCCGCAAGACCCGCCTGGAGGCCATCCTGGCCGACAAAACCCTGAGCGGCACCGCCCTGCGGCCCCTCATCGAGACCCGGATCCGCGAGTCTGCCACCGCCGACTCCATCCAGGCCAACAATGCCTTCGTCGAATCGAACGAAAAATTGTATATTACGGATCCGCAGGCTGTGCTTTTCGCCCAGCCCGTTGCCGACCCCAACCAGATCCTGCACCGCTTCTCCGCCGGGGAGGTCTGCTACCTCCTGGGCCGCGGCAGCCGCGAACCCATCGGCGAGCTGAGCGATTACTGGTACAAGGTCCGCACCGGCAGCAAGGAAGGCTGGGTCTACGGCTATTACACCTCCCTCCGCGCATTGGACTAATCCCTGCCCGTTTTCCTGCCCGCATACCCGATCCCCTCCGCCACACAAGTCCCCGCCCGGTTTGACCGCCAGCCTTCAACCTTGTTGGTCAACCTATTTCAGGAAGGCACATCTTACTACCTGATACTTACTACTTACTACTACTCCCCTATGCTGCTGACCCCCATCGACTGGATCATCATCGCCGCCTTCTTCGCGCTCTCGCTCGCCATCGGCGTAGCCGTCGCGCGCAGGTCCGGCTCCAGCACCGCCGAATTTTTCCTCTCGGGCCGCGAAATGCCCTGGTGGCTGCTGGGCATCTCGCTGGTTGCCACCACCTTCTCTGCCGACACCCCCAACCTCGTCACCGACATGGTGCGGACGAGCGGCGTAGCCGGCAACTGGGCCTGGTGGGCCTTCCTGTTCACGGGCATGCTGACGGTATTCGTGTATGCCAAGCTCTGGCGCCGCTCGCGGGTGCTGACAGACCTGGAGTTCTACGAGCTGCGCTACAGCGGCCGCGAGGCCGCCTTTCTGCGGGGCTTCCGGGCCATTTACCTGGGCCTGTTCTTCAACGTGATGATCATGGCCACCGTCTGTCTGGCGGCCATCAAAATCGGCGGCGTGCTGCTGGGCATCTCCCCGGTGCAGACGCTGCTGATGGCTTCGTTTATCACGGTGATTTACAGCTCCATCGGCGGCTTCCGGGGGGTGCTCTTCACGGACTTCTTCCAGTTTATCATTGCCATGATCGGCGCCTTCGGGGCGGCATTCGTCGCCCTGGACATGCCCCAGGTCGGCGGCCTGAGCAGCCTGCTCGCGCACGAAGCCGTAGCGCCTAAGCTCAACATCATTCCGGATTTCTCTGCGATGAGCTTCAAGGAGCTGCTGCCGGTGTTTATCCTGCCGCTGGCGGTCCAGTGGTGGAGCGTCTGGTATCCCGGTGCCGAGCCGGGCGGCGGCGGCTACGTGGCCCAGCGCATGCTCTCGGCCAAGAATGAGCGCCATGCCATCGGCGCTACGCTCATTTTCAATGCCTTGCACTATGCCCTCCGCCCCTGGCCCTGGATCATCGTGGCCCTGGCTTCGATCATCGTCTTCCCGGATCTGGCCTCGATCCAGCAGCAGTTTCCCCATATCGATCCTTCGATCGTCAAAAACGACCTGGCCTATCCGGCCATGCTCACCTTTCTGCCCAAAGGCCTGCTGGGCCTGGTGGTGGCATCGCTGATTGCAGCCTTCATGTCCACCATCGCCACCCACCTCAACTGGGGCTCCTCCTACATCGTCAACGACTTCTGGGCCCGCTTCGTGGACCGCAAGGCATCCGAAACAACCCTCGTCAACGTGGGCCGCGCATCGACGGCCGTGCTGATGGTGTTCGCGGCGATTCTGGCGCTGTACCTCGAAAATGCGCTCCAGGCCTTCAATATCCTCCTGCAGATCGGCGCCGGCACCGGCCTGCTCTTCCTGCTGCGCTGGTTCTGGTACCGGATCAATGCCTGGAGCGAAATCGCCGCAATGGGCGTATCCTTTCTGGTTGCAGTATACTTCGAGCTCATCCACACCCGTGTGCTGGGCATGGAGAAAGTGGCTTCGGAATATCAGCTGCTCATCGGGGTGGCGGTGACCACCGTGGCCTGGGTGCTGACGACCCTGCTCACCAAGCCCTCCGATACTGCTACGCTGCGCCGGTTCTACCGCATGATCCGCCCCGCAGGCAATGGCTGGAAGGCGGTGATCGACCAGGCCAAAGCCGAGGGCGATCCCCTGCCGGAGGGCCCCGCCAAAGGCGAATTGTCCCTGGAGCTGCTTTGCATGGCCGTAGGCGCCCTGGCGATCTATTCCGCCCTCTTCGCCACCGGCCTGTGGATCTATTCCAATTTCATCCCGGCCCTGGTCCTGACCCTCGTCTCGGCCGGCGCGGCCTACTTCCTCTTCCGCCTCTGGGGCCGCCTCCAGACCATGGAAGACCACGAGATTCCCGAAGCCTGAACGGCTGCATGACAAGGCCCGGCGCTGCGCAGCGCCGGGCCTTGCCGTATCCGGACCATAAACTTAGACGTACATCTGGTCCGCCGGGGTCTTCGCCAGCTCCGTGAGGAAGCCTGCGATGGCCTGGCAGCTGGCGTCGAGGTAGCGGCGGCCCTTGTCGGCTGTGGCCTGCGAGGGATCGCCCACGCCGGTATCTTCGGTCACCTGGGTCCACTGGCGCTGCGCGGTTGCCCAGCCGTCGCGGAAGGCCTGGATGCGGTACTGCTTCGCGGCGCCGCTGCCGGCCTCATCGAGCGGTCGCACCCAATGCGGGGCGATGTGCAGCATGGCGCTGGTCTCCATTTCGCCGGCATGGTCGCCGAAGTCCGTGAAGTACGGCTTCTGCGAAGCCGCCTTGTACCAGTCGACCGCGCAGCAGAAGAGCTGGGGGAAATGGAAGGACAGCTCGCGGATCATGTTTTTGAAATGGTTGCCGCCGTGCCCGTTGAGGATCACCAGCTTGGGGATGCCGGCCCGCACGATCACATCGGCGATGTCCTTGAGCACCACCCATTGGGTGCTGGGGTTGAGGTTGATGCAGAGCGGGATGTCGAGCTGGCCGGTATTGATGCCGAAGGGCACGTTGGGCAGGGCGATCACGCGGGCGCCTGCATCCCAGGCCAGGCGGCAGGATTCGGCCACGACATACTCGTTCTGGTAGTTGTCGGTGGCGTAGGGGAGGTGATAATTGTGCGCCTCGGTGGCACCCCAGGGCAGGATGGCGACTTCGTAGGCGGTTTCTTTGACCGTTTTCCAGTTGGTCTCGGCGAGCAGGTACGGACGCATAAGGGTATGCAGATCAGGGGAATGGCAAACAGCTGCACGGCCCGGAGCAGGCCCGTGCTCAGAATGCGCCAGCCACCGTCAGGGTCTGGAAGGCATCGCGGATCGGCGAGAGAATCAGCGCGGGGAAAATGCCGAGCAGAATCACCAGAAACGCCAGCAGGGCGGCCCCGATCACCGGGATGCGGCTGGAGGTGAGCGAAAGCGGCGCAGCAGGCTCGGTCCGGTCGAAGAACATGAGCACGATGACCCGGATGTAGTAGTAGGCGCCGATGACGGAGGTCAGGATGCCGACGATGGCCAGGAAGAGCAAATCCGCGCGCAGGGCTGCGGCAAATACCTGATACTTGCCCATGAACCCGGCGAGCGGCGGAATGCCGGCCAGGGAGAAGAGGAACACCGCCAGGGCGCCGGCGTACAGCGGCGACTTGCGGCCCAGCCCGCGCCAGGCATCGATCTCGGTGTCGGGAAAATCGCGCTCGGCCATGCCTACAATCCCGAAGGCGCCGAGGTTCATCAGCAGGTAGATGAACATGTAAAACAGCATCGCCTCGAAGCCCTGGGTGGAAGAGCAGAGCCCCAGCAGCACGTAGCCTGAATGGGCGATGCTGGAGTAGGCGAGCATGCGCTTCAGATTGGTCTGCTGAACGGCCACGAGGTTGCCGTAAATCATGGTCAGCAGCGCGGCGATGGCCAGCAGGCTGGTGAGCTTGCCGCCGCCGTCGGGCACCAGCTCGCGCAGCAGCGCCGCCAGGGCCACGAAGGACGCCATTTTGCTGCCCGTCGCCATGAAGCCGGCCAGCGGGGTGGGCGTGCCGGCGTACACATCCGGCGTCCAGGTATGGAAGGGGAAGGCAGATACTTTGAACAGGAACCCGATCAGCAGCAGGCCGGCGGCCACATAAAACAGCGGCGCATGCTCGCGCATCAGCATCTGGGCCGACTCGCCGGACCAGGAGCCGAACTGCGTGCTGCCCGTGAGGCCGTAGAGCAGGGAAATGCCGAAGAGCAGGAAGGCCGAGGCGAAGGAGCCGAGGAGGAAATACTTCAGGCCGGCCTCATTCGAGCGCGGATCGGTTTTGAACAGGGCTGCGAAAATGTAGAGGCACATCGACATCGTCTCCAGCCCGATGAAGGTCATGATGAGATCCTGGGCATTGGCCATGAGGATCATGCCCACGACGGAGAAGACCAGCAGGGCATAGATATCGGAGATCGGGCGCTCGTAGCGCTTGAGGTAGTCGGTGAGGAAAAAAAGCGTCAGCACGCCGGAAAGGCAGAGGAAGGCATGCACGAGGGGGGCAATGCCGCCGGTTTCCATCATGCCGAAGAAGGAAATCCGGCTTTCGGGCACCCCGCCGGCCCAGGCCAGCAGCCCGGAGGCGGCCAGCCCGGCAGCAGCCAGCCACGGCAGCAGGCGCTGCTGGCCGAAGGCATCGAGCAGCATCAGGGCCAGGCCAGTGCCCAGCAGCAGGAACAGGGGAAGCATGTGCTGCGCGGAGGCGGACAGGCTCTCCAGGCTGAAGGGGAAAGAATCCATGCAAACAGCGCGTTTCTCAATGAATCGCGGCTAAATTAGTATTTCGCCCGACTCATTCAAAATAATCTGCGATTGCGCAGGCGTCTTCCCGCCGGCCCTACTCCACCGGCAGCGCGTCCAGCTCGCCTTCCTGGTTCTGTTTGCTCAGCGTCCAGCTGTCGGTGGCTGCGGTCTGCAGCCACAGCGGGCCGGAGCGGCGCAGCACCTGCACGCCGATGCCGAAATGCGCCTGAAAGGCCTGCTCCAGCGTGGATACCTTCATATTGCCGCTGATGCTGACCGGCTCCTGCTGGCCGGCATGCCCTGCCTCTGATACCGTCAGCTCCTGCGGCAGGCGGTCGCGCCCCGGCGTCGCAGCGCCGGCCGCGTGGGGCACGGCAAAAAACTCCAGCTTGAGGTAGGGGAATTTCCGGTGGAATTCCTGCGCGATTTCGGCCAGGGTTTTTCCGGCATGTACGATGATTTCCATAGCGGGCGAGTTGATACCGAACCGGTAATTCGTAAGTTGCAGATCCGAAACCCGGAAATCCATGCGTCCGTACTGCCTTTGCAATGATTTTCATCAGCTGCCCGGTGGGGTAGGGGGCTCCGCAAGTGTTATATGCGGGAGCAGTCCGGCCTTCCGGGCTGCGGGTCCGGATTTCCGCCGATTCCTACAGCTGCTGCCTATCGCCTGATCCCTACCATCCCCTTCCGCCCTTCCGTCTTGCCCCGCTGCTGCGGCACGGGCAGGCACACGGCGGCTGTACGACCAACCAGCACGAGCTATGCAGGCCCGGACTTTACGTATGCGATGGACTGCCGGCATCTTCTCCGGATGTGCGGCCCTGCTTGGCAGCCTGCTGCCCCTGGCAGGCCATGCACAGCTTCAGCGCAACTGCGGCGCGATGGAATACCTCGACGGGCAGCTCCGTGCGCATCCGGATATCGCCTTCCGGATGCGCACCATCGAGCGCGACGGCGAGCTGCGCGCCAAGTCCGGCTACAGCGGGGTGGTCACCATCCCCGTGGTGGTGCACGTGGTGTACCGCACCGAGGCTGAAAATCTCAGCGACGCGCAGATCCGCAGCCAGATCCGGGTGCTGAATGAGGACTTCCAGCGCAAAAATCCCGATGCGGCCGCCCTGGACCCGCGCTTTGCCGGCGCGGCCGGCAGCCCCGACATCCAGTTCCGCCTCGCCGAGCTGGACCCCCAGGGCAATCCCACGACGGGCATCACCCGCACCCGCACCAGCCAGTTTTCCTTCTTCGCCCTGGACAATGAGGTGAAATACAGCGCCATGGGCGGCGCCGACGCCTGGCCTGCCGGCCAGTACCTCAACATCTGGGTCTGCACCCTCGGCGGCGGCATGATCGGCTACGCCCAGTTTCCCGGCGGCCGCCCCGAAACCGACGGCGTGGTGATCCACCATGCCGTCTTCGGCGCGGGCGGCAGCGCCCAGGCGCCGTTCAACCTGGGCCGCACCACCACCCACGAGGTGGGCCACTGGCTGAACCTGCGGCACATCTGGGGCGACGGCGGCTGCGAAGCCGACGATCTGGTGGAGGACACGCCGCCGGCCTCGCATGCCCACACCGGCTGCCCGCGCACGGGCGAGGACTGCGGCGGCCCGGTGATGGTGAGCAACTTCATGGACTACACAGACGATGCCTGCATGCATTTCTTCACGCGGGGGCAGGCCACGCGCATGCGTGCGCTGTTTCTGCCCGGCGGGGCCCGCGAATCCCTGCTGTATTCGCCGGGGCTGCTGCGCGGGCCGGATGGCGGCCTGCTCACCCGCACCGAGCCGGACGGCTTGCAGGCGGTGTCGGTCGGCATGGACCAGGCCCGCATCGAGTGGCAGCCCGTGCCGGGCGCAGCGCATTACCGCGTGCGGATCCGCCTGGCCGGCAGCAGCGGCAGCTGGTCCGAGCGGCAGTTTCCCAATGCCTATGTAAGCCTCTACAAGCTGCGGCCCTGCACGGAGTACGAGCTGCAGGTAGCTGCCGGGCTGGACACCGGCCCTGGCGGCTACAGCCATCCGCTGAGCTTCCGCACGCAGGGCTGCGACCGCATGGTAGCCGTCAGCGTGGGGGACTCGGTGCCGGTGCTGGAGGCGCCGCAGCTGCTGGGGCCTGCGGAGGCGCTGCTCGGCTGGCTGCCGGTGCCGGGCGCTGCGGGCTACCGCGTGCAGGTCAAGGCGGCGGGCGGGCGCAGTGTGCGCACGCTCGACAGCCCGGAAGCCGAGCTCCGGATCGATGGGCTGGAGCCCGGCATGCGCTACCTGTACCGGGTGCGGGCGCAGTTTCCGGGCGGGGCAGGGCGCTACAGCGCCGCCGGCGCATTCTCGACAGCAGCGGGGGGCATGGCCAGCCGCATGGCCGCGCCGGTGCAGGATACCCTGGAGCTGATTCCTGCCGGGCCGGGCCGCATGCAGGCCCGCGCGCCCGCAGGCTGGAGCGGGCGGATGCGGGTCTTCGTCGAAACGGCCGAAGGCAAGCCCGCCAAGGTGTTTTCGCCGTTTGTGCTCAGCTCCGGCCAGCAGATCCAGCTGGACTTCAGCGGCCTGCCGCCCGGCAGCTACCGGGTGCGGATCGAAGACGAGGATGGATTCAGCCTCGGCGGCGCCTGCGAGCTGCGCTGAGGAAATTTGCTATCCGCGCTGGGCCGGATTTGGCAAATCCGTGAAGATGTGCTATATTTGTTTGCAAATCAGACAACTTCTCCCATGAAACCTCTCTGGGCCCTCTTCCGCACCTTCGCGCTCCGGATCTGGCAGGCATCCGGGACCAAATACCTCGTGATTCTGGCTGCGGCAGGGATCTGGATTGCGCTGTTCGACCGCTACAACCTCGTTTCGCAGCAGAAAGTAGCCCGCCAGATCGAGCAGCTCCGCCAGGACAAGGCGCACTACGAGCAGGCGCTTGAAAAAGCCAGCTATGAGCGGGAGCGCTTCTTCACGGACATGGAGGAACTGGAGCGCTATGCCCGGGAGCAGCACCTGATGAAGCGGCCGAACGAGGATCTCTACATTGTGACGGAAGATCCGGACGCGCTGCGCAAAGCCCGCGAGCTGCGCGGCACGCAGACGGTGCAGTAAGCCTTTCCGGAATGCCAGACGGCCGCACCGGAATCCGGCGCGGCCCTGGACGGAAAGGGCAGATCGGCCTGCTGCGCGGCAGGCAGTCAGTAAAATTCAATCCGGAGCTGGACAATTTCGCAGCCGCTCACCGAGGTGGTGGCGATGGTGGCCCAGCAGCTGACCTTGCCCGGCTTGGACGAGTAGGCCGTCACCCACAGGGCGCTTTGTTCTGAAGTTTTGAGCGGATAGTCCGGTGCGTCGATGCGCAGGTTGGGGCAGGAGCAGGTAATGCTGGAGATTTCGAGCAGGTTCTGCCCGTCGTTGACGAAAGGCACAGCGATTTGCTGGGCGGTGCCTGCGGGGATGCTGCCAAGCAGGACTGCGGGGGGCTGCTGGCCAAACATACTGACTGCATACGAGTTGCTGGCCAGCCGGATGGGGGGCCGTTGTTGTGCGCTGGCGGGGAGCGCGGCGAGGAGCGCTGCCCACACGAAGAACTGGTGTAATTTCATGTTCGTCCTGTATCCCTGAAGTGTGTCCGATGACAGGATAAACATAGGAATTCCGATGGATGATGCATTTCCAATACGAGGCAAACTCTAACACCGGCAGGGGAGCGGCCAGACCTTTCCGGCATGGCAGCGCGGAATGCTTATTGGCGTATGATTATCCATTCTTCATATGTTCAACAACAGGATTATTTGCCCGTGGGAATGGTTCACGGATTAAAAATTGAATAACTGTTCTGTTCGTTTTTGCGCAAACAGGTCAAACGTTAGCCCATCTTCATGTGCTGAAAGCGTACATATGGGTGCGGGGCCTGGGCAAAAACACGACAAATGCACCCGGAATCTTTCATGCCGGGCGCAGGCCGCCGTGGCCCGGGCGGCGCGAAATACTTTCCTGGATGAAATATATTTCCGGCTGCATCTTTTAACGGCTTGACCGATTGCGAAATAGACGCAGGCTGGAACTGCTCCGCCCGGCGGACGTTCCGGAGGCGGGGCCTATTCTTAAAGAATCCTTAATCTGAATATGTAAGAAGATCGGCAGCTGGCGCGCTATTTTTGACCGCTGTTGTATCGCCCGCCTTCGCTCTTGTCAGGATAATCTGCTGTACTGCCGCCGCCCCCGCCGGGCTGCGGCCCTGTTCCTGCGCAGCGCACCGCAGCGCCCTGGCTCTTGAGTAAGGTTGTTTCGCTTTTGGTTTCTGTATTGAACTTGCACATTATGAGGGGTTTACGTTTACTTTTTACTGCGGCCTTCGGGCTGCTGTCTGTCTCATTGTCCGGACAGACCCTGCTTCAGTACGACTTTCTCGGCGCACCAGGCGATCAGGTCTCGACCGCGCCCAGCAATGTCGCCGCCAACCTCACCGTCTCTAATATTTCCCGCGGGGCGGGGATTGCTGCGAATGCGGGGGGTAGTTCGATCAACTCGAACGGCTGGGCCGGGGGCGCAGCGCTGAACATTGCTAACAACGACTATTACACCTTTACGATCACGCCGAACCCCGGCTATACGGTCAGTCTGACCGAGTTTACGTTCAGCCAGTACCGGTCTAACACGGGACCTGTCAATTACGCTGTCCGCACCAGCGTGGATGCATTCGCAGCAGACGTGGTGACTGGAGCAACGAAAAACGGTGCTCCTGCCGTAACCATCGCAGTCAACCTGTCCGGAGCCTCATACCAGAACCTGAGCGCGGCAATCGAGATCCGCGTGTATGGCTTCAATTCGGGGGTAGGCACTTTCCGGATTACCAATACCGGTACAGGCAATGTAACACCAGGGGTTACGGTAACTGGGTCGGTCGCGCTGGCCGGTGGTGGCGGCTGCACGCTCGCACCCTCCGACTCGGCCAATGCGCCGGTATTCTCCGGTGTAGGCACGAATGCCCTGACCCTCAACTGGTCGCTGGCAGGGGCTGGTGTGGGCTCCAGCCGGATCCTCGTGGCCCGTGCCGGCGCGCCCGTGGCCGGCACGCCCAGCGACAGCACCACCTACGCCGCCAACGGCGCCTTCGGCACCGCCGGCACCGAGTTTACCGCACCCGGCGAGTTCGTCGTATTCAACAATACCGGCACGGGCGCCACGGTTACCGGCCTGACGCCCGGCACCGTGTATTACTTCGCGCTCTTCGAATACAACTGCGCCGCAGGCTCCGAACTGTACTACGCCGCGCCGCTGGCAGCCCAGGATACGACCCTGCCCTCGAATGTGGTCCTTTCCGAAGGGTGCGAAGGCAGCACCAGCCTGGATCTGAGCTGGACATTCGGCGCAGGCGCCTACGACGGCGTAGTGGTCTTTGCACGGGAAGGCGCCATTCCCTCCGGCCCCGGCCTCGACGATGCCGACGACTATACCGGCGTCAATGCCAGCTACAGCCTCGCCGCAGACCTCGGCGCCAAGGGCCGGGTGGTGTACCGGGGCAATGGCACCGGCGTGACTGTTTCGGGCCTTACAACCGGAAGCTCCTATACCTTCGCCGCCTATACCTATGTCAATGCGGCCTCTTCCGTCTGGTCTTCAGGCACTACCACTTCCGAAACCATCGGCATCCCGAATGTGAGCAGCCTGGTTTCCCTGCCGGCCAATGCTGCCGTAGGGCTCACCTGGGCCACGCCTGCTGCCGGATGCTTCGATGAAGTGCTGATCATCGCATCGGCCCTGAATACAGTCCCGCCGCCTTCGACGGGCACAACCGCCTCCGCCGTGTACGGAAGCGGCACTGCGGTCGGGGCGGGCTATGTGGTGTACAGCGGAACCGGGTCTTCGGTGAATGTGACCGGCCTGACCAACGGCACGCTCTATTATTTCAATGTGTACGTCCGCCGGGGGGCCGAGTGGAGCAGTGTGCAGCAGATCAGCGCAACGCCGCAGGATGTGACAGTGCTGCTGCCCGGCGATCTTGCGATCGTGGCCATCAATACCGACATCGGCGGCGGCGATGACGAAGTGTGCTTCGTGGCCTTCAAGGAAATTCTCCCCGGCACCAGCATCGACTTCACAGACAACGGCTACGAGCGCGTAAGCGCGGGCCTGTGGGGCGATACGGAAGGCACCATCCGCATGACCCGCACCGGGGCTGCCATTCCGGCGGGCACGGTGATCTGCATTCAGGGCTTCGGGAATGAAGATGCGGATTTCGATGAGTTTACCTGCGGCGTATCCGACGATGCCGGCTGGAGCATCACCAGCCTCAACGGGGCGCTCTTCGACTTCAACCTCAACACGACTGACCAGATCCTCATCATGCAGAACGGCACCTGGACCAATCCCGCAGGTGCGCATGATGCTTCGTATTCGGGCAATGTGCTTTACGGCTGGACTGCGATTGGCTGGGAGGCGGCTCCCGGCTACGCCTCCACCTCCGGCAGCACCCTGTATCCGGGGCTGGACTGCTTCAATACCAATGTGCTGGGCAAGACCAATCCTTCCAGGGTCAAGTATGCTGGCCTGCTTACCGGCGCCAACCAGCGCACCTGGATCGACCGGATCAATACTGCCGCCGACTGGCAGGACTACGTATCGAATGCAGCCTACACGGCGGGCGCCCCCAACTATGCAGGCAGCTGCGTAACCCTCAGCATTCTGGCAGGCGGTTTTTCGGCAGGCATCTGGACCGGGAATGCGAACATCAACTGGTTCGACTGCAGCAACTGGGAAAATCTACGGGTGCCGGACGAAACGGTGAATGTGACGCTGCCGGCAGGCACGGCGTTTTCCGCTACCATCGATCCTGCTGCTGCGTTCTCGGACCGCTTCGGCGACTTGGCCGAATGCAACGACCTGACCATTGCCAACACCGCTTCGCTGAGCATGGCGCCGGCAGGCAGCCTGCTGGAAGTGCGCGGCGACTGGACCAACAGCAATGCTACAGATCTCTTCATCGAAGGCAGCGGAACGGTGCGTTTCCAGGGCGCGGCTACGCAATCCATCAGCAACGCCTCCGGCACGGAGCGCTTCGCTTCGCTCGCCGTCAATACCGGCGGCAGCCTGGTGCTGAATGCCCGGACCCAGGTGGTCAATGGAATCAGCCTGCTCGATGGCATCGTGCAGACCGCAGCCGGCAGCGAGCTGGTGCTGCTCGACAACACCACCGTCAGCGGTGCCAGCGATGCCAGCCACGTCTTCGGGCCGGTCCGCAAGGCGGGCGACGAAGCCTTTACCTTCCCGGTCGGCAGCGGTACGGCTCTTCGGCCCATCAGTATCGGCGCGGGTCCTGTTGGAGATGAGTTCGAGGCGGAATATGTGCAGGGTGATCCTTATGTAGAGGTTGGCAGCCTGCTCGTAGCCGATCTGGCCTTTATCAGCACCCTCGAATACTGGAACCTGAACCGCACCGCCGGCACCGGGGCCCGCGCAGTGACGGCGACCTGGAACAGCGGCAGCCTGGTGACTACCCCTTCCACCGTCGTGGTGGCCCGCTACAACGGCACAGCATGGGAGCAGGCCGGCGGCGACGGAGACGACGGCGGCTTTACCGGCACAGCCGCCGCAGGCAGCGTGACCTCGATCCCAGTGTCTGTCTTCAGCCCCTTCACGCTCGGATCCCCGGATGCCACCAATATCTTCCCCGTCGAACTGCTGGACTTCAGCGCCGTGCCGAACGGCGCGGCGGTGCAGCTGGACTGGAACACGGCCCGCGAGGAGAATTTCGACCGCTTCATCATCGAGCGCAGCGCCGATGAAAACCTCTTCCTCCCCATCGGCGAGGTGAAGGGCATGGGCGGCGCCGGCAAGACCAGCTACCGCTTCACCGACGATGCGCCGCTGTCGGGCATCAGCTACTACCGCCTGCGCATGCTGGACCTCGACGGCAGCTTCCGCCGCTCCGATGTGCGGACGGTGAACTTCGGCCCTGCCGCTGCCCTCGCGCTGCTGCGCGTGACGCCCAACCCCGGCCAGGGGCAATATACCCTGAACCTGAGCCTGCCGCAGGCCGGCAAGCTGGAGCTGCAGGTGTTCTCGGCTGAGGGCCGCCTGGTGCTGCGCAGCGTGCGGGATGCCGCCGCCGGCGTGGCGGAGCTTCCGCTCGACCTCACGCAGCTGCCTGCCGGGGTGTACCAGCTCCGCGCCGGCATGCTGGGCGCCTATGCCACGCAGCGTGTTGTAAAGAATTAATATTCAGTTGATTACCGTCCATGCCCAGCCCTCGTTCCGATCAGAACGAGGGCTGGGTATTTTAAGAAGCCCGGTATTTCTGCCTTCGGCAGAAGCAGATACCGGATTTTTTCCGTACATTAGTCTTAGGGATTGGGCAACCAGTCCGTCCAAGATTCATACCGTCCTGTATTCTTACTTGTGGCCTTCCCGTGAAGATGGGAAGGCTATTGTGCAAAACAGGGGTGTATTCGCGGAGCTGTGCGGAGATTTGCTAGCTTTGTTCCCCAATTCCGAACCCGATGGTACGCGCTGGCATTCTGGGCGGCGCCGGCTACACGGCCGGCGAGCTGATCCGCATCCTGCTCCGGCATCCCGGAGCGCAGCTTTCCTTTGTGCAGTCCGAAAGCCACGCGGGGCAGCCCCTCGCGCGCGTGCACGGCGATCTGCTGGGGGAGACGGAGCTGCACTTCACCGGCACGCCGGACCGAGAGGCCGATGTGGTGTTTCTGTGCGCGGGCCACGGCAAAAGCCGGGCCCTGCTGGAGCGCTTCGCCTTCGCGCCGGAGGTCCGGATCATCGACCTGGGGAACGACTTCCGGCTGGCCTCGCCGGATCACAGGTTTGTGTACGGGCTGCCGGAGCTGCAGCGCGGAGCCATCCGCGCCGCGCACCGCATCGCCAATCCGGGCTGCTTTGCCACGGCCATCCAGCTGGCCCTGCTGCCGCTCGCGCAGGCAGGCCTGCTCCAGGACGAGGTGCACATCCAGGCCGTGACAGGCTCCACCGGTGCCGGGCAGCAGCCGGAGCCCACGACCCATTTCTCCTGGCGCAGCCACAACCTGTCGGTGTACAAGCCATTCACCCACCAGCACCTGCCGGAGATCCGCCAGAGCCTGGCGCAGCTGCAGCCGGGCTTCGGTGCCGCGCTCAATTTCATCCCCATCCGGGGCGACTTCACGCGGGGCATTTTCGCCTCCCTCTACCTGCGCTGCGGCCTGGAGGAAGATGCTGTCCGCGCACAGTATGCGCAGTACTACGCCGGCCATCCGTTCACGGTGCTCAGCGGGGAGAATCCGCACCTCAAGCAGGTGGTGAATACCAACAAATGCATCCTGCATCTGGAGCGCCACGGCGACAAGCTGCTCATCATCAGCATCCTCGATAACCTGCTCAAGGGTGCCTCGGGCCAGGCGGTGCAGAATATGAACCTGATGTTCGGCCAGCCCGAAGACAGCGGGCTCTGGCTGAAAGGCGCGGCGTTCTGAGCGGCATCAAACAAGATGCCGCAGCAGGCGGGGCCTGCTGCGGCATGGCGGAAACTCCGGGCGGTCAGTAGTTGCGGTAAAACTCGCCGGTAAAGGTGGTCACCTGGCTGAAGATCGGCTTGGTGAACTCGATAAAGAGATCCTGGGGAAGGGGATTGGGCGCTTCGCGGCGTTTGGAAATGAAGCGCTTGTCGTCTTCGTCGAGGGCGCGCTCATCGCCATTGAAGAAGCCCCAGCGGTCGTAGTACACAAAGGTGCCGGGAAACTTGCGGTTGGAGATGAGGCTGCCGGTACGCCCGTCGATGATGCGGTAGTCGAGCAGGCCGCTGGAGGAAATCTCTTTCTGGAAGCGGTGCACCTCGGCCTTGACAGTGCCGTAGACATTGACCGTGCTGTCGCCGACGGTGGCTTTGCCGACGATGACGCTGTCGCGCTGGCGGTTGATGACGGTTTCCTTCACATAAGCCTGTCCCACCACGAAGTCGTCGAACATCATGCGGATGATCTGATCCGGCTCGCGGCGGAGCTGCCCGGCTTCCTTGGCGGAGTAGAAGCGCACGAAGGGGCTGAACTGCTGGGAGCGGATGTATTCGATGATCTGATTTTCGAAGAATTCGTTGGTCAGCTGGAGGCTGCGGGAGTGCATGGGAATGGGCTCGATCTGGATATGGAGCGTTGCCCAGTCCTGGGCCTCGAACATCTTGGATTCGGCGTCGCGGAAGCCGGGGCGGAAGGCGAGGGCACGCTGGAAGTGCTCGTAGGCCATTTTAGCGCTTTCGCGGTCGCCCTGGCGGCCGAGTTCGAGGCGCTGCATGCCGAGGGCGTAGCGGGCCTCTGCGGATTTGAGCGTAGCGTCGTTGAACTCGGAGGTGAAATTGCGGGCATTGGGCAGGAGGCGCCGGGCTGCGGGCGCGCGCTGGATCTCGTTGTAGACGCGGTTGAGGGTTTCGTAGTATTCGGCGACGGTTTCCCAGCGGAGGGGATCGGAGCCGAGCTTGGCCGTGTTGATGCGCTCCTGGTAATACTCCAGCAGGGCGGGGTAGGCCGCTTCGAGGGTCTGGGAGGCCTTCTTGCTGTCGGGCGACCTGCGGAGGCGCTCGATGGAGTTGAACACAGCCGACTCGTAGTCGCCCTGTTCATAGGCTTTTTTGGTGGCTTTGCAGGCGCTCAGGGCAGCCAGGGCCATCAGGAGGAGAAGGGGGAGTAGACGTCTCATGGCAATCGGTGTGGTGGGGGTAACGGTACGAAGATACGGCTTTTCCGGGCACCAGGCGCAGGGCCTGAAGGGCTCCGGAACTGCTGATCTATACCGGATCGGGGCCGGGGAGGTTGCGCAATGCTTTGCCGGAATGAGCAGGCGTGGAGGCTTCGGGGACAGGTGTGCCGGGCCCGGGAGCAGATGGGCTAGCCGACCAGTTCCTCAAACAGCTTGCGCGCGGTGGCATCGGGATCGCTGCTCAGGCCGGGGTGGGGGCGGGAGGTCTGGAGGATAGCGCTGCGCACGGCGGTGAGCCAGCGGAAGCGCTCGGGCAGGCTGAGGGCGGCGATGGGGCCGCAGGCGGGGTCGCCTTCGGCGATGCGGGCAAACACGCCGAGCTGCTGCCGCAGCAGATCCAGATCCAGGTCCGGAGCCAGGGCGAGGAGCCGGGCCTCGCGCACCTCGGAGAGCACGCGGATGAAGCGTGCAGATTTGGAGAAGAGGATGATTCCGACGTTCAGAAACTCCTCCCGGTCCACCCGCGGCACGATCCGGATGACGGCATACTCATATACGTGCGGTGCGCGCATGGAGGAGGTGTTGGGTGAATGCATCTGCATGCTGGAGCCGCAGGCTGAGGAAGCGGGCATAGCCGGCGCGGAGGGTTTCGGGATCGAGGTCGGTGTCGTCCCATTGCAGCCAGCTGCCGGGGATGAGATCCGCAAGGGCCTGCAGGACGCCGCCCCCGAGGCGCTGGCGGCATTCCGCATCGGCTTCGGGTATCCGGCTGGCATAGGGGAGCAGCACGTGGTCCCGGATGGGGGCGAAAGGGCTGCGGGCCTGGGCCTCCAGGCTGTCCCAGGTATGGTGGAAGTACAGGGCTGCGCCGTGGTCGATGAGCCAGAGTTCGCGCTGCCAGAGGAGGAGGTTGGTGTTGCGGGCGCTGCGGTCGACGTTGGTGAGGAAGGCATCGAGCCACACGATGCGGGAGGCCAGCAGGGGATCGGGCTGGAAGAGGGCGGGGTCGAAGGCGGCGGCGCCGGGCAGGAAGGCCAGGGCGAGGTTGAGGCCCTGGCTGGCGGCGAGCAGGTCCTGGATTTCTTCGTCGCCTTCGGCCTGGCCGAAGGCGGGGTCGAGCTGGGCGAAGACCAGCTCCGGCACCGGGAGGCCGAGGCAGCGGGCGGCTTCGCCGCCGAGGAGTTCGGCGATCAGGGCGCGGGCGCCATGCCCGGAGCCCCTGAATTTGAGGACATATTTCCGCCCGTCGTCTGCATCCATGAGGGCGGGCAGGGAGCCGCCTTCGCGCAGGGGGGTAATATAGCGGGTGGCCTGTACGGTCCGGAGCTGCATGGAAAGGGAACTATGGGGCAAAGATACGGATTTCTCCGCTGCGGCATCGGTGCGGCACGCCTGCGTAAGCTCCCGGCACCGCGTGCCATCCGCAGGCCCAACCTGCGGCCGCCTGCGCCGTATAAGTCGGACCCGGATCCGATGCATTCCCCCTCACGATCCCCGCTATGGACCATCATTGTCTGGATTGCATGGAAATGGAAGCCTGCCGTATGACCCGGATTCCCTTGACCCCGAACAAGTTCCCGTCCCCTGCCGCTGCCGGGCGCTGCATCCGCCGGTTTGCGGTGATGGTCTTCCTGCCGCTGCTTGCCGCCTGCGGAAACGGCCCGAAAGCCCCCGGCCCCCAGGCTGAACATGCCGCCGATGAGGACTGCGTGTTTGATGAGTCCTATATATATGCCAATCCGGTATTCTCCGGCGGGCCTGCAGCATGCAGCACGTGGGATTCCGTCCAGCGCCGCTATACGGCCCTGACGGAGCGGCAGGAGATGCTGAGCGTTGCCTTTTGGGCATGCAGGGAACTGGCGATGGATGCCGCCCTGTATCTCCCGTACGGGGCGCCGGAAGCCGACCGACTGCAGGCAGGCATCGAAGCACTGGCAGCCAGGGTGCTTCAGGCCGAAGACCAGCAAAGCCTGGTGCAGGCAGCCAGGCGCAGCCTGCAGTCCCGGGAGACCGGCACGCAGCAGCAGACGGTGTACCGGATCGAGGTTCCATCCTCGTTTTACGATGATTTTTTCGTGGAATATCTGATATGGTCCGATCAGGCTCTCATCCGTATCTACTATATCAAAACGTAGCATGCCGGATGGCCGCAGCTCGCCTGCCCTGCTTCAGCACGCGCCCAGCCCCGTGGCCGGATGCCTGATGCCGGCTCCTGCCGCTGCTTGCAATTGCGCTGCATCCCGCGTTACTTGCATATGCCGGACCTGAACGCGCCCGCTTCCTGCAACTGCCTGTACATGAACCGGAAAACCTTTCTTCACACCCTGCTTGCCACCGCCTCCATGGGACCTTTGAGCAGTTTCAAACGCTTCACCGATTCGCTGCCGGGCCAGGGAACCCTGATGCCTGTGCTGTTTACCTCGCATGGCAATCCGATGGATATTCCGGTGCCGCGGGAAGAAAGGCCCTTCTGGGCGCGCCTGCACGAGCTGGGAGCGGAGCTCCGGCGGCACTGCGAGGTACGGGCGGTCCTGGTGGTCTCGGCACACTGGTGCACGCGCGGCACCTTTGTGAATACCTCGGAGATCCAGGAGCAGATCTACGATTATTACGGTTTCCCCGAGGCATACTACCAGGTGAAATACCACGCCAAGGGAGCGCCCGGCGTGGCGCAGGAGGTACGGCAAGCTGCGCCGTCTGTGGCAGCAACGGCAGAATGGGGCCTGGACCACGGTGCCTGGCCCATGCTGATGCACCTGTTTCCCGAAGCCGATGTGCCGGTATTCCAGATGAGCATCGATTATTTCGCCAGTCCTGAATACCATTTCAGCCTGGGCCGGCAGCTCAAGCCGCTGCGGGAAAAAGGGGTGCTGATCATCGGGAGCGGCTCCCTGATCCACAACCTGCGGCTGGCAGGCAGCAAGATGCGCCAGAACGACCTGAGCCCCTACGGCTGGGAGGAAGAGTACGACGCGTGGATCAAGCAGCAGCTCGACGCACGCGAGGTCGGGCAGCTGATCCGCTACGAAAGCAGCCATCCGCTCGGCAAGCTGGCCGCTCCGACTCCGGACCACTTTGTGCCGGTGCTGTACAGCCTGGGGCTGATGGACAGCCAGGACGGGCTGAGCTACTTTTACGAAGGCGCGCCTTCGCTGCCGGCTTTCAGCGAGCGGAGCTTCATTCTGAGCCGCTAGGCGGGCTCAGGGGTGCGGGCGGCAGCCGGCAGCTGGGGATGCCAATGCGGGAGTATTCGGCTCCGGCACCCCTCAGCCCTCCACAATCCGCTGCACCTCCGCTTCCTCCATGCCGGTATCGCGTGCAATCTCGGCTACGCCCAGGCCCAGGGCGTGCAGGCGGCGGATCAGGGCATTCTTGGCGCTGCGCTCCGCCTCGGCGCGCAGCTGCTCCTGCACCTCCCGCCGGCGGGCTTCTTCCGCCTGCTGCATGGCTTCTTCCGCCTGCTGAAGCGCTTCTTCGGCCTGCTGCCGGGCAGCGATCAGCTCGCGGTCCTTGCGCTGGAACTCAGCCAGCACCTCGTCTTCGAGATCCATGCTGCCTTCGAGCTGCGGGTCGGCCAGCACCCGCTGCAGGCGCCGGATCACCGGCTGGTAGGGGGCCGGGTAGTCCGACTCGTCGAGCTGGAGGATGTGTCCCTTGGTGTCGGCAATGGCCGACTGGTCGAAAATGCTCAGAAAGCGCTCCAGTTCCGTCCGCCGGCGCCCCTGCAGGTAGCGGGCCTGGATAATGGTAGCGTCATGGGTAAGCGCCTCGATGAAGGGATGGCGCTCGGCGAGGGCTTCGCCGGTGGCCGCATCGGTGTAGCCGCGCCGCACCCGGATGACCGGGACCTCGTGCGCAGAGAAGGGTTCGCCCAGGATGTAGACCGGATAAATGGGCAGCGGATCGCCCTGCGGGTCCAGATGGCGGGACTGCTGGTACTGCTGGCCCAGGTAGCGGCGGAACCGCATCAGCTGCTGGTAGAGCTTGGCCTTCTGCAGCTCGATGAGCACCAGCCTGCTGCCGCCGCCGGCCTGCTGGATGCGGGCGCGGAAGTCCATGCGGGTGACGGTGATCTGGGCTTCGCCCAGCTTGAGGCTCTGTTCGGTGGATTCAAATTCGAGCTCTTCGACTGTCTCGCCCAGGATGGCGGTCAGCACCAGGCGCGCCACCCGCTCGTCGTCCATCAGGTAGCGGAAGACGACGTCGTAGAGGGGGTTGGCGATGCGCACAGGCTCCGGCATGACACAAAGATACGGATTTTCTGCGGATGCAGGGAGCCGGCAAATTCGGCCTGGGGCGTCTTTCCGCGGGTGCCTGGGATGCGCCTGCGCCTCCCGCCCGCGGGCTGGTGCTGCCTGTTACTCCACATCTGCCTTCGTCACCACAAACTCCCCGCGGATGGGCTTGCTGCTGAAGCGCCAGGTGTTGGGATTGTCGATGAGCCACTGGCCGGGGTCGGCCACCGCCTTGCGGAGGCGCAGCGCCGGATCGGCAGGCTGGAGGGCGACGGAGGTAAATTCGCAGGGCACACAGCTGTACTCCGCGCCTGCGCCCAGGCCTCCGAAGGCGAAGACCTCCAGCTGCGCGCCGGGCGGGATGGTCAGGCTGCTGTCGCGCAGGCGGGTGCTGTACGCGAGCGTGAGCGCATGCGGGGACTCGTTCCGGATCCAGAGGGTTCCGAAGTGGCCGGGATCGCAGGCGGCTGCCAGCAGCAGGGACATCAGCAGGAAAACCGGACGGATGCGCATCGGATAAGGATGAAGGGAGAATCAGCCTGCAACGTACAGCCTGCCGGGCCGCCGCGCAAGGGGAAAATGCATCCCTGCCGCCGGGCAGCGCAGGGTTCAATCGCTTGTTTTTCAGGCAGGCGGATGCGGGTGCCGCCGCTTCCGTTATCTTTGAATTCCGCCGCTTTCTCATCCGCCGCCGCCGCTTGCTCGATCGTGCTGGCCGGGGGCCGGAAGGCAGCCGTATCTTTCACCTGTCTGTTGCATGAGCCCCATCCGTGTTCCGCTTGTTATGGCTTCGTATCCCTGCTTCCGCGCCGCACTGCTGATGATCCTGACGGGGATCTCCGGGCTGAGCCTGCGTGCGGAGCGCCCCGACCCTCGGGCCGATACCCTGGCCTGGCAGCTGGCGGCGGCAACCTCGCCGGAGGCGCGTGCCCGCCTGCTCAACGAGCTGGCCTGGCTCTACACCGAATACGACCTCGACAGCGCCCGCACCTTCGCCTGGGAAGCCTGGGAGATCGGGCTGCGGCTGAATCTCAACAGCGTGCAGGCCCAGGCCTTCAAGGCGCTGGGCATGGCCGACTACCACGCCCGCCAGTACGGGGACGCGGAGTGCCAGTATCTCCAGGCCAAATCGCTCTTCGAGGCGGAGCAGGACACCGCTGGCCGCCTGGCCATCCTCAACAACCTCGGCATCCTCTACCGCATCCAGGGCAGCTGCGAGCCCGCCAGCCGCGGCTACCTCGAAGGCATGCGCCTGGCCCGCGCCCAGGGCGCCCGCCAGAAGGAAAGCATCCTCTGGTACAACTATTTCATCACCCAGATCGCCTGCCAGGCCTACGAAAGCGCCTTTAATACCGGCGATTCGCTCCTCGCCTTCAGCCGCCTGACCGGAAACGACCACCTCGCCGCCCATACCCTCGCCCAGCTCGGCTATCTGCACTACAAGCAGGAGCAGGACTCGATGGCGCTGCTGCGCCTGACGGAGTCGCTGCGCATCGCAGAGCCCTCCGGCAATCCCGAGCTGCTCTCAACCGTGTACAACAACCTGGGCAACGTCTACGAAGGCCTCGAAGAGTATCAGCAGGCCTATGAATACTACCGGCTCAGCCTCGAAATGGACCAGCAGCAGGCCTATCCGGCTGCGATCCACAATTCCTACCACAACATCGGGCTGGCGCTCTACCACCTGAAGCGCTACGGCGAGGCGATCCCCTACCTGGAGCAGTCGCTCAGTGCCAATGCCGGCGAGGGCAACCGCAGCTTTCTGCCCGACAATTACTACAGCCTCGGCAAGGCCTACGCCGAAACCGGCCGCCACCGCGAGGCCGCAGCCTGCCTGCTGCGCTCCATCGAGCTGCGCGACAGCCTGTTCAATGCGGACATGCAGCGCACCATCGAGGAGCTGAAGCAGCAGTACCAGACGGAAAAGGTCGCCCGCGAGCTGGCCGGCACCCGGCTGGAGCTCGAACGCCAGCAAACCCGGAGCGCCCGGCGCATGGCCTGGGTTTCCGGCGGCATGGCAGCCGTGATCGGCGCGGCCGGCATCGGGCTGATGGCCCTGGGCCGCCGCCGCGCCGAGCTGGACAAGCGCAGGATCGAGCTGGAATACCAGGTGCTGCGCGCCCAGATGAACCCGCATTTCATCTTCAATGCCCTCAATTCCATCCAGGGCTTTTTCTCCGAGCAGGACTTCGCCCAGGGCAATGAATACCTCGGCGCCTTCGGCCAGCTCATGCGGCGCGTGCTCGACCAGTCGTCCCAGCATGCCATCTCCCTGGCGGAAGAACTCGATACCCTCAACCTCTATCTCCGGCTGGAGCAGGCCCGGCTGAAGGACAAATTCCATTTTGAAGTAGACCTGCAGGAGGAGCTGGATGAATCGATGATCTTCCTGCCGCCGCTGATCCTGCAGCCTTTCGTGGAAAATGCCATCTGGCATGGCATTGCACCGAAGGAAGGGCCCGGCCTGATCCGCATCCGCTGCTCCATGCCCGAGGACCGCGACGACCTGCTGCACGTCGAAATCGCCGACAACGGCATCGGGCTGCGCGCAGCCGCCCTGCATGCCCGCAAGGCCCACACCTCCCGCGGCGTGTCCATCATCCGCGAGCGCCTGGGGCCGCAGGGCAGCATCCGGACCGAAGAAGTGACCGATGAATCCGGCGTCGCGCGGGGTACCCGCGTGCTGCTGCAAATCCCGCTGAGCCATGATTAGAAGCGTGATCATCGACGACGAATCCCAGGCCCGGAAGGTGCTCCGCAACCTGCTGGCCAGCGAGTTCCCCCACGTGGAAGTGGTGGGCGAAGGCGACGATGTCCGCAGCGGGATCGACGCCATCCGCAGCGCCCAGCCCGATCTGGTGTTTCTCGATATCCAGCTCAAAAGCGGCACAGGCTTCGACCTGCTGACCCAGCTCGGCGAGGCCCCCGCCGAGGTCATTTTCATCACGGCCTACGACAACTACGCCCTGGCCGCCTTCCAGTTCGCAGCGTTTGGATATCTCTTGAAGCCATTGCGTATCAGTGAATTGCAGAAAGTGCTCCAGCGCTTTGAGGCCCAGCAGCAGCTCCGGCAGCAGGCCCGCCAGGAACGCATCCGCGTGCTCATCGAGAGCTATGCAGACCAGGGCCAGATCAACAAGCTGATTGTGCAGCATGTCAACGGCTTCCAGGTCCTGCCGCTCCACGAAATCCTCTACCTCAAGGGCGAGGATAATTATACCCGCTTCCTGATGACCGGGGGCGAACAGACCCTCGTCAGCAAAACCCTCAAAGACTATGAGCAGCTGCTGGAAAACTACGGCTTCTACCGCGTGCATCAGTCCTATCTGGTCAACCTGCGCCACGTGCGCGAGTACACCAAGGGCGAAGGCGGCACCGTCACGATGCACAATCACGACGAGCTGCCGGTTTCGCGGCGGAAAAAAGCCGGATTCCTGAAGCGCTTTCTTGGCTGAATCTGTCAGATGCTGTATACCCAATCAATTGACTTTCAACTATATCATTCACTAACCCTGCTGTAACACCGCACCAATGAATCCTGGTTTCCATTTCCGCGCAGGCCGCCGCCTGCGGGCCCTCCTTGCTTTGTGTTTCCTGATTTCCAGCCGGCTGGCTGCTCAGGGCGTAGCAGTCAACGACACCGGCGCCCCGCCCGACGCCTCGGCGATGCTCGACGTACAGTCGGCCTCGAAAGGCCTGCTCATCCCGCGCATGACCAGCGCCCAGCGCATGGCCATCGCTGCGCCGGCCGACGGGCTGCTGGTGTACGACCTCGACACCCGTTCCCAGTGGACCTGCAGCCAGGGGATCTGGACGCAGCTGGCGCCGCTGCCCGCAGGCTCGCTGGTCTTCCGCAGCGACCGGAACGACGCCCTGATGAACAGCGCGGGCTTCAGCTTTGCCTGGCCCCAGGTGATTTCCAACGGCCAGACGGGCCTGGCCTGGCAGGCGCCGCCTTCGCTCAGCGGCGCGCCCGCCGCGCGCCAGGGCCATGTATCGGCCTGGACCGGCACCCTGCTTCTGGTCTGGGGCGGCGCCGACGGCCCCACTGTCTTCGGCGACGGGGCTCGGTACGACCCCCGCTCAGCGACCTGGACCCCCATGTCCGGCGTGAATGCCCCCAGCGCCCGCCAGGGCGCCGCCGCCGTCTGGACCGGCAGCAAGCTCCTCGTATGGGGCGGCCTGGACGGCGTCACCACCCATACCGGCGGCATCTACGACCCCGCTGCCGATACCTGGACGCCCATGAGCACCACCGGCGCGCCCAGCGCCCGCTTCCGGCATACCGCCGTCTGGACCGGCTCGAAAATGATCGTCTGGGGCGGCTCGCCGGGTGCCGGCAATACGAATACCGGCGGCATCTACGATCCTGCCACCGATACCTGGGCCCCGCTCCCCACCTCCGGCGCGCCAGCGGCGCGCGCCTCCCACAGCGCCGTCTGGACCGGATCGAGGATGATCGTCTGGGGCGGACAGGGCGGATTCGTCACCTTCTACAATAATGGCGGCATGTACGACCCTGCCACCGGGCTCTGGACCCCCATCCCTGCCACCGGTGCGCCGGCGGCCCGTTCCGAATGCCCGGCCGTCTGGACCGGCTCCCGCATGATCATCTGGGGCGGGCTCGGCGTGTCGGATGCAGCCCTGTTCGATCCGGCTTCGATGAGCTGGACGCCGATGTCGCTCGTCAATGCGCCCGTGTTCCGCCAGCAGCACACGGCCATCTGGACCGGCAGTGAATTTGTCGTCTTCGGCGGCACCGCATCGGGCTCGATCACCCATACCGGCGGCATCTACCAGCCCCTGACCGATACCTGGACCCCGATCAGCACCGCCGGCGCGCCAGCGGCGCGGCGCTACCACACCGCCGTCTGGACAGGAAGCGCCATGCTTCTCTGGGGCGGCGAAACCACCGGCGGCGTCCGCCTGCAGGACGGCGGGAACCTTGGCTTGCCTGTTACCGGCACGTACTATGTGTATCAGAAAAACTGACCTGCCGGGCCTGCTCCTGGCAGCAGGCCTGCTGCTCAGCCAGGCCGCTGCGCAGGGCTATCTGGCCGTGCCCGCAGGCACACATCTGACGCTGAGCGGTGCCGCCTTCCTCGTGCTCGACAACACCCGCTGGGAGCAGGCGGGGAGCTTCGCGCCGGATGCAGGCACTGTGCGGGTGACAGGCAATGCCCCTGCGGCGCTCTGCGCCTTCGCTTCGCCGGATACACTGCGCCTGCACCGCCTGGAGCTGGACAAGGCCGCGGAGGCGCTGCGCCTCGAAGCCGATCTCCGGATCGGCGGTTCGCTGCACTTTGTGCAGGGGCTGCTGGATCTCAACGGGCGCAGCATCAGCCTCGGCAGCACCGGCCTGCTCGACGGCGAGTCGGAAATGAGCCGGATCACCGACCTGGCGGGCGGCGGCGCCGTCCATGCCGCTGCCCTGATGAACGCGCCCGCCGGAGCGAACCCGGGCAACATCGGGCTGATGCTGAGTTCGTCTTCGAATCTCGGCCCCACGGTCCTGATCCGGCGGCATGATCCGCAGCTCCTCGGCAACGGCAGCAGCATCCGCCGCAGTTTCGACATCGCCCCGGCCCAGAACAGCGGACTGAATGCCACCCTGCGCATCCTGTACTTCGAGGGCGAACTCAACGGGCTGGCCGAAAGCGGCTTCAGCCTGTACCGCAGCCCCGACCAGGGGCTGAGCTGGAGCGAGCCCGGTGCCGCCGTGCACAATCCCGCCGGCAACTGGGTGGAACTGAGCGGCATCGATGCCTTTTCGCGCTGGACTGCCGCGCCTGCCTCCGCCTTTCCTGTGACCTGGATCGGCATCCAGGCCCGCTGGCTGCCCCGGACCCCGCTGCGGGCTGCCCAGGTGGAATGGAGCACCGCCAGCGAGCAGGCCTCCGATATGTTCCAGGTGCTGCGCCGGCCCGATCAGCCCGGAGCCGTCTGGGAACTGCTGGGCGAAGTGCCCGCCGCAGGCTACAGCAGCCAGCCCCGGAGCTATGTATTTGTGGATCATCAGATTCCAGACCGGGCTGACCTCCAGGCCTGGATCTATCGGATCCGCCAGACCGACCTCGACGGCGCCTTTACCTACAGTTCCTCCGTGCTGCTCCGGGCCGATGATGCCGGAAGCGGCAGCCTGGAGCTGGTCCCGAATCCCGCGCGGGCATCTGTGCGCATCCTGGCGCACGCCGCTCCCGGCGATGCCCTGCTATTCCTAACCCTGACAGACGCCCAAGGCAGGCAGGTACTTCGTACCCGGCTGGACGATCCCCAATACTGCGATGCAGCCTGGCCGCTGGCGGCGCTGCCCGCAGGCATCTATACCGTGTCGCTGGAGACCCGGCAGGGGATTGCCAGCCGGCGCCTGCAGGTGGACCGGTGAGTGCTTTGTTTTGTCTCTTTGTGAACCCCTATGTGCTTGACGGCGCCGGCCTTTGCCGGTGCCGTTTTTTCATGGCACCAGGCGCTCAGCGGAGTTTTTCGTTGTTTTTGTGCCGGTCGGCATCGCGGCGGGTCTTTTTGTCGAGGTTTTGCCGCAGGGCCTCCTCCAGGTCGATCCCCGTCTGGTTGGCCAGGCAGATCAGCACGAAGAGCACATCGGCCATTTCATCGGCCAGATTCACTTCCGTATCCGAGGCTTTGAAGGACTGATCGCCGTAGCGGCGGGCCATGATGCGGGCCACCTCGCCGACCTCCTCCATGAGGATGGCCGTGTTGGTGAGTTCGGAGAAATAGCGGACCCCGATCTCGCGGATCCACGTATCGACGGTTTGCTGCGCTTCCTGAATCGTCATGGGGCATGGAGTATCGGTGGCACAATCGGGCAGGCTACTGCTGCGGCAGGGTATAGAGCGAAAACAGCATATTCAGCACCCATTCCGCCTGAATCGCTGCAATCAGCACCACGGGCAGGATGATGCTCCAGCGGGGCGCTGCCGCGGTCTGCATGCGCGGGGCGGCCAGCAGGGCGATGAGGGGCATAACGGGCAGGTGGTAGGTGGGGTGGGAGAACGCGATAAAATAGGGCAAGGCGTATCCGCCGATGAGCAGCAGCAGCAGCTTGACCTCCGGCGTGCGCGGCGGCAGCCAGTTGGCCAGATTCCAGACGGCCAGCAGCAGCAGCGTCAGGTAGCAGACGGCGTCGCCCGCAAGCAGGGAGAAGCCCCAGATAGGCTTTCTCCGGTACATGGAGGCACCGGCGAGGGTGTCGAAGGCGAAAAAGGTTCGGATGCGGCTGAAGGTGCGCATCATGAAGAGCCCGGGCCGTTCGCGGATGTGGCTCCAGGCCAGCCGGCTGAAGCGGCGCTGGCGCTCGGCGGGCGGCAGCGCCTCGGTCTCGTCGCGCAGGGCGTAGTAGCCGGCGTAATACGGATGTCCGCGCTCGTCGTGCGAGCCGAGCCACCAGGTGCGGTAGAGCGGGGTCCAGGGGTTGTTGCCGATGAAGAAGTTGTAGCTGTTGGCTTCGTTGAGCCAGGTATTGCGGTCCGAGCTGCGCGACTGGGCAAACTGCCAGGCACCGAGCGCCAGCATGACCGGCAGCATCAGCAGGGCAGCGGGCAGGAGCCGTCCGCGCAGCCAGTCCGGATGGGGGCGCGCCAGGCGCCAGGCGCTGCTGATGGCCGCCAGGGCCAGGGCTGCGGGCCGGATGAGGGTAGCCAGCGCCGCAAAGCTGCCTGCCAGCAGGCTGTTCAGCGGCGGGCGCTCCGCCACGTCCCGGCGGCACGAGCGCGGCGTCAGCACTGCGTACAGCCCCAGCACCAGCACCGCCACCGGCAGATGGGTCAGCGGGGCGACGCTGTGGTACACCATCGCCGGATACAGCGCGATCACGCCGGGGATCAGCCAGCGCCGCTGCCAGGGCGCCTGCCGCAGCTGGCTGTCCAGCAGGGCCATCAGCGCGATGTACCAGAGCAGCATGCCGCCTGCCGCTGCGGCCAGGGAGGGCCCGCCGCTCAGGTGGAAGCACAAGGCCAGATACATCGGCAGCCCCGGCGGCCAGTAGCCGCCGCTGCCTTCGCCCCGGTACATGCGGACTGCTTCATCGTAGTATTCCTGCGCGTCGCCGCTGAGCAAGCCGTCCGCGCCTGTCAGGGCAATGTACAGCAGCCTGACGGCTAGCCCGATGCCAAGAAGGGCCCAGAAGCGGTAGCGGATGAGGATGCGGACGAGGGCGGGCAAGCGGGGTAGTGGGTATTGAGTATTGGATTTAGGTTGCTGAGCCGAAGCAAGATGGCTGGGCGGAGCGGGGGCCGCTGCGCGGTGCTGGCGGGATCGGGCAGTGCCGGCGCCTGCGGCTACAGCGCCTGCTTCGAGTCGAGGAGGATGGTGACAGGGCCGTCGTTCAGTAAATTAACGGCCATGTCGGCACCGAAGCGGCCTGTGGCGACCGGGAGGGGGCAGATTTTTTTCAGGGTATCGATGAACGCTTCGTACAGGGGAACCGCCGTTTCAGGCGGGGCAGAGCGGGTGTAGGAGGGCCGGTTGCCCTTCTGGCTGTCGGCATACAGCGTAAACTGGGACACTACCAGCAGGCTGCCGCCGGTATCCTGGACCGAAAGGTTCATTTTGCCCGCTTCATCGCTGAAAATACGCAGGGCTGTGATCTTGCGTGCGAGCCATGCCACGTCCCCGGGGCCGTCATCGTGGGTAATGCCCAGCAGAATCAGCAATCCGGGGCCGATTTCCCCGGCTATTTCCCCCTCGATCTCCACCTTTGCCTGCCGTACCCGCTGAATCACTGCACGCATCTCCATCAGATTATGTAAAACCGGAGCCCAATATACAGTATCTGCCGCACCGGCCTGCAACGTTTTGCGGCGTGCCGCGTATCAGACTGAGAATTTTGCTGGGGAAATGATTCCATTTCTGGAAAAAAACCCTTGCGGAATCGCAACTTGTATATATTTGCGCCCACTGTGAACGAACGGTCCACATACAGCCTCTGCTCCCTGCATATGCGGATGCGCGTGCTCTACGAGCGCGTCCGGATGCCTGCTGCCCGGCATGTGCGACGAACCGCCTGAGGCGCGTCCTTCCTCAGGCATTGCCCTTTTGCTCCGCCCCCGACAGGCGCCGCTATCTCCCATCCCGTTTACAGTTCTGTTCTCTTCTCCCCACCTTTCATCGCATTCTACACAAGATGGACTTTCAGGTCTTTGTTGCCGGGCCGTCCCATTTTCCCTTCGCCCAGGAAATCTGCGATCTGATCGAAGAATCGGCCAAGGCCCGCGGTACCGGGATCGCCAAGCGGAAACCCGAATATATCTGCCAGAAAATGGAGGAAGGCAAGGCCATCATCGCCTTGCAGGATAACCAGCTCGCAGGGTTTTGTTACATCGAAACCTGGGGGCACGGCCAGTATGTTGCCAACTCCGGCCTGATCGTCAACCCGGTCTTCCGCCAGTCGGGCCTGGCCCGCGCCATCAAGCAGAAGGCCTTCGAACTCTCCCGAACCAAGTATCCCGAAGCGAAAATCTTCGGCATCACGACCTCCCTGGCCGTGATGAAGATCAACTCCGACCTGGGCTACAAGCCGGTGACCTTCTCCGAGCTGACGGATGACGAAACGTTCTGGAACGGCTGCCAAAGCTGCCCGAATTTCGACGTGCTGACGCGCACCAGCCGGAAAATGTGCCTCTGCACCGGCATGCTCTACGACCCCGCCTGGGACAAAAAGGAGCAGCCTGCGGAGCCTGCCGAAAAGCCGCTCACCCGTGCCGAACAGCGCGAGCTGCGCTGGCAGAAGTTTCTGGAGCACCTCCGCAGCCGCCGCGCCAATCCCATGCTGCAGAAGATCCTCGAAGGGCTCTTCCAGCGCCGGGATTTCTTCCTGCGCAAACCTGCCCCGCAGCCCAAGGCTCCGGTCCGCGCCTGATCCCGCTGCCCCGGCAGCCCCGTATCCCCAATCCGGCGCCTGTGCAGGCGCCCGCCGAGTTGCAGCTTGTTCCGCCATTTATCCTCCTCGCATCCCGTGACTTCCGCTTCCTCCTCCGATGTCGTGCTGGCCTTTTCAGGCGGCCTGGATACTTCCTTCTGCGTCAAATACCTCTCCGTCGAGAAAGGCCTGCGCGTGCATGCCGCCCTCGTCGATACCGGCGGCTTCAGCCCCGGGGAACTGGCCGCGATCGAACGCCGCGCGCATGAGCTGGGCGTGGCCAGCTTTACTGTGCTGGATGAGGTGCGCAGTTACTACGAGCAGTGCCTGCGCTATCTGGTATTCGGCAATGTGCTGAAAAACAGCACCTATCCGCTTTCGGTGAGCGCCGAACGCATGTTCCAGGCCCTTGCGGTGGCCCGCTATGCCCGCAGCATCGGTGCCGGCGCCGTGGCCCACGGCAGCACCGGCGCCGGCAACGACCAGGTCCGCTTCGACTATGTGCTGGAGGTGCTGGCCCCTGAACTGCAGGTGATTACCCCCATCCGCGATCTCAAGCTCTCCCGCGAGGCCGAGATCGACTACCTCCGCGCGCAGGGCGTGGAGATGAATTTCGAGAAGGCCGCCTACTCCATCAACAAGGGTATCTGGGGCACCAGCGTCGGCGGCCGTGAAACCCTCGGCTCGAAAGATCCGCTGCCGGAATCCGCCTGGCCCACCCAGCTGGCCGCCGAAGGAACCGAAACCGTGACCCTCGACTTCACCCGCGGCGAGCTGACCGGCGTCAACGGCCAGGCCTATGCCCATCCGGTGGAGGCTATCCAGGCGCTGGACCGCATCGCCAAACCCTACGCCATCGGACGCGACATCCACGTAGGCGACACCATCATCGGCATCAAAGGCCGGGTAGGCTTCGAGGCGCCAGCGCCGCTGATTATTCTCAAAGCCCATCACCTGCTCGAAAAACATGTGCTCACCAAGTGGCAGCTCTACTGGAAAGAGCAGCTCGCCAACTGGTACGGCATGCTGCTGCACGAGGGCCAGTACCTCGATCCGGTGATGCGCAATATCGAGACCTTCCTCGCCGATACGCAGACGCAGGTCGGCGGGCAGGTCCGGGCCGAGCTTTCGCCCTACCGCTTTCAGCTGCTGGGCATCGAATCGCCGCACGACCTCATGTCGGCGCGCTTCGGGTCCTACGGGGAAATGAACCGCGCCTGGAGCGGTGAAGATGTGAAAGGATTCACCAAAATCCTCTCCATCCAGGCCAAGCTGCACCGCATGGTCAACGGCGAAGACTGAGCGGATGCGCAGCAGGGAGGAATTTTCGGATCATGTAATATCTATCCGGGGATAGCTGCTGAATTTCCGGCGGGCCGGGGTATCATTGCACACAGCTATTGAGGCCACAGCACTATGCCCCGGAGCAGAATCAAACAAGAACCCCGGACTACCCTGAAGCTGGATGCGCGCACCCTGGCCAAAGCGGCAGGCGGCGTGCTGGCCTGCGCATGGATGATGTTCACGGTTGCAGGCGTGCACAAAGGCGGGGGCAATCTGCAGGGCTACGACTGGCGGATGACGCTGGAAGTGGCCGGCCGTGCGGCTGGCGCCGCCTGGACAGATTTTCCGCTGCTGGTGCAGCTGACGCACGAGGACCTGCGCGCACGCAGCGCAGGCGGGCGCGTGGCCAGCCCCGAAGGCCTGGACCTGCGCTTTACCCGCGCCGACGGCGCGACCCTGCTGCTCCACCGCATCGAATCCTACGACCCGGTGCAGGGATCGCTCCGCGCCTGGGTCAGCCTGGATACCCTCTACGCCGGCCGCCCTGGCCGCATCTGCCTGTACTTCGGCAATGCCGAGGAGCGGCAGCCGCTCCGGCTCGAAACCCCCGCCCACCGCTTCCGCAGCGCCCTGGCGGGCGATCCCCTGCCCGCGGGCGTCTCAGCCGCTGCCTGGGCCGAGGCCGAGCACCAGGCCCGCTCCGCCCCCGAGCAATGGGTCCGCATCCTGGGCGTCGAATCGGTCCATGGGCCCTACTCCGCCCGCTACGCCTACGTCAAAGCCGGCATCCGCGCCGGCAGCCTCGTCATCGTGGAGTGGGCGACTGCCCGCGAGGAGGACAATGATTACTTCATCGTCGAGCGCAGCCGCGACGGCAAGCAGTTTGAAGTGCTCGGCCAGATGGGCGGCGACTCCTACTCCGATGCCACCCTGACCTACAGCATGCCCGATGCCCGGCCCTATCCCGGCCGGACCTTCTACCGCATCCGCCAGATCGACAACGACGGCGATTTCAGCTTCTCCGATCTCGTCTATGCCGACTATCAGGCAGCCCTGCAGCCGCTGGAGGTCTGGCTCGACGCTGACCAGCTGGGTGCTGCGCCGCTGGGCGTCCACCTGCGGACCGACACGCCGGACGAGCTCCGGATCGAGCTGTACGACGCCGACGGACGGCTGCTGGCCAATCAGGCTGCCGCGTTCGGGCCAGGGCAGCATCAGCATGCCTTCCCTGTGCCGGCCGGCCTGCCGCCGGGGCTGTATGTGCTCTCCGTCATGGGCCGGGACCGCGTGGCCAAAACCTTCCGGCTGGAGAAGCCATGAGCCGCGCCCGTTGCGCATACGGGCTGATCATGAGCCTGCTGTGCATGCAGGTATCTGGGCAGGCCCTGCGCAATCCCTCGTTTGAAGGGCCGCGCGGGCCTGCGCGCACGCCGCCAGGCTGGGAGCCCTGCGGCGAAGGCAGCACCCCCGATACCCAGCCCGGATCCTGGCAGGTGCGCACGCCGCCCTCCGACGGTGCCTCCTACCTGAGCCTCATCTGCCGGGGCCCGCTGGTCCCGTATCCCAACCGCTGGGAGCGCTGCCAGCAGGCCCTCGATACGCCGCTCCAGCCCGGACGCTGCTATCTCTTCACCATCGACCTCGCCCGCTCGCCTTCCTTCGCCGCCGGAAGCATCCTCTTCACCGGCGAAGCATCCCTGCGGGTCTGGGGCGGGCGCAGCTCCTGCAGCCCGGCGGTATTGCTCTGGGAATCAGGCCCGGTGAGCCATACGCACTGGGAAACGTACCAAATGCTGCTCCTCCCGCCGGAACCTGCCGCCTATCTCTTTCTGGAGGCTTATTACACCTCCGGCACGACGTATTCCGGCAACCTGCTGCTGGACCGGATGCTCAGCTTTCCGGATGCCGATCCCTGCAGGCCCGTGAGTGCGCGCTGAGGTGCCTCAGCGGCGCTTCAGCCAGGGCTTCAGCACGGCACTGTCGCCGTCGATGCCGGCGGGCAGCGCCAGATCCAGGAGGCCGGCCACGTAGGGATAGACGTGGATATTGTCGAATGCGGGAATCGTCTTGCCCTTGCCTTTGACCTGCGGGCCTTTGGCCACAAACAGCGCGCCCATCGAGGGCGTCACCGTGGGGTCGTACCCGTGTGCGCCGGGGTCCAGGGGGCGCGGCGGCAGGCCCCACTGGAAGAGTCCGGGCGCATCGGCGATCAGCACCAGGTCGCCGATGCGGGGGTGGTTGCGGAAATGCAGGTGCGCAGGCACCTCGGCCTTGCGGTATACGTGGAAGCGGTTTTCCTGGGCTTTCAGGGCCTGGTAGGCCGTTTCGAGCCGGGCACTGTCGGTGCCGTACACCATCCACATCGTGCCCGCGCGCGACACCTCCAGCCCCGCCCAGTCGATTTCCGGGCCAGGGATGGGATGCTCCCGGTCCACCTGCTGCATGCCGTGGTCGGAGACCACGACAAGGTTGACGGGCAGGCCGGAGGCCTGAATCTGCTGGTCCAGCACGCCCAGCAGGCTGTCCACCGCCTGCACAGCGGCGCGGGTCTCCGGCGATTCCGGGCCGTGCACATGGCCTTCGTGGTCCACTTCGGAGAAATACAGCGTGATCAGGTGCGGACGGATGCTGTCGGGCAGGGCCAGCCATTCCGCCGCCTGCTTCACCCGGTCCGCATCAGGCACGCGGGAGTTGTAGATGTAGTACCAGGAGGGACGCATGCCCCCGACCGGCGCTTCGGAGCCGACCCAGAAGAAACAGGCTGCGCGCATGCCCTGCTGCTCGGCCAGGTTCCAGACCGGCGTGCCGCCGTAGTAGTAGCCGTCCTCCACCTTGCTGCGGTCGCCCATGCGGTAGGACTCCTTGCGGGCGGGGTCGTAGAAGCCGTTGGATACCAGCCCGTGCGACTCAGGGCGCATGCCGGTGACCAGGGTGTAGTGGTTGGGGAAGGTGAGCGAGGGAAAAGAAGGCGTCATGGAACTGGCGCGGATGCCACCCTGGGCGATCCGGGCCAGGTTGGAGGCGCCGTGCAGCTCGATGTAGTCGTCGCGGAAGCCGTCGATGGATACCAGCACGACATAGGGCTTGCGCCGGGCTTCATTGCTGTTGGGCAGCAGGGGCGACTGTACGATGGGCTGCGCCTGGCAGGCCAGCAGCGCGGATACAAACAGCCAGAGGAATGCAGGTCTCATAGAAGCAGGTAAAAGTCCAGCGGCGAAGATACGGGCGGAATGTTAGGCAGATGTAAAGGTGTACGCATCATACCATGCGAAGCCCCCGCCAGCGTGCTGCCGGCGGGGGCTGGCTGTTCAGGGGAGCTGCGTCAGAACAGCACCGTCGTGATCGAATGCGGCTGGCTGCGGAGCTCCAGCGCCTGTCCGCGCACGTAGAGGCGGTAGCCGACCTCGGTTTCCCCGTCGTTCATCACAATGACCGCCACCTGCCCGTCGGGATTGAGGAAGGCAGTTGTCTGGAGCTGGGCGCGGTTGGAGGAGCTGACGATGCGCCGCGCACCGGGCCGGATGTAGCGGGAGAAATGGCCGATGTAATGGTAAGAATTCATGTAATGCAGCGTGCCCTTGCGCGTGTCGGCGTGGATGGGCGCGAAGCAGAAGTTTTTCACGTGGTTGGGGCCGCCGGTTTCGTCGAGCAGCACGTTCCAGTCGGTCCAGGCTACGGCGCCGTTGTTGAAGTCGTTGATCATGGCGCGGCCGTAGTTTTCGCCCCAGTTCCAGTCATCGATCGTTTCCCAGCTGAAGGGGAAATTGCAGGCCTCGGTGAGCAGCAGGGGCTTATCGGGGAAGGACTCGGCGGTGCGCTGCACATTGTCGTAGGCCGGCGCGCCGGTCCAGCTTTCGTACCAGTGAAAGCCGATACCCCAGACGTAGGCGGCAGCCTCCGGGTCGTGCAGGATGGTGGAGGCGCGCTGGTAGAGCAGGTCGCGGTTGTGGTCCCAGGCGATGAGCTTTTTGTCCTGCAATCCGCTGGTTTTCAGGGTGGGGCCCAGGTAGCGCTTGATGAAGTCGCGCTCCTGCTCGGCGGTGAAGATGCAGGATTCCCAGGTCTGGCGGGCCATGGGCTCGTTCTGCACCGTCAGGCCCCAGACCGGGATGCCCTGGCGTTCATAGGCCTGGATGAATTTGACGTAATAATTGGCCCAGGCCTGATAGAACTCCGGCTTGAGGCTGCCGCCCTGCAGCATATTGCCGTTGTCCTTCATCCAGGCCGGGGGGCTCCAGGGGCTGACGTAGAGGGGCAGCTTGCCCCCGGCAGCGGCGATGGCCCGCTTGATGAAGGGGATGCGGTACTGCTCGTCGTGGGCTACGCTGAAGGACTTCAGCCCGGCATCGCCGTCCTTGACATAGGTGTAGCTGCCGCTGGAGAAGTCGCAGCTGTGAATGCTGGTGCGGGCGAAGGAATAGCCGATCCCGGCTTTGGGATCGTAGCAGGCCCGCAGGAATTCCTCCTGCCGGGCGGCGGGGAGCTTGGCAAAGGTCTCGGCAGAAGCATCCGTGAGGGCGCCGCCAATGCCCAGAAAGGTCTGGAAACTGTGCGCAGGGTCCACGAAGATGCAGGGCTGGGTTTCGGGCGGCTGGGGAAAGGCCGCGAACACCGCCGTGCCGGCGGGGCTGAGGCGCAGGTCTGTACCGGCGGCGGTGGTGACCAGGCTGGCCTGGCGGCCTGCCACGGAAAATCCCGGATCTTCGATCGGGAAGCGGTTCTGGGCGCTGAGGCTGAGGCTGATTGCGGCAAGCATCGCAGTAAGCAGTACAGGTTTCATTGCTTCGGGGTTAAGGCCTGTGCGGCATGCGCACGCGGCAATGAACATCCCCCGCAGCGGCTGCGGAAGGACGCAGCGCAGTGCGGGGGAAGACGTGTGTCAGCGGCGGCTTATTTCACCTTTTTCCCCGCAATAGCCTGGCCGTTCTGGAAGAGCATCAGGCGGTCCACAGCGCCCTGTTCATTCTTGAAGAACTCGATCTGCGCATCCACCACCTTGAGGAAAAAGCGGCTTTCGCTGCTGGCGAAGATCTCGAAGCGCTCCTGGCCGGTGGCCTGGGTGAAGAGGCGCTGCCCTTCGCGGGTGACAGCCAGGGCAAAGTCCGGGGCGATCTGGTAGGTGCCCACATAGGTTTCGAGCAGCGCCTCCGGCAGCGTCAGCTCCGCGCGCGGCGCGGGGATCGGCTTGTCTGTTTTCTTCCACACGATGGTGCCGGTGCGTTCGTAGGAGGTCACCGATTCGACGGCGCCGGCTGCATTGCGCTTGAATTCCAGGGTGGTGAGGGAATTGTCGAAGTAGAATTTGTCCTTTCCATAGCTCCGCACCCGGAACATCTGGCCGCCGCCGCGCTCCGAATACAGCGAATCGTTCTGCACCCGCAGGATACGCTGCTCGCCCGTTTCGCTTTCGTACACGCCGGCATAGGCTGCCGCGTCTGATGCCCGCAGGGGGATTTCCTTGAAGCTGAAGGGCTTGCCGATGACGAGCGCCGCCAGCTGGGCTGCCGGCAGGGAGGGAGAGGTCTCGTCGCGGGTGCTGTTGGTGAACAGCGCCACGAAGACGTCTTCCGCCGGCAGGTAGAGCGATTCCGTCACAAAGCCGTTGATGCCGCCGCCGTGCTCGATGGTGCGGCTGCCCTGGAGCTGGCCGAGAAACCAGCCGTAGCCGTAGCTGGTGCCCTTGCCGTTCTGGAGCTTGTATTCCCGGAAGGCCTGTTCAAGCGTCTCCTGTTTCACCACCTGGCCGGCATGCAGGGCGCGGTGCCAGGTGAAGAGGTCCTCCACCGTGGACTGGATGGAGCCCGCAGCATAGGGCAGCGACATGCTCATGGCGGGGGCATTGATGAGGCCCTGGCCATCCCATTCGTAGCCGGCAGCACGCCCCGGGATCAGGCGGGTGTCGCTGCCGTAGTACGACTGCTTCATGCCCAGGGGCTTGAAGATATGCGTGTCGAGGTACTCCGGATAGGTCATGCCGGACACCTGTTCGATAATGTAGCCCAGCAGGAAATAGCCGGAGTTGTTGTAGTTCCACTGCGTGCCGGGGGCAAAGTCCATCGGCTGGTTCTTGAAAAAGGCAATCAGCTCCTCCGGGCTTTTATCCTGGGTGATGATGTTCCCGAAAGCCTCCATGTCGGTGTAGCTGCGGATGCCGGAGGTATGGGTGAGCAGGTGCTCGATGGTGATGCGGTGGCCGTGGACGGGGTAATCGGGGATAAATTTCGTGATCTCGTCCTGGAGAGAGAGCTTGCCCTGCTCCATGAGCTGGAGGATGGCCACGGCGGTGAACTGCTTGGTGATGGAGCCGATGCGGAAGACGCTGCCGGGCTGCATGGGCACATTCAGTTCGATGCTGGCCATGCCGAAGGCCTTGTGGTAGAGGACCTTGCCCCGCTGGGCGACGAGCACGGCAGCGCCGCTGCCGCCGGCGGGGTAGCGTTCAGCGAGGAGCTTGTCGAAGGCTTCCCCGAGCTGTTTGGGGGAGAGGGGCTGCGCCTGGGCAGCAGCAGCGAACCCGAGGGCCGCTGCCAGGAGGACTGCACGGAATGGGGTCATAGCGAGGGGATTGGTAGAGGCGCCGGGCGGCGCACAGGATATAGACGGCAAGCGGGCGGTGCGGGTTGCGGAGGCTGTCCGGTTTTACGTTCCCTGTATGCGGCCCGGAAGGCGAAGGGAATCAGGCGGGGAGGCCGGCGGGATTGCGGTCGGAGAGACAGGGGGCAGGATCCTGCTGCGGGTACAGAAGGCTGTGCCAGGCCTTCGGGCCGGGCACAGCACAGGCAGCCGCCCGGGCCGGGGTTCAGGCAGCGGCGGCTGCCGGTTTGCGGCTGAAGCTGCGGTCATGGGCCAGCAGATAGGCCTCCATAACGTGGAAAGCCTGCTGCTTGAGGGCTTCCACATCCGCCTCGGTTTTGCCGGCGGTGGGAATGGGGTCGAGGAAATTGAGCGAAACGCTGCCCGGCGACACCCAGAAGGTGCCTACGGGCTGCAGCTGGCGGATGTCCAGCAGCACCACCGGCAGAATGGGCACCTGCGCCTCCACCGCCAGGCGGAAGGCACCGTCGTAGAACTCCTTCAGGGGCTTGTCTGTGCGGTTGCGGGTGCCTTCGGGGAAAATGAGGATGGACATTCCCCGGCGGATTTCGGCCAGCATGCGCTGGAATCCTGCCGCGCGGCTCTCGTGGCTCGACCGGTCGATGGGCAGGCTCGTCATGGCCAGCAGCTGGCCCAGCAGGGGCACCTTCAGCAGCTCCTTTTTGATCAGCGGCTTGAACGGATGCTGAATGCAGGAGCCGGTCATGATGATATCGAACAGGTTGCAGTGATTCGAGAGAATCACGTAGGTCTGGCGGGGGTCTTTCTTCGCCGTGCCGCGCACCCGGATGAAAATGCCGCAGAGCGCCCCCCAGGTGGCCAGCCAGATGCGGTTGTACACATAAATGAAGCGCATCCTCGGCACCTCCGGCAGCGGATAGATGATCACATAGACCAGGATGGTCGGGATGCAGGTAAGGAAAAACAGCCCGAGGGCATATATGCTGTAGAGGGCGCGGATCAGTTTCATGTGCAATGGCTCTGAGCGGCTCAAGTTACACATTATCCCGGTTCCGGCGCAGCAAATCGCTGTGCCGCATGCCTGCCCGGCATGCCGGGCCATGCATCAGGGTAGCCATATATATAGATGCTTTCAGATAATGGCCTGAACATCAGATGCTTGAAATGAAATTTTTCTTTCATCGCGCAAACCGGAATGCCCCGGAGGCAGTTATCCAGATATTCCGCCTGCCGTACCCATCGTATTGCTGTTTTCCATCGGGATTTTCCATGCAAATGCCTCCGCCGTCCTCCCAGCCATCCGGCGCTGCGGCAAGCCGCACTGCCATCCGGCGCCGCGAGCCTGTCCGTCAGGTGCTGCAGTTCCGGATTCACCATGCCCGGAGCAGCAGCCTGTCGTTTCCGTACTGGCTGATGCTGGTATGTCTCGGGCTGCTGCTGGGCATCGGGATCTACCGCCAGCAGACAGCAGGCGAATGGACGATGCTGGAGCTGACAGGCTGGATGTCGCTGATGTTTGTGCCCATCTTTGCGCCTGCGGGCTGGCTGCTCAGCTGCTGGGTCCGCAAAGAACGCGGCACGCGCATCGAGCTGGATCTGGCCAGCGACCTGATCCAGTACACCAATCCGCGCCTGGGCGTCAATGTGCTCTTCCACGTCAGCCAGATCGAGTCCTGCGAGTGGCTCCACAGCCTGCTGCTGCCGATGAATGTGGATGTGCTCCGGCTGCATCTGGCCGGCGGCCCGTCGATCTGCGTATCGAGCCTCGTGCTCGAAACGGCGGAGCTGATGGAATGGTACCGCATCCCCTTCCAGATCCGCAACTGCTGGATCAACTCGCTGCCCTGAGCGGAGGATGCGCAAGGGCCGGCATGCAGGCGCATGCCGGCCCTTTGTGCCCTGGATTGCGGGCTTATTTCGTCCAGACCACCTTCGCCTGCTTCACGTCGCGCGAGTTCCCGCCGATCTGAATGCCGAATTCGCCGGATTCCCAGTCGTACTGCAGGGCACTGTTGTAAAACTTCAGCTGCTCCGGCGTAATGGAGAACTGCACCTCGCGGCTTTCGCCGGGCGCGAGCATGATTTTCTGGAATCCTTTCAGCTCCTTCACCGCGCGCGACACGCTCGCAGCCGGGTCGGAGAGGTAGAGCTGCACCACCTCTTCGCCCGCCAGCTTGCCGGTATTGGTCACCGTGACGGAAGCCGTCAGGGGGCCGGCGCCTTTGAGCTGGGTGCTGCTGAGGCGGATGTCACTGTAGGCGAAGCTGGTATAGCTCAGGCCATAGCCGAAGGGATACAGCGGCTCGTTGGACTCGTCGAGGTATTTGGTCGTGAACTTGTCGTTCGGGTTCAGCGGCCTGCCGGTCGGCTTGTGGTTGTAGTAGAGCGGAATCTGGCCTACGCTGCGCGGGAAGGTCGTGCTGAGCTTGCCGGCCGGATTGTAGGCGCCGTAGAGCACATCGGCAATGGCATTGCCCGCTTCGATTCCTCCGAACCAGCCCATGAGGATGGCCGGCAGATGCTCCTGCTCCCAGGTGAGGGTCAGGGGACGCCCGCTGAAGATCACCAGCACCACGGGTTTGCCGGTGGCATGCAGGGCCTGGAGCAGCTTCAGCTGGTTTTCCGGCAGCCCGATCCGGGTGCGGCTGGCGGCTTCGCCGGACATATTGGACGATTCGCCCAGTACGGCCACCACCACATCCGAGCGGCGGGCAGCTGTCAGGGCTTCTTCGAGCAGTTCGCCGGGGCTGCGGGATTCTTCGGGCGCGCCGCCCCAGGGGAAGGCCCGGCGCAGGAATTCCGGGTCGTCAGTGAAGTTGGCGCCTTTGGCATAGAGGATCTTGCCCTGATCGCCGATGGCTTTCGCGATGCCTTCGCGCACGGTGACCGGGTGATTGGGGTCGCCGCCGATGGTCCAGGTGCCGAACATTTCGGCGCGGTTGTCGGCCATCGGGCCGATGAGGGCCACGGTGCCGCCCGGCTTCAGCGGCAGGGTCTGGTTGTCGTTTTTGAGCAGCACCGCCGAGCGGGCGGCCAGCTCGCGGGCAAACTGGCGCTTGTCGGCGGACAGCAGCTCGCGCCTGGCACGTTCGGCATTGCAGTATCGGTAGGGATCGTCGAAGAGGCCGAGCTTGTACTTGGCCTCCAGAATACGGCGGCAGGCCAGGTCGATCTCCTTCTGCGTCACCTTGCCCTGCGCGAGGGACTGCTTCAGCGTGGCCAGGAAGCCTTCGCTGACCATATCCATATCCACCCCGGCCTTGAGGGCCAGCGCAGACACCGCCTGCAGATCGCCCAGGCCGTGCATGGTCATTTCCTTGACGGCGGTGTAATCCGTGACCACCATGCCGCGGAAGCCCCATTGGGTACGGAGCAGGTCGGTCATGAGCCAGCGGTTGCCGGTAGCAGGCAGGCCGTCCACGATATTGAACGAGGTCATCACACTGCCGGCGCCGGCTTCCACGGCAGCCTTGTAGGGCGGCAGATAGTCCTGGTACATCTGAAGGCGGCTCATGTCCACCGTGTTGTAATCGCGCCCGGCCTCGCCGGCGCCGTAGAGGGCAAAGTGCTTGACGCAGGCCATCAGCGTCGTAGGATCGGCAAGATTGTCGCCCTGATAGCCCCGCACCATGGCACGGGCGATCTGTGCGCCCAGATACGGGTCTTCGCCCCCGCCCTCGGCGATGCGGCCCCAGCGGGGGTCACGGGCGATGTCCACCATCGGCGAGAAGGTCCAGTTCAGGCCGTCGGCGGTCGCTTCGAGCGCCGCCATGCGGGCGCTTCTTTCGATCATGGCCATATCCCAGGTGCAGGACACCGCAAGGGGAATGGGAAAAATTGTCCGGTGGCCGTGGATCACATCCAGCCCGAAGATCAGCGGAATTTTCAGGCGGGACTCATTGACGGCGATTTCCTGCACCTTGCGGACCTTGTCTTCGCCCCAGAGGCCGAAGATGCCGCCGGCTTCGCCCTTCCGGATTTTTTCTTCCACATTGGTCGAAACCACCGCGCCGGTCACAGCGGGGCCGCCGGGCGTCACGAGGTTCAGCTGGCCGATTTTCTCATCGACCGTCATCTTGTTCATCAGGCTGCTGACGAACGCATTCATCCTGGCGTCCTGGGCGCCGGCCTGCAGAGCAGCCAGCAGCAGGAGGCCCAGCCATCCATAGCGTTTCATTGCACGAGCAGTAAAGAGGTGAATATTGGTAGTCGTGCAAAAAGTACGCGTTGTCTCTCCGGGATGCAAAGGGCAATGCATGCAGCAGGCATGACTTTTGCCGGCTCAGTCTGCCGCCTGGGCGCGCAGCGCCAGCACGCGCGCCTGCGCATAGGCTTTGTCCTGGCCCATCGCCTCGATCAGGGCCTCCAGCGAAGGAAATTTGCGCTGCGGGCGCAGGTATTCGAGAAATTCTGCCTGGAGCCGCGCTCCGTACAGGTCGCCGCTGAAGTCCAGCAGATAGATCTCGCAGGTCCGCTCGAAGTCGCCCAGCGTCGGCTTGCGCCCGATGCTCATCAGGCCGTACAGGGTTTCGCCGCGCACCTGTGCACGGCACAGGTACACGCCGTCGGCAGGGATGAGCTTATGCGGATCTTCAGGCTGGATATTGGCGGTTGGATATCCGAGCAGCCGGCCCTGCTTTTCGCCGTGCACCACTTCCCCGGCCAGCACATACGGATAGCCCAGATAGCGGGCAGCTGTCGCAGGGTCGCCGCTGTTCAGCGCCTGCCGGATGCGGGTGCTGCTGATCTCGGCATCGTCGATGGTCTGCGCAGGGATTTCTTCCACCTCGTAGCCCAGCTCGGCGCTGAACGACCGCAGCTCGTCGAGGCCGCCGCTGCGCCCGCGCCCGAAGCGGTGGTCATAGCCGATCACCAGCCGTTTTACCCCTACCGTACCCGCCAGCACCTCCCGGATAAACACCTCGGAAGGCGTCTCGGAGAATGCCCGGGTAAAGGGCAGCACCAGCAGCTGGTCGAGCCCCAGCGCTTCCAGGGCCGCAATTTTCTCCTCCAGCGTGTGGAGCATCGCCACGGGCGGGCGGTCGGGAAAGAGGATCTGGCGCGGATGCGGATGAAACGTAATCAGCAGCGAGGTGCCGCCAGACGCACGGGCCAGGGCGATCACCCGCCGCAGGATGACCTGATGGCCCAGATGCACCCCGTCGAAAGTGCCGATCGTAGCGACCGTGAAGGGTTTTCGTTCGTATAAGTCCGGGTGGCGGTAAACGTCCAAGGCGATACGTGCTGAAGTTGCTGCAAACTTAGCAAGAATTGCAGCGCGGCAGCAGCGCCGGGCGAATTTTGCGCCCTCGGCAGCCGCATCGGCTCTTCCGCCCCGCGATAAAATAGTGTATCTTCGCACCTCATGAAACGGATCGCCTATCCCCTCTACGATGTGGTCTTCAAATACCTGATGGAAGACCTCGAAGTGGCCCGCCGCCTGATTTCGGCGGTTATCGGGCGGGAGATTCTGCATATCGAGACCCGCGCGCAGGAGCACGCCTACGCGCTCGAAAAGCACCCCACGCTGACGGTTTACCGGCTGGACTTCGCCGCTACGGTCCGCACGGCAGAAGGCCAGATCCATCAGGTGGCCATCGAGGTGCAGAAATCGAAGGATGTGCCGGACATCCTGCGCTTCCGCCGCTATCTTGGCGAGCACTACGCACGCGCCTCCAGCGGCGAAGGGGCAGCAAAGACCGCGCTTCCGATCATCTCGATCTACATCGTGGGCTTCGACCTGCAGTCGGAGCATGCCATTGTGCATGCGGTCAAGGAGTTCCGCGACGCGGTCACAGGCGAGGAGGTGGAGATGCGGGCGGAATTCGTGCAGCTGCTCACGCACGAGAGCTATTTCATCCAGGCCTCGCTGCTGCCTACGCGCACCCGCAGCAAGGTGGAGCGGCTGCTTTCGGTCTTCAGCCGGAAGTGGGCGCACGACGAGGCCCACAACTGGATCATCGAGTTCGACGAGTCCGAGGGAGGGGAGGACGAAGACCTGCGGCTGGTGCTCAGGCGGCTGGAGCTGGCCATTGCCGACTCGGAGGTCCGGCAGCGGATCTTGGCCGTTGAAGAAGCCGAGCGGGAATACGAGCAGTGGATGAAGCAGAAAGATGAAACCATCGAACAGCAGGCTTCGACCATCGAAGAGCAAAGCAGAACGATAGAAGAGCAGAACGCCGCGCTTCGCCGCTCCATTGCACTGCTGCGCCGGGCCGGCCTGGGGGACGCCGAAATCGCCGCCGAGCTGGGCATTGCGCCGGATCAGCTGGACCGCTGATGCCGCGATTCAATCCGCTTCCGGGCGGATGGCCCGGCTGAGCAGGCGGTAGAGCTCCTGCCAATCCGCATGCGCATCCAGCAGCGCCACATGCCGGTCCATGGTCTCGCGGTCTCCGCGCAGCGCCGGGCCGGTCTGGGCAGCCGCAGGCCCCGTTGCCAGCGCCTTCCGGATCTGCTCCCGCAGGAGCGGCGCATACAGTTCCAGGCCAGGATGGCCGGCAAGCTGCTCCGGCATCACCTGCGAAGCGATCCGCAGCATCAGGTTGACGAAGTTGCTCGCCCAGACTGCGCCATGGTGCAGGCGCAGCCGGCCTGCACTGTCGAGGGCATGCGCCTGATCCGACACCGTCTGCGCCAGCGCCAGCAGCGGCTCCACGTGCGGCGCATCGGCCTCTACAAAGAGCGGAACGGCCTGCAGATCTGCCGTGATGCCCCACGTGAAGGTTTGCAGCGGATACAGCACGGCCCGCAGCCCCGGCCTGCCGGCCCGCTCCAGCGGACTGCTGCCCGAAGTATGCGCGATGAGCGCACCGCTGGGCGGCAATTGCGCGGACACTGCTGCAATCGCGCTGTCCGGCACGGTGAGCAGCACCAGATTTGCCGCCGGGTCCAGGTCGCCCGGACGGGCTGCCTGGCCGGGAATGCCGCAGCAGGCGGCCAGCTCCGCCCGCCGAGCCGCCTCGCGGCTGATCAGCTGGATCACCTGCGCGCCTGCGCGCTGCAGGGCAGGCACCATGGACCAGGCGAGATTGCCTGCCCCCACAACGGCAATATGCCAATCCACTGCCGGCATCAGGCTTGCGCAGGTGCGCCGGGAATGGGAACGCCAAGCGTGGCAGTGAGTTCGCGGAACCAGCCTTGCAGCCGCCGGGTCACGGGCCCCGGCACGCCCTCGCCGATGCGGCGGCCATCCAGTTCCAGCACCGGCGTCAGCTCGCCCATGGTGCCGGTGACGAACACCTCGTCTGCGGTCTGAAACTCCATCAGGGAGATGCGCCGCTCGATGAGCGGGATTCCGTGGCGCCGGGCCAGGCCCATCACGATTTCACGGGTAATGCCCGGCAGGCAGGCCTCAGGCAGCGGCGTGTGCAGTTCGTCCCGGCTGACAAGGAAGACATTGGTCGCATTCGTCTCCGCCACAAACCCGTAGAGATCCAGCATCAGAGCATCGTCGGCACCGGCCAGATTGGCCTCGATCTTGGCGAGGATGTTGTTGATCAGGTTGTTGTGGTGGATTTTGGAATCGACGCACTGGGGCGGGTTGCGGCGGATGGAAGCGGTAACCAGCCGGATGCCGCCGGCACCGTACACCGGCGGCTTCCATTCCGCCAGCACAATCAGGCAGGGCCCCGACTGGTTGAGCCGGGGGTCCATGCCGGAGGTGATTTTCTCGCCGCGGGTGAGGGTGAGGCGGATGTGGGCACCATCGTACATGCCGTTGGCCTGCAGGGTGTCGAAAATGGCCTGCCGGATGTCGGCGGCAGACGGCACCTGGGCAAATGCCATCGCCTTGGCCGAATGGCGCAGGCGCTCCAGATGCTCCTCCAGGGCGAAAATCCGGCCCTGATATACCCGCAGCCCTTCCCAGACGGCGTCGCCGCCCTGTACGGAGCTGTCGAATACCGATACGTTGGCTTCGGAACGCGGCACAAGCCGCCCGCCGACATGCACGAAAATATCCGCGTTGCGGGGGTTGTAAGTTTGCATAGGGTGCCGGTCAGAGGGGTTCGACGCCCAGGCCTGGCCCGCCGGCTGGGCGCATCATGCCATCCTCGATGATGAAGCCGCCGCGCACCACATCGCGGGCCAGATCGAGGCTGCCGTCGAGGTCGAGGTAGCGGGTATGGGGGCAGGCGAAGGCCGCATGCAGGGCTGCGGCGATGCTGATGATGCTTTCGTCATTGCAGCCCCACATGAGGCGGATGCCGGCCAGCCGGGCAATATCCGCGATCCGCAACGCCGGCGCAATGCCGCCGCACTTCATCAGCTTGATATTGAAAATGCCGCAGGCAGCGGGTCCCTGGGCCAGCAGCAGCGCATCGAGCGGCGTCACCAGCGACTCGTCGGCTGCAATGCTGCTGCGCACGGCATCGGGCAGCTGGCGCATCTCGGCCACGGCCGTCGCCGGCAGGGGCTGCTCCGTGAGCTCGATGCGCAGGGGCATCGATTCCTGGTGAAACTGCACGGCCTGGACGGCATCATAGGCCTGATTGGCGTCCACACGGATATCGAACTGATAGCCAAAACGTTCGCGCAGCTTGCGCAGCCGCTCCAGATCTTCCTCCGGCGTGCTGCCGAGCTTGACCTTCAGGTTCCGGAAGCCGCGTCCGAGGTATTCCGCTGCTTCTTCCAGGGTGTCGGCCACGCCTTTGATGCCGATGGTGATGGAGGTCGGCAGCGCATCGTGATAGCGCCCCAGCACCTCGCCGAGCGGTACGCCGAATGCCTTGGCATGCAGGTCGTGCAGGGCGATGTCCAACGCCGCCCGGGAGCCGGGCGACGTCGGAAACATCGATTCGATCAGCTCCGTCAGGGGGCGGAGCAGGCGCACATCCCGCCCGATCAGGGGCGCGCAGGCCTCCGGCGTGAGGGTCCGCAGGGTATCGTCCAGCGATTCGCCCACCACATACTCGCTCGGATTGGAGGCGCCGTAGCCGGTGAGGCCGCCTTCGGCGGCTAGTTCCACCACGCAGTTTTCGACCTCGCTCACCGTCTTGTATGCAATGCTGTACGGGCGGGTGAGCGCCATCGGCTCCCGGCGGATCCGGATTTCAGTAATGCGCATAGCCTGTAGGGAATCTGCTTATTTTTTGGTTGCCACGCGGTACAGCCACAGGGCCAGGCCGAGGAAGAACAGGGCGCCCAGGATCTGATAGCCGTCTGCGCCGATGGCATGCTCGATGCCCGGCTCCAGATTGACCTTGCCCAGCGCGGCTGCCACGCCGTCGTTGACCGAAAGCAAGGCCACCAGCACCCCGGCCAGCGCTCCGCCGGCCACCAGGCCGGTCGCGAAGAGGCTGCCTTTGCCCGTTTCGTCCTCGCCTTCCGTATGCGTGCCTTTGCGTTTTTCATTCCACTCCACCACAGCCCGTACCACCCCGCCGGCAAAAATGGGCAGCGTGGTGGACAGCGGCAGGTAGGCGCCCACGGCGAAGGAGAGCGATTTCACCCCGCAGAGCTCCATCGTGATTGCCAGAAACACGCCCACCAGCACAAACTGCCAGTCGAGGTTGAAGGACAGCAGGCCCTTGATCAGCGTAGCCATCAGGGTGCCCTGCGGAGCCGGGTATTTGTCGGTGCCGATGGCGTGCTCGATGCCTGCCGCCCGCATTTCCATCGTAGGCGTGTCGAGGATCTGCACCGTAGCGCCGATCACGAGCGAGGAAACCACCGCGCCGATGAAGAGCGCCAGCTGCTGGTAGCGGGGCGTAGCGCCGACGATGTAGCCGGTTTTCAGATCCTGCGAAGTGGCGCCGGCATTGGCGGCGGCAATGCAGATCATGCTGCCCACCACGAGCGCCATGGGCTCGTAGGTCATGCCCGTCCAGCCTACCGCAATGAAAATCAGGGCAGTGCCCATCAGCGTGGCGATGGTCATCCCCGAAATGGGGTTGGAGCTGGAGCCGATGATGCCCACAATGCGGCTGGAAACCGTGACGAAGAAAAAGCCGAAGACGATCACCAGGATCCCGATCAGCAGCTTGTTGAATATATTGTCGCCCGGAATCTGGGGCAGCAGGGCCATCAGGATGACGAGCGCTACGCTGCCGATGAGCACCACGCGGAGGGACAGGTCCTGTTCGGTGCGGATGGCGGAGCCGTTGGCGCCTTCGCGGTTGCGGATGGAGCCGAGGCTTTCGCGGAAGGAAGATACGATGGTGGGCAGGGTCTTGAGCAGGGTGATAAAGCCGCCTGCGGCTACGGCCCCCGCGCCGATCTGGCGCACGTAGGCCCGGTAGATGGCCGAGGCCGTATTGCCGAAGGTCTGCGTGGCGGGGTCCCAGTTGCCGGGGCCGCCGGCGGTCATCAGGTCCTGGAGATAGCCGAGCTTGATGAGCTGCAGGGCGATGGTTTCGGCCGGCACCAGCGAGGCGAGCAGCGGAATGAGGCCCAGCCAGGCCAGCACGCCGCCGGCCACGAGCACACCCGCGATGCGGAAGCCGATGATATAGCCCACCCCCAGATATTCAGGCGTGATTTCCCCGTTGACGGTGGCAGAGGGGAAGTACTTGTTCGTCTGCTGCGTCACCCAGGCGGGCGCCTCGGCGATCACATGGAAAATCTTCTGGAGCAGTGCATAGCCCATGGCCACGGCTACCCCCAGGTAGGCCGCACTGGCGAAGCTGCCGCCTTTTTCGCCCGCCACCAGCACCTGGCCGCAGGCGGTTCCTTCGGGGTAGGGGAGATTGTCGTGCTCCTTGACGATCAGGGAACGCCGCAGCGGAATCATCATCAGGGTGCCCAGCACCCCGCCGAAGGCGGCGAGGATGAAGATCGTCCAGTAGTTGAAATAGGAGGCGCCGACGCTTTCGCCGTTTTCGGCGACGGAGAGGAAGAGGAAAGCCGGCAGGGTGAAGACCACCCCGGCAGCGATGGACTCGCCGGCAGAGCCGGTGGTCTGGATGATGTTGTTCTCGAGAATGGAGGTTTTGAACACCGAACGGCCGATGGAAATGGCCAGCACGGCGATGGGAATCGAGGCGGAAACCGTGAGTCCGGCCTTGAGGGCGAGGTACACCGTGGCGGCGCCGAAGAGGATGCCGAAGAGCGCGCCGAGCAGGATGGCTTTGAGGGTAAACTCAGGCACTTTCGCGTCCGGCGGCACAAAGGGCTGGTGCGCGTCCGGCGCGGTGCCCTGCGGTCCGGCAGGAGTAGGAGTTTGCATGCGCAAGGTTTTTGAGGGTACGGAGTCGCCGGGCAAGATACACGAATTTTGCATTCCGCCGCGTGTCCTCCGGCCTGTACCGGCTCAGGATTCCGGCGCCGCATCCCGCCGGGCTGCTACCTGCTCGAAGTATTCATGGTAGCGCTTGTGATTGGTTCCCATCAGCCAGTCCCAGAAGTTGAAATACAGGCCGTAGTTGCAGTGGGTGAAGCGGTGGTGCATGTCGTGATGGGTGCTGGTATTGCTCCACCGGCCCAGCGGATGGCGGGTGAATCCCTTCGGAAACAGCTCGTAGCCCAGGTGGCCCAGCACGTTGAACAGGATCATCCAAAGCAGAAACAGGCCGATGGCCAGCGGATGCAGCGGGATCAGGAACACACCGATGGGCACAATGGCTGCCTCCAGCACGGCCTCCAGCGGGTGGAAGGCGAAGGCTGCCCAGGGCGAGGGGGTGATGGACCGGTGATGCGTCCGGTGGGCAATGCTGAAGACGCCTGGCAGGTGCAGAAACCGGTGCATCCAGTAAAACCAGGTGTCGTGCAGCAGAATGAGTAGGAATGTGCTGATTATCAGCCAGCCGATGCTTCGGTCGCCGATGCGCAGGTAGAGCTGCGTATAGCCTGCGCGGCCGAGGAGAAAGGTCAGCAGGCCCACCAGCGCGAAGATGACCAGGGTGCTCATGGACCAGACGATCTCGCGGCGGTACTGGGCCGCATCCGGAAAGCGCGGCTGAATGCGCATCCGGACCCAGGCCCGGCGTTTCCACAGGTAAAATACCAGAAAGGTACCGCCGGCAAAGAGCAGGTAGCGCAGCAGCATCATGCCGAACAGAAACGCGCCGCGCTGCGCAAGGGTCAGTTCAGGAAGCAGGGGTTCCATGCGGTTGGGGTTCGAGGTTTCAGCCAGATACGCAAAGATGCCCCGGCCAGCGGGCTTCCGCACGGTTTTTTCAGCCAACTCAGCCGATGTTTCAACGAAGCTGCGCGATCCCTCCGCCGGAACCCGTATGTTTGGTCTGCTGCTTTGCGATCTGCATGCCTATGCCCGACTCCGCTGTCTCCGTGCCGGACCTCCGCCCCCAGGACCCCCGCATCCGCCGCCTGCGGGTGCTGGTGCATGTGTGTTTCTGGCTGGGCTACCTGCTGCTGGTCAGCCTGGCCCTGTCCAACGTGCTGCCGATCGAGCGGGCGCTGCTGCGCACCTGCATCATGGCGGCGTTTCTGGCGCCGATGGTGTACCTGAACCTGGGCTGCCTGATGCCGCGCTTTCTCGAACGGGGGCAGTACACCGCCTATTTCGCCTGGCTCAGCCTGCTGGTAGCCGCCGATACCGGGCTGCGCATGCTGGCCGATTACGGCCTGAGCCTGCATTTCAGCGCCTTTGCGGAGCGCATCTGGACGCTGAAGCACCTGGCCGGCACCCTGCTGAGCGGCTGCCTGATGCTGCTCATCACCACCCCAGTCAAGCTCGTGGACGACCTGCGCCGCCGCCAGCAGCAGGAGCAGGCCCTCCGGGGCCAGCGCCTGGAAGCCGAACTGAAGTTCCTCAAAGCCCAGGTCAATCCGCATTTCCTCTTCAATGCCCTCAACAACCTCTACGCCCTCGCGTTTACCGGATCGCCGCAGACGGCTCCGATGATTCTCAAGCTTTCCGAACTGATGCGCTACCTGCTCTACGATGCGCGGGCGGAGGTTGCCCCGCTGGCGGACGAGCTGGCCTATGTGCGCAACTACATCGAATTTCAGCAGCTCAAAACGCCTGATCCCCAGGATATTACTTTTGAAACGGCCGGGGACCTCCAGCAGCTGCGCATTCCCCCGATGCTGCTGGGCCCGCTGGTGGAGAATGCATTCAAGCATGGCAACCCCGATCAGCGGGGCGGCTGGCTGCGGATCCGGGCAGCGGCCGAAGGGCAGCAGCTGCGGTTTACGGTGGAAAACAGCATATCGCCGGGTGCCCGCAAGGACGGGACCGGCGGCATCGGCCTGGAAAATATCCGGCAGCGCCTGCAGCTGCTGTATCCGGGCCGTCACCGCCTGGAAATCGAAGCATCCGAGGACCGGTTCCGGGTGACGCTGGACCTCGCAGGCCCCGGAACGCCCTGATCCGGGTGTTTCCCGTCAGGACGGTTCGTCGTGCCCCAGCAGCTCCAGCCCGCCCGCCTGCTCGAAATGCTCGCGCGTGAGCGGGAGGGAGAAGTAGAATGCGGCGCCCTGGCCCGGCTTGCCCTCCGCCCATACCCGGCCGTGGTGCCGGCTGACGATGCGCTGCACATTGGCCAGACCGATGCCATTGCCCTCGAATTCGGTCTCCGGATGCAGGCGCTGGAAGAGCCTGAACAGGCGGTCTTTGTAGGTTTCGTCGAATCCCACCCCGTTGTCGCGCACACAGATGACGGCCTCGCCCCGCTCCTCGTGCGCGCTGACGCTGATGCGGGGCTCGGTGCGGGTAGCGGTGTACTTGGCGGCATTGGAGAGCAGGTTCAGGAATACCTGCTCGACGAGCATGCCATCGGCATAGGCCGGCGGCAGGGGATGGAGGTCCAGCACTGCCCGGCGCTCCGGCTGGAGCAGGCCGAGCCATTCGGCGGCGCGGCGGAGAATTTCGTTGAGATCGATGTGGTCGGGATGGATGCGCTGCCGGCCCAGGCGGGAATATTCGAGCAGGTCGAGGACCTGCTGGTGCATTTTATTCGCGGCCCAGGAGATGAAGCGGAGCAGCTGGCGGTTGTCCTCGTCGAGCTGCTGGCCGGCCCGGCGTTCGAGCAGGCCGGAGTAGCTGACCAGCTGGCGCAGGGGGGTCCGCAGGTCGTGGGATACGGAGTAGGCGAAATTTTCGAGTTCGAGGTTGGATCGGCGCAATTGCAGGGTACGGGCTTCCACCTGGCGCTCGAGGTCCTGCTTGAAGCGCAGGATCTGCTGCTCTGCGAGTCGGATATCGGTTTCGTCGCGGATGACGCCGAGCATCCGGGCGGGCTGCCCGCCTTCCAGCATGGCTTCCGCAGTTGCATGCAGGTAGCGGATGTCCCCGTCGGCAAGCAAGATACGGAAGTGCAGGTCGTAGGACTGGAAGGTGCGCAGGGCCTCAGCCAGCCGGGCTCCGGTCATTTCCTGGTCTTCAGGGTGGACCAGCTGGCTCAGCCAGCTGGGGGTAACCGGCGTGCCGCGTGCGATGCGGCAGAGATCGTAGAGCGTATCGGACCATACGATCTGGCCGGAGACGGCGTCCCACTCCCAGGAGCCGAGGCGGGCGATGGCATGCGCATGGCGGAGCCGCCGTTCGCTTTCGCGGATGCGGGCTTCGGCTTCGCGGAGTTCCGTCAGGTCCTGTGTAATGCCGACGATGCGTTCCGGGAGGCCTTTTTCATCGCGGGTCAGCTGGGCCTTGACATACATCTGCCGCAGCTGCCCGTCCGGGCGGCGGAGGGCATGGTGGTATTCGATGAGGGGCTGATCAGCAAACCGCGCCATCTCGTATTCCATCTGCGCATAGGTCTCCGGCGTCAGCAGCTCGCGGATGATGGTCCGCTTGTCGCGCGGATCGGCGGGATCGGCGCCGATGAGCCGGAAGAAGCCTTCGGACCACCACTGCGCGCCGCTGCGGAGGTCGTATTCCCAGGCACCGACCCGTCCGATCTCCTGCGCCCGGTTCAGGCGGTCCTCGAAATCGCGGAGCTGTTTTTCAGCCAGTTTACGCTCGGTCACATCCTGCGTAACCCCGACCAGCCGGTGCGGAGCACCCTGCTCGTCGCGGAACAGCTGCGCCTGGATGTGCAGATACCGGATTTGCCCGGACTCGTCGGTCATGCGGTGGTCGAAGAGGTATGGCTGGTCCTGCTCCATGGTGGCGGCCATCGCTGCTTCCGTGAGCGCTACATCCTCCGGATGCACATGGGCACGCGCCCATGCGGCGATATCCGCAGGCCGGTTTTCGCTCAGCCCCATCATGTCATATAAGGTATCCGACCACCACATGGTCTGGGCTGCAAACTGGAATTCCCACACCCCGATCCGCCCGATCTCCTGCGCCTGGCGCAGCAGCAGCTCCTGGTTGCGGAGCTGCTCCTCGGCCAGCTTGCGGTCCGTGATATCCAGGGCCATGCCCAGCACCCGCTCCAGCTTGCCGGCAGCATCGGTCATCAGGTCTCCGGTGACGAACAGATAGCGGACGGCGCCTTCCGGCAGGGTGACTTTGTAGTCAAACTGATAAGGCCCCTGGCCAAGTGCGCCGAAGGTCATCGCGGAGAGGCGCTGCACCTCCTCGGGTGTGAGCAAGCTGCGGATCGCCTCCTCCACCGGAATCGCCGGATCCAGCCCCAGCATCCGGTAGAGCGAATCGGACCACCAGCCTCGCCCCGTCTGCACGTCGTGCTCCCAGATCCCGATCTTGCCGATCTCCTGCGCCTGGCGCAGCCGGTACTCGTGCTCGCGCAGGTGCCGTTCCTGCCGCTTGAGTTCCGTGACATCCACCGAGGTGCCCACGAGCTTGATGGGCCGCTGCTGCGCATCGAGCACCAGTTCGGCATTGGCATACAGGTATTTGAGCTCGCCGTTGCGGTCGTACACCCGGTGCTCGAAGGAATAGGGCTCCTGGAATTCCACGGCACGCGCCACTTTCTGGATGATCATCTCCAGATCTTCGGGCGGAATCGTATTGCGGGCCAGTTCGCGCTCCGGCGTGACTTCCCCCGGCTCATAGCCCAGGATGCGGTACATCCGGTCGGACCACCACTCGGATTCCGTCTGCAGGTCGAACTCCCACATGCCGATCTTGCCGATTTCCTGCGCCCGGCGCAGCCGCGCCTCGCTCTCCATCAGCCGGCTGAGGGCCTCTTTCTCCGCCGTCACGTCGTAAAACATCAGCTGCACAGCCGCCTGCCCGTCGTACATGATGTGCCGTCCGCCGCCCCGCACCACGATGTACCGCCCGTCTTCCCGCCGGACCCTGAACTCGTTCATGCCCATCTGCTGGTCGGACTGGTACAGCTGCAGAATGCGCCGGGATACCGGGACCATGTCCTCAGGATGCACAAATCCCAGCACCTCCCGCCCCATCAGGCTTTCCGGGCCGTCGGCCATCAGCATGCGCACTGCCGCGTCGTTGACATAGCTGATCCTGAGCTGCTGATGCACCACAATGGGAATGGGCGCGCCTTCGACAATCATCCGGTAGCGGGCTTCGCTTTCGAGCAGGGCGTGCTGAATTTCCTTGTAGGCCTGAATATCCTGGTTGACGCCGACCATCCGGACCGGCTCGCCCTGGGCATTGTGAAACACCAGGGCCACATCCCGGATCCAGACCGTCCGCCCGTCGGGGTGCAGGGTGCGGTACTCCAGGTCATAGGGCTTGCGCTGCTGCAGCGCCTGGCTGATGACGGGGATGACCCGCGGCGCATCATCCGGGTGGATATGCCGCGCCAGGGTGTCGATGCCTGGCGTGATGGCTCCCGGCTCCAGGCCGAAAAGCCTGAAGACATAGTCCGAGTTGAGGGTGCTGCCGGTATCGAAGCGCAGCTCCCAGCTTCCGAAGGAGGCGACCTCCTGAGCCAGTTTGAGGTGGAATGCTTGGTATTCAGCCCGTTCAACTTCCGCTCGCAGGTCCTGCTCCTTGCGGCGCAGGGCATCGTTGGCCTGCTGGAAATGCTCATTGGACAGGATCAGCTGCTCGTTGAGGGTGCGCAGCTCTTCGTTGGTGGCTTCCAGCTCTTCATTGGCCGAGCGGAGCTCCTCGTTCATGGCCTGGGCCTCGGCACGCATCGCCTGAATCTCTGCGCGGCTGCGCTCCAGTTCGGTGCGGTAGGCATCGAGCTGTTCGCGCAGGAGGTTCAGCTCCTGATCGTCGGACGGCGGTGCAGCGGGGAGCGCTGCTTCGGCCTCGGCAGGCAGATCCGGGTCGGGCGACTCGAATGCCACCACGTAGGCGGGCTGCACGCCTGCCTCGGTATCGAGCGGGCGGACCGTGATCCGGGTGTAGCGCCGGGCTCCCAGCAGCTCGAAGACCAGCCAGGGGGTGCGGCTCACTGCAGCGCCCTGCTGCACGCGGTGCAGCGCAGACTGCACCGGGATGCGGAGATCGGGGTTGAGCAGCCGGAACAGGCCCGGCGCGGTCTGGCCCGGCTGGGGCTCCAGATACAGGCGGAGCGAGCCTGCGCTTTCGAGAATCTCCGCATGCTGGCTGATTACGACAAAGGGATAGTCGAACGCCTGCGACAGCGCCTCGCGCGCGAGTTCCCGCAGCCCCCGTACCGGCTGGGACAGCGTGCTGCCGGCAGGGGAAAAGGCGGTGCCGCCGGCAGCTGCCGGCAGCCAGGGCTGGATGCGGTAAGACTGCAGGCGCTTGACCTTGCGGTAGATCCGCAGCCGCTCGTCTGCCGGCTCAAACCAGCCGCCGAGCCCGTGCAGCCCCTCCGATTTGCCCAGCACAAGCAGCCCATGGTCGGCCAGGCTGTAGTGGAATACCTGCAGCAGCTGCTCCAGCGCCCGTTCCTTTAGGTAGATAAGCACATTGCGGCAGACGATCAGGTCAAGATTGACAAAAGGCGGGTCTGAAATCAGGTTTTGGGCCGAAAACAGCACCAGCCGCCGCACAGGGTCTGCGATGCGCCAGGTGCCGGGGCCTTCCGGCTGCAGAAAGCGCTCGCGCCAGGCTGCCGGCAGCGCCTGCACCGCCTCGTGGGTATAGATCCCCGCACGGCCGGTGCGGATGGATGCCTCGACAAGATCCGTCGCAAAAATCCGGGCGCCCGGCTGCCAGCCGGCAGCTTCCAGCCCTTCCTGCACCAGCATCGCCAGGGTGTACGCCTCCTCGCCCGTAGCCGTGCCCGCCGACCAGCAGCGCAGCGGCTCCTGCCCCTGCTTGCTGCTCAGCAGCGCCGGCAGCTGCCGGCGGATGGCCTCAAATACCTCCGGATCCCGCAAAAATTCCGTCACCCCGATCAGCATCGATGCAAACAGGCGCTCCAGCTCCTCCGGATGCGTGCGCACATGCGCCACATAGGCTGCCTCGTCGTGAAAACCCGCCAGCTCCATCCGCCGCCGCAGCCGGCGCAGCAAGGTAGCAGGCTTGTACTGAAAGAAGTCGACCCCGGTGTGTCCGGTAAGCAACTCCAGCAATTCGGATACGCGTTTCTTCATACTTGCAGCGGACGTGGGGGAGACGCTGGCCGATCGGCGGTGCCTCGCACAATATACTGGAAATCGCCGATTTTGGAGGCTTTTTCGCAAAATATCGGCTATTCATCGAACAACTGTTTAACTTATTCCTGCCCGGCCCCGCCGCGCTGCCTGCTTTGCGGGCCATTTGCAAATCCTGCGGCATCTGCATTGCATCGTCCGTGCGGAAACTGTAAGTTGCAGGCAGGAATCCTGTTGTGCGTTTTCAGCCACTCTCAACCCGTAACCTTCTCTGCCATGCACCGCATTCTGCTGCCGCTCGCAGCCTTGCTCCTCCTCGTATCCGCCGGCTGCGGCGATGAATCCGCTTCCGGCACCGCTTCCAGTCCGGCGGCAGCCCAGCCTCAGACTGCCGTCGCCCTTTGGGAGCCCATCGGCCTGCGCGACAAGCCCGGCAAGGGCAGCGACGCCAAGTACCTCACCGGCATCAACTTCGGCGAGGTGGTCACCCTCACCGGCCAGCGCCATACGGACAGCGCCGATGGCGGCAAAGCCTACCTGCAGGTCACGCTTGCCGACGGCAAGACTGGCTGGGCCCAGGAAAATCTCTTCGCCGCCGGTGCCCAGCGCGCGGTCGCGCTCGCGGAAGCCGACCTGTTCAAGCGGCCCGAACTGACCACCCTCTCCGGCGTCAAGCTGGCCCCTGGCGAGGTCTTCGCCTTCACCACCGGCGAGCAGGCCGACTGGCTGGAGGTTGTGACCCGCGAAAAGAAGAAAAAAGGCTGGATCCGCCGCGACGGCAGCATCTCCCTCGAAGATGCGGATGTGGCCATCGGGATCCTCCTCGACCGCGCCCTGCGCGAGAAAGACCCCAAAAAGCGCAGCGATGCCCTCGGCCTGATCACCAGCAACAGCGCCTTTGCCAGCTCGCCGCTCATGGCACTGGCTACGGAGCAGGCTGCCGCATCGAACCTGCCTGAGCTGCCCGCCAGCCAGCTCTACATCCTCTCCGACAAGGTCAATGTGCGCAGCGAGCCCAATGCGGACGCCGATAACGTGGTTTTTCAGCTGAAATACGGCGATATCTGCAATATCGTGGAGCAAGGCGCCCAGGAGCAGATCCGCGACATGAACGACTACTGGTACCGGATCGAAAAAGACGGCCAGGAAGGCTGGGTGTACGGCTTTTATACCTCGAAAAAGCTCTGAGCCTCCCCATTGAAACGCAAAAAGCGGGGCATGCCCCGCTTTTTCTGTTGTTTTCTGCTGGCTCAGCCGCCGATCTCGTCCATGTCGGCGCCGGGCGCCGGGTCGCGCTTGAGGATGGCGGCGGTGATGAGGCCAATCAGTGCGCCGCCGATGGCGCCCCCCACGAGGCCAAATACGAAGATCATTCCGGGCTGCATCATGGTCTTCGCCCAGCCCATCCCCATTTCGAGGGCCTCAGGCGTCACACGCGGATCGCTTTCCATTTGCTGCCGGGCCATTTCGAGGGCTTCTTCGCCGATTGCAGGATCAATGGCCATGTGGGCGGCACCCACTGCCGAGGAGATCAGCGAGGCGATGAGAAAGGTCAGAAAACCCGTCTGAAAGCCCTGGCCAAAGGTCATATAGCCTTGCAGCTTGCGGAACTCCAGACAAGCCAGCGCTACGCCCGCAATGCCGATGGCATAGCTCAGATACCCGAGCGTCTGGTTGCTGGTATTGCCGGTCATGCCCAGCACCACCGAATACACAGCCAGAATGCCGCCCAGGATCAGGCCGTATTTGACGGCGGTAGGCCGGATGGATACAGTAGCCATAGTGAGATAGGGTTAAGGGTGTTTTGAGAAAGGAGTATGATAAAGGTATGCATTTTCCGTCAGAACCGCCGGGTGTTGTCATCCGGCTTGCGGTCGATGAGCTTGTTGTAGGGGTCGATGCCGGCCTCGTAGGGCTTGCGGTCCACGGGGATCTCCAGCGTGTTGACGCCGCTGCTGAGCTTGTGCTTGCGGAAATACAGCGGGACCGGTTTCCATTCCCCGTCTGTTTTTTCCCGCGCAAAGATCCCCACATCCACGTAATCCTCCACCGGCACTTCCGTTTCCTCGCCCCGGCCGTCGTCGCGGAATTTTTTCGCCTCGTAGGTCAGGATGACCTTGTACGCGCCGCCGGCGGAGTCCACCCGCACCGAGTCGGTCTTGAGGTCGTACAGCGTAATCTCGTCGAACCAGTCGCGCAGCACGTGCTTCACCGAGTCGGGCGTCACCGCATCCACATAGCGGCGCCACTCGCGGGTGGTGGTGTAGGGCGGCTCCTGGAAGCGCACCTGCGCCACATAGCGCTTCAGCGCGGCATTGAGGCTGTCCTCCCCGATGTAGTCCTGCAGGGCGTACATGATCACGCTGCCCTTGTTGTAGTGGATATAGAGCTGATTTTCAGAGAGCAGGGCCGGTTTTTCCTCCACGCGCTCGCCTGTGCGGCCCTGGAGGTACTGGTTCATCTCGTATTTCAGGTACTTGCGGATCTCCTCCGGCCCGAATTTGTGCGCCATCACCATCAGCGCAGCGTACTGCGACATGGTTTCGGAGAGGAACTGGAAGCCCTGCACGGCCCCGCCGGCCACCTGATGCGCCCACCACTGGTGCGCCACTTCGTGGGCCGTGATGTAAAGCGGGTAGTCCACATCCCCCTCCTTCACATCCGCAATGAAGCCGATGGCTTCGGAGAAGGGGATGGTGTTGGCGAAGGATTGTGCAAATCCCTGATATCGAGGGAATTCCAGAATCCGGACCTGCCGGTGCTGATAGGGGCCGAAGGCCTCCGTGTAGTATTCGAGAGATCGCTTCATGCCCTCCATCATGCGCTCCAGGTTGTAGGTGTGGGAGGCGTGATGGTAAATCTCCAGGCTGATGTCGCGCCCGTCGGGCGCCTTCCACACGTCGCGCTGCACGGTGTAGCGGGCCGAGGAGATGTTCCAGAACTTGGCCATCTTCGAGTCCATCTTGTAATGGAAATAGCGGCGGCCGTTTTCGTTCCATTCCCGCTCCAGGTAGCCCGGCGCCAGCGCGATCTGGTCCGGCTCGGTGCTCACCACGGCCTCGAAGCCGATCCAGTCGGCATCGTTGGCGAAGAGGGTATTGCGCAGGGCGGCTGTATCGTCGATGTTGGGGAAGCGTTCGCGCTCCGGCAGCCCGTACTTTTTGCGCAGATCGGTGTCCTGCAGCTCGAAGTCGCGCTGGTAGCCGATCAGCGGGAAGTAGTAGTGGTTGAGGAAGGTGCCGTTGGCGACGATCTGGGAGTTGGGGCCGCTGTTGACGAATCCGCGGGTGCGGTACTCCGCTTCGAAGCGCAGCTCGGCGGTATCGCCGGGCAGCATCGGCTCGGCCAGCCGCAGGATGGCGTAGCCCATCACGGTATCGTAGAGGGTCCGCTCCGCCGGACGGCTAAGGGCCAGCTCGCGGTAGCGCACGCCGGTCAGGAAGGACAGATGCACCTCCCGCACCGCCGAGTCGGTCTTGTTTTCCAGGCGGTAGCTGCCGCGCAGGTCGAAGTTGCGGTCCTTTGGAAACAGGTCCACCGCGATGCGCACATCCGTGATGCGCGGCATGGGCAGGGCCGCGTAGCGGCTGTAGGCCTTCTCCTGCTCCGCCTGCTGGCGCTGCGCTTCGCGCGAGTTCTGGAAGTCGTTGAGGATGTGGGTATTGTAATAAATGAACCCGCCCGTCCCCAGGAATACGGCCAGGGCTGCGCCCAGGGCGATCTGCCCCCGCCGGTCGAGGCGCTGGCCCAGGCTCCGCAGCCGGTCGCGCAGGCTGTCGCCGGTGCCGCGCTGCCAGAGCGCATTGCCCAGGATCAGCATGGCCGCCGCCAGCGATCCCCAATACAGCTTGAAGATCAGGTAAGGCCCTGCATAATGCCCGTAGCCGTTCATGTCGGAGTACACCAGCCCCGGCGATCCGCTGAAGGACGCCAGGTTGTCCTCCACCCCGATCAGCCCCAGCGCCAGGGTCCAGCCCAGATACACCAGCACCGTGAGGAAAAAGCCGAGAAACTTGTTCTGCGACAGAATCTGCACGAAGAAGGCCAGCGCCGAGAAGATCAGCAGGTTGATGGGCCAGAAGAAGAAGAGCGCGGCGAAATACATCGGGAAATTGAAGGTGAAGAAGCCCTGCACCACCTGCGTGGTGAGCCCCACCAGCATCACCACCGCCATCAGCAGGTAGATGACCCCCGTAATGGCCAGGTATTTGGCGGCCAGGGTGATCCAGGTCGGCATCGGGAGCGCGTCGTAGATCTCGTGCAGCTCGTTGCCCCGCTCCCGCCAGACCATTTCACCCGTATAAAACACGATGATGGCCAGGATGAAGAGCTGCAGCTGCCCCTGGAGCTGCGCCAGCACCTGGTAGGTCACCGGCAGCGTAGGCGTGCCGAACAGCTGCCCCCCGAAAACCAGCACCACCACCGACAGCAGGATGCCCACCCCGACGATGGCCCAGAAAATGGGGCTGCTGATCACCCAGCGGAATTCCTGCCGCATGATGCGGCGCAGAATGCCCAGATAGGGGCCCATGCCGAAACGCAGCCGCACCTTCGGCAGCTCGACCTTCTGAAGCGTGACGGAATTGCCCAGCTGGCGCAGCATCGCGCCGGCCTTGGCCGCTTTCGGGGCGGAAGCCCGCCCGGATTCCATTGAAGCCGCCATTCTGAACCGTGCATACACCAGCGCCAGAATGCCCAGCCCCACCGCCGCCCAGATGGCCTGGTTGCCGACGGTGATCCAGGTGGCCGGCAGCGTGCGGGTATTGCGCTCCGCCACGGTCCAGTATTCGGTCGTATTGGTAAACGCCGTGCTGCCCGTCGGGTCCAGCAGCGAAGCCAGGGTCTTGTTGTCGAGCTCGCTCGTCAGCGCCGAAGCCACCGACAGCAGCACGATGACCACGATGGCGTTGAGATAGATGAATAAATTATTCCGCGACAGAGATACAGTGGCGAAGAAAATACTGCCCGTGAACAGGGTGAAGGGCAGCACGTGCATGACAAAGGGAACCACGTAGTGGCTCAGCGAAAAGGGGCCCACCTTTTCCGGAATGGCATAGGGCATCGCAAACGCGATCATCAGCCCCAGGGGGATGCAGATAAGCACCAGCACGGTGAGCAGCAGCGAGCCCAGATAGCGGCCGCCGAGGTAGTCCAGCTTGGTGATGGGCTTGGTGAAAAACAGCTCGTGCGCGTGGTATTCGAAATCCCGGATGACCGGCACCCCCATGAATGCAGCCACCGCGAAGATGCCGATCTGGGCGAGGGAAATCAGGATCAGGTGCAGGCTGTAGGGCGAATTGCCGAGGTTTTTGCCGCCGCCGGTCAGGATGCCCGCCGGTTCGGGCCCCAGGCCGCCGGCCAGGATGCTGCCGTAGAGCAGGCCTACGCCCAGAAACAGCAGCATGTATATGTAGGTAGCAGGCCGCTTGAGCCGGTACCGCAGTTCGAACAGGAAGATGGTGTACATGGAGGGACGTGAAATTGGATGACGGATAGAGCCTCAGGAAAGATCAGGCGCCCGCAGCGGCCAGTTCGCGGGATTTGATCTGGAAGAAATACACGTCCTCCAGCGAGGGGCGCGCTGCCTCGAAGCGTTCCGCAGGCTGGGCCTCGCTCCAGGCCCGGACGAGGATCTTCCCGGCGAAATGGCGGGAGGAAATCACATTGTGCTGCTGCTGAATGGCTTCAAGCTCCGTTTTCTCGATGCTGGCCTCCCAGATCCGGCCCTCGGCGCCCCGGATGAGCTCCAGCGGCTGGCCCTGCACCAGCACCTCGCCCCGGTGGATGATGGCCATGCGTTCGCAGAGGTCGCTCACGTCCTCCACGATGTGGGTGGACAGGATGACGATGATCTGCTCGCCGATTTCACTCAGCAGGTTGTGGAAGCGGTAGCGCTCCGCCGGGTCGAGGCCGGCGGTGGGCTCGTCCACGATTACGAGGCTGGGATTGCCGATCAGGGCCTGGGCAATGCCGAAGCGCTGCTTCATGCCGCCGGAGTATTTGCCCACGGGGCGCTTGCGCACTTCCCAGAGGTTGGTCTGGCGAAGCAGGGCCTCCACCCGCGCCGCACGCTCCGCCCGGTCATGGATGCCTTTAAGGCGCGCAAAGTGGTCCAGCAGCTCCTCCGCGCTCACGCGGGGATAAACCCCGAACGACTGGGGCAGATAGCCCAGGGTCTGGCGCACCTCGTGCTTCTGGCGCAGCACATCCAGGCTGCCGAGCTGCACTTCGCCGCTGTCGGCGTCCTGCAGGGTGGCGAGGGTGCGCATGAGGGTGGACTTGCCCGCGCCGTTGGGGCCCAGCAGGCCGAACATGCCCGTGCTGATTTCCAGCGACACGTTGTTCAGCGCCCGGACGCCGTTGGAGTAGGTCTTGCTCAGGTTTCGGATGGATAGCTGCATGATCTCATTCGCAATTACAGGCAATCAGTCTCCCAACTTGCCGAATTATTACGGAAGATCCATGCTTTTTTGCAGACACCGCCCGCTCAGGGGGCCGCAGCCTGGAGTACGGCCAGCATCGCCAGCACATCGGTCAGCATGTGCAGCAGCATGCCGGGCCAGAGCCGCCGGGTGAGCAGGTAGACCAGACCGAACACCAGCCCTGCCGCCAGGTACCCCCCGAAGGTATCCAGCCCCGACAGCACAATCTGCCCGTGGATGAATACAAACGACACCGAGGTGATCAGCAGGCCCAGCCAGCGGCTGATGCCCCGGCTTTCGAGCGCCCGGATGCCGAATCCCCGGTACACAAATTCTTCGCAGCATCCCGCTGAAAATGCGTTCAGAATCCAAAGCTGCCGCTCTGCGCTGCTGCGCGGGGCGAAGCCGCCCAGATCCATCTGCGCAACGGCCTCCGGCGGGACCTGCGCCATGGCTGCCTCCGCCAGCAGATAGGCCCCGGCCGCCGCGAGCAGGTACGCAGCCAGCAGCCCGCCGGCCTGCAGCCAGGTCAGCTTCAGCCCGATGTCGGCCAGGCTCCAGCCGCCGGCACGCATAAAGCGCCACGCCAGCGCGAGGCTCGCCCAATGCAGCAGCATGGTGCTGCCCCAGAACGGAAAAAACTGGCTTCGGTCCCCCGCCTGCCACAGGCCGGTGCTCCAGGGAGCCAGCCCGTTGAGCCAGTACAGCGCCGGAAACAGCAGGATCAGCGCGATCTGCAGCCAGGGCAATGCCGGTTTGACCGCTTGGGTATTCATGCGCATGCAAAATTGGGATGCCTCCAGGCCGGTCCGGCGCATCCGATATTCTCAAGATATGAATATATTCCCGATTGTCCAAGTGCCTGACTTGCAGCATTCCGGCTGCCCGTCTCCATACTCAGGCCAGCAGCAGCGTGAAGGCCTCCGGGGCCTGCTCCGTGCCGTTGATGATCAGCGCCACGCGCTGCTCGCCGGCGCAGTAGGTCCGGGTCGTGACAGGACGGAAGGAATGCCGCCGTGCGATGGGCAGGACCTCCCCCGGCGCGGCCTGACGCTCGCCGAGCTTGAAGACTTTCCGGGAAAACCCGCCGCCGGCCCGCCGGAAATAGAGGGCATATTCGAGCCGCAGCAGGGCAGGCGCATCGCCGCTGTACAGCACTTCGCCGCTGAATATCAGATACTCCGGCACGCGGACCTCCGGCGTCTCCACCCGGAAGGCGCGCAGCGCCGCCGGCGCTCCGTGCTGCACGCCGAAGCGGGCCAGGGCTTCCGGATGGCCCTGCCTGAGCAGGGTGCGGCAGGCATGCTTGAGCAGGGCGTCAGTCTCCGGGCGCTCGCCCTTCCACTGCCGGGCCAGGTCCAGGATCAGCTCCGGGTGGCTGCGGGAGAAATCGTTGAGGTGGTTGGCGACGCTGCGGCGCACATATTCCGAGGGGTCGGCGCGGAGCTGCGCCAGGAGGGGCAGCATGCGCGAGGGATCGCGCTGGAAGGCCGGCAAGGCCATGCCCCAGGGCAGGCGCGGGCGCGCGCCCTCGCTTGCGAGCCGGCGCACATGCGCGTCCGGATGCAGCACCCACTGCGCCAGGCGGCCAAGCACCAGGGCCTCATGCTGCATGAGGAAGGGGCGGATGGCAAATTCGCAGGACGCCAGGGAGGTGATCCGCTCCATCAGGTCCAGGGCCGGCTCCGGGTGCTCCAGGCCGCAGCGTTCGATATATTCGGGCAGAAACAGGTACACCAGCTCGTACTCGCTGCTGCGGAGGCTGCGCAGGCGCTCCGACAGCGCGAGGAGCAGGGGCGCCGCCTCCGGAAAATGGGCCGGCAGATGGCGCTCCAGCACGGCGGCGCAGTGGCGGATGCGGTCTTTGAGCTCCCGCGAGGGCCAGCGGGCGTCCTGCACCTCCGCCGCGAACTGCCCGGGATCCGTCTGCGGGCGCAGGGCCTGCACCTGCTCCGCTACCTGGCGGATGAAGGCTGGGGTGTAGAGGTCTTTGAAGGGGCTGGGCATGGAGGGAAGGGATATCGCTTGGTCAGGGTCTGGAGGTGCGGCGCAGGCCCATCCCTCAGCTTCGGTCCTCGATCCGGATGATCCGGTCTCCGGCATCGAAGGTGAAGCACGACTGCCCCTTGAGCTGCATCAGATCGCCGGGGCGCATGCAGTTGGGCAGGGCCACGTCCAGCACGGCCCGGTAGTCGATGTCGGCGGTGAGGGTATCGCCCTCCGCCTGCCAGGCAGTGACAGTCTGCCGGCGCTCGCGGAACATGCGCCGCGCAGTTTCGGCCTGCCTGCGGAAGGCATCGGCGCCTTCCAGGCGCAGCTCGGTCCGGCCATTGCTGCGGTGCTCGAACACCAGATCCGGATGCGCATGCGCCAGCATGCCCCCGATGTCGAAAGTGTTGTACGCCTCGATGTACTGCTCGATGATCTGCTGCCGGCGGGATTCCATAGGGTCAGGAAGTTGAAACAGCTGCTTCGCAAACGTACGCAATATAGCCGGAAGGGCAAGCGGAGCGGGATGCTCCGGTTTCAGCCGCCGCATACGGCCCGCCCGGATGCGCCGGACCGCCATGCCGGATCTCGCGGAAGCCTCGCAGTACTGCTTTTCGGAGCGATTGAGCCGAAGATCGGAAACAGGGGCCGGAATGGCAAGCTGGAGCTGCGGGCTTTCTGATGCCGCATCCGGACCCGTGACCGCTGCCCGCTCCGGTGCTATCATATGACAAAATGGGGCCATGCCGCCGATTTCCGCCCATAACGGGTACCCCTATAGGTACCCCCCCCTACCTATATAGGTGGGGGTACCCACCCCAAAAGGTAAATCGATTTACCTCAAAGCTCAATGCATTGTGCTTTGAGGTAGGGGTACCCACCCCTGGGGGTAAATGCATTTACCTCTGAGCTGATATCATATGAGCTTTGAGCTAAATGCATTTACCTTCCGGGGTACCCCCCC
>JANRID010000046.1:0-22620 GCA_033765305.1 Bacteroidia bacterium
TGAGGGGCTTGTCGTACTCGTCGATGAGCAGGACCACCTTGCGGGGCCCGCTGCCGAGGGCCTGGATCAGCTCGCGGAAGCATCCGGAAAGCCCTTCTTTCTCCAGCTGCACACCATGCTCTTGCGCGGCATCCTCTACAAGCCGGAGGAGCGCTTTTTCGAGGCCGATGTCTTTGTAGCCCGAGCTGCTGAAGGAAAAATGCAGCACCGGATAGGGCTCCCAGGCGTGGGAGGCTTCGCGGTCCACCCAGAGGCCTTCGAACAGGTCGCGCCTGCCGAGGAAAAAATACTTCAGCGTGCTCAGCAGCAGCGACTTGCCGAAGCGCCGCGGGCGCGAGAGGAAGAAGTATTTCCCGCTGCTGAGCAGCTCGTAGATCTGGCGGGTTTTGTCCACATAGACATAGCCGCCGCTGCGCAGCTCGGAGAAGTCCTGGATGCCGACCGGATAGCGTCTCATGGGGCTAAGATAGGGAAATGAAGCGAAATGAAATGCGCTGCTCTGCGCCCATTGTGCGGCCCGGATCGCTGCCTGCTGCCGGAGAATCTGCCAAATAATTCCGCAGGTGCTGCGGGATATGTAATTTTGCCCTCCCGGCCTGACCGGATTCCACCCATTTCAACTGCTGCTGCATGAACCGCATTCCCTTGCTGCTCGCCTGGCTGCTCTGCGCCGCCGCGCTCCTGCCGGCCCAGAATGGCGCCATTTCCCTCGACCAGATCTGGCTTTCCGGCGAATTCCGCCCTGCATATCCCAACGGCTTCACCTGGATGGCCGATGACCGCTACTACTCCGTGATGGAGGAGGGCAAAGGCATCGCCCAGTACAGCGTGGAAAAAGAGAAAAAGACCGCCGATCTGCTCGACTTCACCCAGCTCTCCGCGCCGGGCCTGGCGGCGGATGCCATCGAATCCTATGCCTTCGGCCCCGGCGAGCAGCAGGTGCTGCTCACGGCGGCGGCGGAGCCGCTCTACCGCTATTCGACCCGCGAGCTGTGCTTTGTGGCCGATCTGAAGACCCGCAGCGTGCGCGCCATCCGCCCCGGCCAGAAGGTGAGCCTCGCCGCCTTCTCTCCCGACGGATCCCGGCTTGCCTATGTATTTGAGAATAACCTCTACTATACCGACCTTGCCACCGGCGCAGAAACACAGGTGACCGCCGACGGCAAGCCGAATGCGATCATCAACGGCGCTATGGACTGGGTTTATGAAGAGGAGTTTGCCCTCAAGACCGGCTTCGCCTGGTCGCCCGACGGCAAGCGTCTGGCCTTCTACCGCTTCGACGAAAGCCGGGTGCCCGAATTTCAGATGGCCCTCTACGGAAGCCTGTACCCGAAGGAGTACCGCTTCAAGTATCCCAAGGCCGGCGAACAGAACGCCATCGTTTCCATTCATATCTACGACCTGGCCAGCCGCAAAACGGTGATGTGCGATGCCGGCCGGGAAACCGACCAGTACATCGCGCGCATCCGCTGGACCCCCGACGGCAGCCGCCTGGGCCTCATGCGCCTCAACCGCCTGCAGAATCAGGCGGATGTGCTCCTGGCCGATCCGGCAAGCGGTGCCTCGCAGGTCTTCCTCACCGAGACCAGCAGCACCTATATCAAGGAGCCCAACGAATTCACCTGGACCTTCCTGAAAGACGGCGGCCTGCTCTGGATGAGCGAGCGCAGCGGCTTCATGCATCTCTACCGCTACGGCGCCGACGGCAAGCTGAAATATCCCGTGACGGAAGGGGCTTTCGAGGTGGATGAAGTGGCCGGCATCGACGAGCCGGGCAACCGGATCTATTTTACCTCCACCGAATCTTCGCCGATGGAGCGGAAACTGTATTCCGTGACCCTTGAAGGCAAGCAGAAGACCTGCCTGACGCCGGAGGCCGGCACGCACAGCGTGGAGATGAGCAGCGCCTGCCGCTACTTCGTGTCTTCGCACAGCACGCCTTCCCAGCCGCCGGTGGCGCGCCTGTACACCGGCAGCGGCAAGCTGCTGCGGGTGCTGGAGTCGAATGAAGTCTTTGCAGCGAAAATGGCGGCCTATACGATGGGCACGCCCCGCTTTTATACCATGCCGCTGCCCGGCGGCGAGACCCTAAACGGCTGGATGATCCGCCCGGCCGATTTCGACTCCACCCGCCGGTACCCGGTGCTGATGTTTGTCTATGGCGGTCCCGGCAGTCAGGAAGTGCTCAACATGTGGACGCTGGGCGTGGGGATGAACTATTTCTGGTTTCAGCACCTGGCACAGCAGGGCTATATCGTAGCCTGCGTGGACAACCGCGGCACGGGCGGCCGCGGCCGTGCTTTCCGCGACTGCACCTATGCCGACCTCGGCAACCTGGAAACCCAGGATCAGGTCTCCGCCGCCAAATACCTGCAGTCCCTCCCGTACGTGGATGCTGCCCGCATCGGCATCTTTGGCTGGAGCTACGGCGGATACATGACCCTGCTGGCCCTGACCAAGGGCGAAGGCGTCTTCAAAGCCGGTATTTCGGTGGCGCCGGTGACCAACTGGCGCTTCTACGACACCATCTATACCGAGCGCTACCTCAAAACGCCCCAGCTCAATCCCAGCGGCTACGACAACAATTCGCCAATTAATTTCGCTAAAAACCTCAAAGGCCATCTGCTCCTCGTGCATGGCACCGCCGACGACAACGTGCATTTCCAGAACTCGATGGAGATGGTCAGCGCGCTGGTGAACGCCAACAAGGAATTCGATTCCTTCTTTTATCCCAACAAAAACCACGGCATCTACGGCGGCTATACCCGCTATCACCTGTTCCGCAAGATGACCGAGTTTCTGAAGGAGAACCTGTAAGGAGCCTCCGGCAGGTTCGGGCAAGATCCCGGCTGCGGCTGCGCAGCCGGGATCTTGCATTCCCGGCCCGGGGGCAGCAGAAATTCCGGCGAATTCCTGTATTTTCCGGCGCAGGATCGCTGCAAGATCAGCCAACTCACCGAATCCGTATGCGCCGCTTTCTTCTTGTCTTTGGTTATCTGCTGAGTATGAGCACACTCGTATCCGGGCAGGATGCGTTCATCCGCGTTTCCGGCCGTCAGTTTCTCCGAAACGGCCAGCCCTATTACTTCATGGGGACCAATTTCTGGTACGGGATCAACCTGGCTGCTTCCGGCGCTGCCGGCGACCGGGACCGTCTGATCCGCGAGCTGGACCGCCTGCAGGAGATGGGGGTCAGCAACCTGCGCATCGTAGCCGGCAGCGAGGGCCCCGACAGCGAACCCTGGCGGATGTCGCCCGCCCTCCAGCCTGAAAAAGGCCGCTACAATCCCAATCTGCTCGACGGGCTGGACTTCCTGCTGAGCGAGATGGGAAAACGCGGCATGTATGCCGTGGTGTGCCTCAACAATTTCTGGCCCTGGTCCGGCGGAATGGCGCAGTACCTGGTCTGGGAAACCGGCGGGCGCATTCCCTACCCGCCGCCGGCCGAAGGCGGCGACTGGGGCACCTATCAGGAGTTTACGACCGGGTTTTACCGCAACGAAGCGGCGATGGAAGCCTTCGACGCCCACATCCGCCTCCTGATCGGGCGGCAGAACCCGTACACGGGCCGCACCTACCGCGACGAGCCCGCGATCATGGCCTGGGAACTGGCCAATGAGCCCCGCGCCGTGCAGGAATACGAGGCCTACGCCGCCTGGATCGGGCGCTGCGCCTCCCTGATCAAAACCCTCGACCCCAATCACCTCGTCACCATCGGCAGCGAAGGCCGCACCAGCACCAAATACGCGGGCACGCAGTTCAAGAAGGACCACAAAATTCCCGGCATCGACTACAGCACCATCCACATCTGGGTGCAGAACTGGGAATGGTTCGACCCCAACCGCGCCCAGGAAACGTACGAGGATGCGGTGAAGAAGGCAATCAAGTACCTCAAATGGCACCTCAAGCAGTCGGAGGCGCTGGATATGCCGATGGTGCTGGAGGAATTCGGCATTGGCCGGGATCTCGACAGCTACGACCCGGCTGCCGGCACGCGCGTGCGCGACGGGTACTACGAGATCATGTTCAGCGAGGTGCACCGGCTGGCCGCAGCCGGGCGCGGCGTTGCGGGCGTAAATTTCTGGGCCTGGGGCGGCGAAGGCCGCCCGCGTGCGCCCAAGGCGGTCTGGCAGCCCGGCGACGACTTCACCGGCGATCCTCCGCACGAGTACCAGGGCTGGTATTCCATTTATGACCGGGATGCCTCGACCATCGAGGTGATCCGGCGGTATGCACAGCTCCTCAGCGCCCTGCCGGCGCGCTGAGCAAGTCGGGGTTTTCCCTGAATTTTCATTCCGGTGGAGTTCCCTGAAGGAAACGGGATAAACAGGTGCGTCTTTTGACGTACCTAATCCCATGTCCAATGAAATCTGCCAATTTCCGTTCCGTGCTTCTGCCGGTGCTTCTCCTGAGCGCCGGGATGCCCGGCTGCAAGCTCCTCAATCCGGACTCGCAGGCGGAGAATTGCTACGCCTGCGCGCAGCACTCGCGCGAAACCGGCGCCCAGCTGCGTTCCGAGGAGGTATGCGGCGACACGGCCGCTGAGATCTGGCAGACTGAACATACAACGCCCGAACGCTATGCCGTCTGCTCGCGCTGATGCCGCGCCGCTCCTGGCCCTGCTGCTCCTGATCCAGTCCTGCATGCCGTCTCCGCAGCCGCCTTCCAGCGCGGATCCATCATCCGCGGCGCAGCCCGCAGCTCCTGCGGAGCATACACAAGTGCCTGTCCGGCAGGTGCAGATCAACGGCCGCCCGCTGCCGGCCGCAGAACTCGCTGCGCTGGAGCAGCAGTATCAGGTGCAGATCCGCGATGGCGCATACTGGTATGACCCCGCCTGCGGTGCCTGGGGAATCATGGGCTCGCATGCGCTCGGCGTTATCCAGCCCGGGCTCCGGATCGGCGGACCGCTGGACCCCGGATGCTCCCAGGGCAATACGGGCGTATTCATCAACGGACGCCACCTGAACCAGATGGATGTGCAGATCCTCCAGACCATTACCCCGGTGTATCAGGGGCGCTGGTGGCTGGATGCAGCCGGCAATTTCGGCACGGAAGGCAATCCCTATCCGATCGGCAATCTGGCTGTCATGGCCCGCCAGCGCCAGGGCGGCTCCTACTACGCCAAAGACGGAACCTACTTCGGCAGCGACGGCAATTTCTCCTACTTCTCCTTCCGGAATTCAGACGGTTCCTCCGGAGGCGTCACCATCCTGGATGGCCAGGTCGTGTATTAAGGATTGTTTTCAATTCCTAATCCAACCAGTACCCGGGCCCTGAAGGCCCGGGCTTTATGCGTTGCGGACGGCCGGCGGTCAGAAGGGGAAGAAGACCGGAAGCAACGATACGACCACGATGCTGTATACGATGGTGAGACCCAAGCCGGTCTTGAAGTAGTCGCCGAAGCTGTATTTCCCCAGGCTGTAGACCATCGTATTGGTCTGGTACCCGATCGGAGTCAGGAAGCTGGCGCTGGCGGCGTAGGCAATGCCCATGATAAACGGAGTAGGGCTCACGCCCAGCTGCGTGGCTGTGGACAGGGCGATGGGAAACATCAGGGCGGCGGCGGCGTTGTTCGTCACGACTTCCGTCACCAGCACCGTCGCAATGTACACGCCGATCAGGGCCATCATGGGAGATGCTGCCCCGCCTACGAGGTCGATGATGCCTTTGCCGAGCAGGTCGGCCACCCCGTATTTCGCCAGCACATCCGAGATGCCCAGCGATGCGCCGATCATGAGGAACAGCCCCAGGTTGAGGTTGTTGCGCAGCTGCTTCAGCTTCAGGTAGCCCAGGCCCCAGTACGCGAAGATAAGCAGGATCATGGCCTGGAGCAGCGAGATCAGCTCGGTAGCCGAGGCCAGAATGCCGGCCATAAAGAGGATCACCGCCGTAATGCTTTCCTTGCGGTTCAGATTGTCTACTGTTTCGACCGGATTGATGAAGATGAAGTTGCGGCGCAGGTTTTCGTGCTTTTCAAATTCCTTGCCCACGGCGAGCACCAGATTGTCGCCGGCCTCCATCTCGATCTCGCCGATTTTGCCGGAGAGCTTTTCGTCGCCCCGGCGCACGGCCACGACTGCTGCGTCGAAGCGGGTGCGGAACTGGGCATCCTTGATTTTTTCGCCGATAATCGGGGCGGTATGGCGGATCACGACCTCCTGGAGGTTGGATTTGACCAGATCATCCGCCTGATCCAGCACCGTCAGCCCGTCGAATTTCCGCAGTTCCTGTATCTGGGTGATGTCTCCGGTAAAGACCAGCGTATCGCCGGCTTCGATGAGTTCATCCGGCATGACGGGCGAAATCAGGCGCTCGTCCCGGATGATTTCAGCCAGAAAGAGATTGTCCATCTGGCGGAGCCCGTTTGCCTTCACCGTTTTGCCGATCAGCGGCGAGGCCTGTGTCACAATGGCTTCGAGGAAGTAATTGCCATTTTCAGAAGGCGATACATCCACACCATTGTCAGGGAGAATCCGCGAAGCCGCGAAGACAAGAAACGCGATCCCGAATACCGCCAGCGGCAGGCCGATGTAGATAAAGTCGTAGTACTGAATCGGGGGAAGTCCGGCTTTGATGGCAAAGCTGTTGACAATCAAATTAGTAGAAGTTCCGATCAGGGTCAGAACTCCGCCCATGATGGCAGCGAAGGACAGCGGGATGAGAAATTTGGAGGGGGCAAAGTAACGGTTGGTTTTCACCACCCCCATCATGGATGCGACCACCGCTGTGTTGTTCAGGTGGGAGGACAGCAGCACCGAGAAGGTGGCCAGCCGGAACATCGATTTTTTAAGGGAACCTTTTTTGAAGATTTTCCGCGAAATCCACGGAAGAAAATAACTTTTCTCTACGACCCCCGACACATGCAGCAGCAGGATCAGGGCGATCAGGGTTTCATTGGCGAAGGCATTGAGCATCTCTTTCGCAGGCAGAAACCCTGCAAACATGTAGATCAGCAAGGCTACGACGAAGACCAGGGCCGGGTCCAGCTTGTTCCAGATCAGCATGCCGATCAGGCCAGCCAGTACCGCGAGAATCACAATTAACTCCATTGGACAAGTAGATTAACAGGACAAATATACGCCCGAAATCTGCCGTTCCTGCCCCGGTCGCCGGGCCATTTGCACCAGTGGCGAAACAAAATGCGCACAGATCCTGCCGGACCTGTGCGCACCCGCCCAATCGGGCTGCTCAGCGGAGCCTGATCCGCATGAGATACATATGCGCGGTCATATAGAGGTAGCCGCCGCCGAAGCCGCAGTTGGCGGTGGCCTGGCCGGTGCGGATGATGCCCAGGGCCTTGCCTTCGGGCGAGATCACGTGCACGCCGCCGGGGCCGGTCGCGAAGAGGGTGCCGGAAGGATGCACCTTCAGGCCGTCGGGCAGGCCCTTGTTGTCGCTGCCGGTGAAGGAAGTAGCGTCGTAGAAAAGGCGGCTGCCCGTGATGCTGCCGTCCGGGCCCAGCGCATAGGCGAGGATCCAGGCACGTTCGGGGTCGGAGACGGCCACATAGAGCGTGCGCTCGTCGGGCGAGAGAGCGATGCCGTTGGGCTTGGTCAGGGAATCCACGAGGAGGCTCACTGTGCCATCCGGCGCCAGGCGGTACACGCCCTGAAAAGGCAGTTCACGGTTGACGGTATCATCGGGGCCGAGCGGCAGGCCGTAGGGCGGGTCGGTAAAGTAGAGGTTGCCGGCCCGGTCGTAGCAGGCGTCGTTGGGGGAATTGAAGCGCTTGCCGCCGTAGCTGCCGGTCAGGGTCACATACCGTTCTTCAGGCGCACCGAGGGGCGCGTCCATGTAGGCCACGCGGCGGTCGCCGTGCTGGCAGAGCACGAGGCGGCCCTGGGCATCGAGCAGGAGGCCGTTGGCGCCTTCGCCCGGCGTAGCGGGATCGCCGGTGTAGCCCGAAGGCATCAGGTATTCCACATCGCCGCCGTCCTCGGTCCATTTGAGGATGCGGTTTTCGGGCACATCGGAGAAGATCAGGAAGGAGCCTGATTCAATCCAGAGCGGCCCTTCGCTCCAGGAGAAGCTGTCGGCGAGCACTTCGATCTTCGCGCCGGGGGCGATGAAGGCATCGAGGCCCGGATCGAGCCGTTCGACGGAGCCGGTGGTGGGGTAGCGCACAGACTGGCTGGCAGGCGGGGGCGGGTTGCAGGCGGCGAGCGCCGCAGCGAGCAGAAGAAAGGGCAGCAGGATACGCATAGCAGTAGCAGGTAGGAGAAACCGGGGTTAAACTACGGATAAATGTGCAGGAATGGCAATGCCGGCAGAGGGCCCGGGGCGGAATTTACCGGGTGCTGCATTATCTTGACCTCCGATTAGGCTACTCAAACTACGACTGCTATGCACCCCGCTTCAACCGGCCTTTCACGCCGCAGCTTCCTCCAGACCGCCGGCACGGCAGCGGCCGGCCTTGCATTCGCCCATACCCTGCCGCTCCATGCCGCCGGCAGCGCCCGCAAGCGCATCGCGCTGGTAGGCACCGGCATCCGGGGCATCAGCATGTGGGGCAAGGACCTCGTGGAGGGCTACAGCGATGTGCTGGAGTTCGTGGGCCTCTGCGACCTCAACCCGGGCCGCGTGGCGCTGGCCAAGCAGTACCTGGGCGTCAGCTGCCCGGTATTCACCGATTTCGACGAGATGCTGCGCCAGACCCGGCCCGATACGGTCATCGTCACGACGGTGGACGCCACGCACCACACCTTCATCATCAAAGCACTGGACTTCGGGGCCGATGTCATCACCGAAAAGCCCCTCACCACCGACGAAGTGAAATGCCAGGCCATCCTGGATGCGGAGCGCCGCTCCGGGCGCAAGCTGACGGTGACCTTCAACTACCGCTACTCGCCCCACCGGCAGAAGCTGTACGAGCTGCTGCGCGCCGGCGAGATCGGCGACATCGTATCGGCCGATTTTCACTGGTACCTCGACGTGTACCACGGTGCAAGCTACTTCCGGCGCTGGCACGGGCTGCGGGACCAGAGCGGCACCCTGCTGGTGCACAAGGCCACCCACCATTTCGACCTGCTCAACTGGTGGCTGGAAACCGAGCCGGAGGAGGTATTCGCCTATGGCGCGCTGGAGCATTACGGACGCAGCCATCCCTTCCGCCACACCCATTGCCGGCCCTGCCCGCACAAGGCGCAGTGCCAGTTTCATTGGGATATCACGAAAGAGCCCGAACTGATGGCCCTCTACGCGGACCAGGAGCACCACGACGGCTACCTGCGCGACGGCTGCCTCTGGCGGGAGGAAATCGACATTTACGACAAGATGTCGGCGCAGATCCGCTACGCCAACGGCGTGCACGTGAGCTATTCGCTCACCACCTATTCGCCCTACGAAGGCTACCGGATCGCATTCAACGGTACGAGGGGCCGCCTGGAAGCGTGGATTCAGGAAAGCCAGCCCTGGGAGGCTGCGCCGTACGACGAGCTTCGGCTGACCCAATCGTTCGGGGAGAGCCGCCTGATCCAGGTCTCCAACCAGGAGGCGGGGCATGGCGGCGGCGATACGCGCCTGCGCGACCGGATTTTCCGCTATCCGGATGCCCCGGACCCCTGGCGGCAGGCCGCAGGCCTGCGCGACGGGGTAATGTCGGTGCTGACCGGCATTGCGGCCCGCAAGAGCATCGAGACCCATCAGCCGGTGCGCATCGGCAGCCTCACCAGCGTCCAGCCTCAGGCGCGCCGGCCCTGAGCTGCCGAGATACGCGACAACTTGCACACCGGTATATCATCCCGGCGAAAAAATTTGGGATTACCGGACCGTCTGAGTATCTTTACCATCGATTCTGTATTCAGCACAGAAGCCAGACTGGTCCTGTCCAATCGCTTCCCGGATTCTGACCCGCTGAAATGGATCGACGTGCACGTTGTTAACCTTCCATGTGTTTATTCCTTCATTTTTATGAACATTTTTGTTGCGAAACTCAGTTCCAGAACTTCGAGCGAGGATCTGGAGCGCCTTTTTGAAGTCTACGGCGAAGTGACCTCCTGCAAAGTGATCAAAGACCGGGACACTGGCTTGTCCAAGGGATTCGGGTTTGTGATTATGCCCAACGATGATGAAGCCCGCGAAGCGATCTCGAACCTCGATCAGTCGCAGGTAGATGGCAATACCATCGTGGCCAAAGAAGCAGTACCCAAAGACGAATGGGAGAACAAGCGCGGTCAGCGCGGCGGCAGCGGCAGCGGTCCCCGCAATGATTTCCGGGGCGGAAGCTCCGGCGGCGGCGACTACCGCAGCGGCGGCGGGAGCGATTACCGCAGCGGCGGCGGCGACTACCGCAGCGGCGGCGGCAGCGATTATCGCAGCGGCGGCGGCAATGATTACCGGAGCAGTGGCGGCGGCAGCGATTACCGCGGCGGCGGTGGCGGCGGATACCGCGACAGCGGCAGCGATTACCGCGGCGGCGGTGGCGGCGGCGGATTCCGCGACGGCGGCTACCGCAGCAATGACCGTGGCGACCGTTTCAACAAAGGCGGCGGCAAGCGCTTCTGATCCCTCAGATCCTCAGATATGCCCGGAATGGCGACATTCCGGGCTTTTTTCGTTCAGCCTGCCAGGCCCTTCAGCACGGCTTCCCGCACCAGGCCGGCCATATTCCGCACGCCAAACTTCTGCATCAGGTTCAGCCGGTGGGTTTCCACCGTGCTCACCGTGATGCACAGCCGGTCTGCGATTTCCTGCGTGGTGCATTCCTCCACGATCAGGTGCAGAATCTCGCGTTCCCGCCGGGTCAGGACCGGGATAAAGCTGCTGGCCTGCGCGCGTCCGAGGCTTTCGGCGAGCAGCATCTGCTGCAGCTCGGCCTGGAGGTAGGATTCGCCTGCCATCACCTTCCGGATCGCCTCGTAAAGCACCGTATGCGGCACATTCTTCAGCAGGTATCCGGCTGCGCCGGCCTTCATCATCTGGCGCACAAAAGCCGGCTGCGACAGGTTGCTCAGCGCAATGATATGCAGCGCCGGATAGGTCTTTTTCAGCCATTTGCACAGCTCGATCCCGTCCCCGTCGGGCAGCTGGATATCGAGCAGCAGCAGATCCGGCAGCGCGGCTGCAGCGGCCTGCCGCGTCTGGGCTGCCGTCTGGCTGGTGCCGATGACCTGCATATCGGGCTGGGTGGACAGCATGGCCCGGAGCCCGTCAAGGACGAGGGGGTGATCGTCGGTGATGGAAATGCGGATCATGCGGATTTTGCGGATAAAGGCTGAGCCAGGCTGAGGGTAATGCCGACAGATACGCCTGCGCCGGGCGAAGCAGCAATATCGAAGGTGCCTCCGACATAGTCAATGCGGGAGCGGATGCTGCTGAGGCCCATGCCTGCGGCGGCATGCCCGGCAGCGGGGTCGAAGCCCTGGCCATCGTCCTCCACGGTGAGGCTCAGCAGATGGGCATGGCGGTTGAGCTGGATGAGCAGGTGGCGGGCCCCTGCGTGTTTGACCACATTGGCCGCCAGTTCCTGCACGATGCGGTACACCAGCAGCTCGATCTCGGCGGGCAGCCGTTCGGCTTCCATGCCATAGGGCTGGAAGGCGACCTCCAGCCCGCTGCCCTCGGCGATGCTGCGCAGGTATTGCCGCAGGGCTTCTTCAAGGCCGAAGCGTTCCAGGGTTTCCGGCATCAGCTGATGGGAAAGCGCCCGCACATCGCGTGCCGCCTGGTCCAGCAGTGCGAGGGCAGGCTCGTCGCTGCGGGCGACTGCGGTGCCCAGCCGGTGCCGGGCTGCTGCCAGCAGCCCGCCGATGCTGTCGTGCAAAGTGCGGGCAATCTCCGTGCGGGCCCGTTCCTCGCCCGAGATCAGGGCGCGGGAGATATTGAGGCGCTGGGCCTGCTCCATCGAATCGAGGCGCTGGGCGTCAAGGCGCTGCTTCTGCCGGTAGGTGATCCAGATGAGCAGCGCCACCGCCGAAGCCAGGCCCAGGCCGGCAAATCCGGCGGCAATCCACTGGTTCTTGGTGCGCAGCTCCGCCTGCTGCTGCCCGATTTCGAGCTGGCTGCGGGCCAGCATCTCGTCTTTGAGCCGGGTCTGGTAGCGGGCATCGAGGTCGGCTACCGCTTTCCGCTGCTCGATGCTCATCACGCTGTCCTGATACTGCCGGAAAATTTCGAAATACTCGACCGCAGCGCGGTAATTGCCGGCCTGCTTTTCGATTTCCTTCAGCACCCAGTACGCATCGGCCAGCAGGCGGTAGGAATTGGTCTGGCGGGCTATCTCCAGGCTCCGGAGGATGTAGCTGCGGGCCGCAGGCAGCTGCCTGAGGTCTGCATACAGCAGCCCCTGGATAAAATAGATCCCGGCCAGCTCGTAGGCAGCCTGGATTTCTTCCGCAATCTGCTGTGCCTGAGCTGCTTTGTCGAGCGCTTCGGTGTAGCGCTGCGCCTGGCGGTAGGAGTCGGCCAGATTCTGGCAGATGAGCAGCATGCCTTTGGGGTCCATGCTGTCGGCCAGGCTGGCCATCCGGAATGCCTCTTCAAACTGCAGGCGCGCCTGGGCGGTGTCGTTCTGCCGGGCATACATGACCCCGAGGTCGTTGTAGCTTTTGGCGATCTGGGGCGTATCGGACTGGGCGCGGTGGATGTCGAGCGCCATCTGGTGGTATCGGAGGGCCTGGGCGAAATTGCGTGAATCGCTCATGATGCCGCCGAGGTTGTGGTAGGCAATGGCGAGGGAGCGACGGTCGTCCTGGCCCTGCAGCAGATCGACCATGATCAGATAATGCTTCTCGGCATTGGCAAAATCGCCGCGGTAATTGTACAGGTTCGCAATGCCGTTGTGGCAGGCGGCTTCGCCTTTGAGGTAGGAGGCCCGCCGGTAGTGCGGAATTGCCTGATAATACAAGGATTCCGCCTCCGGATACCGTCCCATGTCGGCCAGCACGAGGCCGCTGTAATGGAGCGCTTTCGCCTCGCCGAGCGCATAGGAAAGCTGCCTGCTGAGTTCGGCCGTAGCTTCGTAGTACAGCAGGGCACTGTCGGGCGCCCGCGTTTCGAGCACGTACGCCAGATCGAGCCAGCTGCGGATCTGGGCTGTGTCGGGCCGCGCAGCAGCCATCAGGGCCTCCGCACCAGGCGAAAGACCCTGCCGGGCATGGGCCCGGACCGGCATCCAGACCCAGCACAAGGCCAGGAGCACCCGCAGGCAGCGGGCCAGATCCGGCGGGACTGCAGCGCGCAGCTTCATGATTCGATTCCTTGATCCCCCAACATAGCAGTTTTTCAGGGAATAACCCTGCGGCCTGCCGGATTTCAGTGCCCGTATTCGACCGGAGCGCCGGGCTTGATGTTGACCAGTTCGTAGTCGATCTCCTTCATCTTGGCCGTCTCCCGGAAATCTTCCAGGATCTCGACCACATCCGGGTCGATGTTCACCGTGCGGCTGCCGTCCACGGTTACCTTGGTCCGGTCGGGCAGTTCGCTGAGCATCAGCATGACACTGGCTTTGTTGATGAACGACACTTCCTGCGAGAGTTCGATCACGATGCGGTCGCCGGCGTGATGCGGCTCCTGGCGGTAGAAGTAGGGATTGTGGTACTGATTGCGGAGGATGAAGAATACGGCTACGCCCATGCCGATGAGGATGCCGATCAGCAGGTCGGTGAAGAGAATGGCGCCTACGGTGATGGCAAAGGGAAGAAACTGCGACCAGCCGGCCTGGTACATGCTTTTGAAGAGGGAAATTTTGGCCAGTTTATATCCGGTCATCAGCAGGATGGACGCGAGGGCAGCCAGGGGGATGAGGTTCAGGACGGCTGGAATCAGCAGCACGCTCAGGAGCAGCCAGATGCCATGGAGGAGGGCCGAGAGGCGGGTCCGGGCGCCTGCGTACACGTTGGCGGAGCTGCGTACAATGACCGCAGTGAGCGGCAAGCCGCCCACAAGCCCGGAAAGGAGGTTGCCGGCGCCCTGGGCGAGCAGTTCGCGGTTGGTAGGGGTATTGCGCTTGTAGGGATCCAGCTTGTCTGCGGCCTCTACGCTGAGGAGGGTTTCCAGGCTGGCGACGATGGCGAGGGTAGCGGCGACGATGTAGAGATCTTTCCGGGCGAAGGCGGACCAGTCGGGAAAGGCAAGCTGTCCCAGGGTTTCGCCGGCCAGCGGAAGCGATACCAGATGGTCGCCGGCAAGCTGCCAGGCAGGCATCAGCAGCCCGAAGAGCAGGTTGATGCCCGTGCCGCCCAGCACGGCGATCAGGGCACCGGGCACCAGGCGGGTAAAAGATTGCCGCTTCATGAAGGGGCGCTCCCAGAGAATCAGGACCAGCAGGGCTGCTGCCGCGATGACTGCTGCGCCGGGGCTGGGGTTGAAGATGGCATTGACCAGCTCGGAGAAGGTATTCTCCCCGTCGAGCTGCACGAAGGCCTCGTCGCCTTCGGCGTCTTTGTCGTAGCCGAGCGCATGCGGGATCTGCTTGAGAATCAGGATCAGGCCGATCGCGGCCAGCATGCCTTTAATAACGGCGGAAGGAAAATAGTAGCCGATGACGCCGGCGCGGACTGCGCCGAGCAGCATCTGAAAGATGCCGGCCAGCACGACTGCCAGCAGAAAGGCCTGAAAGCTTCCCATCGTTTCGATGCCGTTGGCGACGATCACCGTCAGGCCGGCGGCGGGGCCGGAGACGCTCAGGGGGGATTTGCTGATGGCTGCGACTACGAGGCCGCCGGCTACGCCGGCGATAATGCCCGAAAACAGCGGCGCCTTGGACGCCAGCGCGATGCCCAGGCATAGCGGCAGGGCGACCAGAAATACGACGAGGCTGGCGGGAAGGTCATATTTGAGCTGGGAAAACAGCGAATCGGATTGTTTCATACAAGAAAAGCGGATGTGGCGGGGAAATGAACCTTACAACGGAACCGGATGCTTGGCACATCAGGCGGCTTGTGCGGGCTCCTGCGCTCCGGCGGGCGGATCTGCGGATCAGGACAGGCTGCGCGGTTGCCGGCGGTGCCGCACGGGCCGGGACCGGGTATGCCTCCGGAGCATGCGAGCAGCGCAGGCTGGGGGAGCGGCATGGCGTCCTCTGTTTCCGGAGCAGGCTCCGGACTTTCTGCAAACAGCTCCGCAGCAGCCTGTTCTGCAGGCAGTTGCGGATGCTTGTGCCCGGCTGTGCCGGTACGGTGAGGACTGGCGCAGCATCCCGTCGTACAGCCCCATGCCAGCAGCATCAGCACTGCCAGCCCGGGCCGGAATACGATATGCATAGGCGGTTCAGATGTGGAATGCACAAGTTACGATTCCCGGCGGAAACTGCCCGAATAAATGATGCATTCAGGATCTGGATCTGTTGAGCAGAAAGTACAGAATGTGTAGCTTAGGCCGATCTACTACATGCGTCATGCCCCATACCCTGATCCGTCTGCTTGCTGCCGCGCTGCTCTGCACCGGCACCCTGATTCTCAAAGGCCAGCGTCCCGAATGGCAGGATGAGACTGTCACCGGGCGCAATGAGCTTCCGCCCCGCGCGATGTTCTATCCGTACGCAAATGAGCCGCAGGCGCTCTCCTTCGACCGCAGCCAGTCGCCCTTCGTGCAGTCGCTCAACGGCAACTGGAAGTTTTTCTACAGCCCCAGCCCCGCCGGCTCGCCGGCAGGCTTCGAAGCGCCCGGCTACGACGACAGCCGCTGGCCGCTGATTGAAGTGCCCTCCAACTGGCAGATGAAAGGCTACGGCAGGCCCCATTACACCAACATCTTCCATCCTTTTCCTCCCACGATCCCCATGCCGCCGCTCGACTACAACGAGACCGGCTGCTACCGGACCTCGTTTACGGTGCCGGATGCGTGGAGCGGCATGCGCGTGACGCTGCACCTGGCCGGGGTCGCGTCGGCCTGCTATGTGTGGGTCAACGGCAAACCCGTCGGCTACAGCGAAGACAGCATGCTGCCCGCCGAGTTTGACCTGAGCAGCTACCTGCAGCCCGGCGTCAATTCGCTGGCCCTCCGCGTCTTCAATGCGTCCGACGCCACCTACCTGGAAGATCAGGATTTCTGGCGCCTGGGCGGCATCTTCCGCGATGTGCTGCTGCTGGCGGAGCCGCAGGTCCGGATTGAAGATTTCTTCATCCGCCCCGATCTGGACGCCCAGTACGAAAACGGCGCCCTCATCACCGAGGTGCAGATCCGCAATGGCGGCGCTTCGGCTGCACGCAAATACCGCATCCAGGCCACCCTCTATGACGCGGACAACAACCGGGTATTCTCCGAGGTCATTCCCGCTCCCAAATCCATCCGCCCCGGCAGCACGGTGACGGTCCGCTTTGCGCGGGATGTGGCAGCGCCGCGCCGCTGGAGCGCCGAAGATCCGTATCTGTACCGGATGAGCATCCAGCTCATCGACGGCAATTTCCGCACGGTGGAGGCGGTCGCGCAGCGCACAGGCTTCCGCAAGGTGGAGATGAAAGGCGGACAGCTGCTGTTCAATGGCAAGCCGATCGAGCTCAAAGGCGTCAACCGGCACGAGTTTCACCCCGAACGCGGCCGCGCCATGACCGAGGAAATGATGCACCGCGATCTTCAGCTCATGAAGCAATGCAACGTCAATGCCGTCCGCACTTCGCATTACCCGAACGTGTCCCGCTGGTACGAGCTCTGCGACGAATACGGGATCTACGTCATGGACGAGGCCAATCTGGAAAGCCATTATTACTGGAGCATCGGCCAGACCCCCGCAGATGTGCCTGCGTGGAAACAGGCGTTTGTATCGCGCGGCGTGGGCGTCGTGGAGCGGGATAAAAACCATCCCAGCATCATCATCTGGTCCCTGGGCAACGAGACGGGCGTGGGCGTCAACATCGACTCCATGTATGCGGCCATGAAGGCGATCGATCAGAGCCGCCCCTTCCACTACGAAAGCCGGGCACCGTACGAAATGCTGTCGCTTCCGCCCTTCGATTTCATTTCCAACATGTACGCCGGGCCGGACGACATGGTCAAGCTGATGCACAAAGATCCGTCCCGTCCGGTGATTCTGTGCGAATACGCCCACTCGATGGGCAACAGCACGGGCAATTTCCGCCAGTACTGGGATACGATTGAAAAGTATCCGCGTATCCAGGGCGGATTCATCTGGGACTGGGTAGATCAGGGCATTGCGATGAAAACGCCGGAAGGCGAGCCCTATTTTGCCTATGGCGGCGACTTTGGCGACCGGCCCACAGACTGGAATTTCTGCTTCAACGGTATCGTATTTGCCGACCGCCAGCGGCAGCCAGCCTATTACGAAGTAAAAAAGGTCCACCAGTTTGCCAAGCTGGCCTGGGCTGATGCGGGGGCGGGCTCCATCCGGATCCGCAACACGTACTGGTTTACCAGCCTGAACGGCCTGGATCTGCACTGGACGCTGACCGAAAACGGCAAGATGCTGCAGCAGGGCGTAATTCCGGCCCTGGAGGTTGCGCCGCAGGCGGAAGCGGTGTTCCGGATTCCCTTTGTGCGGCCGCAGCCCGGCCCCGGGAAGGAGTACCACCTCAATCTCAGCCTGCGGCTGCGCGAAGATGCGCGCTGGGCGCCTGCGGGCTTCGAGCTGATCAGCGAGCAGCTGCAGCTGCCCGTGCAGCCGGTGCCCTATCCGCGTGCGGCTGCCGCGCCGCTCGACCTGAAGGATCTTGGCGGGCAGTATCTGATCAAAGGCGAAGGATTCGAGCTGCTGTTCGAGGAGAAAACCGGCAAAATTGCCTACATGGTCGCAGGCGGGCAGGAACTGCTGCTGCGCGGCCCGCTGCCGAATCTCTGGCGTGCCCCTACGGACAATGACGAAGGCGGCGCCGAGCGCAGCTTCGCCGCCCAGTGGAAGCGGTTCGGGATGGACAGCCTGCGCTGGATGCCGGAGCGTGCCAGCGTGCGCCAGCCGTCGCCCGGTGTTGTGCAAATCGAGGTCCGGGGCCGCATGGCAGGGCCGAAGGGCTCGGTCGGGGCCGATATGAGCTACCGGATCTTCGGAAATGGCGAGATCGAGGTTGCGACCCAGATTACGGCGGACGGCGCACATCCGCCTTTCCCGCGCATCGGCGTCAGCCTTCAGCTCGATTCGTCGTTCCACCAGCTCCAATGGTATGGCCGCGGCCCGCATGAATCGTACTGGGACCGCAAGGAAAGCGCGCATTTCGGCCGCTACCGGGGCAGTGTGGCAGAGCAGTTCGTGCCCTATGTGCCGCAGGAAAATGGAAACAAGACCGATGTGCGCTGGGTTGCGCTCACCAATGCCGCAGGCAGAGGCCTGCTCGCCTACAGCCCGGAAGGGCTGAATTTCAGCGCACACCACTACTCGCTCGATGCGCTGGTCCAGGCCCGCCATGTGCCCGACCTGAAACGCGAAGCCTTCGTGACCCTCAACCTCGACTGGCAGCAGCAGGGTGTAGGCGGGGACGACAGCTGGAACCCGCGCACACATCCCGAATACCTGCTCTCCGGCGACAGCTACCGGTTTGTGTGGCGCTTCCGCCCCATCGATCTCCGGCAGCAGGATCCGGAACAGGTGCTTGAAAGCGGCTGGGCAGAATAAGGTACAGGCGGCAGGGCCGTTGCTGCTGTGTGCAACGGCCCTGCATCCCTCCGCCAAGCCAACCATATGACAGCCGCTTCATTTGCCCCCTTCACCCCGGCAGACCTGGAACTGCTCCCGCCTTTCGAGCCGCCGGGCTGGGGCGATCTGCAGCCCCGGTTTCAGTGGTACCTGAGCCGGGCGGCCTGCATGCCCGTCAAAGCCTTGTTCGAAGGCCGTATGGCCGCCGTCGGCGCAGCCATTCTGCATGCCGATACGGCCTGGCTGGCCACCATCATCACCCATCCGGACCTGCGCGGGCGCGGGCTGGGAACGGCCCTCACGCAGCACCTGATCCGCCTGATCGACCGCAGCCGGTATGCCAGCATCTATCTCGAAGCGACCGATGAGGGATATCCGGTGTATCTCAAGCTGGGGTTTGTGCTGGAAATGGAATCGGTGCTGTTCCAGGGTGAACAGCCAGGCCTTGTCCGGCCTGAGCCGGCGGCGCTGGAGCCGTTTTCGGCCCGCTATACGGCTCCGCTGCTGGAGCTGGACCGCGAGGTATCGGGCGAACACCGGAGGGAGGTGCTGCTGCCGCATCTGCCTGACACCCAGTTATATATTCAGCAGGGGGAACTGCTCGGCGCATACTGGCCCACCTTGGGCGAGGGCATGATCCAGGCCCGGACTGCGGCCGCCGGGCAGGCACTCATGCTGCGCCGTCTTCGGGACACCTCCCGTGCATCGGCACCGGTGGCAAACGAGACAGCCATTGCGTTCTGGAGCCATTACCTGACGCCGCTACGGCGTGCGCGCCGGATGGTGCTGGGCCCTTCCCGTCCCTGGCGCCCGGAATGGGTGTACAACCGGATCAGCGGGCAGCTGGGCTAAGTACCGCTCAAAGAATAAATTCCGCTGTCGACTCGGTCTTTTGAACGAATACTGCGTCAGAAAAGCCCTCATTTGGCCCGCCAGACTCGGTTTTTCTTCCTTGTCTTCGCACAAAATCCCCTCGCAACATCTGGAGGTTATTTTTTGAGTGTTACTAAGCCTTCATTCCGATTCCAGGTACCGAGCCAGATCCGAGAGGGTGCGGATACCCAGCGCTGCCGCCTGAGGTTTCCGCATCATGAAGGCGTAGGTATTGTTGAATCCCAGCGGCTCCAGCCACTCCGCGCCGAAGCGGCGCTGCGACTGCGCATCCACATAGGCGAGCACAGCGGCGGGGTCGCCGCGCAGCGAGTCCAGCACTGCCGGACCGGGCTGCACAATCACCTGCAGCCCGGTGCCGCTGTATTCCGGGTACAGATCGATATCCCCGCGGCGCAGCGCTTCAAAGCAGACCTGCGTGCCGCCCAGCCCGGTTTTCGCCTCGGCGTCAAGTTCCGTGTACCCTTCGATCAGCTGCACGAGCAAATGGGCGAGGATAAACTGTTCGGTAAAAATCTTGGATCCTACCACGACCTTGCCCGCCTTGCCGCTGCGGGGCGGATGGTAGAGACCTTCCCGTTCCAGAAAGGCGCGGGCTACCTGTTCCGGCGGGTGCTTTTCGTAGTCGGTCTGATAGTTGAGGGCTGCCATGGCGGTATCGGTGATGCGTCCGGCAAGCAGCCCGATGGCCTCCCGCAGCTCCGGGTGCTGCTCCAGCGAGGCCTGCCGGGCCAGGACCGCAGCCTCGTAGGGCGGAAACGCATGCCGGTCATCTTCGAGCAGCAGCAGATCATAGGCCCGGATTCTGCCGTCGGTGCCGTCGCCGCAGACCAGATCGGCCTCGCCTGCGGCCAGCGCGTCGTACATGAGCGCTGCACTCAGCACGACGACCGGCGGGTCGAAGCCATATACCCGCCGGAGGCCTGGAAGCCCGTCGCTGCGGCCGACAAACTCCGGCTGCAGGGCGATGCGCAGGCGCCCCTGCGGAGGAAAAGCCTGCCGGAAGGCGGTAGCAGCAGCCAGCATGCCGAGGAAGAGCACGGCGGTGCGCAGGCGGCGCAGAGGCCAGCGTTCCATCCAGGCCAGCGCAGCATCCAGCAGCAGCGCCAGCAGGGCCGCCGGAATGGCTCCGGCAAGGATCATCTGCGGATTGTTCAGCGCAATGCCGCCGAAGATGAATTCTCCCAGTCCGCCCGCTCCGATGTAGGCCGCCAGCGTGGCCACCCCGACATTGATGACAGCGGCGGTGCGGATGCCGGCGAAGAGGACCGGCAGCGCCAGCGGAAGCTCTACCTGGAAGAGCATCTGCCGGCGGGTCATGCCCATGCCTTGCGCTGCATCCAGCACGGCAGGGCTCACCTCGCGGATGCCGGTATAGGTATTGCGGATTACGGGCAGCAGGGCGTAGAGCAGCAGCACGGTCAGGGCCGGTGCCGCCCCGATGCCCAGCAAGGGGATGAGCACCCCCAGCAGCGCGATGCTGGGAACGGTCTGGAGGGCGCTGGACAGGCTCAGCCAGAGCCTGGCGGCTGCCGGGCTCCGGGCGCTCCAGATGCCCAGCGGAATCCCCAGCGCCAAGGCAGGCAGCAGCGAGGCGAAGGTAAGGCCCAGGTGGGTAAGCGTTTGGCGGGCGAGGACGGGCGCCTGCTCGGCCAGGAAGGCAAGGAAGCTCTGCATGGTTAGCGGGTAAGCCGGTACTGCCCGGCAGCATGAAGCAGGGTCTGAAAATCGGCGGTCCGGGGGCTGGCGGCAGTGATGCGGAGCTGCCCGCCGCTGCGGGTGAGGAGGCTGAGGGCCTGCTGGAGGGAGGTATGCGGCGCTGCGGGCAGGGCATCCGGCCCCGGCGGCAGCGCCGGCAGCCAGGGCAGGAGGTCGCCGAGGGTCAGGCGGCTGAGATACAGGCCGAAGGCTTGCCCTTCGAAGAAGCGGGCAACTGCGGGGCTGGCCGGCTGGAAGAGCAGCTCCTGCGGAGCGCCGCACTGGAGGAGGCGCCCCTGATCCATCAGGGCAATTCGCCGGCCCATTGTAAAGGCCTCCTGAATATCGTGGGTTACGAGGACGATGGTTTTGCCGCGCAGGACCTCCGACTGGCGGAACTCTTCGCGGATGTCCTCCCGCGTCAGGGGGTCGAGCGCGCCGAAGGGCTCGTCCATGAGGACCACCGGCGGATCGGCGGCGAGGGCCCGGGCCAGGCCTGCGCGCTGCTGCTGGCCGCCGCTGAGCTGGGCCGGGTAGCGCCTGAGCCAGGCGGGGTCGATGCGCAGGGCCTCGCACAGCAGATGGATCCGCCGCTGAATTTGGGCCGGAGGCCAGCCTAGCAGCCGGGGGACTACGGCCATATTGTCTTGCACGGTCAGGTGGGGGAACAGGCCGGTCTGCTGGATGACGTACCCGGTGCGGCGGCGCAGGGCGGGCGGGTCCAGGGTGCGGATATCCTGTCCGCCGATGCGGATGGAGCCGCTGTCGGGTTCGATGAGGCGGTTGATCATGCGCAGGGTCGTGGTCTTGCCCGACCCGCTTCCGCCGATCAGGGCGAGGGTTTCGCCTTCGGCGATGTCGAGGTCTAGCGTTTCGACGGCTGTATGGCCGGGGTAGCGCTTGGTGATTCCGCGGAGTTGGATGTTCATGCTGGGTGCAGAGAGCGGTCCGGATGCAGATTGCTCCCTAAACCTACCGATTTTTGCGGCAACTCCCACCGTCTGACAGGCTGTGCGGGCTGGCACTTGTGCGGACTTTTCCGTATCTTCGCTTCAGATCCGCACGATATGGGCTACGCACTGGAAGTGAAGACGCATTACTCGGTGGCCGAGTACCTCGAACATGAGGAGCTGAGCGCCGTTCGCTCGGAGTATTTCCGGGGCGAGCTGTTTGCCATGGCCGGCACGAGCGATGCGCATAACGAGATCGCGGGGAATGTATATGCCTTGTTTAAAACCCGCAAAGGCGGAGATGCCTGCAAGGCCTACATCGAAAATATCAAGGTGGAGCTGCTTCCGGGCGTGTACTATGTGTATCCGGATGTGGTACTGACCTGCGATGCGCGCGACCGGGAGGACCGGTATGTAAAGCGGTATCCGAAGGTGCTGGTGGAGGTGCTGTCGCCGGGCACGGAGGCGTACGACCGCCGGCACAAGCTGCCGCGGTATCTGGCGCTGCCGTCGCTGGAGGCGCTGCTGCTGGTTTCGCAGTCGGAGGTTCACGCCGAG
>JANRID010000063.1:0-55000 GCA_033765305.1 Bacteroidia bacterium
CCAGGTGGGGAAGCTGGGCGAATGGGAGATGACCATGCGGTCGGCATTCTGGGTGCCGCCGCTGAACATCTGGATCATGGGCGAGTTGGGCAGGGCCGTGGCGGGGAAGCGGATGGTGGCGTTGTCGTCGGTGAAGATCACGTCGCCCTCAGCGCCGCTTACCTGGAATTTATCTCCATTGCCAACTGTAAGTGTGCTGGCCGGCGTCGCATCGCCGATGCCCACATTGCCGGCCAGCAGCGAATTCGAGATCCAGTAAATATTAGATCCCGATTCGATCCAGGGACCGGTGCCGGCGGTTTCGTTGGAGGGCACCCACTGGGTGCCGTCGTAGCGGAGCACCTGATTGGTCACCGGCACAGTCGCCGATACGGGCCGCCCCTGCAGGCCGTCCACCGTCGGGTTGGGGTAGGTCCCTGCGAGGTCGCCGCCAGCCGTCGTGGTATTGGTGATATCGTTGGCTGCATTGGTATCGCCGGTATTGGCGATGACCCCGGCTGCCGTGATGCTGATGCCTGCGCCGGCGGTATAGGGCAGCGCCACCGAGCCGCCGCCGTTGCTCAGGCTCACCGTCGTGCCGCTGAGGGACAGCGTCTGGATTTCATTGGTGGCGCTGGCGTCGCCGTCGATGTCGTCGTCGTCCGCAGGTGCCCAGGCGCTGCCGTTCCACTTCAGGACCTGCCCGCTCACGGGAGCTGTAGCTGCCACCGGACGGGTCTGCAGGCCGTCCACCGTCGGGTTGGGATAGGTCCCTGCGAGGTCGCCGCCGGCCGTGGTCGTGTTGGTGATGTCATTGGAGGCGTCGGTGTCGCCGGTGTTGGCGAATACCGTGCCGGTGAGGCTGAGGCCGGTGCCGGCGGTGTAGGTGGTATTATTGTCCGAAGCCGGTGCCCATGCAGTGCCATTGAACTTCAGCACCTGGTTATTGGCGGGAGCCGTAGCCGAGACAGCCACTCCTTGCAATCCATCCACCGTAGGGGCAGGATAGGTGCCATTCAGGTCGCCCGCTGCGGTGGTGCTGGTCGTAATGTCATCCCCTGCGTTGGTATCGCCCGTGTTGGAAATCACACCGGTGACGGTGTTTACGCTAATCCCCGGGCCCCCCGCATACGGCAGCAGCACATTCCCGCCTCCATTGCTCAGGTTAATTGTGGTGTTGGTGAGCGACAACGTCTGAATCTCGTTCGTTGGGCTGGGGTCCAGGGCAGAGAAAGTCGTTCCGGAAAGGCTCAGGCCCGTACCGGCAGAATACGTCGTATTGTTGTCCGAAGCCGGTGCCCAGGCCGTGCCGTTGTACTTCAGCACCTGGCCGCTGGAAGGCGCCGACGCAGCGACTGCCACCCCTTGCAGGCCGCCCACCGTCGGGTTGGGATAGGTGCCTGCGAGGTCGCCGCCGGCTGCGGTGGTGTTGGTGATGTCGTTCGATGCGTCTGTATCGCCGGTATTGCTGATGACGCCCGTTATGGTGTTGACTCCGATGCCGGTGCCGCCGCTGTAGGGCAGCACCACCGAACCGCCGCCGTTGCTCAGGCTGACGGTCGTGCCGCTCAGCGAAAGCGCCTGGATTTCGTTGGTATTGCTCAGGTCGCCGGTGTTGGTGATGACGCCCGTCGTGGTGTTGACTCCGATGCCGGTGCCGCCGCTGTAGGGCAGCACCACCGAACCGCCGCCGTTGCTCAGGCTCACTGTCGTGCCGCTCAGCGAAAGCGCCTGGATTTCGTTGGTGGGGCTGGCGTCGCCGTCGATGTCGTCGTCATCTGCCGGAGCCCAGGCGCTGCCGTTCCACTTCAGGACCTGTCCGCTCAGGGGAGCTGTAGCCGCTACGGGGCGGGTCTGCAGGCCGTCCACGGTCGGGTTGGGATAGGTGCCTGCGAGATCGCCGCCGGCTGTAGTCGTGTTGGTGATGTCGTTGGAGGCGTCCGTATCGCCGGTGTTGGCAAATACGGTGCCGGTGAGGCTCAGGCCGGTGCCGGCGGTGTAGGTGGTATTGTTGTCCGATCCGGGCGCCCAGGTTGTGCCGTTGAACTTCAGCACCTGGCCGTTCGAAGCGCTCTGGGAAGCCAGATCCAGCGGGCTGCCTGCGGACCCGTCGCCCGTCAGCCGGGCGGTCACGTTCACAGCTCCGCCGCCCGAAGACACAAGGTCCGTGCCGGGTTCCCATTGCGATCCGTTCCATTTGAGCACCTGGCCTGCTGCGGGGGCTGTAGCTGCTACAGGACGGGTCTGCAAGCCGTCCACCGTCGGGTTGGGATAGGTGCCTGCGAGGTCGCCGCCAGCTGTGGTCGTGTTAGTGATGTCGTTGGATGCGTCCGTATCGCCGGTGTTGCTGATGACGCCCGTCGTGGTGTTGACTCCGATGCCGGCGCCGCCGCTGTAGGGCAGCACCACCGAACCGCCGCCGTTGCTTAGGCTGACGGTCGTGCCGCTCAGCGAAAGCGCCTGGATTTCGTTGGTATTGCTCAGGTCGCCAGTGTTGCTGATGACGCTGCCGGCAATGCCGATGCCGGTGCCGGCGGTGTATACCGTACCGGCGGGCAGGGTCACGGAACCTCCGCCATTGCTGAGGGTCAGGTCGTTGCCTGAGAGGCTCAGGGTTTGCAGTTCGTTGGTGCTGCTCAGATCGCCGGCGTTGCTGATCACATTGCCGGTAATGACAATGCCTGCGCCTGCGCTGTACACGGTGTTGTCGTCCGGCGCGGGCACCCAGGCCGTCCCGTTCCATTTCAGCGCCTGGCCCGATGCCGCACCCTGCTGGGCGATATCGAGCGGAGCGCCGGCAGAGCCGTCGCCGCTGAGGCGTGCGGTCACATTGACGGCGCCGCCGCCGCCTGCCACCAGATCGGTTCCAGGCTCCCATTGGGAACCATTCCACTTCAGCACCTGGTTTACAGCCGGTGCCGCATCCGAGACATCTGTCAGGTCTTTCAGCACCATATCCGTCGCTACTGCCGCATAGGGCACCGAGCGGAGTTCTTCGGTCCCGATGCTGGCGCTGTTGATCAGCACTTCCAGAAAGTGTCGGTCCGCATTCCAGTCGATCCCGCCGAAGGCGCCGCTGACAACCGTACCGGTACCGATAGACAACGAAAACAGGCCGAACGCATTGGTGGTCGTGCTATGAGATTCCTCATACACGACGGCACCTGCGGCGGAAGCCTCACGAATCCTGAATCCGACTGTCAGGGGCTGGCCTGCGAGCAGCACGCCGCCATTGTCCCGCGCAACAGCCTGATATGAAAAACCTCTGGACTGAGAAAACGCATTGCCTGCAAGCAATACAATTGCCATACAGGCAGCCCACAAACCACGAACAGGCATAATCGATCGTATTATCAATGAAACATGTAGACAAAATCTGAAAGCCATTCCGGCAGGCATGCTGCACGGCTGCACGGCACCAGCCACAGACGGGCCAGCCGCCGCTGAAATTTCATCGGAAGCGGGAATACTGGCCCCGCGTACGCCGCCAAGGCACGTTGATGGGTATCGAATCTGAGCCATTGTCACCCCGGTGTTATAATCCAAGCCCTTGGATTCCGCGAGCGTTCCAAGGGAAACACACGCAGAAACCTGCAACTATGCGATGAAATTAACCCGATGATGAATTCCGGTACTACTCTGAACCGATGGCTAAAGCAAATATACTGAAATTTTCAATATATGAAAACAAGATTCACCAGCCGCTTCCGCCGCCTCCGCCCCCGCCCCCTCCGGAGCCGCCCGATGAGCTGCCCCCGGAATCGGAAGAGCCCGGCGGCGTGGACGACGAGGAAATGGCGCCCGTAAACGAACTGCCGATGCTGGAGCTGAAGCTGCGCGATGCGTCCGAGCTGAAGCTGCGGTAATCCAGGTTGTGCCAGCTGGATCCGCCCGCAGCAGCGCCTGCCGCCGCCTGCCGGAATACCGCCTCGAATTGCTTCCCCCAGGCATGCTCCACCCCCAGCGCGATCGCAAAGGGCAGATACCGCTCATACAGCTCGATGGTCCGCTCCGGCGGATTCATCGCATCGAAGCGGTGCTGCTCCGCCGTGCTCAGGTACATCCGGAACCCTTCGATCTCATCGGCCACTTCCCGGCCGCGCGGCGTGTAGGCCTTCATCACCCGGCTGAATGCCAGGTGGATCAGCAGTGCGGTGCCCAGCCAGCCCAGTGCCCAGGGCAGGATGCGCTCTGATTCGTTTTCGGAGAAATACACAAACGCGCAGACCGCCGCGCCAGCCAGCAGCGCCGTGCCTGCATGCACGGCCTGCCGGTTCAGGCGGAAGAGCCCGTAGCGCTGGTTGCTGGACTTGGCGGTATCCACCCGGTACTGCTGCTCCGTTTCCTCGCGGACCGCATTGCGGAAGGCCTCGGCCTGCGGGCTGTAGGATCCCCGCGCCAGCACGGTATCCGCCAGGCGGAAGGCCTCGGTGAAAAAATGCCGGTACACCGGAATCGGATGCCGCGACCGGCCCGGGCCTTTGGCGATCCGGTACGACGTCTGCCTGATCAGCCCGCCCGTCCGCGTCACGTCCAGCCGGATGCGGCCATGCACCGCCGCATCGATCAGGGCTGCGGTGGCCAGGCGGTCGTGCCAGCGCTGCACATATACGTAGCCCAGCGCTGCCGGCGAGAGATCGGGCGGCGGCTCGAAGCGGGGGATGATGGTTCCTTTCCGAGGATCGCGCCCCACGATCAGCCACAGGGTGAAGTCTGTGAGCGCCAGGATGCCCGCCAGCAGCGCAGACAGGCTGAGCCACAGGTTGTCCAGCAGCAGCCGGAGGCGCCGCTCCCAGGCCGAAGGCGGGCGGATGGCTCCTTTGGGAAAATTGGCCGATGCCGTGAATCCTTCCTGCACGCCGAGCGGACGGAGCGTCCGGAAGCGGACGGTATGCAGGCTGTCGCCCGGCAGGGCTTGGCAGTCCGAGGCCAGGCTGCCCTGCGGCCCCGTGAAGCAGCGGAAGCCGCTCAGCTCCGTGCCCGGCGGCAGGCGCAGCTCATACGCCGCACTGTCGATCCGGAAGGTCCAGCCGTTGCCGGTCACGTTCCAGTTGAGCTGGTCGTAGGCCCCGAAAAATCCGGTCTGCCAGCGCGTCCGGTACCGGATTTCATAGCGGTGCAGGCCCCAGGGCAGCAGCACCTCCGCCTTCCCGAGGTAGAGCAGGATGCCGTTTTCCCTGCGTTCGCGGTGCCAGGACTCCGGCAGGCCGTTGCGGGTCACCGACTGGATGCTGAAAGGCGTCTTGTTCAGCAGTTCCAGCGAGTCCCGGTAGGTGGTGGGAAATGCGCGGATAATCCCCCGCTGGATCTCGCTGTTTTCCGGCGGGGCTTCTGTCCAGGAGCCTGATGCGAGGTAGCGCCGGTTGGAGCGGCCTTCCCCTTTGAAGATTTCGATGACTTCTGTCACCTCCAGCCAGCCGTCGGGCTGCAGGTCCACGCGGGCGGAAAACCAGGTGATGCGGTCCGATGGGTCGAAATTGAGGAATACCGACAGGCCTGGCGTGCGCGGGATCTGGCGCGCCACGGTCTGGTTCAGGGTTTCGATGCAGGCCTTGCGCAGGCGGGCGCAGGCGGCAGCCGGCTCCAGGCGGCGGAGGGAATCGGCCAGCCGGGTTTCTGCGCGGCGGATCTGCGCGGGAAACACCTGCGCCACTGCGCGCGCCAGCTGCTTCGCATAGCGGGGGTAGCGCCCGCGTGCGATGCGTTCCGGCACCAGGTTGTCTGCGGCAGCCAGCACGGCGGCTTCGCGGAGCAGGCTGTCCAGCTCGCCCGCCGCAAAGCAGGCCTGGGTCTGCCGCGAAGGCCAGCGCAGCTGCGCCTGCGCGCATAGCGGCAGCGCCAGCAGCAGCGCGCACAGGAGCCGGACGATCATGGCCGGGGAGCTTGGCCGGAGAAATCGACGCGGGGCGCCTGGCGCGCCTGGGCCTGCGCCTCGAAGAAGGGCGCCGGCGAGATGCCGGCCAGCCCGGCAACGAGGTTGCCGGGAAAGGACTGCACGGCTACGTTGAGGTTGCGCACAGCGCCGTTGTAATAGCGGCGGGCCATGTTCAGCTGCTCCTCGATTCCGGAAAGCTCGTCCTGGAGCCGGGCGAAATTGCGGTCGGCTTTCAGCTCCGGGTACTGCTCGGCCAGCGCGAGCACCTGCGCCAGGGAGCGCTCCACGCCCAGCATGGCGGCCTGCCGGTCGGGCAGGCTGGCGGCGGAGAGGCTCTGGCTGCGCCAGCGTGCGACTTCGGTGAGCACCTGAGACTCATGCGCTGCGTAGCCTTTCACCGTTTCCACCAGATTGGGAATCAGGTCGCTGCGCTGCTGGAGAAACGCATCCACTCCGCTCCAGCCTTCTTCGGCCAGGGTGCGCAGGCGGATGAGGCGGTTGTAGAGCAGGATGCCGCCAGCCAGGAACAGCATGGCAGCCGCAAGGAGCACAAGCAGGGAGAGATCCATACGGAAAGGGTCTGAAGGGGATCGCGGGGGCATCATGCGCAGGCACCATGCCGCAGGGAAAAGTCGGAAAAAAACCGGATACTTCCGTAGCGGCGGATAAAGATTCCGCCGCCTGTGCATTTCGCCGGGATCCGCCTCCGCAGATTCCGGGTTTTTTGCCTATATTGCATGTATAAGCCGCAGCGCATGGTAGCCACCAAATACGGCATCAAAGCCCCAAAGCCCCGGACCAAAGTCCCGGAGCATCTGATTTATGAAATCATCGACGGAAAGCCCATCTACTACCGGGGCTACCGCGAAGTGATGGCCGGCACCAAAACCTATACCGAAATCATAGGCTCCAGCACCCTGCAATCGCTCATTGCATCGTACTTGCTCCGCGTGCTGTTCAAGGGGCTGGATGAATCGGCGTTCACCGTTTTAACCAACGAAGCCGGGCTGCACCTCAACCACCGCAACAACCTCTCCGGCGATATCCTCATCTTCGACGCTCAGACCCTGCCCGCCAGCGCCGTCGGCGAGCACTACGCAGACGTACCGCCTGCCGTCGTGATCGAGGTGGACATCAGCGCAGACCCTGCCGACCGCGAGGCCGATTCCTACGTCCACCTCAAAACCCAAAAGCTCCTCGAATTCGGCGTGCAGCAGGTCATCTGGATTCTGACCGTACCCAAAACCGTCACCGCCGCCCGCGCGGGCGAGGACTGGCAGATCAAGGACTGGCACAAAGACATCGAGGTCGCCGATGGTATTCAGTTCAATATTGGAGCTTATCTGGTGGGAATTGGATCGGCATTTGCCTGAGTATCAAGTAGCAAGTAGCAAGTCGGAAGAGGGGTATTGAGTATTGGGTATTGGGTATTGATTTGATTATCAATACTTTGTAGTTCTTTTGCTTATGCACTTGGGCTGCGTGCCGCTTGTGTGGCCGGGGAGCGGGTCCTTCGCCCCTTGCAGTTTTCAGGCCTGCCTCAGCCCCGGTAGCCCAGCCGGCTGCGCACGCGGCTCAGCACCGGCGAAGCGATCGCACGGGCCTTTGCCGCCCCGGCGAGCAATTGCGATTCCACCTCCTCCGGATGCGCCGCAAAATACTCGTAGCGCCCGCGCGCGTCGCGGAAACGCTCCATCAGCGCCTCGTACAGCGCCGTCTTGGCATGGCCGTAGCCGTAGCCGCCCGCCAGGTACCGGCTGCGCATCTCCGCCACGGCATCCGCCGGGGCCGTCAGCGCGTACAGCTTGAACACGTTGCAGGTATCCGGGTTTTTCGGCGCTTCGAGCGGCGTGGAATCCGTCACGATGCTCATGACCTGCTTCTTCAGCTCCTTGTCGGACTGAAACAGCACGATCGTATTCTGGCGCGACTTGCTCATTTTCTCCCCGTCGATGCCCGGCACGACCATCACATCGGCCTGTATCTTCGCATCCGGCAGCACGAGGGTATCCTCGCCGCAGACGCGGTTGACGGCCTCGGCCATATCGCGGGCAAATTCGAGGTGCTGCTTCTGATCCTTGCCCACGGGCACGATTTCGGCGTCGTAGAGCAGGATGTCGGCAGCCATCAGCACGGGATAGGTGAAGAGGCCGGTGTTCACCAGTTCGAGCCGGCTGGCCTTGTCCTTGAAGGAATGCGCCAGCTGGAGGCGGCTGTAGGGGAAAAAGCAGCCGAGGTACCAGGCCAGCTCGGCCACTTCGGGCACATCGGACTGGCGGTAGAAGACCGTTTTCTCCGGGTCCAGACCGCAGGCCAGCCAGGCGGCCGCCACCTGGAACGCATGCTCGCGGAGGACATGGCCGTCGCGGATGCTCGTCAGGGTATGGAGGTCAGCGATAAAGAGAAATGAATCGTTGCCGGGCTGATGCGCCATGTCGATGGCGGGCAGAATAGCGCCCAGCAGGTTGCCGAGGTGCGGCTTGCCGGTTGCCTGAATGCCGGTGAGAATACGGGCCATAGTGCGGTATGCTAAGCGGCTGCAAAAGTAGCAAGATTCAAGCGAAATGCGGCAATTGGATATTCCCCTCCGGCCCCCTAACTTGCCCCCTCCACCGGGACGAATGTCTGCAACGGCTTATGTCTATCGAAATACACGGCCTCCGCAAGCGATTCGGCGACAAGGAGGTGCTCAAGGGCATCGACTTCCGCTTCGAGCGCGGCAAGATCAACATGATCATCGGAGCCAGCGGCAGCGGCAAAAGTGTGATGCTCAAGTGCATCGTGGGGCTCAACCGCCCCGACGACGGAGCCGTGCGCTTCGACGGCACGGATTTCTTTTCCGCCGAATACGCCCAGCTCAAGCAGCTGCGCCAGCACATCGGCATGCTCTTCCAGAACTCCGCCCTCTTCGACTCCCTGAATGTGGAGGAAAATGTCGCATTCCCCATCCGCATGTTTACCCGCATGAAGCCCGCCGAGATCCGCGACCGGGTCAATTTCTGCCTCCAGCGCGTCAACCTCAGCGGCGTCAACAAGCTCCTGCCTTCCGAAATCTCCGGCGGCATGCGCAAGCGCGTCGGCATCGCCCGCGCCATTGCCCTCAACCCCAAATACCTCTTCGTCGATGAGCCCAACTCCGGCCTCGACCCCCTGACCTCCTCCGTGATCGACAAGCTGATCCAGGAGATTACCCAGGAATACGACATGACGACCATCGTCGTATCCCACGACATGAACAGCGTCATGAATATCGGCGATAAAATTATGTTCCTCTACGAAGGCCGGAAGGAATGGGAAGGAAGCCGCCGGAATATCCTCCAGACGGAGAATGAAGCGCTGGCAGCGTTTATCTTTGTGTCGGATTTGATCAAACGCTCCTGAAGGGTATTGAGTATTGAGTATTGAGTATTGCGTATGCACATGGCGCGACGAGCGCCTGCCACTTCCGCAACCTGTTTCAATCTCGCATCATCGATTCCCGGCACCCTAGTCCCACTACTCACTACCAGCCTCCTATGCAGCACCTCGATACCATCGCCTCCGAACTCGGCCTGCAGAAACGCCAGGTCAGCGCCGTCCTCGCCCTGCTGGCTGAAGGCGCCACCATTCCGTTCATGGCCCGCTACCGCAAGGAAGCCACGGGCAGCCTCGATGAGGTGCAGCTGGCGGCGGTCCGCGACCGTGCAGAGCAGCTGGAGCAGCTCGACAAGCGCCGCGCCGCGATTCTCGAATCGCTGCGGGAGCGCAGCCTGCTGACCGATGCGCTGCAGGAAGCCATCGAAGGAGCCCGGACGATGAGCGAGCTCGAAGACCTCTACCTCCCCTACCGGCCCAAGCGCCGCACCCGCGCCACCATCGCCCGCGAAAAAGGCCTCGAACCGCTGGCTGATCTGCTCTGGGCGCAGGCACAGGACCTCGACCCCGATACCGCCGCGCTGGCGTATCTCAATGCCGGGCTGGGGGTCGGCAGCGCAGAAGAAGCCCTGCAGGGCGCCCGCGACATCCTGGCCGAACGCATCAGCGAAGATGCCGACATCCGCGCCCGCATGCGCCAGCTCTTCATGCGCCAGGGCGTCATCGCTGCCCGGGTGCTCAAAGGCAAAGAGGCAGACGGCGTGAAGTTCAAAGACTATTTCGACTGGAAAGAGCCCGTCAGCCAGATTCCCTCCCACCGCCTCCTGGCCCTCCGGCGGGGCGAAAAGGAAGAAATCCTCTCCCTGGCCATCCGCCCCGAGGATGCCGATGCGCAGTTTCTGCTCGAAAAACAGACCGTTCTCAACGGCTCCCCCGCCGGCGCGCAGGTGCGCGAGGCCGCGTTCGATGCCTACGACCGCCTGCTGGCGCCCAGCATGGAGACCGAGGTCCGCATCCTGACCAAGGACAAGGCCGATGGCGAAGCCATCAAGGTCTTCGCCGACAACCTCCGCCAGCTGCTCATGGCGCCGCCCCTGGGCCAGAAGCGCGTCATGGCCGTGGACCCCGGCTTCCGGACCGGCTGCAAGGTCGTCTGCCTCGACCGGCAGGGCCGCCTGCTGGAATATGCTGCCATTTTCCCCCACCCCCCTGCTGCCCATCCGGCCAAGGCCACCGCTACCGTCCACGACCTCGTCGCCCGGCATGAAATCGAGGTGATTGCCGTAGGCAATGGCACCGCAGGCCGCGAAACCGAGGCCTTCCTGCGCGACATCGGCCTGCCAGGCCAGATCCCGATCGTCATGGTCAACGAAAGCGGCGCCTCGATCTATTCGGCTTCCGAAGTGGCGCGGGAAGAATTTCCCGACCAGGATGTGACCGTGCGCGGCGCGGTATCCATCGGCCGCCGCCTCGCCGATCCGCTTGCCGAGTTGGTGAAGCTGGACCCCAAATCCATCGGCGTGGGCCAGTACCAGCACGATGTGGACCAGAATGCCCTTAAAAAGAGCCTCGACGACACCGTGATTTCCTGTGTGAATGCGGTGGGCGTGGAGGTCAATACCGCCAGCAAGCAGCTGCTGACCTACGTCTCGGGCCTGGGGCCCTCGCTGGCGCAGAATATCGTCGCCTACCGCGACGCCAACGGCCCCTTCGGCAGCCGCGATGCCCTGCGGCAGGTGCCGCGCCTTGGCCCCAAGGCCTTCGAACAGTGCGCAGGCTTCCTCCGCATCCGGGACGCCGTCAATCCCCTGGATACCAGTGCTGTACACCCAGAAAGCTACCCCATTGTGGAACGCATGGCCGCCGATCTCGGCGTCACCGTGCAGGACCTCATGCGCGACGAGGCCCTGCGCAAGCGCATCGAGCTGCGCCGCTATGTGACCGATACCGTCGGCCTGCCGACGCTGAACGACATCCTGCAGGAGCTGGCCAAGCCGGGCCGCGACCCGCGGGAGCAGTTCGAGGCCTTCAGCTTCGCCGACGGCGTCAACCGCATCGAAGACCTGCACGAGGGCATGGAACTGCCCGGCATCGTCACCAACATCACCGATTTCGGCGCCTTCGTGGACATCGGGGTGCATCAGGATGGCCTGGTGCACATCAGCCAGATCTCGCACCAGCGCATCGCGCACCCCAGCGAAGCGCTCAAGGTGCAGCAGCCTGTGCGCGTGAAGGTGATGGGCGTAGAAATCGACCGCAAGCGGATCTCGCTGTCTATCAAAGCACTGACGCCTGCGCCGCAGCGCGGCCCCCGGCCGGAGCAGCAGCGGGGCGGCCCGCCGCAGACCAGCGAGTACCTGCGCTTCAAGCAGGATCAGCGGAAAAAGCGCTGAGCCCGGGCAGATTTACAGGATGCTCATCACATCCCCGACCTTGAGCGGCTGCTCGGAGATGAAGCCTTCGCCGTACGTCACGCCGATCATCCGCCCCATCACCCGGCTGCGCCCGTCGAGGAAGTGCCAGAAGTCGTCGGTCGAGATCGGCGTCTGGGGCTCCTGGCTGGCGGGGTCGTAAAACTGCGACGAAAAGGCCCGCACGGCGTCGAGCTTGCGCTCGAAATAGGGCGTGATGTCTACCACGAAGCTGGGGTTCAGGTGGTAATCCTGAATATAAAAGAAGGTCTGCCGCGGCCGCCAGGCAGCCTGCGGCCCGCCCGTGGCATCCGCCGTGGAGATTTTGCGCAAGCCGCTGTAAAATACCGCATCGCGCACCAGCTTGCTAGCCCGCCCGTGGTCGGCGTGCCGGTCCTGGGGCGCATTGGCCAGCACCAGCTCGGGCTGGTAGCGCCGCACCGCCCGGATGATGGCCAGCGTATGCGCTTCATCCTGCACGAAAAACCCATCGCGGAAGCCCAGATTCTCCCGCACGCTCAGCCCCATCCGGCGCGAGGCTTCGGCAGCTTCCAGATCGCGCAGCTCCGCGCTGCCGCGCGTGCCCAGCTCGCCGCGCGTCAAGTCGATCACACCGACCCGCTTCCCCTGATCGGTCAGCTTGCAGATGGTTCCGCCGCAGCTGAGTTCCGCATCGTCGGGATGCGAGGCAAATACGAGTACGTCCAGCTTCATGTGGAGGGGGATTAATCAACCGGCGCGCAATATCCGCCGAATTCAGCGGATGATCAATTTTTCGAGCCGAACTGCTTCGGCATGCGCGCCCCGGTACACCCGGTGCCCCCAGAGATACAGGCCGGGCAGCAGGCCGGCGGGCAGCTCGAAGCGGTCGCCGCCTGTTTCCGCCTCCCAGCAGATACGCCCCTGCAGGTCCATCAGGAAAGGCCGGTACAGCCCGCCCGGCGGCAGGCCAGATATGCGGATCTCTCTGCCTGTCAAGGGATTGGGCATGAGCCGGACCGCCGGCAGCACTGCTGCATCTGCGGCTGCCGGCAGCGCCCCCGGCCGGTAAAACTCCGGGCGGATCATCAGCGCGCCGTTCAGGCGCAGCGGCTTCCACGTGCCCAGCGAATCCCAGAAGCTCAGCGCATCGCGGTCGTAGCTCAGGTCGTAGCCCAGCCCCAGCGGCGCTTCGTTCTGCTGCTGGATGCCGATCCAGAAACGCGCAGGCACGTTCACCGGGCGGGAGAATGCATAGCGCACATAGCCGTCCACCGTGCCGGCATACTGCACCTTGACGCCGCCGAGCTGGTCGAACAGAATCGAATCCGGATGCGGGTCGCCCCAGACGACGATCCGGAACGGCTGGTTTTCGAGCGAGCGCAGCTGGCTGTTGACCGGATTGTAATACAGGCTCGGCACGAAGTGCGCCCAGAGCGCCGTCAGGGTATCGGGCGCATCCAGATCGACGCGGATGCCGAAGCTGCCGGTCTGGTTGAGGCCGAAGGTGGCATCTGCTTCGCCGTCGTCGTAGGCCAGCAGCGAATCGATCCGCATGCGGAAGGGCAGCGTATTGTTTTCCAGCCGCGTATCGGTCGGCGAGGCGACCGTCAGCGCCAGATCGAAGACGCCCGGCACCGCAAAGGCCTGATCGGAAAAGGGCAGAAACTGCGGCTGCGCCATGGCCAGCGGCGCAAGGCTCAGGGACTGCTGGCGGATAAATACGGGGCTGAAGGCCGTATTGCCCACCGGATCGCTGAGCGCGGCAGAAACATTGGCAGTCAGGGGACTGGCGGAAAAATTGCGGATCCGTGCCTGCCAGTCCGTCATGACCGGGCTGCCGTTGTACTGATGCAGGGGAATCGCGGTGTAGGTGCCCAGCGGCGGCGACTCGATGCGCACCGGCGCGAGGTCGATATACGTCGTGTCGCCGGCCCGGCGGTTGACGCCCAGGTACACATAATCCAGCGCCCACTGGTCCAGCTTGCCGTTGAGCGATCCGAAGGACTCGAAGCGCATCTGAAACGTGGCGTGGAAAAACGCCGGATCAAGCAGCGGAATGCTGTACTGGCGGAAGGGCCGCAGGCTGCTGCCCGTAACCTTCAGCACGCGGACAAACTCGCTGGGGCTGCCCGGCTGCGCACGGAATGACACCCGGAAGGAGTCTGTGCCTTCGGGCGCCTCTCCCCTGCCCTGCGGCTGCAGGAACAGCGTCAGCCGCACGCTGTCTGCAGGGCTGTAGGCGGAAAGGTCGATATAATGCGAAAACAGCCGGTCGGCCAGGCCCGCCCCCAGCGACGAAAGCAGATACGGCGCGCCGCTGCGGGTAGCGCCGTCGAACATCGCTGCGCCGAAGGTCGGCGGATCGGCTGCCGCATCGAGCTGCACCCGCGGCACATCGATGAACTGCGGCGGCACAAACCACCGCTGGCTGTCCGGCTCCGGGCCCCGGTAGGCAAAATCGTCGATAAAGGGCGCCGCAGCGGAAATCTGCAGCGTATCGGGAACGCTGCTGCGCAGCGACGGGCGCCCTGTCAGCACAGCCGCGCCCGGATGCGCATCGCGCAGCAGCAGGGGCTGCGCAGCCGCATGCCCCCAGTACAGCGCCAGCAGCAGGACCAGCAGCCCTGCACGCAGGTCAGTTGACGATAAGGCGCAGCGCATCATTGAAGAATACCAGCAGCATCAGGCCGAGAATGAGGAAAAATCCGACTTGCTGGGCGATCATCCGCACACGTACGGAGGGTTCCCGGCGGGTCACCGCCTCGATCAGCAGAAACACCAGATGGCCGCCGTCCAGCGCCGGGATCGGCAGGATGTTGACGAAGGCCAGGATCATGCTCAGAATGGCCGTCAGCCGCAGAAACGAGACCACGCCTCCGGCCGTGAAGGCTTCCAGATACACCTTGACGATCTGCAGCGGGCCCATCACCGACTTGCTGGCATCCACGCCGGGGCGGGTCAGGTTGCTGAGGCCCTGCGCATTGGCCGATACAAAGCCGAACGCCTCGCGGGTGCCCGCGCCGATGGCGCCCAGCAGGCCGTACTCGACCGTATCGAGCCGGATCGCCTGGGCAATGCCCGGACGTACACCCAGCTGTGCCTTGTCGTTGGACTGCACCACCGTCTGAAGCGTATCGCCCTGGCGGAGGTAGGTAATGCCGATCTGCTGGCTCCGCTTGCCGGCCATGTAGGTCCGCAGTTCGCTGAACAGGAAGACCGGCACCGTATCGATCCGGATGATGCGGTCGCCGGTGCGCAGGCCTGCCACATAGGCAGGCGCAGCCGGCCCGCTGCTTTCCGCTCCGGGCTCATCCACCCGGATCACCGCCGGAATATCCGGCACGAAGAGCGTGGGTTCGATGCTGTCCACGGAAAACAGATTCTGCACATCGCCGGGAATGTCGATGCGGGTCAGCTGGCCCGCACGGCGCACCTCGTAGTAGGCGCCGTCCTTGAGCAGGTTCTCCTGCCGGGTGTATTCCTCAAAATACGGAAACGACTTGCCCATGAACGACACCAGCGTATCGCCGGTTCTGAACCCGATCAGGGAGCCCAGCGAGGGTACGCTGCTGATGACTTCGATGCCGTATTTCGCCTCCGAGACCGGAATCCGGATATCATTGAAGGCCAGCTTCATGCCCGTGAAAATCAGAATGCCGAGGATGACGTTCATCACCACCCCGCCGCACATGACGATCATCCGCTGCCAGACCGGCTTGGACCGGAACTCCCAGGGCTGGGGCGCCTGGGCCAGATAGCCTGTATCCATCGACTCGTCGATCATGCCGCTGATCTTGACATAGCCCCCGAGCGGCGTCGCCCCGACCTGGTACTCGGTATCGCCGCGCTTCATGCTGAATACTTTCGGCGGAAACCCGACCGAAAAAACCTCTACCCGCATGCCAAAGGCCTTGGCTGTCAGGAAATGGCCGAGTTCATGCACCACCACCAGGATGGTAATGCCGATCAGGAACAGCGCCAGGCCTTTGAGGATGGTCAGGACCGTATCGAGGCTGCCGGTCAGCTGGCCGATGAGCAGGCCCAGGAGGACCGCTCCCGCCACGATGCCCAGGCGTATGAGGTTCTGTGTCCGTTCGTTTTTCATAGGATGGATCAACCCTGCAAAGAAAGCGAATGTTGCGCATTCATACGGTTATCCGGCCGAAGAAGATCTGCCGGGCAGCCGGGCCTGCTGCATCAGCCAGAAATCGGCCATGACGATGGCGGCCATCGCCTCCACGATGGGCACTGCGCGCGGCACAACGCAGGGATCGTGCCGCCCGCGCCCCTGGAGCACGATGCTGTTGCCCGCATCGTCGATTCCCGGCTGGTCCTGGAGGATGGTGGCCGTCGGCTTGAAGGCCACCCGGAAGGTGATTTCCTCCCCGTTGCTGATGCCGCCCTGCACGCCGCCGGAGCGGTTGCTCCGGGTGCGGATGCGGCCTTCCTCGCTGTAGAACAGGTCGTTGTGCTCGGAGCCTTTGAGCAGCACGCCGCCGAAGCCCGAGCCCAGCTCGAAGGCTTTCACCGCATTGATTCCCAGCATGGCTGCACCCAGGCGGGCGGAAAGCTTGTCGTAGATAGGCTCTCCCAGGCCCGGCGGCACGTTGCGGATGCGGCAGCGGATGATGCCGCCCACCGAATCGCCCTGCTTGCGGATCTCGTCGATGTGGCGGAACATGGCTTCGGCCATGGCCGGATCGGGGCAGCGCACCGCTTCGGCATATTCCGTCGCAAATGCCACGGTCTCAGGCTCCTCGTCGTACACGAGGTGGTGGATCTGCTGCACCCAGGCCTCGAAGGCCATGCCGCAGGCGGCGCGCAGCAGTTGCTTAGCCACGGCGCCGCCGATCACCCGCGCAAGGGTTTCGCGGGCCGAGGACCGCCCCCCGCCCCGGTGGTCGCGGAAGCCGTACTTGGCGGTATAGGTGTAATCGGCATGCGAAGGGCGGAACGCATGCGCCAGATGGTCGTAGTCCTGGGAGCGCGCATTGCCGTTGCGGACCAGAAAGGCCATCGGCGCGCCCGTCGTGACGCCGTCCACATGGCCGGAGAGCAGCTCAAAGCGGTCTTCTTCCTTCCGCTGGGTCGTGATGCGGCTCTGGCCGGGCTTCCGGCGGTCCAGCTCGCGCTGAATCTCCTCCAGATCGAGCCGGAGCCCGGCAGGACACCCGTCGACGATTACCCCTACCCCTGCGCCATGCGATTCCCCGAACGTGGTGATCGCGAACAGTCTCCCGAAGGTGTTGGACATGCGTGCAAAATAAGCTCAGAGCCGGTTCAGGCGCTCGATCGCCGGGCGGTAGCCCTGCTCGGCCGATTTGCGCAGGAAAGTCTTGGCAGTCAGGGTGTCTTTGGGATTGTTGCGCTCCAGCAGCATGTGGGCATAGAGGTACTGGCCTGCGCTCCAGCCTTTGTCGGCCGATTTTTTCGCGTAGGTCAGCGCCTTGGCCGGGTCTTTCTTCCCGCCGAGCCCCATGTGGTAGATGTAGCTGAGGCGGTATGCGCCGGGGCCGTCCAGGGCTGCGGCGGCAGCTTCGTACTGGGCAGCGGCCTGGGCATAGGTGCTGGCGGAATTGGTGCGGCCGGCCTGGTCGTAGAGGCGGTTGCCGGCGTCGAGGGCTTTTTTCTGCTCGGCAGCACTGGCCGCTGGCGCCGCAGGCGCACGGGTTGCGCTCTGGGGAGCAGCCGCAGGCGTTTTGGGCGCCGGTGCTGTGCCAGTTGCCGGGGCGGAGGCAGGCGCAGCCTTGCGCGAAGCGGCGCCGGCGGGCACCGTGCCTTCGGCAGGGCTGGAGAGGTCGGCCAGGTTGCCGCTGGCGGGCGCGGAGGCCGCGCCGCCTGCTTCCCCTGCGCTGCGGGTGCCGCTGGCGACCGGCGGCGTCTTGGGCGGCTGGATCGCCTGGGCGATCAGCTGCTCGCATTCGGCCAGGCGGTTCTTGGCGCGGGCCAGGAGAAGCGTATCGGCAGGCTGACGCTCAGGACTTTCGAAAAACTTGAGCCCTTTGCGGTAGCTGGCAGTCGCCAGCTCGCAGTCGCGGGTTTTCTGGGTGTAGAGGGTGTCTCCGCGCCGCAGATAGGCCTCGGCCACCTGATCCTGGGGCAGGTCCGGCATCACCATGCGGCGCTGCGCCTTCACTGCCTCGGCCTGTTCGAAGGCATTCACGGCATCGGCATAGTTGCGCCGGCTCAGGTATTCCCTTCCCTGCTCGATATAGGCCTCCACCTGCTTCACGGCAGCCGTCATCAGGGTATCGCCGGTGGCGATGCGCCACGTCTCTTCAAGGCGCTGCACCCGCAGGCTGTCGGCCGGCGACTTGGCGGCCTGATAGGCCGGCCCGAAGAAGGGCTGCGCCTGGGCAGGCTGGCCCTGGTCGAGCTGCTGCTGGATCTGGGTCAGGTACGTATCGAGCGTCGGTTTGGGCCGGTTCATAATCCAGAGCACGATGAGCAGCACCACGAGCGCTGCCACGCCGACGCCGGCGATCAGGCCGTTGCGCACCCAGGAGGCGGCCTGCTCGGTATCGACGCGGTGGACCGTGGAGGGGTCTGCGTCGGCGGGGGCTTCGGCTGCGGCGGAGGCCTCGGTCTGCGCCACCTGGATCAGGTAGCAGGCGTAATTGTCCCGCGTGAAGTTCTCGCACAGGTTGCGGATCTCGCCCAGCAGGCCTTCGGGGGAGGATTTGTGCCCTTCCCGGAAGATGGTTTCGAGCGTCGCGTCATCTGCCTGCTCGTAGACGCCGTCGGTGGCGAGGAAGAAATAATCATCTTTATGAACGGCGCTCAGCGGCAGGAAGTGGGCATTCATGCGGCGGGGGGCCTCCTTGCCGGTGATCGGCTCATGCGAGGCCGGATCGCTGCCGGGAGCCACCATAGGCCGGAAGATATTGCGCTTGAGCTGGTCGAAATGATAGACCCTGCAGGTGCCGATCCAGGCCATGGTGACCTGCGTATCGCCGACATGCAGCAGCGCCAGGGAAGTGCTCATGGCCTTGCTTTCCGGATGGGATTCGCGGTAGGCGCTCAGCGCCTCTTCGGTAATCGCCAGGCAGGTATCCAGATATGCCTGATTGACAGCGCCATCGGGCAGCGGCGTGCTTGCAAAATACTTCGCTACGCTCAGGGCCGTCAGCTTGGAGGCCACATCGCCCGCATCCGGGCCGCCTTCGCCGTCGCAGACGATGAACAAGCGCTCGCCGGGATTGGCCTGGTTGGAGAGCGGGAAAATGAAGTCCTCATTGAGGCTTTGGCCTCCCGTTTCATGGAGCGAGAGGGGCTGCTTGAGCACAATTTTCATGCGAAGATTTTTTACAAGCCGGAATAGAATACCAGTGAAAACGTCAATATACCAGTATTTCCGCCAAAAATAGAAAAAAGCGCCTTATGAACAACATAAGGCGCTGCAAGATCTCAAGGGAAGCGCATCGGATGCGCACAGCACTCAGGGCAGATTGCCGATCGAGCGGATCCGGTTGCGGAAATAGGTCAGCGACTGCGAGACAGGCTGGTGGGCCTGGAGGTTAGGGAACTCGTTCAGCAAAGAGCGTACTTCCTCCTCATCCAACGGGCGCACCTTGCCGGTGGCGTTGTTGTGCACAGTCCAGCGTTCGGACGTTTTACGGATATAGTACATGCCTTAATGGTTTGTTTCGAAGAAACGTGATGGCTGCCGATTCATTGCATTCAGAATCTACGCCAGAAATTACGCCCAGCCCCCGCATGCAAGCTCAGGCCGCAAAAACACGGGGCCGGACGGCGATTTTCCGTGTCCAGGCCGGCAGAGGCGCTTCCGCAGCCGTTTCAGCCAACCGGATTCCCCTGGCATCCGTACAGGCAGGATGTAAGATCCGGAGCAAAAGTGACGGAATTCCGGTGCAATTTCCGGAGGATGCGTATTCTGGCATCCGCTTTGCCTGGTATCTTGCACCGTATGAACGGCCCGAAATGATGCCCCAGATGCCTGTCCAAGCCCCTGCACTGCCCGGATCTGCCCATCAGGACGCCCGCCGATTTGCTACGGCCCGGCAAAAGCTCTATTTTTCGGGAAATTTTCATCCGTTGTTCACCAATCCGTACGCCATGCGAAAGCCCCTCGTCCTGTTTCTGGCTTTCATCTTTGCCGCCTGGCGCCTGCCGGCTCAGCTTTCTCCCTACCAGCCGCACCTCCAGCTCTACTACGATGCGCTGGAGCTGTACGAAAAGCAGAAGTACGGCGCGGCAGCAGACCTCGCCGAACGCTTCATCCAGGCGGAGCACCAGCAGCGCTCCTCCGAGCATAACGACCTCTACGCCAATGCCCGCTACCTCCAGGCCATGTCCGCCTATTACCTGGAGCGCCAGGATGCAGTGCAGGTCATGGAGCACTACCTGCTGGAATTCAGCGAAAACTCCAAGGCGCCGCTGGTGCAGTTCCACCTCGGCAAATACTTCTTTGCCAAGCGCAAGTACCGGGACGCAGCCCCTCCGCTGCTTGAAGCCTACCAAAGCCGCGGCCTGCCGCAGGACAAGGCCGACGAGGCCGTGTACCTCGTCGCGTACAGCTACTTCATGAACGACAACCTGCCGCTGGCTACCCGCTTTTTCGAGGTGGCCGCCAGCCGCACCAACCCCTGGCAGGAGGACGCCCGCTATTACCGCTCCGTCATTCTCTACCAGCAGAAGGATTACCCCAATGCCTACACCGCCTTCAAAGAGCTGGAGAAATCGCCCAAGTACGGCAAGGAAATCAAGGTGTACCTGGCCAATACGCTCCTGAAGCTCAAGCGCTACGACGAGCTGTACGTGCTGGCGGAGGAATTTATCGCCACGGCATCGCGGCCCCAGGGCAAGGAGTCGCAGGTGTTTTATGTGGTGGCCAATGCCAGCTTCGAGCGCAACGACTATCCGCGCACGATCGAATACTACCAGCAGTTCGTAAAGGCGCGCGGCAAGATGAGCCGCCCCGACCAGTTCCGCCAGGGCTATGCCCACTACAAGCTCAGGCAGTACCGCGAGGCGATCCCGCTGCTGGAGCAGGCAGCCGCCGGCAGCGACTCCCTGACGCAGGTTTCGTCGTATTATCTGGGATTCAGCTACCTCGAAGAGCGCAACCCCAACAACGCCCGCCTGGCGTTCCAGAAGGCTTCCAGCGCCGGCGGCGCCAAGGCCGACCCGGCCATCACCGAGGATGCGCTCTTCCAGTACGCCAAGGTCTGCTTCGATACGGATGCCTATAATGAAGCCCTCCAGGCGCTCACCGCATTCACGGAGCGATATCCGCGTTCGCCCAACCTCCCCGAAGCCCAGGCCATGATCGGCGAGGCCTACGTGTACAACCGCGACTATCCCCGCTCCATCAAATACTTCGAGTCCATCGCCCGCAATACGCCGCGCCTGCGCAAGGCCTACCAGGAGGTATGCTATTACTACGGCCTGGAGCTCTTCGAGCGGCCCGACTATGTGCAGGCGGCCGGATTCCTCCAGAAAGCAGTGGACAACGCCCACGACCCCAACCTGGCCCTCAGCGCCCAGCACTGGATCGGAGAATCGCTCTTCCGGCGGGGGGCCTTCCGCGAGGCGGCCAATGCCTACAATGCGTTCCTGCGCATGCCCGGCGCCCAGGCCAACGAGTTCTTCGCCCGCACCTACTACGGCCTGGGATGGGCCCAGTTCAAGCAGAAAAACTACGCCGCTGCCCAGCAGCATTTCGACGAATTCATCGCCCGGCGCCGGCAGAATCCCCAGGAAAACAACCTGCTCGTGGATGCCTACCTGCGCGCAGGCGACTGCTCCTTCCTCCAGCGCAATTACACCAAGGCCAACAGCTACTACCGCCAGGCCCTCGATGTGCGCTATGTGCAGCAGGATTATGCCCTCTACCAGCTCGGCGAATCGGCCTACCGCCAGGGGCAGTACCAGAATTCGGTGCAGCATTTCGACAACCTCGTGCGCAGCTACCGCGACTCCGAGCTGCGCGACAATGCCCTCGACCGCATTTCGGAAATCTACGCCACCTGGATCAAGGACGACCGCCGCGCCATCGACTATGCCACGATGCTGGTCAGCGAGTACCCCCGCAGCCCCCTGGCAGCTGACGCGTACAACCGCATCGGCCTCTCGGCATTCAACTCCAACGACACCGACGGCGCCGTGCGCGCCTTCCGCAAGGTGCTCTCCGACTACAGCAGCGACAGCAAAAATACCCAGATCGCCCTGGACAACCTCCGCAGCCTGCTCTCGGAGGATGAATTCGACCGCGTGCTCAAAGACTACCGCGGCCGAAACCCCCAGATGAACAACGACCTCGCCCGGCTTGTCTTCAGCACCGGCAAGGACCGCTTCTTCTCCGGCAATTACCCCTCGGCCATCGAGCAGTTTTCGACCTATATCCGGGACTACAAAAACGGCCCCGATTACTTCGAGGCCCTCATCTACCGGGGCCGCGCGTACCGGCAGACCGGCCAGCTCGACAAAGCCGCCGCCGATTACCGGCTGGTGTATGAAACCCCCACCAACAATGCCTTCACCGGCACCGCCCTGCTCGAAGCCGCCGAGATCAAGTACGAGCAGCAGGACTACCAGACCAGCCTCCAGCTCTACCAGCAGCTGGAGCAGGTAGCCGGCAAGCTCCAGAACCGGGTGCAGGCCTGGTTTGGCATCGCCAGCAACTTCAAGGCGCTCAAGAATTACGTGCGCGCCCAGCAGACCCTGGCGCTGATCGCCGACAATCCGGAGGTGGAGGTGTACTCGCGCACGCAGGCGATGGTGCAGATTGGCTACTGCCAGTACCTTGCCGGCAACCTGGAGACGGCGCTGGCCACGTTCACGGCGGTGGAGAACGAGTATAAAAACGCATTCGGGGCGGAAAGCCAGTATATGAAGGCGCAGATCCTGCTGGATCAGGGCCGTGCGATCAAAAAGCGGGGCGACGCCGCCGGCGCGAACGGCAAGTTCGAGGCGGTGAAAGAGGCCACCCTCTACCAGGCCAACAACTATCCCACCTTCAACTACTGGAAAGCCAAGACCTTCCTCGTTGTGGCCGATGCCTACTACGAGCAGGGAAATGCCTTCCAGGCACAGGGCACGCTCGAAAGCCTGACCGCCGAATCCCGCTTCCCGGATGTGCAGGCCGAAGCCCGCAAGCGCCTGGCCGAAATCCAGGCAGAGACCGGCGGCCAGTAACGAGTTTCCTGATCATCAGCATCCTGTTTCATTCCGGCCGTACCGGGCCGCTTCCATCAGCATCCGCATATGACTCTCTTCCGATACAGCCTCACCCTGGCAGCCGTCGCAGCGGCCAGCCTCAGCTTCGCCCAGCCCGGCGGCAGCCCGCTGGGCGGGCGCGACTCCCTCGTGCTCGAAAACGAGCGCATCGAAGATGTGATCGAGAGCGAAAAGCCCTTCATCAAGCCTCCGTACCAGGAAATCAAGAAAGGGCCCGACAGCAAGAACACGTACAACTCCCGCGATTTCTACGTGGGGACCAACTTCGAGCCGCCGCCGCCGGACATCAAGCCCGCCGAGCTGCCCAAGCCGGAGCCCTTCACCAACCAGTTCATCAAGCTGGGCATCGGCCGCTTCGTCACCCCGTATGCCCACCTGTACCTCCACAACGGCAAGGACGCCACCCGCAACTACGGGCTGGATTTCACCCACTTCTCCGCCCACCGCGACAAGGTGCCCCTGCGCCGATTCCGCGAAGACTACGGCACGGCCCAGGGCCGGATCATGACCGATGCCTTTACGGCCGCCGCCAAGCTCTACGTGTTCAACACCAGCTACTTCAACTACGCCGACAGCGCCTTCATCGACAATGCCGCCCTGCGCGAGGACAGCCTCCGGACCGGCTTCACGCGCCTGGCGCTGGGCGTGAGCCTCGCCTCCAGCCCCACCCTCGGCGAGCGCTATTTCTATGATGCCGGCCTGCAGGTCAAATCGATCTTCGGCAACCGCGGCAACACCGAAACCCAGCTCCGCGTGCTGCCCACCGGCGGCTACAAGATCACGGACAACGTATCGATCCAGCTCAATACGGAGCTGAACGTGATCACCGGCAAGGTAGGCAACCTCAACCAGGGCCGCTTCTATGCCGCCGCCTCGCCCTTCATCTACTTCAACAACGGCACGCTCAGCCTCAAAGGCGGCATCCAGACCAACTTCTTCGCCAACCGGGCCGACTCGCCCAGCGTGAGCAACCTCTTTCCCATCGGCGAAATCACCTACCAGGTGGCGCCCGATGTCTTCACCCTCGTGGCCGGCCTCAGCTCCGGCATGGACATCAACTCGTACTACGACCAGCTCTTCGTCAACCGCTACCTCGGCCAGGACGTGCTCATCCGCCCTACGGTGGAGCGCTTCCGGGTATATCTGGGCGGAAAAGGCAATCTGAACCAGGGCCTCGACTATTCCGTCACGGCCTATTACAAACAGGTAGCCAATCAGCTGATTTACAGAAGTTTCGACAGCGTGTACTTCCGCCCCCTCTACGACTCGCTCACGCGCGTCACGGGCCTGCACGCGGAGCTGAACTACGACAAAAGCGAGCACCTGCGCACCGGCACCGCCGTCACGATCAACCTGTACAACACCGCCAACGCCGACTCGCTGACACCGAACGCCTTCTTCCTTACCCCCATCCGGGTGGACTTCTTCGCAGCGTACAAGTTTCTCGAAGACAAGCTCACCGCCCGCGCCGAACTGAGCCTGTTCGGCGCCACGCCGGTCGGCATCGACGGCAACGGCGAGCTCATCCGCAGGAACCTCTTCCCCAATATCAGCGTATATGGAGACTACCGGATCACGAAAGGATTCTCGGTGTACCTCTGGGCCGGAAACCTGATCGGGATCAATTACCAACGCTGGTTGAACTATCCGGAACGCGGTTTTGACATTCAGGGCGGAATCACGCTTGCTTTTTAGCGAAAAACTTCGTTCTTTCGGACTACTTTCAGGGTTATCCGCAACGACGCCTTTTCACTGACAGGATGAATCAGCTGGTGGATCTTTATCTGACGAGCGCTTTCCGCGACCTGGAGCATGTCTCCATTGCGGGGATCGGCACGTTCAGCAAGGTCCGCCGCGCAGCATATGCAGATACCGCGCGCGGGGTGATTCATCCGCCGGCAGTCGAGCTGGAGTTCGAGCCGCTCCGTACGGCAGAGCCGGGTTTCAGCGCGTATCTCACGCGTGAAACCGGCATCGAACGGGAGCGTGCCGACCAGATGGAGCTGGCGCTGGCCGGTCTGATCCGCGAACGGCTGGAGCATACCGGCGAGTTCAGGATTCCGGATGCCGGCACGCTCCGCCTGGATGCCTCCGGCATGCTCCGTTTCGAAGCGATTGCCGGGGCACATTCCCCGGTATCCGCAGAATATTTCGGGCTTCAGCCCGTTATAGTTCAGCAGGGAGCAGCGGGTCGCCCTCTTTTTCCGCCGACAACCACCGATATGATTCAGGAAAGCCACGAAGCCCCTTCCTTGCTCTCTCCCTGGGTCTGGCGTCTTGCCGCGCTGGCCCTCATTCTTGGCGCGCTTGCCGTCACCGCCTGGAGATTCAATCCCTGGCGGCAGTCCCGTGCGCCCCTTGTGCAGGTCGGCGCACCAGCCCTGCAGCCTGCCCCCCCGGCTCCGCAGCCTGCACCCGAGGCCGCAGCACAGCCCAGCACGCCCGAAACCGCTACCGAAGCGGCTGACAGCCAGCCAGCTGCCGTGCCTGCCGCCGCAGGCGGCGACCTGCCTGCGGGAGCAAATCAGCGCACACGCGCCGCAGCCCCGTCCGCCGGAAACACAAGTGCCGGGCCTGCCGGAAGCATCTCCGTCCTCGATACCGCCGCTGCCTACCGCAGCGGCCAGCGCTTCTACCACCTCATCGCCGGCAGCTTCACTTCCCTCGAAGCTGCCCGGAAGTTTCAGACGCAAATGACCGCCGAAGGCTACACCGCCATCATCGTCGCATCCGCTCCCGGTGTCCAAGCCAGCTACCGGGTATCCATTTTCCGCAGCTCGGACCGTAAAACCGCCGAGGCCTTCGCAGAAAAACAGAAGGTGCTGGGCAAAAATTCCGGCTGGATTTACGAAGAATTGCCCTGAAGTGTGTACTTTGCCCGCTTCACGCATTAACCCTGCTACCTGCTCCCCCATGAAGCCAACCGCATTGTTCCGCTCCTTCCTGGCGCTTGCCCTCTGCTGCGCCGCCCTCGCTGCCCAGGCACAGACGGCTCAGTACCACCTCATTGCCGGCTCCTTCGACACCTTCCAGACGGCCAGCGACTTTGCCGGCGGCCTGAAAGGCGCCAACGGCATGAACCCCCAGGTGCTGATGCCCGACGCCTCCACCCCAAAGTACCGGGTCTCCGTGTATCACAGCAGCAACCGCACCGAGGTGCAGTCGTTTCAGAACGGCCTGAAAAGCAAGGGCCTGGGCAAAGGCTACTGGGTGCTGGCCCAGCAAGGCCCCGCCACCTCTGTAGCAGCAGCCGGCACCCGCCCCGCAGCCGGCACCGCCAGCGGCAAGCCGGTGTACCACCTCATTGTCTCCAGCTTCGACGACCTCGCCCCGGCCAATCAGGCGCTCAATACCCTGCGCGCCGAAGGCTTCACGCCGTATCTCCTCTACCCGAAAGGCAAGGAGAAAGGCTACCGCGTGAGCGTGTACCAGGCCGACAACAAGCGCGAGGTCCAGTCGTTCTCCAGCTTCCTCAAAAAGCGCGGCAAGCCCGCCGGCTGGGTGTATGAAGAGCCTGCCGGCAGCGCCGCTGCCGTTCCCCCCGGTGCCAACGCCCGCATGGGCGCCCCCGCCGGAACTGCCACCTACCACCTTATTGGCGGCAGCTTTGCCCGCTTCGACCAGGCCAGCGACTACGCCAATACCGTGCGTCCGCTGGGCTACGACCCGCTCATCCTCTTCCCCGAAGCGACCGACGGCGGCAAATTCCGCGTGTCGCTCTACCGCAGCACCTCGCGCACGGAAGTAGAGGCCTACAAAAAGCAGAAGAACAACACCACCGCCTGGGTGCTGGAAGTAAAATAAGCGGTCCTGTACCGCATGCATACGCAAAACGGGGAGCAGATGCTCCCCGTTTTGCGTATTCGGTTCTGCAGCGGTCAGCGGAGCTCCACGTCCTGGAACAAGGTCTGGCCTTTCCTGAGCCTGACCCGGACGGTAGCCGGATAGGCCTCGATCAGGGTGGGTGCCTGGGTACCGACATAGAGCCAGTATTCGCCATCCGGCAGGTTTTCAAAGCGGTAGCCGCGCTGGTGATTGAGGGGCTGGCTCTGCACCAGCCGGCGGCGGCTTCCCGGCCCCTGCTCGTACAGCGAAACGTGAAACAGGCTGGCAGTGCTTCGGGCCATGCCGGTAACCTTGCCGGAAATCGATCCCCGCGAGCGGTGCAGGGCGCTGGTATCCGAGGTCACATACACCGGCAGGTTCGGCGTTTCAGAAACAGGTGCAGCGGGAACATGGAGCAAGGCGGCAATCAGGAATGCTTTCAAGTGTACGTCCTGTTATAAGAAGAGCGATACGGAACTCAAACAAGAATTGTTCCAAAGTACGCAGCACACCCGGTCTGCATGCCGAATCATTCGCAAACGGGCAAGTCTGCCGTGTCATTCGCTGCTTTTGGGTATATTCGGAGCGGACTCCAGCCCCAATCCGGTGAATCTGCCCCATGAACACGCGCTGCTGCGCATCCGCCAGGCCCTTGCTGCGCTGCATCCCGGCGGCAGCCCGGTGCTGGCAGCCGTCAGCGGCGGCCCCGACTCGATGCTGCTGGCCTGGGCCCTGCACCAGTGCGGCCTGCTCGGCGGCATCGCCCATGTCAACTACCAGCTCCGCGGAGCCGACTCCGGGGCCGACGAGGCCCTGGTGCGGGCCTGGGCGCAGCAGCATGGTGTACCAGTCTTTGTGCACCGGGCAGATCCGGCGCAATGCCCCGCAGGCGACAGCCTCCAGGCCTGGGCCCGCGGGGAGCGCTACGCCTTCTTCGACCGGCTGCTGGAGGCGGAAGGCTATGCGGCCTGCGCCACCGGGCATCACCTGGACGACCGGATCGAGACCCTGCTTCGTAGCCTGCTGCAGGGCGATCCGTACCGGGGGATGCAGGACATCCCCGCGCAGCGCGGGCGCTACCTGCGTCCGCTGCACGGGCTCAGCCGCCAGGAAGTGCTGGACGCTGCTGCCAGCGCGGCGGTTCCCTTCCGGCAGGACCTCAGCAACGATACGCCGGCGTATCAGCGGAACCGGATCCGGCTGGAGCTGATCCCGGTGCTGGAAACGCTGTTTCCAGGTTTCCGGACGCAGCTGCCGGAGGCGCAGCGCTGGGCATCGCTCCGCGGAGCCTTTGCCGAAGCGCAGCTTGAGCCCTTTCTCGATGCCGGCCTGCGGGAGTCGCCGGGGCTGCGCGAGCTGGACTGGCGCGCCTTCGAGGCGCAGCACGGGGCCGGGCTGCTGCCCCTGCTGGTGCAGGCGGCTGTGCGCCGCTGGGGGCTGCACGGGCACGAGGCGGCGCGGGCGGCGGACCTGGCCGCCGCGCAGGCGGGCCGGCAGGTCCAGACCCGCGCCGGACTGATCGTCCGGGGCCGGCACGGGCTGCTGTGCTATGCGGAAGCGCCCCAGGCGGCGGCCGTGCTGCCGGTCGAGATTGCCCCCGCCGCGCTGCCGCTGCGCCTCGAACACAGCGCCTGGACCCTCGAACTCAGCCGCGCAGAAGCGCCAGCCCGTTTCGGCGGACCCGATCTCTATCTCTCGGAGCAGGCCGTCGAATGGCCGCTGGTGCTGCGGAGCCCCCTGCCGGGCGACCGCTTCCGCCCCTTCGGGATGCGGGGCTTCAAGCTGGTGAGCGATTTCCTGACCGATCTCAAAGCAACGCCCGCCGATAAGGCGGCCTGCCTCGTGCTGGCCAGCGGCACGCGGATCGCGGCGCTGCCCGGGCTGCGCATCGACGACCGGTTCCGGCTTGCGGATCCGGAGCGCCCAGCCCTGCTGCTGCGGTTTACCCGGAAATAGCCGCATGCTTGCACGAAATCCGGCGGCCGCCGTACCTTAGCAGCATGACGAACCCTTGGCTCCTGCTGATGCCGGCGCTTGTGGCTGCCTGCTGCGCCTGCACGCCTCCTGCGCCGCCGGCACAGGCAGCGGCTTCCCTGCCCGACAGCACGCTCACCCCCCAGGACCAGCTCCGCGCCCTCGGCCTGCAGATCCAGGCTAAGCCGCAGGATTATGCGCTGCGCTACGACCGCTCGCAGCTGTACTACCAGCTCGACAGCCTGCGGCAGGCGGTCAGCGACGCCGACGCCGCACTTGGCCTGTTCCCCCAAAGTCCGGACCTCCACTACTGGCGCGGGTTTCTGGCCTACGCGCAGTCCGACACTGCCCGCGCCATGCAGGGCTACCGCGAAGCCGCCCGGCTCGGCTCTCAGGAGCCGGAAGTTTATTATCAGATGGGGCAGCTGTTCTTTTTCCAGGAAAAATACCCCCAGGCCCTCGCCTATTACCGCAAGGCGATGGAATTCAACGATGCGGAGCCGATGTACGTGTTTGCGCAGGGCTTCCTCGAAGAACGCCGGGGCAGCCGCAGCGAAGCCGTCCGGCACTACCGCCGGGCCATCGAGCTGGACTCGAACTTCGCCAAGGCCTATACCCAGCTGCACGACCTCTACCTGGCCCGCTTCGAGAACGAGGACGAAGCCATGCGCTACAATGCGCTGCTGCTCAGGCGTCAGCCTACCCATCCGCTGGCCAGCTTCAACCTGGGCAGCTACCACCTGCGCCGGGCGATGAACATCGATCCCGAACGCAGGCCGGAGGAGTTCGGCCGGCACCTCAACGAGGCAGTCGCCCAGTTCACCATCGCCTCCAACAAAGACCCTGGCTTTCTCCTGGCCTGGTACAACCGGGGCTACAGCTACTACCTGGGCCGCCAGCGGATGCAGGAAGCCATCGAAAGCTTCGGGAAAGTGCTGGAAATCAAGCCGGACTATGCCCCGGCCTGCTTCATGCTGGGCTCGATCTACGAGCAGGCGGGCGACCTGCAGACTGCGCTTGGCTACTACCGCCAGGCCCTGCAGTACCAGCCGGACGGCGACGGATTCCGCGAAGCGGTCCTCGAACTCGAAAGCCGCCTGCGCTGATGCTGCACGATCTGCAAGTAGTCGAATTTGCCGGGGTCCTGGCAGGGCCCTCCGCCGGGATGTTTCTGGCGGAGCTGGGTGCGTCGGTGGTTAAAATCGAGCCGCCGGGCGGCGACGTCACCCGGAGCTGGAAGCTCGGCAGCGAAGACCCGGCGGCAGACCGTCCGGCGTACTTCTGCTCGGTCAACTGGGGGAAACGCTCGCTGGCGCTCGACCTGCGGCAGCCGGAAGCGCAGCAGATCGCGCTGCAGCTGTGCCGCCAGGCCGACATTGTGCTGAGCAGCTTCATCCCCGGCGCGGCGGCCCGCCTGGGGCTGGACGCAGACACCCTGCTGCGCCTCAACCCCCGCCTCATCTGCGCCGAGATCAACGGCTACGGGCCCGATGTGCCGCGTGCCGCCTATGATGCCATCATCCAGGCGGAGGCCGGCTTCACCTACCTCAACGGGCTGCCGGGCCAGATCTTCAAAATGCCGGTCGCGCTGATGGATGTGCTCGCGGCGCATCAGCTCAAGGAAGCCATCCTCCTGGCGCTGCTGCGCCGGATCCGGACCGGCCGGGGCGGGCGGGTAAGCGTATCCCTGCTGCAGGCCGGCGTCAGCGCGCTCGTCAACCAGGCCGGCAACTGGCTGACGGCCCGGCATCTGCCGCAGCCGATCGGCTCGGAGCATCCCAATATCGTGCCCTACGGCACCCTGTTTATGACCGCAGGCGGGCAGCCGGTGGTGCTGGCGGTAGGCACCGATGCGCAGTTTGCTGCGCTGTGCGGGGTGCTGGGCCTGCCGCAGCGCCCGGAATTCAGCAGCAATGTGCAGCGGGTGCAGCGCCGCCGCGAAGTGGGCGAATGGCTGCAGCAGGCGATGGCGCGCCAGGAGCGCGATGCGCTGCTGGCAGCGCTGCTCGACCGCCAGGTGCCGGCAGGCGCCGTGCATTCGATGGCGGAGGTCTTCGCGCTGCCGCAGGCGCAGGCCCTGGTGCTGGAATCGGACGGGCTGGCGGGGGTGCGCAACGCCGCTGCGGAAGGGCTGGAGCTGGTGCCGGCAGACGAGCTGCTGCCCCCGCCCGCCCTGGGCGCGCATACACGCGAGATCCTCGCCGGTCTGGGCATAGACCCGGAGCCGCTGCTGGCGTCGGGTGCGGCCAGGGGCTGATCAGCGCCGGCGCAGCACAAACGAATCGGCCGAGAGGCCGCCCCGCTGCGCCTGCAGCCGGACCGTATGCGGGCCCGGCGGCAGCGGCGGCAGCTTCACGCTGACGGAGCGCCAGCCGGATCCGCTGAGCTTGACCGGCTTGCCTGCCGGTTTTCCGTCCACCAGCACCTGCAGGCGGGATTTGGCGGCGAGCGGGCCGGCCTCGATGCGAAGCTCATCCGGCGCGGACCCGGTTTCCCGCACTTCCGCCCGGTACTCCGCCCAGGCGCCTGTCTCCAAGTCGATCCAGGTGGTGAAGCGCCGGAAATCGCCAGCCTCCGCTCCGGCAGGCCGGGCGGTCCGGATCCGGGCTTTGTCTGCCGCATCCCAGACTTCGGCCTCCCATCCGGCTTCCTGTTTCCAGTAGGCGGGATGGTCTGCCTCGTGCCAGCTGTCCAGCTGCACGCAGACCGGCGCGGCGGGATCGCGCAGGTCCAGGAGGTAGACCGAGCCCTGGCGACGGGCCATCACGCGGTACAGGGTATTCCCCAGCCGGAATACAGCATCCGTTTCCGCCTCCACATTCCCCGGCACATTGCTCATGGGATTCACGTTCGCAGCCATGACGTAGCGCTCCTCGCGGTCGTGCTTGCGGATGGTGAGCAGCACGCGGGGGTCGCCCGCCCAATGCTGGATCTGCGGAACGCCCTGCGCGTCGCGGAGGACATTGCCTTCGCGGAGCAGGTCCTCGTAGCGGCTGGTCAGGGCCTGGGCATAGGCCGGCATGGCCGCCTGCCAGATGTAGGTATCCGGATCTGCGAAGCCGCCTTTGCCTTCGTTGGCGTGGAAGGTGTAGTAAAACTCCGCGCCGATAACGCCGAGGTGCTTGAGCAGGCCGAGCCATTGGGCCGGCATGAGGTTGTCTTCGGGGCGGAGCGACCAGCCTGCTGCGATATAGGGCGAAAACAGGCGGTCGCCGGCCTGGATTTCCTTCTCCCGCGCGATGCGCAGCCAGTCCCAGCCGCGCCATGCGCCGCGCCAGTAGCGCCAGTTCTCCGGCCAGCGGGGATAGAAGTCGGGGGTGGAGTAATACTGCCCGTTGATGGGCGTCATGGTTTTGCGGATCTCGGTCCACTCGAAGCGGTCGAGCGGGCCGCCGTCGAGGCCGTACCAGGTGAATACCGTATTGCGCAGCTGGGGCAGGGTGCGGAACTGATTGCTGTAGAGCGTCTGGAAGCGCGATTTTTGGGCGGCCTGGTAGGTATTCCAGTCCTTGAATCCCAGCCGGGCGCGGTGCGCCACGACGGCAGGATCGGCCTCCAGGGCTTTGGCGGCACCCGGCAGGGGCGGCTCTTCGCCGTTCTCCGTAATCAGCTGGATCGGACGGGTCAGCTGGCTGAGGAGATGCTCCATATTTCTGCGCTGCACGAGCCCGTCCTCGATGAACTTTTCATCCGGCGCAGCAGGGCTGATGGTCAGCAGCTTATCGGTCTTGTCGCCGGTGCCGGTCAGGTAGGCGCCCTGCCTGTCGCGGAGATAATAGGCCGCCGGCAGGTCGGTGCGGTAGATATTCGGCAGGCGGCTGGGGTCGCCGGGCCGGTTGTGCTTGATCTGGGGCCAGAAGCTGGTGACGGCCAGGGGCCATTCGGGATGCTGATTGGCCAGGCGGATCCAGGCGCCCATGAACTGCGTGGTATCCTGCACGTAGGCGAGCGATGCGGCGGTGGCGCTGTTGTGCAGCATCAGGGCATAGCCCCAATGGCTGGCGAGCTCGGCCTGCACGCGCACCGAGCGGCGGGTCGCCTCGCGGTCGGAGATGCCGGGCTGCTTGTATCCGCCGAGGTACACCGGCTCCATCCAGTTGATCAGGGGCATCAGGGTATGGCCGGGGCGGTAGCGCGGCAGCGGATACATGCGGAGCTGATCGGCGGCGGCCATGCGGGGCGCGAGCCCTTTGGGATCGGCCTGAGGAAGGCTGCGGGCCTGCGGCGGCGGCACCGCCGGCCGGCTGCCGGGCGGGGTGAAGGTGTAGGGCTTGCCTGCGCGGGCTTCCGCATAGTGGCGCAGGTGCAGCTCCGCCGGGATAAACCCGTCGTACACCACCAGCTCGTCCAGATCGCCGGTGAAGGTCCAGGGATGGCCGGGCGTGTAGCCGAATGCCAGCCGCTTGGTGCAGGCCTCGTTGCCGCAGAGGCGGCCCCGCTGCGCCACCTGGAAGGAAAAGCCTTCCGGCAGTTCCCCATCGACCCAGATTTCCTTGATTCCCCGGTCCACATCGTACTTAAACACCATGTGGTGCCAGTTTCCGTCGAAGTAATAGCCGGGGCTGTTGCGCCCGGCGCCGCGCAGCACCTGGAAGTCCTCCTGCGTATGCACCTTGCCTGCGGCATCCCGCACCGAGGTCCGGAAGCGGATGCTGCCGCTGAGGAGCTGGATGTAAAAGGAATTGTCGCTGAAGAGGAGCCAGCGCGGCTCCGGGTTATAGTCGTATTCGGGGTAGCGGAACCAGAATTCGACCGAGAGGGAGCCTTGCAGATTCAGGTCGCAGCGCAGCTCGTCGGCGGTGCTGCGGTCCATGCGCAGGAAGCGCCCGGCGGCGCCGTCTTCGGCTTCGGTGCGGAGGAGGTGGCCGTTGGTCCAGGCGGGGGCCTGGCCTGCGGCAGGCTTGCGCCATTCGGCGCCCTCGAAATTCCAGTAGCCGGCTACCTGGTACTGCTGCGCCTGCGCGGTTTCCCAGAGCCCGGCCAGCACCAGCGCACGGCCCAGGCAGATCCAATGGCTTCGGTTCATCGTGCGGAGTCTTTAAGCCGGATGTACACCAGTTTGACGTTGCGGTTTTTGGGGGCATCGCGCATTTCGATGACAAACTTGCGCGATGCTTCGACGAGCGGGGTCAGCTTCTGGTAGCCATAGTTCCGCGGATCAAAATCGGGCTGCTTGCGCAGGATCAGGTTGCCGACTTCGGCCAGGAAGGCCCAGCCCTCCTCGTCCGAGAGCTCGACGACCGCCTCGGTGATCATCCGCACCACTTCGTCGGGCACCGGCGGCAGGGCAGGCACGGCGACGCGGACGGGGGTTTTGCCGGAAGATTTGGCAGGCTTGGGCACGACGATGCGTTCCACCGGCTGCTCCAGGATTTCGATGTAGATAAACTTGTCGCAGGCGACGATGAAGGGCTGCGGGGTTTTGCGCTCGCCCATGCCGATCACCTTTTTGCCCGCTTCGCGCAGGCGGGTCGCCAGGCGGGTGAAGTCGCTGTCGCTGGAGATGAGGCAGAAGCCGTCCACCCGGCCGGAGTAGAGCAGGTCCATCGCGTCGATGATCATGGCGGAGTCGGTGGCATTTTTTCCGCTGGTATAGCTGTACTGCTGGATGGGCTGGATGGCATGTTCGAGCAGGACGGATTTCCAGCCGGCGACGGTGGGCTTGGTCCAGTCGCCGTAGATGCGCTTGACTGTCAGGTTTCCATACTTGGCGAGCTCTTTGAGCATGTAGCTCACTTTGCTGTGGGGCACGTTGTCGGCGTCGATGAGGACGGCAAGGTTGGCTTCGGATGCGAATGATTCCATGGGCGCACAGATATGCTGACCGGACCCGGCACGCGGGCGGATATGCAATCCTACTGAAAAGGGGGGTGAGTAGCAAGCAGGAAGTGCGTAGTAGCAAGTCGGAAGACTGGCTCTTGGGGGTATTGCGTAGTGGGTATTGCGTAGTGAGACATTGGTTCAGTTCTGGCCTGCACCAAATCTTTGCCAATATATACCTTTCGGCGCAGCGTATCTTTGACTTCGCCCTGTGTGCAGTCATAGCCATGCTCAACCGCTGCGTCAATCGTATCGCCCCGCAGCTCCCACCAAAAACGGCAAAGCCGGTGATGCAGCGAGGGGCCTTCAGGAGAATCGTAAAAATCCTGCTGGACGACATCGCGCAGCAAATGCAAATCTGTGTCAAAAATCAGCAGCGCGGCATTTGTAGAAAAAAGTATTTTATCGCTGGATTTTTGGATTGAATAGTTCATATACCACGAGCGGGTCGAGTTTTGGTATAAATAGTACGCACGTACCAATTGCCCTGAGTAGTCTCTTGCAACCAGCGTCTGATTGTATTCATTATAGTATACGATGCCGCAGGCACTGTCAATCAGATAGGCTACCTCAGAGACCGGAAGACTCATGTATACAGTATCCAGAAAATTTCCAATTCGGATTACGCTGTAGGATGTGTACGTTGAAATTACAACTGGCGGCACATCGGTCTTTCTTTGCCAACAAGATAAAATCAACATACTCAACAAGATAAGGTATAAGACGCCATGCCGCGTGGTTGAGGTGGTGCTGTCACGTCGATTTCCGCTCATCAGGATAAGATGATAAAGATAGTGAGTTAAGTACGTTAATTATCGCCTGTAGGTATGCTGCATTCTCTGCAAAAAACTTGACCTCAAGACGCAGATTGCCGCTTTCGCCATCTGACAAAACAGGACCACATCGTCTGTTTCTGCCCGTAATGGGTACCCCTATAGGTACCCCCCCCCTACCTATATAGGTGGGGGTACCCACCCTACAAGGTAAATCGATTCACCTCAAAGCTCAATGCATTGTGCTTTGAGGTAGGGGTACCCACCCCTGGAGGTAAATGCATTTACCTCTGAGCTGATATCATATTCCCTTTGAGCTAAATGCATGTACCTTTTGGGGTACCCCCCCCTACCCCTGAGGATAAATGCATGTATCTTTGAGGTACCCCTCCCTACCTGTAAGGGTAAATGCATTTACCTTGGAGCTAATATGCTTTTACCTTTAAGATAAATGCATTGAGCTTGGAGCTTAATGCATTGAGGTCTGAGGAAAATGCATTGAGCTTTGAGGCAGATGCATGGAGGTTTTGAGCAGCTGCCTGAAGGGCGGCAGGATAAGCATACAGGCCTGCACCGGGCGGCTCCAGCCCAGCGTACATACCAATGCCCTCAGCGTGCCTAGCAGCCCGCTGTACAGCATGTAAGCCCCGATACCCTAATGGATAGCGTCTTTGACCCTGAAAGGCTCCTGCGGCCTGTAGCAGGCTTTGTACGGCGTTCTGCCCGGAGCTGGCCTGCATTCTGCCTAATATTCAGCCTAGCCTTCACCTCTCCCGTGCCCCCGGCAGGCGGGCACGCCCTCCCCGCCCTGGCAGCGCTGCATACGATCCCGCCGCTGCGCCGGGCCATTCCGCCGCCCCGTTTCCCGCCAATTCCCTACCTTGCACGGCAAATGCTTTTGCCATGCTGCGCAGCACCGAACAAGCCTCCCCCTACGCCGCCCTCGATGCGATGAGCACGCGCGAGCTGCTGGCGGCCATCAGCCGCGAAGACCAGACCGTGCCCCAGGTGATTGCCGGCATCCTGCCCGCCGTGGAGGCTGCCGCCGAAGCCGTCTATGCCCGCATGCGCGAAGGCGGGCGCCTCTTCTACCTCGGCAGCGGCACCAGCGGCCGCCTGGGCATTGTGGATGCCTCCGAATGCCCGCCGACCTACGGCGTGCCCCAGGGCTGGGTGGTGGGCATCATCGCGGGGGGCGACGGCGCGATCCGCAAGGCCGTGGAGTTTGCCGAGGACGACCGCGCCCAGGGCTGGGCCGACCTGCAGGCGCACCGGGTATCGGCAGCCGATTTTGTGCTGGGCATCAGCGCCAGCGGCAGCACGCCCTATGTGCTGGGCGCCCTGGAAGCCTGCCGCCGGGCCGGCATCGCCACGGGCTGCATCGCCTGCAATGCCGGCAGCCCCCTCGAAGCGCTGGCCGACTACCCGATGATCGCCGTGACGGGCCCCGAAGTGGTCACGGGCAGCACCCGCATGAAGGCCGGCACGGCCCAGAAGCTGATCCTCAATATGCTGTCCACGACGGTGATGATCCGCCTGGGCCGGGTCAAGGGCAGCCGCATGGTGGATATGCAGCTGGCCAACCGCAAGCTCGTGGAGCGCGGCACGCGCATGGTGATGGAGGAGACCGGCCTGGCCTACGCAGACGCCGAAACCTTGCTGCTGGAGGCCGGCAGCGTGCGCGAAGCGCTGGAGCGGCACAGCCGCCGCTGAATCTGCCGCAGGCACCGCATCCGGAACATCGTGCGGGCGTGTCCCCTCCGGCGCCGGCGCGCCTCCGGGGCCGGGCTCCTTCGGGGTTCGCTGCGCTCCGTCCCTCGCTTCGCTCGGGACCAGGCCCTCCGGAGCCCTCACGCCCCGCCAGGCCCCCGCACCCCGGCTGCCGCAGGCAATCCTGCGGCCCCGCCCCAAACAAAAACGGGAGGCTTTGCAGCCTCCCGTATCCGGACCGGTATCAGATTCCGCCTCAGTCGAGCATCGGCGCCTGCGCGCGCGGTGCGCGCTGCTGCATCTGCGCCATCTCGGCCCGGGCGTTGTAGGCCTCCTGATCGCCCACCAGGATCTCCTGGTATTTGCGCAGGCCCGTGCCTGCAGGGATCAGGTGCCCCACGATCACATTTTCCTTCAGGCCGAGCAGCTCGTCGGTCTTGGACGAGATGGCGGCTTCGCTGAGCACCTTCGTCGTCTCCTGGAACGAGGCGGCGGAGAGCCAGCTCTTCGTGCCCAGCGAGGCGCGGGTAATGCCCATGAGCACCGGCTGGCAGACGGCCGAGCGGGCTTCGCGGGCCGTAGCGAGGCGCTTGTCCTGGCGGCGGAGGTTGGAGTTCTCGTCGCGCAGCTTGCGGTGCGGCACGATCTGGCCGGGCTTCAGCGTATCGGAGTCGCCGGCATCCTCGATCACGAGCTTGTCGAAGATCCAGTCGTTCTCCTCCTGGAAGTCGAGGCGGTTGACCACCTCGCGTTCGAGGAAGATGGTATCGCCGGCATCCACGATTTCGACCTTCTGCATCATCTGGCGTACGATCACCTCGATATGCTTGTCGTTGATCGGCACGCCCTGCATGCGGTACACCTCCTGGATCTCGTTGACGATGTAGGACTGCACGGCGCTCGGCCCCTTGATGGAGAGGATATCCTTGGGCGCGATGGCGCCGTCGGAGAGCGATTCGCCGGACATCACATAATCGCCGTCGTGCACGAGGATGTGCTTGTTGAGCGAGATCAGGTATTTGCGTTCATCGGAGCCGTCGGGCGCCGTGACGAAGACTTCGCGGTTGCCGCGCTTGATGCCGCCGAGGCGCACCACCCCTTCGATGGCCGATACCACCGCCGGGTTGGAGGGGTTGCGGGCCTCGAAGAGCTCGGTCACACGGGGCAGACCGCCCGTGATGTCGGCGGTGCCGCCGCCGGAGCGGGGGATCTTCACGATGATCTGGCCGGCGTGGAGTTCCTCGCCGTCCTCCACCACGAGGTGGGCACCCACGGGCAGGTTGTAGGAGCGCAGCTCCACCCCGCTGGTATCCACGATGTTGATCGTGGGGTTGATGGTGCGGTCGCGGCTGTCGATGATCACCTTTTCGCGGTGGCCGGTCTGCTCGTCGATGTCTTCGAGGTAGGAAATACCGTCCTTGACATCCTGGAAGACCACCCGTCCCTGGTGTTCGGAGATGATCACCGAGTTGTAGGGGTCCCAGTTGCAGAGCATTTCGCCCTTTTCCACGGTCTGGCCTTCGGAGACATGCAGGGTAGCGCCATAGGGCACCTTGTTGGAAAGCAGGATACGTCCCTGTTCGTCCACAATTTTCACCTTGCCGGTGCGGCTCACCACCACGCGGGTTTCGTCTTCGGGGCGGTCCACCCAGCGGACGTTTTCGAGTTCCACGGTGCCGCGGAACTTGGCGATGAGCTGGCTGGCATTGGCCACGCGCTGGGCGGTACCGCCCACGTGGAAGGTGCGCAGGGTCAGCTGGGTGCCCGGCTCGCCGATGGACTGGGCGGCGATCACGCCTACGGCTTCGCCGGCTTCCACCATGCGTCCGTTGCCCAGGTTGCGTCCGTAGCACTTGGCGCAGACGCCCACCTTGGATTCGCAGGTCAGCATCGAGCGGATTTCCACCTCTTCGATGGCGGTCTCTTCGATATCGCGGACCACGTACTCGGTGATTTCATCGCCGGAGCGCACGAGGAGGCGGTCCGGATCGAGCGGATCATAGATATCGTTGAGGGCCACGCGGCCGAGGATACGTTCGCCGAGGGGCTGGATCACCTCTTCGTTTTCCTTGAGGGCTGTCACCGTGATGCCGCGCAGCGTGCCGCAGTCCACCTCGGTGATGATCACATCCTGGGCCACATCCACGAGGCGGCGGGTGAGGTAGCCGGCATCCGCCGTTTTGAGGGCGGTATCGGCCAGGCCTTTCCGGGCGCCGTGGGTGGAGATGAAGTACTCGAGGACCGAGAGGCCTTCCTTGAAGTTGGAGAGGATGGGGTTTTCGATGATCTCGCCGGCGGAGCCTTTGAGCGTCTTCTGGGGCTTGGCCATCAGGCCCCGCATGCCGCCGAGCTGGCGGATCTGCTCTTTCGAGCCGCGGGCACCGGAGTGGAACATCATGTAGATGTTGTTGAAGCCGTCCTTGTCCTTCTCCAGCTGGGTCATCAGGGTCTCCGTCAGGCGGGAGTTCGTGTGCGTCCAGATGTCGATCACCTGGTTGTAGCGCTCGTTCTCCGTGATGAGGCCCATTTCGTAGTTGGCAGACACCTCCTGGATCTTCTCATCGGCTTCGGCGATGAGGACCTCCTTCTCCGAGGGCACGATCACCTCGCTCAGCTGGAAGGAGAGGCCGCCTTTGAAGGCTTCCTGGAAGCCGAGGTTTTTGAGGTTGTCGAGGAAGTTCACCGTTTCGACCAGGCCCACCCGGAGGAAGATATCCGAGATAACGGAGCGCATGGACTTTTTGGTGAGCAGGGTATTGACATAGCCTGCGCCTTCGGGGACGATCTTGTTGAAGAGAATGCGGCCCACGGTCGTCTCGATGTATTCGCGCACCGGCTGTCCGTCCGCGCCGATGACCTTGCGGCCGTTCGCGGGGTCGAACTTGAAGTGGCGCACCTTGATGCGGGCATGCTTGGCCACGACGCCTTCGTTGTAGGCGATTTCCACCTCTTCAGGGCTTCCGAAGAGCATGCCTTCGCCTTTCTGGTTGGGGCGCGACTTGGTGAGGTAATACACCCCCAACACCATGTCCTGGGTGGGCAGGGTGATCGGGGCGCCGTTGGCGGGGTGCAGGATGTTGTGGCTGGCGAGCATGAGCACCATGGCTTCGAGGCAGGCCTCGTTGCTCAGGGGCACGTGCACGGCCATCTGGTCGCCGTCGAAGTCGGCGTTGAAGCCGGTACACACGAGCGGGTGGAGCTGGATGGCCTTGCCTTCCACGAGGCGGGGCATAAAGGCCTGAATCCCGAGGCGGTGCAGGGTCGGGGCGCGGTTGAGCAGCACCGGGTGGCCCTTGAGCACGTTTTCGAGGATATCCCAGATAGCGGGGTCGCGGCGGTCCACCAGCTTCTTGGCGCTCTTCACCGTCTTGACGATGCCGCGCTCGATGAGCTTGCGGATGATGAAGGGCTTGAAGAGTTCGGCAGCCATGGACTTGGGCAGGCCGCACTCATAGAGCTTGAGGTAGGGGCCCACGACGATGACCGAACGGCCGGAGTAGTCCACACGCTTGCCGAGCAGGTTCTGACGGAAGCGGCCCTGCTTGCCCTTGAGCATGTCGGAGAGCGACTTCAGGGCGCGGTTGGAGTCCGAGCGGACGGCGTTGACCTTGCGGGTGTTGTCGAAGAGCGAGTCGACGGCCTCCTGCAGCATGCGCTTCTCATTGCGCAGGATCACCTCGGGCGCCTTGATCTCGATGAGGCGCTTGAGGCGGTTGTTGCGGATGATGACGCGGCGGTAGAGGTCGTTGAGGTCAGAGGTAGCGAAGCGGCCGCCTTCGAGCGGCACCAGCGGACGCAGTTCGGGCGGGATCACCGGCACGATGCGGATGACCATCCACTCGGGGCGGTTTTCCATGCGGCGGTTGGCCGAGCGGAAAGCCTCTACAATCTTGAGGCGTTTGAGCGCCTCGGTCTTGCGCTGCTGCGAAGTTTCCTCGGCGGCACGCTTGCGGAGATCGTAGGAGAGGTTGTCGAGGTCGATGTTGGAGAGCAGGGACTCCAGCGCATCGGCGCCCATTTTGGCCACGAACTTGTGCGGGTCCTCTTCGGACAGCACGAGATTATCCTTCGGGAGGGTCTCCAGGATATTGAGGTATTCCTCTTCGGTGAGGAAATCCAGGCGCTGGATGCCTTCCTTCTCCATGATGCCCGCGTTGATGACGACGTAGCGCTCATAGTAGATGATCTGATCCAGCTTCTTGGAGCTGATGCCGAGGAGGTAGCCGATTTTGCTCGGCAGGGTGCGGAAATACCAGATGTGGGCCACGGGCACCACCAGCTGGATATGGCCCATGCGTTCGCGGCGGACTTTTTTCTCCGTCACTTCCACGCCGCAGCGGTCGCAGATGATGCCTTTATAGCGGATGCGCTTGTACTTGCCGCAGTGGCATTCGTAATCCTTCACCGGCCCGAAGATGCGCTCGCAGAAGAGGCCATCCTTTTCGGGCTTGTAGGTCCGGTAGTTGATCGTCTCCGGCTTGAGGACCTCTCCGTTGGAACGGTTGAGGATTGCCTCCGGCGAAGCCAGGCTGATCGTAATCCGGTTAAACTCACTGGTAATCTTGGCGTTTTTAGCAACAGGCATGCTTCACCTCCAGTTATGGTTCCTGATACAGGGAAGGAATAGAGAACGCGGGCGCGCCGGCCGGAGCCGGCGCGCGCCGGTCAGTTTTCGAGCGTAACCTCCAGGGCGAGGCCGCGCAGCTCGTGGATCAACACGTTGAACGATTCGGGCACCCCGGGCGTCGGCAGCACGTCGCCTTTTACAATGGCTTCGTACACCTTGGCGCGGCCCACCACGTCGTCCGATTTCACCGTCAGCATCTCGCGCAGGATATGCGCAGCGCCGAAGGCTTCGAGCGCCCACACTTCCATCTCGCCGAAGCGCTGGCCGCCGAACTGCGCCTTGCCGCCCAGCGGCTGCTGGGTGATGAGCGAGTAGGGGCCGATGGAGCGTGCGTGCATCTTGTCATCCACGAGGTGGATCAGCTTGAGCATGTAGATCACCCCGACGGTTGTTTTTTCGAGGAACCGTTCGCCGGTCTGGCCGTTGGTGAGGTTCACCACGCCGTATTCGGGCAGGTTGGCCTCCTTGAGGCGCGCGTTGACATCGGCTACCGTCGCCCCGTCGAAGATCGGCGTTGCAAAGCGCACGCCGAGCCGTTTGCCGGCCCAGCCCAGGATACTTTCGTACACCTGGCCCAGGTTCATCCGCGAGGGCACCCCCAGCGGGTTGAGCACGATGTCCAGCGGCGTGCCGTCGGGCAGGAAGGGCATGTCCTCCACCGGTACGATCCGCGCCACGATCCCTTTGTTGCCGTGGCGGCCGGCCATCTTGTCGCCCACTTTCAGCTTGCGCTTCTGGGCCACATAGACCTTCGCCAGCTTCAGGATGCCGGAAGGCAGCTCGTCCCCGACCCGGATCTGGTATTCATCGCGGCGGAAACGGCCTTCGATGATGTCATACTTCCGCTTGAAGTTGTGGAAGGTGAGCTCCACGTGGCGGTTCGTTTCCTCGTCATCGGTCCAGTTGTTGGGCACCAGATCCTGGAAGTTGAGCGCCGCGAGGGTCTTCTCCGTAAACTTCTTGCCGGAAGGAACTACCTCCTCGTTGAACTTATTCTTCACCCCGCGCGACTTGGCCTCCGAGAGGAGGGTCGTCAGCTTGGAGATCATCTGCTCGTTCAGCTCCTGGACATCGCGGTTGAAGTCCTCTTCGAGGGTCGTGAGCAGCTTCTTGTCTTTGGCCTTGGCCTTGAGCTCTTTTTTCTCCTTGGAGAAGAGCATCTTCTCGATGACGACCCCGCCGCTGGAAGGCGGCACCCGGAGGGAGGCATCCTTCACATCGCCGGCCTTGTCGCCGAAGATGGCCCGGAGCAGCTTTTCTTCCGGCGTCGGGTCGGACTCGCCCTTGGGCGTGATCTTGCCGATGAGGATATCGCCCGGATGCACTTCGGCGCCGATGCGGATCAGGCCGTTTTCGTCGAGGTGCTTGATGGCATCCTCGCTGACGTTCGGGATTTCACGCGTCAGTTCCTCCTCCCCGCGCTTGGTGTCACGGACCTGCAGCTCAAACTCTTCGATATGCACGGAGGTAAACACATCCTCGGCCACCACGCGCTCGGAGATCACGATGGCATCCTCGAAGTTGTAGCCCTGCCACGGCATGAAGGCCACGAGCAGGTTCTTTCCGAGGGCCAGCTCGCCGTTGTCGGTGGAGTAGCCTTCCGCGATCACCGTGCCACGCTCCACCCGCTGGCCGGTGCGCAGGGCAGGCCGCAGGTTGATGCTGGTATTCTGGTTGGTGCGGCGGAATTTGGGGATCGTGTACGTGACGACATTGGAGTCGAAGCTGACCAGATCCTCGATGGGCGAGCGGTCGTAGCGGATCACGACCTTGCTGCCGTCCACATATTCCACCACGCCGGAGCCGGTAGCGGTGATCATGGAGCGGGAGTCGCGGGCCACCTTGCCCTCGATGCCGGTGCCCACGATGGGGGCCGAAGGCTTGAGGAGCGGCACCGCCTGGCGCTGCATGTTGGAGCCCATGAGGGCGCGGTTGGCGTCGTCATTCTCCAGGAAGGGGATGAGCGAGGCTGCCACGCTGACGATCTGGTTCGGAGCCACGTCCATGAAGGCGAGGTCGGAGGGGTCCACCATCGGGAAGTCGCCCATTTTGCGGGCTTTCACCCGGTTGGTGAGGAAGGCGCCGCCGTCGTCCACCGGCGCATTCGACTGGGCGATGACGATATCGTCCTCCTCCTCTGCGCTGAGGTAGGTCGCTTCGAGCGCAGCCCTGTTGTCGGAGACCTTGCGATAGGGCGTCTCGATGAAGCCCATATCGTTGATCTTGGCATAGGTGCAGAGGGAGGAAATGAGGCCGATGTTGGGGCCTTCCGGCGTTTCGATCGGGCAGAGGCGGCCGTAGTGCGTGTAATGCACGTCGCGGACTTCGAAACCTGCGCGTTCGCGCGAGAGGCCGCCGGGGCCCAGGGCCGATACCCGGCGCTTGTGCGTCAGCTCGGAGAGCGGGTTCGTCTGGTCGAGGAACTGGCTCAGCTGGTTGGTGCCGAAGAAGGAGTTGATGACCGAGGACAGGGTCCGGGCATTGACCAGGTCGGCAGGCGTAAAGACCTCGTTGTCGCGGATGTTCATCCGCTCGCGGATGGTGCGGGCCATCCGGGCGAGGCCTACGCTGAACTGCGCGTACAGCTGCTCGCCGACCGTGCGCACCCGGCGGTTGCTCAGGTGGTCGATATCGTCGACGTGGGTCTTGCTGTTCTGCAGCTGGACGAGGTACTCGACGATCTTGATGATGTCGGCCTTGGTCAGCACCAGGCTTTTCTCGTCGTAGGTGCGGTGCAGCTTCTTATTGAGGCGGTAGCGGCCTACATCGCCGAGGTCGTAGCGTTTGTCGCTGAAGAAGAGCTTGTCGATCACGCCGCGCGCGGTCTCCTCATCCGGCGGCTCGGCGTTGCGGAGCTGGCGGTAGATGAGGTCCACGGCCTCAGCCTGCGAGTTGGAGTTGTCCTTCTGCAGGGTGTTGTAGATGATCGAATATTCATGCGCATTGGCCGATTCGGAGACCAGGATCATGGAAGCGACCCCGGATTCCAGAATCTGGTCCGCATTTTCTTCGGTGATGATGTGATCGCGTTCGAAGAGCACCTCGTTGCGGGTGATGGAGACCACCTCGCCGGTATCCTCGTCCACGAAGTCTTCCGTCCAGGTGCGCAGAATCCGCGCAGCCAGTTTGCGGTTGACGTAGCTCTTGAGGTTTTTCTTGCTGACCTTGACCTCTTCGGCGAGGCCGAAGATTTCGAGGATATCCTTATCCGAGCTGTAGCCGATGGCGCGCAGGAGCGTCGTGACCGGAAATTTCTTTTTCCGGTCGATGTAGGCGTACATGACGTTGTTCACGTCGGTCGAAAACTCGATCCAGGACCCTTTGAAGGGGATGATGCGGGCGGAGTAGAGCTTTGTTCCGTTGGCGTGGACAGACTGGCCGAAGAATACGCCGGGGGAACGGTGGAGCTGGCTGACGACGACCCGCTCGGCGCCGTTGATGATGAAGGTGCCGTCTTCGGTCATGTAGGGGATATTCCCCAGATACACTTCCTGGGTGACCGGCTCGAAGTCTTCGTTTTCGGGGTCGGTGCAGTAGAGGAAGAGCTTGGCTTTCAGGGCTACCGAATACGTGAGCCCGCGTGCTTTACCCTCTTCGATGGAGTAGCGCGGGGGATCGATGTAGTAGTCCAGAAACTCCAGTACAAAGTTTTCCCGCGCGTCCGTGATCGGGAAATTTTCCTTGAACACCTTGTACAGTCCTTCTTCCTTGCGCTTATCGGCCGGTGTGTCCACTTGCATGAACTCCTTGAACGAATGCAGTTGGACCTCGAGAAAGTCGGGATACTCCACGACTTTCTGGATCTTCGAGAAGGAAATCCGGGCAGAACCGTTTGTACTAGCCAATCCTGTAATCGTTGAAGGTGAATTGCGGGCGGCAGAAGCTGCGCGCAAAAATGAAACCGCATAAGACGCAGGAATAGACCTGGTTACAGTGAACCAGGTCTATCTTGGGGCATCGCTTCGGGGGGATTACCCAAAGCCGGAGGCATTACTTCACTTCCACCACAGCGCCGGCTTCGGTGAGCTGGGCCTTGATGGCTTCAGCTTCCTCGCGGGAGATTTTCTCCTTGATGGGGGTGGGAGCCTTGTCGACCAGGTCCTTGGCTTCTTTGAGGCCGAGGTTGGTGATGGTCTTGACCACCTTCACCACGTTGAGCTTGCCGGCGCCGGCTTCCTTGAGGATGACGTCGAACTCGGTCTGCTCGGGAGCGGCGGGGGCGCCGCTGTCGCCGCCGCCTGCGGGAGCAGCAGCCACGGCCACGGCAGCCGCAGCGGGCTCGATGCCGTAGTCGTTCTTCAGTATGTCAGCCAGCTCTTTTACTTCCTTGACGGTCAAGCTGACCAGTTGTTCAGCAAATGCTTTCAGATCTGCCATTGTTCTTGTCCGGTTAGAAAAAAGGTACCATCAGATAAAAAACCACATACAGGAGCCGGGGCTTTCGGGGCGGGGCCCAAAGGAAGCAAGCCTGCCGGCAGGGGTCATTCTTCGCGCTCGGAGAGGGTTTTGACCAGGCCGGCGATCGTTGCGCCGCCGGACTGCAGGGCCGAAATGACCTGCTGGGCGGGGCTTTGCAGCAACCCGATCACCTCGCCGATGAGGTCGGCTTTGGTCTTCAGGTTGATGAGGCCATCGATCTGGTCGTCGCCCTTGAACACTGCGAAGTCGATGCACGCAGCTTTCAGTTTGGGCCTTTCCGAGGTTCTGCGGAACTCCTTGAGCATTTTCGCGGGCAGATTGGGCGTCTCTGCCGTCGTGAAAAACACCGAAGAAGGCTCCTTCAGCGCGTCATACAGTTCGCTGTAGTCACCGCCAACCTGCTCCAGCGCTTTGCGGATCAGGGTATTCTTGACGGTCTGCATCTTGATGTTGGTCTCGAAGCACTTCCTGCGAAGCGCGTTGACCTGTTCGACCGTCATGCCGCCCGCATCTACGATGTAGAAGTTGGGATAGGCGCGGAACGTGTCGGCCAGCTCGTTGACCAGTTGAATCTTTTCTTCCTTCGTCATCTCGGTGTTATATGCCGGGTACGGAAGCCTTCTCGATCTTAATACCGGGGCCCATCGTAGAAGTCAGGACGATGGATTTGAAATACACCCCTTTGGCGGCCTGCGGCTTGAGGCGCTGAAGCGTCTGCAGGAGTTCGGTAGCATTGCCGGTCAGCTGATCTTCCGAGAAGGAGACCTTGCCGATGCCGCAGTGCACGATTCCGGTTTTATCCACCCGGAAGTCGATCTTGCCGGCCTTCACTTCGCGTACGGCAGCACCCACATCGGGGGTCACGGTACCGCTCTTGGGGTTGGGCATCAAGCCCCTCGGACCCAGGATACGGCCCAGCTTGCCGACCTTTGCCATGACGTCGGGGGAGCAGATGATCACATCCACATCTGTCCAGCCGCCGGTAATCTGCTCGATGTAGTCGTCCAGGCCCACATAGTCGGCGCCGGCCTCGCGGGCGGCAGCTTCCTTGTCGGGGGTGGTAAGCACCAGCACGCGCACCGTTTTGCCGGTGCCATGCGGAAGCGAAGCTACGCCCCGGACCATCTGGTTGGCCTGGCGGGGATCTACACCCAGCCGGACATGCAATTCAACGGTCTCGTTGAACTTGGCATAAGCTACTTCCTTGATGAGCTTGCAAGCTTCTGGAAGTGCGTACGCTTTCATCCGGTCTACGGACAGAAGCGCTTTCTTGTGTTTCTTTGTCGCTGTAGCCATGTTCAGTCACAATTACTGTTCCCACGGAGGGGTGCCTTCGACCGTGATGCCCATGCTGCGGGCGGTGCCGGCAATCTGCCGGGCGCCTGCTTCGACCGTAAACGCGTTCAGGTCGGGCATCTTGATTTTGGCGATCTCCATGCAATCTTGCCAGGTTACTTTCCCGACCTTGTTCCGGTTGGGTTCAGCCGAGCCCTTCTTGACATTGGCGGCCTGCAGGAGCAATTGCGCTGCGGGCGGCGTTTTGATCACAAATTCGAAGGACTTGTCGGAGTAAATGGTCACGATGACCGGCACAATCTGGCCCATCTTGTCCTGCGTCTGCGCGTTGAAGCGCTTGCAGAAGTCCATGATGTTTACCCCTTTCGAACCCAAGGCAGGACCGATCGGCGGCGCAGGGTTTGCCTGGCCTCCTTTCACCTGAAGTTTGACATACGTCTCTATCTTCTTCGCCATGGATCACTCACAGGTTATGGGCCGCTGTAGTCGCAAGGGGGAAGCATCGCCTGAACGGTTGAGAGGAGCGTACCGGCAGACACCTCGCGACCCCGCTGCCCGGGATCAATATTCTTTCTCGACCTGGAAGTAGTTCAGTTCGATCGGGGTATTGCGCCCGAAGATCTTGACGACCACTTTCAGCTTCTTCTTGTCTTCGTAAATCTCATCCACCACGCCGGTGAAGCCGTTGAAGGGGCCGGCCATTACCTTGACCGGTTCGCCCTTGATGAACGGATCTTCAGGCATTTCGCCTTTCTCGTTCATCTCGTCCACCTTGCCCAGAATCTTGTTCACCTCGTCACGGCGAAGCGGGACCGGATTTCCGCCCCGCTTTTCTCCCAGAAACCCGATGACGTTCGGCACTTCCCGGATCATGGGGATCAGTTCCGAGATCATCTCGCATTCCATGAGAATATACCCCGGCAGATAGCTCCGCTCGCGCAATTTTTTCTTGCCGTTGCGCATCTCAAAGACTTTCTCGGTCGGGATCAGGACCTGGCCAACGTAATTCTGCATGCTGAGCCGCTGAACTTCGCTTTCCAGGTACTGCTTGACCTTCTTTTCTTTGCCGCTAACTGCTTGTATGACGTACCACTCTTTCGCCATCACAGATGGGGTATCAGCCGCCAACGAGGGAATAAACGCCGCTCATGGCCGTGTTGAACAAAAAATCCATCAGGGCGATTACGACGGCAAGCATCAGCGAAGCGATAAGCACCGTCACTGTGCTGCCCTGCAACTCGTCCAGGGAAGGCCACTGCACTTTGAAGAGCAGCTCGTCCGAATATTCCCTGAGGATTGCCCTTAACTTTTCCATCAGATCCAGAGATTATGCACGGGCGGTAGGGCTCGAACCCACGGCCTATGGTTTTGGAGACCATCGCTCTACCAACTGAGCTACGCCCGTATTCCTTGGCCGGTAAAACCAAACGCCCACCGGACTCCCGGAGGAATCCGGTGGAACGGGTATATACGGTTACTCGATGATTTCGGTTACCTGGCCTGCACCGATGGTGCGGCCGCCTTCGCGGATCGCGAAGCGGAGGCCTTTCTCCATGGCGATTTCGTAGATCAGATCCACGGTAATCGTCACGTTGTCGCCGGGCATCACCATGTCCACCCCTTCGGGCATCGAGATCTGTCCCGTCACGTCCGTGGTGCGGAAGTAGAACTGGGGACGGTAGTTGTTGAAGAACGGCGTATGACGGCCGCCTTCTTCCTTGCTCAGCACGTACACCTCAGCCTTGAATTTCTTGTGGGGCTTTACGGTGCCGGGCTTCACGATCACCATGCCGCGGCGGATCTGATCCTTGTCGATACCCCGGAGCAGCAGACCGACGTTGTCGCCGGCTTCGCCGCGGTCAAGGATTTTGCGGAACATTTCCACACCAGTCACGGTGGAGGTCATTTTTTCAGCGCCGAGGCCGATGATTTCAACGGTATCGCCGGTGTTGATCACCCCGCGCTCGATGCGGCCGGTAGCCACCGTACCGCGCCCGGTGATGGAGAACACGTCTTCCACGGGCATGAGGAAGGGCTTTTCGGTATCGCGGGCAGGGGTGGGGATAAAGGTATCCACCTGCTCCATGAGTTCGAGGATCTTGGCCACCCAGGTAGGCTCGTCGTTCAGGCCGCCGAGCGCGGAGCCCTGGATAATGGGGGTATCATCGCCGGGGAAGCCGTAGATGTTGAGCAGATCGCGGATTTCGAGCTCCACGAGTTCCAGCAGCTCGGCATCGTCCACGAGGTCGACCTTGTTCATGAACACCACGAGGGAGGGCACGCCTACCTGGCGGGCGAGCAGGATGTGCTCACGGGTCTGGGGCATGGGGCCGTCCGTAGCAGCAACCACGAGGATGGCGCCGTCCATCTGGGCAGCACCGGTAACCATGTTCTTCACATAGTCGGCGTGGCCGGGGCAGTCCACGTGTGCATAGTGACGGTTGCCCGTCTCGTATTCCACGTGCGCGGTGTTGATGGTAATGCCACGCTCCTTCTCTTCCGGAGCGTTGTCGATGGAATCGAAGCTGCGCGCCTGAGCAAGACCGCGGGATGCGAGCACCTTGGTGATTGCTGCGGTCAGCGTCGTCTTACCGTGGTCCACGTGGCCGATGGTGCCAATGTTGACGTGCGGCTTATTGCGTACAAACTGTTCCTTAGCCATTGCGATATACGTGTTTCAGTCTTCTTGCCTGACAAAACAAAAAAGGAGCCAATGACCGGGATCGAACCGGTGACCTCTTCCTTACCATGGAAGTGCTCTACCTGCTGAGCTACATTGGCTGGTAATCCAAAGGGCGTATCGGATCAGGAGCGGGAGACGAGATTCGAACTCGCGACCCTCAGCTTGGAAGGCTGATGCTCTACCAACTGAGCTACTCCCGCCTGATGATACAGATGCAAATAACGGGTTTGCACCGGCGGCACAGGATCCGGGGAGGATCGGGGGCTGCCTGGGTGGTGCAGACGCTGTGGGGAGAAGAGGATTCGAACCTCTGAAGGCAGAGCCATCTGATTTACAGTCAGACCCGTTTGGCCACTTCGGTATCTCCCCGAATCGTATGTCAAAGTCCTGAGGCTGTTATCTGCTGAATATCAGCGCATCAGGCTATTTTCGCGCTCCTGTTCCGCGGAGCCGGCGAAGGGATTCGAACCCCCGACCTGCTGATTACAAGTCAGCTGCTCTACCAGCTGAGCTACACCGGCGATTCAAATCCGGCGCCAGGCCGGAAAAAAGCAGCGCAAAGATACACAACTCTACCTAACTCGCAAGCGCCCGCGCAAGAATTATTTGGCGGTCACCGGGTCGGTGTCGAGGATCTCGCGGATGCGCGCATCCTTGCCCACCTTGTCGCGCAGGTAGAAGAGCCGTGCACGGCGCACACGTCCGCGCTTGAGCACCTCGACCTTTTCGATGCTGGGGGAGTGCAGCGGGAAGATCCGCTCCACGCCGATGCCATTGGAGATTTTACGGACCGTGAAGGTCTCGGTGCCGCCGGCGCCGCGGCGCTGGATGCAGATTCCCTTGAATTGCTGAATGCGCTCCTTGTTGCCTTCAACAATTTTCACATATACATTGACCGTGTCTCCGGCCTTGAATTCTGGGATGTCTGAACGCAGGAAAGACGCCTGCACCAGTTTAATCAGATCTTCCATCGGATGTTTCTTAGACGGTTGGCAAAGTTAATACAAATTTCATTCCCCCCAAAAATTAGTTGAAAATCTGCGGCGGGATCTGCCCGGCGCTCATGCCTCCTGGCTGCCGAGCAGATCGGGGCGCCGCTGGCGGGTTTTGAGCAGGGCCTGCTCCTCGCGCCACTCGCTGATCCGGCGTTCGTGGCCGGAGAGCAGCACTTCAGGCACCGGGTGCCCCTCGAAATCGGCGGGGCGTGTGTACAGGGGGGCTTCGAGCAGCCCGTCCTGGAAGGAATCGAAGAGTGCGGAGGTCTCGTCGCCCAGCACGCCGGGGAGCAGGCGCCCGATGGCGTCCACGAGCACCAGGGCGGGCAGCTCGCCGCCGGAGAGGACGTAGTCGCCGATGGAGATTTCGCGGGTGACGAAGAGATCGCGGGCGCGCTGGTCGATGCCTTTATAATGACCTGCGATGAAGATCAGGCTGCCGAGCAAGGACAGGCTGTTGGCGGTGCGCTGGGTAAGGGTCTCGCCGTCGGGGGTGAGGTAGATCACCTCGTCGTAGTGCCGCTGGGCCTGCAGGGCGCGGATGCACCGGGCCAGGGGCTCCACCATGAGCACCATGCCCGCCCCGCCGCCGAAGGGGTAGTCGTCCACCTGGCGGTATTTGTTCTGGGCATAGTCGCGCAGGTCATGCACCTGCACCTCCAGCAGGCCCTTGTCCTGGGCACGGCGGAGGATGCTGTGCGAAAGCGGGCCTTCAAGCAGGCCGGGCACGCAGGAGATGATGTCGATGCGCATGGGTCAGGCAATGCTGCCTTCGAGGTTGTCCTGTTCAAGAATGCGGATCGGACGCTTGAGGCTTTCCTCCAGGGAGATAAAGGTCTCCGTGCGCTGCACGCCTTCGATAGGCTGCACCTTGTCGTTGAGGATGCTCCGGAGCTCGCGGGTGTTGCGGCTGACGATCTTGAGGAAGATGCCGTAGCGCCCGGTCGTGTAGTGGATCTCGGTGATCTCCGGAATCTCCTCCAGCTGCTTGACGATGCGGTTGTAGAGCGATCCCTTCTCCAGAAACATGCCTACAAAGGCGCAGATGTCGTAGCCGAGCTTGCTGGCGTCCACTTCGAGATGGGATCCGGTGACCACGCCCATGGAGATCAGCTTCTTCATGCGGACGTGTACCGTTCCGCCCGACACCACGAGCCGCTTGGCAATCTCGGTGTAGGGCGTCTGGGCATCCTGCATGAGGATGGATAAGATTTCCAGGTCGAGCTTGTCAATTTCTAAATTCATAGCGGAAAATCAATTGCAAATTTTCAATATTATCAATGAAAGTTGGAGTTAAATAAATTTTTAGCAAAAATTTAGAATATTTTTTATTTTATTTGGAATGTAGGGGCCAAATTTTACAAATTTGCATTGTAAGATCTGCCACAGCAATCAGCATTGCAACCGCAGGTCCCGTTCTTTGCCGATTACGCATTGCTTGTATGCTTCTACTCTGTAGGGTGATGAAACTGGCAGCCATGCCCTCTGGTCTCGGGGGTGGGGGTCAGGGTACAAAGCCCGGGCAACCGGGTCTAACCCCCTCGTGAAGGTTCGAATCCTTCCCCTACAGCTCATCTCGCTTGGATTTCTTAGACGGAAAGCCTTCTTCGGTTGAAGAAGGCTTTTTGTTTGGGCATCACTTTTCCTGCTGTTCGAGATACTTGTTGACGCGCCTGAGCAGGGTATCCATCTGCTGGCGCAGGAGCTCCACATCCGCATTGGAGACGCTGCCGGCTCCCTGGCCGCCGCCCTGGGCGCTGCTGCCCTGGGATGCCGCAGTTGCGCCGCCGCTGCTTACCGGCCCGCGGGACGCAACTGCCGCTGCGGGAGGCGCCGCGGGGGCCTGCGCCTGCGCAAGCTGCCGAAGGCTGTCTTCAAGCGCCCGGATCTGGGCGTCGGTATTGGCCTGCGCCTGCATGGCATTGGCGCGGGAGCTGTTGAGCTGGATCCGGAAGTTGAAGAGCTGCGAAGGCAGGCTGATGATCTGCTTGGCTACCTGGAGCAGGCCGTCCGGGATGGCCAGCGCGGTGCTGGGCTTGCGGACCTGCATAAACACGGGGTATCCGGAGTCGCTGAACTTCACCTGCACATCGGTCCTGACCAGCGAAGCGCCGGGCAGGGTCACAAAATGAATCTCGTCCGGGCTGGGAGTCTGGTAGGCGTGGTTGATCAGCAGCTGGCTGCCGTCGAGCAGGCGGAGCTGGGCCGCAGCCGGCGGGCGGCAGAATACGCCAGGCACATCGGCATGGCGGGCAGGATCGGCTACGGCCGCCTGCTGGGCGGCGTTGCGGTACACCGCTTCGAGGCGCAGGCCGGGCTCCACACTGGCCAGCACAGCGTTGTATGCGGCCAATTGCTCCGCGTCGAAGGGATCGATCAGGGCGGAATGCAGGGACATATCGCCGCCTGCGGAGCGGCTGCTGACCTTGGGCACCGGCGGCGCGGCGAATGCAGCGGAGGTGACGCCGAGCTCGGTGAGCTTCGTCACCACATCCACGGTTTCATCCTCTATAATGGTATGCACCCGCGCAAGAAAGCCTTTGGGCGAAAGTTCTACGGTGATGTCGTCATTCGTCCAGGCATTCGGGCGGTAGATGAGATGGTAGCGGTGCGCGGGATCGGGCTGCAGCTCTACGGGGGAGACTTCGAGCGCATAGGCGCCGGATATACGTTTGACTGTCACGCGGACCCAGCCTTTGGGCAGGGAGTAGGCTACGAGGCTGCCGGATTCGGGGGCAAGGCGGGAGTACAACTGGAGGGAGGCCATACAATGCGGATTTTGGGCGGGTCAAGTTAAACAAAATCTGCAACTATCGGGGATTCCCATTGACATTCTTTTAACCGCGCCCCGCAACTTCCGCATTTGCAGGCAAAAACGGCCTCCTTTGCATGCGATGGGCCGCCGGCAAATGCAAAAATGGCAATACCGGCTGCCAGCCGCCACGGGCCGGGAACATTTCTGTTTTTTTTCAGTATATATGCGCGTTCCAGGACCGCGCCTCCGCCGCCGGAACCGCCCTGGATTCCGACGAACCGACACCGACTATGGTATATCTGATTGGGATTCTTGCTATGCTCGCCAGCTGGCTGGTGCGTTTCCGCTTCCAGCAGGTGATGGGCCGCCTCTCCGAAACACCGCTGCGCTCCGGCATGAGCGGGCGGGAGATCGCAGAGCAGATGCTGCGCGATTACGGCATCTATGACGTGCAGGTTGTGTCCGTGCCCGGCATGCTGACCGACCACTACAACCCGGCCAACAAAACGGTCAACCTGAGCGACGAGGTATTCCACCAGCGCACTGTAACGGCGGCAGCCGTTGCCGCGCATGAATGCGGCCATGCAGTGCAGCACGCCACGGCGTACAGCTTCCTGCAGTTCCGCTCCGCGCTGGTGCCGGTGGTGAGCATCAGCTCCCGCTTCAGCCCCTTCCTGCTGCTGGCCGGGATCTTCACCATCGAAACCTTTCCCATCCTGATGCTGCTGGGCATCATCGGCCTGGCAGTAGCCACGGCATTCAGCTTCATCACGCTGCCGGTGGAATTTGACGCCAGCAACCGCGCGCTGGCCTGGCTCAACCGCTCCGGCATTGCCCGCGGCGAGGAGCACGAGCAGGCGCAGCGCGGGCTGAAATGGGCTGCTATGACCTATGTCGTCGCGGCGCTGGGCTCGCTGGCCACCCTGCTGTACTACCTCAGTATTTTCATGGGCCGACGGGACGACTGATTATCAGCGTACTGAACGGATACGCCGGGCTGCTTGGGCAGTCCGGCGTATTGCATGGGCGGCGTGCCGGCTCAGCGGCCGCCCTGTGAAGGGCTCTCCGGCCCTTCGGAGACCGGGATGACCAGCTCTCGGACCGGTCCGGCAGGCGGCGGCGGCAGCGTGCGGGCCTCGTAGGCCGCCATCGCCAGATACACCTGATCGAGCAGCTTGCCGCGCACGCGCTCCTCGTTCAGCAGGCGCTGGCTGTCCGGGAACGGATAGGTGCGGTTGGAGAGGAAGATAAACACCAGATCGGCTTCGGGATCTACCCATACGCAGGTGCCGGTGAACCCGGTATGCCCGTAGGCGGCTGGCG
>JANRID010000055.1:0-29065 GCA_033765305.1 Bacteroidia bacterium
CAGTCCCCCTCAATGAACGGAAACCCATGCGGATCTTTACCGTACCCATTACCCACATCCTGCCACCGCCTGAACAGCTCTCTTTGTTTGACCTCTAACCTTCAACCTCGTTGGTCAACCTATTTCAGGAAGGCACAACTCCATACTCAATACTCCATACTCAATACTCAATACTCAATACTCAATACTCAATACTCAATACTCAATACTCAATACTCAATACTCAATACTCAATACGCACTACTCAATACCCCCCAAAACCGAGTCTTCCGGATGGATACTAAATACCTGATACTGAATACTTGATACTGCCCACTCCCGCTACATGGTCAGCCAGTAATTCAGCTTCACCACCAGCGCCCGGTTCTTCACAAACAAGCCCTCCGTGCCGTAATTGTCGGTGTACACGATAAACAGATCGGACATCGGGCGGAAACGCCACTGCAGGCGCGAGTTGATATTGAAATTGCCTGCCTGCGTGTTGTACTGCAGGAAGGTGGTCCAGAACAGGTTGCGGGAGAAATTGATCTCGATCCGGGGGCTGGCCAGCCAGAGGCGCGCCGCGCCGTAGGGGCCCGGCAGCCGCACGTCGTTGTATTCCACCCGCGCACCGAAATTGCCCCAGGGCTGCACCCGGAAGTTCAGCGCCAGCTCCAGCGAGTGCTTTTTTCCGTTGTAAAAAGGCCCCGATTCACCTTGAATGCTGAACATCAGCCGCTTGCGCGGATCAGACTCATACCCGCCCCGGAACGCAGTGAACACATAGCTGCCCGGCGGCAGCGGCTCCGCTCCGATCAGGTCCGTCGCGAAAGGCAAATTCACCCGGCTGTGCCGGAAGCCGAGGCCCAGCCCGCTCTGATCGGCAAACTGAAACTGGTACACCGGCGTCAGGTTCCATTCATTGAGCGTAAAATCCGCGTTGAACGTCGGCTCGCTCTCGATTTCGATGCCATGCTGGTTGAGCCAGGGCACCGATTTCGGGAAAAAGGTATAGCTGTACACCTGAAACAGCGTCTGATAGCCCAGGCGCACCGCCGTATCGCGGGCCGCGTCATAGTTGTACTGCCGCGCATTGAAGCCCATGTCCACGATGAAATTCTCCTGGCTGTTGTGGTAGGAGGTCACGTGGGAAAAGCGGCGGCCGGCATACATGAAGCCGGTGCAGTAATACAGGTTCTGGTCCAGCCGCTCCGGGGTGAACGAAGCATGAAACTGGCCCCAGGCGTTCCATTTCCCGTCGGCGGAGATGTAGTTCATCTCCATCCCGGCATTGCGCCCGAAATCCTGGCCATCGGGCTTTGCGCCGTCGAAACCCTGGCGGTTGAGAAGCATGGCCGTGATGTTGGAGCGTTTCAGCACGCTGTACTGCACGGCGGCCACGGAGTAGTTGTTGCCCGGCCCGCCCTGGGCTGCCGCGGTCTGCAGGCTCATCAGTCCGATGCGCAGGTTGCGGGTGAGGTTTCCGCTGAGGCGTGCCCCGGCCAGGATGGGCACCGGGCGCCCGTCCTGCAGCCCGATCCGGCGCGAAAAGAAGGGCCGCACCGGCGGAATGCCGAAAGAGTTGAACAGATCGCTGTTTTCGAGGAAAAAGGTCCGGCGTTCGGGGAAAAACAGGTCGAAACGCTGCAGGTTGGTCACCTGCTGGTCCACATCCACCTGCGAAAAGTCCGGATTGACGGTCAGGTCGAGGTTGAGGGAGGGCGTAATGGCCACTTTCGCATCGAGTCCGCCGCCCCCGCTGCCATGCATCCGCCGGTCGCCCTCATAATCGATGTGGGTCCGTCCGATTGCATAGGGAATGATGGACACATTGCCTTTAGGCGGCTCCGGGGCCTGATCCCAGCGGAGCGCGCCGGTATATCCCAGATCATAGCCTTCAAAATTGATCGGCACCCGCGACCAGACCGAATAGAGGTTGCTTTTCAGGTCGCAGCGGATAAAATTGAGCCCCCAGGTGGTGTTACCCGGCTCAAACCGCAGGGTTTTGTAGGGAATCGCCACCTCGATCACCCAATGGTCGGGGTAATTCTGCACCTCGGAGAACCAGCGGTTGTCCCAGTCGGGGTTATAGCTCTCGATGCTGTTGGAAATCAGCGCTTCGGTCTGCGAGCCCAGGGCGGTCACATAAAAAAAGAAGCCGTTGGTGCGGCGGTCGACCGGATCGAGGATGATGGCTACGCCATCGCTGCCCCAGGGCTCCTGGTCGCGCTTGAGGGTCTGGATGATATAGTCGGAGCTGTCCTCGCAGACGATGCCGAAATAGAGGAAGGTATCGTCGTAGAGCGTCTTGACGGTGGTGCGGCGGTTGGCGGGCTTGGTGTCCACAGGCCATTTGGCCCAGAAATCGCTGCTTTCGGTTGCACGGGCCCAGTCTGCCTCATCCAGATGGCCGTCGATGCGGAGGGGCGTTTCCGCACGGCCTGCCGGCAGCTCGCGGCGCTGGATCTGCGGGCTTTGAGCCTGGAGACCGGGACCGGCCAGCAGCAGGCCGGCGAGGAGTACATATATACGCATAGGGGCCCTGATCAGGTGGGTAGCATGCCTGATACGGGCACAACCAAGCCGGCGTTCACGCATTGGCCGATCCGGGGGCGCTGTTGGCAGATCGGGCGGTATTCTGCACATCGGCATAGTTCACCGCCCATACGCTCAGCAGGATGACCCCCATCGAAAACCACTGCAGCGGCATGATGGGCTCGCCGTCCAGCAGGCCCCAGGCAATGGCGACCAGCGGCATGAGGTAGGTGACCATGGAGGTAAAGACCGGGCTGGAGAGCTGCACCAGCTTGCCCATCAGAATCAGGCCCATTACATTGGCCAGGGCAGCCAGCAGCACCAGCCAGAGCAGGGCACGCAGCCCGCCCGGATGGGTGATCAGCTCCGGGACCACCCCGGTGCCCAGCACGACCGCCAGGGCCAGCGGAAACACCGTCAGAAACGCTGCCGACGCAATCTGCAGGGCTGCATAGCCCCGGAGGTTGAACTTGAGCATGTTGATGGTGAAGCCATTGGAGATCATCGCCAGCAGGGCAATCCCGGCGAACGGATCGAAGGGCCGTGCAGGCCCGGCACGCTCCGAAAGCAGCAGCAGCGATCCGCACAGCCCGAGCAGCAGTCCGATCCAGTGCATGCGCCGCACCCGCTCGCCGTACACCAGCGCCCCGACGAAGAGGGTCAGCACCGGCGTCAGCGTATTGAGCATGCCGGTCATCGAGCTTTCGATCCGGGTCTGGGCCGTAGCGAAGAGCAGCGGGCTCACAAGGTTGGCCAGCAGGCCGAAGAGCGCCAGCTTGGGCAGTTCGCGGCGCGGCAGCGCAGGGAGCCGCCGGAATGAGAAGGGCAAAATAAACAAGGTAGCCAGAACGATCCGGCTGCCGAACACCTGAAGCGGATTCAGCACCGTCAGCGTCCATTTCACCAGGATGAAGGTACTGCCCCAGACGAGTGTGAGGGACAGAACGATCAGCCAGATCTGGGCCCAGAGCGGGATATGCAGCGTTCCTCTACCCAATACCTGTACAATGCACCGAAAGATCGGTAATTTGGGCAATACTGCGCAGGATCGGGCGGCATAATTGCAAGTTTTTTTGCATGGCCGCCCCCCCCCCCATGCGCACCAGGTGCCACGCAGCCGCCGCCTGCCGGACCGGCGGGCGCGCCGCATGCGCCGGACCGTTCCGGAATTCCGGCAAACCCGGTACCTTTGGGCGGCTCCAGTTCCAGTTGCCCCTCCAAATCCGCCGCGCCATGTCCTTCCGCTCCGCACACCCGCAACGCCCCGCAACGCCCCTGGCCGATGCCTGGATGCAGCAGGCCGGGATGATCCCGGATATGGGATTTCTGCAGTCGCCGCCGGTTCAGGCCCTTCCGCCGGGCTGGGAGGCCTGGACGGCCCTGCTGGCGCAGCCTGCCCTCCGGGACCCTGCCGCCCTGCTGGCGCTGCCCGGGCCCCCGATGCCGTCGGACCCCGGCGAACAGGAATACGCATTCCTCGTATGCGGCCTCCTGGCCCATGCCTGGGTGGTGCTGCAGCCCGGCATCCGCTACCTCCCCCCTGCCCTCGCCCGCCCCTGGGCCGCCCTGGCCCGCCTGCTGGACCGCCCGCCCATGATGGCGCACGGCAGCTATGTGCTCCGCAACTGGCGCGTGCTGCAGCCCGGCTCTGCCGATCCCGATGCGTTTGCCCCGCTGCATACCTTCACCGGCACCCGCGACGAGGACTGGTTTATCCTCGTGACCGTGGCCGTGGAAGCCGAAGGCGCAGAAGCCCTCAGCCAGGCCCTGGAAGCCCGGCTGGCCCCGCCGGAGCAGGCCCTGCCGCATCTCGAAGCGCTCGGACACGCTGTGCAGCGCATGACAGATGCCCTGGGCCGCATGGAGGAGGCCTGCGGTCCGGAGTATTTTTACCACCATATCCGCCCGTATCTGACGTCGTTTCAGGACATGGAGTACCAGGGCGCCGGCGGCGAGCCCCTCCGGAGCTATGCCGGCGGCAGCGCCGCCCAGAGTACCCTGATCCAGGCGCTGGATGCGCTCCTGGGCGTGCAGCACCCCCAGGAGGCCCACCGGGGCTTTCTGCTGGAGATGCGCCGCTACATGCCGCCGGCCCACCGGCAGCTGCTGCTGGCCATGGAGGCCCTGCCCGGGCCCGGCGCAGCGGCAGCGCCGGCGGCGCGCAGCCGCTGCATCGAAGCGCTGGGCGCCTTCCGGCAGGCGCACCTGCGCATCGCTGCGGCCTATATCTTCGGGCCGGCAGCCCGCTCCGGCGGCTCCTCGCTCGGCACCGGCGGCACCCATCCGATGCATTTCCTCAAAGATCTCCGGCGAAATACCCGCCCCGACTGAAAACCTGGTGCATTCCCGTCCGTTGTTATGTAAATTTGCCCTATGTTTTTCCGCAACAGCTCCAGCAGCATCACCGAAAAGCAGGTCCTCGCGGCCCTTGGCCACGTGGATGACCCCGATCTCAAGCGGGACCTCGTCACGCTCGGCATGATCCAGGACCTGAAGATCGAGGGCAAGCAGATCAGCTTCTCGGTCGTGCTTACCACGCCGGCCTGCCCGATGAAGGAGGCCATCCGCAACGCCTGCCTCAACGCCATCCGCCTGATGGTGGACAAAGAGGCCGAGGTGCGCATCAACATGACCTCCAAGGTGACGGCAGATCCGGGCAACCAGGCCCTGCCGCAGGTAAAAAACATCATCGCCGTTTCATCCGGCAAAGGCGGCGTAGGCAAATCGACCGTTTCGGTGAATCTGGCGGTGGCGCTTTCGCGCCTGGGCGCGCGCGTAGGCCTGGTGGACGCCGATATTTACGGCCCCAGCATCCCCATCCTGATGGGCATCGGCCAGGAGCGGCCCCGCCTGGCCCAGATCGACGGCAAGGAGATGCTCGTGCCCTTCGAGCGCATGGGCATCGAGATCATGTCCATCGGGCTGCTGGTGCCGCCGGACCAGGCGGTCGTGTGGCGCGGGCCGATGGCCTCCAAGGCGCTCAAGCAGCTGATTTTCGATACCGCCTGGAGCAATCTGGACTACCTGATCGTGGACCTGCCGCCCGGCACCGGCGATCTGCACCTGACGCTGGTACAGGCCCTGCCCGTCACCGGCGCGGTGGTGGTCACCACGCCGCAGCAGGTGGCCGTAGCGGCCGCCCGCAAAGGCGCCGAGATGTTCCGCAATCCCCAGATCCGGGTGCCGCTGCTGGGCGTGATCGAGAATATGGCCTGGTTCAGCCCGGACGATGCCCCGGAAAAGCAGTATTTCCTCTTCGGGCAGCACGGCGGCCAGCAGCTCGCAGACGCACTGCAGATTCCCGTGCTCGGGCGCATCCCCATCCGTCAGGCGGTATCCGCCGGCGACGACGCCGGGCTTCCGGAGCGCGTGCTCCAGGACCCGGTGCTGGAGCCTGCCTTCCGCAGCCTGGGCGAGGAAGTGGCCCGCCATCTGGCCATCCGCAATGCCACCCAGCCCCCGCCGTCGAAAGTGCAGGTGGCGATGGGCTGAGCGCGGCGCTTTCAGAACAATCCCCTATCTTTCGGAATCAGAACAGGAAACGATCATGAGCCAGCACTCAGACTTGCATCACCGGATCGAACAGGCGCTGGATTCCGTCCGGGGCTATCTGCGCTCGGACGGCGGCGACGTGCGCCTGCACCGGGTCCGGGAAGATGGCGTGGTAGAACTCGAACTGCTCGGCAGCTGCGAATCCTGCAGCATGAGCCATATGACCATGAAAGCCGGGATCGAGCAGGTCATCTTCCGCGTTGCGCCGGAAGTGCGCAGCGTTGTGGCCATTTCCTCCCAGGTCAACCTGCCCTGACTTCGCCCAGGCAAAGCCTTGCGCAGGCGTCTGCACGCAGCCCTATGGAATTATCCCTAATTCTGTATATTGCCGGAGTAATGGACCAATATGGCAGGAACACCGGGATTCCAGACTATTTTTTTTGAAAAACTGAGAGATCTCATCCGTTCAAATGTCCGCCTCGCGCAAGAGGTGGCGGATGTGCTCAACCTGAGCCTGGACGGAGCCTACCGCCGCATCCGCAATGAAACGCCGCTCCGGGTGGATGAGATGGCCATCCTGTGTAAAAAATTCGGAGTGTCCGTAGATGAGCTGATGCTCGACAACCATCAGGCCATCGTTACGTTCCAGACCTCCCGCCTCGACGAAAGCGCGACCTTTGAAGATTACCTGCAGCAGATGACGCGCGAAATTTCATCCATTCACCAGTACGGTGTCAATAAATGCTATTTTGCGGCCAAAGACATCCCGGTGCACCACCTCTTCCAGTTCCCGGAGCTGGTGCTGTTCAAGATGTTCTTCTGGCAAAAATCCATCTTCAACCGGCCTCAGCTGGCCGATCAGCGCTTTTCCACCGCCCCCCGTACCGACAGCGAACGGCAGTGCATCGAACTCTGCCGTCAGATCGCCGATAAATATGCCATCATCCCGACCACCGAGATCTGGAACGACGAGACCGTATCGAGCTTTTTCAAGCAGCTGCTCTACTACTACGACTCCGGATGGTTCGAGACGCGGGAAGACGCCGTCCGGCTCATCGACGCGGTGGAGCGGTTCTTCACCCATCTCCAGGAAGAGGCCAAAGCCGGATACAAATACCTCTACGATGCCAAGCCGCAAAATCCGCGGATCGACAACTTCGATCTCTACTATAATGATCTGATTGTCATCGACAACATCATCAGCATCATTTTCCGGGACGATTCTGCCCGCACCTACCTCGTGTACCGCTCCATCGAGTACATGGGCACGGCCAATCAGCACTTCTGCAAGCAGATGAACAGCTGGCTCGAAACGCAGACCAGCCGCTCGGTGCTGATCAGCCGGGTGAGCGAGCTGCAGCGCAACCGCTTTTTCCGCACGATTCAGGACCGGGTCACGGAGGCAAGACGCCGGATCGAGCAGGGCTGAGCCGGATTCAGGCTTTCCAGACGATCTGCTGCGGGTCGAATGCCGCCAGCAGGCTCTCGCGGCTGCCGGCGTCGAGGCCCAGCCAGGCTGCGGCCATGCGGTAGAGCGCCGGGGGCTGAAGCCCGGACTCCCGCAGCGGGCGCGCCTGCGCGCCGGCCGATTTGGACAGCTTCTCCCCTTCCAGCCCCCGCAGCAGCGGATGATGCAGCCAGGCCGGCTGCCAGGCCTGCCCCAGGCAGGCCGACAGCCACAATTGGGCTGCTGTAGAGGACAGAAGATCCTGGCCCCGCACGACAAGGGTCGTGCCATAGCTCAGGTCGTCGGCCAGCGACGCGATCTGATACGCAGGGAGGCCGTCCCGGCGGCGGATGACGAAGTCCGGCATCGCCTCGGCCAGTGCCGCCGACACCGGCCCCAAAGCCAGATCCTGCCAGGCTGCGCGGGCATCCGGCGGCGTATGCAGCCGCCAGGCAGTGTCCGGGCGGTCCAGCGGCCAGCCCTGCGCCCGGCAGGGGCAAGGACGAAGGGCCAGCTCCCGGCGCGAGCAGGCGCAGGCATATACGGGCGCGCCTGCATCCGTCAGCTGCCGCAGCAGGGCTTCATACAGCGGCAGCCGGTGCTGCTGCGAAGCGCTGCGCAGATGCTCCTCCACTGTCTGCGGCCCCAGATCCCAGTCCAGCCCCATCCAGTCCAGCGTGCGGAAGATGTCCTCCACATATTCGGGCCGGGCGCGCGGCGCGTCCAGGTCGTCGATGCGCAGGCGCACCGTCCCGCCTGCCGAACGCGCCATCAGCCAGGCGAGCAGGGCGTTCAGCAGGTTGCCCGGATGAAGAAATCCGCTGGGCGTGGGTGCAATGCGGGTGTGATACACCCTGCAAATATAGCGAAAACCGGGGCCAGGCCCCGGTTTCCGCATATCGTTCCGCATACTTCCGCTCAGCGGGCCTGCTTGGACACGCGCAGCGTGCGGGTCTGCTGGCCGTCGCTGGCCTGCAGCAGGTACACCCCGTCGGGCAGGCTCGCGGTGGGGATGGAAAGGGTGTTCAGCCCGGGTTCGAGCGCGGCCTGCCAGCGGTCCAGCACCCGGCCCGAGAGGTCCGTCAGGGCCAGGGAGGCGGCAGCATTCCGGCCGGAGAGCAATTCGAGGTGCAGCACGTCGCCAAAAGGCAGCGGCATGGCGCTTACCTGGAAGCCCTGCCAGCTGAGCTGCAGCATCCGTACTTCGGAGCGGTATTCCCCGCCGGCAGCATCCACGCCTTTGATGCGGTAGTAGAGCTGCGGCTCGCGGTGCCGGCTGATTTTCAGGTCGTTGAACGACAGTACGCCTTCCATCGCCGAGATATTCTCCCGCCGCCCGATGGCCTCGAAGTGCTGCCCGTCCGCGCTGCGCTCGATTTCGAAATAGCGCACGCCGTTATCCGTGGCAAACTGCCAGGCCAGGCGCGCATCTTCGCCCTGCTGCACAGCGTCGAAGTGCAGGTATTCGATGGGGAAAGGCGGCGGCGAGCCGGGATTTCCCACCCCGAATCCGGAGAATCCGCTTGTAAACTGCCCCCGGATGTAGTAATAATCTCCTATCGTGCCGGCAGCCAGGGCATTCTGCACCTCCACATTGCCGTTTGCATAGGGATTGAGGGGAGTGACATTGCTGATGGCTCCGGGATTTTTAACCAATTGCGCATTTGCCCAGGTATTGACACCGCCTGTAGCGGACAGCCAGCCGTTCACCTCCGCCTGCGTGAAGTACAGGGTGATGCGGTAATTGCCGGCTCCGCCGGGGCTGTTGTTTTCGGCCTGCACGCGGAAGGTCTTGGAAGCCAGATCGTACTGGTTGTTGGGGAAGGTATTGTCCCAGAACTCCACGGCGCTGCTGCCGGCGCGGTCGATGAAGACGCGGGTGCAGCCGTAGTCGTAGGAGCCGAGGTTTTGGATGGAAGCCAGCAGATCGCCGCTCGCATCGTCGTAGAAATGCACGGTCTGGTTCGGGCCGAGCGATTCGTACTGGGACTGGTTGAGCACATCGGCCACTTCGCGCCCGGCCTGCTCCAGCACGATGTCGTCCACCATGAACGGCGGCTGGTTCCGGGTAGTGTTGTCGTTTACCCAGCCGAAGGCCAGGTAAAACTGGGTGTTGTCCAGCAGATCCGGCAGCTCGGCCTGGGCCTGGGTGACATTGCCATAGCCCTGGATGTTGGTGACGAATGCAAAATAGTTGGTGCCGTCCAGGGAATAGAGGAGTTCGCCGTAGTCGTAGTAGGTGCTGCCGCCCAGCTCGCCCTGGCAGCGGAAATTGAAGGTCAGGCGCAGATTGGTCTTGCCGGTGGCGTCGATCAGAGGCGTGCGGAGGAATACTTCCGAGGTGCTGTTGGTGTAGTTGGGATTTCCGTTTTCCCCGTTGGAGATGTAGGCAGTCTGGGTGCCGGAGATATTGGGATAGGAGGTGCTGGAGGAGTTCCGGATCACCCAGCGGCTGGTGCCGGCGGGCGCGATGAAGCTGCCCCTTGCCCACCCTTCGGCCAGGATCTGGGCCTGGGTGCGGCCTTCAAAGCCTTCGGTGAGGAGCACATCGCGGATGGCGCCGTTGAAAGGATCGCCGTCATCGTCGCCGATATTAACTGTAACCGTCTGATTAACAGAACTATATGTAGCATTGGTAGCACCAGGGTTGGTGATGGTGAAACCCAGCTGCACCGTCTCCATGCCTTCCGTGATGCCGTCGTCGTAGATGCGGAGGGTCACCGCGCGGTCATCGGTGACGCCGCTCAGAAAGGTGACCGTACTGCTGCCGAAGAAGCTGTAGTCGTCCGGATTGGAAGCGCTGCCGCCGGTAGCCGAGACCGTTACCTGCGCGTCGCCGGCAGGCGCCGCGAGAATGCGCAGCAGCACGGTCACATCCACATAGCGGTCGCATTCCGCGCCGGCAGTGTTGGCTTCGGAGGTATTGAGCTGCGCCGATACGAAGGAGATGGCAGGCCCGGGCGTCACACAGCGGTCGGAAGTGATGAGCGAAGCGCGGCGCGGGCTGATGCTCAGGACTGTGCGGATGCGGGTTTTCTGGTCGGCGGTAAAGAGGTTCATGCACCCGTCTGCCGTGTAGTCCATGTAGTTTTCGATCATGGCCGGCACGCCGGGCGTGCAGGAGACCGCCCCGACCGGGCAGTTGTAATTGGGGGCATCGTCGTCCGGGGTATCGGCGCAGAAGTCGTCCAGGGTGCAGTCGCCGTCGCCCCAGATGTGGCGCAGGCCGAAGAAGTGGCCGATCTCATGGGTGGCGGTGCGTCCGCCGTTGTAGGGCGCCACGGCGCTGCCGGTGGTGCCGAAGGCATCCGGCGTGATGACCACGCCGTCGGTATTGGCGGCGCCGCCGGAGGGGTTGAGGCCTGCCAGGCCCGAAGCGTCGGGAAACTGGGCGTAGCCCAGCAGCTGATTGATCCCGGAGTAATGCTCGATCACCCAGATGTTCAGGTACTGCGAGGGGTCCCACTGGGTGGCAGGCTTGATGGTGCCGTTGATGTAGCCGGTGCTCCAGCCGCTGACAAGAAAGGTATTGGCCGGCGCACTCCAGCCCTGTGCTACGCGGTTCCAGCGCACGATTCCCGGCTCGGCCAGCACATTGTTGCTGGGATCGAGGGTCGCGAGACAGAATTCCACTTCGATATCGGCTCCGACAGGGCTGGTATTGTAGCCCGGAGAGCCCAGCAGGCGGCGGAAGTCCTCGTTGAGCACCTCGATCTGGGAATTGACCTGCGCCTGCGAGATGTTGTAGCCCGTGCCGACCGCTTCGTTGTTGTGGATCACATGCACGACCACCGGAATGGTCACCACCGGATCGCGGACCACCGGGTCGCGCCGGAGGTATTCGGCGGTGGCGCGCTGCATCCATTGCTCAAACTCGTCGAGGCTGCCGAGCTCCGGATGCTGCGCCCGCAGCAGGGTGTCGTTTTCCATGGCATAGCAGCGCACGTACGATTTGGGGCTGCCGCTGCCGCTCTCGGGTGCCTGGACGGAACCAGCGGTCCTGAAGCTGGACATGCCGCCCGGATGCACGTGGCGGACTGGCGTCTGGCCGTGCAGGAGGCCTGCCCCCAGGAGCAGCACCGCCGTCAGCCAGCATGTTTGGGTACACAGTCGGATCATGGGAGAAGAAATTAGTCGGCGAGGCAATTATACAAAAGTAAGAAAATATCTAAAATGAAATAAAAAGCACGGCCAGTCCGCTGCGATCAGCGGCCTGGCTGTCCGGAAACGCGGATACACGGCATCACCCTTCCCGGCGGAAGCCGTAAGCCTGAAGCCTGAATCTGCGAAAACCCTGCAAGAACCGGACCGGAGGCGCCAGCGGGCGGCATTTTTTTTCCTGCCTTCCGGGGCTCAGCGGCGCAGGCAGCGCAGGGCGCTGTGCCGGCCGCCGGGGCCGGCGATCTGCACCACATACAGGCCTGCGGGCAGGCTCAGCGCCTCGTCGAGGCTGCCGGCAGCTGCCGGCAGCTGCCAGGACCGCAAGGGGCGGCCCGCCGCATCCAGCAGGCGCAGCCGCATTTGCCCCGCAGCCTCCGGCTGCCAGCGCACGTGCAGGCGGTCCCCGCCAAACCAGGCTGCAGCCCCGGCGATCCCCGCCGGGTCTTCCGCAGCCAGCGGGAAGCCCTCCTTCACCTCCACCCCGTCGATGGCGGCTTCCGTGGCGTCCTGGTTGTCGCGCTCCAGGTCCTGGGTATAGAACAGCACCTTCAGCGGCTGCTGAGGCGCATAATAAAGCTCCAGCGGAATCGAAACCTCCTGCCAGGCAGTGTCGAGCGGTCCGTCAAAGCGCGCCACTTCGATCGTATCCACGAAGTCCGTCAGGTACACCGCCAGGAAGTCATCTCCCGGCCCGTCGGGGTCTGCGCCGTTGAGCGACCAGCTGATGAAGCGGTACCAGAAATGCAGGTACGGGTGGGTATAGGCCGAAGCGGTGAACACCGGCGAGGCCAGCCATACGTAGCCCCGGTCCACGTCGTCGCCGTAGGGGCCGTTGTCCGGGTTGTTGCCCGTGACGTAGGCATACGCGCCGAAGTCATCCGGCAGGTCGGCGCCCGGATTGAAGACCCAGGTTCCAAACAGGGTCTGCTGCGGAATCGCCCGCTCCCAGGTGCCGCGGATCGCCGTGCCGCTGGATTCCCAGCCGTAGTCGAGCACGAAGTCATCGTAGACGCCCGGCTCCAGCAGCAGGGTAAAGGTATTGTTGGACGAATCGATCACCTCGAAGCGCTGCTGCGTGCGGTACCCCCACTGGCCTGCGGTCATGCGGTAGGCGTTGCTCACAAACAGCGAATCCACAATCCGGCCCTGGCCGTCGGTCTGATATTCCGCCGTGACACCGGGATTGGACAGCTCCACGCGCACACCGCCGAGCGGCAGCAGCTGATCCGCATTCAGCACCTGAATGCTCAGCGGGGTACGCACCTGCGGCACGAGCGATACCAGCACCTCCGTCAGCTGGCCCTCGCCCAGGGTCACGTCCAGCGTGTCGGATTCGTAGCCGTAGCGGGAAAACACGGCCTGGTAGGTGCCCGGATCGGCGATGCCCAGCGCGAAGCGCCCGTTGTCGCGGCTCAGGTCCTGCGCCTCGGCGCCGAGCAGCCGCACCTCCGCCTGGCTTACCGGCGCGAGGGTAGCCTGGTCCTGCACCAGTCCTTCGAGGTAGCAGCCCCGGCGGTACTCCGCCCGGAGAATGAAGAGGCCCTCCTCGATATCCGACACCAGGATATTGCCCGAGGGCAGATAGGGATACGCGCTCCAGGCACCGTTGAAGCCGGGGCCCTGGGTGGGATGGGTGTCGTAATAGCCGATTTCGACAAGATTGCCGGGGCGGGCGGCATCGGCCAGGTGCAGGCCGTCGCGGTAGTGTGCCGTCACGAGGTAGTCGTCGAGCACGAACACATTGTGCGGAATGGACAGGGCGCTCAGCGAGGAGCGGATCCGGTCCAGCTCCACGATGTTGAGCGGGTCGCTGATATCCCAGGCGATGATGTAGGAGTTATTGAGCTCGTCGGTCGTGAAGCAGACATCGCCTGCATCGTTGAGCCAGGTATTGTGGGTAAATGCGCCGGGATAGGTGATGGAATTGATGATTTCAGGCTGGCTGCGGTCGCTCAAGTCCACGAGGGTGAGGCGCTCGCCGAAGATCTCGGCGAAGTACCCGGTGTCGCCGCGCGTGTACACATCGTGCACATAGCGGACATCGTAGATGCCGGTAAGCTGGGGCCGCCAGGGGTCGGGGTTGAGGTTCAGGATTGCGGTGCCGCCGTTGAACTGGTCGGGGCCGTTGAGGTAGAGGTAGCCGAGGGAATCGATCCAGAGGGTGTGCGCGGTGGTCATGCCCGCGATGACGGTATCTTTGTACACCGGCGCTGCGGGCAGCAGCGAGAGGTCCACGATGCGGAGGCCGCCGCTGGCCTCATTGCTCACGTAGAGGTAATGGCCCCAGGACTGCACGTCGCGGGAGATGGTCAGCGGGCCGGGCAGGTGATGCAGCAGCTGCGGCGAAGCGGGCTGGGAGACATCCACGATCGATACGCCGTCCGTACGGCCTACGAGCGCGTATTCCGTGCCGGCGGGATCTACGTAGCCCCAGACATCGTTGAGCTCTGCCGGAAAGGCGAGGTGGCCCAGGAGGGAAATATTGCGGGCCTGCTGGGCGCTCAGCGGCGCGGCGGAGAGGCAGCCCAGGCACAGGAGCAGAAAACGGAAGCCATTCTTCATTGCAAAACAGGAAATTAGCCGGTGCAGCAGATCAGGCGGTGCGGGGGGCCGGCACATAGCCGGCGTCAGGCGGCAAGCCGGGCATCTGCGCGGCGGCCTTGGCCAGCACATCGCAGCGCTCGTTGTCCGGGATGCCGCTATGCCCCCGGATCCAGCGGAACTTCACGCGGTGGCGGCGGTACACCTGCAGGAAGCGCCGCCAGAGGTCGGGATTGGCCTTGCCCTCGAAGCCTTTTTTCTCCCAGCCGAATACCCAGCCCTGCGACACCGCCTTCTGCACATACTGCGAGTCGGTGCAGATCTCGATCTCCGTGCCCGCCTGCTTGAGCGCTTCGAGCGCTACGCACACCGCCAGGAGCTCCATGCGGTTGTTGGTCGTGAGGCGGAAGCCGCCCGCAAGCTCTTTATAGTGCTGCCCCGCGCGCAGCACGACCCCGTAGCCGCCGGGGCCGGGATTGCCGAGCGCAGAGCCGTCGGTGTACGCGATTACCTGCATACAGGCAAAGATAGGGGCTGGAGCATTAGCAAGCGGGAATAATTGCAAAACACCCGGCATGCGCCGTTGTTTGCTGCGCGCAATCCCGTATCTTGGACGGTTGCGGCGTGTAAGGAACTCCGCCCGCCGCCGACTGATTTCCCGCATTCAGATTGATTCTAACGCTGAACCTATATGCTGCTGATCCTCCTGGGCATCGTCGTCACGCTGGCCGTGGCCTTTGCCGGCAAACAATCGCCCCTCGCACGCTTCAAAAGCCCCGCCCGCCTCGCGGGCCTGATCCTCATCGCCCTCGGCGTCGTGACCTCCTGCTTCGTGCAGATCGGCCCCGGCGAGCTGGGCGTGCAGACCCTCTTCGGCAAAGTCCAGGAAGGCACGCTCCCCAGCGGCCTGCACTTCGTCAACCCCCTCGTGGAAGTGGTGACCTTCGATGTGCGCACCCAGAACTACACCATGTCCGCTGTGCATGAGGAAGGCGAGCAGTACGGCGACGACGCCATCCGCGTCCTGACCTCCGACGGCCTCGAAGTGGTCATCGACCTCACCGTGCTTTTCCGGGTCGAAGCCGACAAGGCGCCGCGCATTCTCCAGGAAATCGGCTCGGAATACATCAATGTCATCGTGCGCCCGGTGGCGCGCACCAAGATCCGCGACAACGCCGTCTATTACGACGCCGTTTCCCTCTACTCCACCAAGCGCGAGGAGTTCCAGGACCGCATTTTCAAAAACATCGAGAACGAATTCAGCCAGCGCGGGCTGGTGCTGGAGGAATTGCTCATCCGCAACATCAACCTGCCGCAGTCGGTGAAGGCCACCATCGAGTCCAAGATCAATGCCGAGCAGGAGGCCCAGAAAATGGTCTTCGTGCTGGACAAGGAAAAGCAGGAAGCCGAGCGCAAGCGCGTGGAGGCCCAGGGCATCTCCGATTACCAGCGCATCATGAGCGCCAGCCTCTCGGACCGCCAGCTGCAGTACGAGCTGATCAAGGCGCAGAAGGAAATCGCCACCTCGCCCAATGCCAAAATCATCATCCTCGGCGACAGCAAGACGCCCTTCATCATCGGCAACAACTGAGCCGCATACGGCACGCAAGACGCAGGGAGCCAGAAATGGCTCCCTTTTGTTATTTTACCGCAGCCATCATCCTCAACTAAAGCCAAACAGCATATATCCGCCAAATCACCCGTCATCCGGCCTGCCATCCACACCGCTGCTAGGGCCTGAGTATCAGCGGAGCAAGATTTTTGTATTTTTTCCACATCCATTTTTTTGATTGTGGATAAATGGCGCTACATTTACGGAAGAATTCGGAAGCACAAGGTAGGTATTGCTATAACCTGATCGAAAGGGGGTGTCTGTGAAGCATCTGTTACGCACGTGGAGTTATGCGGCTGCGGCCTGTGTCCTGCTCGCAGGATGCCAGGGAGGATCGTCCGACGGCAGCAGCGGGCGCCTGCCCTCGCCTGCTATGCGGAAGATCTCCGAAGTCCAGTACGACCTCGGCGGCGCGCCGCGCAAGGCCACCCGCCAGACCCTGCCCGCCAATCTGTACCTTTCCGATATCCTGACGGCCGAGCAGGTGAGCCAGCACAAGATCGATCAGGTCGTCCGCAAGTCGGCCGAGATCTTCGACCTGCGCCAGCTCCGCGCCGGCAATCCCTACACCATCCTGCGCAATGCGCAGGGCGGAGCGGAATATTTTGTATACGAAGTCACACCCTCCGAGTATATCGTATTTGACCTACGCGACAGCATCCAGGTCTTCGCAGGCCGCAAGCCTGTCACCCGCCGCATCCGCGAAGCGGGCGGCATCATCGGCCTTTCGCTCTTCGAGACGGTCCGCGACAACGGCATCGACGTGCGCCTGGCCAAGCTGATGGAGGAAGCATTTGCCTGGACGGTGGATTTCTTTCACACCCGCCAGGGCGATGCGTTCCGGGTGCTGTACGAGGAAGAGCTGGTGGACGGCCTGTCGGTGGGCATTTCCCGCGTGCTGGCCGCTGAATACCGCCATGCGGGCAAATCCTGGTACGCGCTGGCCTTCGGCGAAGGCGGCCAGAACGCCTTCTTCGACGAAACCGGCAACAACCTCCAGGGCCACTTTCTCAAAGCGCCCATGTCCTATTCCGGCCTGGAAGGCCAGCCTGCCTCTGCCTCCGAAGTGCACGGCGGCGCCGACTATGCCGCGCCCGAAGGCACGCCGGTGCGCGCCGTAGGCGAAGGCATCGTGCGCCGCACCCGCCGCCATCCCCAGGGCTACGAGGTCCAGGTGGAGCACCGCAACGGCCTTACCGCCCAGTATCAGTACCTTCCCCAGCTGGCCAGCCAGCTCCGCCCTGGCCGTAAAGTCGCCCCCGGCGATATTCTCGGCTACCTCGGCGCCGACAGCAGCGGCCAGGCAGCGCTTTCGTTCCGCTTCCTGCAGCAGGGCCGCCTGATCAACGAGCTGGAAGTCAGCACGGCCAGCGCCGCGCCCATTCCGGATTCGCTCCGCGCCCAGTTCGACTCTGTACGCGCCCACTACCTGGCCCGGCTGGCCCGGATTCCCTTCACGGACCCGGTCCGGGATCTGGCCGTCCGCTACCGCCAGGAATCGGCTGCGCAGCAGCCTGCCGACGCGGCAGCCGCTCCCCTCCGCGACTGATCTGGTGCCGCTCGTGCGGCCCTTTTCGCCGTCCGGACCAGCATCCCGACCGCTCGCACCCGCAAATGCCGGGTCCCCCCGCTTCCCGGCAGCCTGCACTGCTCCACTTGGTGTAATTTTTGAACTGCTGGGCGTACAGCTCCTGTGACACCTGGATACCGCTCTTTCCCGTGATACAAATTGTGGTCCGCCTGGCACGCATGTGCCTCGCACTTAAGCATTTGGATAATGAAGATCGGGGTTTTACTGGTGACAAGCATGCTGTTTGGGCTCGCCGCAGCCGCACAGAGCAATCTGTTCGTGCCGTTCGGCCTGTCTGAAGACGAAGTGAAGACCTTTCTGGCAGGAAAAGACTATATCCGCCAGATTCTGGAAGAAAATGACATGAACCGCGTGCGCGCGGTGCTGGATGAGAACAAGCAGGTGGAGTATGTGTTTGAAAACGGGGCCCTGTACGCCACGACGGTCACGCGCTTTTACCGGGACCGCCGCGTAGCCAAGGAGGTGGAGCAGAACTGCCTGGGGTACATGCACCAGGTCAGCCGGGGCGCACTGAAGGAAACGAACGAGAATGGCGTCATCTGCCATACTGCCGTGACCGAAGGCCGGGCCGTGAAGCTGTTCATTCAGCACCACGACAGCGGCGTTACCCTGACGCTGACCTCCATCAGCCGCACCCTGGGCCCGATTCCGCCCGAAGAGCAGCATTACTACTACGAAGTGGAACTCCTGCAGCGGCGCTTTATCTCGAACTGAGCCCGGCCGCAGGCAGTGTAAAATCGCTGTACAGGTAGGTGCGGTACAGATCGCCTTCCGGCATAATCTGCAGCCCTATGTTCGGAAAGCACCGGACATAGGGCTGATTTTTGCTCAGCCCTTGGCGGCTTTCGGCATCGAGGGTGCTTCGCAGGTACGCATAGAAGGGATCCATGCGGATGTAGGTGAACAGGTTGTCGCGCGGCTGAAAGCGCCCCTGAAACTGCTGGAAGGCCGGCTCGCGGCCCAGCACCTGCTCGCCCAGATAGGCGTCGATCATGCGCTGCAGCGCCGTGGTGTCGTTGGCGAAGACCACGTACTGGTCGATGATGGTGAAATGCGGCTTTTCAATGCGCTGGAACAGCTTGCGGAAAAAGAGCTTGAAAAAGCCCCGAAGCTCCAGGTACTTGATCGTATAGCCCTGATACTGAATCTCATCGAATTTCAGCGGAGATTTGCCGATCCGTTTCACCACATACGCCAGCCGCTCCTGCACGAGGTCGTAGTCGTCGAAATGCAGCAGCGCGTAGTACTCGTAGGGCGAAGGCCCCGAATCCGTCGCCACCAGGGCCGTCACCGCCTCGTCCGTCATCCAAGCAAAAAAGTCGCGCTCGAATTCAATCTTGAACAGCTTCTCCATCCGCTCCTTGTTCTTCGTAATCTCCTGATAAGCAGCGGGATCTTTCTGGCTGTAATAGGTATTCAGCCGGTTGAAGAAGTCCGCGAAGCCGTCGAAGCCGACGCGCGTGTACAGGGCTGTGTTGAGCGGAAGCACCTGGTGCACAGCGGAACTGCTGGCACCTGCATCCTGAAACACGCTGAAGAAGGATGCCGCCGAATCGATGTGCTTGAGGTTGCCGCGCAGTTCCACCCGGTCGCCGGCCAGCCGCAGGTCCTGGGAGGAGAAGGCCAGGATCTCGTCGAGCCCTTCGAGCATTTCCGGCGTCTCGGCGGTGTAGGCACGGATGAGCTGCGGCAGCGTACCGAAATTGAGGTACAGCTGGTACTGCCCCTCCCGGCTGGCCCCGTCCCGCGTGCGCGCGAAGCCGGGCACCGTCAGCACCGAAGGCTTTTCCGTCTGATCGATGCCTTTTTTGACCAGCGCCTCGGTGTAGGAGGCCAGCAGGACATTGTCCACGACTGCCAGCCACAGGGATTCGCGCTCGGCGGGGTCGTAGAGCTGTAGGAGTTCGTAGTTGAAGTAATTGCCGCTCGTGACGCGGTAGCCCTGGGTCTGGAGCAGCGGCCCGATGACCGGCTTGAGCTTGCCCAGGGTCTGGCCCTGGCTGCGGAGGTTGACGATCATCAGAAAGTCATACTCCTGTGCGCGGGTCATGTGCGCGGAAATCAGCAGCTCGCCAGGGCTCAGCATGTCGAAGAGTGCCGCATTGCTGTTGAGCAGCGAGTCGAGGTAATCGGCAGATTCGGTGATGTCCGCAAAAAACTCGCTCTTTTTCAGGTGCTTCCACACCTCGGTAGCGCTCAGGCTGCGCCAGTCGCGGATGGGGTCTTCGGATTCGACCAGGTAGAGAAAATCGGCGGGCACGAAGGCATAGGCTTCGCGCGAGGCACCCTGGCGGTCCCAGAGAAACAGGTAGGCTGCGCCGGCACCCAGGCCCAGCAGCAGCAGCACAAAGATCCAGCGGAGAAAGCGTCGCATGGTGTCAGCGGGTTGCAGGACGGAAAAGTACGGAAATATTCCCGGATTCCCTGCACGGTCAGCGGCTGCGCCGGCGGCCGAGCGCGTACACGCCCAGGCCTGCGGCCATGATGCCCAGCCCTGCCGCCGACTCCAGCGGCCGCTCGGCAAGCACATAGCCGATGATCCACAGGTTGGCGGCCAGGAAGATCAGCGGCGCCGCCGGATAGCCCCAGGTGCGGTAGGGCCGCTCCAGGCCGGGCTGCCGCGCACGCAGCACGAATACGCCCGCCACCGTGAGCGAGGTCGTCAGCATGAGCGAAAACGAGGCATAGATCATCACCTGCTCAAACGAAGAGGTGTAGATGAAGAGCAGCGTCACCGCTGTCTGAAACACGATGGCCGCCACCGGCGTGTGGCGCGGGCTGCGCCGGGCGAGCATGCGCAGCATCGGGTAGTCCTCCCCCATCACCTGCGTGATGCGGGCCCCCACAAAGACCATCGCGCTGATGGTGGAGAGCATCAGCACGGCGATGGCCACCGACAGCGCGTCGCCTGCCGCGGGGCCGAACATCGCCCGCGCCGACAGGAAGCCGACCTCCGCCTGCCCGGCCAGTTCCGCCATCGGCACCGTGCGGAGAAAGGCCCAGTTGAGGCCTACGTAGCAGGCCGTCACCAGCAAGGTGCTCAGCACCAGGGCCCTCGGCAGGTCTCGCTGCGGATTGCGCAGCTCGCCGGCGATGTACACGGAGGCGTTCCAGCCGGTGTAGGCATAGGATACATACACCAGCGACACGGCGAAGGCCGGGCTGAGCAGCATGGCGGCGCTTTCGGGCGAGGGCAGCAGGTCCAGCGGCTGCGGGGCGCCGTAGCTCAGGCCTGCCAGAATCAGCAGGAGCATGCAGGCGATCTTGATCAGGGTAAAGCCGTTCTGAAACCAGCTTCCGAGCCCGATGCTGAGGCTGTGGATGAGGGCGAAGGCCAGCACGGCCCCGGCGGCGGCATGCTGCACGGGGAAGCCGGGGTACACTGCTGCCAGGTATTTGCCCAGGGCAATGGCGGCCACGGCGGTCGGCGCAGCGAAGCCCGCCGTGGCCGATACCCAGCCGGACAGAAACCCCAGCGCCGGATGGTAAATGACCGAGAGCAGATGATACTCGCCGCCGGAGCGGGGCAGCGCAGCGCCCAGCTCGCCGTAGGACAGCGCACCGCAGAAGGCGATGATGCCGCCCAGCACCCAGAGCATGAGCAGCGCGAAGGCAGACGGGGTGCCGCTGACCTGGTAGCCCAGGCTGGTGAATACACCGGTGCCCACCATGTTGGCGATGGCGATGGAGGCGGCGGTATGCAGACGCAGGGTGCGGGGCGGCGGGCCGGACATGGGCGAAGATTCGGCGGTAGGCCCTTACAGCCGGCGGGGCCTGCCCGGTCTGATCGGGAGGAAGGGTGCCCGGAGCCGGACTCGAACCGGCACAGGAGTTAACCTATTGGTTTTTGAGACCAACGCGTCTACCGATTCCGCCATCCGGGCAGGAAATCCTGTGAGCTGCAAAGCTACGGAAGCGGCGGGGTTTGTGCAAGGGCGGAGTGGGGAGTGGAGTGGGGCGCGCATGCGCGGGGCTGCAAAAACTGCGGATTCAGCTCCGGGGCTGCGCTGCCGGCGCGGCAGGAAAAGCCGCTGTTCCGTTGCGCTCCCTGGTGCTCCGGGCTGTGCCGGACCTGGGTCATGGCGGCAGCAGCCTGCCGCCACGGTCCTTCACGTCATCCTGAGCAGGCCCGCAGGGGCCGTCGCCGAAGGATGACACACATGGGCGCAGCCCGGCCTCCCATTGCTGGCGCGGGGTTTAAACCCTGCGCCAGCAATGGGAGGCGAACCGCATATATGCGCTATATATATGCACACAGCCCTTCCCTATATTTTTAGTCCTTGGTATACAAGAATTCCAAAAGCAAAAAGGCAAAAAACATACAAATCAAAGGGACCGGGCCAGGCGGAAGCCAAGGTTGCGGTACCGGCGGCCGGGGTTCCAGTTGCGGCGGTACGACACGCGGGCGAGGACCGGGACGTAGTCCCAACTGCCCCCGCGGCTCACGCGGCGCGCGCCACGCGGATTGTCAACCCAGGCGCGCCCGTCATCTGGCCCCCCCTGGTAGCTGTTATGCCAGTCGTCTTCGCACCACTCCCACACATTCCCGCTCATGTCGTACAGCCCCAGACCGTTCGGCTGCTTCTCGCCTACCGGATGGGTTGCGCCCCCGCTGTTGACATGGTACCAGGCATAGTCCTTGAGTTTGTTTTCCTCGCTGGTACCTGCCCACGTTGTGCGGATACTGGTGCCGCCCCCTGCGGCATACTCCCATTCCGCCTCCGTCGGCAGGCGCCAGCGCTGGCCTGTCTGCTCGCTCAGCCACTGGCAGTAGCGCTGCGCGTCCTCCCAGCTTACGTTGATCACCGGGCGTTTGCCCCGGCCCCAGCCTTCGTCTTGTGGTTTCTCCCGGCGGGCCGCTTCACAATAGGCATCGTATTCATCGAAGGTCACCGGATATTTCCCTAGGTAAAAATCACCCAGCGTAACGGGATGAATGGGTTTTTCATGGTCATACGCCTCGCTCCCCATCCGGAAGCTGCCGCCTTGTATGAGCAGCATTTCGGGTAGGATGCCAGCCCTGCTCGCATAAGCCCCCCACGAAAATTCCCGGACAAATATTTGCGGGTCTTGTTTTCGTTTGGCTATCTCAAACAGGGTCTCTTCTTCCTCCTGCAGCTCCTGCTTTGCCTTTTCGATGAAGCTGCTCTCCGGATGGTCTTCTATAAACTGGCGCAGCCCTGCCGCGGTGATATTTTCCTGCAACGCCGACCAGCTCTGCCGGGCGAGGGCTTCCAGCCCCTGCTTTGCTTTCTGATAGCCGGGAAGTGCCGGATAGGGGTACTCCTTGAGAAATTGTCTGTAGCCAGCAGCGGTCTTGGGTACTGTATTCCAGGCTTTTACGCTTCTATCATGGATAATACGCCCTGCCTCCCGGCTGAAGTAGCCTTGCGGGTACTTCTGCAGGTATTCTCCATATGCTTCGACCGTGTCTATGCGCGTGGTGATTTTCCACTCCCGCTTCTCCTCCGCAGAGAGGTTGGCAGGCGGCGGAGCGTCCTCTGGCGCTGGCTCCGTGTAGGGCGCGGGAGGATTTTGAACAGGAGGGTTTGGCTGTGGTGGCGGTGACGGCGGCGTAGGCGGTGGCTTTGCTTCCGTGGGCACCAGAATTTCTTTCCGAAACACCATCTGTCCCTTCTGGTCGTTCAGGCCGTGCAAATAGGCGCTGACGGGCTGCTGGTCGGGGGCGAGGCGGGGCACAACGTCCTTGATATGAAGCTCCAGCCTCTCTGCGGGTATTTCGGGTTCAGGTGCGGCATCCAGAAAGGTAAGCAGCGCCTTCGCAAAGGGGCTATGCCCGCCCGGATACCCGTCTTGCACTTTCTGTCCGCTGCGGCCGGAGGTAAGCACCCGCCGGGATGGGTAGCGGTCGGCATTGGCAGCAAAAGGATTGTCTGCCTGTGAGCCGCTCCGCACAAAATCGCCTGCAAAACAGGAGTCGGCGATCACATAGATATGGTGTGCGTCTATATCGCGCAGCAGGCCCCAGATGTCGTCGTGCGATACCAGAGAACCCACGCGCGTCCCCGCATCGCAGGGAATCCAGTAGCCGCGGGTCACCCTGATGTCGCCATGACCGGCAAAATACACCAGCAGGTTGTCTTCCTGGGTCAGCCGGTGGGCACCATTTCGGGCAAAAGACTCTATCTGATGCAGGATTTCGTCCTTCGTGGCCGTCTGCCCTATCAACAGGTGCTGCGGCTGCAAGGTAAAGCGGTATTTCCCGGCCATCAGCTCCGCAAATACCCGCGCATCGTATTCCGCGTTGTTGAGCTGAGGCCAGGTCTTGGCGTCATCATACCTATCCACCCCAATCGCCAGCAAATGATTGCGGCGCAGGATCTGCGGCGGCGCTTCGGAGTCGGGAGTCAGGCTTCGCTGGGGGCTGTCGGGCATACCGGCTTTCTGCTGCCTCAAAGAAGGGAAAATTTCCGCAGGCGATCAAGCCGGGAGCTGGGACACCGGAAGCTGACGGCCTGCACATCCGAATGTCAGGCGCTATTCATCCGGCGCGAGATGGCGCCAGCTTCTGACCTGATCGCCGCCGGAGCGCTGCTGGCCGCTGTCTCCGCCGTAATAGATGCGGCCCGCCGTATCGCGGCCTGTCAGCGCGCGCCAGTACTGCAGGCCCTTGAAGAAGTCCTGATGGACGGTCTGACCGGACTTGATCTCCACCGGGATCACCTGATCGCCTTCGTCTATCAGCACATCGAGCTCATGCCCGCCCTGATCCCGCCAGAAATACAGGTTGGAGCGCAGGCCCTGGTTCAGGCGGTTCTTGAGGAGTTCATTGAGGATGAAGTTCTCGAACAGCGCCCCCCGCAGGGGGTGCAAGCCAAGGGCACGGGTGTCGCCGATGCGGAGAAGGTAGGCGGCAAGGCCCGTATCGCAGAAATACAGCTTCGGCGTTTTGACGATCCGCTTGCTGAAGTTCTGGAAATAGGGCGGCAGGAGATGAATGATGTAGCTGGCCTGCAGGATGCCCAGCCAGGACTGGACGGTTTTGACGTCCACGCCGAGTTCGTTTGCAAGGTGGCTGGTGTTGAGCAGCTGCCCTACCCTCCCTGCACAAAGCGCCAGCAGCCGCTCGAATGCCAGCAGATTGCCTAGGTTTTTGATCTGGCGCACATCGCGCTCCACATAGGTGCGCACGTAGGCCGCAAACCAGTCCTGCGGGTCGGCCCCCTCGGCGAGGATGGCGGGATAGCCGCCTTTGAGCAGCACCTCATCGAGGGGCGGCTGGCTGCCGAGCGTGGGGTGCCACTCCGAAAAGGACAGCGGCAGCAAGTCGAGATACGCGGCGCGGCCTGCAAGCGACTGTGTGATTTGCTCCAGCAGCAGGAAGTTGTTGGAGCCGGTAAGGATGAACAGGCCCCTGCGGCCGTCTTCGTCCAGGCGCTGCTGCAGCCAGGAGAGCAGTTCCGGTGCGCGCTGAATCTCGTCGAGGATGGCGCCGTCCGGATACGAAGCCAGAAAGCCTTTGGGGTCGTCGAGGGCAAAACGCCGGGTTTCGGGCGTTTCGAGCGAGGCATAGGGCTTATCGGGAAAACAGGCCCGGCTGAGCGTGGTTTTTCCGCTTTGCCGGGGGCCGATCACAGCCACCGATCTGAACTGGGCAGCGAGCACGCGGAGTTTGGCAGCGGCCTGGCGGGGGATCATGTCTGACAGATTTGGAGTCTGACTCCAAATCTGTCAGAAAAATCTGTAGATTCCAAGACAAATCCCTTCAATCCCGCTTGCGGGAAGGGCCATGCTCCGCCACGCCCCGGCTCCGGAAGCCTCCGCCGACGCTGCCGGCGTGGCAGACAAGAGCGCCTCGCGGCAGCGCAGGGGGGCTGGCGGATCGCGGATGCTGCGCATCCGGCCACAGCAGCCAGCCGGCAGACTGAACCTGCCCTCCTTGCGTCCCCTTGCGCTCCTTGCGGTTGCAGCCTTGCGTCCCTTGCGGTGCAGCAAATCCGGACCCAATCCCGTCCTCATGATATGCAACATCGCCGGCTGCGGACCCGCAGCAGGACGTATCGTAAACCACTGGCCTGAATATGCATCCATCCCTGAGAACAAGCCTCTGGCTGATCGCCTGCATCTGGCTTCATACGGGCCTGACCGCCCAGCCATCCCAAACGCCGGCGCGTCCGCGCTCGCGCATATCGGCAGGGGGCGGGGTCTTCATGCCCAGCGCATGCTGGATGACCCATCTGTCCGGCGAAAGGCTGCTGCATGCCTGGGGCGAAACCGTCCTGCGGGCGGAGGTCTCCGGCGGCTGGGGCAGCGGCTGGTCGATGAGCTTCACGAACCGCGGACCCGGGCCCGCCCCGGGATGGCCCCCGCCCGACCGGTATTATGGGCTGAATACCGGCCTGCTCCTGCATGCTCCGCTCTGGGGCCGGCGCCGCTGGCGCATGGATCTGGGCAGCGGCCTGATGGCAGGATACGCCTGGACCCGCCGCACGGTGATCGTAGACGTCACGCCGGTGGTCATTACGACTCCCTTCACAGGATATGGCTGGAGCATTTCCGCCCGGGCAGAATTTCGCCACAGCTTGTACCCGGTCATTCCAATCCGGTGGGAACTGAGCCGCAGGCTGAACGCCGGGCAGGAAATCGGATGGATCGTGACTGCCTACCGCAGCCTGAACGGATTCACCCCGCTGGTCGCTGCGCTCGGATGGAGCTGGTAGCAGGCAGCCCAGCATACGCCTGCAGTGGCACCTGCAGTGCGGGCCAGTGGCGGAGCCGAAGCCCCAGCCTGGCCTGAACCTGCGGTTTTTTGCGTACCTTGCAGTTGGAACGCAGCGCTGCTGTCTGCAGAAAAATGCGTACCTTGAGGCATGGCTGCCAAAGATGTATACCATGAAACCGTTCGGGCCGCACTCGAAAAAGACGGCTGGACCATTACCCATGATCCGCTCAGGCTGCATGCACTGGGGCATCATATCAAAATCGACCTTGGCGCGGAAAAGCTGATCGGCGCAGAAAAAGCAGGCAGCAAGATCGCCGTTGAGGTGAAAAGCTTTGTTGGGATGTCTGTGCTGGCTGATTTTTACGCTGCCATTGGGCAATGTGTGTATGATCAGGCGGCACTTGATGCCGAAGAGCCGGACCGGAAGCTGTATCTGGCTGTGCCAATGGCTAGAGAACTTTTTTCAGGAGCAGCTCTCTGCCATTGCGCTGGAGCGTAGCCAGATCCGTCTGATTGTATACAACATCGAATCTCAAACGCTGGACCGATGGAAGCTATAGAAAAGAAGCAACGCTACCGTCCGATGATTGAAGCTGTGCTGAACGAGCTGATCGGGGCATTCTATGCGGAGAATGATCCGGTGCAGACGCAGGTAATCCGGGACCACGAAGGGGGGCATTATCTGCTGTTTTCCAATGGATGGAAAGGAACGCGGCGGATTTACGGCTGTTTCGTGCATATCGACCTCGCCGATGACGGCAAGGTCTGGCTGCAGCACGACGGCACGGATCTTGTCGTGGGCCAGATGCTGCTGGATCAGGGAGTAGCCAAATCGGATCTGGTCCTGGCGTTTCACCATCCTGCTATGCGGAAGGATACCGGACTGGCGGTAGCGTGAGCGGAGCCGAAGCCCCAGCCTGGCCTGAACCTGTGTTTTTTTGAGCCCCCTTGCGGTTTGAGATCAGGCTCCGCCCTCCGCATCCAGATGCACCAGCACCCGCCCGCGGACCTCGCCGCGCAGCAATGCATCGAGCCAGCGGGGCACCTCGTCCAGCGGGGCGCTGATGCGGATCCGGTCCAGAACCGGGATGCGCCATTCGCCCGCCAGGCGCTGCCAGAGCATCTCCCGCAGCTCCATCGGGAAGGTCGCCGAATCCACCCCCAGCAGGTTCACGCCGTTGAGGATGAAGGGATAGACGGTAGCAGGCAGCTGCGGCGCGTCCACAAGCCCGCAGGCCGCGATGCTGCCGTTCTGGGCGCAGGCCTTGAGCAGCGTGGCCAGGGTCTGGCCGCCGGCAGTGTCGATCCCGCCTGCCCAGCGGGCGCGCAGCAGCGGACGCGCAGACGTGTCCTGCACGTAGTCCCGCCCCACCACCTCGGCGGCGCCCAGGCTGCGGAGATAGGCCTCCGCATCGGCCTTGCCCGTGGCAGCGATCACATGGTAGCCGCAGTGCGCCAGCAGCGCCACGGCCACCGAGCCTACCCCGCCGCTCGCGCCGGTGACCACCACCGGGCCCAGCTGCGGCGACTGGCCCATCTGCTCCAGCTTATATAAGGCGATAGCTGCCGTAATCCCGGCCGTGCCCAGCACCATGCTTTCCGCAAGGCTCATGCCTTCGGGCAGGCGCAGCACCCAGGCCGCCGGCACGCGGATATATCCGCCCAGGCCGCCGTCGGTGTTCATGCCCAGGTCGTAGCTCGTCACAATGGCAGGATCGCCGGGCTTCCAGTCCGGGTGGCTGCTTTCCTCCACGATGCCGGCCGCATCGATGCCCGGCGTATGGGGATAGGTGCGGGTGATGCCTTTGTTGCCGGAGGCGGAAAGGGCGTCTTTGTAGTTGAGGGCGGAATAGGCGACCCGCAGCAGCAGCTCGCCTGCGGGCAGCTCGCTGGTGCGGCGCTCCACGATGGCGCGCTCAAATACGCCGGGGGCGGTTTCGGTGATGCGCAGGGCGCGGAAGGTACGGTCAGACATACAGATTCAGGGTCAGCGGCATCGCAATTATCCGGAGGCTGCGCCGGGCAGTTCGATGGCCTGCGTCCGGTAGGCGCGGGCTTTGGCATGGCCAGGGTCCAGCACCAGCGCAGCGTTGAAGTCTTCGAGGGCGGCGCGGGCCCGCCCTTGTTCGAGCCGGGCGGCTCCGCGCAGGAAGTGCGCGTCGGCCTGGCCGGGGTCCAGGTCGAGCGCCTGGGTGAAATCGGCCTCCGCCTCGGCAGGCCGGTCGAGCTGCATGCGGGCAATGCCGCGGTTGGCCCAGGCGGAGGTGTAGCCCGGCTCCAGGAGCAGCGCGCGGGTGTAGGCCTCCTCGGCCTCGGCGTGGCGTGCGGCACGGGTCAGGGCCAGGCCGTACTGAAACCAGGCGATTTCCTCCTCCGGATTCAGCTCCACGGCCTGCGAAAGGTCGTCGAGCGCCTCGGCAATGCGCTGCAGGCGCAGGCGCGCGATGCCCCGGAAGAGCCGGGCTGCGGCATGGCCGGGGTTGGCCTCCAGCACGCGGTCGAAGCTGGCAACCGCCTGCGCAGGCTGCCCGGCCTCGAGCCGGGCCTGGCCGTCGAGGTACCAGCGACCGGCCTGGCCATCGTCGGCGATGGTCAGCAGGCGCACAATCCGGCTGTACAGCCGGTCAAACCACGGCGAAGCGGCTTCCATAGCCCTAAGATAGCGGCAGGAAGGGAGGAATGAAAATGCTGTCCGCACGCAGCCAGCCCCCGCTCGCGCAGTCCCGGTGACCGGGGAAATCCTTTGTCCATGCTGTTTATGTTTATTAATTGAATGTTCGATTAATTAATGCTTGACATTCCGACCCCTGGATACTTATCTTTGTGTTGTAATCAGACGGCAACGCCCTCCGCTTACAGCTTTTCCCTTTCATTTTCCTTCTCATTTTCCCTTTCACTCTCTAATCGTACACCAATGTCTATCCTCAAGCGTGCACTTTCCTTCTCCGCTGCTGCCTTCGCCTCCGTGGCCCTCTTCGCCCAGGCCACCGATTCGGACGACATCAACATCTCGGCCACCTTCAC
>JANRID010000058.1:0-193230 GCA_033765305.1 Bacteroidia bacterium
AACCAGGCGCCGGGGAGGGGCAGGCTGTAGGCGGGGATGATGATCTGGGAAATTTTGGTGCTGAGGATCGAGGCATTCGCCGCGTCGGTCATCCAGGCCATGCCGCCCCAGAGGAGGAAGATGGCGAGGAATCCGCCCAGAAAGGCCTGGGCAGGCGGCAGAATCCGGTTGGAGTAGCGGCGCCTGCGGCGCCGGCTCATGGCCAGCCCCACGGCAAACGCAGCCAGCACCACCGACCAGAAGGGCAGGAACTGCTGCGCCGCATAGGCCAGTCCCGCTATCAGGAGAAATCGCAGCCAGAATCGCATCGGATGACGGTTGAATTCAGCGGACAATGGGGGTCAGGGGGTGAGCACTTGCCGGTGGCGGCGGCGGGGGTCGGATTCGTCCGGGCGCTGCATGAACCAGGCGGAATAATACCGGCCCTGGGCCCAGTCATCTATCATGTTCTCGTACAGCGGGCTGCCGGGATTGCCCGACTGGCCGCCGGGATAGATGACCTGCGCCTCCGGCCTGGGCCCTAGCTGCACGACCATGCGCCATGATGGGCCAGCCGTGCGCCCGGTCGCGTTCAGGATGTCGTTATTCCCGTCCGTCGGGATCGCCAGGCGGCCCAGCGGGCCGAGAATCCGCGTCAGGTGGCGGATATCGGTCGTCTTTTGGACGCCCCAGGTCCACTGGGCCGGATCAGGCTGCAGGGCCGCCAGGGAGTCGATGGCCTCCCGGAAGCTCAGCTGCGCCAGCATGCGGCGGTCCCAGCGCGTGGTATCCTGGTATTTGAGGTAAAACCGCGACTGCGCGCTGTCGCGCAGCAGCCAGGCGGTGCGCCAGTTGCTGGGCCAGTCCAGTGCGATGCCCTGTTTTTCAAAGCGTTCGAACTCGTCCGCCCAGATGTTGCGGCGCAGTTCGCGCCACCAGCGCTGGAAGATGGACGGCGCGGCCAGGCCGCGGGTGTACTGGTAATCCCAGCCTTGGAGCGTCTGGTACGCCCCGCGCTCCAGCGCCGAGAACCGGCTGCTGTCCAGGGCCCCGAGCAGCACCGGCAGCACCTCGGCCGCCATCAGCCCGAAATTGTCGAGCTGGAAGCGCTTCATGTCGTCCGCCGTCAGGGTATCCTGCGCGGCGAGGAGGGCATTCAGGCGGCGGCTGCGGTAGATATCGAAGCTGCCCGTGTAGTAATACGGATAGGCCGGCGAAGCCGGATGCTGATTGGCCGAGCTGACGAAGCCGCGCGCCGGGTTGAGGATGTGCGGATTGTCGGGCTGGGGAATGTACTGGCTCCACTGGTGCGAAGCCTTGGAGCCGTCGAGCACGAAGCGGCCCTGCTCCGGCCAGGGGTTGACAAACCGGCCCTGCTGCCAGATGGCGATATCGCCGGCTGCCGAGGCGAAGACAAAGTTCTGCGCCGGGCAGATGTGGTAGCTGATGGCCTCCACGTATTCGCGGTAGTTGCGGGCGCGGTTGAGCTTGTAGAAGGCCAGGGCCTCTGTCGCCTGTTCGTGCGCCATCCAGCGCAGCGCCAGCGGCGCCGGCTGCTTGCCGAAGCGCTTGTCGTAGATCACCGGCCCCATGCGGGTGTAGCGCACCGTATCCACGAATACGCCGCCGCCCTTGATCCGGTGCGTTTCAAGGCGGGTTTCGGTAGGCAGCCATTGGTCCTCGTAGCGGTATTCGGCTTCGCTGCCGTCGCGGTAGGTGACCCGGTAATAGTCCATCACATCGCGGCCGGCATTGGTGATGGACCAGGCGATGGAGTCGTTGAAGCCGAGGATGACATTGGGCGCGCCGGGCAGGGAGTTGCCGTACACGTGCACATCGGGCCCGTGGAGCTGGATCTCATACCAGACGGAAGGGAGCGTCAGCGTCAGGTGCGGATCGCCGGCCAGCATGGGGCGCCCGGTAGCGGATTTGGCGCCGGCGACGGCCCAGTTGTTGCTGCCCAGCATGGGATCGGGCTTCTCGAAGCCGGCGGCGAGCAGCAGCGAATCGGGGGCATAGCCTTCCGGGCGTTCGGGCCGGGGGGCAGCCGTGCGGGCATTGTATTTTACATCGGCCGGCACAATCGGCGACTGGTCGTAGGGCAGTGCAGGATACAGGGCATCGAAGGTGCGGCGCCCCAGGAGGCGCAGGGCATTGGTGTGCTCCACATCGTCGGCGCCGGCGGCGAGATCGTTGGCCATGTTCATCCGCACCAGCATGCTTTTGAGCACGCTCCAGGGCTCGGGGCGGTAGTTGAGCAGGCGGTATTCAAGAGGCAGGGTGGCCGGGGTCAGCTGGCTGATGTAGGCATTCACGCCTTCGGTATAAGCTTCCACACAGGCCTTCATCTCCGGATAGCGGTCCAGGTCCTGCAATTGCCGCTCGGCGGCCCAGGTCATGCCCTTGCGGCGCGCGGTGCGGTCAAGGTTCAGCACGGCGTCATCGGTGCCGCGGCCAACCAGTTCGGTCAGGCGGCCTGCGGCCGCCATCACCTGAAACTCCATCTGCCAGAGGCGGTCGCGGGCGGTCACGTAGCCCTGCGCCACATAGAGGTCGCGGGTGCTGCGGGCAAAAATGTGCGGTACCCCCCGCTCATCGTAGATAATCTCCACCGGCCCGCTGAGGCCCGGCAGTTTCAGCTCAGGCGCCGGTGCGCCCTCCAGCGGCTCCGCATTCCGCCAGAAGCCCTGAAACGGGTCCAGAAACTCCCCCAGCGGAAAGGGCACTGCCGTCCCGATGGGGCGCGCCAGCAGATAGGTCAGCAGGCCGGCCGCCAGCAGCGAAAAAAGCGCCTTGATCCAGTTCATATGCGCATAGGCGGGTTATCGTACCAGCATGATAGCCAATACCCGGTAAAAATACAAAAAAGCCGCCCGGTTGGGCGGCTATGCGGTGCAAATTCTGAAATTCCGGAAGATCCTCAGACTGAAAAGCTCTCGCCGCAGGCGCAGGTGCGGCTGGCATTGGGGTTGGCAAAGTGAAAGCCCTTGCCCTGCAGGCCGCCGGTATAGTCCAGCTCCGTCCCGATGAGGTACAGCAGGCTTTTCATGCTGACGAATATCTTCACGCCTTTGTCCTCGATCACCTGATCGCCGGGCTGCTCCCGGTTTTCAAAGGCGAGTTTGTACGACAGGCCCGAACAGCCCCCGCCTTCCACGCTTACCCGCAGGCCGTAGCTCTCGTCGAAGCCTTCGGCCTCGCGCAGGTGGCGGATGTGCTCGAATGCGGTCGGGGTTACGGTAATCATCGGCTCCATACTCCTCGGATTTGTGCAAAGTTAAACGTTTTCTGCGAATAATGGTTCGGACCGGCGCGCCTCCGGTTGGATCTGCCGCCGCTGCCGCCTATCTTGAAAACCTGCTGCTAATCCTGCTCCTATGCGCCCGCTTCTGACCTCGCTGCTCCTGCTTGCCGCTGCCGCCCTGCCGGCCCAGTCCTGGAAACCCCTCTTCAACGGCCAGGACCTCAGCGGCTGGAAGGTGCTCAACGGCACAGCCCCCTTTACCGTGCGCGACGGCATGATCGTCGGCACGACCGTCGGGCAATCGCCCAACACCTTCCTGTGCACCAGCCAGATCTACGGCGATTTCATCCTGGAGCTGGAAGTATGGCTGGACAGCAGCTTCAATTCCGGCGTGCAGATCCGCTCCGAAAGCCATGCCGCCTACCAGAACGGCCGCGTGCATGGCTACCAGGTGGATCTCGACCCCAGCCCCCGCCGCTGGAGCGGCGGCATCTACGACGAGGCCCGCCGCGGATGGCTCTATCCCCTGGATGTCAACCCGCCTGCCCGGCAGGCCTTCCGCAACGGCCAGTGGAACCACCTCCACATCGAGGCCATCGGCGCTTCCATCCGCACCTGGGTCAACGGCATCCCCTGCGCAGATCTGGTGGACGGCATGACAGCCAAAGGCTTCATCGGCCTGCAGGTGCACAGCATCGGCAGCCCCGATCAGGCGGGCAAGGAGGTCCGCTGGCGCAATCTCCGCATCCAGACCGACGGCCTCGTGCAGCGCCCCTGGACGCAGGTCTACGTCGTCAATACCATTCCCAATTACCTCTCCCCCCAGGAGCGCGCCCAAGGCTGGCGCCTGCTCTTCGACGGGAAGACCACCCAGGGCTGGCGCGGCGCGCACAAAGAGACCTTTCCGGAGCAGGGCTGGAAGGTGGTCAACGGAGAACTCCGCGTAGAACCCTCCGCCGGCGGCGAGTCGGCCAACGGCGGCGATATCGTGACGCTGGAGGAATTTACCGCCTTCGAGCTGGCCCTGGATTTCAAGCTCGCCCCCGGCGCCAACAGCGGCATCAAATACTTCGTCACCGAGCAGTACCCTACCACCGGCTCCGCCATCGGCCTGGAGTACCAGCTGCTCGACGATGCGCTGCACCCCGATGCCAAAGAAGGCGCCGCCGGCAACCGCAAGCTGGGCTCGCTCTACGACCTGATTCCGGCCCACAGCGGCAAGATGTACAACCCGCCCGGTGAATGGAACCACGCGCGCGTCGTGGTCTCCGGCACCCGGACCGACCTCATTCCCGCTGCCAACCAGACCGAACACCGCATCTTCCGGGGCGCGCAGGCCGAGCATTGGCTCAATCACCGCCTCGTGGTCCGCTACGACCGAGGCACCCAGATGTTCGACGCACTGGTGGCCCGCAGCAAATACGCAGGCTATCAGGGCTTTGGGCAATGGCAAACCGGCCGCATCCTGCTCCAGGACCACGGCAACGAGGTGCATTTCCGCAGCATCAAAGTGCGCCCGCTGGCCCCGTAGAGACGGCCTGCGGCCGTCTCAGGCAGCCCGTACCGGCTCCATCTGTTCGAACGCCTGACGCAGGTCTTCGATCAGCACCTCTGCGTCCTCCAGGCCGATGTAGAAGCGGATCATCGTCCAGGGAAGCTGGGTCTGGTAGTTGGCGGAGGTATAGAGCGTGCAGACGGGGAAAATCAGCGATTCGTAGCTGCCCCAGGAGCAGGCGAGCAGAAAGCGCTTCAGGCTGTTGCAGAAACGCTCGACCTCCTCGATGGAATCAGCCCGCAGCTCGATGGAAAACTGCCCGCCGGGCGCCTTCATCTGCTTGATTGCCAGCTCATATTGCGGCGACTGGGGCGAATGCGGATAGTGCATCCGCGCCACGCGGGGATGGGATTCGAGAAACGCGGCCACCTTGGGCGTGGTTTCGGCGACGCGCGCCATGCGCAGCGGCAGCGTGCGCAGCCCCCGCAGCATCAGCCAGGCGTCGTGCGGCGAGAGAATGCCGCCCAGGGTCATGTATTCTCCCTTGAAAATCAGTTCCGCACGCTCGCGCGAGCAGCAGAGGACCCCTGCCACGCTGTCGCTGTGGCCGCCCAGGTATTTGCTGCCGGAGTGCATCACCATGTCCACCCCCATCGCGATGGGCTGCTGGTGGAGCGGGGTAGCGTAGCTGTTGTCGATGGCGGTGAGTATGCCATGCTCCCTGGCGATAGCCACCACCGCGGCAATGTCCTGCAGCTCGAAGGTCATGGAGTTGGGCGACTCCAGCATGAAAAGCCGCGTACGGGGCTGGATCGCCTGGCGGAACTGCTCCGGATCCCGCCCGTCCACCATGGTGGCCGTGACGCCGAAGCGGGCCAGGAGCTGATTGAGCAGCTTGTTGGTCCAGCTGTAGGGCTTCTGCACGCAGACCACGTGGTCGCCGGCCTGCACCGAGGACATCACCGCCGCTGCAATGGCGGCGCTGCCGCTGCCGAATACGAGGCATTCCTCCGCCCCTTCCAGCGCGGCCAGCTTCTGGCGCAGAATCGCGACGGTGGGATTGTGGCCGCGGGTGTAGAAGGGCTCGTCCATCTCGTGGGCGAGCGCGTAGCGCATTTCGTCCACCGTCGGATAGGCAAAGCTGGTGGTCTGGATCAGCGGCGGCGCCACCGCGCCGAAGTAAGCCTCGCGGTCTTCGCCGAGGTGGTTGAGGATGTGGGACAGGTCCATGAAGCAGGCAGTTTCAGTCTGTGGATCAGGCAGTTGCAGGCTTTCGGCGGCGGAACAGGCGGCCTGCCCGGCCGAGCAGGGCCAGCAGCAGCATCATGGCGATGAGCCCTGCCAGCGCGTAGGCCAGCCCCTCCCAGGAGAAGGGAATGCCCGGCTCGAACTGCACGGCATCGTGGATGCTCCGGTCGAAATGGCGGGCCAGCGCAAACGGCCGCTCCCAGACCGACGCCCGCTGGATCGCCTCCAGCGCACGGGTATAGCCTTCATAGCGCTTCACGAGGGCTGCATCCAGCTCGGCATTGCCCCGGACCATGGGGTTTTCATTGCGGAGCAGTTCGTCGAGGTACTGCGGGAGGCTCAGGTTGAAGCGCGCGGCCTCCTGGCTCAGGGCTTCGTAGGATTTGCCCGCCTCCAGCTTCGCGCCGGAAAGCACATCGGTGTACTGGGCCATGTACACCGGCCCCTGTGCGAATGCCACTGCGGCGAGGATGCACAGGATGCGGTCCAGCACACTGCCGAACCAGCCCAGGATGCGTTTGAGAAATGCCATGCGCCGGGTGTTGATTGCTGCGGCTAAATAACGAATTATTTGGATGTCAGCCGCTGCGCATCAGTCGAGCCCCAGGCGGCACATCGACGCCCACTGCATCCCGGACGAAGGCGCGGAATACGTCCGGGTCGGTGAATACCTTCTTGAAATAGACCTCGTTGTCCAGGTTGGCCAGGCGCATGGTGCGGAATTACCGCAGTAAGATGCACAAAAAACGGATGCCTTCCGCCGCCGCCTCTGGTACAATCTTTGCGCCGTCCCGGAAGATCTTCCAGACCCCTGCACCATGCATTACCGGACCCTGTTTTTCCTGCTGCTGAGCCCTGCGCTGCTGCACGCGCAGATCGAACGCGTATTCGACGACAACGAACAGCTGATCATCGTCAATCCCCTCGGCGAATCGGGTCAGCTCGAAGGCACGGGCCTGCAGTTTTACCCCAGCGGCGGCATTGCCGTGGAAACGCCCTATCACGAGGGCAAAATCTCCGGGATCCAGAAGCAGTACTACGAAAATGGCGCGCTGAAATCGGTCTGTCCCTACCTGGCAGGCCTGCGCGAAGGGCTCCAGACCGATTACTACCCCAACGGTGCCCTGCGCATGCGCCAGCAGTGGAAATCCGGGCTGCGCGAAGGAGAAATGCAGGCATTTTTCCCCGATTCCACCCTGAATCTCTATGCCCTGATGGCGGGTGATACGGTGCAGTTTGCCCAGCGCTTCAATGAAACGGGCGATCTGGTGGCTGAGCAGATTTATACCCTGACCGCACCCGTCGATACTGCATATCTGACGGCGCCTGCCGTAGTCCGCTATCCGGACAGCCTGCAGGCCCTTCGCCCCGACCAGCCGAACCGGGTGCGGGTGTTTATTCCGAAGGTGCCGAGCACCTTTCTGGCCTATTCCTCGCCCGACGGCACTGTAGACTTTGCAAGCGGCGACGATCCGGCGGTGCTGCTCACGCCGGGCAGCCCGGAATCGAAGACCTTCGAGCTGATTCTGCTCGTGCGCACGCGCGCGAACGGAGGCACCATCCGGATGCAGAAACGCATGCTGCCCGTGCAGCCCTGAAAGGAATGTTTGCCAGCAGACAAAACTGAACGGCGGGCTGCTGCGTATGTGTGGGAAATGCCTACGCCCATGCTCCGTTCCGGATTCGTTGTCCTTCCCTTTCTGCTGCTTTTCCACACCGCCCAGGCGGCACCGCCGTCCCACCAGCAATGGGACCAGCTGCTCCGCAAGCATGTATCTGCTTCCGGTGCGGTGAGCTACAAAGGCTTCAAGCAGGACCAGGCCCTGCTGCAGGCGTATCTGGATTCGCTGGCTGTACAGACCCCGCAGCCCGGATGGACCCAGAATGCCCGGCTGGCGTATTGGATCAATGCGTATAACGCCTTCACCGTCAAGCTGATTCTCGATCATTATCCGCTCAAAAGCATCCGCGACCTCGGCAAGCCCTGGGATCTGAAGTTTATCACCCTCGGCGGCCAGCCCTACAGCCTCAACGACATCGAACACACCATCCTGCGCAAGCAGTTTTCCGAGCCGCGCATCCATTTTGCAGTGAATTGCGCCTCGAAATCCTGCCCGCCCCTGCTCAATCAGGCCTATACAGCCGACCGGGTCCAGAGCCAGCTGGCCCGCCAGGCGTCGGGCTTCATCAATGACCGGCGCTTCAATCAGATCGGCGCCCAGTCGGCCAGCCTGTCGAAGATCTTCGAATGGTATCAGGCAGACTTCGTCAAAAATGGCACGCTCATCGACTATCTCAACCGCTACGCAACCATCAAGCTAACCGCAGGGGCAACCCTGACGTACATGGAGTATGATTGGTCGCTCAACGAGTGAGGCGCTGTTTGCGCCTGCAAGTTGCAGCGTCCTTGACAGGGGGTCTTTTGTTTCATAACCGGCGGCGCAGGGTGAACCTCTGTGCCGCTTTTCCGTTTCGTACAGATACCGATTTTCCACCGTATGAAGCACCGACTGCGCTGCTGGCTGCTGGCTATGATTGCCGGTGCCGGGCTCGCCGCCCAGCCCTCCGATTCGCTGTACTGGCAGCAGAACGCCCGCCCGCTCACCCTGGAAGGCGACAGCCTGTACCTGTCGTTTTCCATGCTGGATTCCGCCGTACACGGATACCAGTTTTTCTTCACGGCCGAGGAGCACTGGAAAACGATCAATACCCGCATCCAGTTTGCCTTTCTGCAATACCTCCACCAGCGGGCCGGTGTACGCAACCTGATCATCGAAGGCGGCTTCAGCTATGGCTTTCTGATCAACCGCTACCTCGAAACCGGCGACCAGCGCCTGCTGCGCAAGGCGCTCAACAATGTGCCCGTCTGCCCGGACGATCTGATGGAGATGTTTGTGCAGCTGCGCGCATACAACCTCCGATTTCCGGAGGCGGAGCGCATCCAGGTGACCGGCATTGACCTGGAGCATGCGCCGGAGCTGGCGCTCCAGTGCCTCTATGCCCTGCGCCCGGAAGGGCAGGAAGCCCCGGGCGCGATCGCGCCGGTGATTGCCCAGATCCAGAAGCTCCACGAGTCCCGCTACTACGACAAGCGTGCCGTACGCACGTTTTTCCGCCGGCTTCAGGGCAGCATGGCCGCCCGGCCGGAGCAGCACCGCCGATACTGGCAGGACCAGTACGCCCGCGCCCGCCTGATTGCCGATAATGCGGTGCAGGGCTTCGAATTCGGCCCGTTCAAAGCTATGCTGCAGAACGATGCCTGGGAAGAGCGGGAAAAACGCCTCTTCCACAATTTTGTAAAACTGGCGCCCTATATGAAGCCAGGCAATTACTACGCCCAGTTCGGCGCACTCCACACCGACATCGAGCGCTCGTTCCGCTGGGATTTCCCCACCCTGGCGCACCGGCTCAATTTCTTCGAAACCTCCCCCGTGGCGGGCAGGGTGCTGACCATTTCCCGCTATCTGGATCAGGCTGAAGGCTACCGGAAGCTGGGGGAATACGATGCACTGCAGCGGCTTATCGGGCAGGTGTCGGACACCTATCCGGGCAATGTGGTGCTGTTTCCGCTCCGGGGGCCCGGCTCGCCTTTCGAGAAGCTGAGCCGCAATTTTCAGTACATGATCTGGATCGATCCGGAACTGGAGCAGGAGCGCTGCGACTGAAGCCTCATTTGAATACCCGGAACTCGCTGTCGGTCAGGATGCCGAGAAATTCCGGGCTGCTGCCGGGCCGGAATACGGCGCAGGCTGCCTGTTTAAGTTCTGGCCAGACCGTCCCCTCGCCCCAGGCATGCGCGACGATGAGGCTGTTCCGGGCGCCTGGCCTGCGGGAAGCGATGAACGCTTCGATGCGCGCCTGCCGCCCAGGCTCGTCGTACACGAGATAGGTAAGCGCCGGTACGATCTGCAATTCCGCGCCAGGAAACCAGCCCTCCGCCGAACGGCGGACGCGGCAGAATTCGCTGCACCACACCGTATCCTCCAGCGGCAGTTCCAGCAGGCGGAAAGCCTCCGCCATCGCAGGGAGCTGCGCCAGCCCTTCGGGCGAGAGCTGCCGGGCCGTATCCGGGCTGCAGCTCCAGTGCCAGCCTGCCGGGAAATCGGTCCGGTCCACGCCCTGCTGGGCATAGGCATGGCGGAAATACAGGATCAGCCCGCCGGCCCGGAGCCGGTTGAGCAGGGCCGCACGGGGGCTGGCCAGCAGGTGTGCCGTATCCCGCCGGGACGAATCGGCCAGCAGCAGGGCCTCCACAGCCAGGCGCCCGGCGGGCAGGCGCACTTGCAGCTCGCGGCTGCTGCTCCGGATGCGCAGCGAGTCGGGAACCAGCCAGGCCACATCGCGGTCAGCCGAGAGGGTGAGGAGGCTGCCAGCCGCCAGCACTGAATCGGGCGCCCCGCTGATCCGGGGCTGCGGCAGCGCCGCATCCTGTTTGCAGGATGCCAGCAGCGCGGCTGCACAGACGAGGCTGAGTATCCGGTGCATGATGATCCGGGGTTTTTCGTAGCTTTCCGCAAAAGTACCGCATTCCATGCGTAATTCCTGCATGCTGCTGGCAGCATGGCTGAGTCCCCTGCTGCTCGCCGCCCAGTTTCCCCTGTCCCGCCAGGTAGAGGCCGATCTGCCCTATCTGCGCAGCCTCTACGAGCACTTCCACCGCAACCCGGAACTCTCGTTCCAGGAGCAGCAGACGAGCAGGCGGATGGCGGAGGAGCTCCGCCAGGCAGGATTCGAGGTAACGGAAGGCATTGGCGGGTACGGGCTGGCTGCCGTGCTGCGCAACGGCACAGGCCCCTGCGTCATGCTCCGGGCCGATATGGATGCCCTGCCGGTGCGGGAAGAAACGGGGCTGCCCTATGCGAGCGCCGTTACAGTGCAGGATGCGGCCGGCAGCAGCACCGGCGTCATGCATGCCTGCGGCCATGACCTGCACATGACGGTGCTGACGGGCACGGCCCGCCTGCTCGCCGCGCAGCGCAATACGTGGCGCGGCACGCTGCTGCTCATCGCCCAGCCCGCGGAGGAGCGCAGCGGCGGCGCCAAGGCCATGCTGGGCGATGGGCTGTTCGACCGCTTTCCGCGGCCCGACGCGGCGCTGGCGCTGCATGCCAATGCGACGCTGCCGGCAGGCAGCGTGGGCGTGTGCCCGGCGTATGCCCTGGCCAGCGTGGACATGGTGGACATCACCGTGCGCGGCGTAGGCGGCCACGGCGCATATCCGCACACCACCAAAGACCCCATCGTGCTGGCGGCGCAGATGATTCTGGGGTTTCAGACGCTGGTGAGCCGGGAGATTGCGCCCATCGAGCCGGCGGTGGTGACGGTAGGCTCCATTCACGGCGGCAGCAAGGGCAATGTGATTCCGGATGAGGTGCGGATGGAGCTTACCGTCCGGGCCTATGACGAAGGGGTGCGGAAGACCCTGCTGGAAGGGCTGCGCCGGATGAGCGCCGCGTACGCGGCGGCTGCCGGCCTGCCGGCAGACCGCTATCCGGCCGTGACGGTGCGGGACGAGTCCACCCCCTCGCTGTACAACGACCCGGCGCTGACGGCGCAGGCCGAAGCGGCCTTCCGCCGGGCGCTGGGCGAGGCCCAGGTGCAGCGGGTGCCGCCCGTGATGGGCGGCGAGGACTTCGGGCGCTTCGGGCTCACGGAGCCGCGGGTGCCCATTTGCCTGTTCTGGCTGGGGACAGTGGCGCCCGACCGGGCCGCCGCTGCGGCACGCGGAGAGCTGGCGCTGCCTTCGCTGCATTCGCCGCGCTTTGCGCCGCTGCCCGATCCGTCGATCCGGACGGGGGTTACCGCGATGAGCGCTGCCGTGCTGGAACTGATGCCCAGGCGCTGATCATGCGCCGGCAAGCCAGTACGTCAGGGCAAAGGCAATCAGCGAGATGGCCATGCCGTACATAAAGACATTGTAGGCCAGGCGGAGCAGTTTGAATTTTTGCGCCAGCACTTTGCCGAGGAAATAAATATCCTTGGTCATGCTCCCGTAGAGGTAGTCGGCGTCTTTCATCATCTGATCGATGCCCCACATGTAGTCATCCAGGCTCATGCGGTAGAAGTTGCCAAAAAAGAGCAGGTTGGTGCGTTTCTGGAGAATATCCTCGCGGGTAAAAATCCCGGAGTTGACCTTGGGGCGGGTGGCGAGAATGGCAAAGATCATCGTCAGCATGCAGACGGCCAGCATGCCGAAGAGCGGATACATCGCATAGCCGGTGATGGAGCGCTGGGAAACCGCATTGGCAAAGATGATGGAAATGACGATCGCATTGATGGACAGCAGGATGTTGGCTTTGCTGTCTGCGAGATCGGAAAGGCTGATGTGGGTGCGGTAGGTGGTGCGGAACATCGTTTCGATGCCGCGGTCGGGCCGTTGGTCGCGGATTTTTTTGATTTTTTTCTGCAGGCCTGCCACCTGTTCCTCCTGATGCTGGAGCTGCATCATCAGCAGGGCGGTCGCATCCTGGGCCGAGGACTGGCCGCGGCGTTTGATGTTCTTTTTCAGCTTCTTGACATTCTCCTTTTTAAGCGGAGCGAGCTGTTCGCGCCCGTAATTCGTATAGTATTCGTGGGACTTGAAGAAATTATAGTTGAAATCTTCCCATTCTTCGTCGGTAAACTCGCGGTTGCAGAAGATTTTCCATTCCTGCCGGATGAGTTCGGAGTTGGCCAGGGCTTCGGCGGTCGCGAGGTTGTAGAGGTCGGCATCTTTGAGGACCTCTTCGAGGGTATTTCCGGGTTCCTGATCGAGGCGGGTGGCTTCGATGAGGCTCTCCACAATCTCGATCAGGCGCTCGGATGCCCCCTGGCCGATGAGAAATTCCCGCGCGATTTCGCGGCTGTCGGCTTCGTGATTGATGTAGCGGCGCACATAGCCCAGGTCGTGGAGCCAGGCGGCGAGCTGCACCAGCCGGATCTCGTCGTCATTGAGCCCTTCTGCCCGTCCGATTTCTGCGGAAACCTCGACCACCTGCAGCGTATGATCCAGCTTGTGATACGAGTACCCTTCCGGCAACTGATGTTCGAGCAGGTCCCGTGCATAGGACTCGGCGGCGCTCAGCAACGTGTGATCGACCAGCATACCGGAAAGGAGTGATTTTGGATCAATTGTACAGAACGGGTTCAATTTACAGTTTTTTCCTTCGGACCAAAAGCCTGGGGCAAAGTTGTCGGTTTTAGGGCTATGTTCTCCGGATATCTGGCAGCGGATCTGGTACGGATATTAAAAAGTATAGCCGGAATAGGTTTCTTTCATGTAATTTGACCGCCGGATCACGTTGCCGCCAATACCTATGCTTGCTCCTTTCCGCTATTTCTGCTGGATGCTCCCTGTGCTGCTGCTGATGTCTTGCGACCCCGGCGCATCCCGTTCTGCTGCGCAGCCCCGCAGCTTCCGCGACAGCATTTCATACGTGCTGGGGGTCTCGGCGGCCCGTCCGTTCCAGCGGGACGAGGCGGATCTGAATCTGGAGCTTTTCTTCAGCGGATTCGAGGACCTGCTGGCAGACTCTTCGCGGCTGCGTTTCAGCCGTGCGGAGCAGGAGCGGATCATCCGCAAATTCCAGGACTCGATGCAGGCGCGGTTTCTGGACCGGATGGCGAAGCTGGCCGTGGAAAATGAGATTCAGGAGCGTAAATTCCTCGAAGAAAACCGCAAGCGCACCGGCGTCATCGAGCTGCCCTCCGGCCTGCAGTACCGGGTGCTGCAGAGCGGCACCGGCGCATCGCCGCGCCCCGACAATGTGGTGCGGGTCAATTACACCGGCAAATTTCTCGACGGCACCATCTTCGACAGCTCCGTGCTGGCAGGCAAGCCTGCCGAGTTTGTGGTCAAAACCATGATTCCCGGCTGGACCGAAGCCCTCCAGCTCATGAAGCCGGGAGATACCTGGGAATTGATCGTGCCGGCGGATCTGGCATACGGCGAAGCCGGCTATCAGAACCAGGCAATCCGCATTCCCCCCAATGCCACCCTCGTATTCGAGATGGAGCTGCTCGAAATTGTACGATAAGCCCCCTTCTGTTGCCGTTTTGTAAACGTTTGCCGAGCCTTTCTGAGGCTTTGGCAGGCTAGCGCATTGATACGCCGGGATTTATTCTTGATATTTACTCCCGGTTTTATCAATTACCAGCCTATGCAGCCTTCAGTTGCCATTCTATGCGCCGGAGGACCCGCTCCGGGGATCAATACCGTCATCAGCACCATTGCCAAGGTATTCCTCCGGGACGGCTACCGGGTGCTCGGGATTCACGACGGGTACAAGCACCTCTTCGACAGCAAAGCCGAGGTGGTGGACATCGACTTCCACTACGCAGACCGCATCTTCCCCCGCGGCGGCTCTACCCTGCGCATGAGCCGTTACAAGCCTAAGGACCATGAGTTCTCGGTCGATTTCTTCGTCGAAAACAACGTCCGCCTGCTCGTCACCATCGGCGGCGACGATACGGCTTCGAGCGCCAACCGCCTGACGAAGTTCCTGCTCTCGCAGAATGTGAAGATCCAGAACATTCACGTTCCCAAGACCATCGACAACGATATCCCCCTGCCGGGCCGCACCCCCACCTTCGGCTTCAACTCCGCCAAGAATGAAGGGGTCCGCATCGGCAACACGGTGTACGAAGACGCCCGCACCAGCGGCAACTGGTTCGTGGTCTCGATCATGGGCCGCTCGGCTGGCCACCTGGCCTTTGAAGTGGGCACCAGCTGCCATTTCCCGATGATCATCATCCCGGAAATGTTCAACCAGACGCCCATTACCCTCGAAGGCATCGTGCGCCTGATGGTTTCTTCCATGCTCAAGCGCATGGTGGACGGCGTGCAGCATGGCGTGGTGCTCATCAGCGAAGGGGTCTTCCACTTCTTGGATGAGGAGGAAATCAAAAACTGCGGCGTGTCCTTTACCTATGACGAGCACGGCCACCCCGAACTGGGCAATGTAAGCAAGGCGCACATCTTCAATATTCTCGTGCAGCGCCGCCTCAAGGAGCTGGGCATCGACATCAAGAGCCGTCCGGTGGAGCTGGGCTACGAGCTTCGCTGCTGCTCGCCGGTCGCCTACGACCTCACCCTCTGCACCCTGCTGGGCATGGGCGTGCGCAAGCTCTACCGCATGGGCCTGAGCGGCTGCATCGTTTCCACGACTTCCAAGGCTGATATCCAGCCGGTCTTCCTCAAAGACATCGAAGACGAGCACGGCAAAATCCCGCCGCGCCCCGTGGACATCAATTCCGAGATTGCCCGCATGGTCTTCAGCGACCTGCACGTGCTGACTCCGGCCGATTACGAGAAGGCCCGCAAGTACGTCTCCGATCCGGAAGCCTACGATTTCTACAAGATCCTGAACTGGGAATTCGATCCTTCGCTGCTGCGTCCGGCGCACAGCTGAGCGGCAACGCCTATGATCTGATGCAGGCGGCCTTCGGGCCGCCTGTTTTGCTTGCTATTGGCCCTCGGCCATCCGGGCCATCAGCACGCCGAATTTCCGTGCCATCTCGCCCGGCGTGCAGCTGAAGCGGTTGGCGATCATGGCAAAGGCCAGCTCCTGCCCGCCCTGTGTCGTGACGTAGCCGGCATAGGCCCGCACGCCCCCGATATAGCCGCTCTTGGCGCGGACGCGGCCTTCGGCCGCCGTGCCGGCGGCCAGGTTTTTGAGCGTGCCGCTCTGCCCTGCCACCGGCAGCGAGGCTTTGAAGGCCTCTGCATACGGCGCATGCCAGGCCTGCGCCAGCAAGGCACACAGCTGCGAGGTGCTCATCGCATTCTCGGCGGAGAGCCCGCTGGCATCGGCCCAGAACAGCTGGCGCGGGTCCAGCCCCTGGCTGCTCCAGTACTGCTCCAGCGCCTCCACGGCGCCTGCCGGACTGGCCGGCTTGCCCAGCTCCCGCGCCGTCCGGATACCCAGCGCCTCGGCGAACAGGTTGACACTCTGCTGGTTGGTATGAAACACGATCTCGCTCAGCGGCGGCGACTGCCATGTATAGACCACCGTGCGGCGGGCGCTGCGCAGGGTCTGCGCCGCCTGCAGCAGGCGCGTACTGGAGGCCTCGCCGCCGGTCTGCACGCCGCAGGAGCGCAGTTCTTCCGTCAGGCGCTGCGCGCAGTGCAGGGCCGGGTCCGGGATGGTGCCCTTGATCGAAAAGGAGGAAACCCCGGCAGGAATGGTGCCCCGCACGTAGCGCAGCGGGGTGTAGGGCGCGCCGAAGAGGTAGGCCTGATCGCCGGAGCCCGGCGCACCGGTCGAAAGCTCATTGACCAGCTCCATGCCCAGCGGCGGATCGGTGCGCAGCACCCGAACCGGATCTCCTGCGCGCGCGCCCGGCACCAGGTCGAGCCGGAAGAGGTTTTCATTGATATTCAGGGCGCTGACACCGGCACCGTAGTAGTTGGCCAAGTCCTCCCAGTTCCATGTGCCCGGCATCAGCTGGGTGGAGTACAGCTGGTCGTCCGCAATGACCCGCCCCTGGATCTCGCGGATGCCGGCCGCCTGGATGGCCTGCGCCCAGGCAATCATCGTATGCGCCGCATCGTTCGGCTCGCCGAAGCGCGCACTGCCAAGGCTGGGATCGCCGTCGCCGGCGATGTAGAGATTGCCCCGGAGCACGCCGCCTTCGAGGGTGCCGTCGTATTCGAGGCGGGTACGGAAGCGGAACTCCGGCCCGAGGACCGCCAGCGCGGCGGCCGTGCTGACGACTTTCATCGTGGATGCCGTAGACAATGCCAGATGTCCGCTGCGGTCCAGCAGCACCTGGCGGGTGCGCAGATCCATGACGGTGATCGCCCAGGATGCTGCACGCAGATCGGGGTCTGCATCCAGGGCGCGGACCGCCTGCTGGAGGCGGGGCATCTGCGCACGTACCGCTGAGCCCATTCCTGACATCAGCAGCAGTGCCAGCAGCAGGCACCTCCCTGCCATCCGGACAGCGCTTCGGTCCGTTGGGCGCGGAAATTCAGCCTGGCAGCGGCCCGCAGCCGGAATCGGAATGTCAATTGCAGCCCTGTATATGACCTGTGTTAGATTCCGGTGCAGATGCGAGGCGCCGGCAAGCCCCAGGTTCGGATCTTTACCCTGTACTGTCATATCCGGATGGCTATTTCAGGCACTTCTACCATGCAAATCCTTCGCTCTGAGCATTCCCGGCTTCCTGTACTCCGTCCTTCCGGCAACCCTGGCGTTCCGCAGCATCCGGATCCGTTCCGGCGCAGCGACCGCTGGGCCTGGATTACCCTCATCAGTCTCCTGTTCTGCTCGCTGCTGTTCTTCGGATGGCTCCGCTCAGGCGGTCAGGCCCTCCGCGAGCCGGCAGGATCCGTAATTCCGGCACCGGTGCGCTAGCCGCTCAGACCAGCCGTTTTTCAAACTGCCGCAGGAAGCGGATGTCGTTCTGCGAGTACAGGCGCAGGTCGGGCACGCGGTACAGGAGCTGGGCGATCCGCTCCACCCCCATGCCGAAGGCATAGCCGGTGTATTCTTCCGGATCGATCCCGCAGTTGCGCAGCACCGCCGGGTCCACCATGCCGCAGCCCATGATTTCCACCCAGCCGGAATGCTTGCACACCGTGCAGCCTTTCCCCAGGCAGACCCGGCAGGTGACATCCATTTCGGCGCTGATCTCGGTGAAGGGGAAATAGGAGGGGCGGAGCTTGATGCGGGCATTGTCGCCGAAGATCTCCGTGGTGAAATACTGCAGCGTCTGCTTCATGTCGGCGAAGCTGACGTTGCGGTCCACCACCAGCCCTTCCACCTGGTGGAAGAAGCAGTGCGCGCGGGCGGAGATGGCCTCGTTGCGGTACACACGGCCGGGCATCAGCAGCCGGAAGGGCGGCCTGGATTGCTCCATGACCCGGATCTGCACGGAGGAGGTATGCGTACGGAGCAGAAAGTCAGGCTCTTTCCCGACGAAGAAGGTATCCTGCATATCCCGTGCAGGATGGTTGTCCGGGAAGTTGAGGGCGGAGAAATTGTGCCAGTCGTCCTCGATTTCCGGTCCTTCGGCCACGCCGAAGCCGATCCGTTCGAAGATCCCTACGATCCGGGCCATGACCTGCGACAGGGGATGCCGGGCACCGGGCATCCAGGGATCTCCGGGCAGGGTAAGGTCATGCGGACGGTCTGCGCCGCTTCGGGCGGCCAGCGCCTGCTCGAACTCGGCCAGCCGGGCGCTGGCGAGCTGCTTCAACTCGTTGAGCGCCTGGCCGATGGCGCGTTTTTCGCTGTTGGGCACCTGGCGGAAATCCTCGAACAGCTGCGAAATCAGGCCTCTCTGATTGGTGAACCGGCGTTTGTAGGCATCGAGTTCTTCGGCATTCTGCACAGCAGCGGAGCGGACCTCTTCCAGCAGGGATTGAATGGTGCTGATCATAGGGCGGAGAAGCAGATCAATGGGTAATCACACAGCGGGGCAGCCGGGCCTGCGCGCGCTCGATATCGTAGAGGGTAATGGGATTGTAGGTCAGGTCGAGCTGGCGGAGCTTGCCGAGGCCGCCCACCCAGGCGGGCATTTCCACAATCCGGTTGTTGCCCAGGTAGAGATGTTCCAGATTGCCGAGGGCGCGGAGCGTGTCCGGAAGCACCCGGATGCGGTTGTGCGAGAGCGTCAGGGTTTGCAGGTTGGGCAGCGAGCCGATTTCAGGCGGCAGGCTGGTCAGGCGGTTGTGGCTGAGATTGAGCACCTGCAGATTGCGGAACCGGAATACCTCTTCCGGGATCTGCCGGAGCTTCCGGCGGGTAAGGGAAAGCTTGACCACCGCTTCGGGGTTTCGCATCGCCTCGTCGAGGCTGTAGCACCAGGCCGCCCGCTCCAGCTGAGCCGGACTGAGCAGGGGGCTGAGCGGCACCGGCCGCTCCGGGTTGACAGGCATGCCTTCCGCACCCGGCTGAGCGGCAAGCGTGAGGGCGCCGAGGCCGGCCAGCAACAAAAACAAGATTCTGCGGTACATCGGGATCTCAACTATACGCCAAAGGTAGCTTGCAGACGCCGAAAAACAATAGCAGCGTCCGCCTGTTTACGCGGAATGGAGCTTACCGCAGCGGATATCGACCGGATTATCGAAATGGCGTGGGAGGACCGCACGCCTTTCGAGGCCATCCGCCTGCAGTTTGGCCTGGACGAAGCCGCTGTCATCCGCCTGATGCGGCGCGAGCTGAAGCCTGGCAGCTGGCGGCGCTGGCGGGCCCGCGTCGCGGGCCGCACCACCAAGCATGAAGCCCTGCGCCCGGAGGCCGTGCAGCGGTTCCGCAGCAGCCGGCAGCGCATGATCTCCGCCAACCGCATCCCGGGCCGCGCTCACTCCCGCCGCCCGCCGGCCTCCTGAATGAGAATATCCAGGGCATTGTCCGGCAGCATCTGGTGCAGCTCCCCGCCCCCCTGCTCCGCCCAGGACCGGAGCTGCGTGAGCGTGCGCTCCGAAGCAAATTTTCCCAGCAGGAGCACCGAAAGCTGTATCTCCGAGGCCGGCATGCGCCCGATCAGCTGTGCCACCGGCTCCTGCACATCGAATCCGCCGTCCGATGCCAGCAGCACGCGGTTGTTTCCGCCGGGAATGTAATACCCCGCAGCAGTCCGGTAGGCCTGGCGCAGCCCCTTGCGGATCTGGGTTTCACCGGAGGATTGCAGGCTGCCGAGCGCTTTTCGGATCCGCTCCTGCTCGGCGGCAGACACCGCCTCCAGCACGACCCGCGCCTCGCCTGAGTACACCACCAGGGAAATCCGGTCCTCCGGGCGGAGGTATCCGAGCAGCTCGTCGATGCTGCGCAGCAGCAGCGGCAGCTTTTCGGGCTTGTTCATCGACGCCGAAACATCCAGCAGAAACACCAGATGATTGACGGCAGCCGTTTCGAGCGGATCCGGTGCAGACGGCGCTGCGCTGGCCGCAGGCGGGGCTGCCTGCGGTGCCTGAGCCTGCCGGGGCGGCGGAGCGGGCAGCCACCGGAAAGCAGGCGCAAGCTCCAGCTGCTTGAGCAGGGGCTGCACGGCAAAGCCTGTCAGGCGGTTGTAGTAGGCGGCCATCCCGTACTTGTGGTGGTTGTACAGCGAGAGCAGCCGTTCGTTGTAGTAGTAGTACGCGGCGCCATAGGCCTGGTACGCCTGCGGCAAGGCTTCATTCGGGCTGAAGGCATCGGATTTCCGGATCAGGTCGCGGGTGTAGTCCTCGATATGGCGCTCGGCCATCCGCTGCTGCTCGGGCGTGACGCCCAGCGCACGCCAGCGCGCCTGCCATCCGGCACGCTGCGCTACGAACAGCTCCAGCGCCTGCCGGAGCAGCTGGACCGGCGGCGGCTGCCGCAGGCCTGGCGTGCGGTACTGCGCCACCAGGTCTGCCGCTGCTTCGAGTACAGCCTGGAGATCGGCTACCGGCGGCGGCTGGGCGGGCGCCGTACTGCGGATCAGCTGATGCAAGGCTGCCCGGATCTCCTGGACTGCGTCATACCATTCCGAACAGGCTTTGAGGGCCAGCAGCATACGCTCCAGGTCCAGCGGACCCGCACTGCGCTGGGGGTCGGAAATCAGCGCCAGGGTGTCGGCGAGAGCCAGCAGGGAAATGACTGCAAACATCAGCTCGTCGCGCTGCCGGTTCATGGCGATCCGTGCGGGGGCAGGCAGGTAGTCGTCCACGCGGGCGGTGGCTTCATACAGTGCCCGAAGCGGAATATGCTCGCCCGCCGTACCTGGCGGGCGGGCGCACACGCCGCGGAGCGGCGGAGTAAAATCCAGTCCGTCGGCCAGCCCGGCTACGGAAAACACCGGCCAGTCGGGACTGCCGGGGCCTGCCGGGCGCAGCCAGGCCTGATTGACCTGCTCCAGCCTGGGCCTGAGCTCGGCCAGCAGATGCATGCATTCGTTGCTGAAATCTATGTATGCATTGAGAGCGAGGGTTTTGCGGGTTTCGGAGTTCAGGTAAACAGGCTGCTGGGATAATCCAGGAAGACATGAGCAAAGAAAGACCAGACAGGCCGGCAGCAAGCCGGCGCGCGGCCGCGTCATATGCAAGCGGTTGAGCCTTGAAGATACTAGGATTTTCCAATTTCCGTGCTTCCGAACACTGCGCTTCGGTCATGAATTTCAGCAGTGAGGTGCAGAAAGCGCGGGGGAAGCAGCGGGCCGGGGTATTCACGCAGGAGGGCCTGCTGGGAGAGCGCAAGCCCGCCCTGCCGGGCGGCTACGGCAAGCACCGGCAGCAGGTCCGGAGCCAGGGGCAGGCCGGTGCCTGGCAGCAGCATCCCCTGCGGGCTGCGGTAGAGCAGCAGCGAGGCCTTGCCCGCCAGCTGGACCAGCGACATCAGGCGCCGCACCGGGCGCCGGTAATCGGGATAGCCGCCCGGCTCGAAAAGCAGCTCCAGCGCGCCGGTAACCAGGCCGTCCTGGGTAACCAGCATCGACGCGGTCTGTCCATGCAGCCACATGCGGACCGACTCGTCCGGGCCTGTTTCGGAAAAGGCTTCTTCCTCCGGGGCAAAGTGCAGCCTCGGCTGGATCCAGGCCGCCGCAGGCGGCATGCCCGCGCCGTCCAGCACCCGGAAGAGCTCTGCCAGCACCTGCCCGGCATGCGGCAGCCGGCCCTCGGCGAAGGCCTCATATACCGGGCCTTGCCAGGCCTGGACCAGGTGGTATGCCAGCAGCGGCTGCATTGTTCAGGGCTGCATGCTAAACACCAGCAGGGTGCCGCCGGTTTCCGCTTCGTTGGAAATATACATCCGGCCCTCCGGATCGAAGCAAATGCCCTCAGGCTGCGGAAACAGGCTTTTTTTCAGGTGAAATGCGCCTTTCAGCGTGCCATCCGCCCCCAGTACCGCAAGCAGCTGGCCGGCTGCTGCTACGATGTACACGTCGCCGTGCAGCGGATGCACCGCTACGCCGGCCGGCTTGAAGCTTTTTTTGCTCTCCGGATCAAATTCTGCCGCGCGTGCACGGGACTTCTCATCCGACGCCTGTGCCGTCAGCACGGCCTTGATCTCTGCCATCCCGATCTGGTACCGGGGCTGCGGATTCAGCCGGCCTTCGGGCAGGGCGTATCCGTACACGCGGCGGAAGCGCTTGTCCACCAGCCCGCCTTCCATAGGAGGCTCTTTTGCTGCGATCAGCAGCAGCCGCTCCGATGCCAGGTAGCCGAGCCCTTCGAGGTCATCTGCTTCGGAGAGCGGGGTCCGGATTTCCCGAACCGTCTGCCCGGGAGTATCCAGTCCGCTGACTTCGAGCAGGATGCCGTTGCTTTTGAGCATATACACCTTACCCTCCGCTACTTCCACATCCTCGAAATCCCCAAGCCCGGCAATGGGCCACTTTTTCAAGGTATTGCCGGTGGCAGGGTCGAGGGCAAAGAGAATACCGGCTTCGTCCTGCAGCGCCAGGAGCCGCGCGCCGTCCCAGGCAATGCCTGAAACCTCGCTGAGCGCAGGCTCCAAGGTCAGATGCAGGTCGGGGGCATCGAGGCGGTAGGGCAGGACCCATCCGCCTGCAATCGGGGCAGCAGGCATTTCCTGAACGGGGGCTGAGGGGGGTGCAGAAGCGGAAGGCGAACCGGAGCATGCGGTCATACATGCGATTCCGGCAAACAGCAGACTACGGGAACCTCCAGAGATGGGCATAGGGCAGTTGATTTGGCACCCGGACCGCGTATCGTGCTATGCAGCAGCCGGGAATAACCGTTAACGCAGGGATTCTATCCGAAGTTTCAAATATACAGAAGCCCGGCACGGAATGTGTGTAAGTTCGGCATGACGGTCAAGCCGCTCGCCGGAATGATCATCCTCCATCTGATTAGCCTGTATCACATGCTGCTGAAACCCAACACCATCACACTTACGCTCCTCTTGCTTTGCTGCGCGGCTCCGGCACGGGCCCAGCGGACCCACTCCTTCTCTCTCGGCACGGGTACCATTTATTACTACGGAGATCTGACGGACCGTTTCAACAATTCGCTGCTGCGTCCTTCGGGCAGCATCACCTACAGCCGCTACATCATGCCCACGGTCAGTTTCCGCGTAGGAGCTGCGGTGGGCGAAATCGGCGCTACCGATGCCATGGCCACCGCAGACCCGCGCCGGGTGCGCAACCTGCATTTCCGCAGTCCGCTCATGGAGCTCAGCGGGGTGCTGGTGTACGAAATCCTGCGCGACCGCAATTTCGGCACCTGGGCCGGCAAACCGCATTTTTCGCCCCTGATTTTCGGCGGGGTCAATATTTTCCGCTTCAATCCCAAGGCACTGTACAACGGGGAATGGGTCCCCCTGCAGCCGCTGGGCACCGAAGGCCAGTTTATCCCCGGCCACCAGCCCGGCCCCTACATGCGCATCCAGGCAGGCCTGCCGTTCGGCGGGGGATTCAGCCTGCGGCTGGCCGAGTACAGCGGCCTGTCGTTCGAGATCGGCTACCGCCTCACCTTCACCGACTACCTGGACGACGTAAGCACCGTATATCCGGATTTCGAAGCCCTGGCGCAGCAGGAAAACGGCGCACTGGCCATCACGCTCTCCGAGCGTTCGCTGGACAACCGCTTCGGGCCCGGCGAGATCCGCGGCAACAGCGGTGCCAACGACGGGTATTTCTTCGCGATGGTATCGGTGGTGTATTACCTGAACCGGTTCGCTACCCGCAACTGATGCTTCGTTTCCGCACGGGCCGGCGCCCCGGTCTGCTTCCGCAGACCGGGGCGCTGTGCGTTCAGCGCCGGCGGTACCAGCGCGGCGTCAGCCAGCCGATCAGCGCGCCGGCGGCGTAGCCGGCCACGACGTCGCTGGGGTAATGCTTGCCGGCGCGCACGCGCAGGAAGCCGGCCACAGCCGGCACCACTGCTGCACCGGCCCATACCCAGGGCCGCGCCGGCGACTTCGGGCACAGATCGTCGAACATGCTGGCTGCGCAAAAGCTGGCAGTAGCCGTGAAGGAGGTATGTCCGGAGAAAAATGACAGCCGGGTATCGGCAGAGGCCTGCGCCTCGGCGAGCCCGGGCAGCGGCCCCGTCTGATAGGCGTAGGGCCGGGGCCGCCGGGCGGCAGATTTGACGAGGTGGGTCACCCCGTCATTGAGCAGGCCTGCGTTGAGGGTAATGAGTGCCACCGCCTTCCACTCCTGCCGGGCTTCGGGCAGTGCCAGCAGGCTGAAGGGAAGCAGCCCCGCGCCGAGCAGGAGGTAATCGCTGGCTTTGCTGGCGCGCGGGCTCCAGTAGCGGGTGGCGACCCGGTCCCAGGCCGGGACCCTGGCAGGATCCAATGCGGCGAGCTCCGCCGGGGTAAAGGGCTGCACCCGCGAAGCGCTGTAATGGCCGAGCGCGAAAGTTCCGGCGCCGAGGGCCGTGGCAGACAGCACCCGGCCGGGGGCGAGGCTGTACACGGGGGCCTGCTGCGCCGTGGCGCTGCCGCAGGCAAGGGCCAGCAGCAGCCCCGCCGCGCGGAGCCGGTTAGTTGTACTCATACTCGAACAGCTGCGTCGTCACCGAGAGGGCACCATTCCGGCTGGAAGTGGTGCGGGTAGCACGGGACAGCAGCCCTTCGGGGCTGTAGCTGTAAGCCAGCTGCCCGCGGGGCTTCTGGTTTTCAGTCCAATCGACCCGGATCATATTGCCCCGGCTGTCGTACTGGATGGTGTACGCTTCCGAATGATTCTGCTCTTCCGTCTGCACCCGGGCGATGAGGCCCTGCCCGTTGTAGCTGATCCGGGTCGTGCGTACTGCGCGGCCGGCGGCATCCTCGTCGGTCACGGTAATCAGATTGCCCTGCGCATCGTAGGCATACCGCTGCGTCTGGACGACCCGGCCGGACTCGATGTGGCGGATCGCGACGAGGGCGCTGTCTGCATCGTATATATAGTGCCGGGTGCCGATGAGCATACGCTCCTGGGCATTCAGCACCTCGTAGGATTTCACCTGATAGGTCTTGTGGTTGGCGTCGAAGCGGTAGCCGAGCCGGTAGCTTTTGCGCAGCAGCTTATCTTCCGTGGTGTGCCAGCCGAGGGTGCCTGTGTGGGTGTACAGATAGCGGTGCACGCGCGCGGTGTCATTGAGCCGGAACTCGACCTTGTGCCGCAGATTGCCGTAGTCATCGTAGAGGCAGACCAGGCTGGAAGCAGATGCCAGCCCTGCGGGCTCGGAGCCTGGATAGCTCCGCACGCGGACGGCTTTGATCCGGTTTGCCCTGACAGATTTCTGCATAAAAACGGGCAGATCATCTGTAAACAGGGAGGCCGGAGCGAAGAAAGGCTGGGCATGCACCGACGTGCAAAACAGGCCCAGCAGACAGAGCAAGTAACGTACCTTCATCACTGGCAAGGGTTGGAGTATTACATAGGCAAACCACTACTGAAGAACAGCACTGAATGGGACGGGCGGACATGCGGCTGCTGCATGGGCGCAGCGGACGCTCCTGCCGGATGGTTGTGGATGGTACCTGAAATGAAGGGGGAAACGGGAAATTGCACCCGAATATACATCCGGGAATCGCTGGGAATCAAATTTTTCTTGCGCTTTTGGCCAATTGTGCCGGATAAGCCGCCGGCACGCGGCGGCAGTGCTTTGCGACACGCCGCGCAGCATAGACCCAATCCGCTGATTATCTGTATCTTATCTTGCTATTTCAGCCGATTGGGCCGCCTGTTCCGGGCCGGCTGCGGGCGCGTGGCCTGCTACTCGCGCCGGAAATAGTGGTTGTAGTCGCGGAGCAGGGTTTCGAGGAAGGCGCGGGGCTCCATATCGGTGCGGATGCCGGTGACCTCCTTGACCCTGGCTGCCAGCCGGAGCAGGAGGCCGGGGTTATTGCTTTTGAGGCCGGCATCGAGGACTTCCTTGAGGATGGATACGTCGCGGTCGGAGAGTGCGCTGATTTCGGGAAACACCACCTGATAGTCTTCTTCCGTATCGACGTAGATGGTATTGACGAAGGTTGCCACCAGTTTGAGGCGGATCACCGTCGTCCCTGCGGCCATATCGCCAAGCCGCTGTCCGCGCGGGCTGGCAGAGAGGGCAATCAGGCCGGGCAGGCCATAAAACGGCAGGATGATCCACACATCCACCAGGCGGAGCAGCCAGCGGATAAGCAGATCGCCGAGGCTGGGCGCCGAGCCGTCCAGCCGCACGGTCTGGGTGTTCATTACCAGCTTGCCGAGGCTTCTGCCGTTGAAAATCCATTCCGTAATGAGGCTGTAGCAGGCAGCAGGCAGGATGGTCAGCACCGCCAGGCTCAGCGAGGCGTAGGTTTCGTCGGTCGGGTCGAGGATGGAGCGGAAGATATCCGCTTCGTACAAGGTAAGCAGCCGTGCCCAGAGGTACACATAGAGCGCCAGCACCCCGGCATCGATCAGGGCGCCGAGCACCCGCTCGCCGGTTTTCGCGACCGGATATTCGAGTTCGATATGCTGAGCGGTGGGAATGACAATCGTATTCATCTGCGCATTTTTTCCTACCTTGCGGCTAGCCAATATAGCAAATCTTCCATGCGCGAGCCTGCGTTTCTGCGGCAGAATAAGGAAAGGTGGCAGGAGAATGAGCAGATGCTGTTTTCTAACCGGCTGGATGCGCTCAACCCCGACCGTCTGGCCGATCTGTACATCCGCCTCACCGATGATCTGGCCTACGCGCGCACCTTCTACCCGCGCAGCCAGCTGGTGCGCTACCTGAACGGGCTTGCGGCCCGCACCCATCTGGCTATCTACCGCAGCCAGCGCGCCCGCCGCAACCGCCTCGTGCAGTTCTGGGCCGAAGACCTGCCCCTGGCCCTGTACGAATCGCGGATGTTTCTGCTCTATGCATTTCTCTGGTTCAGCGCTACCTTCCTCATCGGGTCGGTGTGCGCCCTCCAGAACGACGAGCTGCTGCGCAGCATCCTCGGCGACGGCTATGTGGAAATGACCCTCGAAAACATCGAGCGGGGCGACCCGATGGGGGTGTACAAGTCGCAGCCCTCGTTTCCGATGTTTGTGTACATCGCCGCCAACAACCTGCTCATCTGCCTCAAGTTTTTTGCCTATGGCCTGCTGCTGTCCGCAGGCACCCTCTATTACCTCTTCGTCAACGGCGTGATGATCGGGTCGTTTCTGACCTTTTTCCATACGCAGGATGTGCTGATGGAGGCCCTGCCGGTGGTGTACATCCACGGCACGCTCGAAATCTCGGCCATTGTGCTTTCGGCGGCAGCCGGCCTTATGCTCGGCAACAGCCTCATCTTCCCCGGAACGCTCACGCGGCTCCAGTCGCTGAGCCTGGCCGCACGCCGGGGGATCAAGATTATGGTCAGCGTGGTGCCGGTGATCCTGGCTGCCGCCTGGCTGGAAGGCTACATTACCCGGCTGACGGATATGCCGCTGGCATTCAAGCTGCTGATTATCCTGCTCTCGCTGCTCTATATCGTGGGCTACTATCTGGTCTATCCGGTGCTGCTGCACCGCCGCCTCAGCCGTACGCTGCCCGCACCGTCTGGATTTCAACTCAAGACTGCATGAGCTGGCGCACAACCATACGGCGGACGGGCTCCTGGATCGGCATCTGCTGCCTGCTGGCCGGGCCTGCGCTGCGGGCCCAGCAGCCTGCGCTGGACCGGGACCGGGTCGAGGCATGGCGGCAGCATGCCGCCTACCAGTACGGCAGCGAGCCGCAGCCCAAGCCCCGCAGCCGCCCTGAGGGCGTCGATGCAGAGCAGCTGCTGATGCAGCCGCTTCCGCTCTGGGCCGAAGTGGTCATCTACGGCCTGATGGGCACCGTGCTGGCGCTGATGGTGGCGGTCCTGATCCGGCGGGGATGGGGGCGCGCTGCCCGTCAGCTCCCTGGCACGCCGGAGCCTGCGGCGGGCAGCCTGGACGCCGAAGCCGTGCCGGTTGCCGATTACGAACAGCTGACCCGGCTGGCGCTCAGCCAGGGTGAGTACCGGCTGGCCATCCGATATACCTATCTGGCTGTGCTGCAGCGGCTCGATCACCTGCGGATGATCGAATGGCAGCCGCAGAAAACCAATGCCGATTACCTGCGCGAGCTTGCTCCGGCCCCCTTCGCCGGGCAGTTCGGACTGCTGACGCAGATTTTCGAATCCTGCTGGTACGGCCAGCTCCAGCCCGGCCCCGATCACTTCAGCCGCGTGTCGGAGCTGGCCCGCGCATTTCACCGTGAACTTCCAGACCGGCCATGAAGCGCATCCCCAGCCTCCGCATCTGGCTGCCTGCGACAGCTGTTGCCCTGCTCATAGGGCTGCTCCTCCTCTGGCTGACCGGCCGGCGGCAGCCCGTAGACTGGAAGCCTACCTACGCCTCGGCCGATTCGGCACCCTTTGCCTCCAGCCTGCTCCTGCATCTCCTCGACGGGCGGGTGCCGGGCGATACCGTGCTCCCCGTCCGCATGCGGCTCTTCGAGCGGCTGGCATTTGAATTCGACCCGGAGACGGCCTATCTGCTCGTGGGGAAGCGGGCCTACCTCGACTCGCTCGACATCGCCGAGCTGATCCGCTATGCGGAACGCGGCCATAGCGTGCTCATCGCAGCCGATCAGCTGCCGGAAGCCCTGGCCGATACCCTGGGCCTGATCCAGCTGCCGGAACCCTCGGGCCCCGCCGATTCCCTGACCGTCCAGGCAGGCCAAGACATGCAGACCCGCATCCCAGCCTGGCATCTGGCCTATGTATTTTCAGCCTGGCCGCCCGATGCCGCCCCCCTCATCCGGACTGCCGACGGCAATGCGCTGGCGCTGCGCATCCCCGTCGGATCGGGCCAGGTGCTGGCCTGCCTCAGCCCCCGCATGTTTACCAATTACTACCTGCTGCACCCGGAGTGGATCAGCCTCCCGGACCAGGTGCTGGCCTCGGTGGAAGGGCGTCTGCTGCTGTGGGACGAATTTTACAAATCGCGCCGGGGCTCCACGCCGCCGCGCCGCCCGGATGAGCCGCGCCCCAATCTGCTGGCCTACTTCATGCAGCATGCGGCCCTGCGCTGGGCGCTGATCACGGCCTTTGCCGGCCTGCTGCTGTATGTGTTTTCCGAAGGCAAGCGCCTCCAGCGTGTCATTCCGGTCATCCGGCCCCGCCCCAACACCAGCCTGCAGTTTGCAGACACCATCGGAAGGCTCTATTTTCAGCGGGGCGACCACCGGAACCTCGCTGAAAAGAAGATCCGCATTCTGCTCGAACACATCCGCACCCATTACGGCATGCATCCGCCTCCGGCCCTGAACCATGAAAGCTTTATCAGCCAGCTGGCCCGGAAATCGGGGCATTCCACAGGCGCAGTACGCAAGCTCTGCCGTCAGGTCGATCTGCTGCGTGCCGCCGGCGAGATCGATGCCGAACAGCTGACCGCATTTGCGCAGGAGGCCGACGTTTTCATGCAGCCTGCCTCAACCCCTCAATCCGCCTGAATCTATGGAAACCATTCCGCAGGAAGATCCTTTGCTTCAATCCCGCACCGACCTGGACGAGCTGCGCTTCGCCGCCGCCGCCGTGCAGTCGGCGCTGGGAGAAATCGTCATTGGCCAGCAGGGGCTGGCCGAGCTGATGATGGCTGCCATCCTGGCCGACGGCCACATCCTGATCGAAGGGGTGCCCGGCGTTGCCAAAACCCTCACCGCCAAAGCCATGGCCCGGCTGCTGGGACTGCCATTCTCGCGCATTCAGTTTACCCCGGACCTCATGCCGTCCGACGTGGTGGGCACCACGGTATTCAACACCCGGACGGCGGAGTTCGAGTTCCGTTCAGGGCCGGTTTTCGCCCAGGTGGTGCTCATCGACGAGATCAACCGCGCCCCGGCCAAGACCCAGTCGGCCCTGTTCGAGGTGATGGAGGAGCGGCAGGTGACCGTAGACGGCCAGACCTATCCCATGGCCGCGCCCTTTATTGTGATGGCGACGCAGAATCCCATCGAGCAGGAAGGCACCTACCGGCTTCCGGAGGCGCAGCTCGACCGGTTTCTGTTCAAAATCCAGGTAGGCTACCCCTCGCGGGAGGACGAAGTGCGCATGCTGGAAACCTTCCGCCATGTGCAGAGCCGCAAGCAGGTGGATACCCTGGAGCCGCTCCTCGACGCGGAGCGCCTGCTGCGCTACCAGACGCTGACCCGCAGCGTGCATGTATCCGAGGCCATGATGCATTACCTTGTGCAGGTCGTCTCGGCGACGCGCAGCAGCCGTGACATCTATCTGGGCGCTTCGCCCCGTGCCACGCTGAACCTCATGCATGCTTCGCAGGCCCTGGCGGCCATCCGCGGGCGGGATTTTGTAACGCCGGAGGAGGTCAAAGCCCTTGCGGCGCCGGTGCTCCAGCACCGGATCCTGCTCACGCCGGAGCGGGAGATGGAAGGCATCGCCCCGGACACGGTGCTGCAGCAGCTGATCAATGCCATCGAAGTGCCGCGCTGATCCAATCTGCCTATGGGAGCCTTCTGGAACCGGCTGTTTTTCACCCCGCTGCTGTATCTGCTGACTGCGGCAGCTTCCCTGCTGCTGCTGTTCGCATACATGGCACCGCCGCTGCTGCCCGCCGGGCAGGGCCTGGCCCTGGCCTTGCTGCTGCTGACCGTCACGGATGGCCTGCTGCTCTTTCAGCGGCAGGATCTGATCGGGCTGCGGCGGGAGCTGCCGGAGCGCTTCTCCAACGGGGATGAGAATCCCGTCGAGGTCCAGATCGAAAACCGCTACCGCTTTCCGGTGCAGGGCCTGCTGATCGACGAGCTTCCGGAGCAGTTTCAGGTGCGCGACATGCGGATTCCCCTGCGGCTGGAAGCCGGCGGGACACAGCGCCTGCACTATACCCTGAGACCGGTCGAACGGGGCGCCTACGAGTTCGGCGCGCTGCACCTGCTCGTCAGCAGCCCGCTGCGCCTCGTGCGCAGGCGATATACCCTGGACGCCGGAACGTCTGTCCCGGTATATCCCGGCTTCATCCAGATGCAGAAATACCAGCTCATGGCCGCCGCAGGCCGGCTCAACGAGGTCGGCATCCGTACCACGCGGCGCCTGGGCCATTCCTCCGAGTTCGAACAGATCAAATCCTACGTACGCGGCGACGATTACCGCACCATCAACTGGAAAGCATCCGCCCGCCGGGGCGAGCTGATGGCCAACCAGTACACCGACGAAAAGGCCCAGAATGTCTATTGCCTCATCGACAAAAGCCGGTACATGCGGTCGGCATTCAACGGCCTGACGCTGCTGGACTATGCAATCAACGCCTCGCTGGTGCTCGCCAACATCGCTGTGCAGAAGCAGGACAAGGCAGGCCTGATCACCTTCGCCGAGCGCATCGGCACCCATGTGCCGCCCTCTGCCCGGCCTGTGCAGATCAGCCGCATCATGGAAACGCTGTATAATCAGCAGACCCGATTTCTGGAATCCGATTACGAGCGGCTGTACGTCGAGATCAAGCGGTCCATCAACCACCGGAGCCTGCTGATTCTCTTCACCAACTTCGAATCGATCTCCGGCATGCAGCGGCAGCTGCCTTATCTCAAGCAGATCGCCCTGAATCACCTCCTCGTGGTGGTGTTTTTTGAAAATACCGAACTGAACCGCCTGACCGAACAGACGCCCCGGACCGTCGAAGAGGTGTACATCAAAACGACGGGGCAATATTTCGCCTATGAAAAGCGGCAGATTGTCAAGGAGCTGGAGCAGCAAGGCATCCACGCCCTGCTGACTGCCCCCGAGCATCTGACTGTGAATGCGCTCAATACCTATCTGCAGCTGAAAACCCAGCGCCGGATCTGATTCCGGTGCAGGTCCGTACCCTTGAATCTCCTCCAATCCCCCGAATATGCATTACAGAATCCTTGGAAAAACCGGCTGGAAGCTCAGCGACATTTCCCTCGGCGCCTGGCAGGTAGGCGGAAAATGGGGTTCGCCCTTCGATGAAAAGCTGGCTGAGCAGATTATTCATACTGCGATCGATCACGGTGTGAACTTCATCGATACGGCGGATGTGTACAGCGACGGCCTGAGCGAGCGGACGGTGGCCCGTGTGGTGAAAAGCCGCAGCGAAACGGTCTATATCGCCACCAAATGCGGACGGCGCCTGATCCCGCATGTAGCCGAAGGCTACAACCGCCAGAATATCACCCGGTTCGTGGAGGACAGCCTGCTCAATACCCGCCTGGACACCCTCGACCTGATCCAGCTGCACTGTCCGCCCTCGGCGGTGTATGACAAGGCGGAGGTCTTCGATACGCTCGAAGGGCTGCGTGAAGCAGGCAAAATCCGGTTTTACGGGGTCTCGGTGGAAAAAGTGGAGGAAGCCCGCCGGGCGATCCAGTATCCGGGGCTGGCCACGGTGCAGATCATTTACAACCTCATGCGGCACAAGCCTGCCGAAGTCTTCTTCAAAGAGGCCCTGGCAGCCCAGGTGGGCATCATTGCACGGGTACCGCTGGCCAGCGGCATGCTGACCGGCAAGTTCGACATGGAGACCCAGTTCGACGAGGGCGACCACCGCTACTTCAACCGGCATGGCGAATACTTCGACAAAGGGGAGACCTTCTCCGGGGTCAATTACCAGGCAGGCCTCCAGGCGGTGAAGGAATTCAAGCGGCTCTTCGGCGAGATGTACCTCACCCAGCACGCGCTTCGCTGGATTCTGATGGAGGAAGCCGTCAGCTGCGTAATCCCCGGTGCCAGCAGCCCCGACCAGGTGCGCTCCAATGTGGAAGCCTCCTACATTCCGGCGCTCTCGCCGCTGGCCATGCGCGACGCCCGCGAGGTGTACGACAAATACGTGCGGCCCTACGTCCATCACCTGTGGTAAGGTACCAGCCGCTTTTTATACCTTTGCTGCATGTCAAGCCGCCCCAGCATTCTCATCAGCAATGACGACGGCATTCAGGCGCCGGGCATCCTGGCCCTGATCGAAGCCGCACGCGAATTTGGAGACGTCACCGTCGTAGCCCCCGACAGCCCGCAGAGCGGCATGGGCCATGCCATCAGCATCGGCAAGCCCCTGCGGATCTACAAGGAAAAACTGCCCTTCGGGCTTACCGGCTACGCCATCGACGGCACCCCCGCCGACTGTGTCAAGATCGCCTCCGGCGTGGTCATGGACCATGTCCCGGACCTGATTCTCTCCGGCATCAACCACGGCTCCAACTCGTCGGCGAGCAGCCTCTATTCCGGCACGCTCTCGGCTGCCCGCGAAGGCGCGATGCAGGGCATCGCCGCCATCGGGTTCTCGCTCTGCAACTACCACCACGAAGCCGACCTCAGCGCGGCCCAGTCCGTAGTGCGGGATGTGCTGACCGAGGTTTTCGCGCGGGGCCTGGCGCCCGGCCAGATGCTCAATGTCAACATCCCCAACCGGCCTGTCGCCGAGATCCACGGCATCCGCATCACCCGGCAGGCCATGGGCCGCTGGGTGGAGGAGTTCGATGAGCGCACCGACCCCTACGGGCGGCGCTACTACTGGCTGACGGGCAAATTTGCCCTGCTCGACGACGGCGAGGATACCGACGAGCATGCGCTCGCCAACGGCTATGTCTCCGTCACGCCTATGACGCACGACCTGACCGCCTACGGCCAGCTGAACGGATTCGCACACTGGTTTACCCCCAAGTCCTGATGCCTGGCGCCGCGCCGCTCCGCCTGTACTGGATTGCCGGAGAAGACTCTGGCGACCTGCATACAGCCGGTCTGATCGGAGCGCTGCGGGAGCGGCATCCGGCGCTGGCGCTGCGCGGGGTCGGCGGCGACCGCATGGCCGCAGCCGGTGTGGAGCTGCTCGCTCATGTGCGGGACATCAACTTCATGGGCTTCTGGGAGGTCGTAAAGCACCTCGGTACCATCCGCCGCCTCTTCCGCCAGACGGAGGCCGATATCCGGGCCTGGAAGCCCGATGCAGCCGTTCTGACCGACTACCCGGGCTTCAACCTGCGGATGGCGCGTTTTCTGCACCGGCAGGGCATTCCGGTGGTGTACTACATTTCGCCCCAGGTGTGGGCGTGGAAGGAGGGAAGGGTGGAACAGATCCGGCGCTATGTGCGCCGCATGATCTGCATCCTGCCCTTTGAGCAGGCATTCTACCAGCGGCACGGACTGGAAGTGGCCTATGCAGGCCACCCGCTGCTGGACGTCATCGGCGAGCCGGACCCTGCGGAGCGGGAGCCGGTGCTGGCGCTGCTGCCGGGCAGCCGGGAACAGGAGATCCGGCGCATGCTGCCGGAGATGCTGGAGGCTGCTGCGCAGTTTCCGGAGCTGCAGGCCGTGGTGGCGGGCGCGCCCAGCCAGCCGGAAGCCCTCTACCGCGAGCTGATCGGCAGCCGACAGGCGTCGCTGGTCATGAACCAAACCTACCCCCTCCTGCGCCGGGCACAGCTGGCCCTGGTAACCAGCGGCACCGCCACCCTCGAAACCGCCCTGCACGGCGTGCCCCAGGCCGTATGCTACAAGGGTGCGCAGCTTTCCTACCTCATCGCCCGGCGCCTGATCCGCGTGCCGTACATCAGCCTGGTCAATCTGATCCTGAACCGCCCGGCGGTCCGGGAACTCATTCAGCATCAGTGCACGGCCCCGGATATGGCTGCCGCGCTGCGCGAGGTGCAGCAGCCGGAGGCTGCGGCCCGGATCCAGCAGGACTATGCGGACCTGCGCAGCCGCCTGGGCAGCCGGGGTGCTTCCGCGCGCGCGGCTGCCGCCCTGCTCGATGCCTTATTCCCGACACCCGGATGAAAACCGATGCCGTCATCCTCGGCGGCGGCCTGGCAGGGGCCGCCATGGCCGCCCGGCTTTGCGAAGCCGGAGCCGATGTGCTGCTCTTCGACGCGCAGCACCCCGACAGCGCCTCGCAGGTAGCTGCCGGCCTGTACAATGTCGTCACCGGGCGCTTTGGGGCCAAAACCTGGATGGCCGATCTGCTGCTGGCCGAGCTCGGCCAATGGCTGGACCGCCCCATGATGGAGCCGCTGCGCGGCATGCGGCATCCGATGGAGATCTACCGCCCCTTTCCCGACCCCGGCACCTACAACAAATGGCGCAGCCGGGCCGGACAGGCTGATTTTGAGTCTATTGTGGCATTTCAGGAAACGCCGCGCCTGCCGGAGCTCATCGAAAATCCCCATGGGGGGATCTCGATTCTGCCCTGCGGCTGGATGGAGGCAGGGCCCTTTACGGAAGGGCTGCTGCGCCTGCTCGAACAAAGCGGCCGCCTGCGGCGGGTGCGGGCCAGCCTTCCCTACGAGTCCATCCTGCTCCGGGAGCAGACCCTCCGCTTCGAAGGGGAAAACATCTCGTTCGGGCACCTGATCTGCTGCGAGGGCCACCGCCTGCTGCACAATCCCTGGTGGAGTCACCTGCCCATCATCCCCAACAAGGGGGAAATTCTGATTCTGGAGGCCGGCGGCTGGGAGCTGTCCTTCATCCTGTCCCGCCATGTGTATCTGATTCCCCTCGGCGGGAGCCGGTATCTGACGGGTTCCACCTATCAGAACCGCTTCAGTGATCCCTTTCCTTCCGAAGCAGGCAAGGCGGAGATCCTGGGGCAATTGGGGGAAGCGTTCCGGGGCGAATACCGCGTGCTGGAGCACCGGGCAGGCATCCGCCCCACCACCCCGGACCGCAGGCCCATTGCGGGCACCCATCCGGCCTATCCCTGGCTGCACGTGCTGGGGGGATTCGGCACCAAGGGCGTGCTGTCGGCGCCCTGGCTCTCGCGCCTGCTGGCGGCCAAGCTGCTGCACGGCGAAGACGGACTCCCGCCGGAGGTGAGCCCGGAGCGGTTTTAGGAAGGAGGGCAAAAAAACCCGCAGGACTGCATCATGCGCCTGCGGGTCTGCGAGAAGATTGGAAACATAATCGGATTGGGCATCAGTTAGGCGGGTCTGCGGTCCAGCCGCCGCCCAGTGCCCGGTACAGGTGCACCGCAGCCTGCATGCGCTGCTTCTTCAGATCTGCCTGCTCCAGCTGAGCCTGCAAGGCATTCTGCTGCGCAATCAGCACTTCGAGGTAGGTAGCCCGGCCAGTCCGGAACAGCTCCGCCGAATTCCGGATAGCTGCCGAGAGCACCTCGACTTCCTGCTGTTTGAGGTCGAGCAGCGTATCCAGGTTCCGGATGCTGGCTGCGTGGTCAGCGACCTCCAGATATGCCTGCAGCAGCGTTTGCTGGAAGCGGTAGAATGCCTCCTGCTCTGCTGCATCCGCATACGCAAAGCCGGCTTTCAGCATCCGGCGGTTGGCGAGAGGTGCCGTCAGGCCGCTGAGCAGGCCGTAGGCGGCCGACTGCGGCAGCGTTGCGAGCAGATCCGGCCGGAAGGCCTGAAGCCCCAGCATGCCGCTCAGATTCAGCGACGGATAGAAGTCGGCCTTGGCGGCATTCAGATCCCCTTGTGCGGCCGAGAGTTCCTGCATAGCCTGCCGCACGTCGGGCCGGCGTTCGAGCAGGTCGGAAGGGCGGCCTGCGGACACAGTGGCCGGGGCCGCCTGGATAAAATCGGCCCGGCTTCTGGAGACGGGGGCCGGGTAGCGGCCTGCCAGATAGTTTACCGCATTTTCCAGCTGAAAGATCCGCAGTTCTGTTTCCTGCCTCATGCCGCGGAACTGCAGCAACTGTGCTTCAAACTGATTCACAGCCAGCTCGTTCACTTTTCCTGCCGCTTTCTGGGCCTGTACCGTTTCAAGTGCCTGCTCCTGCAGGCGCACGGTATTGTTCAGGATTCCGAGCGAGGCGTCGAGCGCCAGCAGTTCATAATATGCCAGGGAGATGGAGGCCACCAGCTGGGTTTGAACAAGCCGCCGGCTTTCGAGGCTGGCGAGATAGCGGCTGGCAGCAGCCTGGCGGCGGTTCCGGAGCTTGCCCCACAGATCGATTTCCCAGGAAGCCTGCACGCCCAGCAGGAAATCCGGAAGGTTGACCGGCACGAGCTTGCCGTCGATCATTTCGGTGCTGATATTGCCGGCGCCGTCCATGGTGTAGAGGCCAAATTTCCGCAGGCTGGCGCCAGCCACCGCATCGGCCTGGGGTGCCAGCGGCGCCCGTGCCGCCATCACCGCTGCCCGCGCCGCCTGCATGCGCTGAAGCGCAATTTGCTGGTCCGGGCTGGCAGCCAGGGCGGAGTCGATCAGCGCAACGAGATCCGGATCGCTAAAGAACGCGCGCCACTCCGGCAGGGCGGAAAGGCTGTCGGCAGATGTGCCCCGGTACTGCGCAGGCATTGGCTGCGCCTGATGATTGCGGATCACCGAAACCGGCGAGCAAGCGAAGAGCAGGCAGCCGCAGGCAGCCCAGCTCCATCGGAGGAGGTGATGAGAGATCGGCATAGCGCTTATACAGGTTCGGTGAGCGGAGCTTCTTCAGTAAGCGGGACAGACTCGGCATGCGCACGGCGCAGCAGGCGCTCGGACAGGGTGGCAAACAGCACATAGAGGCCCGGGATCAGGATGACCCCGAATACCGTCCCGATGAGCATGCCGCCGGCGGCGGCGGCTCCGATGGTGCGGTTGCCCGTGGCGCCGGCCCCGCTGGCGAACATGAGCGGGAGCAATCCTGCGATAAATGCAAAAGATGTCATCAGAATGGGCCGGAGGCGGACCACAGCGCCGGCGATGGCGGCCTCCATCGGACTGTAGCCTGCCTTATGCTTCATCGAAGCAAACTCGATGATCAGGATCGCATTTTTGCCCAGCAGACCGATCAGCATGACGATGGCGATCTGGGCATAGATGTTGTTTTCGAGCCCCATGAGCTGCAGAAAGAACAAGGCGCCAAATACCCCTGCAGGCAGGGACAGAATCACCGGCAGCGGCAGCAGAAAGCTTTCGTACTGCGCAGACAGCAGCAGGTACACAAAGAGCAGGCAGATCAGGAAGATAAAGATGGCCTGATTTCCAGTGGCCACTTCATCCCGCGTAATGCCGGCCCAGTCGATGTCGTAGCCTTTCGGCAATTTTTCCGACGCCGTCTGCTGGATCGCCAGGATCGCACTGCCGCTGCTGTAGCCAGGCGCTGCCTCGCCGTTGATTTCGGCAGAGGTGTACATATTGTAGCGGGTCACCTGCTCCAGGCCGTACACCCGCTCGATGCGCATAAAAGCTGAAAGCGGCACCATGTCGCCATGGCTGTTCTGCACATAGAGCTCCAGCAGGTTGGCCGGCTGCGCACGGTACTGCGGCAGGGCCTGCACCATTACCTTGTACATCTGCCCGAACCGGATGAAATTGGTCGCATACTCGCTGCCAATGAGGGTCTGCAGGGTACTGAGCGCATTTTCTACGGTAACCCCCTTCTGGGCGGCCTTGTCCTGATCGATGTGAAGCATGTACTGCGGGAAGCTGGCATCATAGATGGTAAACGCGCTGGCGATTTCGGGGCGCTGTTTCAGATCCTCGATGAACTGCCGGGCAACCCGCTCCATCTCCTTGTAATCGCCGCTGCCGGTTTTATCCAGCAGGCGGAGCTCGAAGCCGCTGGCATTGCCGTAGCCTGGCACCGCAGGCGGGGGAAAAAACTCGATCTGGGCATCCTTGATGCCGGAAACCGCCTGTTCCAGGTCTGTTATGATTTCATCCACAGCCCCTTCCCGCTCATCCCAGGCTTTCAGGTTGATCAGGCAGGTGCCATAGGTAGCGCCTGTACCGTCGGATAGCACGTTGGTGCCTGCCAGCGAAGAAACCGACTCGACCTCCGGCAATGCATTGGCGGCCTGCTGCACGGCATCTACGACTGCCAGGGTGCGCTCCAGCGTCGATCCTGCCGGCGTGGTGATGCTGGCATAGAACGTCCCCTGATCTTCGTTCGGAATAAAGCCGGCCGGCAGCAGCCGGCCCAGGATCCCCGTCGCGGCACAGAATAGGATCAGCAGGGAAAAGGTCAGCACACGGCGGCCGGCAATCCGGCCCAGCAGGCGCTGATAGCCCCCTGCCATCGCATCGTACCCGCGGTTGAAACGGGTAAATACCGCTGCGCCCCGGCCGGAAGCATGCGGCTGCCCGTGCACCGGCTTGAGCAGGATCGCGCACAGCGCGGGGGTCAGCGTCAGGGCGACCACCCCGGAGAGCACAATCGCGATGGCCATGGTCACCGAAAACTGCTGATAGAAAATGCCTACGGGCCCCGGCAAAAATGCCACCGGGATGAAAACAGCCGACATCACCAGCGTAATGGCGATGATGGCGCCGCCGATTTCCTGCATCGCTTCAGCCGTAGCTTCCATCGGGCGCAGCCCGGACGCTTCCATTTTGGCATGGACAGCCTCCACGACTACAATCGCATTATCCACCACGATCCCGATGGCCAGCACCAGCGCAAAGAGGGTGATCAGGTTGACCGAAAACCCAAACAGCTGCATGAACAGAAAGGTGCCGATCAGCGATACCGGTACTGCAATGGCAGGAATCAGCGTGGACCGCCAGTCCTGCAGAAACACAAATACCACGAGCGATACCAGCAGAAAGGCTTCCGTCAGGGTTTTGATCACTTCCCGGACCGAAGCATCCAGGAAGCGGGATACATCGTAGCTGATCTCGTAGTCCATCCCGCTGATGAAGGTTTTGGCCTTCAGCTCCTGCATCTTGTCCTTGATCTGGGCAATCACCCGGCTGGCGTTGGAGCCGGGAAGCTGCTTGATGACGATCGCAGCCGCAGGTTTTCCGTTCAGCTTGGAGATCACATCGTAGTACACCGTGCTGAATTCCACATCGGCCACGTCGCCGATGCGCAGAATTTGACCATCCGGGGTCGATTTGACCGGGATCGCAGCGTATTCGGCTTCGGTACTGAACCGGCCGGTGTACTTCAGCACATACTGGAGCGCCTGCGGATTTTTGTCCGAGCTTTCGCCGATTTTGCCCGGAGCGGCTTCCACATTCTGCGCCTGCAGCGCCCCGATCACCTCATCTGCGGAGATCTGATAGGCCAGCATCTTATCCGGCTTGAGCCAGATCCGCATCGCATACTCTTTTGCGCCCATGATGTCGGCAAAGCCGACCCCTTCAATGCGCTTCAGCTCAGCCAGGACGTTGATGTCGGTGAAGTTGTAGAGGAATTTTTCTTCCAGCGTGCTGTCTGTGCTGAAGATGTTCAGGTACATCAGCATGCTGTTTTCCTCCTTCGCAATCTTGACCCCGTTTCGGATCACCTCGGCAGGCAGCTCGCCCATGACTGCGGCCACGCGGTTCTGCACGTTGACTGCTGCGATGTCCGGATCGGTGCCGATGTCGAAGATGATCTGGATCACCCCTACGCCGTCGTTGCCGGCATCGGACGACATGTATTTCATGCCAGGAACGCCATTGATGGCGCGCTCCAGGGGTACAATGGCTGCTTTCGTTACCGTTTCGGCATTGGCGCCGGTGTATTCCACGCTTACGTTGACTTCCGGCGGCGCAATGCGCGGAAACTGGGTCATCGGGAGCTGCGCCAGGGAGAGCAGTCCGAGCAGGGTAATAAAGACCGAAATCACGATCGACAGGATCGGACGGTGTATGAATATAGCTGACATACCAGTTCAGGATAGGATATGAGGTAAGATACCCGCCGCATCCGGCGGGGCTGTCTGCACCAGCGTGCCGGGCCTCTGCTGCGCTCAGCGCAGCGCCAGTCCGGACATGAGCGTACGGAAATCGACCAGCTCAGGCGTGATGCGGCTCCCTTGCTGGACCCGCTGGATGCCCTCGAACAGCACGCGGTCATGCGCATCGAGGCCGGAGCCGACCACGTAGAGGTGCGGCAGGCGCATGCTGGGGATGAAGTTGCGCATCTGCACCTGACCCGCGGTATCCACCACATACACATACAGCTTGTCCTGCACTTCGAAGGTGGATTTCTGCGGAATTACAAGCACTTGCTTCAGTTCGTGAGGCACGAGAATCTTTCCGCTGGCGCCATGCTTCAGGAGGTGCCCGGGGTTGGGAAATCTGGCCCGGAATGCAATGGTTCCAGTCGATTTATCGACCACGGTAGCCGCAGTCTCCAGCTTGCCGGGGTGCGGATGCAGGTCGCCGTTGGCCAGCTGCAGCTGTACCTGCGGGCGTTTGCTCAGCTCGTCCCGCCGCATGAGTTCCAGATACTCCGGCTCCGACACGTTGAAGTAGGCGAATACGTCGTGATTGCTCGAAATTTCCGTCAGCAGGGTCCCCTCTTCGATCAGGCTGCCGGTTTTGTTGGGAATCCGGTTGATCATGCCGGCAAAGGGCGCACGCACCTGCGCCAGCGAAAGGCTGAGCTCTGCTGCCGAGACGGCAGCGCGGGCCTCGTCGGCACGGGCCTGCATCGCCTCCAGCCTTGCCTGCGCTACCTCATATTCCGGCTGGGATACGATCTGTTTTTCAGCCAGCTGCCGCGTATTCTCGAGCTCCACCTCCAGCACCTTCGCTTCCGCAAGGGTGCTCTGCAGCAATGCACGGGCCTTCCGCAGCTCTTCCTGCAGCTCTTTGTTTCCGATGACAAACAGCAGCTGCCCTTCGCGCACCTGCTCGCCTTCATCCACCAGCAGCCGTTCCAGGTAGCCGCGGGTGCGGGCGCGCAGCTCCACATGCTGCATGGACTGAATATCTGCCACATATGCCTGATGCAAGGTCGTATCGACCTGCATCGGCGAAATGACGGGAAATTGTTCGTATTGAACCGCCTGATTGCCGGCAGGTGTCTGGCAGGCAACGGCGGCGGCAGCCAGCAGCAGGCCGGCTCCCCGAATGCCCGGGAATATAGCTTTCATGTATGTTGAGATTCAGGTGTTGATCGAAGTCATGCGTATCGGGCGCGCCGCGCGTCCTGCGGCCGCATGCGGCCTGCATACGGAGTGCGCGCAGCCAGGAGGCAGGCAGCGCCGGGCTGCCATGCAGGGAGTACCGTACCGAAGCAGGGATGCAGCAGGTGCTGCAGGCTGCGCCGCACAAACCGGGGCCAGCAGCCAGGCAAATATGTTACGCCTCCGGCGGCTGGATCAGCTCGTCGACCACTTCGATTCCAGCCATGAGCTGGCGGCCGAATTCATCCTGCGCCTTGCGGCGTGCCGATGCCGTAATCCGGATTTCGCTCACCGGATGATAATACAGATCAAGGGTTTGGGCCGATTTGAGCAGCCCTGACCCGTCGCTGTCGTCATATTCCCCTATGGCATCCTCGACATCGAGCCACTCCTCGACGATGAGTTCTACAAAGGACTCGATGTCGTTGCAGGTCAGGTTTTCCGGGAGGTGTGCCGGCTGCACATCGCGCACATCTACGCTCAGATTGAGCACCTGGACAGCAAGTAGCATGCTGCATATCCGGCACAGAATACGTGAGCGAAACAGAGGCATACAGATGAACGGTATACGGTGCGGCAAATCCGGGCCGCAGCACTGCGTATGGATTTGCCATGCAAATATATACTGCATCCCGCAGAGATTCAACTTCTGGCGCAATATGCTGTCCCGGATACCGGCGGCACATGCAGGATTTTTGCTTGAATTTTCCCCGGATTTTCGCGAAAATGGAGCCGGGATTCCTTCGGCCGCTGCACGGCTGGCGGGCCTTCATCTCTTGCTTCCGTCCTATGCACCCTGAATCTCAGCAGCCTCTTGCCGAGCCCGCAGCACCGGCCTCGCATACCTGTGCCAATTGTGCGGCGGTATTCACCGGCGCCTACTGCAATACCTGCGGCCAGGAGTTCCACGAAGGGCCCTTCACCGTTCGCGGGCTCATCCTGCACGCGGTGCACGACCGGCTGCACGACATCCGGATGTTTCTCCAGACCAGCTGGAACCTCATCCGCCGGCCCGGCACCGTCATCCGGGAATACCTCGCAGGCCGCCGCAAAGCGCATTACAACGCGATCAATTACCTCCTCGTCATCGCATCCTTCTCCGCTGCCGCCGCGCTGCTCAACCGGCACTCCCTCGACGAGAGCGTTGCCGCGATGGAGGAAAGCTACCGCCAGATGGGGATGCCTGAATCGTCTGTCTCTCAACAGCGTACGATGCGTATGTACGTCTGGATGCAGCAGAATTACAACATCCTGATGCTCGCAGCCCTGCCCTTCATGGCGCTGGCGCAGCGCATGATTTTCCGGCGGCGCGGGCTGACGCTGGGCGAGCACTTCCTGTCCGTGTGCTATCTCTACGGATTCTTTGCGCTGGCGACGCTGCCCACCCTCCCCTTTATCAACCTGGGCAATTTGGCCGACAGCATGTACGGCCTCTCGATGCTGGTCATGCTGGCCTACTTCGCCTGGGGGTACCGCGACTGGCTGGGGCTCGGCTGGGGCAAGGCGATGCTGCGCTCCGTGCAGCTGTTTGTGCTGTATGTGGTGCTGCTGATGGGATTTACGGTTGCCGTATCAATCCCTGCCAGCCTGATCATCTTGCTGGTCAAGCGGGTCTTCGGCATCTGAGGGCTGGGCCGTCAGCACCCGGAAGGCCTCTTCGAGCGAAAGCACGTGGCGGTTCAGGGCCAGGATCGCATTGTCGGCGGCGGCGCAGGCGGTAAAAATTGCCCGCCGGGCATCGGTTTCGGCTCCGGTGCGGACGAGAAACTGCGTAGGGGAAAGCTGTTCTATGCCCAGCACCCCCGGAAGCTGCTGCAGGCTGCCGAGATCCAGCCCCGGACGCTCCACTTCCAGCTCGATCCGGCTTTCGTTGCGCGCCATGGAGGGAATCATGCTGGCGGGCCCGTCGGCAATTTTCCGCCCTCGGTTGAGGATCAGCACACGGTCGGCAATGGCCTCCACCTCGCTGAGGATGTGGGAGGAAAAGATCACGATGGTGTGGCGGCCCGCTTCGCGGATCAGCGCACGGATGTCCACGATCTGGTTGGGGTCCAGGCCGCTGGTGGGCTCGTCGAGGATGAGCAGCTCCGGATGGTGGTAGAGGGCCTGGCACAGGCCGACCCGCTGGCGGTAGCCCTTGGAGAGCATGCCGATCTGCTTGTGCTGCTCGCGGCCCAGGCCCGTCTGCTCGATCACCTCGGCGGTCCGGCGCTTGCGGTCTGCGGCGGAAAATCCGTAGATTCTGCCCGTAAAATCCAGATATTCATGCACATACATGTCCAGATAGAGCGGATTGTGCTCCGGCAGGTAGCCGATCCGGCGGCGCAGTTCGAGGGGATGGGAATCGAGGGCGTAGTCGCCCAGCGCCACCGTGCCTTCGGTAGGCCGCACAAAGCCGGCGATCATTTTCATCGTGGTGCTCTTGCCGGCACCATTGGGGCCCAGAAAGCCCAGGATCTCGCCGGGCCGGACCGAAAAGCTCAGGCCGTCCACTGCGCGCTGGGCGCCGTACACCTTGGTCAGATTTTCTACCGTGATCACAGGCTGAAATCAACTAGTTCACTGTCAACGATTCATCTGTCAACTTGCATCCGGAACGTTCCGAGGGTTGAATGATACGGAGGCGTTTGCTAGATTTGATGCAATTATACCCAAAAGTGACCATGATGCGGAGCGGAACGAGCAGAAACTGGCTATGGATACTGACTGCAGCAGTCCTCGGACTGAGCGCCTGCCGGGACAGCGGCCAGCCGGATGCGGTCTACCGGACGGAAAGCGATGGCAAGGTGCATTACAGCGGCCCGCTGGGCGACGAGGTGCGTGTGCACCTCAGCGGCGAGCCCGTCAGCCTGCACCCGCTCAACAGCCGCGATGCCGCACGGGGATTTGTGCTGGATCTGTGCTACCAGCACCTGCTGGGCCAGGATCAGGAAACGGGCGCGCTGATTCCCGAGCTGTCCGGGCTGCCGGAGATTTCAGCCGACCGCCTGCGGCATACCTACCGGATCGACGCCCGCGCAGCCTGGCCGGATGGCGCCCCCGTAACCGCTTCGGATGTGGTCTTTACCCTCAAGGCGGTTGCCTGCAAACATACCGACTGCAGCCATGTGCGCAGCTTTCTCGAGTATGTGCAGGATGTGTATCCGGATCCGGCCGATCCCAAGGCATTCACCATCGCGTTCACGCAGCATTATATCCACAACGCGCATCTGGGGCTGATCATGTACATCCTCGACCGGCGCGCCTACGACAGTGCCGCCGTGCTGGATGCCTGGACCCTGCCGCAGCTGCTCGACGAGCGCTCCGCTGCCAATGCCAGCCCGGCCGTGCAGGCCTGGGCCGAAGGATTCAACGATGTCAAGTACGCCCGCGATCCCGCGTTTCTGCGCAGCGGCTCCGGCCCCTATCTGCTTGAATCCTGGACACCGAAAGAAATGCTGGTGCTCAAGCCCCGCCCTTCCTACTGGGGCAAGGGCCTCGGCGGCCCGGCGCACAGCCAGCGGGTACCTGAAATCCGCTTCCGCATCATGAGCGACGACCAGGCGGTTCAGGTCGCTTTCGGCCAGCAGGAATTCGATGTATCGATGCAGCTCAGTGCCCTCAGCTATGAGAATATGCGCACCGACAGCAGCATCGATCTGCATTATACCCTCCTCTCGCGCCCGCGCGAGACGGCAGTCGTCCTGGCCATGAATCTCGCCAGCCGCGGTGCCCAGGCTTCCATCTTCTCCGATCCCCGCGTCCGGAAAGCCGTCGCGCTTGCGCTGCCGGTGGATCAGATGATCGAATCCGATCTGCAGGGCCATGGTGTACGCACGGCCAGCATCATCATGCGGGACAATGCCGATTACAACCAGGCGCTCAAGCCCCTGCCGTATGATCCTGCGGCAAGCGCAGCGCTGCTCGATGCTGCCGGCTGGACCGACAGCAACGCCGACGGAATCCGGGACCGGGTAATCCGGGGGACTTCCGTGCCGCTGAGTTTTACGATGATGTTTTCCCCGCGCGGACAAGGTGTGACAGAAATGGCCGACCGCATCCGGAACAGCCTGGCCGAAGCCGGCATCCAGTGCGAGCTCCAGCAGGTGCCCTCCACCGCGACGGTGCTGCAGGAGCATACCTTCGAGGTGATTCTGACCAATTTCACCGGCAGCAGCCTGCCTTACGACCTCAAACAGCTCTTCCACAGCAGCGAGTGGCCCAAAGGCAACAATTTCTTCGCCTACGCCAATCCGAAGGTGGACAGCCTGATCATGCGCTCGCGGGTCGATACAGACCCGGTGCTGCGCAAGGCCCGCCTCGACGAGCTCCAGGCCATTCTGCTCGAAGATCTGCCCCTGGTGCCGCTCTTCAATCCTACCCGGCGCTTCGCCCTGCACCGGCGCTACCACAACGCAACCGTCAGGCCGCACGGCAACTACCTGTATCTGAACGATCTGGAAGTGCTCCGCTGACCGCTGGCCAGGCCTCACCGGAGCTCCTGCCGCATGGAATACGGTGCGGCCTGCGGTGCCGTGCCCCGGCTCAGGCTGGGGGTTTCCGACATCCGGAACTGCAGCCGCCCGCCCCGGACGAGTTCAGCGTGATCGAGATACTGCCTGTCCCAGCGCTTGCCATTCCACCGGACGGCATCCGCATAGCGGCGGCCCGGCCCCTGGTGCTCCGCCTCGATCCGCAGGGTGCGGCCCTGCGGAAGGCTCAAAGTAACCCGGTCGAAGAGCGGCGAGCCCAGCACATACTGGCCGGAACCGGGACACACCGGATAAAACCCCAGCGCGCTGAATACATACCAGGCTGAGGTCTGCCCGTTGTCCTCGTCGCCGCAGTAGCCGTCGGCGGCCGGCGTATACAGCCGCTCCAGCACCTCGCGCACCCAGTACTGCGTTTTCCAGGGCTGGCCGGCATAGGCATACAGGTAGATCATGTGCTGGATGGGCTGATTGCCATGCGCATAGTTGCCCATGCCGGCAATCTGCATTTCCCGGATTTCGTGGATGACGAAGCCGTAGTACGATTCATCGAAGACCGGCGGCAGCGTAAATACCGAGTCCAGCCTGGCCGTAAACGCTTCGCGCCCGCCCATCAGCCCGATCAGGCCTTCGACATCGTGAAATACGCTCCAGGTGTAGTGCCAGCTGTTGCCCTCGGTGAATGCGTCGCCCCATTTGAGGGGATTGAAAGGGGCAAGAAAGGTGCCGTCCGCACGGCGCCCGCACATCAGCTTGCGCTCCGGATGGAACACCTCGCGGTACTGCTGCGCCCGGCGGGCGTACAGATCGATCTCCGCCTGGGGGCGGCCCAGCGCCTGCGCCAGCTTCCAGAGGCAAAAATCCGCATAGGCATACTCCAGCGTCCGGGCAGCACTCTCGCGGATGCCTGTATCGCAGGGCACGTAGCCGAGGGTATTGTAATATTCCGCCCCGTAGCGGCCCACCGAACTCACCGGCCCATGGCCCTGGGTGTTGCGGACCATCGCTTCGTACAGGGTTTCGATATCGAATCCCCGGATGCCTTTGAGGTACGCGTCCGCGATGAGCGAAGCGGAGTTGGAGCCGATCATGCAGTCGCGGTGGCCGGGGCTGGCCCATTCGGGCAGCCAGCCGCTTTCGGCATAGGCATGCGCCATGCCTTCGAGGATCTGCGCATCCAGCTCCGGATACATCAGGGTGAAAAAGGGAAATACCGCCCGGAAGGTATCCCAGAAGCCATTGTCCGTGAACATATAGCCGGGCCGCACTTCGCCATTATACGGGCTGTAGTGCAGGACCTGGCCGGCGGAATCGAGCTCGTAGAACTTCCTTGGAAAAAGCAGGCAGCGGTACAGGCAGGAGTAGAACGTGCGCTGCTGCGCTTCGGTGCCCCCTTCCACGCGGATGCGCGCAAGCTCCTGGTTCCACGCCGTGCGTGCCGCCTCGCGCAGCTCGTCGAACGACGCGGCGCCGGTCTCCCGGCGGAGGCTGAGTTCGGCCTGCTCCAGGCTGATAAACGACGACGCGATGCGGATGTGGAGCTGCTCGCCGGCCCGCATCCGGAATCCGAGCACCGCCCCGGTATGATGGCCTTCGGCATGCAGGCTGCCTGGCGTCAGGACCGAATCCCGCCAGGTGTGCATCTGCTCGAAGTCCCGGTCGAACTCCGCCACAAAGTAGTTGTGGAAATTGCCGGGCACGCCGCCGCTGTGGTTGCGGGCATACCCGATGATTTTGCGCGCTTCGGGGATAATGCGCACCATCGAGCCTTCGTCGAAGGCATCGAGCAGAAGCCAGGCCTGATCCGTAGCCGGGTAGGTAATCCGCAGGGCGGCGGCGCGCTCGGCGGGCGTCAGCTCGGCCCGCACATCGTAATCGGCGAGGTACACCGAATAGTAATCCGGACGGGCCGTTTCGGCCTTGTGCGAAAACCAGGAAGCCCGTTCTTCCTCGCGGAATTTCAGCTCGCCGGTCATCGGCATCAGGGCAAATGCGCCGTAGTCGCCGATCCAGGGGCTGGGCTGGTGGGTCTGGCGGATGCCGCTGATCCGCGCCGCGTCGTAGGTATAGATCCAGCCGTCGCCCATCTTGCCGGTCTGAGGGGTCCAGGCATGCATCCCCCAGGGGCGGGCAATGGCCGGATAGGTATTGCCATGGGAAAGCAGGTAGCCCGAGTCGCTTCCCATCAGGGGGTTGACGAGGGCCGCAACGTCCTGGGCAGCCAGCGTGCCCATACACAGCCAGAGAATCAGCCAGCTCCGCATATACAGCCGGGTTGAGGTGACAGATTCCCAAAGCTATCAAAACTTGCCGGTTTTGAATATCCCGGCACAGCCTGTATCTTTGAACCGCAAAGCACTTTATCCGATGCAGGAGCACGAGCGTCAGTTGCAGGATCTCAGCGCCATCCGGCAGATGGTGGAGGAATCATCGCGGTTTTTATCGCTCAGCGGTCTTTCGGGCGTAGCTGCCGGCACGGCAGCCTTGGCGGGTGCCGCCATTGCCTACCGCTATCTCCGTTCGGAGGGACTTTACGGCCTGATGGCGGCCGGCTATTTCCCCCTGGAGCCGGCCCAGCTTTGGGTTCTGGTCCTGCTGGCGCTGGCGATCCTGGCGGTGGCGCTGCTGGGGGCGGCCTGGTTTACGCTGCGCAACGCCCGCAACCGCGGCAGGCCGCTCTGGACGCCCGCCGCCCGCCGGGTGCTGGTGCATCTGTCGGTCCCGCTGCTGACAGGCGCACTGTTCTGCATTCAGCTGGCCTGGTACGGCTTCGCCGTGCTGGTGCCGGCGGCTACGCTGGTGTTTTACGGCATCGCGCTGCTCAGCGCCGGCATATATACCCACCGCGAAATCCGCTATCTGGGGATCACCGAGATCGTGCTGGGGCTTCTGACCGGCTGCTGGCCAGGCAGCGGGCTCATCAGCTGGGCACTGGGCTTCGGGCTGTTTCACATCGTCTATGGCTGGGTCATGTATATGCGCTACGAACGTGAAGGACATTCTCAGCAGGCTCAATAAGGACTTTGAAAACCGGTTCAGGCTGGGGATCATGTCCCTGCTCATGGTGCATGAGCGGGTCGATTTCAACACGTTCAAAGAGCTGCTGCGCACGACGGACGAAGAGCCCATTTCCGACGGCAACCTGGCCAGCCACCTCAGTTCCCTCGAAAAGCGCGGCTACCTGCAAGTAAGCAAGCAGTTTGTAGGCCGCAAACCCCGCACCTCCTACGAGGCCACCCCGGAGGGCCGCACAGCTTTCGACGCGCACCTGAATGCCCTGGAAGCCCTGCTCAGCGGGCGGGGCCCGTCCTGAGCGGAAACGGGTTGCCCTTTCCCCGGCTTCGCGTACTTTTGCAGCATGAACTACATTTCGGTCGAGCTGATCTCCAAGTCGCACGGGGAAAAACTGCTGTTCGAGAACCTGAGCTTCGGCATTGCCCAGGGGCAGAAGGTGGCCCTGATCGGGGTCAATGGCAGCGGCAAATCTACGCTGCTGCGCATCCTGGCCGGGCGCGAAAAGCCCGACCGCGGCCGGATCAGCTTCCGCAACGGCCTCCGCATCGCCTACCTGGCCCAGGAGCCGGATCTGCCCGAGCATCTGACCGTGGCCGAATCGATCTTCTCCGCCGATCTGCCCGCCGCCCGGCTCATCCGCGAGTACGAGACCCTCGTCCAGCGCGAGCCGCTTTCCGATGCCGACCACCGCCGCATGGAGCAGCTGATGATCGAAATCGAAGCGGCCGATGCCTGGAATTACGAGGTGCAGGTGCGCCAGATTCTCGGCAAGCTCGAAGTGGACTTCCTCGACCGCCCCATCCGCGAACTCTCCGGCGGCCAGCGCAAGCGGGTCGCCCTGGCGCAGGCCCTCATCGAATCGCCCGACCTGCTTATCCTGGACGAGCCTACCAACCACCTCGACCTCGACAGCATCGAATGGCTGGAGTCCATCCTCTCCTCCGCCCGGCAGAGCATCGTGCTCGTCACCCACGACCGCTACTTCCTCGACAGCATCACCAACGAGATCTATGAGCTGGAAAACGGAAAAATATATCCGTACAAAGGCAACTACGGCGACTACCTGATCCAGAAAGACGAGCGCGAACAGCAGCGGACGGCCGAGCTCGAGCGCAACCAGAACCTTTTCCGCACCGAGCTGGAGTGGCTGCGCACCTCCCCCCGCGCACGGGGCACCAAATCCAAGGCCCGGATCGATGCGGCGCTCACCTTGCAGGAGAAAGTGCGGCCCCAGCGCCGCCAGATGGAGGTGGAGCTGGAGGTCAAAGGCCGCCGGATCGGAGGCAAGGTACTGGAAATCAAGAATCTGCGCAAAGCGTACGGCGAAAAGAAGCTGATGGACAATTTCAGCTACACCTTCAGCCGCTATGACCGCATCGGCATCGTAGGCCCCAACGGAGCGGGCAAGACGACCTTCCTGCGCATGATCACCGGCGAGGAGCCGGCCGATTCGGGCAAGATCCGCATGGGCGAGACCATTGTCTATGGCTACTACCGGCAGTCGGGCTTTGTGTTCAAGGACAACCAGCGCGTGATCGAGGCAGTGACGGAAGCGGCGGAAGTCGTGGAGCTGAGCAACAGCCAGCGGATCTCCGCTGCCCAATTGCTGGAGCGCTTTCTCTTCCCCCGGCATATGCACAGCCAGTTTGTGCACACCCTCAGCGGCGGCGAGCGCCGCCGGCTGCACCTGCTGCGCATCCTCATGACCAATCCCAACTTCCTCATCCTCGACGAGCCCACCAACGACCTCGACCTGATGACCCTGCGGCGGCTGGAAGCCTTCCTGCAGGAGTTTGAAGGCTGCCTGCTGGTGGTCACGCACGACCGGTTTTTCATGGACCGGATCGTGGATCACCTGTTTGTGTTCGAGGGTGAAGGGCAGATCCGCGATTTTCCGGGCGGCTACAGCGATTACCGCACCCGGCGGGCCGAGGAGCTGGCTGCCGAGGCGGCCCTGCAGCCGGCGGTCCCCAAAGCGGCGCCTAAGCCTGCGGAAGAAAAGCCCCGCAGCGACCGGCCGCGCAAAATCAGCTTCAAGGAGCAGCGCGAATTCGAACAACTGGAAGCAGATCTGCCGCGCATGGAGGCGCGCAAAGCCGAGCTGCTGGACCTGCTCAATGCCGGCGGCTCCGATTTCCAGCGCCTGCAGGCGCTGGCCGACGAGCTGCGGGCCCTGGAGGCCGACCTCGAAGCCGCCTCCGACCGCTGGCTGGAGCTGGCGGCCCTGATGGAATCCGCCTCCTGAATGAGCTGACAGTCAACCCTGTATATCCTGGAACTGCTCAGCCCAGGTCGCCCAGCGTAAGCTGCTGCCCGCTCCACTCGATCTGGTCGCCGGTGTGCAGCACTTCCGGCGGATCCGCCGGGGCCTCCGCCTGCGGCGCTTCCGCCAGCGCCAGGCCCGATACCTTCCGGCGGTCGAGGCGGTTGCCCATGGCCTTCCAGCCTTTCACCTCGATAAACCCGGCCAGGCTGAGCGTCACCTCTTCCTGCTTGCCCTTGTCGCCGGCCTTGTAGCGGACCCAGGGATCCGGCTGCGTCGTGGCGATGACCAGCTTGGAGCCGGCCTCTTCGCTGATGAAGCTGAATGGCTTGTCGAGCGTGCTGGTCTCGATCCGGAAACGCTTGACGAAGTATTCTTTCTGCTTGCCGTCGAAATGCACGGCAGATACGACCAGCTCCGGGTCCAGCTTTTTGAGTTCCAGCACCTTGGCGAAGTCGTAGCGGTTGGTCAGCTCGAAATTCGTCAGCTCGTAGGACCCGTCGCGGTAGAGCACGAGGATGCGGTCCTCGGTGTCGAAGGTGCCCAGGAAGCGCCCGCGCTCGTCGGTATTCAGGCGGCCTACGCTGTCGTCGTACCAGATCTTGCGTCCGCCCAGGGTGGCCGCGCCCAGCGCCTTGCGCGTGATTTTGCGCACCGGGTACTTGGTGAGCACATTGCCCTGAGAGCTGCGGCCTTTGATCGCCAGCTCGCCGAAGTCGTAGTCGAAGACCTTGATCTTCGCCCGGCAGTTCTGGGTCAGCTGCACCGTGATGACCTCTGCCTCGCTGTTGGGGTGGGCGGAGAAATAGAGCAGCTTGGCGCCGGCCTCGCCGTTGGTGACGTCATACTCGCGGTCGCGGGTGATGGCCGTCACGGCGAAGCGTTTGGCATAATTGTAACCGGTCTGCGGGTCGCGGTAGATGGCGTGGTATATCTTGCGCTCGTCGTTTTTCTTCCACACATCCACATGCAGGATGTCGCGGCCCACGAATACCTTGTCCTTGACCTGGGTAATGACGTATTTTCCGTCTGCCCGGAAGACAATGATGTCGTCCAGGTCCGAGCAGTCGCAGACGTATTCGTCCTTCTTCAGGCCATAGCCGATGAAGCCCTCCTTGCGGTTGACGTAGAGCTTTTCGTTGGCGGCAGCCACCTGGCGCACCTCGATCGTGTCGAAGGCGGCGATGCGGGTTTTGCGTTCGCGGCCCTTTCCGTATTTCTGGAGCAGGTGCTCGAAGTGCGCGATGGCGTATTCGGTCAGGTGCGCGAGGTGGTGCTCTTTCTGCCGGATTTCCTCCTCCAGCCTGCGCATGAGCTCATCGGCCTCGAAGGAATTGAAGCGCGAGATGCGCTTGATGCGGATTTCCGTGAGCCGGATGAGGTCGTCGCGGGTGATTTCCCGGTAAAACTGCGGCTTGAAAGGGATGAGGCCCCGGTCGATGGTTTCGAGCACCGATTCCCAGGTCTCGCATTCCTCGATGTCGCGGTAGATGCGGTTTTCGATGAAAATCTTCTCCAGGGAGGCGAAGAGCAGTTTTTCCCGCAGCTCAGCCAGCTCGATTTCGAGCTCCATGCGCAGCAGCTCGCGGGTGTGATGGGTGGAGCGGCGCAGCAGTTCCTCCACGGAGAGAAAAACCGGGCTGTTGTCCACGATCACGCAGGCGCTGGGCGCGATGGAGATTTCGCAGTCGGAAAACGCATAGAGGCCGTCGATGGTCACATCGGGCGACACGCCGGGCGCCAGCTCGATGAGGATCTCCACCTCCTGCGCGGTGTTGTCCACCACGCGCTTGATTTTGATCTTGCCCTTGTCGTTGGCCTTGATGATGGAATCGATGAGGCTTTCGGTCGTGACGCCGTAGGGGAGGTCGCGGATGACGAGGGTGCCCTTGTCGAAGGTTTCGATGCGGGCGCGGCAGCGGATGCGCCCGCCGCGCTGGCCGCCGTTGTACTGCGAGGCGTCGAGCTGGCCGCCGGTCGGGAAGTCCGGCACCAGCTCCACCGGTTTGCCTTTGAGCACGGCGATGGAGGCGCGGATGAGTTCGCAGAAGTTGTGGGGCAGGATGCGGGTGGCCAGGCCTACGGCGATGCCTTCCACGCCTTGGGCGAGGACGAGCGGAAACTTGACCGGCAGGGCGAGGGGCTCTTTTTTCCGCCCGTCATAGGAGGCCTGCCATTCGGTAATTTTGGGGTTGAAGGCGATGTCGAGGGCAAATTTCGAGAGCCGGGCCTCGATGTAGCGGGGGGCGGCGGCGCTGTCGCCGGTGCGGATGTCGCCCCAGTTGCCCTGGGTATCGATGAGCAGGTCTTTCTGGCCGAGGTTCACCAGCGCCTCTCCGATGGCGGCGTCGCCGTGGGGGTGGTACTGCATGGTCTGGCCGATGACATTGGCCACCTTGTGGAAGCGGCCGTCGTCCATCTCCTTCATTGCATGCAGAATACGGCGCTGCACGGGCTTCAGGCCGTCTTCGATCATGGGCACGGCCCGCTCCAGGATGACGTAGGAGGCGTAATCCAGAAAGTAATCTTCGTACAGGCCCGTGACGGCGGTCACGCTTTTCTCTGCGTGCTGGGCATGGCCGTTGGAATCTGCTGCTGTGCTCATAACCGGAAGATGATGCCGTTAGCTTTCGCTAAGTATATTGGCAAATATAATGGCTTTATCTGAATTTGTAAAGGGCCGGACGGAAGTAGCAGGAAATTAGTACTTTTGAAGCCTGCTGCCACGCATTCCCGCAGCCCGTAGCTGCGCAGGCTGGATTCCGGATTATGACGTACCACCGCATCAATACCCTGACGGGTTGGGCTGTATTCGCTGTTTCGCTGCTGGTCTATCTGCTGACAGTAGCGCCGACGGCGAGTTTCTGGGACTGCGGCGAGTTTATCGCCTGCGCCAACGAACTGGAGGTGACGCACCCGCCGGGGGCGCCGCTGTTTCTGCTTACGGGGCGGATCTTCGCCCTGCTGAGCGCCGGCAATCCGGCAGGCGTAGCCTTCATGGTCAACCTCGTGAGCGTCTTTGCCGGCGCGTTCACGGCCTTGTTTACCTGCTGGATTACGACCATGCTGGCCCGCAAAGGCCTGGAGCGCTCCGAGTGGGAGGAGCCGGCCCGCACCTGGGCCGGAATGGCTGCCGGCATCGTGGCCGGGCTGGCCTGCACCTTTGCCGATTCGGTGTGGTTCAACTCCGTCGAAGCCGAGGTGTACAGCATGAGCTCCTTCTTCACGGCCATCGTGGTCTGGCTCATGCTCAAATGGGAAGCCCGCGCGGACGAACCGGACCACCTGCGGTGGATCCTGCTCATTTCCTACGTGATGGGCCTCTCCACTGGCGTGCACCTGCTCAACCTGCTGGCAATTCCGGCGCTGGCGCTGGTGTATTACTTCCGCAAATTTTCCTTTTCCTGGCCTGGCCTGCTGGCTGCCCTCGGCATCTCGGTGCTGATTCTGCTGGTGATCCAGTACGGGGTGCTGCAGTACACCTTCCGCCTCGCCTGGGAGTTCGAGAAATTCTTCACCGGCACCGTGACCCGCGAAGGCGCCGACCGGGGCGGGCTCGGGCTTCCCATCGGAACCGGATCCGCCGTGCTGGCCCTGCTGATCTTCGGCCTGCTGACGGGGCTCATCTGGTACAGCCAGCGCAGCGGGCGCGTGGTGCTCAATACCGCCGTGCTCAGCCTGACGCTCCTGCTCGCAGGCTTCAGCTCCTACAGCCTGATCTTCGTCCGCTCCCAGGTGAATCCGCCGATCGACATGAACAATCCGGAGAACGTGATCACCTTCCTGAGCTATATGCGCCGCGAGCAGTACGGCGACCGGCCCCTGGTCCACGGCCCGCTCTACCATGCCCAGGTCAAGCGCGACTCGCGGGGCTACCCCGTCTCCGAAAGCGAAGGGATGAAATACATGCAGCTGGAAGGCCAGCCCAAGTATGTGGAAGATACCGAAGACCTCAACTATGTATATGACGAGCAGGCCACCGTGTGGTTTCCCCGCATGCACGACCCTGCCAAGTACAACGCCGGCCCCTTCGGCTATGTGAACTACGTGCGGCGCAAAGGCTCCGACGCGCAAAGCCCGTACGACGACCGGCCTACCAAGCTGGAAGACTGGACCTTCTTCTTCGACTACCAGGTCAACCACATGTATCTGCGCTATTTCCTCTGGAATTTCGTGGGCCGCGAGAGCGACATCCAGGAGTCCAGATGGGAATCGGGCCTGGAGTTCTGGGACGCGAGCCGAAGCCGGGCATCGCTCGACGGCAACAAAGGCAAGAACCACTTCTTCTTCATTCCCCTCCTCCTGGGCCTCTTCGGCCTGACCTGGCAGAGCATGGTGCGGCGGCAGGATGCCGGCGCCGTAGGGCTGCTGTTTCTGTTCACCGGCCTGGCCATCATCGTGTATCTCAACCAGACCCCGCTTCAGCCGCGCGAGCGCGACTACTCCTACGCAGGGTCCATCCAGACCTTCTGCATCTGGGTGGGGCTCGGGGTCCTCTTCATTGCGGAACTGCTGCGCAAGTTTCTCGGACAGCGGGCCGTATGGGCAGCGGCAGCGCTGGGGCTCACGGCTCCGCTGCTCATGGCGGTGCAGGGCTGGGACGACCATACCCGCAAGGGCCGCTGGATCGACATCGAATTCGCCAAAAATCTCCTCGACAGCTGCGCCCCCAACGCCATCCTCTTCACCGGCGGCGACAACGATACCTTTCCGCTCTGGTATGTGCAGGAGGTGGAAAACTACCGCAGCGATGTGCGGGTTGTGAACCTGGAGCTGCTCGTCTCGGACTGGTATATCGACCAGATGAAGGAGCCGAAAAATCAGGCTGAAGCCCTGCCGCTGAGCATGCGCCGGGAGCAATATGCCGGCGACGAGCACCTGGTGATTTACGGCTATCCTTCCCGCACCATCCGCATCCCCGTGGACCGGCAGGCGCTGGTGGCCGAAGGGGTCCTGACCGCGCAGGAAGCCGCCTGGGCTGCCGATACCATGGTCTGGAATTTCCGGGCCAATGGCAGCGGGCAGAACTCCTACATTCTCCGCAAGGACAGCGTCATGCTCGACCTCATCCGCAACGTAGCCGCCGACAACTGGCGCCGCCCGGTGTATTTCGCCAATACGATGGGCCCCTCCAGCTTTGCCGGCCTCCAGGACTACTGCCGCCTCGAAGGGCTCGCCTACCGGGTGGTGCCCGTCAAGCGCTCCCAGCGCACCCCGAACGATATCAACGTCGGCTGGATCGCGCAGGAAACCATGCACAAGACCATTACGCAGACCTTCCGCTATACCGGCCTGAACGATCCGTCGGTCAATTTCGACGACCACATCCGGGCTGCGATGATCAACAACTACCGGAACTGCTTCCTCCGCCTCGCCAATACCTATGCCGAGGCCATTTTCCGGACCGAATCGGCCCTTGCTCGCGCCGACTCGATCACGGGCGGCGATGCCGCCGCCACGCGGTCGCTGCTCGAAGCCAATGGCTTCAATCCCGATCAGGTTCCGGCCCTGCAGGACTCCATCCGGCGGCTTTACGCCATCGAGGCGCAGCATATCCCCGTCTCCGTGCTGCCCAAATCGCTGCCGCAGCTCCTCACCCAGCTGCAGCTGCTCGCCCAGGCAGGCATGGATGCCGATGCCCTCGCGCTCGCTCCGCAGCTCGAAGAAATGGCCCTTCAGGACATGGAGGACAACCTGGCGGTGGGACGTCGCAACGACGAGCGGCAAACCCCCGTACGGGCCTGCATTGCCCTGATGCAGCTGTATCTCGATGCCGGAAAGCCGGAGGCAGCAGTCTCCCTCGCAGACCGCATGATGGCCCGGGGCAAAACCCCCATCGGCCAGCAGGCGCTCCAGCAGTTCCAATCTACCCCCTGAGAAACATGAAAACTCCCGATCCCGCCCCCGCTTCGCGGGAAGACCTCATCTACGGCATGCGCCCCGTGATGGAGGCGCTCGAATCCGGCCGGCCGCTGGAGAAGATTTTCCTGCGCAAAGACCTCCCCGACGACCGTACCCTGGACGTCCGCACCTGGGCCCGAAAGCGCAATGTGACCATCCAGCTGGTGCCGGAGCAGAAGCTGCATCAGCTCGCCAAAGGCGGCGTGCACCAGGGAATTGTGGCCCTGGCACCGATGATCGCATATCGCGAACTGGAAACAACCCTGACTGAGCTCACCCAGCGCAAGCGCCCGCCGCTGCTCCTCCTGCTGGACGGCATCACCGATGTCCGCAACTTCGGGGCGATCTGCCGGTCGGCCGAGTGCATGGGGGTAGATGCGGTGATCGTACCGGCCAACGGATCTGCCTCGATCAATGCCGACGCGATGAAAACCTCTGCCGGCGCGCTCAATTATCTCCCCATCATCAAAGCCGATCAGCTGACCCGGGCCGTGCAGCTGATCCAGGAAGCCGGCCTGCGGGTGCTGGCGGTGACGGAGAAAACCGACGGGCTCGTGTACGACCAGGATCTCAGCAGCGGGCTGTGCCTGATCGTCGGTTCGGAGGAGCGGGGCATTGCCAGCTCGCTCATCCGCCGGGCCGATGCCCTGGTCAAGCTGCCGCTATTCGGGCGCATCGCTTCGCTCAATGTGTCGGTGGCGGTGGGCATGGCGCTCTCGGAGGTGGCCCGGCAGCGGCTGGTCACAAGCCGCCAGGGCTGAGCCGGTAGGCGCCCGTTTCGTCCAGATCGAACACCCACAGATGCAGGCCATTGGTCACCAGCAGCCGGGGAGCCCGGATGACGGAATTGTACCGGGCAATCTGCTGCAGGGCAGCGTCGGAAAGGGCCACATCGGGCGCTTTGCACTCGCACAGCAGCCAGGGCAGGCCGTCCCGGCCGAAAACCACCACATCGAAGCGCCGCCGCAGGCGGTGGTAGCGGATTTCTTTCTCCACCCCGATCCGCCCCGGTGCGATTCCCTGGTCCTGCACCAGATAGTGGATCAGATGCTGGCGCACCCATTCTTCCGGCTGCAGGGCGACCCACTTCTTGCGCACCACATCGAAGATGAGGCGCTTGCCGTCCATCTCGGCGGTCTGGAGGGGGTACGGAGGAAACACCAGTTGCATGTGCGGAGCCTGCATTTCGGGTAAAAATGTGCAAAAACCAGATCCGAAGTGGTATATTCATCCATTGAAATTCAATACCGGGGTTCAAATGTTTACGTACAGTGTGACCGTCACCCTTGACCGGTCCTTGCAGGAAGACTGGATTGCCTGGATGCAGGCCGAGCACATCCCCGATGTGATGGCTACGGGCTGCTTCGAGAGCTGGATGCTGCAGGAACTGATCGATCCGGAACCCGACGCCGGAACAGCGACCTTCAATGTGCAGTACCGTTTTTCGGAGCCCGAATCGCTGGAGCGCTACATCGGCGAGCATGCGCCGCAGCTGCGCAGGGCCGTTTCGGAGCGCTACGGCAGCCGGCTGGTTTCCTTCCGCACGGTGCTCAAACAGCTTTCCTGACCCCTGTTTCCCCCCGCAACCGCTTCCGCTATGCGCACCTCGATGTATCTCTTCGCAGCAAGTGCAGCCCTGCTGCTGATGAGTTCCGCCTGCAAAAGCGCCCGCAGCGGCACGCAGGCCTCCCAGCCGGAATCCGCCGCGCTGCTGCCCGGCGGCACCAGGCTGGCCTTCCGTGAGCTGGCCTCCGGCGCCTCCTGCGGCATCGACAGCCCGTCGGTGCAGGTATTTTCCCAGCAAGGCGATTTTCAGCGGTTCTGGCTGCTGCTGCATGCCGGGCGCGAGCCCATGCCGCCCCTGCCGGAGGTCGACTTCAGCCGCCAGCTGGTGGTGGGATATTTCGCCGGCATCAAACCCAGCGGCGGATACAGCGTGCGCATCAGCCGGATCGAAGCGGAGGAGGGCGTCTTCGCCGCATATGTCGATCTGGCGGAGCCGGGCGCCAACTGCTTTGTCACCGAAGCCCTGACCCAGCCCTACCAGCTGGTGCTCGTCGAGTGGAACGGCGGCGCGCCGGCACAAATGCTGCATGCAGTACGCCGCGTCACTTCCGACTGCTGAATGCGGATGCGCAGCCACTGGGACGGGCTTCTGCGTATGATCTGGATCGGATCAGTCTGCTGCCGGGCGCTCTGGTGCGCCGGGCAGGAACAGCCTGTTTATCAGCCTATTCCGGCAGACTTCCGTACCGGCTACCTGGATCTGTACCGCCATGCCGTCAGCCGGATCGGCGATACCGACCGGCGGATCCGGAAAGCCAAATCGGAGTTTTACGAGGAGAGCTACTACTATCAGAGCCATCTGATGCTCAGCGGCAAGGTGCTGTTCAACGATCCTGCGGGCGAGTATGCGGGCAGCATCGTGCGATACCTGCTGCGCGATCATCCGGATCTTCAGGCCGAAATCCGCTGCTATACGGTGCGGTCGCCGGCGGTCAATGCGTTTGCCACCACCAACGGCCTCATTCTGGTAAACCTCGGCTTGCTGGCGCGGGTCGAAAATGAAGCCCAGCTGGCATTTATCCTCTGCCACGAGATCGGGCATTATATCCGCCAGCATCCGCTGGATCTGTTTCTGGAAGCCCGGCGGCTGGACCAGTCTGCGGACCGCCCGCTGGCAGATGCGAACTGGGAGGAGGTCATCCTGGCCAAAAACGCCTACTCCCGGGAAAAAGAAGAGGAAGCCGACCTGATCGGGCTCGATCTGTTTCTGCAAAGCGGCTACAGCCTGGAAGGCGCCTGGGAGGTCTTCGACATGCTCCAGGAACCGCAGCGCTCGGCCTATGCGCCGCCGCTGGCACCGTCCTACCTGGTTCCGGAGGGGCTGCAGCTGCCCGACAGCCTCTGGCTCAGCGAAGTTCAGGATCTGGCGCCGGCGGCGGGGGAGGATGTGACCCATCCGGATCCGGCCCGGCGCAAGGGCCTCATCCGCGCCCGGATCAACGGCATGCCGCCCGGCGCACGGCAGGACTGGATCATCGGGGAGGGCTGGTTCTGGCAGATCCAGCACGCCTGCCGCCTGGAGTGCTGCCGTATGCTGCTCGACAGCCGCGAATATGAAAAGGCGCTCTATTACGCCTATACCCTGAAAGATACAGATCCAGCGGAATCGGACCGGCTGGCCTCCTACGCCCTCTACGGCTTGGCGCGCTATGCCATGCAGGGCAAATGGTGGGATGTGCACGTACCCTACGAAGAAGCGGAAGGCGAAGTGCAGCGGATCTGCTACCTGACGGAGCAGCTGGCGCCGCATGAGATGGCGCTGCTGAGCCTGGCATTTGTCCGCCGGTGCAGGCAATCGCAGCCCGGCAGCGTGCTGCTGGAGCGCATGTACTGCGACCTGCGGCAGGACCTGCAGACCCGCCGCCGCGACAGCGCGCGCCTGCTGCCGGACAGCTCATGGCTGTCTCCGCTTTGGGCCCGGCTGGCCGACAGCCCGGCTTGGGCCCCCTGCGAACCGCTGCAGGCCGAGGAAGCGCCGGACAAGGGAAGCTTTTCCCTGGGCGGAGACAACATCCTGCTGCTCAATCCGGTGTACCGGGTGGTGGACGAACGTTCCGGCTCGCGGGTGCGGTATCTGGAGTCCGAGCTTGCCGAACAGCGCTTTGCCGGCCTGCTCCGGCAGCATATCGAGACTGCCGGCATTGGCTACAGCTGGTTTTCGGCGCATCAGCTCAAGCCGGAGGATGCCGGCCGCTTCGAGGACATGGTCCGGCTGAACGCGTATGTGCTGGAGCAGCAGCGCATGCGCGACGCCGGCATGGTAAGCCTGCACTGGCCTGAGGTTCAGGCCATCGGACAGCGCCACGGTGCCAGATACCTCGTATGGTCCGGTGCGCTCGCCCTCGTCCGTCCCCGGCCTGCAAAGGGCATGGTGATGGCCGCCGGACTGGCTTTTTTTCCGATGTTCCCCTACAGCCTGTACTACGCGCTTACGCCCCGCCATGATACCATGCTGCTGCTGGAGGTATATGATCTGGAAACCGGCCGCCAGGTATTCGGCCTGCCGCGCCTGGTCCGGATGGACGACCGGGCAGATGTCTTGAACGCGCTCACCTATGATCTCGTCCAGCGAATCAAATAATCCCGCGCCGGCAGCAGGCCTGTCCCGGCATGCCGTCCCGGCACTTCTGGTATCCGTAGCGGTCCTGTCCGTCTGCGCGATCACCTACCAGCTGCTGATCAGCACCCTGTCGAGCTATTTCCTCGGCAGCAGCGTGCTGCATTTCTCGCTGGTTATTGGCCTGTTTCTTTCCAGCATGGGGCTGGGCTCCTGGATTTCGCGCTATCTCCGCACCCGGCTGCTGGAGCGCTTCATTCAGTTCGAGCTGTGGCTCGGAGTGGCAGGCGGCTGCTCGGCCTGGCTGCTGTATGCCGCGTTTTCCCTCACCGACGCCTATTACCTGATCGCCTTCGGGCTCATCGTGCTCCTGGGCACCCTCATCGGCATCGAGATCCCGGTGCTGACCCGCGTCGTACGCGAGTACCAGTCCCTGCGCGACGCCCTGGCACGGGTTTTTTCCATCGATTATCTGGGCGCCCTGATCGCATCGGTGCTCTTTCCGCTGATCTGGCTGCCCTGGCTGGGCATCATGCGCACCGCATTTCTGACCGGGATTCTCAATGTAGCTGTGGCGGGCGCCACAGCCTGGCTGTTCCGGCACGCGCTGCAAGGCGCCCGGCCCTACCTGCTGGGTGCTGCGCTGGCCGGCGCCGCGCTGCTCGCCGGGTTTATCGGGTCTTTTGGGCTGGTAACGTATTTTGAAGAAAAGCTGTACCAGGATCCGATTCTGCTCTCCCGGCAGTCCCGCTATCAGCAGATTGTCCTTACCCGCTGGCACGACGATCTCCGCCTGTACCTCAACGGCAATCTGCAGTTTTCCTCCCGGGACGAATACCGCTACCACGAGCCGCTGGTGCATATCCCGATGCCGCTTGCCGCTGCCCGGAGCCGGATTCTCGTGCTCGGCGGCGGAGATGGGCTGGCGGTACGGGAAATTCTGAAATATTCCGGTGTGGATTCCGTGGACGTGGTGGACCTCGATCCGGAAATGACCCGCCTCGGATTCAGCCATCCCGCATTTATCCGGCTCAATGACAGCGCGTTCCACGATCCGCGCGTGCGCATCGTCAACCAGGATGCGTATAAATACATTGAATCGGGCTCCAGCCTCTACGATGTGGCCATCATCGACCTGCCCGATCCGGACGACACGAGCGTGGGCAAGCTCTATACGCAGGAGTTTTACCGCCTGCTGGCGCGGCGGCTGGCTGCCGGGGCGGCTGTAGTCACGCAGTCCACGTCGCCGTATTTCGCGCCGGATGCCTTCTGGTGCATTCACCATACCCTCCGGGCCGTATTTCCGGTCTGCTGGCCCTACGCTGCGTACATCCCCAGTTTCGGGCATTGGGGCTTCAATGTCGCCCTGAACCTGCCGCCTGCTGCGCAGCCGTCGGACACGGCGCTGGCGCCGCCTGTGGAGACGATCCGGCAACGGCTCTTCAATCCGCAGCAGCCGATGGCCTTGCGGTATCTGACTCCGGAGCAGGTCCAGGCCCTGTTTGTCTTCGACGGCGATATGCGCAGCCGCCCGGCGGAACTCAACCGGCTCGACAATCAGCAGCTCGTACGCTACTACGAAGCGAGCTGGAACCGCTGGCGATGAATCAGCGCGCCGCAGGCCTGCGGTTGGCGAAATACACGCCGATCAGGATGATGAAAAATCCGATGAACTGCGAAATATGCAGCTGCTCGTGGTCCAGCAGGCCCCAGCCCAGCGCCACGACCGGGATCAGGTAGGTGACCGAGGCGGCAAACACCGGATGGTTGCTGCTGAGCAGGCGGTAAAACAGCAGCAGCGCAAAGGCAGTCCCGAAAGCGCTCAGCAGGGTGACGTACCCGAGCGAAGCCCAGCCCTGCGGATGCTGCGCGAGGACTTCGCCCACCCCCGAAAACAGCATCAGGTAGACCGAGTACGGGATGCCCACCAGGAGCAGGCCCATCCCCGAAATCAGCGCAGCCGGCCGGTCGTTGAGGTGGGTTTTGGTGATATTGGTGCTCAGGCCGTAGCCGACCGTCGCAATGACCACCAGCAGGGCATAGCCGAACTGGCCTTCCAGGCTGATCGTTTCCGATCCGCCCAGCACCAGCAGCACGGCCCCGCCCAAGCCCAGCAATACCCCTGCAAGCTGATAGCGGCTCACCGGCAGGCGGAAAAACAGCACGCCCAGGATCACCACAAACAAGGGGCTGAGCGAATTGAGGATGCCCGCTGCGGCACTGTTGAGGCGGGTTTCGGCCAGCGGAAACAGAAAGGCAGGCAGCCCGTTTCCCAGAAAACCCACCAGTGCGAGATACTTCCAGTCGCTGCGGCGCAGCGCGCCGAGCTTCGGGATCACCAGCGGCAGCAGGATGAGCGACGCGATGACCATGCGCAGCGACGCGATCTGGATCGGCGTAAAGGCAACCAGCGCCCGCTTGATCAGAATGAAGGAGCTGCCCCAGATCAGGGCCAGAAACAGCAGAATCCCCCAGCTTCGGAGGGTGGCAGCAGATGAATGGGGCATCAGGAGCGGCGGCGTTGAAAGAAGGTTTGCATCAGGGCTGCGCAATCGTCGGCCAGCACGCCTGCGCGCACCTGCGTGCGCGGATGCAGGAGGCTGGGCTGGTGGCGGCTGTAGCCGGTTTTGGGCTCGGGCGCGCCGTACACGAGACGCCCCAGCTGCGCCCAGCGCAGCGCGCCGGCACACATCGGGCAGGGCTCGATGGTCACATAGAGCGTACAGTCGGTCAGCAGCCGGCTGGACAGGTAGCTGCAGGCGGCCGTGATGGCGAGGATTTCCGCATGCGCGGTCGGGTCCTGGAGCCGCTCCGTCTCGTTGCGGCCCTTGCCGATGATCCGGTTCTGGCTCACAATGACCGCACCGATCGGCGTCTCTTCCGCCTCGAATGCGGCTTCTGCCTGCCGCAGTGCCTGCTGCATGAAGTATTCGTCGGTGAACATCGGAGCCATCTGCCGTCAGTCGATCTGCTTGAGCTCCTCGTACAGCCTGCTCAGCGGCAGGCCCATCACATTGTAGTAGTCGCCCTCGATCCGGGAAATGCCCACCATGCCGATCCATTCCTGAATGCCGTAGGCGCCGGCCTTGTCATACGGCTGGAAGGTCCGCACATAATGCAGGATCTCCTCCTCGCTCAGCTTGCGGAAATGCACGAGGGTTTCTTCGGCAAAGCTCTTGAATTTACCCTTGAAAAAAATGGTCACCCCGGTGTACACATAGTGCTGCTGCCCCGACAGGCTCCGCAGCATCCGGACGGCCTCGGCCTCGTCGGCGGGTTTGCCCATCGGCTTCTGGTCCAGCGAAACAATGGTATCCGCCGTAATGACGATGTGTGTGCGGGCCAGATCGTCGTAGGCCTTGGCCTTATGCTCTGCGATCAGCACGGCCACAGCCTTGGGATGAATATCATCGGGGAAAAATTCGTCCACCGGACGGACCTGCACCTCGAAACTGAGGCCGATTCCGCGCAGCAGCTCGCTGCGCCGGGGTGATTGGGAAGCGAGAATCAGGGGGGCTTTGAGTTTCATGGACAAACCGTGATGCTATTCGGGTGATGAGGGGGACGTGCCTGAAGGCCTGCCGGCATAATCCTGCGCAACGGCATCGAGTTCGGCGTAAAAGGCTTCGCCATATTTCCGGATAATGGCTTCCTTGAGAAACTCGTACACCCGCACCCCCAGCGAGGCGCCCAGCGCACAGGCGGGGGAGCAGATATGCCATTGGTTATAGGCCAGCAGCTCCAGCCCCCGGAAGTTTTCGATGCGGATCGGATACAGGTGGCAGGAGACCGGCTTCCGGAATGCAGTGGCACCGGCCTGGTGGGCGCGTTCGATGCCGCAGCTGGCAATGCCGCGCGCGTCGAATACTGCGTAGGCGCATTCACGGCCCTGCACCAGGGGGGTAGAATAGCCTCCGGTGATATCGCGTACCCAGGGGCCCTGCTCGTCCAGGGCTTCCAGCCCCCTGGCATTCAGAAAGGGACGTACCGCTTCCAGCTCTGCTTCCAGCACCGGCAGTTCCTCGCGCTCCAGCGGCGCGCCGATGTCGCCTTCCACACAGCAGGCGCCCTTGCACCGCTCAAGGTCGCAGACAAAACATGCCTCAAACAGCTCGGCGCTGACCAGCCGGCCGTCGATGTGCAGGAGCGGATGTGCGGAAGCGGGTCTGCGCCGGGCCATGAAGTGCTATTCGATCGGAATTACGCGGCTGGAGCCGGTCAGGACCGGCGGATCTCCCGCCAGATCCGTGATCAGGTTGACCCCCGGACGCGTTCCGGGCGCAAAGCTACCGAAATTATCCGACTGTCCCAGCGCCGCAGCACCATTGGCGGTAAGCCAGCGCAGCACCTCCTCCAGCAGCAAGCCGGGATCCGCCTGCATCAGCAGCCGGGCTTCCTCCCAGACGTCCAGCGAAGGTGCGCTGGCCAGGCTGTCTGTGCCCAGGCAGATGCGTCCGGGCAGCGACTGCCACAGCACCGGATCGGGCAGCTGGCCGTGCAGATACAGGTTGGAGCGCGGGCACAGGCAAAACCAGGACTGCGGACTGCGCGCCAGCAGCGCCGCCAGGCGCGCGGGGGTCATGCGGGTGTTGTGCACCCAGAGCACCGGCACCTCCGGCGGCAAGGCGCCGGACAGGTACGCCGCCGGATCGCGGACGGGAAAGGGCTGCCACGGCAGCCGGAGCTGCGTAAACCAGTCTGCCAGCGGGCCGCTGCCGTCCGAAAACAGGATCTCTTCCTCGGCGGATTCCAGCAGGTGGATGGAAAGCCGCCGCAGGGGCAGCGCCGCAAACCCGGCCAGCAGGGCCGGCGATACCGAATACGGCGCGTGCAGGGTCAGGCAGGCCTCCAGCCCGGCAAAGGCATCCAGCAGTTCCTGCCCCCGTGCCAGTATATCCGGCGCGCGGCCTGCATCCAGGCCCAGCAGCTCGATAAACGACACCGTGTGCACGGCATCCGGGGCACGTTTGAGGCTGACCGTCAGGGGGCTGTTGCAAATGTCGCCTGCCAGGGCCGTGCCGCAGGCCCGCAGGCTGTGAAGCGCCGATTCCGCCGCCGTACGGATTTTTTCCTCATTGTCCTGCCCCCGGAGCTGCACCACCGCCCCGATGAATGCGGCCATGCCGCCTGCGCCCGGAATACGCCCTGCCAGGTGCGAAAGCTCGAGATGCGTATGGGCATTGACAAACCCGGGGCATAGCAGCCCATCCAGCGCCTCGGACTGCTCGCCGGGCTGCAGAGGCCTGCACGCCAGCACCTGGCCTGCGTCACCCAGCTCCAGCGCCCAGCCTTTCCGGAGCGAAGCGCCGGTGAACAGCCAGTCGGCAGTCAGGGTCCGGGACACGCCTCAGGGCTTGTATTGGCGGATCAGGCTGCCTACGCCAGGGTCGAGCCGGAGCATCGGGCTGGTCTGAAAGAGCAGGGCATGTGCCTGGTAGTTGAGCAGCAGCGCATTTTCGAGGTACATATCGGCTTTCTCGCGCAGGCCGCCCTCATAGCAGTATGCTGCCGCCAGATAGTAGAGCTCTGCCTCCTTGGGGTTGTGCTTGATGCCCTCTTCGAGGTAGGCAACGGCACCATAGAGGTTGTCGTGCTCGTACAGCACCTCGGACCAGTCCTGCCAGACCGACAGCTCGTGCGGATCGATCTGGTATGCCCGCTCGAAATAGAGGTAGGCGCGGTTGAGATTGCCGAGCTTGTATTCGCAGATCGCCAGTGAAAGGCATACCTCCGCGTGTTCGTCGTCGAGGCGGTAGGCTTTTTTGTAGTAATGAATCGCCTCGATGAACTGCTCGCGCCGTTCGAGGCAGTATCCCAGCCCGATCCAGGCATCGATGAGATCGGGATCGGCTTTCACGCACTTGTGATAGTAGCGGATGGCATCCCGGTAGTTTTCCACCATTTCATAGCACTCGGCTACGCGGTACATGGCATGCACATCGCCGGGGAGGTGGATGAGCGATTCCAGGAATGCCTGCAGCGCTTCCTGCGGGCGGTTCTGCTCCATGCAAAGCTCGCCCTTCAGAAACCAGGCCGGGGCCAGATCGTCCTGAATGCACAGGGTATAGCCCAGCGCATCCTGGGCCAGTTCGAAGTTTCCCTGCTTGCGGTAGAGCTGCGCCAGGTTGTACCATACACCGGGAGTGTAGGGCGCGCGGTCCAGAAACTGCTCGTACAGGGCAAGGGCTTCGGGCTGGCGGTCTTCCGCTTCGAGGAAAAATCCCAGCTCGTAGAGCGCATCCTCGAATGAGGGCTCTGCTTCGAGGGCTTGCCGGTAGTAGCGCTCGCAGTCCTGCGGGCGGTTGCAGATCTGGGCGATATTGCCGAGCTGAAGCAGTACCTCATGGGGCATATCGCTGCGCGGGAGCAGTTTTTCGAGCAGGGCGATGGCTTCGTCGTACTGCTCCATGCGGGCAAGCAACTCCGACTTGAAGATCAGGTATTCGCCCAGCATCGGGCTCAGGTTCAGGGCAAGCTCGATCTGCTCCAGGGCGCGGTCGAAGCGGTTGAGCTCCAGCTCGATCCGGGCGAGTTTATGGTAGAGGTCGCTGGTAGCGGGATAATTGACGATCGCGGACTCCACGAGGTTCCGGGCGCGCTGCAGATCGTTGGTCTGCAGGTAGTAGTGAAAAATTTCGTCTACCTTGATCAGGTCGATCAGCGGGTGCGGATTCACCGATCGCATGTCCTCGAACTCGTTCGCACTGTTGCGGGCGCGGTTCTCGTCATGCTCACTGTAGCCGTATTCTTCAAGCATAGGCGCGAGCCTCAGCGGGTCAGGGTTACCGTGGTCCTAGTATAAGCAAACATACGACTAATCCGGGGGATGGCGGTAATTTTCATGAACGTTTTCTTCGCATTGACACGGCAAATACGCCAGCCGACACCAGCAGCATGCACCAGACCTGGTACGCATAGAGCGGCTGGCGTTTCCAGAGCACGGTCAGGAGTGCGGTGATGACCGGCTGCAGGTAGATGTAGATTCCAACGGCAGCGGATGAAATATGTTTGAGCGCCCAGCTGTTGAGGGCATACACGCCCAGGGTGGCGGCTCCGACCACAAAGAGGATGCCCAGCCATACGGAGCCTGGCAGACCGGTCCAGGGCACGGATACCAGCTGGGGCAGGCCCGCCGGGATATTGATCAGCGCACCGAAGGCAAAGATCCACTTCAGGATGGTGAAGGGATGGTATCTTCCCGTCAGCGGCTTGACGATCACGAGGTATACCCCGTAGAGCGCGGCATTGAGCAGGATCATCAGGTCGCCGGCCAGGGTCTGGGAGCTGAAGGCGGTTTTCCGTCCGCCGAGGGCCAGGTACAGGGCACCGCCGAAGGCCAGCAGCAGCCCTGCCGCCTTGACCGGCGTGATCGCCTCGGTGCGCAGCAGCGCAGCCGTTACAAAGACAAACACCGGGCTGAGGGTCATGAGCACGGCGGCATTGACGGCCAGGGTCTTGCTCAGGCCCCAGAGGAAGAACAGCTGGTTGAGCCCGGCGCCGGTAAGCGCGCACCAGAAGAGCAGCACATAATCCCCGCGCTCCCGGATGCGCTCGCGCACGAGCAGCCGTTCGGCGAGAAAAAAGCATGCGGCGCCCGCAAAGCTCCGGACAGCCGTCATGGCCAGCGGCGGCACTGCGGCAAAGACCTCCTGCGCTACGAAGTAGTTGACCCCGTACATCCAGGCCACCAGCATCAGGGCGCCATGCGCCGCAGGACGGGTGAAGGCGGCGGCTGCCGGCGTATCAGCGGCCGGCTTCATCGTCCTGTACGGGTGCCGACCCCTGCATCCAGTGCCGGGCGATCTGGGCCTGAAATTGCTTTACCACAGCGGCCTTGCCCCAGTCGTCGAGTTCCTCCTGCGACCAGAGCGAGGGGAAAAAGACGACCCGCTGGAACCTGGGCGGCAGAAAACTGCGCCAGTTGGTGCCGCCCGTAGCTTCGATCGCCCCGCCTTCGATGGTTCTGAGGTGGCGCGAAGCCGCCGAAAGGTGGCTGAGCTTCCAGTATACATTGGCATGAAGGTCATATTCCCGCAGCAGGGCGATGATTCCCGCATGCTGCCGGATCTCGGGCCGCGCCTGCATGAACAGATAGTAGAGGTTGCGCGTCTCGAAACGGTGCAGGAGCTGGATCAGCTCCTCGTCATAGCGCTGCTCGAACGCGGTAAGGGTGATGGTTTTCTTGCCGGTCTCCAGGTCGATTCCGCCCTGCTTCCAGTAGAGATGCGGATAGAGCTCCTCGATGGAAAGCGAATCTTCCTCCGGCAGCCCGCCGCGCACCAGCTGCTCCAGGCTGCTGCTCATGATCTCGATCTCCCGGAACTGCACCGACTGGAAGCCGCTGGCAGGCAGCAGCGCCATGCGGAACTTCCGCAGCTCTTCGGTATCCATGCCGGAGAGCATGATGTCGAAGGAATTCGAGAGGTGGCGGAAGTAGTTGACGCAGCGTCCGGTCCGGCGCAGCCAGGCCTCCGGGCGGAGGTATTCGCTTTCGTCCCCCCGGTCCTGGGTCAGGCTGTCGATCTCCAGCTTGATAAGCTTGAAGATCAGCTCCGTCATCTGGTGGTATACAATGAATACCACCTCGTCCTTGAAAGGCGTCCGGGGCTGCTGCAGGCCCAGCAGGCTGTCGAGGTGGATGTACTCCCAGTAGGTCAGGCCGTTGGAGTAATAGAGGCCTTCCAGATATGAAAGCATATCCTGGCCCAGGCCGGCGTATTTTTCTTCGAGGAGGCTCAGCCGTTTGAGAATCTCCTGCATCTGGGTGGTCAGCGTCTGGTCCCGCATGGCGGTGAGAGGTAAGGGCGCAAGATACGAAGGGGATGGGAGTGTGGGGATTCAAATATACGGCTGGTTTCGGCGCAGCCGCTGCGAGGCGCGGCTTTTCCCGGATGCAGCGTCCTGAATAGCTGAAGTTTGTCTTCATTTTTTTTCTATGCCGGAATTCCCTGCTGCCTGTACGGCGGCACTGCGGCTCAGCAGCGGGCTGCTGCGGATCCCTCAAGCCGCCGCAGCCCGAAGTTCGGCACCTCGAACAAATCAAACAGCAACTCGGCCCCGCCCGCTTCCAGCAAATCCTCGACTCTCTCAACTCCCCTGGATAAGGCGTCCCCCTCAACTCAGCGTCTGCTCCAGGCGTGCTTTCCAGTGCGCCCAGTCGGGCATCACCGTGGCGAGCAGGGCGAAGAACTTTCGGGTGTGGTCGGGGTGGATCAGGTGGCACAGCTCGTGGGCCACTACATAGTCTATGCAGGCTTTGGGGGCTTGGATCAGCTCCAGGTTCAGGGTGATGCGCCCCTGGGGCGAGCAGCTGCCCCAGCGCTTGTCCATTTTCTGGATGTGGATGTGGAAGCCCGGCAGGTCGAAGCGGGCAAAGCGGGGCAGCATCCGCTCCACGGCCTGGGCAAAATGCACCTGCGCGTGAGCCTCGTACCATTGGTCGAGCAAAGGCCGCACAGCATCTAGCCCCAAATCCTGGCTCCAGACATATAGGTAGGGACCCTGGAGTTTTACCGCAGGCTGCGTGGCCTCTTGGAGCCACAGCCGGTACTGCCGCCCTAGATACAGGTGGGTCTCGCCGCTCACATAGCGCCTTGGCGGGGTGAGGGGGTGAAAGGAGAGGAAGTAGCCTTGCTGCTTCAGAATCCAGCCCGCCTTTTGTCGCACCTTCTCCTCGATCACCTCGATTGGCGTAGCTTCCGGGGCCAGCACCCGAACGGCGAGGTTGGGGTGTACCTCGATTCCCAGGGTCTTGCGCGAGGACCGGGATAGTGTGAATGTCAGGGTTTTCTGACCCCAGGCGACTTCGTATTCGGGCGCGGGCTGCTCAGACATATCGCACCTTGGCTACTTTCATGATCTCGGGGATGAGGACATCCATTTCTGAGAGGGGAACAGAAATGCTCTTTTCTACCTGAAAATCGAAGAGTGCATCGTCCAGGGCAATTCTAAGCTGCCCCTCTATGTCTGGGTTTTGCTGCCAGTCCACCAGGAGTCTATTGCCGGTGTAGAGGTGTGCCTGAAAAATCTCATCCAGGCGCAGAGCAAGGTCTGCCGCCAGTTGGCGGGTTGCCGCTTCCTGGCCTTGGCAGGCACTCAATTCCTGGGTGATCCAGTTGAAGAAAGCTTTGGCCGTGGGTTTGCTCTCCAAGCCTGCGGGCAAAGAGGCGGTTCCGCCTCGAAAGAACTCTGCCTCGTGGGCTTTGGCCTGCTTCAGAAACTCCGCTTCTGAGATCCGCTCGGCATGATAGGCTGCAATGGTCTGCTTGATCATGTCGGAAAGCTGGGTATAAAATACAGGGTCCTCGTCCAGCTTGACGGTGATCGCCTTGAGGGTGCGGCTGGTGATGTGGTCAGCCTTGGCCGCCTTGCCCGTGATGCGCTCCACCTCAGCCTCCCGCGCTTCCTGATCAAAGATGTCCACCATCTTGGTGATATGCAGGACCTCGCCTTCGGTGGAAATATGGCGATCTATTAACTTTTTCACCTGAGCCTCGAATTCGCGGTAGTCGGCCTCGTCGAAGTAGCGGCGCTTGACCGACACCCGCAGGGCCAGGAAAAACTTGGCATCCCGCTTATACTTCTCTATCTGGGCATCAGAAGTGGACTCGGTGAATTCCAGGCTGGACAGGGCGAGCTTTAGCAGGCGGGCATATACAGACAGCTTGTCGTAAAACGTGTGCCGTAGCGCCTCGTCCTGGAGCAATTCCTCATAGGCTGACTCGTCATAAGAATTCCGAATCGGTTTAAAGAGGTCCCATAACTCGGAGTGCGCCTGCGGAAGTCTGGCGACCTCCTCTTTGAGTTGGGTTAAAGTTCCCTCCAAATCTTCTGGCTCATAGCTATGGGCCTCTGCATAGACCCGCATCGCGCTGTCGAGCTGCACCAGATTGCCATAGTAATCAATAATGAGACCATATTCCTTGCCGGGATACAGCCTGTTTACCCTGGCGATAGCCTGCAACAACCCATGCTCTTGTAAGGGCCGCGTGAGATACATCACACTGTTTCGCGGGGCGTCGAAGCCTGTCAGGAGCTTGTCTACCACAATCAGGATCTCGGGCGTTTCCTTCTTTTTGAAAGCGCTAACAAGGCTTTTCTCATACGTCTTGGGGTTGCCGTACTTGTCCATCATGGTCTTCCAGAAGGTATGGACCTCGTCCTGGATAGCTGCAAAGGCATCTTCACTCCCCTCTCGCTGATCGGGCGGGGACATGACTAGTTCGGCAGTGACCTGGCCGATCTCATCAAGGTAAGCCTTGTACTTAATGGCGGTGATGCGGTTAGGTGCAACCAGTTGTCCTTTGAGGCCGGTACCCTGGTAGTTAGCGACAAAATGCTCTGAGATATCCATCGCCCGCTCATAGAGCACCTGATCAGCCTGGTTGAGCATGGCTTTGGTACTGAACTTGCGCTTCAGAGCTGCCTTTCCATAGTCCGACAAAGGCTCAGACACCTTATCAAAGTATCGGTTCAAGGGCTTCTCCTGCACCTGAAAGAGATGGTGCCGACCCTCGTACAGCAGTGGCAGCACGGCCCCGTCGGCCACGGCCTGCCGGATGGTGTATACTGCCTCCCCGATGATGCCGCCAAATTTTTCCGCGGTGCTCTTTTCCGCTTTCATCAGGGGCGTTCCGGTGAAGGCGATGAAGCAGGCCCTGGGGAAAATCTGCTGCATCTTCACATTAAAGCTGCCATACTGGCTGCGGTGACCTTCGTCGATCAGAACAAAGATGTCGGGCGAATCAAACGCCCGGGGCGCTGCCTTCACCGCAGCTTCAAACTTGTTGATAAGGGTAGTGATGATGTGGTCCTCGCTGGACGCCAGCAGGGCCAGCAAGCTCTGGTCTTTTTCCAGGCGCTCCAGCTCTGTCGTGCTGAGGCTGTCCCCTTGCAACCACTTCTTGCTTTCGGCAGAGGCTCCCTTAGTGGCTTGCCGAACCGGCAGATCGCACTTTTTGAAAGTGTCGGTGAGTTGGTCGTCCAGGTCGATGCGGTCCGTCACCAATACGATGCGAGGGCGTTTGATGTCAGGGTGATTGGCGATCAGTTGGGCCAGCATCACCATCGTGAGGGACTTGCCGCTGCCCTGCGTGTGCCAAATGACCCCGCCCCGCCGGGAGCCATTTGGTTGAAATTGGCTGATGCGTGCCAGGGTGGTTCGAACTGCAAAGTACTGCTGATAACGGGCGACTTTCTTAATCCCGTCGTCAAACAGGGTGAAGTGATAGATCAGGTCCAGCAGCCGTTCCGGGCGGCAGAGGCTGTAGAGGGCCCGGTCCTGCTCGGTAAGGACCTGTGCCTGCTGGTCGAGTTCGGCAAAGTGGTGAAGAACCGGCCGTAAACGCTCCTCAAACAGCCGGGCCTGCTCCCCTGCAGGTAAAGGCCTGTGCTTCAGTTCGTAAAGGGGTTCGGCCTCTTGCTGGGCCTGGGTCTCGTCGGCGGGCATTTCCCGCCATAAGCTCCAGAACTCCTTGGGGGTGCCAGTGGTGGCATATTGTGCCTCGTGGGTGGCCAGGGAGAGCAGCAGGGCCGAGTACTGGTACAAGGCCCGGATGCCGTCCTCACGCTGGTTGCGCAGGTGCTGCTCGATGGCCTTTTCGACGGGGGTCTTGATGCGGGGGCTTTTGCACTCGATGACTACAAGGGGAATGCCATTGACGAAAAGCACAATGTCGGGCCGGTAGTGGTCCTGGCGGCCATGGCGCAACACACTAAATTCTTCGGTGACGTGATACACGTTATTCTGCGGTTCCTGCCAGTCGATATAGCGCAAGGTATAGCTTTGCTTGTCGCCTTCGATGCGCTCCTCAAAGCTGCTGCCCAGGGTAAGCAGGTCGTAAAGCCGCTGGTTGGCCTGGAGGTAGCCGTCGGGCGCGGGCAGATCCCGCAGGTCCACGATGCCTTTTTCGATGCTGGCCTCCGAAAAGGGATAGGCCCGCCCCCGGTAGTGGATGGTGTTGAGGCGGGTGAGCTGGGTCCGCAGCACCTGTTCCAGCAACACACCTGCCGTGCGCCCGCCCCGCGCAGCGAGCGCCTGCGCGGGTGTGAGGTACTGCCAGCCCATATTCATCAGCAGCCGCAGTGCAGGAAGCTGAGAAATGAGGGCTTCGCGGAAGGAGGGGAGAGGCATTTGTCGAGATAGTTAATGGTTGCATTCATATCCTGCCAGATGACTGTCTTTACTCCATATTTTGACGATATAACCGGGGAATTGCTTGCAGACTACCTCCCATTGCTTGATGATGAGGTGGTCCCCAAAGCCGGTTCCAGCTTGGGCCCGGAAGGGAAATCCATCTAAGTAAGCCAGAAATTCCTGGTTGCTGGGGAAGGCAATAGGTTTCCAGGGTGCTTCCCCGTCAATAGAAGCTTTTATAGTCTCATTGAATGTCTCGGCATGTTTCTTCCTCAGGCCCGAATCGGCCAGTTGGCCAATATGGTTCCCCGTTTCCAGCACAGACGTAAAAGGCAGCATGTGTAGATCCCCTTGCCTAGCTTGGGCTTCAAACTGATTCAAAACTGACTCGCGGTCCTGGTTTCTGCCCGGAATATCGAGGATGTTACAGAATACCGAAGTATCCACAATCCATATCGTGGGTTTCGTATAGGAGGGCTTCTTCATAGGTTGCGCATCTTTTCCAGCCATTCTAGGGCTTTTTGCTCTTTTTCTTCGGGGCTTTCCTGCAACTTGACGAAGTGATCGATCTGCCCCTGGGTGAGCAGGCTACCGAGAGGCCCTTGCAGCACCAGTTCGGGATAATCTTGGAGGTCTGCCAGCTTGACCAATTCGCTATGGCCGGAGGCGGGATTCCGGTAGCAGAATACCAGGTCTGGCACGGCTTCATGCGGCAGGGCGTCGAGCAAGGCGGGGTTATGGCTGCTGATGAGCACCGAGAGGCCGCGCTGCCGGGCGATCTGGCTGATGGAGTCGAGCAACTGCCTGGCCCGGCTGGGGTGGACGCCATTGTCGATTTCCTCGATGATGACCATGCTGCCCGCAGGCGCAGACAGCAAAGCAGCCGCCAAGGCCAGCACCCGCAGCGTACCGTCCGAAAGCAGGCTGGCATCGCACTTCCGGGAGCCACCCCCAAATGACTCTTCCAGTTGGATCATCACCTCGCCCCGGGGTCCTTTCAAAAAGTCCACCCCCAAAATGTCCTGCTCGGGCAGGCTGCGGATGAAGCCCAGGATCGCAGAACGATTATTTTCCGCTTCTGGCTCCTCCTGCCATAAGTGATACAACACCGCCGAGAGGTTGTTGCCATCGCCTTGCAGCTCACGGTTGTTCAGGAAGGCGTAGTCCCGCATCCGCTGGGGTACAGGGTCGAGAAACAAGATTTGCGCAAGGTGGGTCTCAAAAGAATGGCATACCGCTGGTATGACTCTTTTGGCCTGTTGATGCCCATCCTTGAAACGAGCGGCGTTGCCGAGTTGTAGAAAAACGTTCGTTTGGTCCAGCCCTTCTATCTGGGGTTTCGTCCCCCCCCGGGCAAAGTTGTTGTACTCGATCGAGATATGGGTATGCTCCTGTTGGCTCGGGGTGCTTATCTGATAGAGGAGGTTGTAGCCCGAGGCTTCGGGATTGTACACCCGCTCCTGCCGGATGTGCAGTTCGTCTTTCTGGCGCAGGTCGATAGTGGTCTCAAACTGCCGGAAGCCCTCTGCCGCCTCGGACAAGCAGCAGCCAAAGGAAAAGCTATGCTCCCCTATCCGCGGCAGGTCCGCCACTGTGCCCCGCACCACCCGGTCGTTGTCATTGACCAGGTATTGCAGTGAAGAGAGTTTATGCCCCTGCGCCATCCAACTCAGGAAGCGGATGGCCTCCAGGGCGTTGCTCTTGCCGGAGGCATTGGCCCCGATGAGCAAGGTCAGCGGAGCGAGCTTCAGGGTGGCATCCTGGTAGCTTTTGAAATCTCTAATCTGGATGGACTGGATCATAGGTCAGGAGTTGATGAAAGGGCGGTCTAAAGCTAAAAGTGGCCGGATGTTGAAGATAAGAGAATTCGGGCAGAGATGTTGGTCAAACCGGGCTGTTGTCTGAACCTTGGTCTGCGTGGGAGCAGGTTCGAATCCCGCCCGCCCGTCCAGGCGCCGCACGAGGTGAAGGCCTGCGTACCACGCGGGAGCCTGCTGTAGCCCCGGTCGCGCCTTTTGCAAAGCTGGCTTGACCTGCCCCCCTTCGGGCTTGCGCGAGTCGCAACAAATCCCCGGTTGGAGAACCAGGGGGAGTGGGCTGGATAGATAAGTTATCAACATGTATTGAAAATTAATCTGAAATTCTTCACCTTCGTATAACAATTAGTGCTCCACGCTGAATGAAGGCCTGCGTTCCACGCGGGAGATTCTGTAGTTCAGGTCGAGCACTAATTTTTTTGTTTGTACTTACTTGTGTCAATCGTCATGGCTCTTGGCACAAACTTCCAGTGCCGATATAATTGCAGCCACCGCTCTTGAGATGTCCCTCCAGTGTTGATTCCGATATTGAAATTCGGATGAATTCTTCGAATTCGCATTAGGATGTGCTTGTACAATTTTTCTTTAGCTATGGTTCGCTTGCCGCGCATCCTTTCGCCAGGAGGCTTAGCTTTATGGAGGTCATTCAGACGAAAAGCAATGGCGCCTAATACGATGTCGAGACACTGAAGTAAAACATGATCCTTAGAGTCAACTTCTGCTATGTCCCGTCTTCTGATGTTAATATTTTTCCCTTTGAACATTGGAAGAGACTGGATAGCAAAAATATGATTTTTGAACAGTTCACATTTTGCCTTGCTATCAGGTAACTCATCAAAATACGGATGGATAAACACTGGCTCCTGAAAATCAGCGTAAGCAAAGCCAAAAGCATGCTTGATAAACTGGTAGTACAATAAAAAATACCCGTTATGCTTCTGTTCATCACTGAGATTAGCGGGAACAGTAGCGTTTTGACGAAACATGATGCGGACCTTCAGGAAGTCTTCTTCGATCAAATCAAAGAAAGTGTCCATTACAGCTTCATACTTGGAAAGATATGAGGCCGTTACTTTTGTCCATTTGATCTCTTTTAGTAGGTTTTGCTGCTGCTTAACCTGATTGAGCTGCTTTTCCACCATCTCTCGATGGGTTTTCCATACTCCCACTCCTCCGTAAAAGTCAGAGAAGTAGGTGCCTTTTTCAATGCTTTCATCACAGTACAAGACGTATTCTTTGCTCATAATAGAGAACTGATTAATTCTACCCCCACCCGCACCGCTCCCGTCAGCAGCCCCTGCATCAGCCCCCGCTTCTGCTCCCGCAGCGCCGTGAGCCGCGCCTCCTGCGCCGCCACCTCTGCATCCGCCGCTTGCAGGATGCGGGCGATCGCTTGCTGCTCAGGGAGGGGAGGGATACGAGTCTGGACCTTAGCAAAATGGGGGTATTTGCAATTGAGGGTGTCGTTTACTAAACCCTGAGAGTACCTGAAAAAATTATGGATCATTCTGGGATGTTGGAAGAGTCTACCCATGAAATCGGCATCTACTCTGTCTGTTGGAGTTAAAACTGTATATGCAGGACTCACAATTCCCTCACGATCAGATACCGCAGAGCGTCCTTGCCACATGCGCATAGTATTGTAGCCAATATCTCCGGGGCAAATTCGGAGGTACTTCGACTTGTCTTCACTTGAACTATCTTTTTTGTCTAGTTCATCCCGCCAAATGACACCTCTATCACCTGTAATCGAAACCAGCGGGAGGCCTTCAAAGCCAGTTTCTTTCCTTTCAGAAAAAACTTCCCCCAACCTCACCTCCTTCCACGCCCCCTCAAACCCCGCCACCCGCCTCTCCCCCGTGAGCAACTGCTGCGCCAGGCCCCGGTTGCGCTGCCGCAGCTGCGCCAGCAAGGCCTCCGTCTGCCCGATGGCCCGGTCCCAGGTGCTCAGGATCGCCGCAATCTTGCGCTGCTCGGCGAGGGGCGGGAGGGGGAGAGGGAAAGCTTTTAGTTGAGTCGAATTGATGCTAGCCAGATTCGTGCTCTGTTTTGACGAAGCAATGAAGTACTGTTTCCCTCGTGGGCTTCCCGAATAAGACGCCAGGTAATAAGGAAGCACCTGATTGGGATCGGGCCTCACGGCAAAGATGTGGTTTTGATGCACGCATTTGGGTATCTCACCCTTCCAGATCGTTCCCCTACCCAATTTGTCAAAATCACCTCCTTCGGTCATAAGAACATCGCCCACTTGTAATGAATAGCGTTCAGCCTTTTCCGCTGGCACGTCGATGGTTTTTATCTCACGCAGGTCCAAGTAGCCGTCTTGAACGTTCGCTACACGCAGATAAGGTAGCTGGATGGTCTTGCCAGTTTTTTTCGCTCCTTTTTGGATTCCAGTCTGAATCTCAGCGACCTGATCCAATCTCTTCACCTCCCACTCCTCCGGTATCCACCCGAGTTTGGTGAGTTTGTAGCCGGGGCGGGGAACTGCCGGGCTGGCATGGATAGAAGGACTGTCAGTCATGGCGGATTTTGGCTTTGAGGTCGTCGAAGAGGGCCTGAAGGATTTCGCTTACCTGCGCGTCCTGGTCCCATATAAACTGGGGAAGTTCGGCATAGGCAATATCCGTCAGCGGGCCGCCCCTGCCGTTAATCGTCACGTATAGATACAGCACATAGGACTCGAACCGGGCCTGAATTTCACACGATATGGAGAATGGGTTTTTGAGGTCGTACAGGTAGGATTGCCAGGACAGGAGGTATTCGAGGCGCTTGGGAGCCTGGGGCAGGTCCGGTAGCCCCCGGTCCCGCCAGGCGGCTGCATCTGCGGGAAAGTGCTGCTCCGGTGCCAGCCTGTAGGCGAAGGGTTTGTCTCCACCATACGTCCTGATATAGTCTTCCCGCCCGGAAAATAAGTCGTCCAGGATCTGGGTGCGCTGCCGCAGGGCTTCGAAGAAGGGCAGCAGCAAGCGGTCGAGCGCTTGCACAACGGCCTGCGCATCGTAGGCCACAGGCCGCAGCGCTCTTGCCTTTGCTGCCTGCTGTTTCTTGAACAGCGCAATCTCCTTCATCAGATCCTCTTCTTCCTCGATGTCCCCGCCCCGCAGGGCGCTCAACACCAGCTCCTGCGCGCGCAGCAGCAGCCCGGCCATGAACTCGTAGTAGAGATCGCGGCTGGCGCCGTAGCCCTGGATCTCGGCCAAGAGGCGGTTGTAGTGGTCTTTGTCGCTGGTCTTGACGATGAGCGGCGGATAGCCGAAGGCGATGAGGATCAGGTTGAGCAGGATGCGGGCCGTGCGGCCGTTGCCGTCGTAGAAGGGGTGGATGCTGAGGAAGTCGAGGTGAAAGTCGAAGGCCATCAGCGCCGCGTGCTGGGCGTCTCCTTTGCCTGCCTCCAGCTTGTCCCAGTTGGCATTGGTGCGGTTGAGCAGATCGTGGATGGCCCCGGGCACCTCATCCGGGAGCACGAACAGAAACTTCTCGCCCTGGTAGTTGATGATCTCGTTGGCGCTGGTCTTCCACTGGCCGAGGAGGGCGCGATTTTCGGAGGCTGGCTCCTCGTATATGATGGCCGCGTGGAGGGCCTTGATGCGGCTTTCGGAGAGGCGCTTTTCGCCCCGGCCGAGGCGCATGATCTCCTGGATCACCTCATCGTGGCGCTGCATCTCCAGCACGTCCTTGAGGGGCTTGCCCTGGATGTCCACGCTGCCGAGCATGATGGTGCGGGTCTCGCGGGCGCTGAGCGTACCGCCCTCAATGGACTGGCTGTGGTAGTTCCAGTCGAGGCGCAGCTTGCGCTCGATCTTGCGCCGCGCAGCCGCGTCCCAGGGCTCATGGGCCTGTATCTGGGCTTGCAGGTCAGCGATGCGTTGGAGGAGGGCGGTGATCGCAGGCTTCATGCGGGGATGGATGAGGGGTTTTCGAGTTGGCGGTACTGATTCAGCAGGGCCTTGATGGCTTGGGAGAGGGCATGCTCAAGGGGATCTGCCGGGTCCAGGGTCGCAATGGCGGCCTGCATGGCTGAGCGTGCGGCCAGAGCAAAGAGGCTTGGCCCGGCACCCAGCCGAAACAGGGTGAGGGTGGCCATCTCCACCAGTTCGCGATTGTTTCCTTCTAAGGCCCTTCTCAAGGCACCGATGGCTTCCTGGGTTTTCGTGTACACACCTCTGCGTCCCCGGTTGAAGTCCGAGTGATCAAGTTGGTACACAATGATAGACAGCCAGGCCCGGATGTTGCGCATGGCGGGGGTATCCCAGATCGTATGGAGGTCACCTACAGGCTTTGCGCCTTCGGGGTCGCGGGGCACGATGGAGCCGTCGGGCAGGACGAGGAGGAGGTCTTGGTCCCGGGGGTCGGAGGGGTCGAGCAGATAGACATACTCTACCCGCTGCTGGAAGTCGGGCAACTGCGTCGCCGACAGCCTGGGCGAGTCCTGATGCAGCGGAAAATGGGTATGCTTGGCCCCTGAGCGGTTGATATGGGGGTGAGCGAGGCGGTAGTTGATCGGTTCATATTCCAGCCAGGTGTAGCCGCCAAAGGTAGGCGCCTGATCGGGCAGGTAGCCCAGCTTCTGTTGAAGGGCCTGGCTTTGACGTGTGCTCAGCTGGTCGCCGCTGTTTTTGGGGCGAAAGTGCTCTACGTCTTTTGCGTGACGGCCACCAATCCACATCTCCGAAAACCAGCATTTGGCCAGGCAGTCTGAAAGGACAGGGTCGTTTGGGTAGGCTGCCCGCGGATGAGCTCCGAGCCAGTCAAACAGGTCCCGCCAATCAGGTTTTTCTCCCGCTGCCCGATCAGCCAGCCATTGCTGATAGGTGGAATCCTGATTCAGGTCGGGGTGAATAAATCGAACAAAAACCATGCGTCTGCGCGTTGAGGAGGGGTCAGCGGGAGAGGTCCTGTATCACCTTTTGAATGGCTTCGTTGGCCAGGGCGTCGTAGTCCTGTACGCCACGGGTTTGCGTGTCGTTTTGACTTAGTCGCTTCAGCTCTTCGGTGAGTTTTTGGTAGAGCGGGTCCAGTTCGGCACGTTCATAAGAAAGGTGCGAGGTTTCCACTTGTAGCTGCTTTAGCTCTGCCTTTTCTTGCTGGTCAAGGTCCATGCTGGATTGCTTGCGGATAAGGTCTTTGAGCCGCTCCAGGTTCGCGATGGTTTCCTTGTCGAAGGTGGTCTCCATCCCAAAGAGTTCCAGCAAAATCCCCTCCGCCCCGAGGCCTACCACATCTTGTTCTGGCTGGCGATGGATGCGTTTTTGCGTGACCGGATCAATTTCCAGGATATGGATTTGTTCTTTATCCAGCCCATTGACCAGCATGGGTGAGTGGGTCGAGACGATGAACTGGACTTTGGGAAACATGGCTGTCAAACGTTGCAGCGCTTCCCGTTGCAAGCCCGGATGCAGGTGAATGCCAAATTCATCGATGAGTACGACCCCCGGAATGTGTTCATTCACTGTGATTCCTAAGTGCTTGTTCAGGAGCAAGGCCCGGGTGGCCATTTCGCCCGCCAAAAGGACCAGGTAGCGATAGCCATCGCTGAGCATGGGGTAGGTCCGCACGTCTCCGTTTTCCAGCATGAAAGCCAGCACCTTATCCTGATAACCGGTCTCCCCGCCATTTCTCATGGTAGCGTCTTGGGGCGGCTTGGGGTTGATGATCCATGCTACGTCGGCAATATCGGGCAAAAAACCCTTCACGACTTTTTGGAAGAGTTGCAAAGAGACCTCCGGCAGGTCACCATACAGACGATCGGCAACCCTGTTGTTTTCCGCTTCTCTTACCAGGGTATCCATGTGGGCAAGCCAGTCGAACACATAGGTTTCCATGGATCGCTCAGACATACAATACCAGTAACCCTGTAGAGCAGAGCCATCCATGTCCAGGGTTTTGGTGCTGGCTTTGGCCAGGTGGATGTACTCTGTACCCAGGAAAAGCAGGAGGGGCAGTGCCCCTTTTTGGTCCTCTGCTACGGAATCATATATGCGGCTGCTTAGCCTTTTGATATCTGGCCCCCGGGTAGTTTTGATCTTGGTACGCTCATTCACGGGTTTGTTCCGATATTTTTCCCAGACGATCTCCTGCGGCTGGAGCGCTTCATCATAGATGATGGCGCGGGTCTCGATGCGGCACTCCCGAGACAAGTTCGCAAGTGGGTTTGGGCCGATCACCCGGTGGTCAGATTTATCGATTCCAGGAGGTACCTGAGAAAAACTATTCAAAAAACTTCCTGCGGATACCCGGAGTGCTTTAAGCAGCGCTGATTTTCCTACCATGTTTTCGGCTAACAATACATGAAGGTTGTGTGCTGCTGAAAACTCCAGGGTCAAGCTTTCAAAACAGCGGTAATTGGTCAGCTTGATGGATTGAATTTTCATAATAGATAGATTGGTGCGTGTCCTAAAAGTACTCAAGCCTGCTCGTTAAATCCCAACTCCGCCAGATATTTCGCCATCTGCTGTTCCGTCTCGGCCAATTCTGCTTTCAACCGCCCGATTTCCTGCAAGGTAGCAGGAATGTCTACCTGCATTTCCTCTTCATAGGTGTCTACATAGCGGGGAATGTTAAGGTTGTAGTCGTTGTCCCTGACCTCGGCGAGGGTGGCGCGGTAGGCGTATTGGTCCACCATCGGACGACCTTCGGCGGTGGAGCAGGGTGCTTCCCGCTTGAAGGTGCGATAGGTTTCCAGAATACGGTCAATATCTTCAGGGCGTAGGGTGTTCTGGTTTTTGCCCTGGGCGAAATGCTGGCTGGCGTCGATAAAGAGAATGTCCTGGTTGGTACCTTTAGCTCGGTTGAAGAGCAGGATACAGGCTGGAATGCCCGTGCCGTAAAAAAGATTGGCGGGCAGGCCAATAACTGCTTCAAGGAGATTTTCTTCAATCAGCTTTTCCCGAATGGTGCCTTCGGAACTTCCCCGAAAGAGAACGCCATGCGGCACAATAACGCCCATGCGCCCAATGTCGGCATAGGTCGTCTCGATCATGTGGCTGATGAAGGCATAGTCACCCTTGGACTTGGGCGGCACGCCCCGGTGAAAACGGCCAAAGACATCAGCAGCAGCCCGCTCGGCCCCCCACTTGTCCAGGGAAAAGGGCGGGTTGGCCACGACAATATCAAACTTAAGCAGGCTGTCGTTTTCCAGAAGCCGGGGCGAATTGAGGGTGTCACCCCACTCGATGCGGGCATTGTCCATCTCGTGCAGAAACATGTTCATGCGGCACAGCGCCCAGGTGCTGCCGTTGACCTCCTGGCCATAAGGCGAGAAGTTGTTGCTGCCAACTTCCTTGGCCACCTTGATGAGGAGGGACCCACTTCCGCAGGCTGGGTCGCAGATACGCATTCCCGGCTGCGGACTCATGAGCTTAGCCAGCAAAGTAGAAACCTGAGACGGGGTGTAGAACTCCCCGGCCTTTTTGCCTGCATCGCTGGCAAATTTGGCGATCAGGTATTCGTAGGCATCGCCGATAATGTCGGTGTTTTCGAGATGGGAGGGCTGGAGGTCCAGCTCTGCAAAGTCAGCCAGAAGGTTTTTAAGGCGACGGTTGCGGTCTTTGGTTTGGCCCAGGTTGGCTTCGCTATTAAAATCTATGTTGCGAAAGACCCGTTCCAGCTTCAGCCGGTTGGCATCTTCGAGTTCCCGCAGGCCGATGTTGATCAGCTCGCCAAGGTTAGGGGCATTGCGGTTATCGAACAGGTACTCGAAGGTAGATGCCTCGGGCACTTGAAAGCGCTCGTTGTCCAGCGCCCGTCGGATGCGGACCTCATTACCTTGGTAGCGCTCGGTGTAGAAAGCGATTTTATCCTTCCAGACATCCGACAGGTACTTAACAAAGAGCATTGTCAGGATATAGTCTTTGTACTGAGCCGGATCAATCACTCCTCTAAAGGTGTCGCAGGCTTTCCAGACGGTATGGTTGATCTGGGCTTGGGAAAGTTGGAGGTTACTCATAGCTTATGCAGGGATAAGTTGCTTGACCAAATCGTGAAAAAGTTGTGTTTTCCGGCTGGTAATGGCCTCCAGTAGGCGTATTTCTTGAAGATGGGTTTGTTGCATGGCCACCAGCAGGCATTGGGTATCCATGTCCGGCAGGGGGACATGTAACTGGGCGAGTTCAGATTTTCGAAGAGAGGGGATATTGCTGCCGACAGCCAGCGCTTGCAGACGGGCCTGGGTAGCTGGCAGGTTGAGAAAAATAGCCAGGAAAGCCGGGTTTACCACATTGGGCAGGGGGCGAATAACAAAAAAGATGGAAGATGGAACCAACGGCCCAAGTTGAGATTCGTATGCCCAGGCAGGGGTGCGGGTTCCTTTGGCAACCAAAACCAGTTCTCCGGGCTTGAGCAACAGCGACGTATCCAGGTCATTGGGGGCCACAAAACTGTCTTGCGAGCCAAGATATTCCCCCCGGTCGCTCAGGTGCCGAGCTTGCAGGTAAGGAATAACCCCATTGGCCACCGACGGCAAATGTGGACCAATGGTCAGTTGAGCGAGCGCATCTAACCGTCGTTTGGGAAAATGTTGTGGAAAATGCGTTTTGATCATATCAGCAAAGATATGAGTCTAGATGAAAGATTCAAATTTTTTCCCGTTGTAGAGGTTTTCAAAAATATTGGAACTGATTTTATTTATGCTTTTTGAGTATTTTAGGGTAAAATTTTGCAACATTCGTATGCTTTTAGGCGATATATTGTCATTACAAGTAAGTTAAACACACCTCAAATCCTTCCATCACCCCAACACCCTCCCCAACCCGGGAAAGAACTTGAAGCGCAGATCAAGGATATATCCACAAATCCTTCCATCACCCCAGCACCCGCCCCAACTCCTCCAGATTCACCCCCGTATCAAACACCGCCTCAATCCGAATCTGAAAACCCGGAATCGCCTCGCTGCGGATCGAACCGTTGCCGGATTTGAGGATGAGTTCGTACGGCAGCTTTGGAGGAGGCGCAGAGTTATCGGACTCCCAGCTGTCCGATAACTCTGCCCAACCCCTCACCCCAGCACCCGCCCCAACTCCCGATAACTCAGCACCGTTACCCGCCCGGAGAGCGGGTAGCTGCTTTCGACCGGGCAGATCAGGTAACCCTGCGCCAGTCCCAGGTCTTGCATGACCTCGTAGAAGCCCCGGCTGGGCTTGGGGCTGGTGGAAAACTTGATTTCAGCCACGGCCTTCGGGATGCCGCCCTGGGCTACGATCAGATCGGCCTCGGCACCGTCCTGGGTGCGGTAGAAATGCAGCTCTGTGCGGGGGCTTTGCAGGCTGCGGATCTGCTGAAACACATAGGCTTCCCAGGAACTTCCCAGCGACGGATGCCCCAGCAACTGCCCGTAGTCCTGGATGCTCAGCAGCGAATGCAGCAGCCCTGTATCGCGCAGGAACACCTTGGGAGACTTGACGAGGCGTTTTTTGGTGTTCCAGGCGTAGGGCGCGAGGCGGGTGATGAGGAAGGCCGATTCCAGAAAATCCATGTACCGCCGCACCGTCGGGCTGGTGATGCCCAGCGAGCGGGAGAGGCTTTCCAGGTTGAGAAGCTGGCCGTTCAGATGGGCGAGCATGGTCCAAAGGCGGCGCACCAGCATCGGGTCGGCTTTGAGGCCCAGCAGCGGGAGGTCGCGCTCCAGGTAGGTCTGGATGAAGTTTTCGCGCCAGTCGAGGCTGTCGGCTTCGCTTGCGGCCAGGACCGACTCCGGGAAGCCGCCCCGCAGCCATAGTTGCGAATAGGGGAGGCCGGGCAGTTCGATGGCCGAGAGCGGCATCAGCTCCAGGTAGGCGACCCGGCCCGCCAGGGACTCCGATGAATCGCGGATGATGTCGGGCGAGGCAGAGCCCAGCAGAATGAAACGCCCCGGCTGCCGGTAGCGGTCGATCACCGCCCGCAGCACCGGAAACAGCTCCGGCATCCGCTGCACCTCGTCGATGATGACCACCTGCTCCTGCATGTGCTCAAAAAACAGCGCCGGATTCGACAGTTTGTTTTGGTCTTCAGGGTATTCCAGGTCCAGATAGACCGAAGGCCTCCCGAGGCGTGTTTGGATCGCCTTCACCAGCGAAGTTTTGCCCACCTGCCGGGGGCCGGTGATGACCACCGCCGGGTAGCGTGCCGCCGATTCCAGCAGCTTCGTTTCCAGATGTCGGGAGAGATACGTGTTCATAACCCTGTAAATCTAAAAATTACTTTTGAATTTACAGGGTTATATTGAGCAAATGATTGGCTATCGCACTATCGGGGCATTTACTTCTTCCAGTCTGAACGCGCATCACGCACCATCAGAATCCGCAGCTCAGTATCTGTCTCCCGGTACAGAAACACCACCGGTAAACGCTTGAGAAGGCCTCGGCGGATACCCTCCTGTTGGGAGCGGACAAACTGATAGCGTCCAGGGTTCGCCAGCAAGTCGTTGAAGCAATCGCCCAATTCGTCCATGAATCGGTCTCCTAAGCCTGGGCGCACCGCTTCGTAGAACCGATGTAGATCATCAATTCAACGGCCTCAGGCACAATGATCAGGCGATATGTCTTATTTCCCCCCACGCACCTGCCGGTTTACTTCCTCCCAAGTAAGCCCCCGTCCGTTGCCCTCCGCATAGGCGGCGTCGCGGGCCAGGGCTTCTTCCACCCATGTATCAGGCACCTCGAAGGCGGCAGACTGCACGGCTTCGGGCGAAATAGAGGAAGCGATAAAGGCTATCAGCTGCAGGCGATCCGCCACAGACAGCTGCAGGATTTGTTCTTGAAGGGCACTCATATAAAGCAATATACGTAAAAAACCAGGTATCGGACAACTCACCCCAACACCCTTCCCAACTCCTCCAGATTCACCCCCGCATCAAACATCGCCTCAATCCGAATCTGAAAACCGGGAACCGCCTCGCTGCGGATATGGCCATTGCCGGATTTGAGGATCAGTTCGTACGGCAGCTTTGGAGGAAGCGCATTTACTTTTTCCAGTCAGCGCGTGCATCACGCACCTGCCGGTTTACCCGCAAGGTATCAGATAACTCAAAGTTGTCCGAGGCCTTGCCGCCCCTCACAGCTCCACCGTCCGCCCGGTCCGGAAAGCTTCGTCGGCGGCGAGCACGATGCGCAGGCTGTTGACGGCGTCTTCCATGTGGGCCGTGAGGTCGAGGTCCTCCCGGATGGCACGCAGCAGGTACTGCTGCTCCAGCAGGCAAAGGCCGTCGTGGCCGGGCTCGTCGGAGGTATCGATCAGCTGATCGGGCTGAGCAAAGTGCCCGTCGGCGCCGCGGGCGCTCAGGTGCAGGCGCAGCGCCCCCGTTTTCGTATGGCCGTCCACATCGTCGGAGGCGAGGTCCTTGTCCACGATGCTCACGCAGCCCTTCGGCCCGATCACGTCCTTGACGAAATACGCCGTTTCGCTCATCATCGGCCCCCAGCCGGCCTCGTACCAGCCCACCGAGCCGTCGGCGAAGGCCACCTGCAGGCAGCCGTAGTTGTACATGTCCGGCGCGATTTCGTCGCTGAGGCGGGCCCCGATGGCGCTCACCCGCACCGGATGCGAGCCCGTCATCTGGCACATCACATCCACGTAGTGCACGCCGCAGTCCACAATCGGCGACATGCTCTGCATCAGCGACTTGTGCGTCTCCCAATTGGCCCCGCTGCTCTGCTGGTTGAGGTTCATGCGCATCACGAGGGGCTTGCCCAGCGTCTGCGCCACCTCGATGAAGCGCTTCCAGGCCGGATGCACCCGCAGGATGTAGCCGATCACGAGCTTGCGCCCCAGCCGCCGGGCCGCCTCCACGATGCGGCGGCTTTCCTCCACCGTATTGGCCAGCGGCTTCTCCACAAACACATGCGCACCCGCCTCCAGCGCCGCCAGGGCATAGGCCGCATGGGTTTCGGGGTAGGTGCTGATGGACACCACATCGGGCTTCGTGGCGGCCAGCGCCTCGTAGTAGTCGCCGAAGGTGGGATAGCCGCCCAGCTCGCGCGAAAGGCGCTCCCGGCTTTCGGCGCCGCGGCTTACCAGCCCGACAATCTGAAAATCAGCCAGCTGATGATAGGCGCGGGCATGCGAGGTGCCCATATGGCCGCAGCCGGCTACGAGTACGCGAAGGGGAGCAGGTGCCATACATTCGGGGTCGGAGGTTCGTGCAGGCAAGGTAGGGAATTTTGCCAAACGGGCCGCCGCTCAGCCGGCCGCAGGCCGGGCCTTTCCCCAGCTGAGCCACGTAAGCCGGTGCCAGAGCCCTTCCAGCGGCCCCTGCCGGTAGCGCCCCAGCCACCACTGGCACACATACAGCTGCGCCGCAAACATCAGGATGCCGATCAGCAGGCTGAGCGCGTAGCCGGCAGACGGCGCCAGGTTCAGAAAAAATGGGAAATAGATCAGCATCCCCGCAAAGGACTGTGTGAGGTAATTCGTCAGGCTCATCCGCCCGTAGCGCTCCAGCGGAGCCACCCGCTGCCGGAAGCGCGCCTGCTCGTACAGCAGCAGAAACGACGACGCCAGCACCCCCGTGAAGGCCAGCTTCTGCCACATATCCAGCATCGTGCCGAGCGAATACATGACCTCATGCTGCGTCTGCTGATCCAATGCCTTGACTTTGAGCTGATACAGCGGGCCGAAGGCCACCGCCGAGACGATGAGCACCCGTGTCCAGAAGCCTTGCTGCACCGCCTCGCTGCGGAAAAGGCCCCGCCGCCCGATCAGCAGCCCGGTGAGCATCAGCCCGGCCGTCTGGAAAAATCGGCCGAAGTCCAGGGCCCAGAAGAAGCTCGCCAGCTGGCCTGCGCCGAGGTTTTTCCAGATAAAATTCCAAAAATCGCCCTGCTTGGCCGCATCGATGATCTCGATGTAATACGGATCGCAGAGCCGGGCTGGAATTTTGTAGGCCGGATCGGCCAGCAGGCGGAGAAAGTGGTACCATTCCACCGGCTGCAGCAGGCAGATCAGCGCCAGGATGAATACGGGGCGGTCGCCCCAGTGCCGTACCAAGGCCAGCAGCGTGCCTACCGCCGCATACAGCAGCAGCACGTCGCCGCCCGGAAAGACGCTGGCATTCAGGCAGCCGAAGCCGGCCAGCAGGAGCAGCCGCCACAGGAAGCGCCCGCCGAAGTCGCGGCCCTTCGCCTGCTCATTCGCAAACTGCACGTAAAACGTGAAGCCGAAGAGCAAGGCGAAGATCGAATAGGATTTGCCTGCAAACAGTCCGAAAATCAGGATGTACACGCTGTCGTTCAGCGCGTTGAGCCAGCCGGGCTGCAGCGCGGCATCGGGATAGACCGGATAGATGAAATGCTCCAGGTTATGCACCAGGAGGATGCCCATCACCGCGAAGCCCCGCAGGGCGTCGATGCTGGTGATACGGCTTGGCGGGGAGGATGCGGGGGTCATCGGAGAGACGGGATTCAGCGGATTGGCGGGTCAAAGGAGCGATGCGTAAGCCGCATGCACCTGGCGGGCCAGCTGCTCCGGGCTGAAGCGGGCCCGGTGGATGCGGCCGGCGCGGATGCGCGCCTCGCGCAGGGCGCTGTCGCCGAGGATCTGCCCGATGGCATGGGCCAGGGCGTCGGGATCCAGGGGATCCGCATACCAGGCGGCTTCGCCGCCGGCCTCGGGCATCGAGGCCTGCGGCGAAGTAAGCACCGGCAGATCGGCGTGCAGGGCCTCCAGCACCGGCAGCCCGAAGCCTTCGTAGCGCGAAGGATACGCGAGGAGGGCGGCAGCCCGGTACAGCAGGGGCAGCTCGGCCGGGCCCGGGCCGAGGCGCTGCGCATGCAGCTTGCGGGCAGGCCAGGCGGCCAGCCGCTGCGCCGCCTGGCGGGCATAGGGCCCGCTGCCCCGCCCTACGATCACGAGCGGCGGCGGATCGGGCATGCGCTCCAGCGCGTCGAGCAGGGTGAGCAGATTTTTCCGGGGCGAGATGGCCCCTACATACAGCACAAAGCCCGCCGGAAGCTGGTGCTTCCGCACAAATTCCTGCATCTCAGCCGCTTCCGGCATGCGCCGGAAGGGCGGCGCCACCGCCTGGTACTGCACGCGCACGCGGTCTTCCGGCACCCGGTAGTGTGCCAGCAGATCGCGGCGCGTGGCTTCGCTGATGGCCAGGATCAGGTCCGCATCGCGGCAGGCCTGCCGGGTTTTCCAATGGTACAGGGCCCGGTCGGCTGGGCGGTACTGCTCGGGATGGATGCGGAAAATCACGTCGTGGACCGTCGCCACAGACCGGATTCCGGCCCGGCGCAAGCCGGCGGGCAGCTCGTTGCTCAGGCCGTGGAATATCTGGACGCCGGCCCCCCGGGCTTCGCCCGCCAGCCCGAAGCGGCGCCAGAGGGCAGCGCCAGGCCCTGCGCGGCGGATCACCCTGCTGCCGGGCGGCGGCGGCCAGCCGCCGGCTGCCCCGGGCGTAAACAGCACCTGCTCCACCTCCGGCACATACAGCGCCAGATCTTCGAGCAGCGTGCGGCTGTAGCCGCCCAGTCCGCTGAGGTTGCGGAAGGCCCGTTTCGCGTCGTATCCCGCCCGCATGGCTCAGCTCGCAGGCGTCGCCGCCGACTGGTCTGTCTGGGCTTGGGCCTGCGCCTGATGCATGCCGTTGGATTCCTCCTGGCGCTTGTCTGCCGAGCGCTTGATCAGGTTGGCGGTGATGTTGAGGAATTCCGCCTCGGTGATCATACCCACCAGTTTTTCATTTTTCAGCACCGGCAGGCAGCCGATCTGATGGGCGCGCATGATTTCGATGGCCTTGACGATGGTATCCTCCGGCGAGATCGTGAGCGGGTTGCGCTTCATGATCTTGCCCACCGTAGGCAGCGGCTCGCGGTGCGGCAGTTCGAAGTGCTGGGCGTAGTAGCGCAGGATCATGCGGGCGGTAATCAGGCCCACGAGGCTGCCTTTTTTATCCTCTACCGCCACGTGGCGGATTTTTCGCCATTCGATCAGCGAGCAGGGCAGATCCAGCACATCGTCCTCCTGCACGGTGATGAGGTCGGTGGACATGAATTCCTCCACCAGCAGCGCCGTCGGCTCGTATTCCATCAGCTCGCGGCTGGCCAGTTCCCACTCATGGACTGGTTTGCCGGCATGCTGCTGCTGGTACATGGAGTTGGTGATGGCCGTGATGACCTCGTCGCGGGGCACGCCCTCCTGGGAGACCTTGGCAAAAGAGCGCAGCATCCAGCTGGCGCCGGTCTGGCCCGATTTGACCCGCTCCTCGATGATACCGAGGTAGTAGTCGATGTCTTCGCGGGCGATATTGGCCTTTTGCAGGCCGAAGGCCGCCATCGGCAGCAGTTCTTCGAGGACCAGCTGGCCGGGCGACACCTTGCGGTCGTTGATCCAGGTAATCTGGGTCTCCAGGCCGTGCCGGGCGCAGGCGAAGAAATTGGTCCGGGCGACGTTGAAGTCCAGCTTCTTCGTGATGTCCGGATACATTTCATCCATGCCGTTGACCATGCCCAGCCAGAAGGCGGCGTTGGCGAAAGAATCGGGCAGGCTGGGTCCGGCGGGGAAAATGCGGTTTTCGATGCGCAGGTGCGGCTTGCCATTGGGGGAAATGCCGTAGCAGGGCCGGTTCCAGCGGTACACCGTCGAGTTGTGCATGTTGAGGGCGCGGAGCTTGGGCGTGATGCCGGCATCCATTTTCTCAAACACATCCTCGTCGATATGCGTCGTGAGGATTACCTTGAAACGGGCGATATCCTCGCGGTAGATTTCGAGAATCGAGTTTTTGAGCCAGCCGGTACCGAAATTGACCCGCGGGCTGCGGTCGCGCAGGTGGTCGGTGGTGGTGCGGATGTCGATCGACTGCTGGAAGAGGGCGATGCGGGTCTCTTTCCAGAGGCGCCGGCCGAAGAGCAGGGAGGAATTGACCGCCACCGCCATGGCCGGACCCGCGAGGGCCTGCGCATAGTTGTATTTTTTCACAAAATCCTGCGGCGTCACCTGGAGGTGCACCTGGAAGCTTGTATTGCAGGATTCGAGCATGGCGGAATCCTGCTTCAGGAAGATTTCATCGATCCCGGCGATGCGCAGCTCGAAGGCTTCGCCCCGCAGCTCCTTCAGCCCGTCCATGAGCATGCGGTAGCGGGGGATGGGGGTGATATTGTTGATCTCCACATCGGCCTTGCGGATCGTGGGGAGAATGCCCGCCAGCAGGATAATGGCCCCCAGGTCGTTGAGCTTGCCCTGGGCCGTCTCCAGCGTATGCTTCAGCGACTGGTGCATGCTGGAGATCGCCTTGCCGGTAAATACTTCCGGCTGGAGGTTGGTTTCCAGGTTGAACGATGCCAGCTCGGAGGTGAAGCTCGGATCGTTGATGGCCTTGAGGGCTGCGAGGTTGATGTGGATGGGCTTCAGGTTGTGCCCTACCAGGCACATCTCCTGCTCGGCCCCAATCCGGATGGGGTCCGTCTCGAACCACTCCTCGTCCAGCATGCGCTCCAGCGCCTGCACATCCTTCAGCAGGTGCCGCATAAACTCCTGCTGGTCCTGGCGGCTGCGGACCTCTTTGACGTTCTGATCTCCCATGTGAAAGCTCCCTAAGCCTGGAGCGGGGTTTTGATGGATTTGTCAGCTAAAGATATGGGTTTCTGTAGAATTTGCAAGAAAGGCAATATGAAGCGGATTGTGTGCCGCAGCACAAGCCGGGACCCGGAACGGCCCGCAGCGCATCTGCCGGGTAAATCCCTGCATCTGGCAGCCGCTGTAACATGCATTACATTGCAGCCCGGCAGAACCGAATCGGGCAGCAGATTATCTAGCACATTCCAAGTGAATTAAACAGCTCGTAGTGCTGCTGTTTTATCTTGATACCTGATACTTGCTACTTTCTACTCTCCCCTCCCCCTCAGCACCTTCAGGCAGAAATTCATCGCATAATTCGCCGCGTACTCAATATTCACCTGACGGTCGTAGTACAGCTCCAGGCGCCGGGCCTGCACCCCGTCCGGCGCAGCGCAGGCGATCCACACCTGCGGGCGCTGCCCGCCGTCGGCCTCGGCCAGCCCGGTAGTGGCCAGCCCCACCTGCGCGCCCAGCGCGCGGCGCACCCCCTCGGCCATGGCCTTCGCCACGGCCTCCGATACTACGCCATGCGTCTGAATATCAGCCTCCGGCACGCCCAGAACCGCCATTTTCACCGGAACCGCATAGGCTGTCACCCCGCCCAGGTAATAGTCGGATGCGCCGGAAACCGATACCAGCGCCGCGCTGAGCCGGCCGCCGGTCATGCTTTCTGCGGCAGCAAGGGTAAGCCCCCGTTCACGCAGCAGCGCGCCCAGCTCCGCTGCCAGCGGCCGGTCGCCGGTGGTGTACAGCTTGTCCGCAAACAGCTCCGCCACAAGCTGCCCGTAGCGCTGCGCTCCGGCGGCTGCCGCCTCCGGGTCGGGGTGCCGCATGCTGACCTCGATCCACAGCCCGTCCAGGCGGGGCAGATAGGATACGCTCAGCTCCGGCGGAAACTGCGGCTCCAGCGCCTCCATGCGCGCTGCCGCCTCCGACTCCGGAATATCCGTCATCCGCACGGCAAACGAGCGGAAGGCATCCGCCGGAAAGGCGCCCTGCAGCAGCGGCACGACCGCATGCTCCAGCATGTGCAGCATCTCGAACGGCACGCCGGGCATGCTCACCAGCAGCTTGCCCGCGCGGCGGAAGGCCATGCCCGGCGCCGTGCCGCGGAGGTTGAACACCACCTCGCAGGCCTCCGGCACCAGCGCCTGGCGGCGCGTGAGATCGTTCAGGGGGCGGCCACGCGCCGCGAAGCGCTGCTCCAGGGCCTCCAGCGTCGGCTGGTGCCAGACCCAGCCGCCGCCGGCCCATTCCGCCAGGGTATGCTTCGTAATGTCGTCCTTCGTAGGGCCCAGGCCGCCGCTCGTCAGCACGATCTCGCTCCGGCTCAGCTCGCTTTCCACTGCATCGAGGATCGCCTCCCGCGTATCGCCCACACTCAGCACGCGGTGCAGGGTGTAGCCGTAGCGCCGCAGGATCAGCGCCGCTTCAGTTGCATTGGTGTTGACGACGCGGCCGCGCAGCAGCTCGTCGCCGATGGTCAGGAGGGAAATACGGTTCATAGACGCGGCGTATGCGGGCGTACAGCAGGCCCGGCCGGCCAAAGATGCAGGGATCCGGGCGAAAGGTCAAGCCTGCGGCGAAATCACCGGCAGCTTCCATCCGCGCAGGCGCGCAGTGAGCCCGGCGAGCGTCAGGGGTTTGACCATATACCCCGATACCAGCGGATGATCTGCATCGAGGGTCTCGTTCATGGCCTGCATGCTGGAGCTTACGAGCCAGATCCGGGTCCGGGCAGCCAGTTCGGGCAGCAGGGTCCGGCAGGATTCCAGAAATGCGCGCCCATCCATCGCCGGCATGTGCAAATCGAGGAAGATGATCTGCGGCGCAGCCGCCGGATGGCGCCGCAGTTCTTCGAAGGCGGCGGCGCCGTCCGCGTACTGCCGGATATCCGCCCGGATAAAGAGCCGCCGGATCAGTTTGGCATGCACCAGCCGGGTAACGCGGTCATCGTCGATGATCCAGATCAGGCGGCAGGCCTGCAGATCCGCCTGCTCCGGATCCGGAGTCAGGGTCTGGCTGTCCTCTGCCTGCTCCAGCAGGCTGCTGAGGGCGATCAGCTCGGTATCGACGAATTGCGCCCGGTTCTGCAGCAGCTGGATGTACTCCATCCCGTTCGCTGCCGGCGGATGATGCTGGGCGACGTAGTCCAGCAGGCCGATGAGGGTGCTCAGGGGCCCCCGGAGCTTATGGGATGCGCTGAAGCTGATTTCCTGCAGGAGGCTTTTTTTGCGCTCCAGGTCCCATTCTTTGAGTCTCAGGCTCGTGAGATCCTGGAAAATCAGCATCCGTCCGCCGGCTGCCGGGCCGCCGGCCGCAGCCAGCTGGCAGCGCAGGAAGCGCGGCTCGCCGCCTTTGCTTGCGAAGACCCATTCAGACAGGGCAGAGGGGCTGCCTGCCAGCAGGCTATCGAGCTGCATCTGCTGGTGTGCATCGGCGTCCGGGTACATCAGCTTCCGGACTGGTTTGCCCGCCGCTTCCTGCGCTCCGTATCCCATGGTCCGCGCCCAGGCCGGATTGGCATAGACCACTTCGCCGGTTCTGCTGATGCAGATCACCGGATCGAGCATCTCTTCCAGCCAGGCATGCTGCAGGGCATGGGGAGCTGTCTCCGGCATGGAGCCGAAGCGGTCCGCAGGCTTCTGCACCGGAATGCTGAACCACGCAGGATCTGCAAGCGTGCATACTGCCGTCAGCAGCAGCAGCGCCAGCAGCAATCCGAACAGCGCCACGCTCCCCTGCATGTCGGCGACCGCATGCGTCATTCCCACCCCCGCCTGCACATTGACCGGCTCGATGAGCAGGAGCAGCAGCAGCACCCAAGCATTGGATGCAAGGGCCCAGCGCCGCTCGGAAGACTCGTACACGAGATGCGGCAGAAAGATGAACAGGGCCGTGAACAGGTAGGGCGCATAATACTGGGCAGCCAGCCGGCTCGCCGGCGATTCCAGCTTCGCCATCAGCGGGCCGAATGCCGCCAGCACTGGCAGCACAAAGCACAGCATCAGCCGGGCCGCCGCGAGCTGCCGGGTAATCAGCCTGTCCAGAATCAGCACCTGAGCCAGCCCCCAGCCCAGGATGAGGATGCGGTGGCTCACCAGCTGAAACTGCGGCAGCAGCGCCGCCATGACAGGCGTAAACAGCAGAAATCCGATTGCGATCAGATAAGACCTGTATTCGGCCAGGGCCATGCCCCCTCCGCTTCCGGCACGTTCTCCGGAAACTCCTGCAGGCCACGGCACAGGCAGGACAGCTGGAAACCTGGCAGACGGATCAGGCATATAAGCAGGTACAGATGGGCGCTCATAGATTCAGCACCCAACTTACCCTGGTTCTGTACAGGACGGAATGATTTTTGGCAGCTCTTGGTTTGCTATTTAGCATATTTTTGACCTATCATATGTATCGTATATCATATGCTTCGGGTGCATTCAACTGCCTCCGTTCCGCTGCGTATATTTGCGTGCAGGCTTCTCCCCTGCCTTCTGAGCCTATGTACGCTGCATTGCTGAAAGACACATTCCCGCAGGACGAACGCAACGGCTTCTTCAAAGCCCCTCAGCTGCCTGCGGTCAAGCTGGGCAGGCTGCTCATCCGCGATAAGCGCATCAGCAGCCCCAACGACGTGATTGCCCTGCACCTGCACGAGGGGACGTTCAGCTCGGCAGTGGTCATCTTTACTGCCACCCGCTGCTTCTATCCGGATGGCGCATTTGCGCTCGAAGAGGTCCGGGATGCGGAGGCCAGCGGCAGCAAGGTGCTTGTCACCCTCAACCAGAAAGGCCAGCTGAACCGAGAATCGCTGATCGCGAAAAACGATCAGGCCGCCGGACTGCTTGCAGCCGTGCTGCGCGACATTGCCCGCAAAGACCTCAAGGCCGAAGCCGCCGTGCAGCGCGTCTACGAGGGATACAGCGATACGGAGCTGAGCTGGCTCAATCTCCGCGATGAGATCATGCGCACCATCGACATGCTCTACGACCGGTTCAACGACGGCAAGCTCTCGCTTATCGAATACGAGGAGAAAAAAGACGAGCTCCTCAAACGCCTCTGACTTTCCGCCATGAAGCTCATCGACACCCATTCCCATCTCTACCTCGATGTGTTCCGCGAAGACCGGGACGCAGTCCTCGCCCGCGCACGCGAGGTGCTGGAGACGATTTTCCTCCCCAATATCAATACCGCTTCGATCCCGGCCGTGGATGAACTGGCCGCCTATGCGCCGGGATTCTGCCTCCCGATGATGGGTCTGCACCCCTGCGACGTGCGGGAAGGCTTCGAGCAGGAGCTGGAGCAGATCTACCGCCACCTGACGGCGCCCGGCCGGCGCTACTACGGAATCGGGGAGACAGGCCTGGACCTGTACTGGGATCAAACGACTCTTCCATTGCAGCAGGAAGCGCTCCGGACGCAGATCCAATGGGCCAAGGCGCTGGACCTGCCCATCATTCTCCATGCACGGGATGCGATCGATGAAACCACGGACCTGATCGCAGCAGCGCACGACAGCCGCCTGCGCGGAATTTTCCACTGCTTCGACGGGACCGCGGAGCAGGCTGCGCGCATCCTCGAGTTTGGTTCCTTCAAACTGGGCATCGGCGGCATCGTCACCTACCGCAAGGACGTGCAGGCCGTGGTCCGGGACCTGCCGCTTGCATCCATTGTCCTCGAAACCGACAGCCCCTACCTGCCGCCGGAGCCGCACCGGAAAGACAAGCGCCGCCGCAACGAAAGCAGCTATACCGTCTATGTGGCCCGGCAGATTGCCGCGCTGAAAGACCTCCCCGAAGAAGCGGTTGCAGCGGCTACCACTGCTGCTGCGCGGGAAGTCTTCCCGGCCTGGACGCCGGCAGCCTTATGAACTGGCAAGCCTACTGGGACCGCCTGGCCGGGCTCGATGATCCGCATGCGCAGGTCGCACGCACGGTGCAGGGGCATACGCCCGGCCCCGACCTGCTGCCGCGCATCGCTGCGCATCTCCTCGGCCTGCTTGAACCCCGCCCGCAGCACCGCCTGCTGGATGTATGCTGCGGAAACGGCGCCCTTACCCGGCTGCTTGCCCCGCATGTCCGCGAAATCTGGGGGGTGGACCTCTCGCCGGCCCAGATTGCGCGCGCGCAGGCTGCCGGACCGCCGGATATCCAGTACCGCTGCGGCGACGCCGTACGCCTGCGCGAAGCGGTCGAGGGCCCCTTCGACCGCATCAGCCTGTATTTTTCGTTCCAGTACCTCGATACCCCGGCCAAAGCCCGGCAGGCCTTCCGCGAGCTGGCGGCCCTGCTGGCGCCGGATGGCCTGCTGCTCATCGGCGATGTCCCCGACCGGGCGCGCCTGGGCGTTTTTTATCCGCGCTGGCAAGCCCGGCTCCGCTACCACGCAGACCTGCGGCTGGGCCGAAGCCCGATGGGCAGATTCTGGTCTGCGGCAGCGCTGATCCGGATGGCCGGCGCCGCCGGCCTGGAGCTGCAGGCGGTCCCCCAGCCGCCGGATCTGCCGTATGCCGCGTACCGCAGTGATTATCTAGGCCGGCTGCGCCGGTGAAGCCAGCGCCTGAAGCCGGGCCAGCACTTCCTCCGGATGCCGCCGCAGGCGGCGCAGCTCCAGCAGGCATTGGATGCTCAGGCCCGTAACCCCCGGAATGGGCAGGATGCCCACGATCCGGTACCGCCGCTTGATGCGCATCTTGTTGCGCGCCAGCAGATTGGAGATGAAATATTCCACCAGTTCGTCCACAATCAGGGAGGACCCGAAAAAGGGGAGGATCAGCGGCGTTTCAGCCAGAAAGATCAGGGTATCGATCCCCGACGAGAGGGCGATCATCCAATAGAGGCGGCGTTTGTACGCCTGCAGCTCGGGCGGGAGCGGATGCGGAGACATAGCGGAGGGCTTGCGCTGCAAACATGGGCAGAATGCGGCAGTTCTGCAACCGGCCCCGAAGCCGCTTGCACGGGCGCTGCGGGCTGGGTATCTTGCTTTCCCATCAGCCACCCCTGTGAGACTCCTTCATACCGCCGACTGGCATCTGGGCAAGCGCCTGGAGCAGGTATCCCGCCTCGACGAGCAGCGCGCAGCGCTGGACGAGCTCTGCGGCATCGCCGACCGCGAAGCCGTAGATGCCGTGCTGGTCGCGGGCGACCTGTTCGACCAGCCTAATCCGCCTGTCGAAGCCGTCGAGTTGTGCTACCGCACCCTGCGCCGCCTCTCGGCCAACGGCCGACGGGCGGTGATCGTCATTGCCGGCAATCACGACTCGCCTGACCGGATCGAAGCGCCCGACCCGCTGGCCCGCGCCTGCGGCATCTTCTTCGCCGGATACCCCGATTCGCAGATCCCACCGCTGGAGCTCGAAACCGGGCTCAAGGTGCTGCACAGCGAACCGGGATTCGCAGCCTTCCAACTGCCAGGCCACCCTGCGCCGCTGCGCCTGCTCCTGACCCCCTATGCCAACGAGCTGCGCCTGCGCAAATATCTCGGGCAGGACGACCCCGACGCCGAACTGCGCAATCTGCTCCGCCAGCGCTGGGCCGAACTTGCAGACCGCCACTGCGACAGCCAGGGCGTGAATGTGCTCATGGCGCATCTGTTCTGCATGCAGCGCGGCGGCGAGCGCCCCGAGGAGCCGGAGGACGAAAAGCCGATTCTCACGGTCGGCGGCGCACGCGAAATCTATACCGATCTCATTCCCGCCCAGATTCAGTACACGGCACTGGGCCATTTGCACCGTTTTCAGGTGGTGGATGAACGGCCCGGCCCGGTGGTGTACAGCAGCAGCCTGCTCGCCTACAGCATGAGCGAGGCCGGCCAGACGAAATATGTCTGCATCGCCGAGGCTGCGCCCGGCCAGCCGGTGCAGCTGAGGCCCATTCCCCTCGAATCGGGCCGCCCGCTCCACCGGGTCCGCTTCGAAAACGTCCCCGATGCCCTGGAATGGCTGCGCGCACATCCCCAGGCGCTCGTGGAGCTGACCCTCGCCTCCGATGAATACCTGGAGGCGGCCCAGCGCAAGGCGCTGTACGAAGCGCATCCGGGTATCGTGACCCTGATCCCGGTGCTCCGCAAGCCCGAAACCACCGCTGCGGTGCGCGCAGCTTCCATCGACCTGACCCAGGACATGGAATCGCTCTTTGCCGAATACTTCCGCCACCGGCACGGCCAGCCGCCTTCCGCCTCCATGCTGGACTTGTTCCGGGAGGTACTGGCTGAAGACCCTGAAGCATAGCGAAGCGTGGGGTTTTGAGTTTTGGGGTTTTGGGTTTTGGCTACAGATTGAAAGAACTGCATTGCTGAAACGCCTTACATGCATACGCCCCGACCATCATCACCATCCCACCTATCGAACCCCGACATTCCCACGTATCTGTCTTTCTACTTGATACTGAATACTTTCTACTTGATACTGAATACTTTCTACCAGACACCCCATGATTCCCCGCCGCCTCACCCTTCAGGGTCTCTACTCCTACCAGCAGCGCGCTGAAATCGATTTTCAGCGCCTGACCAGCGCCCAGCTCTTCGGGATCTTCGGAGCTACCGGCAGCGGCAAATCCTCGATTCTGGAAGCCATCTCCTTTGCCCTCTACGGCGAGTCCGAGCGGCTGAACAAGCAGGACAACCGCGGCTACAACATGATGAACCTGAAGTCGGACCGGCTGCTGATCGACTTCATATTTGACACAGAATCCGCATCCTACCGGTTCGCAGTGCAGGGCCAGCGCCACAAAAAGCGCTTCGAGCAGGTGGAGACCTTGGAGCGGCGGGCTTTCCGGCAGGAGCCTTCGGGCGAGTGGATCCCCATCGAGGACAAGACGGCCGAGTCTGTTCTGGGGCTGAGCTACGACAACTTCAAGCGCACCGTCATCATTCCGCAGGGGAAATTCCAGGAATTCCTGCAGCTCACCGACACGGAGCGCACCCGCATGCTGCGGGAAATTTTCCGCCTGGAGAAATACGAGCTATCCGACAAAACGGCCGCCCTCGAACAGAAAAACCTCCTGGCCCAGCGGGAAACGGATACGCTGCTCGCCCAGCTGAGCCACGCCACCCCTGAAGCCGAAGCAGCCCGCTCGGAGCAGCTGGCTGCCGCCGAGGAGGAAGCTGCCCGCCTGGCCCAGGCCGCCCGGCGGCAGGAGCAGGAACTGGCCCGACAGGAGGAAATCCGGCAGCTGCATACACGCATTCAAGCCCAGCAGGCCACCTTGCAAACCCTCCGCGAGCAGCTTCCCGCATTCCAGGCGCGGGAGGAGGCCCTGCGCAGCTACGAGCTCTGCCTCGTAGAATTCAAGCCGCTGCTGGACCGCCGCCGCGAAGATGCCAGCGCCCTTGAACGCATCGAAAACACGCTCCGCCAGAAGCGCGAACTCCGCAGCCAGGCCGAGCAGGAGCTCCAGAAAGCCGAGGATACCTTCCGGAGCGTATCGGAGGAATACCAGCAGCGGGATCAGTATCAGGCGCTTGCAGCGGAACTGGAGACCATTGTCCGGCTGAAGGCCCATGAACAGAATCTGGAAAGCGTCAACGAGCGCATTCGGAAAGGCGAGCAGCACATGGCCCAGACCCGCGCAACTGCCGAGCAGCAGCGCGAAGAGCTGGACGCCCAGCAGACGCGCATTCTGGAGCTGCGCGCCCAGCGCCCCGATCCGGCCCAGCTGCTGGCCCTGCGCAGCTGGTTTGTGCAGCGCGAAGCCTTTGTCCAGACCTACGAGAGCCGCCGTCAGGCCCTTGCGCAGGTGGAGCAGCAGGCCGCCCGGCTCGACCAGGACAAGCTGGCCGCCCTCAAGCCGACTTCGCTCAATGCCGCCCAGTTTGCCCTTCCCCCTGCCCACCTCGGCGGCGTCCTTCAGACCCATCTGGACGAGCTCCGCAGCCGGCAGCAGGGGCTCGAACAGGCCCTGCAGGACGCAGGCACCCGCATGCAGCTCGAATCCTTCGCCCGAAGCCTCGAAGCCGGCGAGCCTTGCCCCCTTTGCGGGTCCGTGCACCACCCCAGCCCCATGCAGGCCGGCGCCGTAGCGCAGGAAATGGACGCCGCGCGCGCCGCCCTGAAAACCCTCCGCGAGCAGATTCAGCATACCGAAACCGCCCGTGCCCTGCTCGAAACCCTGGACCGGCAGCTGCAGGAGCTCGGTGCCCAGCAGCAGGAGCAGCGCAGCTCCCTGGCAGAAGCCGCCGCCGCCCTGGAGCGGCACCGCGCCGCCTTCGTCTGGCAGTCGTACACCGAAGCGGACCAGCAGCGGGTAGAAGACGAATTCAGCCGCTTCCAGCGGCTTGAAGAAGAACTGCGGCGGCTGAGCGACCAGCGCAGCGCCGTCGAAATCGCCCGCCAGAAAGAACTCGACAACCTCGACCGCTACCAGGCAGCCCTCGACGGGCTGCGCAAAACCCAGCAGGACGAAAGCGTCGCTTTCCAGGCAGGCCTGCGCACCCTGCGCCAGGCGGCGTACGAGACCCACCGCAAGCTCAGCGCCGCCGAGCTGCAGAAAGAAATCGCCGCGCAGCAGGAAAAACGCCGCAGCATCGAGCAGCTGTACCAGTCCATGGAAGAGCGGCGGCACAAGCTCCGCTCGCATACGGACATGCTCCGGGGCGAAATCTCCGAACTCGAAAAGCAGGAAACCGAGCTGACCCAGCGGCTGGCAGCCCTCTCCCGGAGAATCAATGAGCGCCTGCTGGCCTCCGGCCTGGCCTCGGCGGCGATTGCGGAGCAGATTCTGGCCCAGCAGCTGGATGTGGACGCCGAAAAACAGGCCATCGGCCGCTACCGCCAGCAGCTCGACATGGCGGAGGCAGCGCTGCGCGAGCTGCGCGCGCAGTCGGTCGGCAAGCAGTTCGACGAGCAGCGCTACGAAGCCCTGCGGCAGGAAGCTGCCGCGCTGCAGGAGCGCCTGACCGAGCAGACGATTCAGGCCGGCAGCCTCAAACACGACCTCGCGCGCCTGCGCGAGGATCTGGCCCGCCGCGCCAGCCTGGAGCAGCAGCGCGACCGCCTCCGCCTCCGCGGCGAAGACCTCCGCACGCTCAAGCTCCTCTTCGCCAAGAGCGGATTCGTAGGCTACGTATCCACCGTATTTCTTCAGAACCTCTGCGCGGCAGCCAATCACCGCTTCATGAAGCTCACCCGCGGTGCCCTCAGCCTTGAAACCACCGAGTCCAACACCTTTATCGTGCGGGACTACCTGCACAATGGCCAGACCCGCTCCGTCAAAACCCTTTCCGGCGGCCAGACCTTCCAGGCCGCGCTGTCCCTGGCCCTGGCCCTGGCCGATCAGGTGCAGCAGCAGGCCCGCTCAAAGCAGAATTTCTTCTTCCTCGATGAAGGGTTTGGATCCCAGGACAAGCAATCCCTGCAGGTGATCTTTGACACCCTCAAATCCCTCCGGCGCGAAAACCGCATGGTGGGCATCATCTCCCACGTGGAAGAGCTCCAGCAGGAAATCGACACCTATTTATATGTGCACAACCATGCCGACAGCGGCAGCCGGGTGCAGGGAAGCTGGGAAGGATGAGAAAACTGGAAAAACCGGCGCTCAGCCGGCGCGGCGGATGTCCTGCAGGATGAGGACGCGGGAGTTGACGGGGGAAATGCCGAAGACGGTGATGGTCTCGTCCCAGTACTTTTTGACGATGCCGTTGAGGCCGCCGGGCACACGGATATCGTAGGGCACGCGGTTGCCGGCTTCGTCGGCGAGCTGAATCCAGCTGCTGGCGGCATCTGCGAAGCACAATTTACCCGTCACCTCCACCGGCTCGCCGCCGGTCTGATCGGCCCGGGCCAGCATCAGGCGGCGCTGGACTTCTTCCATGACATCGCGCAGCTCCTCGGCGATATCGGCAGGCGGCTCGCCTGCGAGGCCGAGGCTGGCGAGCTTTTCAGCCTCCCGGTACGAGCCAGCATGCATGGCCAGGGTTGCTGCACTGCGCAGCAGCACGGAACGGGTAGGCTCGGCATCCAGATTGCCGGCCATCAGGAGCGCGGCTTCGCGCTCCAGCTCGAAGGCCTGCCGGAACAGCTCCAGCGCCTCCTGCGCCAAGCCGCGCCTGCGCTGCAGGAACGCATGTTCCGCAACGTTCATCGCTTCTTCATGGAGCACGGCTGCATTCATCGCTGTCCGGTATATGCCTCTAAGTTACTGAATTCTACCACAATCACAATAGCGGGCAGGCCCGTACCTGCTGATTTACGTGTTTGTTCTACTTTGGTTTGAAAGCGGTACTGCGCCTTGCCGGCATCGCCGCGCGCAATGCCGGAGATTTCCAGCCGGGCCGCATCCTGAAACGGAGGCCCTTCCCCCTGTTTTCCGAGCCAGTAATCGAAGCCGGTGCCTTTGACCGACCTGCGGATAACCGTGTAATCGGTCAGCATCAGAAGCAGGGAAATGGCCAGCCCGGTCGCGCCAAACTCCGTGGCCTCATCCGGATCGCCCCAGGCCTGCCAGGCCTCCGGAGGCTGCGGACCTTCCCAATGCACAGGAAGCACCCGCTGCCAGCCGCCGATGACCCGGAGCTGACAGCCCGGCTGGTGTCCCGCCCGTTCGAGGCAGACGGCACAGGCCTCGGCCAGCAGGGCGCCGAATGCCGGCGAGAGGCCCGGCAGCCCCCCTGAAAGACGCTGCGGTTCGAGCGCTTGCATGCCCAAAGGTACAGGATCGCCGCAGACACCGCTCCGGCAACATGAATTTTTTACTAGAAGTTGTATTCCATGTCCGGATCTGCTACCTTGAACTGCATTCTTCCCTCAGTTTTCCTACACAATCCGTATGCAAGACCTTGTTCAAATCGCCACGGGCGAAATCGGGGTTCAGGAAATCACCGGACCCCAGCACAACGAACGTATCCTCCAGTATGCCCGCGAAGTGGGATTCGGTTCCTGGTACACCTCGGACGAAACGCCCTGGTGCAGCCTGTTTCTGAACTGGGTCGCCTACCGCGGCGGATACGAGCGCAGCAACAATGGCATGGCCTCCTCCTGGTCCACCCTCGGCGAAGCGGTCACCGATCCGCAGCCCGGCGATGTGGTGCTGCTCACCAGCGGCCCCGGCAGCACGCGGGTCACGCACGTCGGCCTGTTCGTGAGCTTCAACGACGACCGTACCCGGATCAATGTCCTGGGCGGCAATCAAAGCAATACGGTCAATATTGCCGGCTTCCGCACCACGCAGCTCGTCGGCTACCGCCGCCTGCGCAAAACAGGCGCCGCCGTGCAGGGCGACTCCGCCAACGAGGCCCAAAAAAGCCCGGCCCAGCCTGCCTCGCCTGCTGGGGTAGAGGATACCTCCCTCATCCTGCGCCGCGGCAGCCGCGGTCCTGAAGTCGAAGCGCTGCAGCTGCTCCTCAAGCAGAATGGCTTCGATCCAGGCGGGATCGACGCTGATTTCGGCGGCAAGACGGAAACTGCGCTCATGGCCTTCCAGCGTACCCTGCCCGGAGCCAGCGCCACCGGCGTGTACGATGCGGCCACCCGCGCCGCCCTCGAAGCGCTCTCCGGTCCTTCTACCCGCTGATTGTCAGACTACTGGCGAAGATTCGCCCCGCGTCCGGATGACCCAGAGCCCTGCCATGGTCAGCAGGGCATTGAGCGGCAGCTTCTCGAAGCTGAACGTATAGCCCCATCGCGGGCTGTTGAGCTGGATCAGATACGTCAGTGCTACTGCCAGCAGGCATACCAGCGGCGCCCAGGCATCGCGGATGCGGTAGCGTGTCAGCATGCCGAAGGCAAATAAGCCCAGCAGCGGCCCGTAGGTGTAGGTCGCTACATCGAAGATGGTGTCGATGACCGCAGGGTTGTTCAGCGAACGGGCGCCGATGACGATGAACACCATCAGCAGCGCGAAGCCGATATGCACCCCGATCCGGATATTCCGGTGACGGGTGCTCTGCATGTGTGCCTTGAATCCCAGCAGATCGATGCAGAATGAGGTTGTGAGCGCCGTCAGTGCAGAGTCGGCGCTGGAATAGGCCGCCGCAATGATCCCGATCACGAAGAGCAGCGCCACCGCCGGGCCCAGGTGGTTGAAGGCCAGCAGGGGAAACAGCTCGTCGGTCCGGCTCCGGCAGATGAGTTCCCCCGTCGCCGGATCAGCTATCTTCACCGCGCAACCTGGCTCGAATACAGCCTGCACGATCCCCGTCTGCTCCCCGTACACATACAGGAGGGTGCCCAGGCTCAGAAAGAGCATGTTCACCAGCACCAGCACAGCGGAGAAAGTCAGCATATTCTTCTGCGCGTCGCGCAAGGTTCTGCAGGTCAGGTTTTTCTGCATCATGTCCTGATCCAGGCCGGTCATCGTCAGCGCAATGAAGGCCCCGCCCGTGAATTGCTTGAAGAAATGATTGCCTTTGCTCCAGTCCCAGTGCCCGACCTGCGAATAGGCGCTTTCGCTCACGGTCCGGACCAGTTCGCCTGCCCCCAGATTCAGCTCCCGCCCGATCAGCCACACAACTGCGCCTGCGCCCGCTACGAAGGCAAAGGTCTGGAGCATATCGGTCCAGATAACCGTTTGCACCCCGCTCCGGAAGGTATAGACGAAAATCAGCCCGATGGACAGCAGCACATTGAGCCCGAAGGGCAGCCCCAGGGGGTCGAAAACGGCCAGTTGCAGCACCAGGGCTACCAGATAGAGCCGCAGGCTGGAGCCCAGGAGCCGGGAAATGAGGAAAAAGACGGCGCCGGTGCGGTAGGATACCCCCCCGAAGCGCTGCTCCAGGTAGCTGTAGATCGAAATGAGGTTCAGCCGGTAATACAAGGGCATCAGCACCGTTGCGATGACCAGATACCCCAGCAGATAGCCGAATACCATCTGCAGATAGGCCCACTGGTCGAATCCGACCTTGCCCGGCACTGACACGAAGGTCACGCCGGAAATGCTGGCGCCGATCATGCCGATGGCCACCACCAGCCAGGGCGAATTCCGGTTGGCGGTGAAAAAGGTGGCATTGTCGGACTTGCGGCCGGTGATCAGGGAAATGACGACCAGCAGCGCCATATAGCCCGCCATGGCGAGCAGGATCTGAAACGGATTCATGCGGAAGGGTGGATCGGGTGGCGGGAATGGCTGCCATAATACGGGAAAATCCGCTCATGCGGAAATGCTGTGTCAGGCGGGCTCCCGGAGCAGCTTCAGGATAGCTTCGATTTCGGCATCGGCATGCAGATGCCAGTTGCGTGCCCAGACCCGGTGGAGCCGCCAGCCGTTGCGCTCCAGCAGCTGCCGGCGGTACACTTCGCGCTCCTTGCTGCTGACGCCGCCGAAGTACAGGCTGCCCTCGCATTCGATGCCAAGCAGATAGCGCTCCGTCTGCGGATCGCGCACGGCCAGATCGAGCCGGTAGCGGGTAGCGCCCACGGCGCGCTCCACGGCATAGCCTGCTGCTTCGAGCCGGGCGGCCACCGCTTCAGCCAGGGGGTTGGGCTCCGGGCGGAGCAAGGCAGTGCCTGCGGCAGCCTGCTCCGGCAGGAAACCCTGGCTGGTCCGCTGCGCATACATGAGATAGTCGCGCAGCAGGCGCGGACCCGCGTGCGCGAGGTGGTCCACGGCCAGCTGATGCGGCTGAAAGCTGCATACCACGATGCAGCCCCGGCGCGCACGGGTAATGGCGACGTTGAGGCGGTTTTCGCCGCCGGCAAGGTTCAGCAGACCAAACTGCGCCTGCAGGCGTCCGGCAGCGTCCGGCGCATAGCCGATGGAAAACAGGATGATGTCCCGCTCATCGCCCTGCACATTCTCGATATTCTTGATGAACAGACTTTGGTCGTCTGTGCCGGTACGGCGGCTCAGGCTTTGCTGGACTTGCGCATAGGCGGCCGGATCGGACACCGCAAGGGATTCGAGCCGCGCCTCCAGGACATCGCGGATCAGTTCCTGCTGATGATAATTAAAGGTAACGACGCCAAGCGAGGGCTGGCCGGGTTTCCGGGCCAGTTCGAGCACCAGCGATGCCACCTGTTCCGCCTCAGGCCGGTTGCTGTGCTGCTCCCACACCCCCTGCACCTGCACCCAGCGAATCGGCGGCTGGTCTTCGGGGTCCGCAGCGGCCAGCGGAGCCATCTGCAGGCGGCCCTCGTAGAAGTGCATGTTGGAGAAATGGATCAGCGGCGCGTAGCGGGAGCGGTAATGCCAGTTCAGGTGGACAGGCTCGCAGCGGGCGCGGGCCAGTTCGAGCAGACTGGCCGCTTCCAGCGCAGGCGCATCCTCCAGCCAGGACGCCTCATCGTCGTCCCGCCGCACGCGGTACAGGTCCAGGGGCGGAAGCTGCTTGTCGTCGCCGGCAATGATGGCCTGCCGGGCCCGCATCAGCACGGGAATGGCCCGTTCGGCGAAGCATTGCGAAGCCTCGTCGAAGATCACCAGATCGAACAGGTCCGGCTGCATGGGAAACACCGCCGCTACCGACTCCGGCGATGCCAGCCAAAGCGGGGCTGCCTCGCGCAGCCCGCGGCTCCAGGTTTCCTGCACCAGCTTGCGCAGGGTCCACACGCGGCGTTTTTTGCTTACCTGATGCAGAATTTCGCGGTAATTGACCGGATTGTTCAGGCGGTTGTACTCGCCGTGTGCCAGCATCCGCTCCTGCACCCGCCGGGCGATGATTTCAGGCGCCAGCGCGCGGGCTGCTTCCAGCTTTTCCGCAAACAGGCTCCCCTGCCGCCGCCAGGCCCGCGAACTGACCTGCGCCAGCACCGGATGCGTCTGTTCCAGCCGGGCGATCCAGTGCACCTGCACACTGTTCCGGACCCGGATGATCAGTTCGGCTTCGGCTATCTCTTCCTCCAGCAGCGGCTGCACGGCGTCGATGAGGTCCCGTTCAGCTGCCGTGCAGCTGTCCAGCAGGCTGTCCAGGCGGCACAATTCCTCCGCATCCGCCAGAAAGGCAGTCCGCAGCGCCGCAATTTCGGGCCCCTCCGGTTCGCGGACGGCTGCGCGCAGCCAGGCCAGCTGATCGGCATGCAGCCACTCGGCCCAGCGGATTTCGTGCGCCTGCAAGTCTGCCGTGAACCGCTCCAGTTCCCCGATCCACTGCATCGAGCGCTGCCAGGCCTGCATCTCCAGCTTGCCGCCGGTGAAGCGGGGGCGGATGGATTTGAAGTAGGTGATCCCTTTGAGCGATTCCCATGCGTGGGCGGCCTGCTGCTTTGCCGCAAGCCACTGCTGCTTGTCCCGGAGCGGAGCCAGAAGCGGGAAATCTCCCCAGAAAGCAGTTTCATGCAGCTTGCCGTACAGCCGCTGCAGCCGCGAAAAGACCTGAACCTCGGCAGCCAGGATCCCGGCAGTTTCTGCCGTCAGGGCAGCTCCGCTGCGGCTGAGGATGTTCCGCAGAAACCAGCGCGCGCGCAAAAACCCAAGCGACAGCCAGCGGAGCGGGCTGTGCATGTATTGCTGGTACATCGCCGTGTGCCGGCTCAGGCTGTCAGCCCATTTCCAGTCCTCGTCGCCCAGGTACTGGCAGCGGCTCAGCGCTTCCAGCGACTGCGAAAACCGCTTGAGGGTCTCGCGCACCGCAGGCGGTTTTTCCCCGTCTAGCTGCAGGGCTTCGATGCCTTCGCGGACCGGCGGGTCCTGGAGATAGCGGTCGGCGAGCCGGAATACGGCGATACGCTCCCGGTTGAGCACTTCCTCGGTCAGGCGGGTGCCCAGCGGCTCCTGCAGGCGGAGATAGGTGTTCCGGAGTTCGGCCAATGTGGCTGGCAGCATTTCGAGCTGCTGCTTCAGTTCTTCCAGTTCCGTCCGCTGATAGTGCGCGAAGGACTTCCGCCGGTACCAGACATAGGAGCGGTCGAAATATTCCCGGTAATCCCAAACCGCCCGCAGCCGCTGGAGAAATGCTTCGAGCCGGGCCGCATCGAGCTGGCCGGCAGCCTCGGATACCGGCAGCACCCGCTGTGCCGGGTCGGTGCGGAGGTAGAGCTCATGCGCTGAAAGGCCGAAGGGCTCCCGGCTGGTGAGTGCCCGGTGCAGCTCGTCGAAGGTCCGGCCCAGCTGATCCGCCTCATGGGTGTAGAGCTTGTAGGCATGCTCCCGGCTGGTGATATTGAAATCGCGCACCGATTCGCGGATGCCTTCGATATCTTCCAGCTCGCGGCGCAGGCGGTCGTAAATAGCAGGGCGGTCGTGCCGGTGGTCGTGCACCAGCACGGAAAACCGGTCCAGCCCCAGGGCTTCGAGCCGTTTGTGCACGACATCCAGCGCGGCGCGTTTCTGCGAAACGACCAGCACCTTGCGGCCGTGCGCCAGCGCCTGGGCCACCAGATTCACAATGACCTGCGACTTGCCGGTGCCGGGCGGGCCATAGAGCACCAGCGAGCCGCCCTGCCGCGCCCGCAGCAGCGCAGCTTCCTGCGAGGCGTCCGTCTGTGTCACCAGATAGCGGTCCTCTTCTTTCATCCGCGCATGCGGCGGTTCCTGCGGCGAGGCCGCAGCGCCGCCGATCCAGGCCTCGAGGGGAAACGAATCCGGATTCCGCTCCAGCAGCTCGTAATCCTGCAGCAGCGCAGAGTCCGACTGCGGAAACATCCCCAGCACCGCCTGCGGGCGGAAGGTCAATACCCCCGGCTGCATGGCTTCGAGCGCGGATTTGAGATAGTCCGGACAGGCCTCCAGGCTCCGGTCGAAGAGGCGCGGATTGAAGTTGACCTCCAGATCATACTGCTTGATCCGGGCATACAGCTGGTTGAGCCAGCCGAGCCAGTCGGAGGAAGCGTCGATCTCCTCCTCCCAGAAATCCGGATGCAGCCGGACCCCCTGAAACTGCTCGTAAGCCAGAAAAAAGGTCCGGTTGAAGGCAACCGGCTGATCTTTCGGAATTTCAAGCTGCCAGCGGGGCCGGCTCTGGAGATTGCGCAGCAGCCGCACGGGAAAGAGCAGCACCGGGCATCGGACCAGCGATCCGTCCAGAAAGCGCCCTTCCACAAAGGGATAGCCCAGATAGAGGTCGTAAGAGCCGCTTTCTTCGAACAGGCTGCTGGCGCTGCGGTAGATCTGATTCAGACGGCGGTCCGCCAGATTGGTTGCGGCGTGCCGCGGATCGGGCCGGTCGATCAGGGCCAGATCCTTGCCGGCGAGCACCCGCTGGAGGAGATCTTCCGGCGAGAGCCCATTCAGAAAGCCCAGATCCCGCAGGTCGATATCCCGCCGGGGGCTCAGCCGCGGCAGGCAGAGCGAGCGGTTTCCCTGGCTGAGGTTGGTCAGCCTGAGCTTATACGTATGGAGAATGGGCCGCATAGGGAGTGAATCCCTGCGAAGCTACAAAACAAAGCGCTAGTTCCCGCCAGCCGGACGGCGCGGGCCTGCCGGTGCCGGGGCGCCGGGCGGCGCAGCAGCTTCCGCCCCGCCTTTCCCTGACGGGCCAGAGCTGATTTTCAGCCGGGTATTCACCTCCACCACATGCCCCTCGAAATCCCAGTTGGCGCGGACCGTCACCGGCTCAGGCGCCTCGAAGATGCGCTCCGGCAGGCGGCTGCGCGGCAGCGAGCCGGTAGTCCAGATCCCGTTCCCGTCCTGATCCAGGATGATCCGGAAGGTGTAGGCCCCGGCAGGAAGATGCGTAAACTGAAACACGGTATCCCTTGCGGTGCGCACAATGGCCTTTTTGGAGTCCAGCAGCAGCACGGCCACCGGCCCCTGATAGCTGCTGTCCAGCTTCACCGAGCCGCTCAGGGTGCCCAGATCTGCAGGATCGAACCAGCCCAGCGGATAGGTATAGACGCTGTCGCTCCCCGCAGCCGGACTGGGCGGCAGGCGGGTCTCCCGCAGGCGGAGCAGGTAGCTGCCCTTCGGATCCAGCGGCTGGCGGGGGGCTGCGGTGACCCGGAACCCGTCGAAGCGAAGCGCCAGCGGGACCGGCGCCCGCAGGCTGTCCGGGCCGGAGGATGCCGTGAGGGTAAAGCGTGCGCTGTCTTCCGGGCTGTAGACCCGCCAGGCGGTGAACGTCCAGCAGGCGCAGGCCGGATCGAGCACCGGGCGCTGGACCAGGGGCTGGGCCGGGTCCCGCTTGCGCAGCGGATTGATCCTCAGCGTTGTATCGCTTCGGAGCCCGATGCTGTCGCGCAGGCCGGCGCATTCGAGCGCAGCCGTCAGGGTATCAGGCATCCGGATCAGGAGCTCTTTGTCCGTCCCTCCGGCCCATGTGAACAGCAGCGAATCCTGGATCAGCACACCGCTCGTGTCCCGCAGCGCGAAACGGGCCGAATCCAGGCGCAGGCTTTCGCTGAAGCGCAGCGAAAGCGCTTGCGGATGCATCCAGCCATAGCTGCGCACGGCAGGCGGCAGCTCATCCGGCAGAAAGGCGTACAGGATCAGGGTATCCCGGCGGGCGGCGGAGTCGGGCCAGCGGTAGGGCTGAGCCGCCGGCATGGCGATGATTTCAGACGGCTGGCTGTAGGTGTTGGACTGGTCAGCGTCCACCACCCCGAGGATGGCATACGGCACGCGCCGCAAATACTGGAAATTAAAGGCCCCGGCATCGGAGGCCTTTGTCAGATAAGCCGGGCGTTTGCCGGTAAACTGCTGCTGCTGAATGCTGTCTGCATCGAAGAGCAGGAGCTTCACATCCTTTTGCCCCTGGCCGATGACCGGACCGAGCACCTGCCCCTGGAGCGAAAGGCTGTCCAGCACCTCGCCGGTGCTGAAGGCCAGGGAGTAGGCCGTTTTCATTTCAGACCCTTCGTGGTTGTCCTTGATCCCGGTGAGGGTCACCACATAGGTAGTATTGGGCCGCAGGTCTTCATTGAAACGCAGGGTAAAGCGCCGGTAGCTGTCGCTGAAGCGCAGTTCGGGCCGCAGCACGAAGGGAGAGATGAAGACCTCCTTGTTCATGGCCGGCTTGCGGATAGCTTCGTCGAAATAGAAGGTGACCTCTTTCCCGTCGAAACGCAGGGAAGCACTGTCCGGTGCCGTGCGGAGCACGCGGGGCGGCTGCTCGTCGCGGGGGCCGCCGGTGGGGCTGATCGGCTGGGCGCAGCTGAATGCCAGCGCCAGGCCGGCCAGCATCAGCGGGGCGTACGGAGATAATACAGGGAGAGCAGCAAGGCGAAACTTCCGCATACAATAGCCAGAGGTTGAATCCACTGCCGGGATGCAGTGGGCAAATCGCCGCGCAGCGGCGGGGGCGCCTGGCGGTGCAATGCCAGCAGCTGCGCGCGGGTGAGCGTATCGGCGGCCTGCCCGCTGAGTTCCTGGGCGAATCCGCGCTCATAGCGTGCCGCCAGCGAAATCTGGCGCAGATACCGCCCATCGGGCAGCCGCTCGTAGCGCACCTGCGGCGCATTCAGGACCAATGCGCCTTCCGCAGTGCTGTCGGGCGGCAGCGGCGGCAGCCAGGCGCGGACGGTTTCGCCGCTCAGCTCCCGGACCGGCCGGCCCGTTTCGGCCAGCATCGACTCCACCAGCATGCGGTACCGCTCGCCTGCGCCCGGCTGCGCGCCAAGCAGCAGCGGTGCCAGCAGACACCCCGCAGCAAAGATACGCAGGCCCTTCGGAAGGTTGGCTGGCATGAGTGCGGGAATGAGGCAGAGCCGATCAGCTCACCAGCGTGCCGATGCGCTCGCCCATGACGATGCGCAGCAGGCTGCCGGTATCGTTGATATTGAACACGATAATCGGCAGGTCGTTCTCCTGGCAGAGGGTGAAAGCCGTCATGTCCATGACGGCCAGGCGGTTGGCCAGCACATCGGCGAAGGAGACCGTGTCGTATTTTACTGCATCCTTGTGCTTGCGCGGGTCGGCGGTGTACACGCCGTCCACCGAGGTGCCTTTGAGCACCACATCCGCCTCGATCTCGATGGCCCGGAGGCTGGCGGCGGTATCGGTGGTGAAGAAGGGGTTGCCGGTGCCGGCGCCGAAGATTACGATGCGGCCTTTTTCGAGGTGGCGGATGGCGCGGCGGCGGATGTAGGGTTCGCAGATGCGGTCCATCGCAATGGCGGACTGCAGCCGGACCTGAGCGCCGCGCTGCTCGAGCGCATCCTGCAGGGCCATGCAGTTGATCACCGTCGCCAGCATGCCCATGTAGTCGGAATGGGCGCGGCCCATGCCGGAGCGTTCCCCCTGAATGCCCCGGAAGATGTTCCCGCCGCCTACGACGATCGCGACCTCGATGCCCATCTGGTGCACAGCCAGCACTTCATCGGCGTAAAACCCCAGCGTTTCGTTGTCGATGCCGAATTCTTTGCTCCCCATCAGGGCTTCTCCACTCAGTTTCAGCAGAATGCGTTGGTATTTGGCAGGTGTGTTCATCTCGTCGGTAATTGAAGGGCGAATGTCGCTGCTGCGGACCGGAGATCCAGCCGGCGAAGCATGACTGGAAAAAATGGGTGAAAGAACGGTCTACGGGCTTCGGATCGTTCAGCTAGATAAAAAAAAAGAGAGTTCCGAAAAACTCTCTTTTGCGATTCTGCCTTTCCTCCTCAGGAAGCGCCCAGCTGAAGGCGCTTGAAGGCGGTGATTTTGACTTCCTTGCCCAGGTTGTCGGCCACGTACTGGCCTACGGTCTTGGAGGTATCCTTCACGAAGTCCTGATTGAGCAGGGTATTTTCCTTGAAGAATTTGCTCAGTTTGCCGCGGGCGATCTGCTCGAGCATTTTTTCGGGCTTGCCTTCGTTGCGGGCCTGCTCCATGCCGATTTCGATCTCCTTGGTAACTACGTCGGCGGATACATCGTCCTTGTCCAGGCCGATCGGATTCATCGCCGCGATCTGCATCGCTACATCCCGGCCAATGGCGGACACATCCTTGCCGCCCGTCTGCACGAACGCCACCGCAACGCCGACCCGTGCGCCCGGGTGGATATAGGTCACGATTTTCTCGCCGCCGATCCGCTCATACTTGCTCACATCGATCTTCTCGCCGATTTTACCCACATGGTCGGTGAGCATATCGGAGATCGACTGGCCATTCACAACCAGTGCTTTGAGCGCGTCGAGATCGGCAGGCTTGTGGGCTTCGGCAGCCGAAGCGATGAGGGCGCCCAGTTTCTGGAAATCCTCATTGCGGGCCACGAAGTCGGTTTCGCAGTTCAGCTCGATCAGAACAGCTTCGGACTCGTCCGCGCTGGGCTGGATAAAGATCGCGCCTTCTTTGGCTTCGCGGTCGGCGCGGTTGGCGGAGACTTTCTGGCCTTTTTTGCGCAGAATTTCAATGGCTTTGTCAAAATCGCCTTCCGCTTCTGCGAGGGCTTTCTTGCAATCCATCATGCCGGCGCCGGTAATTTGCCGCAGGTGGTTTACTTCTTGTGCGGTAATAGCCATGCGTGTATGCTCGTTAGGATCGTTTCGTACAAAAACGCTGCGAAATTAGCAGATTCTGCGGTAAATCCCAATGGATCGGAAGCGCTTGCAGCGCTTCATCGAAAAAGATCCTGTTTCCTGATCTTCAGGCCGTTTCTGCCCCTTCCTCCGGCTGCCGTTTCAGGATCTGATGCCCGATTCCGCATTCGAGGCAGCGCCGGGCAGTGCAGTAGTGCTTATGAAGCTGAATCAGCCCCTGGGATTCCAGGGCGCGGGGGTTGGGCAGGCCCAGCGCCTCAAACGGCCGGGTATGGCGGTTGTGCTCCGGCGGCAGGCGCTCCAGCAGCTGTTCGGTCCCGGCCTCCGGCAGCATACGCCCATGTGCCTGGCCATACAGCCAGGCCGCCGGCACAAGGACATTTACGAGCAGAATCTGCTTCTGGGCCGCGCCCAGTGCCGGCGCGCCCCGGCGAACGGGCTCGCCTGGCCGGTAATGCCGCTCCCAGTATGGAGAGGCGCGGACTTCCCGGCTGATCAGCGCCTCCATGCCTTCCAGGCTCAGCAGCCGGATCAGCTCGGGAAACGCCCGGATCAGGGCGGCCAGCTGCGCCAGGCGCAGGGTCGGAAAGGCTGCCGGCCGCATGCGGAGAAAACTGAGCAGCACCGGCGGCGCCGGTGCCAGCTGGTATTTATGCTGGAGATGCGCCCATTCGGCAGCCAGCGCCTCCAGATGCGCATCTCCGCCGGGGCGCTGCAGCAGCCCGGCGGCCCCCAGCAGCCATGCTTCACCAGCCAGCGGCAGGTGCGCCACGCGCTTGACCAGCGCCGCCGGTGCCCGGCGCGCCAGCATGCGGAACACCTCTGCATTCACCGGGCCGCCCATCTGGGCCGCCAGCTCTTCCCAGAGCACCTGCTCCCAGGCTGGTACGGCGCCGCTCATCCGAGCGCGGAGCGCAGCCGCCTTCATTTCGACCCGCTCGATGGCAAGCCGCTGAATCCATGCATCCCGGTGCAGCGGCAGCACCTGCCTGATGAGGGCTGCGCACGGTATCCCGTCCGGAGCGAGCTGGAGCTGGGCGTACCGGTCCAGCAGCCCCGGCGGAATACGCCCGTGCAGCTCCAGCTCCGGAATCTGGCTTCCGTCCTGCCGCAGCACCGGGCGGCCGCTGCTGTGCAGCACCACGTGCAGGATAACGGCGTTGTACGCAGGGTCCTGCTCGTGCCGGTGCCGGTACCAGTCCTGGGTTTCGACGTGGATTTCCACCTGCCCGATCCATTCCATACCGCTGATCTTAATGCGGGCATCCTGAAAATCAGGCCCTTGATTCCGGTTCAGCAGGCCCTGGCGGAGAATGCGGACCGGATGGCCTTCGGTGCTGCGGAGATCCTGCAGATCAAACTGGAGGGTAGCCCACACATACTGGACTACATCTTCCGGCAGGCGGGAAAACAAGCTCATGGCGGCGGCGAAAATTGGAAGGCGAACGCGGATCAGTTCCAGGGCATGGCCTTGCGGTAGTCCCAGTAGGCCTGCGCCGGCTCGGCAAGCGCCTCCAGCCTGCCGAGGAGGCCGGAATCGGGGTGCAGGCGCATCGCGGCGAGGTTGCTGTATAGCTGGTCTGCGGTGGCAGCGCCGCTCAGGACGACATCGGCCCAGGGCTGCGCCAGGACGGCTGCGAGCGCCAGGGCATCTGCGCTCACACCCAGCGCATGGCTTTCAGCCTGCAGCAGGGCCAGGCGCGCGGTATAGGCCGGGTCCGTATTCCGGGGAGTCAGACGGCCGTTGGCCAGCGCTTCTTTGACCACGATCCCCATGCCGGCGGCATGCGCCTCCGCCAGCGCCGGACCTGCAGAAGGCTCCAGCAGGTTCCAGGTGGCCTGCACAGCATCGAAGAGCGGCTGGCCGCCGATGCGGATGTCCAGGGCGCGCCGCAAGGTATCGGCTTGTCCGGAACCGCTGAGCGACAGCCCGACGGAAATTCCTTCCGTCTTCAGTTCCGCAAGCGCCTCCAGTACCCCGGCCCGCTCCAGCACCCCGCTCTCTAGGGTGGCGGAGTGAATCTGATACAGGCGCAGCCAGGGCCGCAGCAGGGTGCTGCTCTCGGCCCATTGCCGCCGCAGCACCTCCAGGCTGTGGTCTTTGACCTCGTGGACCGGCGCATCCACCTGCCAGCCGGCTGTATAGGTGTATCCCCATTTGGAGCCGGCTGCCGCCTGACCGGGCGGCAGCTGCCGGCGGTTCAGCCAGCTGCTCAAAAACTGCTCGCCCCGCCCGTAGGAACGGGCCGCATCGAAGTAGGTGATGCCTGCTGCCCAGGCGGCATCGAGCACGGTGTGGCTGTGCGCCTCCATGTGCTCCGGCATGTACGCGCGGCGAAGATCACCCGCATGGCCGAGGTTGATGTAGCCCGGGCGGCCCAGCGCGGCCATGCCCAGCCCCATCCGGCTGACTGCTATGCCCGTGCGCCCCAGAACGCGTGTTTCCATTTGGCTAAGTTACACTGCCGGGGCTACATTTGCAGCATGATCCGCTCGCTCCTGCATCCGGTTTATGTCCAGGCGCACCGGCTGCTGTACCGAAGCCGCCGCTGGAATCCGCTCTTCCGGCGGCAGTATGGCGCCGGGCCGGTGGCCGAAGGGCACATTTCCGATGAGCATCTGGCCGATCCGGCCCTGGATGACGCGCTGGAGCAGGCTTTTGCGGAGATGGGCATCGAGGTACGGCCGTACCGGATCGGCCTGCCGGCCTACCGGGCCTATCTGGCCGATGCGCAATATCCCCGGAGCTACTACGGCGGCGGGCTGGACCCCGGGGCCAATTTCACCGAAAAAACCCTCGAGCACTTTGTATCCGCACAGCTGCTCGGCCTGAAGCCGGGGCAGGTATTCGTGGACATCGCGGCAGCGAGCTCGCCCTTTTCGGACATCGCGAAGCGCCTCTTCGGCCTTGCGGAGAGCTACCGGCAGGATCTGATTTATCCCGAAGGCATCGAGGGAAACCGGATCGGGGGCTGGGCGCATGCGCTGCATCTCCCGGACCGGAGCGTGCACGCAGCTACTTTGCACTGTTCGCTGGAGCATTTCGAGGGCGACAGCGATACGCGGCTGTTTCAGGAACTGGCGCGCGTGCTGGCACCGGGCGGCAAAGCAGTCATCCTGCCCTTCTACCTCGCGCATACCTATACCATTCACGTAGATCCTGCCTTCAATCTGCTTCAGGGACACCGGCCGCAGCTGGACCCGGCAGCAGCGCTCCGGTACTGCAGCTGGCGGCAGTTTTTCTCGCGGCATTACGATCCGGCGGCACTGAAACGCAGAATCCTGGACCCGGCGCCGGGCCTCCGGCTGACGCTCTACCGCCCGGAGAATTTCCGCGACGCCGATCCCGCCGGCTACCTGCGCTGGGCAGGGGTGTTCGAGCAGGCAGGATAAGCCCGGCCGCAGGCGAACAAAGCGCGCCGGCGCGGGGTTATACCCGTATTCATTACCTGACATTCGAATATGGAATTCACCGGCAGCATCCTCAATCTGGCCATCCTGATTACCGGCGTGATCGCCGTGCTGAGCGTGCTTGTGCTTGCAGTGGTGCGGGCGGGCAATAAAAAACCGGAGTGAAGCACTCCGGTGCGGGGAACGGGGACGGCAGCGAACAGCTCAATGGCTGATCATCGGTTCGAGTTTCTTGGCATCCTCGATAAAGCGCTCCACCTGGCTCAGCGAGGGAAGCTGGCGTACCCGCTTTTTCTGATCGTTCACTTCCTTCATCTTGGCATGCAGATTTGCTGCGTTGCGGTTGCGGAGTTCCTTCACGGTATCCACACCGGCCGCTTCCAGCAGCTCGGCATACTGGGCCGCGACCCCTTTGATGCGGAAGAGATCCGCCATGTTGGTCCAGGCAAGAATCTTCTGTTCGTCGATCCCGGTGGATTCGCTGAGGGCTTTGCGGCCCTGCTTGGTGGCGCCGGTCTTCAGCAGCTTCTCTACGCTGCGGACCCCGGCAGCGGTGAGCTTTTCGGCAAAGGCAGGACCAATGCCTTCAATGTCAGAAATTTTAGCCATTACCAGATACAGGTTAAGGGTTCTACCGCTGCATAATACTGATTCTGACCAATTTATCAAAATCCCGCTGATATGTTGGGGCCAATTTCCGCTAGGCAGCCCCAAAATCCCGGATAGGCGGTACCATCAGCACCGATTCCCGCTCTACGACGACCATGCCGGGCGGGTCGCCTTTGCGCTTTCGGACATATTTGCAGGGGGTGTACTGCACGGGTACGAGGGTATCGGTGCGGCGTTTGGAGAAAAAGGCAGCCAGCCGGGCGGCATACTCCAGGACCTGCGGGGGAATGCTGCGGCCAGCCCGGTGCCGGATGACGACATGCGAGCCGGGCACATCCCGGGCGTGCAGCCAGAGGTCTGCTTTGGAGGCGAAGCGGAAGGTCAGCTCGTCGTTGCTGCGGGCGTGCTTGCCGGCGAATATTTCAAAACCCTCGTACTCAAACCGGTGAAAAGGCAGGCGCGCGGGCGCCTCGGTCTCCTGCTTGTAGCGGCGGAGCCGGCGCAGCAGCTCCGGATCGAATCCTTCCGGACCCAGGGTCAGCTGCTCCGGCGGCACCGCCTGCGCAAACAGCTCCCATTCCGCCTCGGCCTCCCGGATCTGCGCCTGGAGGGCCTCAGCCTGTTCCTGAAGGTGCCGGAGCCGGAGGCGGCGGTCCTTGTGCTTGCCGTAGTAGCGCTGCGCGTTGTCCTGCGGGCTCAGCTGCGGATCGAGCTTGATGCGCAGCGGGGCTGCCTCGTTATAAAAGTCTTCCACCTCGATGCTGTGCGCTGCGGGCGGAATCCGGTGCAGGTTGGCCATCAGCAGGTGGCCCAGTTCCTCGGGGCTCCGCTCCTGCTCCAGCTGGGCCATGCTGGTCTGATACGAGGCCAGCTGGCCCCGGTATTTGTCGAGCGGCTTGCGGAGAGCCGTTTCCGCCTCGCGGTACTGCCGCCGGTAGGATTCCCACTGATACTGGCTCCGCAGAAAAATCCGCAGCGCATCTTCAATTCCGGGGATCTGGATGCCCGGCTCGGCGGGAAACAGGTAGAGCCGGATTTCGTTCTGGCTGAGGGCAAGGGTGAAGGGGCCGGTCTGCGCCTCTTCCGCCAGGCGGCGCAGGGCATCCGGGGGCGTTTCGCCTGCCTGCATATGCTGGAGCATGCGCCGGGCGAATACCTTGTCCAGCACCGGCGACACCTTGCGCAGGGCCTGTGCCGCATCCGCTTCCACAGGTGCCAGATCGGCGGGCAGGAGTTCAGGCCGCCAGAATCCGGGCACCGCCGTATAGCCAAGATCTTCCTCCATCTCCCGGTTGAAGAGTTCCTGCACGGCGCCGTCCCGGCGCAGGAGAATATTGGCCCGGTTGCCGTGAAGCTTCAGCAGCAGATCGAAGCCCGACTCCAGCTCCAGCATCAGCACCCGCTCGTACGGAAGCACCTGCACCTCGCGCAGCCGCAGGCCCTGAATCTCCGGAAACAGGCCTGCTACGTTGCGGCGGGCGCGGCTGAACTCCGGCACCGGTACCGCATAGGTATGCGGCGTGCGGCAGCCAATGCGCAGGCTCACCGATTCCAGCTCAACAATCAGCTCGTTTTTATTCTGCGAAAAACAGGCCGTCACCTGCTCCCCGGCACAGCGTCCGTTCAGATAGCCGGCGAGCCGGAGCAGCGTGAAATAATGAACCTGCATCATAGCAGTATGCGGATGCTCTATAACCGCAATCCGGCAGGCAAAGTTGGCAGCCTGGCCTGAGGAAACCAAAAAACCCGGCCTGCTGAACAGGCCGGGCCTACTACTACTCCAATTCTCAGTTTACACAGAGATCATTTGACCGGCTCTGCGGCAGGTTTTTCAGCGGGTTGGGCGGGCGTTTCAGCAGCCGGCACAATGCCCAGCTTCGCTTCGATGGCAGCCACGCGGGCCGTCAGGGCTTCGAGGTCTTCGCGGGTCATCAGGCGGGGCAGGTTGATCGCTTCGGCGAAGTTGTCGGCCATCGTGCGCAGGCGGTCTTCCAGCTCGTTGCGCTTGCCTTCCACATCGCCCACAAAATTGTCGACAATCTTTTTGCCTTCGTCCTCGGATACTTTGCCTTTGCCGACGAGTTCGTCCACAGCTTCCTGCAGCTTCTCAGCCGTGAAAGCCACTACACCTACTCCGGTGTACAGGAATTTTTTGAGCAACTCTTCCATATGCATGCGGTTATCGCGTGAAGGATCTGTACAGTTCTGCTGCGAACGGTGTGCCAGCCCGAAAAAATGGGCTTAAATAAAATTTTGCCAAAATATTTGCTATTAAAATTTCTGTTCTATGTCATACGCCACCGGCAGATCTGGCATGTGCTATTAAAACTTCCGTTTTTGCCTGTTCTGCCTGCCGCTGCGGCCTGTCATTGGCAGTCGCGGCTCCCGCCATGCGGCGGCAGCAGGCCCCAGGCGCGGATCTTTCCGGATTGGCTGCCATAGGTTCGGATTCTGCCAGGCTGTCAGTGACAGCTGCTGCAGATTGGCTGCAGAAATTTCGGTTATGCCTGCGCGCTACTTGGGCGCATCCAGCAGCCGGCCGGCCTTGATGCGGTGATAGGCCTCGGCCTGCATCCGGATCCGGGGAACGGGATCGAGCTTGACTGGCGTGTCGCGCAGGTTGCGGTCCAGCTCGGTGGCCTTGACATTGTCCTGCAGCTGCAGATCGACGAGGGCCATCACCTCGCGGGCCAGCTCCGGGTCCAGGATCGGAAATACCACCTCGATCCGGCGGCTCAGGTTGCGGTGCATCCAGTCGGCGGAGCCAAGGTAGAGTTCAGGATTGCCCTGATTGCCAAAGTAATAGACCCGCGCATGCTCCAGAAACTGGTCTACGATCCGGATCACGCGGATGTGCTCGCTCAGCCCCGGAATGCCGGGCCGCAGGCTGCACATGCCCCGGATAATCAAGGTAATGCGGACCCCGGCGCGGCTGGCTTCGTAGAGCCGGTCGATCATGCGCTCGTCGTCGAGGTTGTTGAGCTTGATGAGAATCTTGCCGCTGCCGCCTGCCTTTGCATGTGCGATCTCACGGCTGATGAGCGATTCGAAGCGGCTGCGCATGTTGAATGGCGCCACCATCAGCCGCTCGAAGGGCCTGGGGATATATTCCTGGTTCTGCAGATAGCGGAAGAGTTCCTGCAGTTCCTGCACGATGACCTGATCAGCCGTAAAAAATCCGTGATCAGCGTAAATGCGGGCAGTCTTTTCGTTGAAGTTGCCGGTGCTGAGGAAGGCATATCCCTTGTGCGCGCCGTCTTCGCGGCGCAGCACGAGCGCCACCTTGGCGTGCACCTTGAGGCCGGGGATGCTGTAGATGACGGTAGCGCCTGCCTGTTCCATGTCGCGGGCCGACTGCAGGTTGAGCGCTTCGTCGAAGCGCGCCTTCAGCTCTACGAATACCGTGACCTTTTTGCCGTTCTGCGCTGCGCGGATGAGCGCCGTCACCACCGCAGAATTGGACGCCACACGGTACTGCGTGGCCCAGATTTCTTCCACATCCGGATCGATCGCTGCCTGGTTGAGGAAGCGGATCACATAGTCATACGACTGGTAGGGAAAATGCAGGATGCGGTTCTGCTCGCGGATAGCCGACACCATAAAGGGATGCGCATCCATCTCCGGGCGCGGAAGCGGCGGCGTAGGGCTGCGTTCGAGCTGGGGCGAGAGGGGATTGGGGAAATTGAAGAAGTCCATGAAATTGTGATAGGTTCCCCCCATCATCAGTTCACGCTCTTCGATCCCGAAAGTTTCGCGCAGATAGGTCAGCATGCTGCGCGGCATGTTCTGGTCGTAGAGAAAACGGGCGGTCTCGCCGATCTTGCGCTTTTTGAGGCTTTCCTTGATTTTTTCCACCAGATCCCCGCTGAATTCATCCTCGATCATGAGGTCGGCGTTGCGGTTGACCTTGATGCTGTGGCAGCACACCACCTCGTAGCCTGGAAAAATCCGTTCCAGGTTGCAGCGGATGATGTCATCGAGGAACATGATATAGTACTCGTTCCCGATGCGGGGCAGCTCGATGAAGCGCGGGAAATAATGCGTCGGAATCTGGATGAGCGCATAGCGGGTGCGCTTCTTGGAGCTGGCCTTCAGCTCGGCGGGCAGCAGCTCCTTGCGGCTGCGCGGGCGGTTGCGGAGCTTGACCGAGTGGTACATGGCGCCGTCGCGCAGAAAGTGGACGATCTTGTTTTTGCGCAGCAGCTCAGGATGGAGAAAGGCGCGTACCTCCTCCTCGAAAAACTGGCCGACAAATTTCTTGTGCGCGGGCTCGATCGGCGTCCCCCGGATGAGGTGGATGTGGTTGCGCCGGAGCTCGTGCAGAATCTGATCCCGGAAAATCCGCCCGAATTCCTCCTGCTGCCGGTTCACCTCCGTGTAAATCTGATTCAGCAGGGCTTCAGGGTTGAAGCGGAGCGTCTTCAGATTGGATTCCTTCATATCCAGCAGACTCTGGATTGAAGCTACCCGCACCCGGAAAAACTCATTGAGGTTAGAGGAATAAATCGCGAGAAACTTGATGCGCTCATACAGCGGCAGGCTGGTATCCTTGGCCTCCATCAGCACGCGGAGGTTGAAGGAAAGCCAGCTGAGTTCCCGCGGGAAATATTGCTCTGTATCCTGTATTTCAGCGGTTTTCATATGCCAGATTCCGATGCCCTAGCGAAATTACGGAAACCGGCCCATATTTGTGCATCCCGCTGTGTAATCATTCCGTAATCAATTCTGATTCCGGGCGGCAAGGCGGATTTCCGCTGCAAATTCTGCGGCGATTTCCTGCTTCGCCTGCAGGGAGCGGCTCAGCTCGATGGCCTTGATCGCGCCGAAGCCGGCATCTTCCAGCTGATTCCAGGCGCGTGCATAGCGCGCATACTGCAGCCAGAGCCCGGCATGCGCCGGATTCACCGTCACCGCTGCCGCGATGAGCGCATTGCCCTGGTCTGACTGCCCCGTCCGGGCGTACAGCTCGCCCAGGCGCACCAGCCCCTCGGCAAACAGCGGCCGGCGGCGGGCCAGCGAATCGAGATATGCCGCCGCAGCTGCGGTATCTGTCTGCGCCAGAGCCAGATCCGCGCGCAGCAGCAGGCTCCGGGACAGCAGCGCCTCATCGCCGCCCGCCTGAGCCAGCGACTGCAGCGCCGGATCGGTCCAGCCCTGCAGCAGCTGCGCGCGGGCTGCCTCCAGATGCAGCGCGCCCCCACCCGGCTCGATCTGCAGGCCGTACCCCGCCGTCTCCGACGCCAGCGGATCGCCGTAGCGGTTGTAAATCCGCGCCATCTCCAGATAGGGCGCCGTCCACGAAGAGTCCAGCCCGATCGCCTGCCGGAAATGCTCCAGCGCGATGCTGTAGGTCTTCATGCTGTCAGCCAGCATGCCCGCCCGCACCCAGTCGGCTGGCCCCAGGTCTGCCAGGTTCCATTCGGTCTGTGCGTACACCGGCTCCCCGACGGAGAGCAGCAGCACCGCCAGCTCTTTTGCACAACTTTTCCACATCCCCGGATAAGTGCCCCGCAGGGCCGTCAGCGTGTACAGGGCCGAATCGCGCTCCCGGAGGTGCATCCAGAGATAGGCTTCCTGCAGGGCTGCGGCCGAGTCGCCGCCCTGCGCGGCTTTGTTCAGATAGAGACGTGCGAGCTCCGGCGCTTCTTTGCCGGCATAGCAGACACCCAGCAGGCGGTTGGCCAGCGGCGCGTAGCGCGGAAATGCCTGCATCAGATACTCTGCGCGGCTCCGCGCATACAGCGCCGAATCGTCCAGCGCCATGAGATAGGCATCGAGCAGCATCGCATCCGGTACCGCCTGATCGTTGGCCAGCTGTTTGATCCGGGTGCGGTCGGCGGCGTAGCGCGGGTCGCGCAGGCCGCACAGGCCGAGGTTATAGCTCAGCAGGGCATCCTTCGGGCGGATCGTTTCGGGATCGGGAAGTGCCGCCGGCAGGCCGGTGCTCAGGCTGTGCCAGATGGCATTGATCAGGGCGGCGTCCGAAGGGCGTCCCTGAAGCGATGCATCGATAAATTGCTTCGCCTCCGCCGGGCGGCCGTAGTCGTGGTAGAGCAGCGCCAGGTTGCTGTACACCGAACTCAGGCCCGGATCTTCAAGCAGCGCCGCCTGATACCAGCGGATGGCCGAATCCGGCAGCCCCTGCTGCTGATACAGCAGCGCCAGCGCATTGGCCAGATACGGATTGGAGCCCCGGTCGAGGCCTTCCTGCAAAAGTGCCTGCGCATCTGCCCGGCTGCCGGCAAGCCGCAGCAGGGCGGCACCGTTGAGCCGCGCGGCGGGGGTTTCGTAGCGTTCGCTCGCCTGGCGGTAGTGGACCATGGCGCCGCTCCAGGTTTCGGGATCAGCCACCAGCACCGATGCGAGGTTGTAATGCGCCTTCGGGCTGACGGGACTGCTCTGCAGCGCAGCTTCGTACCGTACGGCGGCCGCGTCTCCGTCCCCGGCCAGCAGCGCACCGTCGCCCAGATGCACCATGTACGAATGGGAAAGCAAGGTGAAGGTTTTCCATTTGTCCCGCCCTTCGCCGATCGAAATGCCGGCCAGGGCGATAATCCAGATCACAGCCAGCGGCGGGCCCTGGCCCGCGCCGCTGAGGTAGTAGAAATGGATCCGCTGCCGGAACAGCGGCCTGAAATTCGCCGCCAGATAATAGGCATGCGAAAGGGTGACGGCCGTGAATCCCACCACGGCAAACCGTTCTATGGTATAGGTAAAGATGGTATCGCCCGAGGCGCTGTGCAGCCAGAGGTAGCCGGCAGCAGCAGCCATCCAGGCCGTCAGCGCCAGGGTATAGGCACCGGCCGCCGAGAATGCGTCCCGTACGAGGTTGAAGAGGTTCTGCGACGTGAATACAGCAGCAGCCATGCTGATCCACAGCAGTTGCATCGGCCGGATGCCCGCAGTGAATCCGCCCAGTATTCCCAGATTGAAATATTCATTGATCCAGACCAGCTCCAGCAGCACGAGCAGTGCCACCGCAGCGAAAAAAAAGGCCGGATGCAGCCGCCGCGCAGGCGATCGGTGGTTGGTGGCGAGCAGCAGCAGGAGGCTGTTGGGTTCTTTAGAGACAAATATGACTGCTGCCAGGGTGATGAATGCCAGATAGGGAAAGCTGCTGCCCGCCGAGGTATGCAGGGTCTGCCAGCCTCCGGCTGCGGCCGCCCAGCCAAACAGGCCGCCGAGCAGCACGCCCATCAATACCACCCGCCAGGGCAGCTCCCAGCGGAGCCAGTTGGACTGGAAGGCATAGGCCAATCCCAGAAACACGATCAGCACCCCGAACTCCAGCCCCCGCGCTCCCCAGGCCGAGCCTGGAATCAGCAGCGTGAAGAGGCCCGTACTGTGCACATACAGGGCAAAGAGCAGGTACCAGGCATATACCCAGCGGGAACGCACCTGCGTGGCCGCCCCCAGAAATACCGCCCAGGCCAGCACCTGGATCACGGTGTACAGCACCAGCTGCCATGCATGGGGCAGCATGGGGCCTGCGCTGAAGGCAGCCTGCTGCCGGTATGCGTTCATCGGCACTTCCAGCGCCCGGTAATCGAGCATCACCGAATCGACGGCCACCAGGGAACCGCTGGTTTCAGGGATTTCGGCGATGGACGGCGTCCAGCGGTCCGGATCGGCGATGCCTGCCGCCCAGAAGCCCGCTGCTGTCAGCAGCACGAGCATGGCGGCCAGCCATACGCGCTGATAGGCGGCTGAAAGCTGGAAATAGAAAAAATGAACTGGCAGATACGGAAGCCGTTGCAGATCCATGTGTATGCTCTAAGTCCGGCAGTGTGCCGGAATACCATAATGCGCGGTGCACGGATAGATACAGCGGGCGCGCGTTATTTGTGTACGACCCGCGGAATGCGGAAGAAGGGCCCAGGCCCGGAGGGGGAATTGCGGAAGGCATCCGCTTCGTCCAGCCCCGCTTCGGGCTGGTCTTCGCTGAGCTGGTTCCAGGTCTCCGTCAGGTGGATCAGCGGCTCCACCCCGGCAGTATCCACCGCCTGCAGCTGGTCCACAAATTCCAGCATGCGCTTCAGATCCTGCCGCAGCGCTTCGCGCCCGGCATCCGGGATGTCCAGCCTGGCCAGATGCGCCAGCTTGTCCAGCAATTCATCCGAGATTTCCATAGGCTTGTGGATTATCCGTGGATAAACTCTTCTTTTCCGTAGCGTCCGATCACTTCGCCCTCGTATTCGAGGAATTCCTCCCAGCGCTTGTCCACATCTACATTCGGGCACAGCTTCCGGGCCAGCCCGATAAACAAGGTATAGTGCCGGGCTTCGGAGATCATCAGCTTGTGGTAAAACTCGCTCAGGCCTGGATCGCCGATGTGCTCGGACATGACCTTGAAGCGCTCGCAGCTGCGGGCTTCGATCATCGCAGCGAAGAGGAGCTTGTCGGCCAGGGCTTCTTCCCGGGTTTTGCCCTTTTCCCGGATGAACTTCACCAGTTCGTTCACATAGGAATCTTTGCGCTCGCGGCCTAGCTGCAGGCCGCGCTGCTCGATCTCGCGGAAGACCATCCGGAAATGGCCCATTTCCTCCTGCGCCAGTTCGGCCATTTCGGCTACCAGCTCCGGATGCTCCGGGTACTGCACGATCAGCGAGATCGCCGAAGAGGCGGCTTTCTGCTCGCAATAGGCATGGTCGGTGAGGATCTCCGGAATGTTCCCCTCCACCACGTGCTTGACCCACATCGGGTCGGTTTTGAGTTTGAGGCGCAGCATAATCGGTCGATAGGCGGCTCAAGTTACGAAAAAAGGCTGCTCCGGAGAGCAGCCTGGCAAAACGCAGTGCCGTATGCCTTGCAGGTCAGAGGGCGGGGGTCTTCTCCGTCACAATCGTCAGCACTTCATCATCCTTGAGCCGCTGCAGCAGGCCGAGGGTCTTGGGCACTTCATAGGCGAAGTAGTAGCGCATCGTGAGCAGCTTGCCTTCGTAGAATTCGAGTTCTTCGCCCTGCGGATTCCGGGTGAGGAGGGCCTGCTTGGCCGCTATGCCCTGCTTGAGCCACTGCCAGGCCACCGTCACAATCCCGAAGAATTCCATAAACAGCGTGGCATCCGCCAGATAGCGCTCGATGTCGCCTTTCATGGCGAAGGGCATCAGGTGCATCAGAATTTCCTGGGTCGCTTTCAGTTTTTCGCCCAGGATGCCGGCCTGCTTGCGCAGGTCTTCGTATGCGGAGGCCTCCCGGATCGTTTTCTGGATTTCCTCGGCGAGCAGCATCACGGCCTTGCCCTGCTGCATCGTCACCTTGCGGCCCAGCAGGTCCTGGGACTGGATGCCCGTGGTGCCTTCGTAGATGGGGTAAATCCGGATATCGCGGTAGTAGTTTTCGAGGGGGAAATCTTCGCAGAACCCGCCGCCGCCGAGCACCTGCAGGCCGGCGCTTACCGACTGCACGCCCATCTCCGAGGGAAAGGTCTTGACAACCGGCGTGAGCAGCTCCAGCAGCAGCTCATAGCGGTCGTGTTCTTCGCCTTCGCTCACATGCATGAGGTCCGCGTAGCGCGAGCACTCCATGACCAGGCTCAGGCCGCCTTCCACAATCGCGCGCTGGAAGAGCAGCATGCGGCGCACGTCGGGATGGTTGATAATGAGGGTCTGAGGCGCGTCGAGGTCTTTGTTGTTGAGCCGGCGGCCCTGCGGGCGCTCCATGGCATACTGCAGCGAGGCGTGATAGGCCGCCGAGGCAATCGAACAGGCACCCAGGCCCACCATGATGCGGGCCTCGTTCATCATCTGGAACATGTAGCCCAGCCCCTTGTTCGGCTCGCCGACCAGGTAGCCGTGGCAGTCGTCCCGCTCGCCGAACATCAGGTGCGTGGCGGGCGTGCCATGCTGGCCCATCTTGTGGTACACGCCGGCCGTGGTGATGTCGTTGAATACCAGTTCTCCCTGCTCGCCGTCGCGGTACTTCGGCACGATGAAGAGCGAGATGCCCTTGGTGCCCTTCGGGGCGCCGTCGATCCGGGCGAGAAGCATGTGCACGACATTTTCAGTGCCGATGTAGTCGCCGGCGGAGATATAGATCTTCTGCCCCCGGATGCGGTAGCTGCCGTCCGGCATGGGGGTGGCCGTGGTGATCACGTCGGAAAGCGAGCTGCCGGCCTGCGGCTCGGTGAGGGCCATGGTGCCCTGCCATTCGCCGGCAAACATCTTGGGCAGATACTTGGCCTTCTGTTCGTCGGTAGCAAAGGAGATGATCAGGTTGGCTGCGCCGGTTGTCAGGCCGGTGAAGCCGGTGGCGCCGTTGTTGGCAGCCGACATGATGAAGCCGGCAGCCGACCCGATGAGCTGCGGCAGCTGCATGCCGCCGAGTTCGAGCGGTGCCAGCGCGCCAATCCAGCCGCCTTCGCCTGCCGCTTCGAGGTATGGCTTCACCGAGCTGTGCACGCGGATCGTGCCGCCTTCCAGCTCGGGCTGGTTCCGGTCCATGTCCTGATAGAACGGAAACAGATAGGTGTCTCCGATCTGCAGCGCCGCATCCAGCATCATGTCCAGCGACTCGCGGTCGCAGTGCGAAAAATATTCGTGGCTCAGCAAGTCCTGAACCTGGTGCACGTCGTGGAGCAAAAACCGGAGGTTGCTCATCGAAACATAGCTACGGGCCATACGCGGGAAGTTAGTCGTCAGGAAAAAGGCGCCTGGAGTCTCCGGATGGAAAATATCAAGCACTCAGAATTTTCCTGTAAATTGTATGCATGCATCCTAATTTGCAAATTATTTCGTACTTTTTTCGCACAAATCCTCCGCCCCTATGTCCTCCGCCTCCGACCTCATCCAGGTCCGCCTCGAAAACCGGATCAAAACCATCACCTTCAACCAGCCCCGGAAGAAGAATGCCATCAGCGCCGCCATGTCCCGGCATTTTCTGGATGCTATCCTGAGCAGCCGCGACGATGAAAGCCGCGTGGTCGTCCTCACCGGCGCCGAAGCCGATTTCTGCGCCGGTGCCGATCTCGATCCCTCCCTCATGCAGGGCGGCTTCGATGTCACGGAGTTTCTCCGCACCACCTACAACCCGGCCGTGCTGGCCATGCGGGAGATGAACAAGCCCTTCATCGCCAAGGTCCGCGGCAGCTGCGTGGGCGTTGGGTTCAACTTTGCCCTGGCCTGCGACATTGTCTATGCCTCCGACACCGCCAGCTTCAGCCAGATCTTCACCCGCATCGGCCTCTCCAGCGACGGCGGCGGCGCCTATTTCATGCCGGAGCGCATCGGCTACCACCGCGCCTTCGAGCTGATGGCCACCGGCACCATGATTCCCGCCGCCGAAGCGGCGCAGCTGGGCATCATCAACCGCATGCTGCCCGATGCCGAGCTGGATGCAGCCGTGGACGCCCTGGCTGAACGCCTCGCCAACGGCCCCTTCCTCGCCATCCAGCATACCAAAGCGAACCTGCGCACCGGTGCCGCCGGCACCCTCGCCGAAGCGCTGGACGCAGAGGCCGTGCATCAGGGGGTCAATTTCCGCTCGCGCGACTTCTTCGAAGGCGTCGCCGCCTTCCTCCAGAAGCGCAAACCGCAGTACAAAGGCGAATAATCCGCCGCCTTTCTTACATGTGCCATTCCGCCGGGCGGGCCGCTACGAAGCGCCCGCCCGTTTTCGTATGTGCCCGGCCCGCTTTTCCCGCTTATCCACACCCCATTTGAAAACTATTGTATTCTGCTGATAATCAGCCTACCTTAATCCACAGTATTCCCAGACTTTCTGTGCGGAACTCGGCAGGCCCGTGAATTGCCCTCCGCCGCCGGGGCCAAGTTGTCCACATTCGGGCCTTTCCGGGGGATAATCATACACACCCCTGTGCACGGAGCCGGGCTTTTCCACGGGCTTGCGCACAGCCGCAGCCGTGAATATTTTCCCGTGCATCTGCATCCACAGGCCTGGAAAACTGTGCATAGTTTTCGCCTCCGGACAAGTGCGGGTACTGGAAGAACGAAGCGCCAAAGTATTCGCCCCGCAGCATGATCAGGCAGCAGAAACCTGATGCTGTGCAGGATGCCGCCCACCGGGATCAGGCACTTGCGAATGTTAAGGTATTATGACCGCTGGACGTTCTGGCGGGTGTTATCCACGCCGGGCAGTGGATAACCGGTTGATATGCGGTGGATAAGTCCAGAGTCAAGCCCCTGCGGAAGATCTTTCCCACAAATCCACAGCCTATATTACCAATACATTATTTTTAAAATAACTAAATACTAATACTATAAAGGGAGGTGGATGGCTGGCAGGTTTTATACCTTTGCGGTATATCGCATAGGCATGGCTGGTCTCACTTCAATCGAGCGCTTGGGCGAATTCGGCCTGATCGACCATCTGACGAAGCGTTTTCCGCTGCCGCAGGCGCCGCTCCTGACGGGCATCGGCGACGATGCGGCGGTATACCTGCCTGCGGCCGGCAAGGCGCAGGTAGTCACCACCGATCTGCTCCTCGAAGGCGTGCACTTCGACCTGGGCTATACGCCGCTGCGCCATCTGGGATACAAGGCGGTGGCGGTCAATGTCAGCGACCTCGCTGCGATGAATGCCGATCCGGTCGGCATTACGGTTTCCTTCGGGGTCAGCAGCCGGTTTTCGGTCGAGGCGCTGGAGGAGCTGTATGCGGGCATCGCGCACGCCTGCGAAGCGTATGGCGTGCAGCTGCTGGGCGGCGACACAAGCAGCTCCCGCCAGGGGCTGGTGCTGTCCGTGACAGCCGTGGGGGAGGCCCATCCGGGCCAGATTACCTACCGGCATGGCGCCCGCCCCGGCGACCTGATCTGCGTCAGCGGCGATGTGGGGGCCGCCTATGCCGGGCTGATGGTGCTGGAGCGCGAAAAAGCTGTCTTCAAGGACCGCCCCGACCTGCAGCCGGATCTGACCAGCTATGATTATGTGGTGGGCCGGCTCCTGCGGCCGGAAGCCCGGCTGGACATCGTGCGGCTGCTCCGCGAGCTGGGGGTGCAGCCTACCGCCATGATGGATGTGAGCGACGGCATTGCCAGCGAACTCCACCACCTGTGCCGGCAGAGCAGCTGCGGAGCCCAGATCTATGCGCATAAGATCCCCATCGACTACCAGACGGTGGCCGTGGCGGAAGAATTCAAGCTGCCGCCGGTTGCCTTCGCGCTGAACGGCGGCGAAGACTACGAGCTGATTTTTACCGTGCCGATCGGCCAGTTCGATACCATTAAAAGCGCCCGGGATTTTGCGGTGATCGGCCATATGACCCCTGATGCCGGCATCATTCAGCTGGTGTCCGAAGGCGGGGAGGCCGTAGACATCGAAGCCCAGGGCTGGAACCATTTTACCTCAACCCCATGACCACCATTCTGTCCTACAACGTGAACGGCATCCGCGCCGCGCACGACAAGCAGCTGTATGCCTGGCTCCACAGCGTGTCGCCCGACATCCTCTGCATCCAGGAGACCAAGGCCCAGCCGGAGCAGCTGACCCCGGAGCAGCTCCGCCCGGAGGGATACCACACCTACTGGCATTCGGCGGAGCAGAAAGGCTACAGCGGAGTGGCCCTCTTCACCAGGCAGGAGCCGCTGCATGTGGAATATGGCTGCGGCGAATCCTGGATCGATGCCGAAGGCCGGGTGCTGCGCGCCGATTTTCCGGACTTCTCCGTCATGTCCCTGTATCTGCCCTCCGGCACCAGCGGCGACCACCGGCAGGGTGCCAAGGATCAGTTTCTCGAATTCTTTCTGCCCTACGTGCGGGACCTGCTCCAGCGCTTCCCCCGGCTCGTGATTTCCGGAGACTACAACATCGCCCATCATCCCATCGACATCCACGATCCCGTAGGCAACAAGAACTCCTCCGGCTTCCTGCCGCACGAGCGGGCCTGGCTGACGGATTTCCTCGCCGTGGGTCTGACGGACAGCTTCCGGCACTTCAATTCAGATCCTGGAAATTACTCCTGGTGGAGTTATCGCAGCGGAGCACGGGCGCGCAACAAAGGCTGGCGGATCGACTACCACCTGGTGAGCACGGAGCTGATGCCCCGCTGCACCGGCGCAGCCATTCTGCCGGATGCCGTGCATTCCGACCATTGCCCGATTGCCGTTCAGATCGATTGATTACAGGGATTGATCGATTTCAGGCCTGCCGGAAATTTGATTATCCGCCGATCGTTGCGAACTTGACGAAGCGGCAACATCCCGGCCTGCATCTGCGTACGCAGACAGGCGCAGATGGGGTCTGTGCATTCATGCGAACGAGTTAGCGGAGGGAGTATGAACAACAACCGGCAATTACTGGATCAGCGGATCGAAGAGTTCCGCAGGAAGTATTATGTAGACAAGATTGTGCGGGGAAGCCTGATCCTGGCCCTGCTGATGTCTTCGATGCTGTTTGTAGCCTTGCTGAGCGAGGGGATCTTCGGCTTTCCGCCCGGGGTGCGCACGGCGATGGTGCTTACGCTCGGCGCGGCCTTTCTTGGCGTGCTGGGGTACTCGGTGCTGTGGCCGGTATCGCAGCTGATGGGCTGGGCGAAAAACCTGTCGGAGTTCCAGATCGCGCAGCTGGTGAAATCCTATTTCCCGGACATCAACGACAAGCTGATCAACCTGCTGCAGCTCCGCCGCCAGGGCGGAGGCAGTCTGGCCGAGGCTGCCATCGAGCGCAAAGCCGCCGACATTGCACCGGTCCGTCTGGCCAATGCCATCAACCTCCGCGTCAACCGCAAGTACCTCTGGTACCTGGCCGTTCCGCTGCTGCTCTTCCTGCTGACCTACGCGGTAGATCCTGCGCTGCTTTCGGCCGGCAGCTACCGCCTGCTCAATTACCGCAAGGCCTTTGTGCCGCCGCCGCCTTTCCAGATCTCGGTCGATGGGATTCCCGGCGAAGTCGTGGCAGGCCAGGACCTGAAGCTGCAGGTCGAGGTAAGCGGATCTGCCCTGCCTGCGGAGCTGTTTCTTTACATCAAAGAGCAGGACGCGCAGAACTTCCTTGACTACAGCCTGACCCGGAATTCGGCATCTTCGTTCAGCTATACCATTACCGGCGTCAAATCGGATTTCTCGTTTTATGTCGGCAACCCCGATGCGCGCACGGAGGCGTATGCGGTGAAAGTGCTCAAGCGGCCTGCGATCAAATCCTTCCGGGTGATTGTGCATCCGCCGGCCTATACCGGCCTGGCACCGGAAATTCTCCAGGACAATGTCGGAGACATCAAAGTGCTGCGGGGCAGCTCGGTGACCTGGGAGCTGCTGCCGCAGGGGCCGGTCGAAGCCGCCAGCCTGATCCAGACAGACGGCAAGGCCTGGACATTCGGCGAAGGAAGCCGGGAAGGTCAGCTGTCGGTAGCGCAGCGACTGATGGAGGATATCGAATATTACATCTCCCTCAGCGGGGAGGAAGCGATCCGTAACATCGACACCGTGCACTACCGGGCAGCCGTCACGCCGGACCGGTTCCCGACCGTGTACGTCACGTCGCCTGCGGGCGAGTTTCAGGTAGGGGTAGATCCGGTGGTGCCGCTGGATCTGGAGCTGGCCGACGACTTCGGGTTTACCCGCATGGGGCTGTATTACCGCTTCACCAAGTCAGGAGGCGCATCGGAGGCGGGCAAGGAATACCGGGAGATGCCCCTCAATCTGGAGCCCCGTACCCTGCTGCAAAGCCAGAGCTACCAGATTGACCTCAGTTCGATCGGGTTCCGGGAAGGCGACGAGGCTGAGTTTTTCGTCAAGGTCTGGGACAACGACGGCATCTCCGGCCCGAAGGCTGCGGTGAGCGCACCCTTCAAGATCATCTATCCGACCCTCGATGCCCGCTACGACGAGCTGACCTCGCAGCAGGATCAGGTGCAGTCCAGCCTGGAGTCGATGGAGCAGAATGCCCGCGAGCTGGAGGAAGCCTACCGCAAGCTGCAGGAGAAAATGCTCAGCCAGCGCAAGCTTTCCTTCGACGACCGGAAAGAGGTGCAGGAGGCGCTCGAAGCGCAGCAGGAGCTCATGCAGCAGATGGCCGAGACCCAGAAGCAATTTGAGCAGACGAAGAATGAGCTGCAGCAGAATCAGATGGTGTCCGAAAACACCCTCCGGAACTATGAGGATCTCAACAAGCTCATGGAGGAAATGAAGGACCCCGAACTGGAGAAACTGCTGCAGGAGATCCAGGAGAAAATGGAGACGGTCAATACCGACGAGCTGCGCATGAAAATGGAGCAGCTGCAGATGAAGCAGGAGGAGCTGCGCAAGAGCCTGGAGCGGACCCTCGAACTGCTCAAGCAGCTGGAGGTGCAGCAGAAGGTGGATGAAATCCGGAACAAGCTCGACAACCTCAAGGCCAAGCAGGACATCCTGAACGAGAAGCTGGAGGAGGCGCAGAACAAGGAGGCCCTCGACAATCTGTCGGAGAAGCAGGATGCGCTCAAAGAGCAGATGGAGCAGATCGGCCAGGATCTGGAAAAGCTCTCGGATCTGAAGGAAGACACGAAGACACCGGACAGCGATGCGATGGAGCAGCTGCAGGAGCAGGGCGAGCAGGCGGAGCAGGAAATGCAGGAGGCTTCTGAGCAGATGGAGCAGGCTGGCGAGCAGCAGGAGAGCGGCACCCGCCAGGAGCAGAAGCAGTCCCAGCAGTCGAAGCAGAATGCTTCGCAGAAGCAGCAGAAAGCCTCCGAACGCATGAGCGAAATGTCGGAGATGCTCGGCAACATGCAGATGCAGTCCCAGTCCTCCCAGGATCAGGAAAACCTCGAAGACCTGCGGGCCCTGCTCGAAAATCTGCTGAAGCTTTCCTTCGATCAGGAGGATCTCCGGGACGAGGTGCGCAAGCTGCGCGACGGCGATCCGGCCTATGTGGACAAAAGCCAGCAGCAGAAAAAGCTCCAGGATGATATGGGCCTGGTCAAGGACAGCCTCGAAGCCCTTGCGGAGCGGGTGTTCCAGATCCAGAAATTTGTGCTGGATGAAAGCGGGAATATTGTGCAGCAGATGGACGAGTCGCAGGCCTACTTCCGCAACAAGCAGGGAGGCCTGGTGGCGCGCCACCAGCAGATGGCCATGACCAGCATCAACAACCTGGCCAACATGCTCTCCGATGTGATGAAGCAGATGCAGGAGCAGATGAAAAATGCGCAGCAGGGGCAGGGCATGTGCCAGAAGCCGCAGGGCCAGCAGCCGAATATGCAGGGCGTTTCCAGGCAGCAGCAGCAGCTCAACCAGCAGATGCAGCAGATGATGGACGGCCAGCAGATCGACATGAACAAGCTTTCCGAGATGGCGCAGCAGCAGGAGTCGATCCGGCAGCAGCTGCAGCAGCTGCACGAGCAGATCCAGCAGAGCGGCGGGAAGTCGCTGGGGGATATGAACCAGATCGCGAAGGATATGCAGGATACCGAGGAGGAGCTGCGCAACAAGCAGCTGACGCATGAGACGATGAAGCGGCAGCAGCAGATCCTCAACCGCCTCCTCCAGGCCGACAAGTCGATGCGGGAGCAGGACATGGACAACCAGCGGGAATCCCGCACCGGCCGGGAGATCGGGCAGCGCACGCCCGACGAGCTGGAGCGCGAAGCCTACAAGCAGAAAATCCGTCAGGAACTGCTCAAATCGAACAAGTTGGAATATTCCAGCGATTTCCTCATCTTGATCGAGCAATATTTCAAAACCCTGGAAGGCGGAGATGAATAGCAGCAATGCAGATATGCATCAGGTGCTGTACAAGCAACTGGAACTGGAGAGCCGTCCGGAGGTCATCCGCGCGATCGAAGCCGTCATCGACGAGCTCCGGCAGGAGCTGGAGTTCAAGGATGATGTGTACGGGAATGTGATGATTGCCGTCACAGAGGCAATCAACAACGCCGTGTTTCACGGCAACAAAGGGGATTCATCCCGGAGGATCTTCGTCGACTTTGAAACCTACAACCAGTACCGCCTGCTGGTGCGGGTGCGGGACGAGGGGGATGGATTTGATCCGGATGCCCTGGCAGATCCCACCGCGCCGGAGAATATCGGCAATATTGGCGGGCGCGGCGTGTTTCTGATGCGCCACCTCTCCGATGAGCTGATTTTCCGGGACCAGGGACGGGTAGTGGAGCTGATCTTCAATATCTGATGGACCCCGTGCTCAGCTTCGAGATTCACGAAATCGACTTTATCCTGGAGCAGGAGGATGCAGTGGCAAGCTGGATCCTCCTGATGCTTTCAAGGCATCAGGTCGAAGTGCAGGAAATTACCTACGTCTTCTGCTCCGATGAGTACCTGCTTGAGCTGAACCGGGAGCACTTGGACCACGATTATTATACTGACATCCTCACCTTTCCGCTCAGCGAGCCAGGAGAGCCCCTCGTGGCGGACATATTCATCAGCATCGACCGGGTGCGTGAGAATGCATCCGCCTTCGGCGCCAGCTTCCGGGACGAGCTCCACCGGGTGATGATTCACGGCGTGCTGCACCTGGCCGGATTCGACGACCACGGGGAAGAAGAAGCACGCATGCGCGACAGAGAAGACGAGGCGCTGCGCCTGCGCGGATTCTGATGTTCCACGTGGAACAGTCGGACAAAAGCAGTGCATGCGGATATTGCTTCAGCGGAGATTTGCCCTGGGGTTCAGATTCTATTGCGAACGTTAAGCCGAGCTGAAACAGCCGGAATGCATGTTTGCAGCCGAATCCAGCCGGGAGGATGCATGGTGTGCAGTGTTCCACGTGGAACATTTTATGGTGCTGCGCAGCGAAGCAACCCGGTGTTCCACGTGGAACCAAGCCTCGCGCTTCGGCGCTGCCTGCCTTCGGGGGAACCTGTATATTTGCGCGCATCAATACCTGAAGCATGGGCCAGCAAGTTGGATTTTGGAGGCAAAACCGGGGGCTGTTCCTCGCTACGCTGGCGCTCTTTGCTGCGCTGCTCGTCGAGGCGCTGTGCCAGTCGATCTGGATTCTGAACCGAAACACGACTCCGCAAGTATCGATAGCCTATCTGGTCAGCGGCCTGCTGCTGGCCTGCATTCCGCTGCTGCCCGTACAGACGCTTCAGGTGACGGCAGGGCAGGAGCGAGTCTGGCTTCGCTGGGTATTCCGGGCGATTCTCTGGGGGATGTTTGCCTGGATTGCCGTACGCTTCTGGGAAGCAGGCAGCCGCATCATCGGGCGGCATCCGCTCGATTATATGCAGGCCGATATGATGCCCATCATCCAGGTGATGTGCCGCCGCTTTCTGAATGGAGAAGAGATCTATACAGCAATCCCGCAGATCTGGGGCAACCGCCCCATCTACCTGCCTGCGATGTGGATGCCGTTTGTGCCTTTTGAGGCGCTCGGAATCGATATCCGGTGGGGGACGGTGCTGGGGCTGCTGCTGGCCGGCTGGCTCGCCTTGCGTGTAGCACCCGTGCGCGGGCAGCCCTGGGGCTGGCTCGTTCTGCTGGTTCTGATCCCCCTCTGGCTGATCTCGGAGGCTACCTGGCTCGAAAAAGTCGAGCGGGTGATCCGCTATTCCGAAGAGGGTGTCGTGGTTGCCTGGTACCTCTTCCTCGGCTGGGCCCTCTCCCGCCGCAATCCGTGGCTTACGGGGATTGCACTCGCCGGATGCCTCCTGAGCCGCTATTCGCTCCTTTTCTGGACGCCGGTGCTGTTTTTCTTCGTCTTCTTGTTCCGCAGCCGCCGGCAAGCCTGGATCATTACCGCAGTGGCAGGGCTGATCGGGCTTTTTGGGTTTCTCATTCCCTGGGGGATTGAAAACTGGGCCTGGTTTACGTCCATCCCGGGCGAGTATCCTGCCTTTGCCCTCCGCAACCGCCAGATCGATCCGCTCTATGCCCATATCAACCTGGGCCTGTCCAAGTTCTTTTCCGATGCCCAGATTCCCCTGCTCTTCAATCTTCAGCTGGCAGCTACTGCGATTGCGCCGATGTGCCTCCTGCTTCTGGCTGCCTGGCTTCGCCGCCGCGCCCGGATCGAAACCGGCGGATTCGAACTGGCCTCGCTCAAGCTGACCCTCGTGCTGTTCTACAACCTGGTGGTGGTGCCCGTAGGCTATCTTTTCTTCGTAAATTCCCTCTTCTCCCTCATCGTATGGGGCGATTTTCTGCGGAGGATGTATTTCCCGCAGCCTGCCGTGAAACCTTAAGCGCAGCCATCCGTTCCCTTAAGGTTCAATTCTGCGCCGTATCTTTGCGGCGTCAACCAAGCAGAGGGAGTACGCATGTTTCCGGAATATGATGTGATTGTAGTCGGCGCAGGCCATGCCGGCTGTGAGGCCGCCGCAGCTGCCGCCAACCTCGGCATGCGCGTCATGCTCGTGACGATGAACATGCAGATGATCGGCCAGATGTCCTGCAACCCCGCCATGGGCGGTGTAGCCAAAGGACAGCTGGTCCGGGAAATCGATGCGCTCGGCGGATACTCCGGGATTGTGACAGATAAGTCCATGATCCAGTTCCGCATGCTCAACCGCTCCAAAGGCCCCGCCATGTGGAGCCCCCGTGCACAGAACGACCGGATGCGCTTCGCTGAAACCTGGCGCCTGATGCTGGAGCAAACGCCTGGCGTGGATTTCTGGCAGGAAATGGTGACCGGACTCGTTGTCCGGGATGGTCGTGTGTGCGGAGTCCAGACACAGCTGGGGATGGAAATTCCCGGCCGGGCCGTGGTGCTGACCAACGGCACCTTCCTCAATGGCATCATCCACATCGGAGAGAAGCAGTTCGGCGGCGGACGCAGCGGCGAGCGCGCCGCCACCGGCATCACGGCCCAGCTCGAATCCCTCGGATTTGAGAGCGGCCGGATGAAAACCGGTACCCCGCCCCGCCTGGACGGGCGCACCATCAACTGGGCAGCGCTCGAACCCCAGCCCGGCGATACGCCTGCCAGCCGCTTCTCCTACCTCGATACCCCGCTCCCGGAGCGGCAATTGCCCTGCTACATTACCTACACCCATTCCCAGACCCACGAATACCTCAAAGAGGGCTTCGACCGATCGCCCATGTTCAATGGGCGCATCCAGGGGCTGGGGCCGCGCTATTGCCCATCCATCGAAGACAAAATCAACCGCTTCTCGGATAAAGACCGGCATCAGCTTTTCCTGGAGCCGGAAGGATGGGATACGGTAGAAGTGTATGTAAACGGGTTCTCCTCCTCGCTGCCGGAAGAGGTGCAGTTTAAAGCGCTGCGCACCATTCCCGGCCTGGAGCAGGTACGGATGTTCCGTCCGGGGTATGCGGTGGAGTATGATTACTTCCCGCCGACCCAGCTCAAGCTGACGCTCGAAACACAGCTGATCGAGCACCTGTACTTTGCAGGCCAGATCAACGGAACCACAGGCTACGAAGAGGCGGGCAGCCAGGGGCTGATTGCCGGCATCAATGCTGCCCTCAAGCTGAAAGGCGAGGAGCCGCTCATCCTGCGCCGGGATCAGGCCTATATCGGGGTGCTGATCGATGATCTGGTGAGCAAAGGCACCGAGGAGCCCTACCGCATGTTCACCTCCCGCGCCGAATTCCGGACGCTGCTGCGGCAGGACAATGCCGATCTCCGCCTGACCGGAACCGGCTACCAGATCGGGCTGGCCAGCGAGGAACGCTACCAGCGCATGCGTGTCAAGCAGACGGCTGTGGAGCAGCTGTGCGCCCTCATGGCCGAGGTCTCCCTTTCGCCGGAGCAAATGAACAGCTTCCTCGAATCCATCGGCAATGCGCCCCTGAAGCAAAAGATCAAAGCCATCAATGTGGTGACCCGCCCCGATGTGAGCCTCTCCGATATCGCTGCCCGAAGCCCTGAAATCCAGGAACTGGTGGCCGGCATGGATCCGTCCCACGTGGAACAGGCCGAGATCCAGCTCAAGTATGCAGGCTATATCCAGAAGGAGCAGGACATGGCGCAGAAGATGATGCGCCTCGATGAAATCCAGATCCCGGATACCTTCGATTTCAAAACCATCACCAGCCTGAGCGCCGAGAGCCGCGAAAAACTCAGCAAGGCCCGTCCGCGGAGCCTGGGTCAGGCCTCGCGCATCAGCGGCGTATCGCCCGCCGACATCTCGGTCCTGATGGTCTTCATGGGCCGCTGAAAAATGGCCCTGAGAATCGCGTAAAATCTGCCGGATTTAACCTGGATACAGAAAAGGCCCCGCTGGCGAAACAGCGGGGCCTTATTTTATATCAATTTTAAATATAAATGTTTGTTTATCAATTAATTAGCACAAATTAATTCCGAAAATCCGTAAGACATGCTCTGAAGCAAAACCGGAGGATTCCGGGGCAATTTTCCCCCCGCCTTCGGACACGAGCCGGAATCTTGTACTTTTGCGCCAAAGCATTCACATGACCCCGACGTTCACCCCGGTACGCCAGTCTGCCTGCCCGGTCTGCCAGGCAGCGGACATTGCTCCGGTGATGCAGGCCACCGACTATTTAGTAAGCCGGTCCAGCTTCGAGATCTGGCAATGCCGCAGCTGCGGCTGCCGCTTCACCCAGGACACTCCGGATGAATCCTCGATCGGGGCCTTTTACCAGTCGGAGTCCTACATCTCGCATTCCAATACCCGGAAGGGCCTGCTCTCCCGGCTGTACCAGCTTGCGCGCCGGTTCACCTTGCAGGGAAAACGGAATCTCGTAATCCGGCTCAGCGGCCGCCGCCAGGGCGAGCTGCTGGATATCGGCTGCGGCACAGGCGACTTTCTGCTGGCCATGCAGGAGGCAGGCTGGCAGGTGTCCGGCCTGGAGCCGGATGCAGGAGCGCGGGAGCTGGCCCGCACCCGCGGGCTGGCTGTAGCGCAGCCGGATCAGCTGTTCAGCCTCCGTGCCGGGAGCTTCGACGTGATCACCCTCTGGCATGTGCTGGAGCATGTGCACCGGCTGCATGCGTATCTCGATCAGATCCGAACGCTGCTCCGCCCGGGCGGGCTGCTGCTTATTGCCGTCCCCAATTACCAGAGCCACGATGCGCGGCATTACCAGTCGCGCTGGGCCGCGTATGATGTGCCGCGCCACCTGTACCATTTTACGCCCGGCTCGATGGCGCAGCTGCTGGAAGCCCGGGGCTTCCGGATCGAATCGGCGGACAGCATGCCGCTCGACGGGTTTTACGTGAGCCTGCTCAGCGAGCGCTACCGGCAGAACGCCTGGTGGCTGCCGGCCGGCCTTTGGCACGGGCTGATCTCCTGGCTGCACGGCACGATGCGCCCCCGCGAGTCCAGCGCGGTGCTCTACCGGATCCGGCTGGCATAAAACACAGACGAGGCACCCAAGGCGCCTCGTCTGTGCAGATCGTGATCCGAATACTCAGACAGCAGCAGGTTCCGGTTCTGCCGCTGCGGGCGCAGGCTCCGGAAGCACCGGCTTGGACCAGGTCTGGTAGGCGGTGCGGATCTGCCGGACAAACCCTTTCGGATGGTAGGCAAAAATCCGCCTGCCGAGCAGCAGGGCTTCGTTCCGCAGCTCATGCCTGCGGGCCTCGATGAGCTGCAGCAGCACGGGGGCTGATTTGCCTTTGCCGAGCGGCAGCTGTTCGGCAGTCAGGGCATGGTGCAGGTTGGCCAGGTCGTGCTCCGTGCCGAGCAGGTCGCTGAGCTGATGAAACTCCTCGGCGAGGGGGACGAAGATGGCCGGCCAGGCCTGGGACATCAGCTGAAGCTGATGCATAAGGTATTTCACCTGTTTGCGCCAGCGGTGCAGCGATTCGCTTTCCGGATGCGCAGCCGCACGGCGGAAAAGCCGGCGGCCCTGGGTATAGGTATTGCGGAAATCTCGGCGGATGAGGCTGAAGCCTGCACCGGAGTCCAGATTCCAGGCTCCGAGGGCCTCGGTCCAGCCCGGGAGCTGATTCTGGACCAGTTCCTGCATGGAGGGCTGCCCATCCGGAGCCTGCATACGCTCGGCGATCTGGGCGTCGAGCGCTTTGACCAGCTTGGTGACCAGCGACTTGAGCCCCGTGTCGCTGCTTCCTTCTGCCAGGGCCAGCAGGGTATCCCGCATGGCGGCCAGGTCCCGGATGCTGGAAAGGGATCGGGCAGTATTGCGGAACATGGCATTCTGGGCGTGGAAGCGGCGCTTGCCGAGCGGATGGCGCAGCAGCAGCAGCAGGCTGCGGAGCCGCTTCAGCGATTTGCGGGTTTCATGGATAGCCAGGTGGATATTGAGTTCCGGCACCTCCCAGGAGGATTTAATCTGGCCCAGCTCCTCCTGTGCGGTCCGGCTGATGCCGGCGGAGAGGGTTTCAGTTTGCTGAAGTACGAACGGCATATAGAGCGGACGATAAACTTCAGCAAAGATACCAACATTTAACAGAAATATAATACGGATTTTATCATTCCGTAATATAGCGGATTCCGTTTATCGTGTATCCTGACTTGCTGCCGCCTGCAAGGGCCCCAGCAGAGCCTCGACGGCTTTGCGGCCCTGTTCGCCGAGAGAAAGCGAGTATTCGTTCACATAGAGCTGAATATGCGCCTGCATCACGGCCTCGTCCATTTCCTGCGCATGCTGCCGTACAAAGGGGCGTGAAGCCTCCGGGTGGTCGAATGCATACTGCACGCTGCTGCGCAGGAGGGATTCGAGGGTACGGATAAGTTCCGGCCCCAGGGATTTCCGGGCTACGATGGCGCCGAGGGGAATGGGCAGCCCGGTGCGTGTCTCCCACAGCTCGCCGAGGTCGCAGACGAGGTGCAGGCCGTAGCCGGGGTAGGTGAAGCGGTTTTCATGGATGATGACCCCGGCATCGGCTTCGCCGGCGACAAGCGCCGGCATGATTTCGTGGAAAATCCGCTCTTCTTTCCGGTCCAATGCCGGCACGAGGCGGCTCAGGAGCAGGTTGGCGGTGGTGTTGAAGCCGGGGACCAGCACCCGCGCCTGCGCAGCGGTCAGCGCATCGAGGGTTGTGGGCGTGCGGGAGATCAGCAGCGGCCCGCAGCGGTGCCCGACGGCTCCGCCCGCGTCGAGGAGCGCATAGCGGTCCCGGACCGATCCGTAGGTGTGGAAGGATACCTTGACCATATCCAGCTGGCCTGCCAGGGCCATCTGGTTCAGGTGCAGAATATCGGCCAGGACTACATCGAATTCGATGCCGCCCGTATCCAGGCGTCCGTTGACGAGGGCATCGAAGATGAAGGTATCGTTGGGGCAGGTGCTGAAGCCAAGGGTAAGCCGCATGCGGATGTGTTAAAACAACAGCTCCGGCAGATCGGCTACAAGCGGAATGGCATTGTCGGCGGGGTTCTGGGTGGGATCCACGTGGTATCCGAAAATCCGGAACTGCTCCAGCCGGTGCTGCAGGTCTTTGTAGTAAACGTGTACGCCGTCGGAGAGTTCGAAGGCAATGTCGTGAAATACGCGGACCGGCTTGCTGGCTGCCGGATCGAGGTGTGAAAAGATGATATCAGGGTTTCCCAGGTCTCCGGAAACCGCTACGATTTCATCCTGATCCTCAAAGATATACCCATAGCTCGGCATCCCTTTGATGTGCAGGCCGGTGGTATCCACGGCACGGAGGCCGGGCAGGGTCTCCAGCGGAAAAAAGTCCACGTAGGTATCGAGCGCGGTAATGGAAAAGCTCAGAAAGTCGCGCAGCACCTGAGCAAAGGACTCGTTCGGTGTGAGAATCCGGGCCTTGCGGGCCGGCTTGAGCATGTGGTACTGGTGCAGAATGGTGGTGCTGAGGCTGCCTGCATGATCGTCATGCAGGTGTGTGACCAGGATGTAATCGATCCGGTCATCCAGTGCCAGTTCGCGCAGCCTGGGGTAGGTGCTGTTGCCGCAATCCAGCAGTATATTGAATCCCCGGAAGGTAATCCAGATGGCGGCGTTCTCATACTGATAATCGAAGGCACCTCCGGTTCCGAGAAATTTTATCTGCATAGGTTAGCCGAATATTCTGCAAATTAGCATTATTAAGCAGATCACCTCACCTTCCAATCCCGAAAATATATGACGCTTTCGATGACCGGATACGGCGCCGCAACCTGTGCTTCAGAGAACTACAAAGTAACGGTGGAACTCAAGTCGCTCAACAGCAAATTCCTCGAAGTCAGCATGAAGCTCCCCCGCGTATACATGAAGTACGAAAATAAGCTGCGGATGGATATAACCCGGAAGCTCATACGCGGAAAAATCGTGCTGCTGATGGATGTGGAGGTGCTCAATCCGGACCGGCGGAGCCTGAATATCAACTATCCGCTGGCAGAACTGTACAGTAAAGCACTCAAAGACCTTGCCAGAAGGCTCGGGGTGGGGGAAGAGGTGAGCCTGGAAGTGCTGCTGAATCTGCCGGATGTGATCCCGACGGAGACGGTGGAGGAGGACCCGGAAGAATGGGCCCTGGTGGAGCAGGCCACCCTCGAAGCCTGCGACCAGCTGACCCTGAGCCGCGAGGAGGAAGGAAAAGCCCTGGACCGCGACCTGCAGGAGCGGGCCGACACCATTGTGCAGTGTCTCGAACGCATCAAGCAGCTGGCCCCGGTACGCATCGATCTGATCCGCAGCCGCCTGGAGCAGTCGGTCCAGGAAATCCAGAACAAAATCGGAGACCCCAGCCGCCTGGAGCAGGAGCTGCTGTTCTACATCGAGCGCCTGGACATCAACGAGGAAATCGTCCGGCTTGCGCAGCACATGCAGTACTTTGCCGACCTGCGCCAGGCCGCGCAGAGCAACGGCAAGCAGCTGCAGTTTCTCTCCCAGGAAATGGGCCGCGAAATCAATACCATCGGATCCAAATCCAATGATGCCGAAATCCAGCGGCTGGTGGTGGTGATGAAGGATGAGCTTGAAAAAATCAAGGAACAAACCCAGAATATCCTGTAAATGAACTGGCTGCGCACGGCGGGGATGGGAATGGCGGCGCTGTTTGCAGGCTGTTCGGAGACAGTGGATGTGTTTGCGCCTGAAGAGGACATTTGGGTCGTGTACGGCGTGCTGGACCCCGATGCGCCGGCGCAGGACATCCGGATCTCGAAGGTATTTCAAGTGGAAGCCGACGCGTACGCCTATGCCGCTACCCGCGACTTCAGTGCGGCAGGGCTCCGCGTGTATCTCGAAGGCGGCGGTTCCCAATACGAAGCCCGCTGGGTGGACAGTGTCCGGAAGGACAGCGCCGGCGATTTCGGGCTGTATGCGGGGGTGTACCGCTTCGACACGCCCGCCGGCGCCCGCTTGCGCTACGGCGAGCGCTACACCCTGACGATCGTATCCGACTCGGGCCTGCAGCTGAGCTCCCAGGCCCGGATTCCGCCCCGGCCGGTCATCGTGTTTCCGGCCGTGCAGACAAGCGGCGGCGACCGCTGCCTCCCGGGTGCCGCTTTTGAAGACAGCGTGTACGTAATGTTCGATGCCGACCGGGACGATCTCGGCGTGCGGGCCATGCGCTATGAGGCGCGGGTCCGGCTGGCATATTATGCCGATGGCCGCCCGCAGCAGGTTCTGTACCGTACCCGCCGCCTCTTTGACCGCACCACCGGCTGCGCGCAGTCGGGCGGAAGCGGATGGCTGTGCTATCTCTACCCGGCAGGCCAGGTGCTCAACGGGCTCCGGCTCCAGATGGAGCAGACCCCAGCCCAACTGCTGCAGTACGATGCGCAGCCGCGCTGCGGCAACCTGAGCGCCTCGCTTTCGGATGCGGTGCAGCTTCAGATCCTGGCGATCGACACCAGCCTGGCGCGCTATCTGCTCGCCAATGATCCGAGGCAGACCGATTTTACGACCATCCGCACAGAGTACACCAATATCTCCGGAAATGCACGTGCGGTAGGCGTATTCGGTGCGGTCTCGTCCGACCGGATGCCTGTATCGCTGAGCCCTTGCTCGGAATACCGCCTCGGCCTGCGCAGGGAAGCGCCGCCGGGCTGTCTGTAGGCATCAGGCCGTAAAGGCCTGCATATACGCATAATCCGGGGTAAACTGGCCCTGCCAGAGAATCGTGGCTTTGCGCAGCGGCTCAGGCAGGCCGGCTGCGGCGGCATCCGGCGCGTCCAGATCGGCGTTTGCAAGGCTGGCCAGCATCGGCTGCAGCTCCCGTGCGAATGCCTCCGAGGCATCTGCCGAAAACTCGCAGGGCAGGTTGGTTACTGCCATCACGGCAATGCCTGTACCTTCCATCCCTTGTGCAGTGGACTGCAGCTCAGGATCATAGATGTAGACCGGATCATCGATCCAGGTTTCCCTGGAAAACTGGATTGCCCCTTCCGGGTCGCAGGAAATGTCGCCGATCACCTGGAGCGTCCGGTGCGTGCGGTACCACTCGGCCGTATCCTGGCGGGTGAGCAGGCGCGGGAAGCGCGGCGACCACAGGATGCAGTTGACCAGCACGGTTGTATAAGGGAAAATCGATTCGAGATTGGACTCGAAACGCTCCGGCGACTGGATGTACAGGCGGGAAATTCCGGCAGGCTCCAGGCCTTCGGCCTGATGGGCATACTCCGCCTTGAGGCGGAACATTTGCGGGATTTCGAGCACCAGCTTGTACACCCGCTTGCGCGAACCGTGGTAGTACACGGTTTCCAGCTCATCGGGGCGGATGGTCTGGAGCGGCAGCAGATCCAGCAGCTCCTGCGCGCCGGAGCTGGTTTTGCCGTTGCCGAGGAGGGTGATGACGACCGGCGGCAGGGAGGCCGGCGTGCCTTCGGTTTCGATCTGCTCGGCAGCACGGTGGAAGGCCGTCCGGACAAGGTCCAGATCCTCATGCCGGATCGCCTGGGGAATGACCGAAAACGGGTTCGGAATGCCGGCCAGGAGCAGGCGGCGCCCCAGGGTCCAGAGGCTGTCGGTGATGCCGGCATATCCTGCGAAATAGGTGAATGCGGTCAGCAGCCGCTGATTGCGCTGATTCACGATCAGCTCGTAGTCGATCAGGGTGCAGCGGAGATCCTGAAGGCGCCGGAGCATGGGGCGGTTTTTCAGCTGTCCTTTGTGGGTGTGGGAAAAAAAGAGGTATGCCGTATCCGGCTGCAGGTCTGCCAGGTCGATTTCCTTCAGGCCGAACAGCACGCGGGCGTCCCGGAGCGACTCGGTGATTTCCGCGCCGGCAGCGGCGTATTCCGCATCGGGAAAAGTCCGTTTGACTTCGCCGGTCACCGGATGGACCGCAGGCTGCACCAGAACCCGGTGGCCTGCCTGAATCAGCGCGGCCACCGTCTCCGGCACCAGCGCTGCGCGTTTTTCGCCCTTTTTGTTTAAGTCTTCCCTCCGGAGTCCGATGATCATGAATACAGCTCAATTTCGCCGCAAAGGTAGCTAATTTGCCGGAACAGTTACTTTTGCCTAAGTTTATCGTATCAATACGGGGATGTAACAAATCCATCGAGTATGAAGACCTTTAAACGCATCCTGCTGATTGTAGGGATCTCGCTGATTCTGATCGGGGGCATTGCCGCCGGCATTTCCCTCTTCGGCACCTACAGCACCGGCTCACGTGTAGGCAACGTGACCAAGTTCAGCCACAAGGGCCTGCTGTTCAAAACCTGGGAGGGCCAGCTCACCATGGGCGGCCTCGGACAGGGCGCAGACGGCGACCTGACGGCCAATTCGTGGGAGTTTTCGGTGTATCCCGGCGATAAGGAAGTGATCCAGGCCATTGATCAGGCCCAGTCCGGCGGCTACAAAGTGAAGCTGCATTACAAGGAAAAATTTTTCCAGTTCGACTGGTGGGGCGATACCAAATACTTCATCGAAAAGGTGGAGAAAGTGGGCTCCTGAAGCTGCCGCACAAGCAAAACAGCCGGCTGAAGCATCTTCAGCCGGCTGTTTTCGCTATTTGCGATGTGCTTATTGAACGGAGATCCGCAGGGTCTGGCGGCTGCCGCCTGGGGCGCGGAGCTGCAGCTGGTACAGGCCTGCCGGATACCGCTGCACATCGAAGCGTTCGCTCCGGAGGCCGGAGGCGGTGAGGACTGTGCGGCTCTCCAGCACCTTGCCTGCGAGATCGAGCAGGGACAGGGTCCATGCCCCGGCCTGCGCCGGTTCAAATTCCACGGCCACTTCGGTCCGGGCAGGGTTGGGATACACGCGCAGGGAGCGCAGCAGGTCCGGGCCGATTCCGGTAGCGCCCGTCGTGGTCAGCCGGCCATAGCCCGACTGGCCCAGCAGATAGAGCGCATGGTTGCCGGTGCCGGCATTGCGGTTGTATTCAAACAGGCGGAAAAAGTACGTTTTTCCTGCTTCGAGCTTCCACAGGGGCATTGCAGATGCGGTGCCGTCAAACATGACAAAATTTCCGCCGCCGAGGTCCTGTCCCAGGCCAAAGCGGTTGTTGGCCGTATAGGTTTGCCCGTCGAGCGGGAAACGGTCCACCGGCGCGCCCTCGCGGGCGATGAGGATGCGGCGCTCGCCGTTTCCGGGCGTGAAGGTGACGACTGCGGAGGTATCGTGGATGTCGAAAAACTGCAGGTTGGCATCGGGTCCCTGGCTGGGCCATCCGAAGAGGTCGTGCGTGGGCCAGTTGCTGATGCCGCTGATGGCGTTCCACATGACATTGTCCAGGGCCAGATTGAGGTTGGGGCCATTATTGCCCGGGCGGGTATTCAGGATGGCAGCCCAGGTGAAGCCGCCGGAAGTGCGCACCCAGATCGAGGTGGTGCCGGGCAGGCTGCCGCTGTGCCACCAGTTGTTGAAGGTGTTGACTTCCCAGCCTTTGGCGTAGTTGGCGAAGGTGGCGGAGGGCGTCACCATGGTCTGAATGGTGCTGGAGGAGAGAATGTCGGGTTTGGTATTGAATCCGTCGACCGCCACCAGCAGCCGGGTCAGGTCCCGTGCCGTAGCGATCCAGCCGCCGTGCGCATCCATTGCTTCGACATTGAATCCGCCGTAGGGCCAGGGCACCTGCTGCCCGTCGCCGTAGCATGAAACGGCAAGCGCCGCGCCGGGGAAGTCTACGTATTCGCCTTCCCGCTCCAGCCGGTCTTCGAGCAGGTTTTTGCCCAGCTGCACATCGTAAATCCCAAGGGGCTCCAGAATGGCCGACTGCACATAGTCGGCATAGGTCATGCCGGTTTTTTTCTCGATAATCCGCCCCAGCACATTGAAGCCCAGGTTGGAATACTGATACTGGGTGCCCGGCGTGAAATCCAGGGAGCGGTTGAGCATGTACTTGATGACGGCAGAATCAGGCGCCGGCGCGGGAATGCCCAGCGCATTGGCGATGGTCACAGGCTGAAACATCGGGTCGCCGCTGGTATTGCGGTTCCAGCCGCCGCTGTGTTCGAGCAGCTGCTGCACGGTGATGTTCAGGGTCCGGTTGTCGGCGATGGTGCTGTAGTAGGGCGAGTTGAGGATGCCGGAGGGGCCGAAGGCTTTTTCGGAGAGGCTGAGCTGGCCGTCCTGCACCAGCTTCATGATGGCAATGGCGGTGATGGGCTTGGACACGCTGGCAATGCGGAAGAGGTGATAGGGCTGCACCGGTTCCGTGCCGGCGAGGTCTGCCTCGCCGAAGCCGCGGGCGTAGATCAGCTTGCCCTGGCGGGCAATGGCGAAGGTGCCTCCGGGCACATTATACTGCTGCATGAAGTTGGCAAGCACCTGATCGGTGGACGTCATCTGGGATACCGCGATGCCGGTTTGGGCCTGCGCAGCTGCGACGCCGGCTGCGGCCATCAGGCCCACAGCAGCTGATCGCCAATTGCGAATTGCGAAAAAAAGATTCATACGTCTGATATTGAATGTGTTGTAGAGGTTTGGCGGGATAAGCAGGTATGCGGGAGTTAAATATACGAAGATCTGCTCCGGCACATGAAATGCCGGAAGATCCCGAATATTCGTAGGCGCTTCCGCTCAGCGCCCGAGGCGGACCTTGACGAATTTGAAGATTTCCTGCGCGATATCCACATCGCAGCAGGCCTCCATGCCTTTGAATCCGGGGGAGGAATTGACCTCGCAGATTTTGTATCCGCCGTTCCGGTCGAACAGCAGATCGATGCCGGCGATGTCGAGATTCAGGATCCGGGACACCTCCAGGGCGAGCCATTCGATCTCCGGGGTAATCTCGAAGGGTTCCACGCCGCCGCCTCGGGAGTAGTTTGCCTTGAAGCTGCCGTCGGTGGAGAAGCGCTTCATGATGGAAGCCACCCGCCCGCCGATGGTGAAGACCCGCAGATCCTGCCCGTGGCTGCTTTCGATGAATTCCTGGATGATGATATTGGCTCCCTTGTTGGTCGCCTCGAAAAACTGCATCAGATCCTTGAACGAAGCCTTGTCCGGGCTGAGAAACACCCCGCTGCCGCGCGAGCCGGAAATTGCCTTGACGACCACCGGGAATCCGATGCGTTTTTCCACCAGATTCACCTCGACCGGAAACTTGGCGAGCATGGTTTTGGGAATGGGAAAATGGTGCTGCGCCAAAATCTGGAGCTGGTACAGCTTGTCCTTGACCACTTCGATGCTGAACGAAGGATTGAAGGAAGGCACGCCCAGGCGTTCCAGGTGGCGGATGACAGCCAGGGCGAAGTAGGTAGTGCTGGACCCCATCCGGGGCAGCAGGAAATCCGGCAGCGGGGTTGGTGCGCCTTCCACCAGCACACTTTTCCGGTCCTCCCGGTTGACCAGAATATCGATCTGGTCCGGGCGGTACACATGCAGATCGATGCCCGCGGCTGGCGCTGCTTCCAGCAGCCTCCGAATGGCATGTACCTCCGGTTTGAGGGATTCGAGGTTATCCTTGTAAATGATCCAGCCGCGCATAGGGGGAAACGTGGGTTAACGCGCGGCAATTTAGAGAGAAATCCGCCCCGCAACACAGTTCCCGGCTTCGGCAGCGCTGCGCGGCTGCATCAGCCCCGGATCAGCTGCTCGCCCAGCTGGATCAGGAGCCTTCCGAGCTGTTCGCGGTCGGTTTTCTGCTGGTCCAGACGTGCAGTCTGGGCTTCCTGCTCTCGGCGGAGCACTGCTGCCGTATCCTGCATGCGCTGCTCCAGCTGTGCGAGCTGGTTGGAAGTATCAGCTTGATGCTGAGCCAGCTGCTGATGAAGCTGCTGAAGATGGGCCTTCATCTCCGCCAGCGCCGGCCCTACAATGATGCTCTGAATCGCGGAGAGCTGGTTCATGGGATCTTCCGGGGGGCTTGCTTGTGTAGCCATATCGGGTGCGTGCTTAAAATGTTCAGGGATGGGCGCTGGAATCGGCGGCGGCAATCAGCCTGAGCAGGGTCAGGCGGTCTGCCTGGCCGCTGGGGAACAGGCCCCGGCTGGCCTGAAACCGGCTGATAGCCAGCTCGGTCTCGGTGCGGTAGATGCCGTCCACGGGCAGGCTGTAGCCGAGTGTGCTGAGCCGCTGCTGGATGGCGAATACCGCTGCGCTGCGGTCGCCGCTGCGGGCCAGGACGGGATTCTCGGTAATCCGGCGCAGCTCATAGGCAGCGGGGCTGAGGCCCTGGGCCGCCATCGAGCGGATGTCGTCGTTGGAATAGCCCAGCGCTTTGAGCCGGGCCGATGCGAGCAGCTGCTGCTCCAGCCAGCGCGCACGCGCGAGCAGTTCCTGATACCGCTCCAGACAGGGCCGCGCCGCTTCATCTGCCGGGTCGGCAGCCCGCACATCGATTTTCCATTCCTTCCAGCAGTGCCGTGCCCAGGTTCCGCTCTGTCCGCAGGCTGCATAGTAGTCCTGCACCGTCCGGGGATCGAAGTATGCGCTGTCGATTCCTGCCGCAGGGGGATATGCGTAGTCCGACGGCGGATGAAAGCGTGTGTAGCGGTCGTACTGGAAAAACACCAGCACGGGCAGGCTCAGGATGACCACCAGATAGAATAGCCGCTTCATACGCAGGAGGCGGGGTTACGCAAAGGATGACAGCCGGAGGGGCTGCCGCCGGACAGGAAAATACACCCTGCAGGCCGCATGGCAAAGCTGAATGAAAAAAAGTTGAATGGCAAATCCGATAAAGCCTGTAATTTCGTCGCTTATCCGTCCTCCATCGACCAAGCAGCTACTGCCCAATGAGATCTCTGCTTTTCAGCCTGGCCCTGCTGGCCTGCCTGCTGCCCGCTGCAGCTCAGCCGGACGCGGCACCCGCCGCTCCGGATTCCATCGCTGCTCCGCAGCCCCTGCTCCTGCCGGTTCAGGTGGACTGGGTCGGGGCCGACCGCAAAATCGACCGGCGCTTTGCCCAGTTCGGCAATCCGATCAGCGCCGCGATTTTCTATGCGCCCAAGCTCCGCGAAGCTGTTGTCTATAAAGACCCGGCCCAGGCCAAGCCCGACCGTTCGTTTGTGCAGGAGCCGCCCTTCCGGGTCTCCTACACGGCATCCGGCGCCGCAGCATTGGGCGTTCCCTTCGCAGTGAGCCAGGATGCCGCGGGCGGATGGGTCGTGCAGTATGCGGAGGAAATCACCCTGGAGGCCGGCAAGCCGGTGCAGGTCGGCGACGCCTCCCTCAGCCTGGTCTCCGTCACAGCCCAGGGCGCAGGCCCCAAGGCCACCGCCGAGGCCCGCATCACCGTGGAAGGCCCGCTCAACCAGAAGCTGCTCCCCAGGACCGCGCCGGTAGAGACCGCCGAAGGGCTGGCTGCCCTGAACGCGGTGCACGTACGCGTCACGCAGCAGGTCCGCCCCGGACCGGACGGCGTATTCGAGTACGGCGGCGTGCGCTATACCCTCAGCGCCAATCCCGCCTCGGCCTATTCCTTCGCCGGCGGCAAGGCCTACGGATTCTCGGTGAACGAAATCCGCTTCATGCCGCTGGTGGTGCTCTTCCTCATCCTCGGGGCCACCTTTTTTACCCTGTATTTTAAATTCGTGAATATCCGCCAGTTTCTCCTGTCGCTGAATGTGGTGCGGGGCAAATACACCGAAAAGGGCGAAACGGGCGAAGTAAGCCACTTCCAGGCGCTGGCTACGGCGCTGTCCGGCACGGTGGGCCTGGGCAATATCGCCGGCGTAGCCATCGCCATTTCGGTCGGCGGGCCGGGCGCCACCTTCTGGATGATCGTCGCAGGCCTGCTCGGCATGAGCTCCAAGTTTGTGGAGTGTACCCTCGGCGTAGCGTACCGGCGCGTGGATGCCAACGGCATCGTATCCGGCGGTCCGATGTATTACCTCAGCCGGGGCTTCTCCGACCGGGGCTGGCATGGGCTGGGGAAATTCATGGCAGGCTTCTTTGCCGTGATGTGCATCGGCGGCTCCTTTGGCGGGGGCAATATGTTCCAGGCCAATCAGAGCTTCAAGCAGATCGCCGGGCTGGAATTTGTGCAGAATACCTGGCTGGCCGATAACGGCTGGTTTTTCGGGCTGGTGATGGCTGGCATGGTGGCAGTAGTCATCATCGGCGGCATCCAGAGCATTGCGAAAGTGACGGACAAGATGGTGCCCTTCATGTGCGGCATCTATGTGCTGGCCGGGTTGGTGATCATCGGAATGAATGCCGGCGAAATTCCCCGCATGCTCGGGGAGATTTTCACCCAGGCCTTCGCGCCTACGGCCGTGGCTGGCGGCTTCATCGGGGTGCTGATCCAGGGCTTCCGCCGGGCAGCTTTCTCGAACGAGGCCGGCGTAGGCTCGGCTTCGATCGCCCATTCAGCCGTGCGCACCAACTACCCCGCCAGCGAAGGCATTGTGGCGCTGCTGGAGCCCTTCATCGATACGGTGATCGTATGCACCACCACGGCGCTGGTCATCATCATCACCAACAATCACCTCGATCCGTCCGCCGGAGACGGCGTAGCGCTGACCTCGAAGGCATTTTCCAGCCAGATTCCTTTCTTCAAATACATCCTCACGCTGGCGGTCTTCCTCTTTGCCTTCTCGACCATGATTTCCTGGTCCTACTACGGCCTCAAAGCCTGGACCTACCTCTTCGGGCACAACCGCATCGCAGACTTCAGCTACAAGCTGATTTTCTGCGCCTTCATCGTGGTGGGCTCCGCCGCCAACCTGGGCGCAGTGACCGACTTTTCCGATGCGATGATTTTCGCCATGTCCATCCCGAACATCATCGGCCTGGTGATCCTGGCGCCGGTGGTGCGGCGGGAGCTGGACCGCTACCTGCACAAGGTGCGCGAAATGGATGCGGCCCGCAAGGCCGGCTAAAATGCCAGCGGATCGAACAGGGTGAGCGACTGCCGGAGAATCTCGCCGGAATGGAGATGCACCGCCGCTTCGAGGATGCATACCCCGGCCCACTCCCGGTGATCGAATACCTGCCGCAAGCGCCCCGGAACCGACGGTTTCCGGGGCGCTTTTGGAAGCAGGATGCTGAATATCAGCTCGCTGTCCGATGCATCCGGTGCCGGGCGGAGCTGGGTACCGCCGAGGAATACCGGCACCGGATCGGATTGGGAAACAGGCTGGTAGCGGATGATGCGCAGATCGAGGCTTTCCCAGCGGTCCCTGAGCGGCTCCGTCAGCCGTACCCGCCCGCTGCAGCGGAGATCGCCCGGAAAAAAGGGCCGGTCCGGTATCAGCTCGAAAGGGCTCAACGCGGTCAGTAGGTGATGACGATCCCCAGGGTGGGCTGAATGATGCCGAGGTTGTTCTCCAAAAACTGCACCTGATAGCGCGACGGATCGGCGGGATCCACCAGCGGCTGGTCCAGCTCGCCTTTGACCACATCCAGAATCGGCGGCCCCGGAATCTGGTAGCCGTACACGTTCTGCATGTCGAAGTACAGGTTGAGGCTCCAGCGGTCGAAGAACCATTTTTTATCTACCCGCACATCGAGCTGGTGGTAGGGCTCCAGGCGCTCGCTGTTGAGGCGCTCGAAGTCGGGGGTGGCGATACGCTGCACGTCCCAGACGCCCCGCAGGCTGGAAAGCGCCACATTGGAGGGGGTATAGGGATTTCCGGAGGTAAAGCGCCATTTGGCCCCGACTTCCCAGTCCTTGCCGAACTTCTTGCCCATCGTCAGGGCAATGATATGGCGGCTGTCCCAGGAAGACGGCACGTAGTTGCCGCGCTTGTCCTGAAACTCGCTCCAGCCGAGGGTATAGGCCAGGATGCCGTAGAAGCCTTTGAACAGGCGCTGCTGCGCCAGCAGCTCCAGGCCGTAGGTGCGGCCTTCGGAAATGGAAGAGGCCGGCTCGTTGCCTACCACGCCGAAGTCGCCGCCCAGATTGGCCAGCGAGATCGAATCGCGGATCAGGAAGGGGTAGCGGTCGTAGTTTTTGTAATAGGCCTCGATGGCGAATTTGCTGTTGCGCTGGGTCACATAGGCCAGTCCGCCCACCACCTGCCGGTTGCGGATGTAGGTGACATTGCGGTTGACGAGCTCGCGCGAGTCGGTATCCCGGTATCCGAGCACCGTGTAGGGCGGGAGCTGGTAGAAGATGCCGGTGTTGAAATTGGCTGTCAGGGCCGGGGTAAGGGCGAAAGAGGCCGAAAACCGCGGCGAAAGCTGCTCCAGCGGGTTGCGCATGGTTTCCGAGAAGCTGTTGCCGTCGATCCGGAGGCCGCCGGAGATCGAGAGGCGCTCGTCGAAGAGGCGTTTGCTGAGCTGGGCGAAGGCGCCGTACTTGTGGAAATCCAGCTGCGACTCGAAATCGATCGTGCCGAAGGGCCGCACGAAGTAGGTGTCGTTGAAATAGCGGGCAAATTCGTAGTTCGCGCCGTAGTTCCATTTGAAGCCTTTGACCCGCCCGGTATGCTCGACGCGGAATTTGTTTTCAATCTCGCGGGAGGAATAGTCCGTCACGCGGGGCAGGCTTTCGTCGTTGTCGGGGTATTTGAATGCGTTGTTTTCCAGCATATTGCGGCTGGCTACCACCGTCCAGAAGCTCTTGTCGCCGAAGTATTTGTAGCTCGCGCCGATGGTATAGTTCCACTGCGTCTGCACGGGCAGATTGCCGAGGATGTACTTCTGGTAGGGCGTGCTGTCGGCCTCCAGGTTGAGGGCAAATTCATCCAGCGCGCCGAGGCTCACGATATTGATCTCGTGCCGCTCGCCGATGCGGAACTTGTGCCGGTACTGGTAGTCGTTGTAATTGGGCAGAAAGGGCAGGGCCAGCAGCTTGAAGAGCAGCTGCAGGTAGGAGCGGCGTACCGAGAAGAGGAAGGAGGAGTTTTCGCTCGTAGGTCCTTCCAGCGTCAGCGCCAGATCGCTGGCGCCGACCGTCGCCGTGACGCCGATGCGGTCCGTGCGGGCTGCCCGCTGCTGAAACTCGAACACGGAGCTGAGGGCATTGCCCCGGTTGGCGGGAAAGGCGCCGGAGTAAAAATCGACCTCGCCGATGAAATCCACGTTGATCAGGCCCACCGGCCCGCCGGAAGCGCCCTGCGTCGCGAAGTGGTTGATGTTGGGCGTCTCGATGCCGTCGATGTAGAAGCGGTTTTCGTTCGGTCCGCCGCCGCGGATCAGGATGTCGTTGCGGAAGCTCACCGTGCTGGCTACGCCGGGCAGCGACTGGATCACTCTGGAAATGTCGCGGTTGCCGCCGGGATTGCGCTGGATTTCATTCGCGCCGATGGTGCGCAGCGAGAGCGGCGCTTCTTCGGACTGCTTGAAGGGCGATGCCACAATCTGGATCGAGTCCGCAAGCGTTTCTTCCGGCTTGAGCCCGATTTCCAGCGTGTACGGTTTGGAACTGGTGACCTGCACTTCGTAGATCACAGCAGTCTGGTAGCCTTTGTATTTGGCTTCCACGTTGTACAGCCCGGATGGGATGCCCCGCAGCGCAAAGCGCCCCAGGCTGTCCGTCAGCGTGCCGCGCGAAGCGCCTTGCAGGGTGATGACCCCGTATTCGAGCGGCTGGTTGTTGATTTCGTCGAACAAACGCCCCTGAATGACTCCGGTCTGCGCGGAGACGCCCAGTGCGATGCAGGATAGAAAGCTGAAAATGAGAATGGAAGGGAAAACTCGTCCGGGAATCGTCATAACAAATACCACCTGGTGTTGAAGGTCCAGGCGGTAAACCGGAACGGGCGCGCGTTTGTTTCAGATCTTCAGCGGGATCGCTTGCGCTTGCCTGCCGGCGGGCCGGCGCGGGTCAGAACTGCGCGGTGATACCCGGAGACGGGATAGGCCAGCACCGGGCCGAAGTCTTTCACCTCTTCCCCCGACTCGAAAGGCCGGTTCAGGCTGCTGGAAAAAATCTCGAACAGCATCTGACCGCCTTCCAGGCGCTCGTTGACCACAATCATCGTGCCCTGCACGGAAAAGTGGCTGCTGATCAGGTTGCCGAACTGGTAGGTGTCCAGGATGATCGAGTTCTGTTCGTCGATGGCGTAGTGCCCCCGTGCGCGGTCTTTGACGATCAGCCGGTAGGCGCGCACATCATCGGCGGTATCGAGGTGGTAGGTGAGGGTCCAGTTCCAGACCTCCGGCGTATCGGAAGGGGCAATGCGCAGCGAAATGCCGAGGGTATCGCGCGGTGTGCCGGCCTGCCAGATGACGAGCCTGCCTTTCCAGTCGCCGTACCAGTCTTCAGGGAAACGCGGCGTTTGGGCAGATGCAGCAGCGGGCAGGAGCAGCAGCAGCCAGACAAGGTTACGCATGATGAGCGCCATTGGAGGTAATCAGGGGTTCAGGGACCGGAGATGCGGCGCCCAGTTTGCGCAGCAGTGCCGCGGTATGGACGGCGCCGTGCTGCAGGGCCTCCAGCAGCGCAGCATCGAGCTCCGCCTGGAGGGCGGGATCGGGATCTGCTGCCGGAGGGAGGCGGTCAAGCGGAACGCCGGCTGCCGAAGCCAGCTGCGGAGCCGGAGGAGGCTCCTGCAGGGAGCGCAGCAGCAAGGCCCAGAGCGGGTGCTGGCGGCTGATCTCGTGGAGCACCGTGCGGCCGCGCTGTTCGAGCTCGCCCAGATTGGGCTGGGCAGCGAGCACCTGGAGGGCGGCTTCCGCCGCCCCGATGCCGATTTCCATCAGCCGCGGGGTCATCTGCTGCCAGGCATCGGAGCGCAGCAGATTCCAGAGGGCTGCCTGCGGCAGCAGCTCTTCATTCCGCCCGGATTCCGGATGGGCATGCCCGTTGGCGCCGGCGGCGCGGAGCAGCTTGCTGAGCCTGGGGCTCATCGGGTGCCGGTGCAGCACGGTCTGGCCGTGGGCATCGGGGATATTGGGGTCGGCGCCCGCATGCAGGAGGGCCTTGATAATGCTTGTCTTCTGCATCGCCACCGCGAGCATGAGCGGCGTCTCGCCGTCGTCGTTGAGCAGGTCGGTTTCGGCGCCCATCGCCAGCAGGCGGCGGACCATCTGCAGGTTGCTTTCCCGCACGGCCAGAAAGAGCGCTGATTCGCCGTGGTGATCGGTGAGGTTGATCTCTGGCCGGTATTCGAGCGTCAGGGAAAAGAGGTGCAGGTTGCCGCTGCGCACAGCCCGGATCAGGGCGGTATCTCCGTGAATATCGCGGAGGTCGGGATTGGCGCCGGCTTCGTAGAGCATGCGCGTGAGCGCCAGATGTCCTTTTTCGATGGATTTGTGCAGGGCCGGATAGCCCCGCGGATCGGCGGCATTGGCATCGGTGCCGTGAGCCAGCAGGATCGATACGCATTCGAGGCTGCCTGATTCGGCAGCACGGACGAGGGCTTCGGCCCCGAAGCTGCCCGTCATCCGGATCACCTTCCGGCGTTCCAGCCAGCGTTGAATCTGCGCAAACATGGCTCAATAACGCAAGGCTTTCGGGAAAAGGCAAGGACTTAGCGCACTGCGGCACGGGTAGGGATGCGCAGGAGCGCCTCGACGAGATCTTCCCGCACCAGCGGCTTGGTGAGGTAGTCGTCCATTCCCGCAGCCAGGCATCGCTCCCAGTCTTCGCGGGTGGCATTGGCGGTCAGGGCGATGATGTAGGCCGGCGGGCCTGCGCGGCGGGCTTCGGCGGCGCGGATGGCCCGTGTAGCATCGAAGCCGTCCATCACCGGCATCTGGATATCCATCAGAATTGCATCGAAGGCCTCGGCTTCTGCGCAGGCAGCGGCCTCCTGGCCGTTGGCAGCAATACGCACCTCGTGGCCCAGCTTGCTGAGGGTCAGCTGCCCGATGCGCTGGTTGACCGGATTGTCCTCGGCCAGCAGCACACGCAGCGGCGGCAGGCCGGCTGCATCCTGCACCGGGCCTCGGGGCTGCGGCACATCCGGGAAGTGCTTGCGGAGGGACAGCACAAACCAGAACCGCGAGCCGGCCCCGGGCTGGCTTTCAACCCCGATCTCGCCCTGCATCTGCTGTGTCAGCTGCCGGGCAATGGCCAGCCCCAGGCCCGTGCCGCCATAGCTGCGCGTAGTCGAAGCATCGGCCTGCGAAAACGCCTGGAACAGCCGCTCCTGCACCGCCGCCGAAATACCCACTCCGGTATCCTGCACCTCGAAATGAACCCGGCAGCAGTCTTCTGTTTCCGAATCCAGCCAGGCCCGCAGGGTCACCTGGCCCTCCGGCGTGAATTTGACCGCATTGCTGATCAGGTTGTGCAGAATCTGCTGAATCCGGTACGGATCGCCCAGCACCCAGCGCGGCACATCCGGCGACATGTGCAGGATCAGCGCCAGGCGGTGCGCTTCTGCCTTGATCCGCTGCATGCGGTAGACCTTGTCGAGCTCCGCCCGCAGGTCGAAGGGAATGCATTCGAGGTCGAGCCGGCCTGATTCGATCTTCGAGAAATCGAGGATGTCGTTGATGATGGCAAGCAGATTGTTGGACGAAAGCTCCAGAATCCCCGCAAACTCCTGCTGCTCAGGCGTCAGCTCTGTGTCTTTGAGCAGTTTTACCACGCCTACCACTCCGTTCATCGGGGTGCGGATCTCGTGGCTCATGTTGGCCAGAAAGAGGCTTTTGGCCCGGTTGGCCTGGTCGGCGGCTTCTTTTTCCTCCCGCAGTGCTTCGAACTGTTCCCGGATCCGCGTCTGGAGCTCCTGAAAATGCCGGGCCAGCCTGCCGATTTCGTCCTTGCGCGAAGTCAGGTGCTCGGCAGTGCCGGTCTCGAATTCCCGGCGGATAAACCGGGACATCTCGGCCTCCAGCTCTGCCAGGGGATGGGTAATGCGCCGGGCAAGGACTAGGCTGATAATCAAGCTGGTAATAATGAGCGCAGCAACGGAGTAGGTCCACATCCGCCCGATGAACCGGTACTCGCGTTCCGTAATGCGCTGCATATCGCTCAGCAGCAGGCCGATCTCGGTTTCCAGCTGCCGGTGCAGCCCTTCGAGTTCTGCGGTGAGGCCTGCCCCGGATTTGATGCCGAGGCGCTGGTCGCAGGCGATCAGTGCCTGAAAGCCAGCCTCATACCGATCCAGCCAGCCCAGGGCCTGATCCCGCCGGGCCGGCGGAAACTGCACAAGCTGGAGCCGGAGGGCGGCGCTTTTCCGGTCAAACCGCGCTACGTACACCGTATCATTGCGCAGCAGATAATCTTTTTCATGCCGCCGCAGCATCAGGATGTCTGCGGTAAGTTCCGGATAGGCATCTTCGAGCAGATGCGCATAGTCCCGCATGACACCTTCCAGCCCGTAGCTCCGGAACCCGCGCACCATCAGTTCGCCTGCGGCGATGAAAACGGTCGAGTCGAAGGCTGCGGTCAGCCGCATCAGGCGGAGCACCTGGGGCTGCAGGCCCCGGTCGTAGAGCATATCGGTTGCGCTCAGGCTGTCCAGCATGCGGCGGAGCCGGGCGTTGAGGAGCTGATGGCGGTACAGATGCGCGTCTTCGCCCCCGGAGGAAAAATACTGCAGATTGGACGGTGCCAGGCGGAGAAAATGATCTACTTCGCCGATGTCTTGCAGCATGAGGGAATGCGCCTGCGAGACGGCGGCTGCCAGCCCGGCAATCCGCGTGCGGCCTGCATGCTGCCAGATCGCCAGCCCGATGATGAGCAGGGAAATGGCGACCAGGATTGCCAGGGTTAGCAAAATCCTGTATCTGAATGAGTTGATGTCCAACCGAAGATGCACGGCCTGCGCAGAATTGGCTCCGGGATCAGAAGATTAAGTTAGGCCGAAATGTTCAAATGAAAAAATACATAGGCCCGGAATGCGCCGGCGGCTGCGGCAATTGTGCCGGAAATCTTACACGTTCTTGCGGTACGCTGCCGCATCGGCCTGGGTACGGAGATAACCGCGCCCGCGGACGGAAGGCAGCAGATCCTGAAGCCAGGACTCCAGCGGCCCGGTTTCCCAGACGCGGGTGCTGCCGTCGGGCAGGACGGCGCGCACCGTGCCGGGCGCTTCGAACCGGATCTCCAGGGCGCTGCCAGGCTGCGCTTCCGGCTCCCGCAGCTCCGCCGGAATGCGGATCAGCCCCTGCCGGAGGTGCAGCTGCACCGGCCCCCGCAGCTGCCCGCCGCCCCGCAGGCGGCGCAGCAGCCGGATCAGCTCCGCGCCCAGCGGATCGTGCAGATAAGATGGGTTCATTTCCCTTGCGCCGCCCAACAATTCGGATAGCAGCGGGGTTGAAACAACGAAAATTTCCCTAACTTTCAGCGCCGTTTTCACCACCGGCCAGTAAGACCTACCGTATGGAATCGTGGCGTACCTACAGCAAAGTGCTGCTTCCGGATATCCCGGATTTCCACAAGATCGAGGTGTATGAATCGCAGGGCGGCGGATACAAGGCCTGGAAAGACATCCTGACTTCCGGCAAATGGAATCCCAAGGCAGTTGTGGAAGAGGTGAAAAAAGCCAACATCCGCGGCCGCGGCGGCGCCGGCTTCAATGCTGGCCTCAAGTGGTCCTTCATGCCGCCTAAAAAAGAGGGCGTGCCCCGCTACCTCGCCTGCAACGGCGACGAATCGGAGCCCGGCACCTGCAAGGACCGCCGCATCTTCGAGTACAACCCCCACGCGATCATCGAAGGCGCGCTCATCGGCTGCTATGCCATGGAGATGGATGCCGCCTACATCTACATCCGCGGCGAATACGCCGACTGGATCGACATGATGCAGAAGGCGCTCGATGATGCCTACGCCAAAGGCTACGCCGGCGACAATATCCTGGGCTCGGGCGTATCGATCCACGTGTACCTGCACCGGGGTGCAGGCGCCTACATCTGCGGCGAGGAGACCTCCCTCATGGAATCCCTCGAAGGCAAGCGCCCCTATCCCCGCTCCAAGCCGCCGTTCCCGGCGCAGTTTGGCCTCTGGGGCAAGCCTACGACGATCAACAACGTCGAGACGCTCTCCCATGTGCCGCTGGTCATGCGCAACGGCGCCGACTGGTACCTCTCCGTCGGCGCGCCGACCAACCCCGGCCCGATGCTCTACGGCATCTCCGGCCATGTCAACCGCCCCGGCTTGTACGAATTTCCGTCGGGCATGCTCATCACCGACCTGATCTACCAGGTGGCAGGCGGCATCCGCAACGGCAAAAAACTCAAGGCAGTCGTTCCCGGCGGCTCTTCGGTCCCGATTCTCACCGCTGAGATGATCGAAGGGGTGACGATGGACGCCGACGGCCTCCGCAAAGCAGGCACCCTCCTGGGTACGGCCGGCATGTGTGTGCTCGACGAGGACACCGATATGGTGAAATTTCTCCTGCGGGTCTCCAAATTCTACGACCACGAATCCTGCGGCCAGTGCACCCCCTGCCGTGAGGGGTCGCTTTGGATGAAGAAAATCCTCCATCGCATGACCCACGGACAGGCCCGGGCGGGCGACACCGCCCTGCTCCAGAATGTCGCCGACAACATCGCCGGCCGCACGGTCTGCGCTTTCGGCGAAGCCTGCTCCTGGCCCGTGCAAAGCTTCCTGGCCAAATTCCGTGACGACTTCGAAGCCAAAGCCAAAGCCAAAAAAGAAGACGTTGTGCTGGTCAAATAATCTGTCGCAACCGGAAACAGCAAACAAGAAACTGGAAACACCTTTGCGATGAAGCCCCTCCCGATGAATCCCTTCAACCACGACCTTCCGGCGCCGGAAACGCCGCTGGTCAACGTTCACTTCAATGGACGCTGGATTCAGGTTCCGAAGGGAACCAACGTGGTGGAGGTTGCCCGCCAGCACGACACCTTCCTGCCGCACTATTGCTACCACCCGAAACTCTCCATTTCTGGCAACTGCCGCATGTGTCTGTTCGAAATGGGCACCCCCAAGATGGATGCCAACCGCCAGCCTGTCCTCGGTGCCGACGGCAAGCCTGAGATCGCCTGGATGCCCCGACCCCAGATCGGCTGCGCCACCAACGTCACCGAAGGCATGGGCATCCGCACCGACAGCCCTTTGGCCCAGGAATGCCGCAAGGGCGTCATGGAGTTCCTCCTCATCAACCACCCGCTCGACTGCCCGATTTGCGACCAGGCCGGCGAATGCAAACTCCAGGAATTTTCCAGCGAATACGGCACTGGCGAAAGCCGCTTCGTGGAACAGAAGGTCAAAAAACCCAAGAACGTCGACCTCGGGAAGAACATCGTTCTCGACGATGAACGCTGCATCATGTGCTCGCGTTGCATCCGCTTCGCCAAAGAGGTCATGAAGGACGACGTCCTCGGCTTTGTCCAGCGCGGCAGCCACACCACGCTCACCGCCCACCCGGGAAAGCGCTTCGACAACGCCTATTCCCTCAACACCGTCGACCTCTGTCCGGTCGGCGCCCTCACCAGCAAGGATTTCCGCTTCAAGATGCGCGTCTGGTTCCTCAAGGAAACGCGCAGCATCTCGACCTGGGACGGCACCGGCACCAATATCACCATCGGCTCGCGCCAAGGCGCCGTTTACCGCATCACCCCCCGCCAGAACGAGGCCGTGAATTCCCTCTGGATGCCCGACCAGGCCCGCTTCGAGTTCCACGCATCCCAGGATGCCTCACGCTTGAAATCCATCATCAAGCGCGGCAGTGCCGGCACCGTGCTCTGGCCCCAGGTCCTTGGCGAGATCGCCTCAACCCTCAAGAGCTTCGCCCCGGGTGAGACCGCCCTCATCGCCTCCGCCCGCCTCTCCAATGAGGAACTCTATCTGGCCAAGCTCATCGCCGACCATCTCGGCACCACCCTCATCGACATCAAACCCCGCCCCCAGCAGGCGGATGGATTCTTGGTATCGAACGACGGCAACCCCAACTCCACCGGCGCCCGCCTCCTCGGGGTTTCCCATGACGGGGCCAAGTTGGCGGAAATCAGCTCCGCCGTCGCTTCCGGCAAGGTCAAAGCCCTGCTGACCCTCGGAGAGGACGCGGTCGACTGCGGTCTTTCCTCCGGTTTGGACAAGCTTGCCCTTTACGTCCACATGGGACAACAGGCCGGGTCCGCCGCGGGCACCGCCCACTACATCCTGCCCGGCTCCGGATTCGGCGAAAAACAGGGGACCATGATCAATCTCGGCCAGCGTCTGCAGAAACTGGGCAAGGCGGTGGAATGCCCGGGCCAGGCCCGCGAGGAATTCGAAATCCTCCTCGAACTCCGCACCGCCCTCGGGGGCGGCAACGGCATCCACACCATCCAGGAGGTCTTCCACGCCATGGCCTCCCGTGTTCCCAGCCTCGAGGGGATTTCTTTCCATAAAATCGGCGACCAAGGCATCGACCTCAACTCCGCCAGCCCCGCCACACGGACCCAACATCCGGTCACGACCTCCGCTGTCCAATAGCCAATAGCTAATTGCCAAGAGCCAAGAGCAAACAACCCGACCCAATCACTTATGATCGACGGACCCATCGTAGTTTTCATCCTCGCCTCTCTGGCCAAAAGCGGAATCGTCGTCGGCATCATGCTCGGTCTCGTGGCCTACAGCGTGGTCGCCGAGCGACGCTTCAGTGCCTGGATCCAGGACCGGATCGGCCCGAACCGCGTCGGCCTTCCCTTCGGCGGCATCCGCATCGGCGAACTCACCATCCCGGAATTGCGCCTTTTCGGGCTGGGCCAGCCCATCGCCGACGGCCTGAAGTTCCTGCTCAAAGAAGAATACACCCCGGCCCACGTCAACAAGTTCTACTTCACCCTGGCCCCGATGCTCGCCATGGTCCCGGCCCTCCTCACCATCGCCGTCGTGCCCTTCGGTAGCAACATCGACCTCCGGCCCGTCGCCGAGTTTCTCTCCCAGTGGTTCTACTGGAGTGCCGAAACCATCCAGGCTTTCAACATCAAGGCGGTCATCGCCGACGTCGATGTGGGCGTCCTTTTCGTCTTCGCCATTGTCTCAATCAGCGTGTACGGCATCGTCCTGGCGGGCTGGTCCTCCAATTCCAAGTTCCCTTTCCTGGGCGGAATCCGCTCCTCGGCCCAGATGATTTCCTACGAACTTTCCATGGGCCTCTCGGTCGTCCCGGTCTTCCTCATTGTCGGCAATCTCAACCTCGGCTCGATCATCCAATACCAGATCGACCACGGCTGGATGGCGCTCCCCATCGCCGGTATCTGGAATTCCAGCGACCCTTTCCAAGCCCTTGTGCTTTGGCTCCCGCTCGGCCTGTCTTTCCTTATCTTCCTCGTGGCCGCCTTCGCCGAAACCAACCGCCTGCCCTTCGACCTGCCGGAATGCGAAACCGAACTGGTCGGCGGCTACCACACCGAATACAGTGCGATGAAATTCGCCCTCTTCTTCCTGGGTGAATACGCCGCCATGATCGTGACTTCGACCGTGATGGTGACCTTGTTCTTCGGCGGCTGGAGCCTGCCCTTCGGATGGTTTGCCAACCAGGCCATGCCCGCATGGGTGCCCATCCTGGGCGGCCTGGCCACTCCCTGGTGGTTCGGCATCGTCCACATCGGGGTCTTCCTGGCCAAAATGGCCTGCTTCATCTTTTTCTTCATCTGGGTGCGCTGGTCGCTGCCCCGCTTCCGTTATGACCAATTGATGAGCCTGGGATGGAAATTCTTCATCCCCGTCGGCCTGGCCAACGTTCTCGTCACGGCCGGCATCGTCGCCTTCTACACCCTCCGTTGAACCGCCCCGGTTCAGCGCACCCGGGGCAGGGGAGGGCAGGGGGGCATCTCTTCCTCAATGCCCCCTTTTGCGGTATAATCCCTGCTTGATTGGCCACCTCGGCCCATTGCGCTTTCTTCAATCACCCTATCTCTCTCTCAACATGGAACATCTCTTCACCTTCGGTTGGCAGTTTCTGGTCATCATGCTCCTCGTTCTTGGCAACGGCTTCTTCGTGGCCTCCGAGTTTGCCATGGTCAAGATCCGCTCCAGCCAGCTCCGGCCCATGCTCAAGAAAGGCGACTGGCGCGTCCCGATTGCCCTCCGCGTCACCGACCACCTCGACGCCTACCTCGCCGCCACCCAGCTCGGCATCACCCTGACCAGCATCGGCCTTGGCGCCTACGGCAAACCCTTCGTCGCCCATTGGGTCCGAGACCTCCTCCATTTCTTCGGCGTCACCAACGAGGTCGCCATCGACAGCCTCAGTTTCACCCTGGCCTTTTCTTTCATCAGCTTTCTCCACATCGTCCTCGGCGAGCTCGCTCCCAAGTCCCTGGCCATCCAGAAACCCAAGCCCGTCACTCTCTGGATCTCTCCGGTGCTCCTCGTTTTCTACTACGTCTTCTTTCCCTTCATCTGGTTGATGAATGGCGCCGCCAACCTCCTGCTCAAGTCCGTCGGCATCGCCCCGGCCAAAGAGGACCACGATTTCAGCTTCGAGGAACTTGATGTGGTGCTCATGCATTCCACCCACGTCCGGCCCTCCGACCGCCTCATCACCAAGCTGATGCGCACCGCCATGCGCTTGAAGGAAACCACCGCCGAGCAGATCATGATCCCGCGCGAGCAGGTGGTCTGCCTTTGGAAAAACAAGCCACTGGCAGAAAACATGGCCGTGGCCCAGAAGTCCGGTTACAGTCGTTTCCCGCTCTGCGGCCTTTCCCAGGATGATGTCCTGGGGGTCGTTCTGACCAAAGAGCTGCTCTGGCAGCACCAGGCCCTCGGTGACCAGACCGGCATCGACACCATCCTCCATCCGGTCCTCAGTTTCACCCGCCAGACCACGCTTCCGGCCATGCTCGAGCTGTTCCGCAAGTCACGCAACCATCTGGCCGTGGTCCTGGACCAAAACGAAAAAATGATCGGGGTGGTCTCGTTCGAGGACGTTCTGGAGGAACTGGTCGGCGACATCCGTGACGAGCTCGACATCGAAAAGGGCCCGTTCTACCAGCGCAGCGAGACTTCGGTCGTCGTGGACGCCGATGTGCCCATGCGTGATTTGGAAATCGAGATGGGTTGGACCTTTGAATCCCACGGCCGTCAGCGCGAGACGGTCGAACAATGGGCCCTGCGTCTATGGGGCGGAAAACCCAAGGTCGGCGAGGAAATGGTGCAGGATGGCATCCGGGTCAGGGCCATGGACACCTGCGCCACCGGTCTGCGGCGGGTCAAATTCACCCAGGAGCCGCCGGAGGAACTTCCTTAAGACCCGGCTTCTACAACCCTTATTTACTTCGCACAATATTTGTCATATCAAATAGAAAAGTCCGCTTTAGAGGGGTTGATTTGGGTTCATCGGAGGCATCCCCTCTGCATTTGTATTGAATGGGCGCGGGTCCAAAGCTACGTTTCCAACCCACGCCGGAGTAGCTCAGTGGTAGAGCAACGGTTTCGTAAACCGTGGGTCGAGAGTTCAATCCTCTTCTCCGGCTCTCCCGTTACTTGATCAAAGCGCTGTCGTTTGTCGGAACATCTACGTTGTGTTCCATTCCCGGTTCCACAGGCAATGGCGGCGTCAGCAGCGAGACGGCCAGGCACCACACCAAGGCAGGTATGGCCAATGAAGCCACCAGCATGCCGATGCTCCCGGCGTTCCGGAGTCGCAACACCTGGATCAGGCACAAGAAGGCCGAAACCCCGGCGGCGGCCAGCACATAAACGGGCTTATGGTGGTAAACAGCCGCCACCAATATACCCGCGCCCAAGGAAGTCCAACAAAGGAATATCAACCAACCCGCGGAAACCGAGGGATGGGTTTGGTATTCAAATCCTTCCGGTAGGTTTCCTGGCGGATCAAAAAGAACGGGCTGGGTCACGGGCGATCGCTGCCCTTGGCCGTTCTTCCCTCCGTTGAGGGTTTGGGCGATCACCGGGGCCGGTATGCCAAAGTACGTTTCCAGCCGGATCCATTCGCCCATGCCGTCCTGCCAGACAAAATCCCCGTGGCGCAACAATCCATTGGCCCAATGACGCCGCACTTCTTTCTCGGTGTATGGACCCAGATACTCGCCGTCTTGGATTACGTAAATCGTTGGCTGCTCGCGTTCCGGCATCGGCTTCTTCTTCGCCTGTTCCAAAATTTCAACAGACATACCTGTTAATACTATTAGCAGGTAGGCGGAAACTATACAATTGCATATCTCGGTTTTGTCACAAATCCAGCCGATTTGACACTCTGGCCGGTCCGAAGCATACTCAAGCATGATCACCTTGACCGAAGCTGCGGCCTCCCAGATCCGCGAACTCAGCCAGGCAGACGGCCGCGACGGTGCCGGACTCCGGTTGTCCGTGGATGATGGGGGCTGCTCGGGCAGGCAATACGTTCTCGCCATCGGCCCCGCCCTGGAAAACGACCTTACTTTCACCCTCAATGGGGCTTCACTCTTCCTTGATCCCGCATGCAGCTCTTATGTCGAAGGTTCCGAGATTGACTATGAAGATGGTCTGACCAACGCCGGATTCCGCATCCGCAATCCCCGGGCCAAACAGACCTGCGGCTGTGGAACTTCTTTCGAAGCCTGATCCCGCTCCCCGGATCGCCTTGCCTTGGCCTTTCCAGCCCTTTAAAAAAACGATCCGTGGCCAGCTTCCCTTTCTTCCGTGCTGCCAGGGTGGCATCCCCCTCCGTCGTTCCTGCCCTCCTGCCGCTTTGGACCCTCGCCGTCTCCCTGGCCCTCCTCTCGTCTTGCGCTCCGGCCCGCAAACTCGAGCGTCCCCGCCATCCCCTCCCCGCCGGGGTCGACGTCATGACGCAGCCTCCGGGCAAACCCGGCGGCCTATTTGTCACCACCAACAGCGGTGAACCCCAGAGCTTCAACCCCTTGGTCATCGAGGATGCCGATTCCGGGGAAATCGCCGACCTCTTCCTGGACTCGCTTTTCAAAATCGACCCGGTCACCCAGGACATCGTCCCCGGCCTGGCCCTGTCCTGGAAGTTCTCCCCAGACAAAAAACAACTCGAAGTCAACCTGCGCGAGGGCCTGAAATGGAGCGACGGCGAGCCCCTCACCGCAGACGACGTCCTTTTCACCTTCCGCTGCATCTTCGACCCCCGCAGCCCGAACCGTTACGCCAGCCAATTCACCATCGCGGGCAAGCCCCTGATGTTTGAAAAAACCGGCCCGCTCCAGGTCCGCTTCACGACTCCCGGCCTCTACTCTCCCCTGCTCAATGACCTGGCCTCCGTCGCCATCCTCCCCGAGCACGCACTTGGCAAGGCCGCCGCGGAGGGCAACCTTCAGAAAACCTGGACGATCGAAACCGGAATCAAATCGCCGGAAAAGCTCATCGCCAGCGGGCCTTTCCGGGTTTTTTCCTACCAGCCGGGCGACCGTCTGTTGCTCGAACCCAACCCGCATTACTGGCGGGCCGATCGCAACGGTCAGCGCCTGCCTTACATCGACCTTTACGTGGTCAAATTCGTCAAGGACCAGAACGCGGAACTCGTCCACTTTGCCACCGGCCAGACCGATTTCTCGCCCATCCCCGCCCCTGACACCGAGTGGGTCCGGCGTGGCGAAGCCCTGCATGGCTACCGCATCTACGACCGAGGCCCTTCCACCAGCATCAGCTTCATCTGGTTCAACCTTCACCCCGGCAAGGACCCGAAAGGCAAACCCCACGTCGAACCCTACAAACTGCGCTGGTTCCAGGATCGCCGTTTCCGCCAGGCTGTTTCCTTCGGCTTCAACCGCCAGGGCCTGATCGACGGCGTTTTCTTCGGCCGCGCCTCCAAGCTCCACAGCATCATCAGCGAGGGCAACATCAAGTGGCACCATCCGGGTGTGCCGCATTTTGACTACGATCCCGACCGCGCCCGCGCCCTCCTGGCCGAGGCCGGGTTCCGCACCCGTCCCGGCGGCCTGCTGGAGGATGCCGAAGGCCATCCGGTGGACTTCGAGATCCTCGCCCCCCAGGGCGGCCTGACCACGCCGCAGATCCTGACCAGCTTCACCCAGGATATGCGTGCCCTGGGGATCCAGGTCAAATTGTCCTACATCGATTTCGGCACCCTCATCGCCCGCACCGGCCAAACCTTCGACTACGAAGCCGGAATCATGGGCTTCACCGGCGGCGGCGATCCCTCCGGCGGCAAGGCCCTTTACCTCTCCTCCGGAAGGCTGCACCTCTGGCATCCCCAACAAAACTCTCCCGCTACGGAATGGGAGGCCCGGGTCGACGCCATCATCGAGGAACAGGAGAAAACCTTCGATCCCCTTGCCCGCAAGCGACTCATCGACGAGATGCAGACGCTCATTGCCATGGAACGTCCGCTCATCTTCCTGGTCACGCCCAATGCCTTCGTCGGACTCAAGACCCGTTGGAAGAACACCCTCCAGGACACACGCGGCCGGCTGGTGGTCAAGATCGACGAAATCTGGGAGGATTCGCCGCCATGACTGCCTACATCATCCGGCGCCTCTTCCTGATGGTGCCGATCGTGCTCGTCATCAGCTTCCTGGTCTTCGCCCTCATGACCCTGGCCCCGGGGGATTTCCTCGACACCGCCCGCGGTCAGCGGGACATTTCCGCCGACACGATCAAGTTGTTGGAAAAGCAATACGGTCTCGACCGTCCCTGGATCGAGCAGTACGGCCACTGGCTCACGCGCATACTCCGGGGCGATCTGGGCTATTCGTGGACCTACAAGGTACCCGTGGGCGAACTCATCGCCCAGCGCATCCCGGCCACAGTGACCCTGGCTTTGGCCGCCTTGGCCCTGTCCTGGATCATCGCCCTGCCCCTTGGCGTGCTGGCCGCCGTGCGCAAAGACAGCCTGTTCGACCGTGTCACGGCCATCCTTTCCTATTCCGCCATCTCGCTGCCGGAATTCTTCCTGGCCCTGCTGGCGCTTTTCTTCGCCGCCTCCACCGGACTCTTTCCCGTCGGCGGACTTACTTCGATCACCTCGGAGTTCCTTCCGCCCCCCGCACGCGCGGCGGACTACCTCTGGCACATGACCCTTCCCACCCTCGTGCTCGGCCTGGGCGGGGTGGCCGGATCGCTCCGCATCATGCGCGCCAATTTCCTCGATTCCATTGTCGCCGATTTTGTCACCACCGCCCGGGCCAAGGGCCTGTCGGAGAACGTGATCATGTTCAAGCACGTCCTGCGCAACGCCATCAATCCCTTCATCACCTCGCTGGGATTCGCCTTCTCCGGCCTCCTCAGCGGGGCCCTCATGGTGGAAAACATTTTCAACTACCCCGGCCTGGGCCAGTTGACCTATCAGGCGTTCATCCGACAAGACCAGTTTCTCGTGCTGGCCTCGGTTGTCATCGGGGCATCGATGCTCATTGTCGGCAACCTGCTGGCCGATGTCCTCCTCGGTCTCTCCGACCCCCGCATCCGCCTTGAAGGCCGGACGGTTGTTTCCAACCGCCGCCCGACCGCCGCCTTCGCACTGGGGATCGTCGCCGTGTTCGGCCTATCCGCCGCACTGTCGTTTCTTCCCTGGTCGGACCCCGGTTTTTGGAAAACCCTCAAAACCACCGGCACGGCCGCGCTCGTCCTCGCGGCCGGCTTCGCGCTTTGGAGTGGATTTCCCGTCCTCCGTCGTATCCTGCCCGCGCTTCTCCGGAGGCCGGTCGGGGCCGCGGTGTCCGCTGTCCTGGCCTTGTTCTACGGGCTCATGCTCCTGGCTCCGGCGCTCTCGCCCTACCGGCCGCAGGACCAGAGTCTCGGCCACACCTTCCACCCCCCATCCTCGTACGTTTGGAAGAACGGCGGTCTGCATTTGCAACTCATGCGCAACGAGGACCCCACCGTGGCCCGTTATGTCCCGGAACCCGGCAAAACCACCCCCATCCGCTGGTTCGCCCGGGGGACTCCCTATCAACTGTTTGGAATGATACCATCCGACCGCCACTTGTTCCTGGTCGACGCACCCCACCGGATCTACCTCCTTGGCAGCGACTCCACCGGACGGGATGTCTGGACCCGCCTCCTGTATGGCTCCCGCGTCTCCCTCACCCTCGGCCTGATCGGCGTCACCGTCACCATGACGCTGGGTTTCCTGGTCGGCGGCCTCGCCGGCTACCTCGGCGGCACCTTCGACAACGTCGCCATGCGCGTGGTCGAGATCCTCATGTCCATCCCCGGCCTCTACCTCCTCATCGCCCTCCGCTCCGCCCTGGCCCAGCACTTCGACTCCGACGAGATCTTCGTGCTCATTGTGGTCATCCTCAGCTTCATCGGTTGGACCGGCACCGCCAGGGTGATCCGCGGACTGACCCTTTCCCTGCGCCAGCGCCCCTATGTTCTGGCCGCCGAGGCCATGGGCCAGTCCCGTATCGCCATCCTCACCCGCCATATTCTCCCCAACCTCGCCAGCTACCTCATCATCAGCGCCACCCTCAGCATCCCCGCCTACATCCTCGGCGAGGCCGCCCTCAGCTTCCTCGGCCTGGGCATCGCCGAACCCTCCGCATCCTGGGGCCTCATGCTTTCACAGGCGCAGGAAATCAAGGTCCTGATGCTGCAATTTGTCTGGCTCCTCGCCCCCGGGGCCGCCATCTTCATCGTCGTCCTGGCCTTCAATCTCCTCGGGGATGAACTCCGCGACATCATCGACCCGAAATTCCGCCTGGGAGGGCGAGCATGAGCACGGAACCCCTGATCGACGTACGCCAGCTCACCATTGAATTCGCCGGCGCTGGAAGCAACCAGCGGGCCGTGGACGGGATATCGTTCACCATCGGCAGGGGTGAAACCGTGGCCGTGGTCGGCGAAAGCGGCAGCGGCAAGAGTGTCACCGCCCTTTCCCTCACCAAACTTCTGCCCCCCCCACCCGCCTGCCGGGTCACGGGTTCAATCCGTTTTGACGGAAAAGACCTCGCCGCCCTTTCAACCGCCGACTTACGCGCGTACCGGGGTGGTCGGATCGCCTACATCTTCCAAGAACCCTCCACCTCGCTCAATCCGGTCTTCAGCGTGCGCTCGCAGATCGGCGAAGCCATCGCCCTCCACCGCCCCGAGATCAAGGACCGCGATGCCGAAATTGTCCGCGTCCTCGACCTTGTGGGCATCCGCGATGCCGGGAAGCGGATGTTTGACTTTCCCCACCAGTTGTCGGGAGGCATGCAACAGCGGGTCATGATCGCCATGGCCCTGGCCTGCCACCCCGATCTCCTGGTGGCCGATGAGCCGACCACCGCCCTGGACGTCACCATCCAGAAACAAATCATCGACCTCCTCCGTTCTTTGAAGCAGCAACTGGGCATGTCCATTTTCATGATCACCCACAACTTCGGCATCGTCCATGGCTTCGCCGACCGCGTGCTCGTCATGTTCCGCGGCAAGATCGTGGAGGAAGGCCCGACCGAGGAAGTGCTGCGCAATCCCCGGCATCCCTACACCCGGGCCCTGATCGACTGCATACCCAAACCCGGTCAGAAGCGCCACCGCCTCACCACCATCGACCACGCCAAACTTTCCCTCTGATCCGCCATGAGCACCAGCACTCCGCTTCTTTCCGTCGACAACCTTGAAGTACATTTCCCTGTGCGCAGCGGCATCCTCCAGCGTGTGACCGGGCAGATCAAGGCGGTTGACGGCGTATCGTTCGACATCCCGGCCGGTTCGGCCGTGGGACTCGTCGGCGAGAGTGGCAGCGGCAAGTCCACCACCGGCAAAGCCATCATCCGGCTGGTCGAGCCGACCCGGGGCAGCATCCATTTTCTGGGAAAGCCCATCCATGGCCTGGACCGCCAGGCCTTCATGCCTTTCCGGAAGAAAATCCAGATGATCTTCCAAGATCCTTATAATTCCCTCAATCCACGCATGACCGTGGCCGCCATCCTGGCCGAACCCCTGGAAATCCATTTTCCCAAACTCCGTCCTGCCGGACGCCGGGACCGCTCCGTCGAACTCCTCGGACTGGTCGGATTGGAATCCGCCCACCTCGACCGCTATCCGCACGAATTCAGCGGCGGACAACGCCAGCGCATCGGCATTGCCCGGGCCCTCGCCGTCGAACCCGAACTGCTCATCTGTGACGAGCCCGTCAGTGCCCTCGACGTCTCGGTCCAAGCCCAGATCGTGAATCTCCTGCAAGACCTCCAGGAACGCCTCAAGCTGACCTACCTCTTTATCTCCCACGACCTGGCGGTGGTTGAACATTTCTGCGACCGTGTCCTCGTCATGAACCAGGGCCGGATCGTCGAGGCGGGGGAAACCTCCGTGGTCCTGCGCCAGCCCGCCCACGAATACACCCGCCGCCTGCTCGAGGCCGTGCCGGTTTTTTGAGACAAACCCTTCACCGGTGTGCGAGATGGGCAGGTTATTGCTTGTGCCACCGTCCTCCGGCGTATTAGATAGCCTGTCTGCGGACGCCGCGCATCATGAATCCTGCCAGTGCCCCCCCGTGTCAGATCCTGCTGGCTTATCCCGACAGCCGAATCAGCGACTACCTGCGTGAATTGCTGGCCTCGGGCGGATACCCCTTCCAGACCTGGGAGGCCAGGGACCTGAACCAGCTCTACGAATTGGCCGCGGGTTTGGACAACGAGGCTAACACGCTGCTTTTCACCGACTTGATCTGGGACGGCAGCCATTGCGGCGAAGTCCTGCTCAGTCTCTCGATGAGTTACAAAAACCTGGCTGTGGCCATTGTCAGCCAGCACGAATTGGCCTCCATCCTCCCGCCTTTCTATCCCCTGCCCGCCATCCAGGGCTTCGAGGACGCCGCCGCCATCCTGAAACTGACCGGCTCCCTCTTCGAGGATCTGCGCGGCCAGTCGGTCGGTGCCTACCAATTGCAGGCCTTCCGTGGCCAGGCCCACCTGGCCCGTTCCTACGCTGCCTACCAACCCGCTATCCGCCGCGAAGTCTTCCTGAATCTGCAGTCCACCAACGCCTCCGCGGAGGAACGGGCCCTTTTCCGCCAGCTCGGCCGCGCCCAGGCCGGCAACATCCATCCCAACATCTATTCGATCTATGAGGAAGGCGAACACCAGGGCCGCTTCTTCCTGACCCAGGAACCGGTCAACTCCCCCACCCTTTTCCAGCTCAGCCTCCAAGATTTCACCTTTGACACCCGTCTGATGGCCCGCGTGCTGCACACCGCCTGCGTCACCCTGGGCCACCTGCACAAGAACCGCATCGCCCACCCCCTGATCGCTTCGGCCCACATCACACTGTCCGGCGAAGGCGTGATCAAGATGGTCAACACCGCCCTGCCGCCCGGCAATCCCATGCCATCCGAAGCGGATGATTTGGCCGCCCTCGCCCGGGCCCTCGCGCCCTTCATGCCTCCCGACGAACCCGAGGAATCCGCGCTCCGCACGTTGCTGGCCCAGTTGCAGAATGGAGAGGCCAATCTCACTGCCGCACTGGCCCAATCCCAGTCCATCGACCTCGCCCTGGCTCCGGAGAAGTTTGTTCCCCAGCGCCAGGAAACCATCAAAGCCCAGGCCGAGGTGCAGAAGGCACGTAAAACATCAACTTACGCACTCTACGGCTTCTCGGCCGGTCTCACCTGCCTGACCCTCTTCATCATCTGGCGTGTCCTCTTCGGCGTCGTCCTCGAAGAACCCGCCATTGATTTCCAGGGCCAACTCCGCATCCCCGCAGGTTCCATCACCGGGGCCGGTGGCCGCACGATTGAAGTGAAGGAATTCTATATCGATGAGTTCGAGGTCACCCTTGGCCAGTATGAAAAGTTCGTCCTGGCCACCAAGGGCCAGGACATCCGGGGGCTCCTCCCCCCTGGTTGGACCGTCACCAAGGAAACCTTCGAGCCCGACGACTGGAGGGGCATCCTCAAATCCATCAAAAACCGCACCTTCTACGAACGTGTCGGCGAGCGCCTGACGCGCAACCACCCCGTCTTCAACATCGACTACGCCGATGCCTACGCCTTTGCCAAGTGGTCCGGCAAACGCCTGCCCACCGAGGCCGAGTGGGTCCGGGCCTCATCCGGCAACGGCAACTTCCGTTTTCCCTGGGGCGAGGAGGTGGAACAGAAGTTCACCAATACCGGAGTGGACATGAACGGCAACAAGGCCAAACAAATCAGCCCCGCCGGTGTGGACGGATTCCGTGGCCCCAGCCGGGTCAACGAATTCAAGAAGGACATCCGCGATGTGAGTCCGTTCGGCGTGCGCTACATGGCCGGCAATGTCAGCGAATGGGTTGAAACCACCCCGGAAATTTCCAACAACACGAAAGCCGGCATGGCTTACGTTCGCGGAGGAAACTTCGGCACTTCCGCCCTTGTCCCCAACTCCATCCGTGTGCCCCAGAACCCCGAGGTCCGCCAAGCCTACCTCGGTCTGCGCTGCGCCAGTGACCAGCCGGTTGGCAAAGTCCTCAATCCCCCATGAATGCGGACACCGTCCGGGAACGCCTGGCCGGGCTCCTCAATGGACACTCCTTCGGCCGGAACCTGGAAATTTTGCAGGAAACCGGTTCCACCAACGACGAAGCCCTTGAGCGGGCCCGCACGGGCGCTCCACACGGTACGGTGATCCTGGCCCTTTCTCAAACCCGGGGCCGTGGCCGCATGGGCCGCGCCTGGTCTTCGCGACCGGGCGACAGCCTGACCTTTTCCATCGTCCTCCGTCCGGAAAGCCCCATGCGCGAGGCGGGCCGACTGACCCTCCACGCCGGTCTGGCGGCGCACCGGGCTCTCACGCGGGAAACCGCGCTTCCCTATCACATCAAATGGCCCAATGATATCCTGTGGGAGCGTTGCAAGGTGTGTGGCATCCTTGCCGAAAGTGTTTGCAGTGACAACCGTGCCGCCTGCGTGGTGATCGGAATCGGCTGTAACCTCAACCAGACAGATACCGGCTTCCCCTTGGAATTGCGCGCCTCCGCCCGTTCACTCGCCCAGCTCACCGGAAGGACGTGGGAGATGGAACCCATCGCGGCCGCCATCCTGCGCGAACTCGCCCTCGTCATCGATCGTCCCTGGCCGGAGGTGCTGGCCGAATGGAAAACCCACTGCACCAGCATTGGAAAGCCCGTTCGCATTGCCACCGGTGGTGAAGTCATCCACGGTGTGCTGCTCGACATTGATGGCGATGGAGCTCTGCTGCTGGAAACGGATTCAGGGGCACGCCGGCGACTGGATTCGGCGGAAATCCTCTGAAACGAGATTTTGAAAAAGTCTTTAGTGCCGCGATTCCTCAAGCCGGGCCATCAGCCAAAGGAGGTCGGCCAAGCGGTTGAGATAGCGCACGATCAAAGGACTGACTTCCATCCCGCCTTGTTCGCCCAATCGCACCACCGCGCGTTCGGCACGACGGCAGACCGTGCGGGCCACATCCAGGTGGGCCGCGGGCAGTGTCGCCCCGGGCGTCGCCCAGCCCTCGAACTTGACCGAGCGCGCTTCGATCAGCTCCACGGCACGGTCCACTTGCTCCAGCATCAGCGGTTCAACTTTGGGGTAGGCCGAGGAACGGTAACGTGCCATGTCCTCAGGGGCCACCGCCAATTCTCCCATCAGAGCCACCAGGTTCTTTTGGATGCCGAGTAGGCATTCCGCAGTTTCCGGCAGAACGGCTGATGCACGGACCACCCCAAGGCTGGCATTGAGTTCGTCCACGCTGCCATAGGCCTCCACCCGGGGATCGGCCTTGGACACTCTGCGGTTGAACATCAACCCAGTTGTCCCCTCATCCCCGCTGCGTGTCGCGATTGACATCCGGTCAGGCTAGCCTGCCCGGCAGCGATGCCAACCGGTTTTTCATCTGCCATCGTGGCCCGGAGTCACAGGTGTATCCGGTAAGCGCGCGCGATCGCAACGACTGGCCCCGATTCATTAGACAGGGGCCGAAGAACCAACATCGTTCCAACCTTTGCAAAAAAACTTCGCAATCATACAGCCCAATGACGGTTGCCCAAGTCGTGTATGAATCTGCAATCGCCACCCGGAGCGTGTTTTTGATTGTTTCCAAAGCGAAAAAAGTCCACAATCAAGAAAGCAAGAGGGATTACGATCCAAAGTGATCCGTGATGGGGCACCTCCACCCTCATGGGTTTGGCTTCGACAGGGCGAACATGATGCAACCAGGGCATAACAATTCTCCGCAAGGCGCGCCGGCTTTCGCCTTGACTGAAATGTTGCAGCACCACGCGCAAACCGGACGAACAGGCATGTTCGAGGTCCATCTTGCTACGGACAAAGCCCGCATCTATCTCATGACCGGCATTGTGGCTCATGCCGAAATCGGCAACCTCACCGGAGAACTGGCCGTTTGGGAAGTTCTGGCCGCCCACAGTCCGTCCTATCAATGGCTCGACGGTAAAACTCCCACCCATATGACCATGAGTTCCTCCGCCCAGGAACTCCTGCTCCGCTTCATCCAACTGCAGGGAAGCGGTGAACTCGATCGTCTCCGCCAGGAAGGGAAATCATTCTCCGTCACCCGCAATCTGGACGACAGTGGCATGCTGTTCATCATGTCACTCGATGTGCAAAGCCGGGAAATCTCCCCCTTCAACTTTGTCATCCAGACCCGCCAGGTGCGCATGGGCCGCCACACCGACAACGAACTCGTGCTGAGTGACACCTCGGTTTCCCGCAAACATGCCATCCTCATCCTCAACAACGATTCCGTCCTGGTCCGGGATCTCGGCTCCAAGAATGGCATCACCATCAATGCCCAGCCCGTGACCCAGGGCCTCATGCGAGACGGCGATGTCCTGACCGTTGGCGAGGTCATCCTCAAGCTCAACGTCAGCAGAACCGCCAAGACCGGTCGCGTCCCCACCACCGCCCGGTTAAGAACACTCTGACATTTTCCGCCGCGTCGAAGCGGCGTGCCCGGCTCCTGCTTACACCCCCTGGGTCTTTTTCTTTTCCCTGGGCAAAAGTCTCCAGAAGACCACCGAAGCCAGCAGGAACCCCACTGAAAGCCATTGGCCCTGGGTCAGTCCGAGGGCCAGGTAACCTATCTGGACATCAGGCTCGCGGAAATGCTCACAGACAATACGGACCACCGCATAGCCGGAGAAAAACAGCAACGCCGCCCGTCCGGGGCGGGGGTGGCGGCTCCGGAACCAGCATAACAACACAAAAAGAAATAATCCTTCACCGGCCGCTTCATACAGCTGGGAGGCGTGGCGCGGTTCGGGGCCCCCGCCGGTGGCCTGGAAGACCACCGCCCAGGGCACTTCGGTTGTCCGCCCCCAGAGTTCCCCGTTGAGAAAATTGGCCACCCGTCCCAGCCCCAGTCCGGCCGGGGCCAGGGTTGCGGCATCATCGGCCAGGCACCAAAACGGAATCCCCCGGCTGCGGGCAAAAAGAAAAATGGCCAGTATGATGCCGACGAAAGCCCCATGGCTGGCCATCCCACTGATCCCCCCTTCCCGCCAGAACGCCACCACCCCGATTGGATCCGAAAGCGTGCGCGGGAGATCATAAAGCAGGCAATAGCCCAACCGACCACCGGCCAGGGTGCCGAGGATGATCCAAGTGAGGAAATCCCCCCGGTCGGCCGGCTTGAGCGGGGTCCAGCCCCAGCGGTAAAACACGCGGAGTCCCGCGTAGAGAATCAGGAATCCCAGCACGTAGGCCAACCCGTAATAACGGATACCCCAATGCTCATTCCACTGCCAAAGAAATGGCGTCGGTTCATGGATCCACACCGCCAGCATCCCCCGACCTTGCTGGCCCCCGGCCGGTAGACAAGCGCAATCATTCAACCAACGGGTATGGACAACCCAGCGTCGCACCGTCAACATTCTGCATCATGTCGCTCCAGGCCCGTCTACAGTGGGAAATCAAAGAAGCCGCCCTCCTCGCACCCTACGCCCAATCCAGCCCAACCAGCCGGGGTCGTCTCCACCCCGAACCCGTCCACATCTTCCGTTCCGAGTTCCAGCGCGACCGCGATCGCATTGTCCACAGCAATGCCTTCCGCCGGCTCGAATACAAAACCCAGGTCGTTCTCAACGGCACCGGCGACCATTTCCGTACCCGTCTGACCCACACCATGGAAGTGGCGGCGATCAGCCGCACAGTTGCCCGCACGCTTTCGCTCAATGAAGACCTGGCCGAATCCGTGGCTTTGGCCCACGACCTCGGCCATCCTCCGTTCGGTCATCCCGGTGAGCACACCCTCAACGAACTGATGAAAGATCACGGCGGATTCGAACACAACCGCCAAAGCCTGCGCGTGGTGGAAGATCTGGAAATGAAATACCCCGAGTTCAACGGCCTCAACTTGTCCTGGGAAACCCGCGAGGGTTTGTGCAAGCACACGGTCCACAGCATGGGGGTCGGCAATCAACCCAGTCTCGAGGCCCAGGTGGCCGACGCCGCCGATGAAATCGCCTACTGCTGCAGCGACCTCGATGATGCCCTGGAAAGCGGCCTGGTTCCGGTCGAGGATCTGGGCCAGTTGCCCCTGTGGAAACAACTCGACGACCAAGTGTTGTCGCGTTACTCCCGACTCGACCCCGAACGCAAGCGTCGCTACCTCATCCGCTGCCTCGTCGACCACCTTGTCGAGGACCTCTGCCAGCAATCCTCGGACAACATCAAAGCCAGCGGGGTCACCGACGCCGATGCCGTGCGTCTCCAGCCCCGCCGCCTGATCGGCTTCAGCATCCGCATCCGTGCCGAAGTGCAAAACATCCGGGATTTCCTCCTCCGCGCCTTTTATTACCACCCCGACGTCAGCCGCATCAACCAACGGGCCTGCCAGGTCCTGCAGGCGCTTTTCGAGTTCTACCACAAACACCCCCACCTCATCGGACCCAAGAGTGCCCTGCGGATCAAAAAAGAGGGACTCTCCCGGGCGGTATGCGATTATGTCTCCGGCATGACCGACGTTTATGCCCTCAAATCCTACCTCCGCCACATCGGCACCGATGACCTCCTCAAGGAATTGTTGCCCGGGGGCGTCGCCATCGGTGGAAGCTGATTCCAGCCACACCAGATTTGGCACCTGAACTGCTGCGCTGAACCCATGCCCGCCCGACTCTCCGTCCACGGAAGATCCGACCCCCGGCGGGCGTGTGCCAACCAGGTTGAATCCACGCTCCGGTCTTCCGGCTTGCGCCTGACCATGGGCGGTGAGCCGACTTACATCGCTCTCGACCCTGCCGGGGAAGAATGGTCCACTTCCGCCCTTGGTCCGACCAAGCTGGGTTACGCCCGCCGCTTCTGCGCCGCCTACCTTCGTCGTTTCCATCCAGGAGCCCTGGTCACCCATGCCTACGGCAAACAATATCCTAACGAACCTCTCCCACGTTGGACGGTTTCGCTGACCCACCGTCCGGGTCGTCCGATCTGGCCCGCCACGGACCGCCTCCTGCTGGACGACCGTGCGCCGCACGAAAGCGCGGCCCGGCTGCCCGACCTGGCGGTATCCATTGCCCGCACCCTTCGTTTGTCCCGGTTCCTCCGTCCAGCGCACGAAGAGGGATTGGCTCCCACCGCTGCGCCCAAGGGTTGGGTGCTGCCGCTTGACCACGGTGCCGGGGGCTGGGTCTCCGATCGCTGGAAAATGCCCCCCGGGGCCTCGGTCACGCTGATCCCCGGCGACAGCTCGATCGGGCTTCGTTTGCCCCTGCTATCTTTACCCGAAGCCTGTCTCAAACGAGCCATGACCGTGGAACTCAAGGATGGCGGACTGGAGATTTTCATCCCGCCTCTTCCCGCCGCCGCATACTTCGAATTGCTCGGCATCCTTCACGACCTGGCGGAGAAAGGGGATTTTTCCCCATTGGTCATCAGCGGTTATTTTCCTCCCGATGCCCGCGGTTTGTTGCGTTTCACTTTCGCTTCCGATCCCGGCGTCATCGAAGTCAACCTGCCGCCCGCCTCGGATTGGAGCACGTTTCAATCCCATCTCCAAAGATTGGATCTCGCTGCGGCGGATGCCGGGCTGCGCACTGTCAAATACCACTTCAACGGATTCACCCAGGGCACCGGCGGTGGGGCCCATCTTTGTTTCGGCGGACCGGTGGCCCGTCGCAGCCCGTTCCTCGAACGGCGCAATTTCCTCCCAGGCGTCCTCCGCTATTTCCAGAACCACCCCTCCCTGGCCTACGCCTTCAGTGGCATGTTCGTCGGGCCGAATTCCCAGGCTCCCCGCGTTGATGAAACCGGGACCGGAGTGCTGCACGAACTCGAATTGGCCCTGGCTGGCTCGGGCAAAGTCGAACCCGACCCCTTCCTCTTTGCCCTCCTTTTCCGCGACCTCCTTGCTGATCGCAGTGGCAATACACATCGAGCGGAAATCAGCATCGACAAACTCTGGAACCCGGCCTCGCCCACGGGAACCATGGGCATCGTGGAATTCCGTGCGGTGGAATCCACCGCCGATGCCGCCGCGCTCGGCACCATCGCCCTGCTTTTCCGCGCCATCCTGGCCCGCATAGCCCGCCATCCCTATCATGCCTCTCTCCACCCTTGGGCTGAGACCCTCCATGATCGTTTTTTCCTTCCCACCTTGCTCTGGGCGGACCTTGGTTCCGTCGCCGCCGACCTGCGCAGGCACGGCATCGCATTCGACCCGGCCTGGCTCAAGGATTTCTGGGCATGGCGCTTCCCGTTGCTCGGCACCCTCTCCGGCCCCCAGGGAAAACTCACCGTGACCCACGCGCTGGAATCCTGGCCCCTGCTCGGCGAGCAACCAGCCGGAGCCACCACTGTGCGGGCCATCGACTCCAGCAACGAACGCCTGGAATTCCGAACCACCCGTGCCGACGCCTCAAGGTCATGGCTGCTTGTCCAGGGCGTAGAGGTTCCCTTCCGGGCCTGCGGGCGGTGGGCCCTGGCCGGGCTGACTTTCCGGGCCCACTACCGGGTTCCTTCCCTTCATCCCCATATACCCGCCCAATCCCCGCTTATTCTCGACTGGATTGACAGGCGTAGCGGCCGCATCACCAACTCCGTCGAGTGGCACAGTTGGCGTCCGAACGGCAAGCAATACGATTCGCGTCCGCAGAATGCCGACGAAGCCTCACAGCGCGTGCGGGAACGCTGGATTCCACGTCCCGACCGGATCGGAGACAAGGCCCGTCCGCGCAAGAATCTCCCGCCTTCGGAACGTTGGACCCACGACTTGCGAACCGCCGTCTGACCACTTCGCCTCCAATCCCCCATCTTCCATGCCGGTTGCCCTCCCACTCAACCGGCTTCACGTTATCATCCTTTTCGCTCGCAACGCCTCCCGGAGCGACTTAGGTTTTCCTCATGCGCGGTTTTTCCACCATCGCTTGCGGTCTGTTCCTTATCATGGGCAGCCTGGTTTGCATCGCCTCCCTGTCCGCCCAGACGGAACAGGCCGACAAACCCACCCAAAGCGCACAATCCACCCGCGAGTACCAAAGCGGCTACCGTTTTTTCCAGAACACCGCACCTGAGTTCCTCCAGATCGAAATCTCCGAGGTGGCCACTGATGCCGATCTGGGCAAGCGCAATGGCAACGGCATCCGTGTCCGGGCCACCGCACGGGTGATCGATGTCATCCGTTCCGATTCCGGCGTCGTTCAGGGCGGCACGGTGGTGATCGCCTATGTCCTTTCCGCCCGCGCCGGCAATGCCGCGGAAACACCACCGCTTCTGGAGAAGGGGAAAACGTATCCCGCTTTTCTGGAAAAGAAGGGTGGCGTCTTTGTTCCCGCGGCCCGCCACCTCAGTTTTTCCCCGCCTTCCGGAATCCAGATGAAGGTTTACGAGGAAGCCCGCACACGCAGTCGCGAAAAAGCCCTGGCACAAGCCAGCCGTCCGGCCAAAGCCGGACCTGAACCCCGCGTGACCACCACGGGGCCCTTGGTGGCCCCGCTGATGGAAGACAACGCCAATCCCCAACCCACTCCGGTGGTCCGACTCTCCAAGCCTTTGGTGGAAACAACCCCCGATGACCAGCCCCTTCCAACGGCCAGTCCCGACCCCACCACCCCAACGGCCCTTTCCGAATCGTCTCCGGCCAATCCTGGGGATAAACCCATCGTGGTCCCCCTCAATCCCCTGCCCCGGTCACAACCCCAACCGGAAGTCCGACCCGAAGCCGAGCCCAATCCCCTCACGGTCGAAACCCAACGCCCGGCCCCTGTCCGCATCACTCAGCCCACCGCTACCGTCCCGGCAAATGCGCCCGCGCCCGCGCTCGCACCACAAGAAGCGGGCGAATCCCTCCCAACCGTTACCGCCGACGAACCTCCGGCCAAAGTGGTCGCCTTGCCGCCCCCCCCCAAACCGACGGACCGATCCTCCGAGATCGTCACCCGGCAGAATTACGCCGATATTTACGGCATCATCAAAGAAGCTGACGTCCTGAAAATCCAGGGCGAAAACGACAAGGCCCGTGAACTCTACCAAGCGGCAAAGGAAAAGCTTCTCAAGCTCAAGGAAGACCAACCGGAATTCCAGCCGTTCATCGTGGCCTACCGGCTGAAAGACTTGGACAAAAAGCTGGCGGCGACACAGGCCAAATAAGAGCCTCCGTCCACTCAGGGAGGGGTGATCTACAAATGAAAGATCGCTTCGGGCGCAATCCGTTCGCTGAACATTTCAGCAACGCATCCCCTGCCTTGATTCATCAAGGTGCTGGCTGATAATCAACCCAAACCACCGGTTCAACCTCTTTTTCCACCAATAATTGCGGGACTGTGTCCACCGCTTTTCCAGGAAAAACATCCAACGCCCGCTCGGGCTGTGGTGTCTTCGGCAGTTGATCCGGGACCAAGGACTCCCTGACTTGGGATACGGAGCCCGTTCGAACGCGTAGTTCGCTGTTTTTGTCAAATTCCCAGCCGTGGATCACCATGACCCACAGCGCCAGCACAGGAAAAATGAAGGCCGCCCACTGACCGCTCAAGATATAATGACGGATGGCAAACAGCAGAGAAGCCAATAGAACGCATGTGACCAGGGTGATCGAGACATCCGTGAGTAGGACTCCCACTCCGGTGAGCAGGGCACAGACGATCGCACCGGCCAGAGGCCCATGGCAACCGCTGAAGGGAGGATAGTAGTAGTCGCCCACATTCTCATCGACCCTGTCATCCGCCACCTCCACTGCTTTGACCGGGATCGGGGTGTGGGGTAGCGGACTCGTATCCAAGTCGCTCAAGAGTTCGGAAATGGATCTCCAATCACCCCCGTCCATCCGTACCCAGTCGGCTCCATCCAAAGTGCCCATGGCATAGTAGCAGCGGATGTCTCTCAAACTGAAAGGCCCGCTGGAATTCTCATTCTTCCAAACTTGGTACTTCTTCAGCTCTTCAGTCCTGGGCCGGAGCGGGCGGGGAGCCGGTTCTGGCCTCGATTCCAGGGCCGCCCGATCCATGGGCGGCTCAATCCAGAGCACCCGCCCTTTGAATCTTTGTCCTCCAACTGTGACATCCCCTGTTTCCCGGATTCTCACTGCGGCTCCCCATTCTGCGGGGTCTTTTTCCGGCCGAGCACTTCTTGTGAAACGCCGCGGTCTTGATGGCGTAGGAAGGCAAGTAAAGCGCCGCCGCTGACCAGCAATATGCTGGTGTCGGGTTCGGGGACGCTCTGCGGAACAAGATCATATTGTAGATTCGGCCCGATGTTGGCCGCTCCACCATCGGAAAACACCGGATAAACAAATCCCGCGTAATCAATGCTGTAACGGTCCTTCGAAACATCCCATCCTAATCCGGAGCCGAGCGAATACGTCCCTGTGATGTAGGCGTCGGAATTGTCAATATTGTAGTAGCGGGCGGCAATGATATAGACCGTTTCCGCATCCAACTGGATGGACTCCAAAAGGGTGGCATAGCGGAAATTGCCTGACAGTTCACCCGAATTTCCGGCGGCAACCGTGGTCGAAACCAGCAATTCGCCAGAGATGTTCCATATACCGATCTGGTGGCTTTCGTTCAGGCCATCCGCCCCCTGGTCCCATAGTCCGAGCTTGAATACATTGACCGCGGCAGATCCCACGCGGAACGCGTAACCAAGGGTGGCGTCCGACTTGAGAGTGGTCCCCTTGTTCGATGGAACCGAATTCAGGAAGGTTGCCCCTACTACTTTGGGTCCGATCGTCTGGCAGATCAAGAGCACCAGGACACAAATGTAGTTAGATTTCATGTTGTATTCTTTCGGTTGATTAGAACTTTACTAAGGTATTCTTCCCTTTGTTCAATCATAATTGTCGCTATAAGGTGGTAATAATAATCTCTACTCATATTATAAGCGCCAATCTATTTCCCAGTTGAAGGCACAGAAAAGCGATCAAATATGCAAGGAAAGCTTCCAGAAGAGTGACGGTAATCTGACAGTGGACGGCATAATCCGGAAAAGCTGCAATGGAGGTGTCGAGAAAACACCGACAGTATTTATGACAGCAACTGCACCCATGGGCTGAAAAATGATTTTGCAGCCTCTTCTGGAATTCAACCGTAGAAGATTCGCTGTAAATCCCAATACTGAATTAACTGCAAACCCATGGCCGTAAATAGCCGGGAGATGCCCGATGCCCCTCAAATCTAAAGGAGGTCGAAGTGCCGGCAGCCACACGTTCGCCGGTTACCAGTCGGTCGGATGATAATCCTTGAGGAACTGGCCCCATACGTGCCGCCCCGTGTTGCAGCCGTCGATGATGGGATCAGTGATGCGCGCCGCGCCGTCAACGATGTCCAACGGCGGGTGGAACCTGTGCTCCTGCTGTTTGCGTTCGGCGATGTGCACCGGATCCTCGTCGGTCACCCATCCGGTATCGACACTGTTCATATGGATGCCGTCGGCCTGGTAATCCGCCGCCGCTGTGCGGGTCATCATGTTCAGCGCCGCCTTGGCCATGTTGGTGTGGGGATGGCGCGTCGTCTTGAATTTTCGGTAGAATTGTCCCTCCATCGCCGAAACGTTGACGATGTGCTTTTCCCTTCCCGGTGTGCGGAGCATCAGGGGTTTGAGGCGGGCATTGAGGACAAAGGGAGCCACGGCATTGACCAATTGGACTTCCAGCAACTCGACCGCCGAAACCTCGTGCAGCATCAACCGCCAGGAATTGCGCGTGCGCAGATCCAGCTGCTGGAGATCCTGATCCAGTCTCCCCTGGGGGAATAGATCATGGCTCCCCGCTTCATCCCCGGGCAGCAGTCCGATCTGTGAAAGTGCGGCGGCATGTACCAATCCGGTGGGTCCACCCGTGGTGGGGGCCGCCCCCGCCACCGCTTCCTCCCCTTCGGGCAGGATGTGGCAGGCCCGCAGGCCTTCGTAGGTCCCAACCAAACGGGCCACCCCGGGCGGCAGGGTCGACCATGCCGCCGTCTCCCGTTCCATCATGTGGCGGTAGAAATCAGGCGGACGCCGAACGGTCTGGCAGGCATTGTTGATGATGAAATCCAAGCGCTCATAACGCGATTCCAGGTGATGGCAGAAGGCCTCGACACTCGGGGTGTGTCGGAGGTCCAGGCCGAAGATTTCCAGGCGTTCCGACCAGTCGGAAAAATCGGGCTCGGCGGCGTAACGCAGGGCGGAATCGCGGGGAAACCGGGTCGTCACCACCAACCGGACCCCACAACGCAGCAATTTGATCCCAGCTTGGTAGCCGATCTTGACCCTTCCTCCGGTGAGCAAAGCCACCCGTCCGCGCAGATCGGCCGTTTCGGTTCGTTTCAAGAAATTGAAATCCCCACAGGCCGGACATAGTTGGTCGTAGAAAGGATGGAGTGTGCGGTAATCCTTTTTGCAAACGTAGCAATTCTGGGCCTCCAGAACCTCTTGAACCGGATCGTCAGTCAACGCCTCACTTTGTTGTTTATCCGCCGGAGGGCGCGGATTCGGGGTGGTGAAAACCGGCTGGCTGCGCATTTTCCGTATACCGGTCTGGTTGAGGGTGGCTTCATCCCGCACGGCCTTCTCCGCTTTGATCCTTCGCGCCCGTTGCTTGACCTGGCGTCGGCGCGCCGCCACATCGGGACAAAAAACATCGCCTGCCGCCCGGATAAACCGCGCCCGCTCCTCCTCGGAAAGCGCGTCCAACAGCTCGCGTTGGCGCCCCAGCAACTCCAGTGTCTGGAGGGTCGCGCGGATTTGCCCCGGATCGGGGGTCACAGGCGGGTTTTCGGGCGGGGACATCCCGGGAAACTAGCGGATACCGGGGCCGCAGCGAAGCAAATCCCTACCTGAGAGGGCTGGAATTCGTGTCTTGTCGAACGGCTTGTCTTTCTCAAGGATGTGGCCATGGCACACGCGCGCACTGTCCGAGTCGGACTCATCCAGACCACCTCCGAAGGTGACCCGGAACGCAACACGCAAAAGACCGCCGATCTCCTCCGCCGGGCGGCCGACCAGGGGGGCCAGGTTCTCTGCACCCAGGAACTGTATCGCACCGATTATTTCTGCCAGAAGGAAGACCAAGCCCTCTTCGATCTGGCCGAACCCATCCCTGGGCCCAGCACTGAGGCCTTCGCCGCCGTGGCCAGGGAAAAGGGCGTGGTCATCATCGCCAGCCTCTTCGAAAAACGCGCCCCCGGTCTCTACCACAACACCGTCGCCGTCATCGACACCGATGGATCGCTCCTCGGTATCTACCGCAAGATGCACATCCCCGATGACCCGGCCTTTTACGAGAAATTCTACTTCACCCCCGGCGACACCGGATTCAAGGCCTTTGAGACCCGCTTCGGGAAAATCGGCGTGCTCATCTGTTGGGACCAATGGTACCCCGAAGGTGCCCGGCTGACCGCCCTGGCCGGGGCGGAAATCCTTTTTTACCCGACCGCCATCGGCTGGGCTGTCGGGGAGGACGCGCATGTGAAAAAGTGCCAGCACGATGCCTGGCACACCATCCAGCGCAGCCACGCCATTGCCAACGGTGTCTTCGTCGCCAGTGTCAATCGTGTAGGAACCGAGGGCGGCCACCTCCAATTCTGGGGGCAATCCTTCGTCTGCGATCCCTTTGGCGAGGTGATCTACCAGGCTTCGCCCGACCGCGAAGAGATCATCGTGGTTCCCTGCGACTTGGGCGAGGTCGACCACACCCGGAGGCACTGGCCTTTCCTGCGGGACCGCCGCATCGATGCCTATGGCGGCATCACCCGGCGCTACTTAGATCAACCCTGACCTCAGTTCCCCTTCCCTCTACACCCACCCTCTCCAGACCATGTGGCGCGAAATCCCATCCGATCAGTTCGACTTCCAAGGCTACCGCATGCCTGCGGAATGGGAGCCTCAGGACGCCACCTGGCTGGCCTGGCCCGACAACCCGGACACCTGGCCCGAACACCTCGACCAGACACGCGGTGTTTATGTCCAGATGATCACCGCCCTTTGCCGGTTCCAAAAAGTCAACCTTCTGGTCAAAGGCTGCGCTGCGGACGATGGCGTGGAGGCCCGGCTGGCCGGGAAATCCTTCAACCGCGCCAACCTGCGCATCATCCACATCCCCTACAACGATTCCTGGATGCGCGATGCCGGGCCGATTTTTGTCACCAAGCCCGGAGCGCCGGACCCGCTGCTGGCCCACGATTTTGTCTTCAATGCCTGGGGTGCGAAATACGAACCGTACCAGGATGATGACGATATCCCGGTCCATGCCTCGCGTCTGCTGCAGGTGCCGGTGGTACGCCACAACCTCGTCCTTGAGGGTGGGTCGATCGACGTCAACGGAAAGGGCACGCTCCTCACCACCCGCCAGTGCCTCCTGCACCCCAACCGCAACCCGGGCCTCACCCGTGAAGAAATCGAGTCCCGGCTCAAGCGTTTCCTCGGCCTGACCACGATCCTCTGGCTTGACGAAGGCATCGAGGGCGACGATACCGACGGACACATCGACGACATCACCCGTTTCGTCTCCCCGACCCGTGTCATGACCGTGGTGGAAAACAACCGCAGCGACGCCAACCATGCCCCTTTGGCGGGCAATCTGCGCAAACTGCGGGAACTGCGCGACCAGGATGGCCAGCCGCTGGAAATCATTGAACTGCCCATGCCTGATAAACACCTGGAAGGACCGTTCGGACGTTCACCGGCCAGTTATGCGAATTTCCTCATTGCCAACGGTTGCGTGCTGGTGCCGGTCTACTCGGCACCCAACGAGGCCCTGGCCTTGTCACTCTTCCGCGACGCCTTCCCCGACCGGGAAATCATCCCCATTGAATGCACGCCACTGGTGGCGGGGCTGGGTTCCATTCATTGCGTCACCCAGCAACAACCGCGCCCCTGAGTTTGCCTGATCAGGGTCTATCCATTCAGGGCGCGGCCAACACAGTCAAATCCACGGATTTTTCCGCGAGGGTCCTATTCGACTTGTCCAACGAACGGAATACAAGCTTCATGACACCTGCCTGGGTTGGGGCGATACGGAACCGGAAAGGTTCAGATTTGGGCACGCTTTGTGGAATTCCGTTGAGCGAGAATTGAAGCTTCACGACCGGATGGTTGGCGTGGAGCAGGACGTCCACTGTATCCCCCATTTTCAGGGACCCAGCGCCCGGCGGCAGCCGATAACTGACATCCAGTGCCGGGACAAATGAACCCGCAACGGGCACCAGCAAAAAGCCACGGGGCAAAAACAGACTGCCGCCGGAATTGTTGGGGGCTTTGTCCACCAGACCATGCCCGACAATCCAGCCTTTGTCATTGATAGCTGATGCCGATAGAAGCACCCACTTGGATGTGGGTGGTATGAGGGTGTTGAGGTTTTTCATCGGTGCCCCGAGCCCTTGCCGTATAAACGCGCGCTGCGGCTCATTGACGAACGTCATGCTGGTCTTTCCGGATTTGGCTATGGACTCAACGCCAACGGGCAGATTGACCGAGGAAGGGGGCGGCACATGGGAAACACCGACAATGACGCCAAAATGGTTCAAATCAGTGGCCGAACTGTAGCCTCCACCCAAATGGTCGAGCAAATGGGCGCTCCCGTTCTGCCACAAAACGGCTTCTTCCTGCTGATTCTCCAATTGCGCCGAACCAACCACCTGCCCGGCGTTGTTCAGCTTCCAGCCTTCGGCTTGCGTGCTGCCTGGCGGAAGGGGCAAGTCGGTGGCGATGCCATTTTGAAGAAGGAACGGTCGGGACTCGTTTTCAGAAACGTAGTTCGCCAGCACCGTGCCGAGATCATTGATGCAACCTCCCCGGGTGGATTGGGAATCATCCAAGAGCGAGAAACGGCCGTCTCGTATGACAAAAGCTCCCGGAACCCCGTCCTGCTGCACGTAATAACCCGCTGTTTCACCGAATTCATTGATTGAGTAGGCGGCGCAAAATTTTTCACCGTCGTGCAGTCCGGAGATCGTTTTGGAATTGGGCCACAACGTTGCCACTGTCCTGCTGCTGGAATGGACGGCTTCTCCGACCACCCAGCCAAGATCATTGATATCCCACGGCTTTCCCCCCACGGGTGAAAACAAGGGCAAGACCTTCGGCGATCCTGCTTTTTGTGCCGTGCAAATCCAGCTCACCGGGCTGTTCTTACCGGCAGCATCCACTGAGACACCCACCACCACGCCCAGATTGTTGATACCAGTGGCTACTGTTTCAGTGTCTTTGCCCAGCGGGGCCAACTCAAAAACCTGGAACATCTGCCCCTTCGCCGAAGGAAGCAGCATCAGCGAAATAACGCCCACCATGCAAACGAAGCCGGCAGAGCCTGGTCTGCATCGAGCAACGGAACGGCTGACGTGTGGATCCATGGATCAGAACTTTATAGCCATACCTTTGCTTGCGCAACACTCCGGTACTTGCCCGGAAGAGAAAATGGAAATTGGACTTGCTCCGCCCCGGGGTCCGGGCAAGTGTCCTCGCTGTGAAATTCGAACAAGTATCCGTTGAAGCCAAAGCCAACATCTACTTCGAAGGAAAGGTCGTTTCCCACACCCTCCTATTCCCTGATGGCCGGAAAAAGACGCTGGGACTCATTTACCCTGGTTCCTACCATTTCAACACTGCCGCCGCGGAACGGATGGAAATCACCGATGGTTCCTGCCACGTCCGGCTGGACGGCCAGGACCACGAAATCTGCCATGTGGCGGGCGGATCCTTTGATGTCCCCGCGCAATCCGGATTTTCTATCCGGGTTGATGGCGGAATCTGTCAATACATCTGCTCGTTCGAACCCTGAAGGTGGGTTCACTCCCACGTTTGGTACCTTCAAGCGATTTCCACTCAATTGGCACGCTCTGCTGTCGTCTCTCTAGAGCATTTTGCATTTAATTAGCTTCGTAAAAGCTGTACAGTGTTGGTGGTATCCCGTAGAAGATTGGGATGAAATCCTACAGTGCTGATTTGCGGGCCAAGATTATCAAGCGTCGTTCCAAGGGGGCGAGTGCGGCG
>JANRID010000062.1:0-106016 GCA_033765305.1 Bacteroidia bacterium
GCCTATGTGACGTTTTTTGTGGGGAAGGGGCAGTTCTGGTACGGCGACCAGCATCCGTTCATGTTCGTGCTCTTCGGGCTGCTGTATGCCATGACGGGGCCGGGGGCCTGGAGTGTGGACGGGCTGCTGTTTGGGGGAAAGACCCCGGGTGCCTGACGTCATCCGGGCATATCTGCGCAGCGATGTTTTCCGGGCAGTGCGGCACCCGGCGGACCAGGCCGGCGCCTAAGCCCCGTCTCTCCATTGCCGCTGCCTATGAAATTCGCCGACGTCAAAAACGACATCGCCTTCCGCAAGATTCTCGGCAATGAAAACCGGAAGGAATCCCTCATCTCCTTCCTCAACGCGGTGCTCGATTTCCCGCAGGAACAGCGCATCGCGCAGGTCGCGATCCTCAACCCCTACCAGCTCGTTCGGGGGAAAAAACCGGGCACCTGACGTTATCCGGGTATATCCACGAGTGCCAAATGGTGAATCCGTTCAAAATGCTTCCGGTTGGCAGTTGCGAGCCGTAGGCGGTTTGACAATGCGGTTGCAGCAATGAATATATCGGGGATCTCAATTAGTTTATTGCTGGATTTCAAGTCTTTATATATCTGAACAGCAGCTTCATTCGCCTGTATGTCGAATGGAAGAATGGTCATCCAGGCAAACAAATCGTCCCAGAATGACCGTTGGTTCTCTGTGCTGCCTGCATATATTTCATACAGCGTAATAACCAGAACTGCAAAACCCGAATACAAGCTGGATAGCTGCGTCAATGCGGCAGATTCTTTTTGCTTGCTCCGGAAAAAGCCGATTAAAATCGAGGTGTCCAGGCAAATTATTTCCTCCGCCATTTGCTCATATGTTTTCTTTGTCTGACAACTGCCTCATACTGGTCGTCCGACATGACCGGACCTGCCCTCAACAGATCCTGAAAGGATCTGGCAGGAGCGGGCTTGGATTCCGTCATGATCATTTTATGGGTATCAGCCAGCAACTGAGCTTTCTGACTAGCAGGCAGTTGCCTGACTATATCGAGCAGCTGCGGATAATCGATCGAAACCTTTACTTCCATGTTGTCTATGCTGCTGTGTACGTCTAATATACGAAGAATTCTCCATCCGGCCAAGTCCGCAGTGCCTGCAGCAGCACCATCCGGATTGCCGGATTATGCCTGCACCAGCATCGCTGCACCGAAGACCCCGGCGCTGTCTCCAAGCCGGGGCGACAGGATCTGCGTTTCCATGCGGGGATTGAAGACATACCGGGCGGTTTCGCGCACGCCTTCGGTGTAGAGCAGGCCGATATTGCCTACCCCGCCGCCGACGATGACGGCTGCCGGGTCCAGCAGGTTGATCACCGGCCCCAGGGCTTTGCCGAAGTTTTGCACCAGCCGCTCCATAGTGGCAGCGGCATCCGCATCCTGTCCGGCCCGAAAGCGCTGATAAATCTCCGCCAGCGGGCGCCGCAGGCCGCTGCGGGCCGCGTACCATCCTTCCAGGGCAGGGCCTGACAGCACCGTCTCCACGCAGCCGGTCCGGCCGCAGTAGCACGGGCCGCCCGACTCGTCGAGGAAATTATGCCCCCACTCTCCGGCGATGCTGTGGCGGCCGTTGAGTACCCGGCCACCGGTCACGATGCCCCCTCCGACGCCGGTGCCGAGGATGATGCCGAATATCGACTCGCCCTGCACCTCCCGCCCGGCGCCCAGGCGCGCCTCGGCCAGCGCGAAGCAGTTGGCGTCGTTCATCAGCGTGACCGGAACGCCGAGACGCGCCTCCAGATCCCGGCTCAGGGGCTGCCCGATGAGGCAGGTCGTGTTGCTGTTCTTGAGGGTGCCGCTGTCCGGGTCCAGCGCGCCCGGTGTGCCCACGCCCAGCGCCGCCGGGCGCAGGCCCGTTTCCTCCGCCATCCGGCTGATCAGCAGCCCGATGCGGTCCAGGATATGCGCATAGCCCCGGTCGCGTTCGGTAGGAATGCGGATCCGGCTCAGGGGCCGCCCCTCCGGACCGAGCACCACTCCTTCCAGTTTGGTGCCGCCCAGGTCAATGCCCCAGCAGGGCGCAGAAGGTTGCAGGTGCATACCGGCAGGCTGACATGCGGATGCTTCTTCAGGATTCAAGCTCGCGCAGGCGTGCGCGCAGGCGCTCCAGCTCGGCATGGGCTTCGTCCGCGCGCTGCTTTTCGGCTTCCGCCTTGCGCTGTTCCGCTTCCGCGCGCTGCTTCTCGGCATCCAGCTGCGATTTGAGCGACTCGAATGTCCGGAAGCGGCTGCCGCTGCGGTCTTCGACCACGATGCGGTCCCCCTCGTAGCTGAACCGCACCCCCAGCCTCGGGCTCGTCCATGCCTCCCGGCCGGTCTCCTGCGCCTTCAGGGAGTTTCCCTCCCGCACCCAGCTCGCAAAATGCTCCGCATCCCCAGGATGGCGGCCCGGATCGATCACGATCAGCTCCTCCACCCCGTACAGCTCGTAGGCCTGCAGCTTGCGCATCATCTCCACCTGCGAGTTGGAGGGCGAGAGCACCTCGAACACCACCTGCGGGTTCAGGCCCTCCTCCCGCCACGGCATCCACGAAGGACGGTCCCCGTCCGGGCGCCCGAACACCACCATCACATCCGGCGCAAAAGAGACCGAGATCTTCCCCTCCTCCGGGTACCACAGCAGATCCGCTGCGATGAAGACCTCCGCAGGATCAAAGCAGCTCCGCAGGTTGTTGTACAGCGTGATGATCCACCGCGCCTGCCAGGTGTTGTCTGCCATAGGCTTGCCGTCTGATTCCGGATAGACGATCAGATCTGCCCAGGGGCCTGTATGTGGCATCGTATGCATTGCGACCGTGTTTTCCTCCGGTCAAGATACGGAATTTTTCCCGATCCGGCTATGCCGGATGCAAAAAACGGCGCTCCCGGAGGAGCGCCGCGTGCGTATCGATTGCCTGATGAATGAACCGTGTCAGCCGATGCTTTCCAGCACCCGCCCGCGGAGATAGGGATGGACCATCTCGCCGGGCTTCACGATCTGGCTGGTCCGGATGCCGTACACCAGCTCGATGGAGGGCCGGGCATCTTCCATGCCGAAGCCGCGGCCGGCGAGGGTCTCCTCGTACATGCGCGTGTGCAGGTCGGTAAAGCCTTCGGAAAATTCGATCTCGCGCCCGTCCACTGTGATGGAGCGGTAGGTGGGCTTGCCGGCCGCCTTGGTCGCCTCCGGCAGGTCATTGCGGTCGATGGAGAGGAACCACTTCACATTGGCGCGCTTCAGCTCGATGAAGCCGCCGGCCTTGGTGGGCTCGTAGATATGGGTTTCGGAGCGTTCCACGCCGCCGAAGAGCCAGATCAGGAGATCATAGAAATGGATGCCGATGTTGGTGGCGATCCCGCCGGATTTGTCTTCGTCGCCCTTCCAGGAGAAGAGGTACCAGGTGCCGCGGGAGGTCATGTAGGTCAGCTCCACATCGTATTTGGTATCCCGCGCATCGGCGTCGATCTGCTGCTTGAGGGCGATCAGGGCAGGATGCACGCGCAGCTGGAGGATGGTATAGACCTTTCCGGGCGATTCGGCTTCCATTTCCTGCAGAGCGTCGAGCTGCCAGGGATTTGCCACCAGCGGCTTTTCGCAGAGGGCATTGGCACCGAGGCGCAGGGCCAGGCGGATATGCGCATCGTGCAGGTAGTTGGGGGAGCAGATGGTCAGAAAATCGATCCCGTCGCGGCTGGGATCGCGCTTCAGGCGTTCGAGGTGGCGGTCGAAGCGCTCGAACTCCGAAAAATACGAGGCATCGGGAAAGTACCGGTCCATGATCCCCACCGAATCGTGCGGATCCAGCGCGGCGATCACCTTGTTGCCGGTGTCGTAGATAGCCTGCAGGTGGCGGGGGGCAATGTAGCCGGCCACGCCGGTAATACCGAATAGTTTCATGGAACCCTTGCGTTTAATATCCTGAGTCGGTAGAGGGGGAGGGAAAGTTTACACAAGACAAAATATTTCATTCTGCCATTCAAAATCAAGCCGAAACCGGTAAATCTATTTCGGCATTCAGCTGAATGCGATCATGATCACGCCCAGGCAGATGACACCGATCCCGATCATGCGGTAGCGGCTGATGTTTTCCTTGAAAAAATACGAGGCGCCCAGCGGGATGAGGATGTAGTTGAGGCTGAGAAACGGGAAGGCATAGCTCAGCTCCAGGCGCGAGATGGCGATGAGCCAGAACCCCGCCGCCACACCGTTGAGGGCCAGGCCGCCGAAGACCCAGGGCTCGAAGAGCATCTTCAGCATGCCGCCTGCGGCGGCGCCTTTGCGCTCGCGCACCACCACGCCCTGCTTCAGCATCAGCTGCGATACTGCCACCAGGACAATGCTTGTAACCAGAAATACCAGCGAGATCATTTTTTCCAGTGGTCCATTGAGATGATCAGGACGCCGCCCGTGATGACGGCCAGCCCCAGCACACGCAGCCAGGAAATCGATTCATCGAAGATCAGCCAGGCGCCGATGAATACCAGCAGGTACTGCACCGTCGCCACGGGATAGGCGAAGCTGAGCTCCAGCTTGGTCAGGGTCAGCAGCCAAAGCACGGTGCCGGAGGCATAGAGCGCCAGCCCGCCGATGACCATCGGATTGATCATGGAGATCAGGTAGGCCAGGGCGTCGCCGCCTTCGCCGAATTTGCCCAGGCGGGCCATGGCCGCCTTCAGCACAAACTGTGCTGCCACGCTTACCACCAGATTGGCTGCCAGGAAGAGCAGCCCGGTGAGGAATCGCTTGCGGCTTTGGGCCGCGTCCGGAGGAGCCGTTACCATGCGCGTCAGGCTGTCTGTCCGTACAACTCGTTCACCCGCAGCAGGATGCGCTCAAACTCCGCATCGCTCAGGCGCTTGCGGTTCGTATTCTCGAAGGGCTTGAGGTCGCTCAGCTGCGCGGCGGGCAGCTCCGCACCCCAGATCCGCCGGGAAAGCTCCTGCACCACCCCGGCCGGGTTCTGGCAGAAGGATTCGTACGACACCCGGATGTACTGCGCGTCCGGCACGGCGCTGCGCGCCTCGTCCAGTTCGGCCTCCACGGCATGCACCTGGCGGCAGATATCGTCCACATAGCTCAGCGGATCGGTACCGGGATCGGAATCCGTGCTGGCCAGGCCCCAGGCAATATACTTGCTGCCCTGTACAGCCTCCCGCGACTGGATCAGCGACTGGATCACATACACCGGGTCGCGGCGGATCTCCACGAACACGATGCGCGGGAACGCCTCATAAAACAGCTGCACACAGAGGGAGTTGCGGTTGTTTTTGTTCAGAAAAGGCTTCCCGAATGCCTCGTGCCAGGCGTGGAAAAACTGCTGCATGTCCCGTACCTGCTCCGGCGCGATCTGCGCCGGCACGGCATTGCGGTCCTCGCCCAGCCAGCGGTTCCAGATATGGAATCCGTCGTTGGGGCCGCTGAAGCCGGAGACGCTGCCATAGTAGTTCTGGAAGGTTTTTTTGCCCCGGCGCAGGAAGCGGCTGAAGAGCTTGCCGGCCGTAATGGGCGAGCGGGGAAACGGCGCACTGAGGTTGTTGAAGTAGCTGACCGGCAGGTACTGGGCCAGGGTCTGGTAAAACAGCGTGGTGCCGCTGCGGGATCCGCCCAGGATCAGGATCAGGGGCAGATCCGAGGGCTTGGCCCGGCGGATGCGGCGGCGCTCGGCGCCTTGCAGCAGCCAGTCGAGCGGCTTGAGCGCCACGCCCAGCCCCTCCCGGAGGATGGTGAAATAGGCTGCCCGGTTGCCCGATGCGAGCATACGCTTGAGCAGGCCTACGGGATCTTTGAAATTGGAATAGCTCACCGGATGATCAATTGAGGGGATGAGGAAGAAGCCGTCAGAGCTGGGGCGCTGCGGCGGGGCTGCGCTGGAGCACGCTGTGAAGGATGATGTCCGCCGCGTCTCCGTGGCCGAAGTACGGCCCGGTCTGGGCGCTGAAATCTGCCGGGCCTTCGGCCAGGCGCGCCTCCCAATGGTGCACGGCCTCCAGAATGCGCTCCGGATCGGCGCTGGTGATCACATTGGCGCCTACCTGCACGGTCTCGACCCATTCGGTCTCGTCGCGCAGCGTGATGCAGGGGCAGTTGAGGAACATGGCCTCCTTCTGCAGGCCGCCCGAATCGGTGAAGGCCAGCCGGGCCGAAGCCGTGAGGCGCAGCATGTCCAGATAGCCCAGCGGCGCGATCAGGTGCAGGCGCTCGTGCGGCGCCCAGTCCGGCAGGATCTGCGGCAGCAGGTGCTTCGTGCGCGGGTGAATGGGGAATACGATGGGATACAGCGACTCCGCCACGTGGTTGAAGGTGTCGAGCAGATGGGCGAGGCGCTGCGGATCGTTGGTATTTTCGGCGCGGTGCACCGTAGCCACAGCGTAGCTGCCAGGCGTCAGGCCCAGGCGCTCCAGCACATCGGATTTGCGCTCGGCCAGGGTGCGGTTGTGCAGCACGGTGTCGTACATGATATCGCCCGTGAGCACGGTCTTGCCGGCCAGGCCCTCGCGGGTGAGGTTGTCCACGGCCGTCGGCGTGGGCGCCAGCAGCAGGTCGGACAGGTGGTCGGAAGCGATGCGGTTGATCTCTTCCGGCATCCGGCGGTTGAAGCTGCGCAGCCCGGCCTCGATGTGGGCGATGGGAATGTGCAGCTTGGCCGCGGCGACTGCCGCTGCGAGCGTGGAATTGGTGTCGCCGAAGATGATCACCCAGTCCGGCTGCCAGCTGATGAGCAGATCCTCGATGCCTTCGAGCATCCGGGCTGTCTGCACGCCGTGGCGCCCCGATCCTACCCCCAGGTTGTACTCCGCGTGCGGAATCTCCAGCTCTTCGAAGAAGATGTCGGACATATCCTTGTCGTAGTGCTGGCCCGTGTGCACGGTCACGTGCTCGATCTGCGCCGCGCCGGAGGCATTCACCCGGTCGATGGCCTTGAGAAGGGGAGCAAGCTTGACAAACTGCGGGCGCGCGCCCACGACACTCATGAGTTTCATAACAATCGCTTAATCAACAGGCTGTACAGTAGAGAGATGAGGCTTGGCTTTCAGCTGGCGGACTGTCAGCTGGGCAGGGAATTTCCGCGTGGAAACCACGTCGAAATGATCCGAAATATAACTTTCCAGGTAGCGGTGGTTCAGGTTCACCTTTTTCACCACCTGCTGGTCGTGCGTCACCAGCCAGCAGCTTTGGAGGTCCGGATACCGGGCAAATACCCCCGCCACCTGCTCCTCGCTCGTCAGTACCCAGCGCTCGTGCCCCCAGGGCTCGTCGAAGTTGATCGGAAACGGCAGGGCTACCAGCTCATTCACCCCCTGATAGTGGTGCTGCAGCAGCATATGGTGCACGTTTTCGAAGATAAACACCGGCTGGCCTGCGGACTCCTGTTCTTCCAGGTAATCCCCCACCCCGATGTAATCGTCGGTTTTCATGAAGGGCGTGTAGGTATTCACCAGCCCGATCCCGTAGCAGAGCGCCAGCACCGAGACGTAATACGCCATCAGGCGGGGCTTGCCGAGGGTATGCACCAGCAGCAGAAGCGTGCCCAGGGCAGGCACCAGCATCGGCGACAGAAACTTGAAGATCAGGAATTCCTCTCCCCAGATCATGAAGATCACGGTGTAGCAGAATACCATCCCGGCCAGCCCCACGGGCAGCAGGCTGCCGGGCTGCCGCAGCAGGCTGCCGAGTTTCCGCCAGCCGAGCAGCAGCGGTGCGGCCAGCGCCGCGAAGATCAGCAGGCGCACGCCCCAGCGCAGCGCCGTCGATCCGATCTCGAAGCGCTCGGTCCCGATCAGGAAGGTGTCCAGCAGGTCGAAGACATACACCGGCGCGTCGAGCAGGCCGTTGGAGTCGGCCTGGAGCACCTTCTGGCTGTACTGCCCGCCCATGAACTGCGACAGATAGGCCAGTCCCGCAGCGGGAATCAGCATCCAGCCGAAGTACTGCAGCAGCGGCTTCCACTTGCGGTGGAACAGCAGGATCGCCCCGCCGCCGGCCAGCAGAAAACCGGTGTAGTAATGCGTGTACAGCGCCGTCAGCGCCAGCAGGGCATACGCCAGCTGCGAGGCCCGCCGGGGCTGCTCCGAAATAAAGCCGTCGTAGAGGGTGATGAGCAGCAGCACCGAGAGCAGATGCACCAGCGCATAGCAGCGCACATCCACCTCGGCGTAGATCGTGATCGGATTGAGCAGGTACAAGGCGGTCAGCCAGGCGTAATGCACCTGGGGCAGGTAGCGCTTCGCCACCTCGCGCAGCAGAAAAGCGGCGCTCACGATCATGATGATCGAGAACAGGCGGGCGAAGAATACCGAATCGTACAGCTTGCGCCAGACGCTCATCACCCCGAAGTAGAAGGGTGCCTGCAGCTCGAAGTGAATGGCCTGATGCACGGCGTAGGCCACATCCTTCGACGTGGTGTCCATCGCATAGCCTTCATCCGAACGGAGATTGAGATTCATCGCCAGCGGCACGGCAATCAGCAGATTGACTGCCAGCATGGCGTAAAATACGTACTTCAGGTCGAAGCGGAAGCCGCTGTCCGAACTGGAGGATTCCGTGCCGCTCCGGGGGCTGGAGACTGGCTGTGCAACGGAAGACAAGTGCGATTCAGGTGGCGTGGAATGCCGGAACATGCAGACGTATCGTTATGAAACAAGAGGGTTGCGCAGGGATGGCTCACGCATGGCCTTGCTCGTCCGGCTCGCCGAGGCGCCGCTTGATGGCGCTGGTGATGTGGAAGAGTTCGTCGAAGTAGCGCTTGCTCTGGAGCGACAGGAAGCCGATGCCCCAGAACTGCAGCGCCACGACCAGGGCGATTCCGCCGACAAAGAACGCATGCGGGCGCTCGCGGAACACCTCCGCAATCGCCTGGCTGAAGCGCGTGTTGTACACCGCCTCATTGAGCTGCAGCGTGCCGTACACATCTACCGTATGCACCGCCACCCAGAGCAGGATGTACATCGCCAGGGCAAAGAGTGCCGTGCCCATGACGAGGAAGAACATGTAGGGCCGGAAAATAAAGCCCGTCATCAGCCCGCCGAGAATCCCCTTCAGGATGCGCATGCTGGACGTGCGGCCTTTGCCCTGCTCCTTCTGGAAGCTCCAGTCCAGGTGGCCCGGAATCTCCACGATGCGCGCCCGCAGGATCAGCGCCTTGAAGAGAATCTCCGGGTTGATGTCGTAGGTGCCGGACTTGAGGTTGAGGTTCTTGATGAAATTGCCGTTGTACACGCGCACCATGCTGGTGAAGGTGTAGATATTCTTCCCGGCGGATACGCGCATGAGCCAGTTGACTACCTTGCTCATGATCAGGCGCCCCGTGGGCACGGCGGTGTTTTTCCCGCCTTTCATGTACGGCGATGCGACGACGATATCGGCTTCCGTCTCCAGAATCGTATCCATCAGCTGCACGATGTGCTCTTCCGGCGAGTAGCTCAGGTCGAGGTCCAGGACGATGATGTAATCGCCCTGGGCGTGCCTGAAGCCGGTCTGCATGGCTACGCCCAGGTTGCGGTTCACCGTGTGATGGATCACGCGCACCTGGGGGCGTCCTTCGGCAAACTCATCGGCCAGCCGGCCGGTCTGGTCGCGGCTGCCGTCGTTGACCACCACGATCTCCCAGCGGAAGCGGTGCTCGAGCGCACGCATGAAGTCGCAGAGCCGCCCGAGGCTCTGCTGGATGATCGCCGACTCGTTGAATGCCGGGGTGATCAGGGTAATCATCGGCCTTGGATCGGCCGGTGCGGTTTCCGGGTGCGTGATGGCGGCTGAAAACTCGGGGTTCATAACCGGTGTACTCCTCATGTGCGTGTAATCCATCGTTCAAACTTCGTACGAATGTAGCATTGGGCTTCCGGAATCTTTCGCGAGGGCTCCCGAACATCCCGTATTCCAGCGCTATCGGTAATCCGGGCGGGTGAATGGAAACCGAAGATGCGCAAATTACAGATATATGATTATTCGCCTATGGGGTATCTGTTGGCCCTGCCCGATGTATGTACGCCCTCCGTCCAAAGATACTGCGCAAAAAATCAACTTTCCCGCCCGCTGCGGGCCGGGTATTACATGGCATCCGCCCCTACACAGCAAAGCCCCCGTTTCCGGAGGCTTCGCATAGGCTGCATCGCAGGATCAGGCGGGCGCCAGCTCGCGGGTCGGCAGCGCCGCCCCCAGCTCCTCGGCATGCTCCTGCATCGTCACCGGACGGAAGGAGCGCTTCAGCGTCCGGAACATGTCGTGCATCACCCGCAGCTTTTTCGCGCTTTCCACCCGCATCGCCGGGAAGAAGGACAGCGCGGTGGTATCGTCGCTGCCGATGAAGTCCAGCGGGTGCAGCAGAATGGAGGGCTGCGTGCCCGTGAGTTTGCACATCATCAGGGAGAAGCGGAAATAGAACATCGCCAGCGCATGGCTGTAGGTGGCCAGGTAGAGCACGTAGCTCGCGTGAATGGGCACCTTGAAGAGCGGCATGGTCGTTACCGGGATTTCCAGCAGCTTGCGGTCGCGGGCCTGCCAGAAGTAGGGCTTGTTGGGCCGCAGGCCGTCCTTCCACGAGCCGAAGAGGCCCTTGCGGGTTTCGCGCTCCTCCTTGGTCATCTTGCTGGTCCACAGGAAATAGGCGCGGGCCAGCGGGTTGAGGATGTTGGGGAAGGTGGAAGCGTCATAGCGGTAGCCGCGCTTGGCCAGCACCTGCAGCACCGTGTTGGAAAAGCTGAAGCCCGGACCCCGGAAGCCGCGCGGGCGCACGCCCGTGGCCAGCTCGATGTACTGCTCCGCCGTCGCCAGCTCCTGGTCGATCTCCTCCTCGGAGTAGATGTGCAGCCAGGGATCGTGGTTGAATGTATGGTTGCCGATGTCGTGGCCGCGCCGGGCAATATCGCCCAGCACCTCGCGGTTGTGGTCGAAGTACGCATCCTGCGCCACGATGAAGAAGGTGATCTTCGTGTCGTGCTCGTCCAGAAAGTCCAGGATGCGCGGCACCGCGTAGTTCAGGTAGGACGGATAGGTCTCCCAGCCTGCGTCGCCGTGCGTTTTCATGTACGTCCACTGGTCGTCCAGGTCGAGCGAGAGGCTGGCAATGGGTTTGGTTGCCATAAGCGGGGAAAGGATCAGTCGTTGCGGAAAATCAGACGGTTCAATGCCCATGCCCGGCAGCGGGCTGCGGAGACATCCGGAAATCAGCCCCGAACTGCTCCGCAAAGCGCTTGACGTGCTTGGCGACAGAGTTGTTGTTCAGGGTATCATTCACAAACTGGGAGGTGTTGAGCACATAGAAATCCGGGTGCTGGGTGCGTACCTGCGGCACGATCTCCGAATAGTTGAGCACCTGCAGGGCCTGCACCTTGAAGGCGCGGTTGATGTGCACCGAGACGATGTCCTCGTCCCGCAGCTCCGGATACATGGTCTTCACCCCGCTGAGGAAGAGGGTTTTGAGCTCTTCGTCGCTCTTGCGCAGCAGCGGATCGGTGGAGATGACGTATTTGGGGAAATAGGTCAGCTCGTGGCCGCCGGTTTCGGCGCGGTCCACGAGGGTGCTCATCCCGATCACGCCGGTGAAGGGCACGCGCTCGTCGGCGAGGTTGAGGACGTAAAACGGCGTAAAGCCGGTCTTGGTCGCCATCACCATGCAGATCACGCCGAGGTACTCCACCTGGCGGCTGTTGCCGCTGATATTGACCAGCGAGGCATCGGCAGTCTGCTCCAGCACATTGACCGGGCTGGTGAACACCACCTTGTCGAAGTGCTCCTCCACGCCGTCGGCGGTCACGTACAGGCCGCCGCCTTCGGCAGGCCGGATGGCCTCCACGGCGGTGCCGGTGGCGATGGTGCAGCCGCGCGCGGCCAGCCAGCGCTCCAGGTGGTCGAAAACCGTCTTGTAGCCGCCTTCCACATAGCCCATGTGCTCCTGCTTGGCAGCAGAGTTGGCTTCTCGGGCCTCGAAAAGCCGCTTGATATAGGTCCAGATGAAGACCGCCGACACGCGCTTGTAGTTCTCGCCCAGCTTGGCCAGCAGCAGCGGCTTCCAGAATTTCTCGAAGGTCTTGCGCCCGCCGATTTTGACCAGCCATTCCTCGATGGTGATTTTCTCCATCTTGCGCCAGTCGTCGATCCGGGAGCCGATCAGGATGGTGAGGGCCAGCCGGAACTTGCTGATGAGGTCCAGCGGAGGAAAGAGCAGAAACTCCTTCGAGTTGCTGATGGAGTAGAACTTCCGGTTGACGTAGTAGCCGGTGAAGGTCTGCTTCCAGCGCAGCTTGTCTCCGAGGCCGATTTCCTCCAGAAAGCCGGTCAGCGCCGTATCCGTAGGCAGGATGACGTGGTAGAACCGGTCGAAGTAGAAATCGCCGTAGTCGTGGTAGGTTGCCAGGCCGCCGAGCTGCGTATCGCGCTCGAACACCTTGAGTTCATGGCCTGGCCCGGCGAGTTCTTTCGCCAGGGCCAGCCCCATGAATCCGCCGCCGATGATGCCGATGCGCATGGTCAGACGAGTGCAGTTGCTTCGGTGACCGAACGCTGCCATTCAAAGGCGCGGCGCATGCCTTCCTCCACATCCACCTGGGCCTTCACGCCGAGGATCGTCTGTGCCTTGGTGGTATCCGGCACGCGGCGCATCACGTCCTGGTACTTGCGGCCTGCCGAGATCTGGTCGTAGGGGATGATGTTCACGTTGGCGTCGCCTTCGCCGCCCGCGATGCGGTGCAGCAGGTTGGCCAGGCCGAGGATGGTGATTTCCTTATCCGCGCCGATGTTGAAGATCTCGCCGTCGGCTTCGGGCTTCATGGTCGCGGCGTAGATGCCGTTGACCGTATCGTCCACGTAGGTGAAGGTGCGGGTCTGGGAGCCGTCGCCGTGGATGGGGATGGGCTGGCCTTTGAGCAGGCAGTCGATAAAGACCGACTGCGGGCCGCCCCACCAGGAGAGGTGCTGATGCGGGCCGTAGGAGCCGAAGAAGCGCAGCAGCACCACCGGGAAGCCGTAGTCTTCCATGTAGGCCAGGCCCAGGTGCTCGTCGAACAGCTTGGAGACGGCATAGGCCCAGCGGGGCACCTTGGAGTTGCCGATCACATGCACGCCGTCCTCGCGGAAGGGCAGATCAGGGTTCATCCCGTAGACGTCGGAGGTGGAGGCCATGACGGTCTTCAGCTTGCGCTCGCGGGCGAACTCGAGGATGTTCTCCGAGCCTTTGGCATTGATCCGCAGGGTGTCCACGGCTTTGCCGTAGCGGGGAATCTTGAAGGCAGCCAGGTGCACGATCACATCGAAGTCCTCCTGGAGGCTGTCGAAGGTGTCCATGTCCACGATGTCGCGCTGCAGGAAGCTGAAGGCCGGGTTATCGGCATGCGCCTGGATATTACGCAGGTTGCCCATCGACAGGTTGTCGATGCCCGTGACCTGATGGCCTTCGGCCAGGAGTTTGGTGAGCAGGTTGGAGCCCAGAAAGCCGGCGACGCCGGTCAGCAATACCTTTTTAGATTCCATCGGTTCTGTGTGCATGTGGAGGATCGGAAGAATACATGGCAATGTGATACTGCAAACATCGTGCGCGCAGGGATCTGCCCGGAAGTTCCGGGAGCGGTCCGGCAAAATCAACCGGCCATTGGTCAAATCCCCCGCCCTAGCAGCGGTCTGATCGGGGTGCTCAGCGGGCCGCGCCGGCCAGCTGGCGGATCTCCTGGCTCGTAAGCCAGGCATGGAAGCGCTCCACCCCCTCGCGGAAGGGCGTGCGCGGCTGGTAGCCGAAGAGGGCAGCGGCCTTGCTCACGTCCGCATAGGTCTGCGGCACGTCGCCGGGCTGCTCCGGCAGGCGCTTGATCCGCGCCTCCGTGCCGAAGACTTCCTCCAGCGTGCGGATCATCTCCGAGAGGCTGACCGTCTGGTTGTTGCCCAGGTTTACCACTTCGTACGGCGAGCCGCTGTAGTGCATGGCGCCGATGATGCCCTGCACGATGTCGCCCACGAAGGTGTAGTCGCGCCGGGTGGAGCCGTCGCCGAACATGGGGATTTCCCTGCCTTCGAGCAGCATGCGGCCAAACTTGTGGATGGCCAGATCCGGGCGCTGCCGCGGGCCGTACACCGTGAAAAAGCGCAGCCCGATGAAGCGGATGCCGTAGAGGTGGCTGTACACGTGGCCCAGCAGCTCGCCGCTCACCTTGGTGCTGGCATAGGGGCTGATGGGCTGCAGCACATAATCCGACTCCCGCCAGGGCACATTCGGATTGATGCCGTACACACTGCTCGACGAGGCGAAGACGAACTGCGAGATGCCCTTCGCACGGGCAAATTCCAGCAGGTTCTGCGTGCCCCGCACATTGCTTTCCTGGTAGGCCACCGGGTTTTCGATGGAGGGCCGCACGCCGGCTTTGGCCGCCAGGTGCACCAGGATGTCATAGGGCCCGCTGAGCGCTTCGTTCAGGAAGGCGCTGTCCAGCAGATCGCCTTCCACAAAGGTATACGCCGGATGATCGAGGTTGTGGGCGATGTTCTGGCGCTTGAAGGAGACGTCATAGAACGGCTCCAGATTGTCCAGTACAGTTACATGATAGCCAAGAGCCAGGAGTTCGTCGGCGAGGTGGCTGCCGATGAAGCCTGCTCCACCGGTGATCAGCACCTTCGTTCCGGAATGGGTCATACGGTCGTCGTTTTCTTCTTACCGGGTAAAATTGAGTTCAACACCTTGCGCGACAGGCTGCCGTAGCGCCCGTTGCCGTTCATTTCCACACCATACTTGTACGGGTAGCGTTTGCCGTACTTGTAGCCGTAATAGCTCTTGCCGGTGTATTTCACATCGTTGAGCACCATATAGAGGCGGTTGCCCTTGCCGATGGACTTCAGTTTTTCGATATCCTCCAGGAAGTGGACCTTGGAGTAGCCCTGGCGCACCACGTAGAGGTTCACATCCGTGTGGCGGACCAGCAGGAGGAAGTCGGAGACCAGGCCCACGGGCGGCGTATCCACGAAGATGTAGTCGTAGCGCTTGCGCAGCTCTTCGAACATATCCTTCAGCTGCGGGCGGTTGAGCAGGTCCGTGGGGTTGGGCGGCACCGGCCCGCTGGTGATGATGTCCAGGTCCTTGATGTGGGTGCGCTGGATAATCTGGTCGACGGAGGCCTGGTTGATGAGGAAATTGGTCAGGCCGATGGTATTCTCCACCTTGGCCACCTTGTAGAGGGCAGGCTTGCGGATGTCTGCCCCGATCACCAGCACGCGGTGGCCGGAGATGGCCGTGACCGCAGCCAGGTTGAAGGTGGTGAAGGTTTTGCCTTCCTTGGGGATGGTGGAGGTAATGCCGATGATCTTGTGCTGGCGGTCGGAGGCCACGAACTGCAGGTTGACCTTCAGATAGCGGAGCGATTCGACGGCCTCGGAGGTGAGGTTGTTCAGCTCGTAGATGTCGGCGTCCTTGCGGTTGTGGGAGATGGCGCCGAGCACCGGCACGCCGGCGATGCGCTCCACCTGCGACTGGCCTTTCACCGTATCGTCGATCACATCCTTGGCATACACGATGAGGGTCGGGATGAGGAGGGCAAATACGATGGAGAGGGCCATGATGAGCGCGCTGTTGGGGGCTACGGGGCCGCTGCCGACGGAGCGGGCGGCGTCGAGCACCTTGCTGTCGGGCGTATTGGCCATCATGGTGATGGCGGCCTCGGTGCGCTTCTGCAGCAGGTAGTTGTAGTGGTTTTCCTTGAAGGAGAAGCGGCGCTGCACGTTGAGCAGGTCGGCTTCGCTGCGGGGCATGGTGCGGATCACGCCGCGCAGGCCGCCCATCTGGCCCGCAAGGGCCTGGAGGTCGCTTTCGGCCTTGGAGACGATGTCGTTCACCGTTCCGATCAGGGTGCGGCTGGTGGTCTGGATTTTCTTCTGGAGAATGTCGCGCTCCAGGCTGCTGCGGCCGGTGGTGTATTCGAGGCGGACCTTCTCGGTGTACTGCGTCTTCAGGTCGGCGACGAGCTGGTTGAGCAGCGGATCGTCGATACCGACCGTAGAAGGCGCAAGAATGGAGCCTGCGCGCGTGCTGTCGGCAAGCTCGGCCTGGAGCGTGCGGCAGTAGCGCAGCTTGCGGTCGAGGTTGTTGTACTCGGTTTCGAGCTGGTAGAGGCGGTTGCTGGCATCGGCGGCCGTCTGGGCGGGGTTGAAGGTGCCCTGCGACGCGCGGATGGAGGCCATCGTACGCTCGGAGGTCTGCAGCGAGTCCGACACATCGGAGATCTGCCCGTCGATAAACTCGATGGTCTTCCGCGCCAGGTGGTTTTTCTCCCGCAGGCGCTTGCCGATGTACAGGCCGGTGAGCGTCGTGAGCACATCGGTCTCCTTTTTCACCACTTCGCCCTCCACCTTGATGTCCACCACGGTGGCTTCGAGGCTGATGGGCTCTACCTTGATGCGCTTGCGGTAGTTGTCCGTGAGCACATCGGGGTTTTTATAGGTAAAATAGAGGTTGCGCTCGCGGAATTTGCCCAGATCCGTATCCTCCTTGCGCTTGTAGAGGGTAAAGGAGAAGAGATCCGTCGTCAGCGGCGTGCCGATGGTTCCCTGCCCGGAGTAGGTAAAGGGCTTGTCGGGATTGGGGCGCATCTCGCGTGTGCCGGGCGTATAGGTGGTGGAGACCGGCGATTCGACGCGGATCTCGTAATTGTCGCCGCCGAGGAATTTGACGAAGAACTGCTGGTTGAGCAGCTGCGGATGGGTGGAGTCCATGACCACCTGCACCGGGAAGTTCTTGTAGAGCTCCACATCGCGGAAGAACCCTTTTTCGAGGTACACGATGGCCAGATCCAGCGTATCCACCACCTCGCGGATGAGGTTGAAGGAGGTCAGGTAGCCGATTTCGTTTTCGAGGGTGCGGTTGGTGCCGTACTGGCGGAGGCCCTGCATGACGGCATCGCCGGGCATCTCAGCCTCGGAGCGCTCGCTGATGAGCAGGGTGGTATTGATCTCATAGGTCGGCGGGGTCGATTTGATGACCAGCAGCGCCAGGAGGATGAATACCGCGAGGCTGATGGCGAAATACGACCAATGCTTGAGCAGCCGGTTGAAGAAACCCCGGATATCCAGGCTGTTTTTGCTGATGCTGGAAGACTGGAATTCGTAATTGCTCACTGTTCTTTCCGGTTTGTTGAATGGGATGATCGGGAACTGCTTAAAATCGTGCCAAACTGATCAATTGCGGGCAGAAAGGAGGATATTGACCACGGTCAGGGCGACCGAGCTGATGCTCAGGCCGATGCTGGCGATGCGCAGGTTGGCGTTGGCGGCCTTGGCTTTCAGCGGCTCCACATAGATCACGTCGTTGGGCTGCACGAAGAAGTAGGGAGAGGTAAAAAAATCGGGCTTGGTCACGTCGATCACGCCGACGGTGGAGCCTTTGTCGGTTTCGCGGACGATTTTGACCCGCGTGCGGTCCGAGAAGTCGGTGAAATCGCCGCAGAGGCCCACCACCTGGAGGATATTGGTCTTGCCGTTGAAGAGAAACTGCGTTCCGGGGCGGAGCACCTCGCCGAGCACGGTCACCTGGAAGGTGGTCAGCTTGACGGAGGCAGAGGCCAGGGAAACGAAGGGCGCCAGCCGGCGGTCGAGGGTATCCTTGATCTGGCCGGTGGTGAGGCCGGCCACCTTTACGGCTCCGACGATGGGCATGTGGATGTATCCGGAGTCGTTGACGATGTAGCTGCTCACGTAGAGGCTGGCCTGCACCATGCCGCCGCCGCCGCCCACGCCGCTGGCGCCGGCATTGTTGATATAGGCGGCCGTGTTTTCATTATAGGAGTTGACGTTGATCAGGAGCTGATCGTAGGGCCGCACGCGGTGATCCACGGCCGGGGTATGCTCATATACCACCGTCGTATCGCGGCCGGTGTGCACATCGCGCATCAGTACCAGGCCTTCGTAGGAAACACACGCATTGAGGCTGAGCAGGAGGAGCAGGGCGAAGCTCCAGAGAGTCGTCTTGATACGCATTGCGCACATGTCGGAGGAACAAGATAAATTGCTTACAACCATGAGGTGAACGGTAAAGAACGTTCCGGCAGGCTGCAGCAGCATCTGATTCGCCGGGTAAGCAGGGATGTGGGTGTGGCATCCCGGGCAACGGCTTCAAAGGTAGCATGAATTCCGCCTGCATTCCCGGACAAATTCCGAATGCCGATAATCCCATCTTGAATCGCCGCTTTTCCCGTGCGAGCCGTGCGGGGGAGGTAAGGTTTTTGCGGCATCTGTCCGGGGTGCGGCGGCAGCGGCAGCGCTGCCCGCAGGGGGCTGCTAGCCCGCAAAGCTGCGCAGATCGCAGATGCAGCTTGACCGTTGGGGAATTGTGCCGGGCAATTGCGCGGCGGGCACGCTATGTTTGCAGGCAGGTTCGTTAGGCTCGTATCCCTGCCGGGCGGCCTTTCAACCCAACCAGTCACCGGGCCCGGCCCGCACGCAGACAACTACGAATGAAAAAGTTTCTCTTCGACACCCTGTTTATTACATTCGGAGGGATGGTCAACCGGGTAAAAGGATTGCTCTTTATCCCGGTGATCATGATGGCGGTAGGCAAAGACGGGTACGGCGCCTTCGTGCAGCTCTTCGTCACCATCAAGCTCGCCAAGGCCTTCACCTCCCTCGATCTCGGGCAGGGCTTCCAGCGCTACGCGTCCCAGCTCGAGAAAAGCGACCGCAAGGGCCTGGGGCAGCATTTCTACTCCATTCTCCTGCCCTCCCTCCTGCTGGGCCTCCTGGGCGTGCTGGTGCTCTACCTGCTCTCGCCCGTGCTGAGCCGCTCCTTTTTCGAGGGCAAGTTTCTCGAAACCATCCAGCTCTCGGCCGTCATCATGCTCTCCGAGACGCTCTATTCCAATGCGAACAAGTTCTACCTCGCCCGCAAGCAGTTCAAGCTCTACTCGGTCATCAACCTGCTGTACGACCTGGTGCCCTACCTGATGTTTGTGCTGGGCTCCTGGCTCTACAAGGACCTGTTCATGGGCATCCTGTTCTATGCGGCGACGGACCTCTCGGTGGCGCTGCTCACCGTGGCGCTGGCCGCCCGGCGGGTGAAGGTTGCCAAGCCTTCGGCTGCGATCCTGAAGCAGTACTTCCGCTATTCTGCCCCCCTCACCCTGAGCGAGGTGGAAGGCGGCCTGCTCGACAAGCTCGACCGCTACTTCATCTCCAACATGATGGGCCTCGAAGCCGTGGGCATCTACAACATCATCCACCGGATGTGCAGCCTCCTGGACTTCGTCACCATGCCCATCCGCAAGCAGATGATGAGCTACCTGCCCAAAGCCTGGGACCGCGGCCACCAGGCCGAGTCGGTGGGGATCATCCGCACGAGCTTCCTCTTCTTCCTCCTCATCACCGTGGGGCTGCTCAGCGGGCTGACGGTCTATTTCGAGGATATTCTAACCTACCTCACCGGCGACAAGGTAGAAATCGACTACCTCTATCTCGTCGTGGCCCTGCTGGGCCTGGGCATCCTGGCCTCCGCCTCCAAGCGCTTCTACTACCTGATGGTCAAGCTGCGGGGCAATACCATGGACCAGCTCTGGTACCAGCTGGCAGGCCTGATCCCGGCGGTGATCCTCAATTTCCTGCTCATCCCCAGCCTCGGCATCCTCGGCGCGGCCATCTCCACCTTCGTCAGCTACCTGGTCATCCTGATCGTGATCAATACCCGCTACAGCCTCGAAATCGACTGGAAATTCATGGCGCATCTGGGCTCCTTCATCGCCATCGCCCTCGTGGTATGGCCCGTGCGCACGCTCATCGGGCCTGTTAATGTCTGGCAGCTTTTGATGAGTCTTTCTGTGTCGATGATCGCATATTTCGGACTGGTGGCGCTGCTGAAACGCCGGTTCCTGCTGGACGCGAAGGACGCCTTCCTGGAGTTTCGTAAACTGGGCCGCAATCCGAAGCCCGACCCCTCGCAACCGGCTCCCGTTCCTTCCCCAACCATCTGACCGGACTCCGCTCCGCGCTCGCTATCTCTATTCTCCATCTCACTAACGGTATCAGAGTTTCACGTATGAGTTTGCTGGTCACCACACAGTCGTACCGCAACGACATTGCCACTGAGTACGGCCTCCTGCTCGAAATGGATGAAAACACCGGAAAAATCCTCCGGACCAAGCGCATCGACACCCCGGTCCAGACCGAGCGGTACAACGAGCGCATCAAGCCGGGGCTCCGCGGCCTGTATCTGTACAACGACGAACTCTACACCGCCTCCTGGAATACGATCTTCGTGCTGGACTCCCGCACGTTCGAGGTGCGGCGCTCCTTCACCCACAAGTGGATGTCCGACCTCCACGGCATCTTCGTCGACGACGACGGCGTATGGGTCACCTCCTCCTACCCGGATGCGATGATCCTCTATGATTTCCAGGGCAATCCCCGCGCCGCCATGTGGGCCCCCGAAACCTTCCTCTACAAGGAGCGCGCCACCGTGGACAAGGACATGGACTGGAGCCAGCGCGGCAAGGAGTTCCGCGGCTTCCATGACTACCACTGCAACAATGTCGAGGTCCACAACGGCTATATCTACGTCACGGGCCGCTCCAACCTCAACGGCCGCATCGCCCGCATCAGCCGCGATACCTTTATCCAGAAAGGCACCGCTACCGATGAGGATATCACCCTCTTCGTCAAAGGCCTCTACGGCCCCCATGACGGCACCTGGGTGGACGGCAGCGTCTACCTGACCGAAACGATGGGCTCCACCGTGGTCAAAATCAAGCCCAACGGCAAAATTGATTTCCGCATCAAGGTCAAGGTCTCCGGCGACGAAGTCGATCCGCGCAAGCTCGACACGCTCAAAATGCTGCGCAAGCGCATCGGCAACTTCATCAAAGGCCGGCCTACCCTCGACAAAACCACCCACTGGACCCGCGGCCTGGCCATCACCCAGGGCTTCTACTACGTAGGACAGTCCACCTGGGCCGGCGACCAGGTCTCCCGCGCACGCGTGGTGAAGATCAACCGCAAGACCCGCGCCATCACCGACGCCTTCTATATCGACGTCCCCGACTACCCCGAAACCCGCATCTATCAGGTGCTGGATCTGGAATCTGCGCGCCGCCGCGACAACGCCCGCGCTAAAACGCTGGTAGGATGAGTGTGCTCAAGCAGATCAAGAGCGCGGTCAAGCACCACGCCACCTTCCACAGCCAGGGGACGGACAAGAATATCTTTTTCTTCTCCATGCCCCGCAGCGGCACCACCTGGCTGATGGAAATGATCGCCACGCAGCCGGGCTTCAAGGTCATCAATGAGCCCTTTAACCTCCGCAAGGAGGTGGTGCGCGAGCACCTGGGCCTGGAGCGCTGGGAAAGCCTCTTCGAGGAGGAAAGCCTGCCGAAAATCGCCGACTACGTCCAGCAGTTTATGGACGGCCGCGATACGGACCTGCGGTTTTTCCGCTATGCGCCCTTCTCCGAGTTCTGGAAGCTGCGCACGCACCGCGTGCTCTTCAAGATCCTCTTCGTCGGCGAGGGGTATTTCGACTGGTTTGCGGAGATGTTCAACGGGGAGGTGATCTACCTGCTGCGCCATCCCATCCCGGTGTCGCAGTCGCGGGAGTCGCTGCCGCGGCTGGCCTCCTTCCGCCATTCGCCCTACAGCCAGCACTTCAGCGCCGAGCAGCTTGCCGTCGCCGACCGGGTCATGGCCCGCGGCGATGCCTATGAGCAGGCCGTGCTCGACTGGTGCTTCCAGAATGCCGTGCCCCTGCGCCAGATGAAGCCCGAGTGGCTTACCCTCTCCTACGAGCAGATGGTGCTGGAGCCCGAAAAGGTGATCGCGGAAATGGTGCGCCGCTACGGCTTCGAACAGCCGGAGCAGATGTACAGCCGCGTCCACAAGGCCTCCAATTCCACCGCCAAGTCCAACGGCGAATCCAAAGCGGTGCTGCTGGACCCGCAGAAGATGCACGAAAACCGCCGCTGGCTCGTGGAGAAATGGGCGAAAAAGGCCACGCAGGACCAGATCGACAAAACGTTCTACCTGCTCGAAGTCTTCGGAATCGACTTTTATGAAAAGGGCAGCTTCCTGCCCAAAGCCAACTACCTGATCTGAACCATGCCGCAGTCTGCCGGGAAGATCTGCTTCATCCTGCCCAACTTCCATCTGGAGTTCCGGGGCGGGGCAGAAACCCAATGCTTTTTCCTCGCTCAGGAGCTGCTCCGCCGGGGCTGGGAGGTGCATTACCTCCGCGAATCCAGCCAGCCGGAGACGAAGGTCATGGAGGGCATCGTGGTGCACAGCATCCCGAAGAAAAAAGCCTACCTCAAATGGCAGCTCGATGCGGCGATCGGGGCGAAAATGGCTGAAATCAAGGCCGATATCTGGTACAACCGGGCGACGCTGGCCTATCTGCCGGCCATTGTGAAGCATGCCCGCCGCTGCGGCGGCAAGGTGGCCTTCGCCTTCTCGCGCGATTCGCAGTTTTCCTACGCCGAATTCCGCGACACCTACCAGAAGCCCTACATGAAGGCCTATGCCACCTGGGAGCAGTTCTGGTTTTTCCGCGCCCTGCGGCGCACGCCGCTCATCCTGGCCCAGACCCGCACCCAGCTCCGGCTGCTGCGCGAGCGCCTGGGCCTCGACGGGGTGCATATCTACAATGCCCATCCTTCCGCACCGGACAGCGGCCCCCAGCCGCCGCGCGAAGCGCTGATCCTCTGGATCGCCCGCATCACGCACTACAAGCATCCGGAGCTGTTCGTGGAGCTGGCCCGGCGCATGCAGGGCCAGCCCTTCCGCTTCGTGCTCATCGGCAAGCTGGAGCAGGACGAGCTGAGCCGCCAGCTCCAGGAAGCCGCCGCCGCCCAGCCCAACCTCACCCTCGCCGGCGAGCAGAGCCAGGCCGAGGTCCACGCCTGGCTGCGCAAGGCCCGCGCGCTCGTGAGCACCAGCGATGTGGAGGGCTTTTCCAACACCTTTATTGAAGCGTGGCTGCGCGGCGTGCCGGTAGTGTCACGCCTCGTGGACCCCGACGGCATCATCGGCGACTTCCGGCTGGGCGCCGTGCATGCCGACCTGGATGACATGCGCCGCATCCTGGAAGAGCTCCTGCGCGACGAAGCCGCCTGGCAGGAGATGTCGCAGCGCTGCGCCGCCTACGCGCGCGCGCACTTCGACCTGGCCGAAGCCGTGACGAAGCTGGAAGCCGCCCTCCGGGGCGAGGCGCTGCCGCAGGCGGCAGTCCTGCACAGCTAATTGCAAAATCCGCTACAACTACCTTACAATCAACAGCGTACGCGCCAAGTCCGCCTCAGGTGCGGTCAGCCGGCACAGGTAGGTGCCGGCAGGCAGGCTGCCGGTATCCAGCGGCACCGTATGCAGGCCTGCGCCCAGCGGCGCATCCAGCACCCGGCGCAGTTCGCGCCCCTGCACATCGCAGATGACCAGCCGGACCTGACCGGCCTGCCGAAGCTCGAAACGGGCGCTGCCAGTGCCCGCTGCCGGATGCGGCAGCAGTTCGAAGCGCAGGGCTCCGCCAGTGCCCGGATCCAGCGCGGTGGCCACCGCCCCGCTGCCGGTGAGGGTTACCACGCCATAGGCCGGAACCTGGACCGTCAGGGCGCCATTCTGGAGCTGCAGGGACGAGGCATTCCAGTAGCTGCCGTTGCTGGAGGTGAAGGCACTGAAGGGATAGGCGCCGGGCAGGGCCGCCGGGACGCTGACCGCTGCGGACTGGGCCTGCGTGCCGGTATTGATCAGCACGAGGGTGAGGGTCCCGTCGGCGTCGTGCACGTAGGCGCTGGCCAGCAGGCTGCTGCTGCCGGACTCTGCGCCGACCCGCACCGCATCCGGGCGGATGTATTTAAAAAAGTGCTTGGCAGCCACGTATTTAGGCGACAGCGCGCCTGCGCTTTGGCTCGTGAGGGCTTGGGTGGCTACCAGGCCGCTGCCGTCCGCCTCTGCAAAGGTCCAGTGCACCCAGGCGCTCTGGTAGCCGGTGGTGAGGGCCTGGTGAATCTTCACGGCGATGCTCCAGCCGCCTTCGTTCGGATAGCCGAAGGCGGGATAGCGCCAGACCGGGTTTTCGCCGGACGTTTCGGTCATCCAGGATTTCTTGCCGTAGTTGCGGAAGCCGGCCACATTGCCGGGAATGCCGGCGGCGGGGCTGCTGCTCCAGCCATTGGCCCACCAGTCCCAGAGCTGCGAATTGGCGCCGGCGGCGCTGACCCCGTCGCTGCCGTAGCCGTGGATGCAGAAGAAATCGAGGGCGGCCAGCGCAGCGGGATCCGCGCCGAGCTGCTGGAGGTACTGGAGGTTTTTGTGGACCGTGCTGCTGCCGCCGCCGTACTGCCACATGCCGTAGGCATCGCCGCCGAGCAGGTCTTCGGGGCCCATGATGCGGACGCCTGCCAGTTCGGGGTATTTGTCGAACTCCGCACGCACGGCCTTGAGGGCCGTAAGATACTGCGAAGCCAGCGGGTAGGTCATGCTGTTGTAGAACTGCTCGAAGTTCAGCTCGTTCTGGATGCTGACGGCATAGAAGACGGTGCCGAAGTGGCGCTGGTAGCCCAGGGTAAACGCAGCTATTCCCCTGGCAAACTGCGTAAGCGCGCTGGTGGGGCCGGTGCCGCCGAGGGCGGCATCGTTGAACACGCCGAGGGGCGTACCGGAGACATCCAGCCTGCCGCCGGCGAAATTACCGCCCCAGACGAAGGGCCAGGCGCTGCCGCTGACGGGTCCCGGCCACCAGTTCTGGCTCCAGGCATTGCCGGAGCTGACCTTGACCCAGGGCGCCGGCGACCAGACGGAGCCGATGAGCTTGAAATCGCCCAGCTGGGCCTTGCGGCTGATGCCTGCGGCAATCGCGCCATTGGAGGGAAAGGTGAAATAGCCGATATTCTGCTCGATGTCGGGGCCCATGACGGCGATGGGCGCCTGCTGCCCGCCGAAGGTGCGGCTGTAGTCGCCGGGATTTGTGTAGGTGCGCACGCGGTTGTTTTCGGGGCCGTTGGGGTTGTCGGGGTCTTCGAGGTTGAAGACGCTGTTGACGCCGCTGCCCATGAACCAGGGCGAATAGTAGCTCAGATCGGAATACGGGGCTTTGAACGAAGGCGTCAGATCCACGCGGTAGATCGAGGCGCCGAGGTCGTCGTAGTAGAGCTGCTGCCACCAGGCCTGGCTGGCGGCATCGCCGCCCTGGAAGGCGCCGAAGCCGTCGATAGGCTGCCGGCGGTCGCCGAGATCGACCTGCACAGTGGTCTGGGCATGCAGGGAAAGTGCGCCTGAAACGAGCGCCGCCAGGGCGCTGCGGAGGAGAAATGAAGCGGAAAGATGCATAGGTCAGCCGGATTACCGGATTACGTGGGGAGCAGGTTCAAGTAACGCAATTCCTGCAGCGGCGCCGTCCTGTACTGTGCAGGGCCTGTTCCGGATGCGCGGCTCACTCTCCCTAAATCCCCGTCAGCCTCGCAAGCCGGACCATTCGCCCCGGAAACTGCAAGGCCGCGTTTGATTCAAGCTACTTTTGTTTCCGTAGTCCTGAACCATTTCCGGAACTTACTCCCTGTTTGCGAATCAGTCTCATGCGTCTTTACTATCTCAGTAACTCCTTCATCCCCTCCCGGCAGGCGAACAGCATCCAGGTCATGAAAATGTGCCAGGCCTTCGCCCGGTTTGCCCAGCACGTGGCGCTCTTCTGCCGCAAGGCCGAGTCCGATGAGGAGGGAGACAGCCAGATCTACCGCTACTACGGTGTTGCCGAGTCGTTCGAGCTGATCCGCCTGGACATCCCGCCGGTGCGGGTGATCCGCCGGCTGCTGTATGCCTTTGCGGTGATCCGCAGGCTGCGCCGGGACCCCAATTCGTTTCTCCTCTTCGGGCGCGATTACTACGTCCTGGGCCTGATCAGCATATTCCGGCTGGTCAACCGCCCGATGGGGCTCGAAATCCACCAGCCGCCTACGGACCGGCTGCAGCATTTCCTTCAGCGCCGCATTTTCTCCAATCCGAATTTCAAGCGCCTGGTCGTCATCTCCCAGGCCCTGGCCGACGAGTACCTGCGGCTCTACGGCAAGCTGCTCGAAGGCAAGATCACCGTGGCGCACGACGGCGCCGACACGCACCAGATTCCGGCGGAGATGCTCTCCAATCCGGCTTATCACCAGCGGGGCGCAGCCTTCCGGCTGGGCTATATCGGCAGCCTGTATCCGGGCAAGGGCATGGAGCTCATCGCGCAGCTGGCGCCGCTGGCGCCCGACTGCGAGTTTCACGTCGTGGGCGGGCGGCCCGAAGACATCGCCCGCTGGCAGGAGGCCTGCCCTTCGGGCAATCTGGTCTTCCACGGATTTGTGCAGCCCGAACGGGTGTATGAGTTCATGGCCGAGTTTGATGTGCTGCTGGCGCCCTATCAGCCCAATGTGCTGGTGGGCGACCGCAAGGTGGACATTGCCCGCTGGATGTCGCCGCTGAAGCTCTTTGAATACATGGCCGGCGGCAAGCCCATCATTGCCACCGACCTGCCGGTGCTGCGGGAGGTGGTCGCCCACCGCGAAAATGCCCTGCTCGCCCGCGCCGAAACGCCGGAAGAGTGGGTGCGCTGCATCCGCGAGCTGCAGGGCGACGAGCTGCTGCGCCGCCGCCTGGGGACCCAGGCCCAGCGCGACTTTTTCAGCCATTATACCTGGGAAAAACGCGCCGAGCTGATCCTGCAGTCCATGACCCAGCGCAAGCCTGTCCGCGAAAAAGTGGTATAATTGCACGAACCTGCCATACGCCCAGCTGCATCATGAATAATATCGTCGTACTGCTCGGAAGCGTTGTGACCATTCTGCTGGCCGCCTTTATCCTGCTCCAGGACCGGCGGTCTGTGTTCTGGTCGGCTTTCGTGCTGGTATTCATCCCGATCGATTACATCAAGCGGTTTTACTTCGAAGTGCCCAGCGCGGTGCGCTGGCTGCCGATGTTTGCCATGGTCGGCTTCGGCCTGATGGTCTTTCTGCTGATTCCCCACCGCAAGGCCAGCATTCCCCGCCCGTTTTCCCTGCTGTTCCTTTTTACGCTGCTGCTCGGCGCCCTTTCCCTGATGGCCAATGAAAAAGCCAGCATCGGCGCCTATGTGATGTCCCAGCGCGGCTTCATCATGGTCTTCGGCTTCATGACCCTGTGCAAGGCCGTCTACGACCTCTACGACAAGGACAAGATGTTCGGGTTCATCGTCATCGCGGGCATGGCCTCCACGGCGGCAGCCATTTTTCAGCGGGTGTATTATGTGGTATTGCTCAACTACACCGGCGACCGCGTGACGGGGCTCTTTTCCGTGGACGGGATCTTCGTGTTTTTCCAGCTCTTCTGCATTTTCGTCACCCTCACCTACTGGCTCTACGGCCGCCAGATCCTGCCCTTCATGACCACCAACCAGGTGCTGATCGTGCTGATGATGTCGGTGGTGGTGTGCAACGACAAGGCGGCGATTGTATTCCTCGTGCTGCTCATCCTCTTCATCACCACGCAGGTGGGCTTCGAGATCATCTGGAAAAGCTTCGGAAAGATCTTCGCCGGCTTCGCCGGCCTGGGCCTGATTCTGGTGATCTTCAACGCTGTGTACCAGCAGGGCTACGAAGGCAAGGCGCACGTATCGGACGCCTCGCTGAGCCAGTACATCGAAAATCCGGACAACATCCGCAAATACATCGTCGGGGGCGACCACATGTACCAGAAGATGACCCCGGACGGCCAGCTGCTGCGCGGCGCCGCCGTGGAATTTGCCTGGAAGCTCATCGTCAAGCGCCCCGAAACCCTCTGGCTCGGCATGGGCGCCGGCAGCACGCAGCACTCCAACATGCCCGGTGCGATGGGCTACCTGGAGGAGCGCTATCCGGGCTACACCATCGGGCGGGTGCCGCTGTCGATGTTCCTGGGCGAGCTGGGCGTCATCGGGCTGCTGGCCCACCTGGGGCTGCTGGCCATGATCTTCATGTGGCGGCCTGCCGATCCGCGTGCGGACCGGGACGATTTCCACCTCATCCGCAAGGGCTTCGTGGTGCTGATGGTCCTGTATTACATCTACGAAAACATGTATTTCGAACCGGTCTTTGCCCTCCTGCTCGCAGCCTTGTATTATCCCTACCGGGCGCCCGCGCCCCGGCCTCCGGCAGAAGCATCCGATGCTTCCTCCGAAGAACCGCAGCAGCTTACTCAACCGGCCACGATCTGATGAACCCTGCCAACCGCACTATCTTTGTTCTGATCCGCTCCCTGGCCAACGGCGGCGCCGAAAAGCAAAGCATCCTGCTGACGCAGGCGCTGAACTCCGCCTTCAAGGCTTCGCTGGTGGTCCTGAGCGAGACCCCTTTGCTCGAAAAACATGTGAAAGCCGCCAGCCAGGCGGGCATCGAGGTGATTTTCCTCAAAGGAAATCTCCTGCAGAAAATCAGCCAGTTCCGCGCGCTGGTCCGCGCGCGCAAGGCCGAGGTGCTCTTTGCCCACCTGCCCAGCGATACCTTCTTCGCTGCGGTGGCGGGCCGGCTCGCAGGCGTGCCCTATATCTTCGGCGGGCTGCGCAATGCCTGGGTAAGCCGCTCCAAGCTGCTCCTGATGCGCCTGGCGCACAACCGCCTGCTGAATTACTCCATCTCCAACTCCTGGGCCGGCAAGCGCTACCTGGATGTGAACGGCTTCAAACCGGAGAAAACCCTGGTGCTGCCCAACGGCATCGTGATGAGCGAGCCGCTGCGCGAGCGCCAGCCGCAGCCGGGCAGCGAAGCGCGGATCATCTCGGTGGGCCGCTTCGTGCCGCAGAAGGACTTCCGCAACGCCATCGCGGCGATGAGCCGCCTGCGGCACTTCCCCGGCGTGCCGCCGTTCCAGTACCACCTCGTGGGCTACGGCGAGCAGGAAGCCGAAATTCGGCAGTGGATTTCGGAATTTCAGGTGCAGGACCTCGTGACCGTGCATATCAATCCGCCCAACCTGCCCGATCTCTACCGCCAGAGCGACATCTACCTGTGCAGCTCCATCTTCGAGGGCGTATCCAACACGGTCATGGAGGCGATGATGTACTCCCTGCCGGTGGTGGCCACCCGCGTGGGCGACAACGACCAGCTGGTCATCGACCACGAGACGGGGCTGCTGACCAACCCCGGCGAACCGGATGGCATGGCCTTCCAGCTTTCGCAGCTGCTGCTGAACTCGGAGCAGCGCCTGGCCTACGGCCAAGCTGCCTACGACCGGCTCGCGAAGCTCTACTCCTACGAGACCTTCCGTCAGAACTACCTGACGCTGATCCAGACCAAGGCGCCGGCGCGCGCCTGACGCACCCGTGCGGCGCGCATTTCCCGCACTTCCCACCGACGACCGATTACCCTCCGTATTTCTCAGCCTTCGAGCCTGATTGTTATGCAAAAACCGAAAATCGCCATCATCGGGGAGAAATTCTGGCCTTCCCGCGGCGGCACCAGCCGGATTATTGAAGACACCCTTGTTCAGCTCAAAGACCGCTACGACTTTACCATGTACTGCTACACCCATCCGGAGGCCGCAGGCCATATCCCGGAGGTGAAGGTGGTGCAGTTCAATCCCTATCCCTTCGGGGCGCTGGGCGTATTTTTCTTCTACCTGCGCTGCACGCTGCATGCGCTGCGCCAGGGCCATTTCGACCTGATCCACGTCCACAAGACCGATGCGGCGGTGTTTGCCTCCATGCTGGCGCGGAAGTATCCGGTGATCGCCACCTCGCACGAGGCGCCCTACCGCCGGGACAAGTGGTCGGCCATCGGCAAGGCCTATTTCCGCCTCATGGAACGCACCTTCATGGCTTCGAAGGCTACGCTGACCTGCATTTCCCGCCCGCTGAGCGAATATTACGAGCAGAAATACGGACGCAAAGTGCAGTACATCCCCAACGGGGTGCAGCTGACCTCCAAATCGGACTACCACTACGAGGCTGCCGATTCCCTGCTGGCGAAGCACGGCGTATCGGGCGAGTTCCTCTTCTTTGCCGCGCGCCGCATCATGGGCACCAAAGGCGCCCATCACCTGCTCAAGGCCCTCAACCTGGCCGGCTACCGCGGCCCGGTGGTCATCGCCGGCGACATGGACCAGCTGCCAGCCTATACCCGCCTGCTGGAAGACCTGTCCAAAACGCTGGATGTCAAGTTTGTAGGGTTCATCAACAACAAAGAGACCCTGCTGGCGCTGGTGGACCGCTCCAAGTTTTTCGTCTTCCCTTCGGAGACCGAAGGCATGTCCATCATGCTGCTGGAAGTAGCCAGCGTGGGCACGCCGCTCATCTGCAGCGATATTCCGGAGAATACGGCCGTTTTCGACGCCGACGAGGTGCTGTATTTCCGCAACAAGGACGCCGAAGACCTGCGCGACAAGCTGGTGTACGCCTTCGACAACGAGGCGGAAATGCAGCTCCGGGCCGATCTGGCGCAGCGTCGCGTGCGCGAGGAGTACGACCGCGAGCTGATCGTGCGCCACTACGTGGCCCTCTACGACCAGCACCTTGCGCAACCGGTCCGCTGATCGGGCCGCTGAACGCCGTGTTTTAGCCGTTTGGCCGGGCGGGAGGCAGCCGGGCTGCCTCCCGCCGTATTTTTATCCCGCAATCATTCACGAACTGCGCCATGCTGTTTAACTCATTCGTGTTTGCAGTTTTTCTGCCCCTCGTCTTTTTCCTGTACTGGTTTGTCACCCACAAAAACCTGAGGCTGCAGAACTTCATGCTGCTCGTTGCCAGCTGCACCTTCTACGGCTGGTGGGACTGGAAATTTCTGGGGCTCGTATTCGTCAGCGCCTTCATCGACTACTTTGCCGGCATCGGCATCCAGGATACGGAAGACCCGCGCCGCCGCAAGCTGCTGCTGGTGCTCAGCATGTCCAGCAACCTGGGCATCCTGGGCTTTTTCAAATACTTCAACTTCTTCGTGGACAGCTTTGTGCAAGCCTTCGCCGGGGTCGGAATCCCGCTGGAAGCCAGCACGCTGAACATCATCCTGCCGGTGGGGATCAGCTTCTACACCTTCCAGAGCATGTCGTACACCATCGACATCTACAAGCGCGAGCTGGAGCCCACCCGCAACCCGATCGATTTTGCGGCCTTCGTGATGTTTTTCCCGCAGCTGGTGGCAGGGCCCATCGAGCGCGCCGCCAATCTGCTGCCGCAGTTTTATGTGCATAAGAAGTTCGACCTGGCGCTGGCCCAGGACGGCATCCGGCAGGTGTTCTGGGGCTTGTTCAAGAAAATCGTCATCGCCGATACCTGCGCCCACGCAGTCAACACCATTTTCGACCATTCGGAGACCATGAGCGGCAGCGCGCTGCTGCTGGGCGCCCTGCTGTTCACCTTCCAGATCTACGGCGACTTCTCCGGCTACTCAGACATCGCCATCGGCATCGCGCGCCTCTTCGGCTTCGAGCTGATGCAGAACTTCAACATGCCTTACCTCTCGCGCGACATCGGCGAGTTCTGGCGGCGCTGGCACATTTCGCTCTCCACCTGGTTCCGCGACTATGTGTACATCCCCCTGGGCGGCAGCCGGGTGAGCAAGTGGAAGCAGATCCGCAATGTGATGATCGTCTTCACGGTGAGCGGATTCTGGCACGGCGCCAACTGGACCTTCATCTTCTGGGGCTTCCTCAACGGCCTGTACCAGATCCCGATCGTGCTGCGCAAAAACCGCAGGCCCGCCACCAAAGTGGTGGCCGAAGGCCGCCTCTTCCCTACCCCCAGGGAAGTCTTCCAGCTGGCAACCACTTTCGCCGCCACGGTGCTCGCCTGGATTTTCTTCCGCGCCGAAAGCATCGGCCAGGCTTTCTCCATCATCGGCGAGATCTTCTCCCCCAGCCTGCTGAGCAACCCCGCCGCCTCCCTCGGCGGCTTCGACCTGCGCGATACGGTGGCCTACTCCTTCATCGCCATCGCCGTGCTGATGACCATCGAATGGCTGCAGCGCGGCAAGAAGCACGGCCTGGAGCTCAGCGGCGGCCTGCCCGTCATGCGCTGGGCGGCCTACTTCGCCATGGTGGCGGTCATCATCCTCTTCCGCCGCACCGGCGGCAACCTCGACTTCATCTACTTCCAGTTCTAATCTGCTGATTGGCAATGGATCAGAATCAGAAAGATATCATGCGGCTGCTGGGGAAGCTTTCCATCTTCCTCCTCCCCTTCATTCCCCTCAACTTCTATCTCTACTACAGCAGCCCGTTTTTCCAGAAGCAGCAGCTGTACCACGAGCGGATCGAAGGCTTTTTCGCCAAGCCCGGCGTCAAAACGCTGCTCATCGGCGACTCCCACCCGGAGGTGGTAGCCAATAAATTCCTCAACGACGAGACCTACAACCTCTCGTTCGGCGGGGATGCCCTCAAAGAGAGCTACCTGAAGCTGAAGTATGTGCTGGACCGGCCCAATACGGTGCAATACCTCTTCCTGACCGCCGATGCCCACATGCTCGGCGCCAAACGGGTCCATTCCGCCAACAATTCCTTCATGAACCTCTATGTCGTGAAGACCGGCCTCTACGACGTGTACAAGCGCCCCGCGCCCTCCGTGATCGGGGACATGGTGCCGCTCTTCAACGACAGCTATATCGAATACCTCAACACGCGGATCAAGGATGCCGCCACGGGCAACCTGGGCAAGCGCCAGCTCTACGAGGAGCTCCGCCAGGACCACCAGAAGTGGAGCCGCGACATCCCGGAAGCCGACCGGATCAAGTACGCCATCGCCACCGGGCGCGGCGACTACCGGAATGTGCTCGAAAACGAGGAGCAGGTCACGTATTACAAACAGATCCTCGACCTCTGCAAAGAAAAAGGCATCAAGGTGATCGGGGTGCAGTACCCGGCCATGCAGGAGTACATTGCCCAGTGCCCGCCGGAGACCCGCGCGAAGTACGATGCATTCCTCCAGGCCCAGGGCTTCTATGCACTGCTCGACTACCGGGATCTGACCCAGGATCCGAAGCTGTACAAGAATGAGGACCACGTGAACGACGAAGGTGCCAAGCTGCTGCTGCAGCGCATGGAGCAGGACCTGGGCATGCAGCTGGCCAATTCGAGCGCGTATTCGAGCAACAGCCATACCAGCTTGACTTCCAATTGAATATACGGGTGCTGAACAGAACCTCCGGCTCTTCTGCCCTGCGGCGGAAGAGCCGGTTTGGTGCAGCAGCGGCCTGCATGGCCGGCCTGCTGACGCTGCTGCATGGCTGCAGCGCGCTGGAAGGCTATGCGGAAGCGGTGCCCACCTTCGAGTCGATGGGCATCACCTGGAGCCCGGCCGCAGGCGCCCCGGACCGGATCTGCGATGCGCAGTACCGCGAGCGGGGCCAGGCAGCCTGGCAGGCAGGCCTGCCCCTCTGGTTCGACGCCCGCGACCGCGAGTACCGCGGCAGCCTGGTGCACCTGCAGCCCGGCACGGACTACGAAATCGAGCTGCGGCTCAGCGGCACGGAGCAGCGCACCCGCATTCAGGCCCGGACCTGGGACGAGGCCTTTCCCATCGGCGATACGGTGTATGTGCGCAGCAGCCGCGAGACGCTCTACATAACGGAATCCGGCAGGCCGGATGCCTACCGCCTCTGCCTGCCCTGGCCCGGCGACAGCGCCGTGATCGATGCGGACAGCCTGGAGGAATACTGTGTGGTGATCGATGCCTCCTACATCATCGTGCGGGGGCTCACGCTGCGCGGTGCCTGCCACAGCGCCATCCTGCTGGGCAAGCAGCACGACGTGGTCATCGAGCAGTGCGACATGAGCAACTGGGGGCATGAGGAGCGCGGTTTTCCGGGCGTGGGGGCGAATTTCAATTCGGGCATCTTTGCCGAAGGCAACGGCGAATACCCGGCGCGCATCGTCATCCAGGACAACCGCATCCACCATCCGCGCCACGGCAGCACGCACTGGGAGCAGCAGGGGCCGCAGGGCAATCACCCCCACGGCCCGCAGGGCATCACCATCCTCAACGGCGGCGGCCATTACGTGATCCGCTACAATGCCTTCTATTCCTCGCCCGGCCGCTACTTCAACGATGCGATGGGCGAATGGCGCAACTTCACCTTCGGCGGCTTTCCCGGCCGCGACACCGACATCCACCACAACTGGATCTCGCACTGCTGGGACAACGGCATCGAGGCAGAAGGCGGCAACCGCAATGTGCGCATCTGGGCCAATTTCACCGACCGCTGCTACCGCCACATTGCCACGGCCAATACCAATCTGGGGCCGGTGTACATCTGGCGCAATGTATCGGGCGTCGCCGAGCGCAGCCCGGGCAACCGCCGCGCCTTCTGGGGCAAGACGGTCGCAGTGAACCGTCCGGATCCGGAGGGCATGGCGCCGCGCGGCATGATCTATCTCTTCCACAATACCATCACCCAGCCGGTGCTCGGCGGCCGGCTGGCCGGCGCGGCGGGCATCGGCAACGGGCAGACGGTAATGAGCCGCAACAACCTGTACTGGTGCAGCCTGAGCCAGGGGCCGGTCATCTTCCGCGATGCGCAGTCGCCGGCCAACCGCTTCGACTACGACCTGTACAACGGCGAGATCGAAGGCCCGCCGGGCAGCGAGGCGCACGGCATCCGGATGGAGCGGCCGCAGTTTGCGGCGGACAACCTGCCCTATATGCCGGAGCTGCTCCAGAGCGGCACGTACTGGCTGGCGCCCGGGGCACCGGGCCAGGATGCAGGCGAAGCCCTGCCGGGCTTCAGCGGGCCGTTTACGGGCGCTGCGCCCGACATCGGCGCGTATGAAACCGGGCTGCCGGGGCCGCAGTTCGGCCCGAGGGGCCGGAAGATCCGGGCGCCCTGAGGCGCCTTTCTGCCCAGGGGGGCAATCGGGCGATTGAAGCGGGAAAAGTCCCGTTTCGCATCCCCGCTCCCGTGCATGGTCCGCCCGCGCTGTATTTTCGCATCAGGTACTACCCAACCTTCATAATAACGGCCACAGCTTATGCTGTTCAACTCATTTATTTACCTCATCTTCCTCCTGGTTCTGGTGCCGCTGTTCTACCTGACTCCGGTCCGGATGCGGAACTACCTGCTGCTGGCGGCCAGCTACTTGTTTTACTCCTACTGGGACGTCCGGTTCTGCCTGCTGCTGCTGGGATCCAGCCTGCTGGCCTACTTTACCGGCATCCGGATCGAGGACAGCAAGGACCCTGTCACGCGCAAGCGCTGGATGTATTTCGGGATCGGCATCAGCCTGACCATGCTGGGCTTCTTCAAGTATTTCAACTTTTTTGTGGACAGCTTCGACAGCATGGTATCGCTCTGGGGCGGCAGCCTCGATTTTCTGCACATGCGGATCATCCTGCCGGTGGGGATTTCCTTCTTCACGTTCCAGAACTATTCGTACATCATGGACGTGTACCGGGGCTCGTTCAAGGCGGCCCGGAATCCGCTGGAATCGGTTTTCTACAACTCATTCTTCCCGCTGCTGATGGCAGGGCCCATCGAACGGGCTGCCAACCTGATGCCGCAGATCCGCAAGGGCCTTTCGCCTACCCGCGACCAGATGCGCGAAGGGGTGCACCTGATCGTGATCGGCCTGTTTCAGAAGGTGATCATCGGCGATGCCAGCGGCCGGATCGTGGACAACATCTTCGGCTACATGGAGCACTACGGCTCGCTGGAGCTCATCATGGGCCTGCTGCTCTTCACCGTGCACATTTATACCGACTTTGCCGGCTACAGCAACATCGCGCGGGGCTCGGCCAAACTGGTGGGCGTCGACCTGAGTGTCAACTTCCGCCAGCCGTATCTGGCGCGCAGCGTAAACGAGTACTGGAACCGCTGGCATATTTCGCTTTCCTCCTGGCTGAAGGACTATATCTACATCCCGCTGGGCGGCAACCGCAAAGGCAAGGTCCGCACGTATATCAACCTCTTCCTGACGATGCTCTTCGCCGGCCTCTGGCACGGCGCCGCCTGGACCTTTGTGCTGTACGGTGCGCTGCACGGCATCTACCTGAGCGTGGGCCGCTATCTGATGGACCGCTCCGGCAAAAAGCCCAGCCGCTCCTACTCCTATGCGGGCCCGAAGAGCTTCCTGCTGTTCCTGGGCACGGTCACGGGCACCTATATCCTCGTCGCCGCCTCCCGCCTGCTCTTCCGCGCCGATGATTTCACGCAGGTAGGCATCTTCCTCGACCGCATGGCCCACTGGGTGCCCAGCGACATGGGCGCCCGCCTGACCACCATTACGCTGAGCTTCACGCTGATGATGTTCTTCATCGACATCATTCAATACTACACGAAACGGGACGATTTCACGCTGCTGATCCGCCCGATTCCCGTCCGATGGGGGGTGGTATCCGCGATGATGCTCATCTCGCTGATCTATATGTTTGTCGAAGAACCCCTGCCTTTCGTGTACTTCCAATTCTAAGGCTGACAGACCATGAGCATCCTCCGATCCTCCGTCCTCTTTCTCCTCACCTTCCTGGGCTGTCTGCTGGTACTGGAACTGTATGTCAGCTCGGCCGAGATCGACCTGTCCTACCACGAGCTGAATCCCGTCATCGGCAAGAAGATGCTGCCCAACAAGCGCATCGTGATGCTGAAGGAAGGGTTTTACCTCGGCCAGACCAATGAATACGGCTACCTGGGCCCCGCCTATCCGAAGGAAAAGCCCGACAGCGTCTTCCGCATCGCCCTCATGGGCAACTCCTACGCCGAAGGCTTCCAGCTGTGGGAAAAGTACCACTTCTCCCGCATCCTCGAGCGCGAGCTGAGCGCCCGCACCGGCAAAACCGTGCAGCTGCTCAACTTCGGCTCCGGCAACCTCAACTTCCACGACATGTACATCTACTACCGCAACTGGGCGAAGGAGTTCAACCCCGACCTGGTGCTGTACGTGGTGAAGTCGGAGAATATGAAGGAGCGGACCAGCTACTTCATCCCCAGCCCCTACTTCTATCTGGATCCCGACAGCGCACTGCAGGTCAACTACGACTTCACAGGCAAAAGCGTGTACCAGACCTATGACCGCTTCAGCTTTCTGATGGAAAACAGCGTGCTGGTGAAGATGAGCCAGAACGCCTACAAGCTGGCCCAGAAGGGCCGCGCGCCGCAGATTCTCTTCGACAAGCTGTATGACAGCTATGCTGCCTCGAAGCAGAAGAAAGACGAGCTGGAGAAGGATCCGGAAGCGGAAATCAAGGACCTCAAGCTGACCGCCGTCACGGAGGCGATTTTCGACGAGATGAGCGCCGAGGGCAAAACGCTGTTCGTGTGCCGGGATGCGGCGCCTGCCTTTCCGGAGGAGCTGCTGCGCGCACGCGGCATTCCGATGGTGTTCGTCAACGACACCCTGCACGACCTCAAGGCCGCCGGCATCGACCCCTACCTGTGGAAGTCCACGGGCCGCAAGGGCCACTGGAACTACGAGGGCAACGAGGCAGTGGGGCATTTTCTGGCGGAGAAACTGGCACCGCTGGTGCCCTGAGCGGGCAGCGGAAGAGCGGATACAGGCAGGGCGCGGCGCAGGCCGCGCCCTGCTGCGTTTGGGCGCAGCCGTTCGCGCAGCCGGGATGGCCGTTCAGACGGCCTGGAATACCGTTCGCGCAGCGAAAAACGACAAGAGGCGCCCCGGTATTTCGCCGGGCTCCGCAGGAGCGGAAGCCGGGATGGGCCAAATCCAACATCGGCCGGACGGGGCGCCGGGGCCGCTGGCGAAGCGGCAGGCGCGGCCGAGCGGCAGCGCCCTGCGCGATTTGCTCCGAAAGGCCGGGCTATCCTACTTCCGGATATGACGATAATTCAAATAATATGATGCTGGTATTTTTATTTTGTGGACTATTGCCAAACTTTACAGCACAGACCGACACCGCTTGCTCTTGATCATGTGCGAAACCATGAACGATTCTTTACCCGGCACCCTTTCTGCATCTGACCCCAGCCCGGCGGCGGAGCCCTCCGCCCGGTCCCCGAAGCCGGGGACACCCAGCAGGTTTCTTACCTATTTAAGATCTGGTTTTTCTTCATATATCTCCCGGATACCCCTGGAGGAACTGCCGGAATGCGCGAGCTGCACGCGCTTAGAGCTGTTTTCTTACACCTTTCGCATCGCATCAATCCGCATCCCAGGGCTGCATGCAGCTGCCAATATTGCAGAACCCCCTCATCGTCAAGCTCATTCTAAATTTGTTTTCATAAGCGCCCCGGCATCTTCGGCATTTGTGTAAATATTTCTTACATTTATCCCCCGAAGAACGCCAGAGCGCTGGCACAGATTTTTCAGTTCTTTTCGAGGATTCACAATCTCTTTACTTTACCTGGTATTACACTTTTACTGTAAACAGCAAGGTTATGAAAGTTCACAGGGTTGGTTACCTCTTGCTCATCCGGATTGTAGCTCTGGCAATGCTGTTCTTCCACGCAAGCGCCTATGTTCACGGCCAGGAAAAATGCCAAAACCTGGATGAACTGACGGACCTGTCGGCTAATTTCAGCCCGGCTCAGGTCATGAAGTTCATGCAGGCCCGGTATGGAAACCAGGTCATCCAGCCAATGGCGCTGGCGGATTATTACAAGCTCGTCCCGACGACAGTCGGCGGCAAATTCCGCGATCCCATCTTCGGCTACGAGGTCAAGCTCGTATCCCAGACGATCAGCCAGCTCAACAGCGAACGCAACGCCTGGAACGCCGACGGCACGCTGACCTTCTTCCGCACCCACACGTGGAAAATCAGCATCTTCGACGGCAAGCAGGGCGACAAGATCCGGGAGATCACGTTCTCCAATAAAGAGTTCCCGGCCGGCGCCGACGGGGTTGCCTACATCTACTGGCATCCTACGAACCCGCGCGTGCTCATCTACCCGAAAGGCAATGAGATCCGCGGCCGCAACATCGACACCAACGCCGACTTCCTGATCACGGCTTTCGCCACCGGTACCATCGGCACCAATGGCATCAAGTTCTGCGGCGGCGACGGCAACGAGCCTTCCAAGAAGACCAACCGCCTGCTGCTGAGCTTCGGCGATAAGAACACCAACGTGCTGGCCTACGACTTCGACCGCAACGCCGTCGCTACGACAGCGCTCGCCGGCGCCGCAGGATCCTACCGCTACGAGACGCAGTTCGTGCCCATCCAGGCCGGCAGGCGCGAGCCTTCCTTCAACCTCGGCACGATGGATTATGCCACCCTCTCGCCCAGCGGCGACTATGTGGTAGCCATGGTCGAAGGCCGCGGCACCATGCTCTACGACCTCAGCGGCAAGGAAATCGGCATGATTTACGAAGTGACGCCCCACACGGATCTGTCCTACTTCAATGTCAACGGCAAGCTGATGGAAGGCATGATCGCCAAAATCATCGGACGCCAGGCCGACACCTACAAGATGGACACGGGCGACCTGACCATGATCTGCTGGGAAGTGGAAGTGGACAAGGCCACCGGCAAGCGCACCCTGAAGCGCTACATGTACGAGCTGCTGAACTGGAAAGGCTGGGAAGGCGTGGCCGGCGGCGGCCAGCACAGCGCCAATGCCACCGACGGCAGCTTCTCGCTCGTCTCCATGAACCCCTCCAAGGCCGTAGGCGGCACCAAATGGGGCCCCTACTACGACGAGATCGTGGAGCTGAGCATGAACAACGCCGATCCCGCTCCGCGCCGCCTCCTGCACCACAATGTGCGCGTGACCAGCCCGGTCATGAAGCAGCCTGAAGCATGGATGTGCCCCAACGGCGGCGGCTTCTTCTACAAGTCCCACATCGGCGGCCTCGTGCCCAACGGCGGCGAATACCTCTTCTATGTGAAGCTCCCGCGCCGCACCTGCAAAGACGCCCGCGCCGACTACCTCAGCACCGGCCGCCTGCCCGCCGCCGCCTCCGGCTGCAAGCTCACCGCTCCCTGGCAGAATGCCGATGTAGGCAAGCCCAAGCTCGCCGGCTCCGCCTGCCAGACCGGCACGCAGTTTACCCTCAAGGCCAGCGGATGGGACATCTGGAACACCTCCGACCAGTTCCACTTCGTGTACCAGAAGCTGACCGGCGACGGCGAAGTGATTGCCCGCGTGAACTCCGTAGCCAATATCGACGAATACACCAAGGCTGGGGTCATGGTCCGCAACTCGCTGGATGCCAATGCCGCCAATGCCATGATGTACATCTCGCCCGTTGGCCGCTGGACCTATCAGCGCCGCCTCACCGCCGCCGGCAGAACGAGCAGCGTCAAGAGCAACGCAGGTGCCGTCACCACGCCGCACTGGGTGAAGCTCGTCCGCAAAGGCAATGAAGTGACCGGCTACCGCTCCGCCGACGGCCAGACCTGGACCCTCGTCTCCTCCGCCGTGCTGACCCTGTCTCCGGAAGTCTTCTTTGGCCTGGCCCTCGTAAGCCACGACACGCTGAAGGAAGCCGAAGCGGTATTCGACAACGTGAAAGTCCAGACCATCGCCGCTGCGCCCTCCTTCGAACTGGCCGATTTCACTGCGACCCCGCAGCCGGAACTGAGCCGCGTCATGCTCGACTGGGCCACCGAATCCGAATTCAACTCCACCCGCTTCGTGGTCGAGCGTTCGCTGGACGGCGTCACCTTCGCCCCGGTAGCCGAAGTGGCAGCCGCAGGCATCTCAGGCGAGATCCGGGCCTATGAAGCCCTCGATACCAAGCCGGTGAGCGGTGTGTCGCACTACCGCCTCCGCATGGTGGACAAGGCCAATGTCATCACCTACTCCGCTGTGGTCAAGATCACCTACCAGCCCGCCTTCAAAGGCACGGTGGAAGTGTATCCCAACCCCGTGAAGAAAGGGCAGAACCTGAACATGAAGGTGGTCTTCCCCGAAGATACCCAGGTCGAAATGGCCGTACGCAACCTCGCCGGCCAGACCATCTGGAGCTTCAAGGGCCTCATTCCGAAGAATAACGACCAGATCCTCACCATCGGCACCTCGTTCCTGATGACCGGAAGCTACTTCCTGACCATCAAGCCGCTGAATACGAGCGCGGTGTACTCTCAGACGATCGTGATCAATCCTTGACGGATTACTTTAGCCTGTATCAACCTGTTTTCTCTCAGAGCGTCTCATCCTGAACGTCTGCACGCGGATCCGCTATATCCGCGACGAGGTCCGGAGCCAGCAAACCCAGGCTCATGGTCTCAGCAGGCGCTCAGGATGAGCGCTTTTTTGCAGGCCGCTGCCGCTGCGCTGCTGTTCTCAATTCAGCAAATTGCATTCCCATTTTGGGAATCGCCCCTTCTGCCCTGCGCGAGATGCTTCAGCGGATTTCCGGAGCCCTGATTATCAGCTTATTCTGTATACCGGCCTGTCCTTATCGGCTTTTTTTGGCTCCCGAACCGGGAAACCGCCTGCGGCATGCAGGGCACTGTGCAGGCACTGCGGAATGACCGGCATTTTCAATCTTTTGATTATCAGGGCTTTCAAAACCAATCTCTGCTCATTTCCGTCCGGCAGACTCTGGCATGGAGTTGGGACCGTCGAGATGCAGGAGAATCCCGTTCTCCGCCCTAACCCTGACACTACTTTAGCCTGTTGCTCATTGTATGTGAAGCGCCCGCTCAGTGACGAGCGGGCGTCTTCGTTTCATCTGCCAGGGGGAAATGCGGCGCTCAGATCGCCAGCTGAAAGCAGTCGGGCTTGAGCAGCACGAAGCGCCCGCGCTGCACCTCCATCCAGCCGTCGCGGATGAGCTCGTTGAGCAGGGCGTTGACGGTGGGGCGGGAAGCGCCGATGAGGTCGGCGATGTTCTGCTGCGTGAAGGGATGGCGGATATGAATGGCGCCCTGGCGGCGCACGCCGTACTCCAGGGCCATGTCGCGGACAAACTCGACGAGCCGGGTGCGCACATCCTTATATACCAGCTGCTCGATGCGGCGCTCCAGCTTGCGGATGCGCAGCCCCATCCACTTCCAGATCTTGACGCTCAGCGTTTTGTCGTGCTCCAGCAGCTCGTCGAGCAGGCGCATGTCCATCGGGCAGACGACGGTGGGCGTTTCCACAGCCATCGCGAACTCGTCGTGGCGCTCCTGGCCGGTGAGGGCCATCTCGCCGAACAGCTCGCCGGGGCCCAGAATGGCTTTGACCACTTCATCGCCTTCAGGGGTGTAGTAGCCGATTTTGATGCGGCCCTCGGAGATCAGGTAGAAGGCATCGGCCTCCGCCCCCTGCATATAAATGAACTCCTGCTTCCGGAACGACGTAAAGGTATGGGTCGCGCGGAACTCCGCGAACTTGTGGGGGCAGAGCATGTCGAACAGGTCGACCTCTTCCAATTGCCAGAATTGACTCATAGAAACCGTTTCCAGTATGTAGTATGAACCGGTCTAACGGCGGAGCGCATCTGCCAGTTATTGCGGTGTCAGCCGGGCGACAGTACGGAAACCTGAAAAGCCTTACGAGAATAAGCCTTTGAGCGCCTTGCGGAAATGCTGGTAGGCTTCGCCGATCTCGGCGGTGACGGAGTCCCATTTTTCTTCGGCTTCGGCGCGGAGGTCGAGGCGTTCGCGGAGCTGGCGGATCTGCTGCTGCAGTTCCTGCCGGCGGGATTCCCATTCCTCCTGGGTTTCGGCAGCGCCGAGGTGGAGGTGGAGGCGGAGCAGGTCGAGGCGGGTCTGGAAATGGGCCATGCGGTCCTGCACAGACTGGCCCCAGGAGGTCCAGGCGGTTTCGCCATGCGACTGCAGGTCATTGAGCTCGGACGTAGCGCGGTGCATCAGCTCGGAGAGCTTATGGCGCTGCTCGTCGAGGGCTTCGCGGGTTTCGGCGCGGCCAAGGGCTACCTGCACTTCGAGTTCTTCGAGCCAGGCGCGGGTTTTGACGGCCTGCGGATGATCGGCCAGTTCGCCGAGGCGCTCGCGGGTTTCGGCGGCCCAGGCGCCTACCTGGCTTTTCTGCTGCTCGAACGCATCGGTCAGATCGGCGGGCGCCAGCGACACTTCCACTTCGAGCTCGTCGAGCTCCTTGCTCCAGTCTTCGAAAAAGCGGTCCATAGCGGTTCGGGGTTTGAGGTCTGAGTAAAAGTACGCAAAATAATCGGGGGGATATGAGAAAAATCATCCGGCGGTCTGTCGATTGGTGTTCATCGGGGCAGGAAGCCGGTGCAATTTCGTTCTGGAAAGGTAATCGTGAGGCACACAATCCCGCGCATATGAAAAAGCTCCTGTTTCCCTCCGACTATACGCCCGCAGCCGATGCGGCATTCCCCTTCGCAGTGCGGATCGCATCGGCATACGGCAGCGAAATCCTCCTGGTCCACGCCTACAGCATCGCGCTGACGGCCGACATGGTGGCGCCGAATGAGTACTATGGGGAATTGGTGGCGGAAGAGGAGCGCCGTGCTGGCGAGCAGCTGATCCGTTACCAGGAAGAGGCCCGCCGGCTGGCCGGCCAGGACATTCCGATCCGGCTCTTCGTGCGTTCGGGCTTTGCGACGGACGTGATCGAAGAGCTCTGCGAAGCCGAGGAGCCCGACATGATCATCATGGGCACCAACGGCGCCGCCAACTGGCTCGACGCCCGCCTGGGCAGCATCACGACGCAGGTCATCCAGAGCGCGCACATTCCCGTGCTGGCCGTACCGGCAGAAGCCCGCTACCAGGGCATCCATGAGATCGTGTACGCCAGCGACTATGCCGAGAAGGACCTTTCCGTCTCGTCCCGGCTGGGCGACATCGCCCGCAAGGTCGGGGCACGGCTCAACTGCGTGCACGTGGCCGCTACGCCGCAGCCGGTGCCGGCCGGGTTCGATCTCACGACCATCCAGGCCCTCTACCGGCAGGAAACCGGCTTTGCCGACCTGCAGCTCAGCGAGGTGCGCGCAGAAGACGTGATCTCCGGCCTGTCTGACTACCTCGAACTGCACCCCGCCGATGTGATCGCCCTGACCACCCGGCACCGCAGCTTCTTCGCGCGGGTCTTCAACCCGAGCGTCACCCGCGAGCTGGCCCTCTATTCCCGCCGCCCGCTGCTGGTGTTTCATGCATGACTCCCAACTGTCTGCGAATTATAGGCTTTGCAAGGCCGGCCATCGGGCCGGCCTTGTCTTTTCTGCGCTTTCTGCCTTTTTTCCCGGCAGGCCGCGCAACGTATACCGAAGACAGGGGGTCTTACGTTGAAAGATTCGGCACATAGGCTGAATGAATTTCCGCATCAGGCCCTGCGTGCCCATCTTGCCCAAACTGCTGATCAATTTCCTGTCTATGCACACACGTCTCCGCTTCTGGTGGATGCTGCTGGCCCTCTCCGCATCCGCGCAGGCCCAGGTCACCTACACCTCCTCCGATTATGCCGCCATCGGCGACACCATGCGCTACAGCCGGACTGCTGCCGGCCTCGGTGCATTCGACTTCGCGCAGACCGGCGCCAATTTCGCCTGGAACTACGCCAGCCTCGGCATCGCCACCCAAGGCGTGACCGAAGTCCAAAACCCGAACAATGCCGGCTACTACCTGTCCTTTCTCGCATCCTGCGTCCTGAGCGGCGGCAATCCCTTTACCTGCCCCGGACAGTGGAATGCCCTGACCGACATCGCCATCCAAAGCCTGGATGCCGTCAGCCTGGGCAACTTCCAGCTGGCCAATGCCGTCACCCACTACCGCCGGACGGCCTCCGCCGCCGATGCGACGGTTCTGGGCTTCAGCATCGAAGCCAACGGCATCACCATCCCTTACACGGTCACCTACAGCCAGCCCGATACGGTGTATCAGTTTCCGCTCGCCTATCTGGGCAGCGACTCCTCCGCCAGCCGCTGGGAGGTGGATCTGACCGCCTCCGGCCTGCCGATCCAGTTCAAATCGTTCCAGACCCGGTCCTACACCGTAGAAGGCTGGGGCTCCCTGGCGACGCCGTACGGCGCCTTCGCTTCGGTGCTGAAAGTCCGCGTGCGCACCACCCGCCGCGACACCCTGATCCAGAACGGGACTGCGATCCCGGTGCCTGCGATTACAGAGGTCCGCTACCAATGGCTGGACAAAGCTTACGGGCTGCCCGTGCTCGAAGCCAGCGGCACCGTGCTCGGCGGCGCCGAGGTGATCAGCTCCGTGCGTTTCCTCGACTCGCTGCGCTGCCTCGATCCGCAGGCCGGGTTTTCCTACAGCCCCCTGCTTGCCTTCCTGAATCCGGTCACGCAGTCGGTGCAGGTATCGTTCAACAACCAGAGCGACAATGCCAGCCAGTTTGCATGGGACTTCGGCGACGGCGGGACTTCCACGCAGGAAGACCCCAGCCATACCTTCACCGCAGGCGGCCTGTACACCGTGCAGCTGATCGCCTGCAATCCGGTCTGCTCCCCGCTGCGCTGCGATACCACGACACTGCCCGTGGTGGTGGTGGACAGCACAGGGGTAGTAGCAGCCTTCTTCCTCACCCCGCCTGCCGGCATCTGCACCGGCGGCACCGTCCAGGCTACCAACCTGTCGCTCAATGCCGTTTCCTATGCCTGGAATTTCGGCGACGGCAGCACCTCCACCGATACGGCGCCGTCGCATACCTACACGGCGCCTGGCAGCTACACCGTCACCCTGATCGCCACCGGCGCCGGCAGCGCCGATACCCTGAGCCTGCCGGTCACCGTTTCGGCGCCGCCCGTGCCGGATCTGGGCCCGGATCTCAGCATCCCCTCCAATCAGAGTGTGACCCTCAGCCCGGGCAGCGGCTTTGCCCTGACCCTGTGGTCCAACGGCAGCATTGGCAGCTCGCTCACGCTGCAGGGCTCCGCCCTGGGCGTGGGTACGCATGAGATCGGCGTCACGGTCAGCAATGCCCAGGGCTGCTCCGCTTCCGATACCGTCGTCATTACCGTGACCCCGGCCACGCGGATCGACGATCCGGCGCTGCGCTATGGCATCGGCGTGCACCCCAATCCCGCAACGGACCTGCTGGCCGTCACGGCTGCGCGCGCGCTCACGGGCACGCTGCGCCTGCTGACGCTCGACGGGCGCGAGGCCCTGCCGCCCCAGACCCTACGCGGCACCTACGCCGAAATGGATCTGCACCTCCTGCCCGCCGGACTGTACCTGCTGGAGATCCGGACGCCTGAAGGACCTGCCTATCAGCGGATTGCGAAGAAATAACGAGTGCAGCCGCCCGCTTTCAACGCAGCAGGGGCAGCCGTTGGCTGCCCCTGCTCCTTAATATTGGCGCTGCCGGATCACATGTACATCCGGGTGTAGTATTCAGCAGCCATGCGGCCCGACTCGAACTGCGGCACCACATCGCGCATGCTCTGCTTGACGATGGCCGCCCAGGCATCGGGCTGGTCGTAGTACATGGGGATCACCTCTTCCTCCAGAATGCGCATCAGGTGCTTGTAGTCGTGGTCGTCCTGCGCGTCGGTGGAAGCGGTTACATCCGCTTCGGGGATGATGAAGGCGTTCACGCCGTGCCTGGCGAATTCGGGTACCCAGCCGTCGTTGATCGAGACATTGACCGAGGCGTTCATGGCGGCGGTCATGCCGCTGGTGCCGGAGGCTTCGCGGGGGCGGCGGGGCGTATTGAGCCAGATGTCGCTGCCTTTCTTGAGCAGGCCGGAGAGATTCATCTCATAGCCCGTGACGATGGTGGCATTGTGGGCCAGGTGGGTCCAGTCCACGACCTTGTTAAAGGTATCCACCCCGTACTGGTCTTCGGGATAGGGCTTTCCGGCCCAGATGATCTGCACGGGATACTTGGTGCGGCTCAGCATTTCGTAGAAATACTGGGGATTGCGCATGATCAGGTCGGCGCGCTTGTAGCCGGCGAAGCGGCGGGCCCAGACGAGGGTGAGCACATCCGGGTCGAAGAGCTTTCCGGTCTGGTCGGCCACCACCTTGAAGAGTTCTTCTTTCAGCTCGCGCTTGCGGGTGCGCAGGGCGGCGTCATCATCCGCATCGAGGGCGGTTTTGAGGCCTGGATCCTGCCAGAATTTCTGGTTCTGGGCATTGGTGATGCCGATGATCCGGGGGCGCTGCTTGACGCCGGCCCACATGTCTTCGGACACTTCTGCATGCAGCTGGGAAACGCCGTTGGCCTTGCCGGAGAAATGCAGGGCAGCGGGGGTGTATCCGAGGGTATCGCCGGTGATGCCGGTCAGTTTTTTTACCTCCGCCACAGAGAGGCCATCGAAGAAGCCCAGGCGGTCGAGCAGGCCGTACTCGCGCTCCTCATTGCCGGCTTTTTCGGGGGTGTGGGTCGTGAACACGACTTTTTCACGCACTTTTTCTACATCCTTGAGCTGGTTGTAGAGGTAAAACACCATCGGCAGGGCGTGGGCCTCGTTCATGTGGTAGATATCCGCGCCTCCGAGGGCCTCCACCACCTTTGCGCCGCCGATTCCCAGCACAATGCTCTGCGCCACACGGGTCGCGGCATTGGAGTCATAGAGGCGGTGGGTAATGGTGCAGGAGAGGTAATCGTTGAGATCTTTGTTGTCGGTCGTCAGGAGGTACATCGGCACCGTTCCAAACACCTCGGGGGCCAGGTACCAGGTTTTGATGGTGACCGGGTGGCCGTTGATGATGATGGGGAAGGTCAGGTCGGTTTCCTCCAGAAAGGTATAATAGCGCTCGCGGTAGAGCACACGCATGTGGCTGTTGCTGTCCCGGACCTGATCGTAGTAGCCGAATTTCCAGAGCATGCCGATGCCGATCATGTTCTGCTTCAGCTCGTAGGCGCTGCGCATATGCGAGCCGGCGAGGTAGCCGAGGCCGCCGGAGTAGATCTTGAGCGCGGGGTCGATGCCGAACTCCATGCTGAAATAGGCAGCCCGCTTGCTGAATTCAGGTGCGGGGGTGTAGGGCATGTCCCACGTACAGTTGGTCTTCATATAGGGAGGTGATAGAACGTTCCGAAATATTTCGCCGCCAAAAATAGAAGCTTTGGCCTGAATTTCAAGTCGAATATCCGACGATGCCGAACAGCGCTGCGCAGGCCCCGGAAGTGACCGTGCGGAAACGTATGCGTCCCAATTCCAAACCGGCAGCATGGCCTCTGTTACCCTCTCACGCACCGCCAGGACGCTGATTACCGGCGGGCTGGATCAGATCGGGCAGGAACTGGCGCGGATCAACACCCGCGACGGGCGGCGCCTGACCCTGGTGGACCGCTCCGAAGACGGCCTGCTGGCGCTGCGCGAAGCGCTGATTCAGGACGGCGCCCCGCATCCCCTCATCATTTCCGAGGATCTCAGTGCCCCCGGCGCAGCGGATGACGTGTACGAAGCCTGCCAGTTTTACCGGCTGATGGGGCCGGAAGGCACGGCCATTACCCGCATGATCAACCTGCTGGAAGTGCCGGCGGAATCGGCGGCGGACGAGGACCCGGCGGAGCTGTTTACGGCCCGTACCTCCACGCTGCTCGGGCTGTGCCAGCGCTTTGTGCCGGATCTGATCCGGCGCGGCGAAGCCCGCGTGCTCAACATTCTCGTCGCCTACGGGCCCCGCCAGGAGCCGTTCTCCTCGCTTTTCGACCAGGCCCGCACGCTGCTGCTGGACCTGAGCCACCGGCTCAATCTCCAGGGCGGAAACCGGCTGACAGTCAATACGTTGTGCTACCACGCCGACTCGCTGTTCATCCAGGCGCCGGCTGCGCCGGACGAGGCCCCGCCCGACCTGTACCCCCCGGCCTGCACCCCGGCTGCCATTGCCCGCTGGGCACACCAGGTGATGGCCTGAGGGTTGCGCTTGCGCAAAGCTTTTCGCAAATTATCTGATCCGCCCCGGAAAACCGCGCTGGACCGCAGTTTTCCGCAGAAAAACGCCCCTTCCGCCTGATGCCGCCAGCGCCTGCGCCAGGCCCCGGGCCTGCTCCGCATCCTTGCCGATGTCATCCTTTGTGTATATTTCACGCGATTCGGGGACGGATCACGCGTATTTCTTTCCCCTTGCTAGAAATACTGCGGAGCTAACTTGCTCATTATGAGACTTGAAGCCTCTACCCCTTCCGATTCTCCATTCCGGTTTGCCCATGTAATGCTGCTGCTGATTCTGGCGGTATTTCCGGCAGTGCTGCTGGCGACCGATCCGCCGCCCAGCCTGACCCGCGCAGATGTAGTCATCCGCAAGGCAGAATCGCTCCTCGGCACTCCCTACCGCTACGGCGGCCTCACCAGCACCGGCATCGACTGCTCCGGGCTGATGATGGTCAGCTTCGCCGAAGCAGGCTATCAGCTGCCGCGCGTATCCGGCGCGCAGGCTGCCCTCGGCGAAAAGATTGCCGCCGGCCAGCTTCAGCGCGGCGATCTGGTCTTTTTCCGCCGCGGCTCCCGGATCGGCCATGTAGGCCTGATCGTATCGGCCAGCGCCGACAGCGTGCGGTTCATCCATTCTTCCCGCTCCGAAGGCGTAGCCTTCGGCACCCTTTCCAACCGCTATTGGAAGAGCCGCTTCCACTCCGCCCGCCGCATCTGGGATGCGATCCCTGCCAGCCCCATTTCCCCCGAGCAGCTCGCTGTGCTCGAAGCCCTCGAAGCCGCCGCAGATTCCCTGCCGGAAGCCGCAGAAGCCCCTGAATTTCCCGAAGTCCCGGTCGATCCGATCGAGTACGAAGGGCTGGCGCATCTGCGCTCGGTATGCCCGCCGCCGCTGGCTGCCGATGAGGTGGATGTCTGCTACGCCTCCTGCGGACAGGCGCTGAACTGGGCCGGGCCGCAGCCCCGGTTCCCGCTTGCGCTGGCCCATGCGTCCGCAAAAAAACTTTGACCTGATCCGCATCTTGCGGCCTGCCTGATCGTTTTGCATGCATGAACGTCTCAGGCCACCTGCTTCCATGAACTCCTGCATGTATCTGCGCACCGCTGCCGGCATGCTGCTGCTGCTCCTTGCAGCCTGCGGGCTGCCGCTGCAGGCCCAGCAGCAGCCCGCACGCGATCCCTATCCGCCCGGCTACATCGTCTCGGCACGGGGCGACACCACGACCGGCTATGTCCGCAGCGGCAACCGCTTCCGGGACCAGCAGTATATCCGGTTTTACGACCTCTACGGCGCCCGGAGCAAATACCATGCGGACCGCATCCGCGCCTACGGCTACGAGGACCGGCATTACGAATCCATGCCCACCCCCTATCTCTTCTCCGGCCTCTTCAGCGACAGCAGCATTTTTCTCCTGCGCAAAGTCCAGGGCCCGGCCTGCCTGTTCCGCTTTTACACCCGCCGTTCCATTCTCACCCTCAAGGGAAAACCGGCCTTCATCGAACTCATCCGCAAGCCGGACGGCAGCCTGCACGAAGCCGGAAGCGCCTTCAAGTGGAAGCGCGTCGCCGATGCTTTCCCCGATTATCCCGAGCTGGCCGACGACATCCGCAACGGCCTGTATAAGCCCAGCGAACTGAGCCAGATCGTAGAAGCCTACAACCGCTGGTACCTGCGCCCCCGCGAATAGGCAGCGTCATTCCTGCACCTCCCGGAGGCGCAGCGCCGGCTGCGCAGCATCCTTCTGGCGCACCGCATGGGGATGCGGGCCCTGGCTGCCGTGCCCTTCGAGGCCGGTGATATACAAGGCGCGTCCGGTAGCCTGTGCCCATTCCTCCAGCCGCTCCTGCACGCTGTGATCCACCAGCCGGGTATCCTGCAGGTCGAGGAACACCGGCTGGTCTGCCGGGGTCCTGTCGAGCGCATGGCGCAGCGGGAGGTAATTGGTGAAGACCAGGGCTCCGCTGACGCGCACGCGCGTGCCGCCGGACACCGGCTCCGTTACGATGCCGGGCCGGAAGACATAGCGGACCGGCAGCCCGTTTGCGAAATGGATGAGCAGCTTGAGGCACATGCCGGCGAGGATGCCCGCAAGCAGGTCCACGAGCAGGGTAATGACAAGCGTGGTGAAAAAGACTGCAAACTGCGTGCGGCCGGCCTTCCAGAGTCCGGCCACGGCCTCGGGCGCCGCAAGCCGGTAGCCCGTGAGCACCAGCATGGCGGCAAGGGCCGCCAGCGGAATGAGGTGGATCAGGCCGGGCGCCAGCGCGACAAAGAGCAGCAGAAACAGGCCGTGCATGAAATTGGCCCAGTAGCTGCGGGCGCCGTTGCTCACATTGGCGGAGCTGCGGACAATCTCCGAGATCATCGGCAGGCCGCCGAGCAGGCCGGCCAGCAGATTGCCCGCCCCTACCCCGGCGAGGTCGCGGTTCAGGTCCGACTGCCGGCGCATCGGGTCGAGCAGATCTACTGCCTTGGTAATCAGCACCGATTCGATGCTGCCCACGACGGCAAAGAGCAGGATATACTTGAGCGAAACCGGTGTCCAGAACTGCGAAAAATCGGGAAATACGATGGCTTCGGCTGCCGAGCCGGGCAGCTGCACCAGGGCGCGGGCATCGAGCCGCAGGGCCCAGGCCAGGGGGATCGCCAGCAGCAGCACGGCAAGCGCCGGCGGAATGCGGCCTGCAAGGCCTTTGGCGAGGCGGGGCCAGAGCAGCAGCAGGGCCAGGCTGGCAGCGCCGATGAGCGCCGATGCAGGATCGAGGTGGCGCAGGCTGTTGGGAATTTCCAGGATCAGGCCCAGCGGCGTATGCGCCGAGGGCTTGACACCCAGCATGATGTGAATCTGCTTGGAGGCAATGATCAGGCCGATGGCGGCCATCATGCCTTTGACGGCAGCAGCTGGGAAGATATCGCCCAGCACACCGGCCCGCAGCCAGCCGAAGAGCATCTGCAGCAGCCCTGCCGCCGCGATGCAGGCCAGCGCGAAGCGGTAGCCTGCCGCCGGATCACCCTGGCCCAGCTCCGTAGCCGCACCCAGCGCAATCACGATCAGCCCGGCGGCCGGCCCTTTGATGGTCAGTTCCGAACCCCGGAAGAAGCTCACGATCAGGCCGCCGATGACGGCAGTGATGATCCCGGCCATCGGCGGGAAGCCGCTGGCGAGCGAAATGCCCAGGCAGAGCGGCAGGGCGATCAGGAAGACGAGAAATCCGGACAGGATATCCTCGCGGCTCGGGAGGCTGATGGTGCGGAAGGAGTTCAATTCGATACGTTTGCTTTCAGAATCAGTAGCAAAGCTACTCGATTCCTGACCCATTTCATATGCCCGGCCTGCGGCAGGGCCGGCCTTTTTCGTGCCATGTAGCGCAACATCCTGTTTTTCAATTGATTGACTTAAAACCGCGGCCTGCTGTGCGCCCAAGGAAAACGTTGCATGCGCGGCGGCGGCACCGGAGGCCCGGCAGAATCTGCCATTGCCCCGTGCGGTCCTGCGATTCTGCTTGCCGATTCCCGCTTTTTCCCTAATTTGAGCGCCAACCAACTAATCAAAGACTGATCATGCGCATCCTGTTTCGTATCGGAGCCCTGGCGCTGCTGCCGCTGCTGATGGCTTCCTGCCTGACTATCGAGGAAAGCTACCTGTTCAAGCGGAACGGCTCCGGCAGCATGACCTATACCCTGGACATGAGCGAAATGGCATCCCTGCTGAAAATGAGCCAGGAGTCGGAAGATGCAGAAGATCCCACCGAGGAAATGGGATTCGAAGCCGAAGCCGACCGCCTGAGCAGCCTCAGCGGCATTTCCGGAGTCAAAGCCAACTCCGACAAGGACAAGTATATCTTCTCCGTCTCCTTCAAATTCGCCAGCCTCGATGCGCTCAATGCAGCGCTGACCGAGCTGATCCTGAACGATGAGGAAGGCAGCCAGCCGGTCCACGAGTTTTTCCGGATGGAAAACAACGCCATTATCGCCACCCACCGCATGAAGGGCAACCCGCTCACGGGCAGCGAGCTCATGGGGGACGACGAGGAATCGGAACAGGCGGCCTCCTTCCTGGAGTCGATGAAATACAAGAAGCATTTCACCTTCGCGTCCACTGTGCAGACCGTGTACTCGGGCAGCGATGCCTCGATCGAAGGCAAAAAAGACCGCGAGCTGCACCTCGAATCCAACTTCCGCCAGCTGATGGAAGACGGCGAAGCGCTCAATGCTTCGATTGTGCTGAAGTAAGCCCGCCGCCGGCCGTAGCCGCAGCCCAGCCGAATACCATGATAAACAGCATGGCGTCCGGCTGGGCTTTATATATGGCGTCGATCCATACGAGCACCCACAGTGCGGCGGCAATGGCAGTCAGGAAGGCGCGCCTGCCCGGATCGGGGTTGCGGAGGCCGGCCAGCAGCCCGGCCAGCAGGATGGCTGCCGTTGCGAGGCCTGCCGGAAGGCCGGCTGCTGCCCAGGCATAAAGGATCTGGTTGTGGGAGTTGACGGGAAATCCGAGGCCGTCGCGGGCGTAGATGCTTTGCATATCAGCCTCATAGTCGCCGATCCCGGCGCCGCCCAGCGGCTTGTCTGCGGCCAGGGTCCAGGCATTGCGGTAAAACAGAATCCGCCGCACGACCGTGAACTCCCGGTAGTTGAATTCCTGCATCCGGCCGTTGGCGTAGAGCTGCACCTCGAAGCGGAGCTGGTCGTAGCGTTTGGTCACGGCAGGCACGTGGCGGTAGGCCAGCCAGGGGGCTGCGAGCCCGCCGAGAAGCAGCAGGGCTGCGAGCAGCATCCAGGAAGCGGCTTTTCCGGCGCGGCGGCTGATGCGCGGGTGCAGCACGCGGAGGTACTGGAGCGTAAGCCACACAGCGCCCCCGGCCAGCATGGCCAGCTGGGCGCCGCGCCCGCCCAGCAGCAGCTGGGTCAGGGCCAGCACCAGGATTGCCGGCAGCAGCCACCAGCGGCGGCGCGGTGCCGCGCTCCAGAGCCAAAGTGCCCCCAGCACCGACACCAGCAGCACATTGGCAAACTGGAGCCGGTGGGCAAAGGGCGTGTAGAGCCCGAACTGGGTGCGGTCATGGGTATTGTGGTAGCGCTTGAGTGCGGACCAGGACTCCGCCAGCTGGCGGACCTGCTCTTCCGGCATTGCATAGAGGGCCAGGGTCGCGAGGGCGCTGAGGAGCGCGCCGGCCAGGAGCCAGCCTGTCAGGGCTTCGAGGCGGCTGCGCAGCAGGGGGGTACAGCCCGCCGTGATGACCGGGATGAAGAGCATCACATTCTGAATCCACAGGGTGCGCCATCCGCTGCGCAGGTCGGAAGTCCAGAGCAGGCTGAGCGCGTAGCAGAGCCACAGAACGACGGGCAACCAAGGCAGGCGGCCCGGCAGGCGGCGTTCGCGCAGCCAGTGGTAGCCCGTCAGGAGCAGCAGCAGGACCATTGCCGTGGAGGCAAGCCCCTTCGAGAGCGACAAGCCCAGCAGCCAGAGCCCGTACAGGCCTTCGGCCAGCCGGGCGTCCTGCAGAATAGCCTGGGCGTATGCGATGATCCGCTTCATATTCGGCGCCGGGCGGGGCGTACGATGTAATCCATTCCCGCTCAGGGCTCAAATGTATAAATCCTGTGCAATTCGGAATTTATTTCACAAAAAAATTAGTAGCTTTACCTATCAGAACGGGAAATAAATCATATTTCACTGCGTTAACCCGCTGTTTTACTCTGTCAGACGATCTCATCTCCCGTATGAAACCACGTATTGCCGCCATGCGCCCAGGCCTGTTCTCCCGCCCGCTGCATCTGACCGTCCGCGTCTGCCTTGCCGGCGCGCTGCTGCATCTTGCTCCGGCTCCCGGCCGTGCGCAGGTGAGCCTGCAATTCACCCAGGTACCCGGAACCGGCTATGTGGAGGCGCACATCGTGCAGAAAGGGGAAAGCCTCTACGGCATTGCCCGCAAGTACCAGGCGACGCCGGATGCGCTGATCAAATGGAATCAGCTGAAATCCAACACCATATACCCAGGCCAGCGTCTGCTCGTGCATGATCCGGCGGCGCCTGCCGCCGAGGGGATCAGCCGCAGCGCGGCACCTGTGCAGGCAGCTGCGGCTGCCCGCCCCGAAACCAGCGAATCCCTGGATGCCGCCGCACGCCGGGGCTCCAGCCAGCTCTCCCTGCTGGCCCTCAGCCAGCAGGAGCGCGAGGCGCAGCCGGATGCCAGCCGCCGGGCCGAGCCCGCTGCTGCGCCCCTGCCGCCCGACGCCATGCTGACCCGCAAGCAGTTTCACGAAGTGCAGGCCGGCGAGACGATCTACGCCATCGCCGAGCGCTACCGCGTGACCGTGGAAGAACTCCGCTTCTGGAATGCCGTCACAGATGCGCATCCGGGCCAGGTGCTCATTGTCGGGCAGCAGCTGGAGCCGGCTGCCGCCCTCCGCACCGCTGCGCCGGCTGCCTCAAGCCGAGGCGCTGCCGGGTCTGAGCGCAGCAGCCTCAAGCTCCTCGATCCCGAAGCCGGCGAAGCACCCGTGTACACCGCCGAAGCCGTGTACCGCTCCACCGCACCGGCCAAGCCGGCCCGCACGCTCGAAACCGGCCCCTTCATGCAGTTTGAGAAAAAGCTCACCAATGGCAACCGCTTCTACGCCATTCATAAAGAGCTGCCCGTGGGCAGCCGCGTGCGGATGCTCATTCCCGACAATACCGGCTACATCGAAGTCGAGATCGTAGACCGCCTCGCAGCCAACAGCGAATACCTCGCCGGCCTTTCGCCGGCCTGCGTGAAAATCCTGCAGGGCGCCGGCGAAACATCGCAGGTGACCTTTCAGCTTCCCTGAGTATTTCCGAACGTGAATATGGTTGCGCCCCGCGCCGCATGGCGCGGGGCTGCTTTTGTTGCTCCCCGCGAATCCGTATGTTTGCATAGGTCCCGCTCCGTGACCGCCAATCGCCGCCGCCGTGGTTTTCGTCGAAACACCCCTCTACAAAGCCTGGGAAAAATATGTGAAGGAAACCGGCCACCGGTTTTACGAATATGGCCATTCGCTGATCATCATCCTGATCTACGAGCTCCTGCTGCTCGTGTCCCGGACCCCCCATGTGCTGGCCTACAACGGCGTGGACGCCTGGTTCAAGTATGTGCAGCGCTATTTCCCCTGGGGCACGCTGATGTTTTCGCTGCTGCTGCTGCTGTATTTCGGCGATAAGATGCGCCTCGACTGGATCGGGCTCAAGGACTGGACCGAGCGGATGAAGGACAAGCAGGAGCAGAAGAAAAACAAAGACTTCAAGCCCAAGGCGAAAAGCGCATTCAAATCCCAGTTCAACCGCTACTATGCAGGCTTCATGGCGCTGGAAGGCTTCGCCTACGGCACCCTGCTGATCATGCTGCTGCCCGATACGCTGTTTTTCATCATGCGGCTTTCCTCGCCGGAGGTGGACATGCCCCCGGCGCTGGACGAAAGCGCCAGCCTGTACAATTACCATTCCAACCCCATCCAGGACATCGCCCTGGCCTTCGGCGCAGGTTTCTACGAGGAGCTCGTCTTCCGGGTGCTCCTGTTCGGGCTGCTGCTCCAGATCGGCAAACAGTTCCAGAAAAAATACAAAGTGCTCGAACAGCTGGGCGCGGATGCGGCCCAGGTAGGCGTGGTGCCGGTCAAGGTACCCAAATACAACCCCAAAGACACGAAATTTCAGACCATCATCGCCGTCGGCTCGCTGATCTATGCCTTCTCGCATTACCTCATCCCCTACGGCGACACCTTCTCCATCTACTCCTTTCTCTCGCGGTTCTTTTTCGGGGTGGTGCTGTATGTTATTTTCGTGCGGCGCAATCTGGCCATCGCAGCCTGGACCCATGTGGTGTATGACCTGTGGTACTTCATGATTTCTTAATCCCGGTTCACCCGAACCAGAACCCGGTTGCTCCGTTTAGCTACGAGACTTCGAGCTTATCCGCCGCAGTATGATCTATCAGAACATTATCGAGACCATTGGCCGGACCCCCATCGTCAGGCTGAATTCCGTAGCCTCCCACATCAAGGGCACGGTAGCTGTCAAAGTCGAATACTTCAACCCCGGCCACAGCATCAAGGACCGCATTGCGGTGCGCATGATCGAAGATGCCGAGCGGGCCGGCAAGATCCGCCCCGGAGGCACGATCATCGAGTCCACGTCCGGCAATACGGGCATGGGCCTGGCCCTGGCTGCTGCCGTGAAGGGCTACCGCTGTATTTTCACCATGGCGGACAAGCAGAGCAAGGAGAAAATCGACATCCTGCGCTCCGTCGGCGCGGAAGTCATCGTATGCCCCACCAACGTGGAGCCGGAAGATCCGCGCTCGTATTACTCCATCGCCCGGCGGCTTTCCAGGGAGATTCCCAACTCCATCTGGATGAACCAGTACGACAACCTGAGCAATACCGCCGCGCACGTAGCCAGCACCGGGCCTGAAATCTGGGAGCAGACGGAGGGAAAAATCACCCATTTCGCTGCCGGCATGGGCACCTGCGGCACCATCTGCGGGGTTTCGCGGTATCTCAAGCAGCAGAACCCCGATATCCGCACCATCGGCATGGATACGTACGGGTCGATCTTCAAAAAGCTGCACGAAACCGGCGAAATCGACACCAAAGAGATCTATCCCTACCTGACGGAAGGCATCGGGGAGGATATTCTGCCCCAGAACTGCGACATGTCCGTGATCGACCGGATCATCAAGGTGACGGACAAGGATGCGGCGCTGATGGCGCGGCGGCTGGCCCGGCTCGAAGGCCTGTTTGTCGGCTGGAGCTGCGGCTCGGCGGTGCATGGCGCGCTCGAATACGCACGCGAGCACCTGAAAAAGGATGATCTGATGGTCATCATCCTGCCCGACCACGGCACCCGCTACCTGGGCAAGATCTACAACGATACCTGGATGCGCGACCACGGCTTCCTCGACGACGGGGCCATGCTCAGCGCAGGCGAAATCGTCCACCGCAAGGCGCGCCCCCAGGCGCTGCTTACCCTGCGGGCCGAGCAAAGCCTCGGCGAGGCCCTGACCCTCATGCGCGAGCAGGATGTATCCCAGCTGCCGGTGCTGCTCGGCGGCGAAATCGCCGGCAGCCTCCGCGAATCCCGCCTGCTGAGCGCCCTGCTCGAAGATCCTTCGCTCCGCGACCGCCCCGTGCAGGAACTGATGAGCGATCCCTTCCCCTTCGTCCTGCATTCCACCCGCCTCGATGTCATCTCCAAGCTGATCAACCGCGACACGCCTGCCGTGCTTGTCCAGGGCGAAGCCGGGCAGGTGGACATCATTACCCAGTACGACCTGATCCAGGTGCTGGCCGGCTGAGGCCTGCTCCGGGCATGCTTCATTTCCCGCTGCTTCTGTGTAATATTGCGCTAGCGGCATATTCCGCCCGCCTGTTTCAACCCGCCTATGGCTGCCGAACAACTTCCCATCCTGTTTCTCATCGATGACGACCCGCAGGTACTCAACTCGATCCGGCGGGACGTGCGCAAGGAGTTTCAGAAGCAGTACCGCATCGTGACCTCCGCCGACCCGCACGAGGGGCTGGAGATGGTGCGCGAACTGAAGAAGGAACAGGCGGTCATCGCCCTGTTCCTGTCCGATCAGCGCATGCCCGGCATGCTGGGCGTGGATTTCCTGCGCGAAGCGCGGATCTTGTATCCGGAGTCGAAGCGGGCGCTGCTGACGGCTTATTCGGACATCGATGCAGCCGTGCGGGCGATCAACGAAGTGCAGCTCGACTATTACTTCACCAAACCCTGGGACCCGCCGGAAGAGCGCCTCTACCCGGTGCTGCACGACCTGCTCGACGTCTGGCAGGCCAGCTACCGGCCCCTGGACCCTTCGCAGCCGCGCCTCATCGGCTACCAGTGGTCGCCCAAGTCGCACCGCATCAAGGATTATCTCAGCAGCAACCTGATTCCCTACCGCTGGCTGGATGTGCAGACCCCGGAGGGCCGGGACCAGCTGACGCTGTTCGGGCTGACGGAAGCGGAGCTTCCGGTCATGATCCTCGACGGCCAGACGGTGCTGCGCGACCCCTCCAATGCGGAGATTGCCCGGCATCTGGGCTCCAGCCAGGAAGCCGGCCAGGAGCTGTACGATGTGGCGATCATCGGCGCGGGGCCTGCCGGCCTCGCTGCGGCGGTGTATGGGGCCTCCGAAGGGCTGCGGACCCTGCTCATCGAGCGGCATGCGGCCGGCGGACAGGCCGGCACCAGCAGCAAGATCGAAAACTACCTTGGTTTTCCGGCCGGCCTCAGCGGAGCGGAACTGACGCACCGGGCCGTCGGCCAGGTAAAACGCTTCGGTGCCCAGCTGATGTCGCCGGCGGAAGTCACCAGCATCCGCCTGCTGGGCCCGTACAAGGTCATCACCCTTTCCGACGGCCAGTCGGTCACAGCCCGGAGCCTCGTCATCACCACCGGTGTGGAATACCGCAAGCTGGAATCGGACGGGCTGGAGCGCTTCACGGGAGCCGGCGTGTACTACGGCGCGGCCAATACGGAGGCGTATGCCTGCAAGGACCAGCCGGTGTTTATCGTCGGCGGCGGCAATTCCGCAGGCCAGGCCGCCATGCATCTCTCCAAGTATGCGAGCCGGGTGCATATCGTCATCCGACGGGAAGGATTGGAGGCTACCATGTCATCCTACCTGATCGACCAGATCCGCGCTACGCCGAATATCGAGCTGGTGCCGTATTCGGTCGTGACGGCAGCGCTGGGCGACGGGCGGCTGGAATGCGTCACCCTCGAACAGCTGCAGACCGGCGAGCGGCAGACTGTGCCGGCCAGCGCCCTGTTTATTTTCATCGGCGCCAAGCCTGCCACCAGCTGGCTGGAGCTCGACCTGATCAAGAATGATGGCGGCTACCTCATCACCGGCCGGGACCTCTACCAGCATGCCGGCTTCCGGCAGATCTGGAAGCTGGACCGGGATCCGTATCCGCTCGAAACGTGTGTTCCGGGCATCTTTGCAGCGGGCGATGTGCGCGCCGGCGCCATGAACCGCGTGGCTTCGGCGGTAGGCGAGGGCTCTATGTCGATCAGTTTTGTCCATAAATACCTTGCAGAGGTCTAAGCCATGCTGCGCGAGACTGTCGAACAATTCTGGGAAGCGATCGGCGGTGCCGACTACGATGCGGCAGCAGGCCTGATGCACGAGGATGCGCTGGTCTGGCTGCCCAATACCCGCGAGGTCTTCCGGGGAAGGAGCCGCTACATCGCAAGCCTGAAATTTGCGCCGGCCCGCTGGCAGATCCGGATCGAGCGGCTGCATCCGACTCCGGACGGCCTGGTGGTCTGCGTGGTGCAGGCCAAAGATCCGGAGCATGAGCGCCACTGCTTCATCACTGCATTTTTCACCATCCGCGAAGGCCGGATCAGCATCATCACCGAATATTGGAGCGAAAACCGTCCTGCACCCGCCTGGCGGCGTGAGCAGGGCTTCACCGAATTATACTGATCCCTGATTTTTTCTGTATGGCCAGCCTTCCTTCCTGCTCCCATCTGGAATCGGCGCAGATCCTGCCGGTGTCCGCTTCGGAGCGCACATGCGCCGAATGTGTGAAAACCGGCAGCCGCTGGGTGCATCTGCGCAAATGCCTGAGCTGCGGCATCGTGCTGTGCTGCGACTCCTCCCCCAACCGCCATGCCACGGCGCACTTCAAGCAGAGCGGCCATCCGGTGGCGATGTCCGCCGAGCCGGGCGAACGCTGGGCCTGGTGCTATGCGGATCAGCTTCTGGCCCGCTACTGAGTCAGTCGGCGGGCAGGGTGCGTTTGAGCCGGGCGATGAGTGCCTGGAGCTCGGCGGCCTTCCAGCCGGGCGCCGCAGTCAGCTCGTAGGTGGTGCCTTGCCCGAACCAGATGAGCAGGGTGCCCGTCTGCGGCGACCAGTATTTGTAATGCCCGGGGTCGGGGTCGCCGGCATGCGCAAATCCGAACAAGCGGTACACCTCCAGGTCCGGGTATTCGGGCCCCAGGTCCAGGCGTTCGGCCAGCTGGAACTCCAGCCGGTCAAGGTCCGTCACATAGGCGGTGTCGCCCCGCACGACAACCCGGTAATCAAGAAAGGGGCGGCGGGCGGTATCGCCCGGCGCGATGCAGCATTCATAGACGTAATACTCGGTGCCGGTATGCTGCGAGCGGAAGCGGTGGTAAACCTCCCGGTGCTGCCAGCAGTGCCGGGCGGAGTCATAGCGGATTTCGACCCGGCTTTCGGCTGAGACCTGGACGCCCTTGGGGGTGTATTGGGCATAGCGGTGCGGGGGGCCTGGCAGCTCGGCCAGCTGCACGACCGGTGCCAGGCGGCGCAGGGCGGGGGGCAGGCTTTCGAGGTCCTCCGACATGAGCCGGGAGCTTCCGCCGCCTTCGCAGGAGGCACCGCAGGAGAGCAGCACAAGACAGATCCAGCCCCAGATTCGTCGATATGCAATGGTTTGCCTCATAGGCTTCCGCCGCGCGTCCGTCGAGATTGAAGGTCAAGTTTGGGGCTTTTTCCCTAGGTTTGCAATAGTTGCAGGTGCAAACGGTTTTTCGGGATAATTTTTCAGCCTTGCAGTACGATTCAACCTGTTCTGAATCCAGCCAGCCTCCTTGTGCCTGGCATGTTGCGCATCTGACACGCAATACCAAAGCCGTACGCCTTCCGCATCCTGAATCACATGCTGCACTCCCCCGCGGCTCCGTCCGGCGGGGAGGCATATATACCTCTAATCCCACGTTCATGAACGCCCTGGCGCCCGCGCGGATCTTCGGATCCGCCATCCTGCTGCTGCTGATAGCCTCCTGCCGGAATGCTGCCACGCCCGCCGCCCCTGCGGGCGGCCCCGGCGGCGGGCCCGCACCCGCCCTGCCTGTCAAGGTGGTGATCCTCAAGTCCGAACTGCTTGAAAACCGCATTCAGTCCACCGGCACCCTCCTGGCCAACGAGGAGGTGGAGCTGCGGAGCGAAATCGCAGGCCGGATCACCGAAATCGCCTTCCAGGAAGGCCAGACGGTCGGCGAAGGCAAGGTGCTGGTCCGCATCAACGACCGCGAACTGCAGGCGCAGATGCAGCGCGCCCTCCTCCGTGAAAAACAGCTCGCCGATGACGAGGCGCGCCGCAAGCAGCTGCTCGAACTGAAAAGCATCAGCGAAGAGGAATATGAGCAGGCGCTCAACCAGCTGGAGCTGGCGCGCGCCGAAACGGAACTGCTCCGCTCCCAGCTGGAGAAGACGCTGATCGAAGCACCCTTTACCGGAAAAATCGGCCTGCGCGGTGTCAGCGAGGGCGGCTATGTGACACCGACCGCGCCCATCGCCCTGCTGCAGCAGCTCGACCCCATTAAAATCGAGTTTTCGGTGCCCGAAAAATACAGCAGCCTGCTGCGCCCCGGCTCTCAGGTCCGCTTTCAGCTGACCGGGCAGGAGCAGGCCTATACGGCTACGGTGTATGCCATCGAGTCGAAGATCGATGCCACTACCCGCACCCTGCGGGTGCGCGCCCGCTGCGCAAACCCCGGCGGCAAGCTGACGCCGGGCGCATTCGCCCGGATCGAGCTGACGCTCGAACGCATTCCCGATGCGGTCATGGCCCCCTCCGAGGCTATTGTGCCGGAACTCAACAACGACAAGGTGTTTCTGATGCGCGGCGGCAAAGCCGTTGCCGAAATGGTGCAGACCGGCGTCCGCACCGACCGCCGAATCCAGCTCGTCCGGGGCGCAAGCCCGGGCGATACCCTGATTACCACCGGCCTCCTGCAGCTGCGTCCGGGTGCGCCCGTGCAGGTGCAGGAGGTGCTCACCGTCGAGGAATGACCGATTATTCCACCTTTTTCTCCCCGCCCAGGCCATGAGCAGTCTCTCTTCTCTCTCCATCGAACGCCCGGTGCTGGCTACCGTGATGTCCATCCTGCTGCTGCTCTTCGGCGGCATCGGGTTCTACTTCCTCGGGGTACGGGAATACCCCAGCGTGGACCCGCCGATCATCACCGTGACGACCAACTACACCGGCGCCAATGCGGAGGTGATCGAATCGCAGATCACCGAGCCGCTCGAGGAAAGCATCAACGGCATTGCCGGGATCAGCTCGCTGACGTCCGCCAGCAGCGACGGACGCAGCACGATCACCGTCGAGTTTGAAATCGAGGTGGATCTCGAAGCAGCCGCCAACGATGTCCGCGACCGCGTGTCGCGCGCCATCGGCAACCTGCCGCCCGACGCCGATCCGCCGACCGTGACCAAGTCGGATGCCGATGCGAATCCGATTCTGTCGATTACCGTGCAAAGCAACCAGCGTGATCTGCTCAGCCTCTCTGAATTCGCGAACAATGTCTTCAAGGAGCGGCTGCAGACGGTTCCGGGGGTGAGCGAGGTCCGGATCTGGGGCGAAAAGCGCTACGCGATGAAGCTCCTGATGGATCCGGCGAAGCTCGCTGCCTATGACCTGACGCCGCTCGATGTGCGCAATGCCCTCAACCGGGAAAATGTGGAGCTGCCCTCCGGCCGCATCGAGGGCTACGGCACGGAGCTGTCTATCCGCACGTTTGGCCGCCTGACAACGGCTGAAGACTTCAATGAACTGATTATCAGTGAAAGCCAGGGGGCGGTGATTAAATTCCGCGACATCGGCACGGCGGTGCTGGCCCCGCAGAACGAGCGCAGCCTGCTGCGCGGCAATGGCGGAATCCCCATGGTGGGGGTCGCCGTGACGCCGCAGCCCGGCTCCAATTATATCGCCATCGCCGATGAGGTGTACCGCCGCGTGGATCAGATCAAGCGCGATCTGCCCGCCGACCTGCAGCTGGGCGTGGCCCTCGATACGACGACGTCGATCCGCAAGGCCATTACCGAGGTGGAGGAAACCATTCTGATCGCCTTCGGGCTGGTGGTGCTGGTGATTTTTGCCTTTCTCCGCCAGTGGCGTACGACCCTGATCCCGGTGATTGCGATCCCGATCTCGCTGATTTCGGGCTTTTTTATCATGTATATCTCCGGATTTTCGATCAATATTCTGACGCTGCTGGGCATTGTGCTCGCGACAGGCCTGGTGGTGGATGATGCGATCGTGGTGATGGAGAATATTTACAGCAAGATCGAGCAGGGTATGGCGCCCCGCCAGGCAGGCCATGAGGGGGCCCGGGAGATTTTCTTCGCCATCATCTCGACGACGGTGACGCTGGCAGCGGTATTTCTGCCCATTATTTTCCTCCAGGGCCTGACCGGGCGCCTCTTCCGCGAGTTCGGGGTGGTGGTGGCCGGCACGGTGATCGTATCCGCATTCGTGTCGCTGACGCTGACGCCGATGATGAGCGCCCGCATGCTGCGCCAGGAGCATCACCGCCGGAGCCTCTATTCGCTGACGGAGGGCTTTTTTGTGGGGATGACCCGGGGCTACCGCAGCAGCCTGACGGCATTTATGCGCTACCGCCCGCTGGCACTGCTGATGATGCTGGGCTCGGTGGCGCTGATTGTGTTCCTGGGCCGCCAGCTGCCTTCCGAGCTGGCGCCGCTGGAGGATAAGAGCCGGTTCCAGCTCTTTGCGACGGCGCCCGAAGGCACGTCCTATGAGCTGATGAATGATTACATCGGACAGCTGATCCAGATGACGGATACGATTCCGGAGAAGACTTCGCTGCTTTCGGTGACCTCGCCGGGCTTCGGGGCTTCGGTGTCGGTGAATACGGGCTTTGTGCGGGTGGCGCTGGCAGATCCGGAGGACCGTACGCGCTCGCAGCAGGAGATCGCCGATCAGGTGTCGAAGCAGCTGCGCCAGTTCAACTTCGCACGGGTCTTCGTGAGCCAGGAGCAGACGATCGGCGGCAGCCGCTTTGCGACGCTGCCGGTGCAGTTTGTGATTCAGGCGCCGGACTTCGAGCGGCTGAAGGAGGCGCTTCCGGCCTTTATGGAAAAGGCGCAGGCGAATCCCGCGTTTCAGGTCGTGGACCTGAACCTGAAGTTCAACAAGCCGGAGCTGACGATCGAGATCGACCGCGACCGGGCCCGCAGCCTGGGGGTGACGGTGCGCGATGTGGCAGAGACGATTCAGCTGCTCTTCAGCGGCCAGCGCTTTGGGTATTTTATCCTCAACTCGAAGCAGTACCAGGTGATCGGCCAGGCGACGCGCAGCAACCGCGATGACCCGGTGGATCTGAGCTCGGTGTATGTGCGCAATACCCGCGGGGAGCTGATCCAGATGGATAATCTGGTGACGCTCAGCGACCGCACGACGCCGCCGCAGCTCTACCGCTACAACCGCTATGTGGCGGCGACGGTCTCGGCCGGTCTGGCACCCGGCTATACGCTGGGCCAGGGGCTGGAGGCAATGGAGGCGATTGCGGATGAGGTGCTGGATGACCGCTACGCGACGACGCTGGCCGGTACGTCGCGGGAGTTTTCGCAGAGCTCCAACAGCCTGCTCTTCGCCTTTGTGCTGGCGCTGGTGCTGATCTACCTGATTCTGGCGGCGCAGTTCGAGAGCTTTACGGATCCGCTGATCATCATGTTTACGGTGCCGCTGGCACTGGCAGGAGCGGTGCTGTCGCTGTGGATGTTCGGGCAGACGCTGAATATTTTCAGCCAGATCGGGATCATCGTGCTGATCGGCCTGGTGACGAAAAACGGGATTCTGATCGTGGAATTTGCCAATCAGCGCAAGACGCAGGGGCTGGGCAAGCGGGATGCGGCGATCGATGCTTCGGTGCAGCGGCTGCGCCCGATCCTGATGACGAGCCTGGCTTCGGTGCTCGGCGCGCTGCCGATCGCGCTGGCCCTGGGCGCTTCGTCCCAAAGCCGGGTGTCGATGGGGATTTCGATCGTCGGCGGCCTGCTGTTTTCGCTGCTGCTGACCTTGTATGTGATTCCGGTGCTGTATACGTATTTGTCGCGGAAAACCAGCGCGGCGCCCGACGCGCCTGAAGCGCTGGCGCTTGAAGAACCTGTAGCTGTATGAAGAAGATGTTGTGGAATATGGCGCGCGTATGCGCGCTTCCCCCCCTGCGAAGGGGGGGACAAGGGGGGGAGACATCCGCCCGGCGCAGCCGGACCCGCCAGCTGGCCGCCGCCCTGGCCCTCTGCCTCAGCGGATGCGCGATGCCCCTCGCCGCCCAGCCTGCCGGCCCGCTCCGCCTCGAAGATGCCCTGTCCATCGGGCTGGAGTCCAGCTACGGCATCCGCATCGCCCGCCAGACCGAAGCCCTCGCCGAGGTCAGCAATACCCCAGGCGCCGCCGGCATGCTGCCTACCGCAGCCTTTGCTGCTACTCAGTCGCTCGCAACCAACAATACCCAGCTCAAATTCTTCAGCGGCGACGAGCGCTCCGTCAACGGCGCAACAACGGTCAACTTCAACGCAAACGTCCAGCTCAACTGGACCCTCTTCGACGGCATGGCCATGTTTGTGCGCCGGGACCGCCTGGCCGAAAGTGCCGCCCTCCAGTCTGTCCAAACCCAGCGGGAGGTGGCAGCCGCCGCCTATGGCATTACCCTCGCATTTTACAATGTGGTCATCCAGCAGGAGCTCTACCGGGTGCTGGAGCAGAACCTCACCCTCTCCGCCGACCGCCGCCAGCTGGCCGCAGGACGCCTGCGCGTAGGCGCCGGCTCCGAGCTGGCGCTCCTGCAGGCGCGGGTGGACTTTAACACCGACAGCTCGGCGCTCCTGCGGCAGGAACTGGCCCTCACCCAGTCCAAAGCCCGCCTCAACCGCCTCCTGCTCTACGACCCCGGCGCGCCGCTGGAGGTCCAGCCGGGGGTGCCCCTGGACCAAACCCTCAGCCTCGATACCCTGGAGGCTGAAATTATGAGCCAAAACCCAGAACTGCTGGCCGCACGCGCCAATATCCGCCTCTCCGAGCTGGCAGTCCGCGAGGCGCGGGCCGACCTCCTGCCAAGCCTCAACCTGAACGCAACGCTCAATTTTACCCGGTTTACCACCGAGGCCGGCGTACTCCAGTCCAACCGCAGCTACGGCCCCTCCGCCGCCCTGGTGCTGAGCTACCCCATCTTCAGTGCCGGCGCCCGCCGGCGTGCCATCGAAGGAGCCGCCATCGGCGCCGAGCAAGCCTCGCTCCGCTACGAATCCCTGCGCGCCGATCTGCAGTCCGATCTTTACCTCCAGTATGAGGCCTACCGCGCCGCACTCGAACTGATCGCCATCGAAGCTGCAAGCCTCGAAATCGCCCGCAGCAATGCGGCAATTACCGCCGGCAAATACCGCCTCGGTGCAGCCAATGAACTCGAAGTCCGGCAGGCACAGGTCAATCTCGTGGCCGCCGAAAACCGACTCCTCTCCGCCCGCTATACCGCCAAGCTCGCCGAAACCGATCTGCGCTTCCTCGCAGGACAGCTTCGTGTCGACTGATCCCACCGCCCCGGCAGGACTCCTGCCGCACATACGCATACGGCCGTGCAGCAACAACTGCACGGCCGTAACGGTCTGATGAAAAGGGGGTGGAACGTTCAGTTACGACGGGTGCGCCGTAGCCAGAATTTGCTGCGCGACTTCCAGAATCGTCGTATCGTCCAGCTGCACTACGCCGCCGTCAGGCCCTGGCTCCAGATGGAATCCGACGGATTGGCCTCGGGAAAAGTGATCGCCGCCGAAATAATTGCGGACGGTTTCCTCGTCCAGGCCCAATTGCCCGGCGATCACAGCCATGCTTCCGTCCGGAAGGCTGTCTTTGATTCTGCGAAGCTCATTGAACGTGAGAGTCATATCGGTTACATTTAGGGTTCGTCGAGTATGGCTCAATGTAATAGTTTCAGCCGCAAATCCAAATTCTTTTTCTCATAAACCGGGATGCGAACCGTCGTCTGCCATGACGGAAATACAGCCCTGCCGCAACACACAGGCCGCCGCAGGCGGGAACCTGCGGCGGCCTGCAGTACGGTATTGAATATCAGACAGATTCTTTGGCCGGGCCTGAACGGAGCTCCTGTACCCGCCGCCAGATCGAAATCATGAACCCGGCTGTCAGAATGAACGTGCCCAGCCACAGCAGGTTGATGAAGGGTTTGCTGATCGCCTTGATCACCACAAAATCCGACCGGGGGTCCGTGTACTTCAGCTGCAGCTTGATCAGGTTCTCTTCAGGCTCCACCCCGACAAACGCCAGCTCCATCCCCAGCGGCTGCACCGCATCGCTGATCATGCCCGGCGCCCGGTCTTTGATCACGAATACCGGCCTGGCCAGGAAGGTATCCTGCCCGGCAAACACCGCCACATGCGCAGCCGCAGCCACGTCGTACTGCTGCATCTGCGGAATGCCGGACAGATTCCGGACTTCGAGCAGCTGCAGGATCGTGCCGCCGATCATGACCGTATCGCCCTGCCGCAGCGACAGATTGTAATACTTAGGCTCCGCGGTTTCTTCGCTGGGCAGGCTGGACGTGAACACGTAGATGTCCCGGTTCCAGTAAATCTTGCGCGCCGGATGCGGCAGGATGTTTTTCTCCTGCTCGTTCAGCTCGGCCTCGGGATAAATCGTGAACTGATGCTCCCGGTCCTCCCGGCTGGTAAAGGTCAGGCCGTACAGCGTACGGTTGTTGTTCCGGCGCGGATTGAGCTGATCGAGATTGCGGTTGAGCAGCTCCTCGATGGCGGCAAAATCCAGTTCCGACTCGTCGTACGGGCTCGAAGCCGGCTGCACATCCGCCGTCGGATGCACCGGCTGGCTGCCGTCTGCTTTCCGGGCTACAAACGGGTCCCACGGCAGGTCGAGCATGAACCGCTCGCCCGTGGAATCGCGGAAGCTGAGCCGGAAATAATCCGGCCGCGTTTCGAGCACCCGCAAGCCCGATACTGGCGGCCTGGCCTCCTTCCGCCCGATATAGGTGACGTCATATCCCTGGATCGGCGCCGCATAGCCCCGGGGCAGGCGCACATTGTCCACCCGCTCCTGCTCCGGAAAACCGGCCAGGTCGGCCGGCATCAGGTTTTTCGAGATCACCTGATCGTAGCCCGACGAAAACAGCATGCCCATCAGCATCAGCGCAAACCCCAGATGCACCACCGTGCCGCCCATGATCTTGAGGCCCTTGCGGTTGCGGCGGATCAGGGCGATGAGCACATCCAGATTGGCAAAGAGCCCGAAGAGGGCGCTGTACAGCAGCAGCTCGTCCGCGATGGCCATGATGCCGAATTTCACATACCCCAGCGCCTTGCCGATAAATCCGCTGCCCGTAGCCTCCGGACTGATGTATGCCGCAAACTCCGCATCGTATGCAAAGGTCATCTTGCTGACCATCAGCCCGATCAGAATGGCGCTGCCGCTGATGACCGCCGCGAGGAAGGGGCGGAACAAGGCATCTGCCAGACGCTTCTGCTCGCCCATTTTCCACCAGAGAAACTGCCCGATCCCCGATACAACGCCGAACAGGGCCGCAAACCACACCGTCCACTGGTAGTAGAACAGCTGCGTCTTCGCTGGCGGGGCGAAGTCGGTGCCGAAAATCGAATTGAATACCGGCAGCGAGGTGGTCAGGATGATGACCAGCCCGGCAAAGCTGAAAATCAGCACGCCCATGAACAGCATGAATTCCGCCGACCACACCTTGCTCTCGTCTTCGCGCTGCGGAAGTTCGCGCCAGCGGAAGGCCATGGCCACCGCCACGAAGGCCAGATACATCGCCACCAGAATCAGCAGCTGCCCCGACAGCCCCAGATCGGTGAAGGTATGCACCGAGGTCTCGCCGAGAATGCCGCTGCGCGTCAGGAAGGTACTGTACAAAACGAGCAGAAAGGTGCTGATGATCAGCAGCATCGTAAGCTTCAGATAGGTCTTGGCCTTCCGGTAGATGAGCATCGCGTGCAGCGAGGCCACCCCGCAGAGCCAGGGCACGAAGGAGGAGTTCTCCACGGGGTCCCAGTTCCAGTATCCGCCGAAATTGAGGGTTTCATAGGCCCAATAGCCGCCCATGATGATGCCTACGCCCAGGATCATGACCGAAAAGGAGGTCCACGGCAGCGAAGGCTTGATCCAGCCGTCGTATTTTCCGCGGATCAGGCCTGCCATGACGAAGGCGAAGGGGATGGCCGTCGAGGCAAATCCCAGGAAGAGCGTCGGCGGATGGATGACCATCCAGTAGTTCTGCAGCAGCGGATTGAGGCCGCTGCCGTTTGTCGGCACGAAATCAGGATTCTGCGCGAATGCAGGGTCGTCGGGAAATGCAGCTTTGAGCGACAGGAAAGGCGTGGAGCCAATCTTCCAGGTATCCGGACTGTAGAGCGCCCCGGCTACCGCCACGGCAAGCAGCAGCAGCCCTGCGGCCTGATCCCAAATGGCAGCGGCAGTCCGCTCCCGCGTGCGGACGAGCTGCCGCACGTACAGGACCAGCACCGAAAGGAAAAATACCCCGAACAGCCAGAAGGCAGCCCCATCCAGCGAGCCGAAGGTCCAGGCCCCCGGCAGCAGCGGCAGGCCGAACCCGAGCTGGCCCCGCAGCAGCAGCACGCCCGCCATCAGCGCCAGCATCAGCCCCGCCAGGTGAAACACGCCCCCGTCCGGCAGCAGGCTGCGCTGCCGGGCATAGCGCCACGCCAGGTAGGCGCCCGGCGCCAGGATCATCACTGCGTACAATACCTGAACCCCGCCGGCCGGCAGATAGACGCCCAGCAGCATCGAGCTGAGGATCAGCTCGATGGAAGCCAGGATGGCAATCACCAGATTCCGCCACTCTCCGGGCTTGCGCATCAGGAGGACCCCCAGCAGACTGTGCCAGAAGCACCACAGCAGAAAACTGCCCTCCTGCCCTTCCCAGAAACAGGAAATCATGAAATGGACCGGCAGCTCGTTCGACGAGTGGGCCCACACATAATGGTACTGGTACTGATGAAAATAAATCAGCAGAAAGAGGGTCAGCACGACCCCCAGGATGCTCAGCGCATGCGTCAGAAAGGCGCCCAGCCCCAGCCGCTCCCACTTCCGCTTTTCCCCCGCATCGGCCTCGGTCTCGGCCTTCAGCAATGCGATGAGCGATGTCAGCGCAGCCCCGAAGGCAAGTGCCACAAACAATTCCCCCAGCTTACCGCCCATAGTGCAGATTCAACCCCGCTGATAATATTGAACGATGAAAGCTCATTGCTGAATTTGGGTCGGCTCGTACTTCGACGGGCACTTCATCACGATCTTCTCCGCCACAAAGGCGTCCTGGTCGTAGGCGCCGATGAGCACCACCTTTTCGGCCTGCTCGAAGTTGACCGGCATCGGATCGTAGTATTTCACCAGCTCCACCCGCTGGGTCGTGTCTTTCACATAGAAGGAAAACAGGTCCTGGGCGGCGTCGTAGTGCGCAGCCTCCCGGTCCACCCATTGGCCCACGATGTGCACCTGCTTGTCTTTGCGTTTAGCCGTGGCGAAATCCGTGTAGATGCTTGCGCTTTGGGAGAAATTTACCCCCAGGGCCACCATGAATACAGCCAGCCCGGCCAGAATCGCGATGTGCAATGGTTTCATAGATATATGCGCTTAATCAATGCAGTATAACATGCGGTCTCATCCTTCATCGAGATCTTCGAGCTCATGCAGCTTCTGCTCCAGCTCCGAAATCCGCTTGTTCGTGAACATCAGGTACGAAATCAGCAGGCCGAAGATGATCAGCAGAATGGACAGGACGGAATAAATTTTGTCGCTGCGCAGCAGCCAGGCAGGCTGTTGCTGCAGCAGCAGGTAGAGGAAGTAGGCAGTTTGGTTCATGATGCGGCAGAGCGGTTGAATTCGTGCAGCGATTGGCGTTCCTGCATGCGGCGGGCAGCCAGCTCGATGCGGCTGCGCAGCTCGAACATCCAGATCCCGAGCAGGATGAATCCGAGCATGCCGGGATAGAGCACGGCGCGGAACTCATTGCTGATCTGGCTTTTATCGAACACGAACGATCCTTTTCCGGCAGTCGGATGCAGGCCTTCGTACATCCGGGGAATGATGAAAAACAGCGGGATCAGCGCCGCGAAGGCGAAGATGTTGTACACCGCGGCTACCCGCGCACGCTGGGAAGGCTCGGCAAAGGAGCTCCGCAGCAGGAAATAGGCCAGGTAAATCAGCAGGGCGATGAGCGCGCAGACCTGAATCGGGTCCCAGACCCACCAGCTGGAAAACTCCGCGCCGCCGCTTTGCGGCGCCCAGGCCACCCGTGACCAGACCATCCCCGTACCCAGCCCCAGGATGTTGAAAATCACCCCGATCTTGGCCGCTTCCCGTGCCTGGATGTCCACCGCCAGCGGCGATACCGAAGGCGTCAGATCCGGATCGAGCAGGCGCAGCAGGCGGATGCTGTGGTAGAGCGAGATGCCCATGAGCACGATCGTCGCGAACCACATCGGCACATGGTAGAAAATATTGCGGCTGCTTTGCCCCAGAATGCCTTCATTGAGCTGCGGCAGCGGGCTCAGCAGACCCCAGACCAGGGCATAGAGCACCAGCAGGGCCCCCAATGTCTTATATCCCAGGCTCAGAAGCTGTCTTCGGTCCATATCACCTCTAAACTAGCAAGGTTCACGAATGTTGAGTCTGCCCCTTGGCTCCTCAAATGTACGACTTGTGCGTTTCCCGCTCCAAATTCAGATGAAACATTCGCAATTCTTCCGGCGCCTTTCCGCTAATCGCGCCACACAAACGGAAACAGCACGACCGAGGCGCCTGTCAGGGCTGCCGAGATCCCGGCCAGCAGCAGCACGCCCGAGGCATCACTGCTTCCGGACAGGCCGCGCAGCTCGGTCTGCGTCAGGCGGATGAGCGTGAGCAGCGCCGGCATCAGCAGCGGAAAGCTGAGCACCGCCAGCAGCGTGGTCCGGTTTTCGGCCTTGGACGCAATCGCCGATACCAGCGTCAGCGTGGAAGCCAGCGCAAAGCCGCCCCCCAGCAGCAAGCCCGCCATCCGCAGCGGCGATGCCACCGGGATTTCCCCCAGAAATGCATACACTGCCAGCGTAACCCCGGACACCAGCCACAGCAGCAGCCCGTAATACAGGATCTTGGCCAGCACGATGGCCTCCGGCCGCGCCAGGGTGTAGAGGTAAAGCATCTGCCCCGGCTGCTCAGCCATGAAGCTCCGCGCCACCGAGGTCACCGCGACGAAGAGCATCATCACCCAGAACAGGGCCGACCACAGCTCCGGATGAATGCGCCCCGCAAACGCCGTCGTGACCGATACCACCATGCTCAGCACATAGAGCAGCAGCCCGTTCAGCGCGTAGCGCTGCCGCCATTCGAGCAGCAGTTCCTTGTGCATCAGGGCCAGGGTCTCGCGGAGCATCGGGAAGGCCGCTGCAGGCTTATTCCCCGCAGCGGGTTCAAATATAGCGGTTTTGCCAGAGCTTTATGCAGATGCCTCAGGCTTCCTCCATGAACGGATAGCGGTACTCGTGCGGCGGTACGAAGTTTTCCTTGATCGCCCGCGCCGACACCCAGCGGATCAGGTTCAGGTAGGAGCCCGCCTTGTCATTCGTGCCGCTGGCCCGCGCCCCGCCGAAGGGCTGCTGCCCGACTACGGCGCCGGTCGGCTTGTCGTTGAGGTAAAAATTGCCGGCCGCATTGCGCAGCTTCCGCGAGGCCAGCTCCAGGATGTAGCGGTCCTGCGCAAAGATGGCGCCCGTCAGGGCATAGGGGCCCGTGCGGTCTACCAGCTCCAGCGTCTGCTCGAACGCCTCGTCCTCAAAGCGGAAAATCGTCAGCACCGGCCCGAAAATCTCTTCGCACATGGTCAGAAACTGCGGATTCTCCGTCAGGATCACCGTCGGCTCGATGAAATAGCCCACCGATTTGTCGTAGCCCCCGCCGATCAGGATATCGGCATCGGGCGAGGCCTTGGCCCGGTCGATGTAGCCGGTGATCTTGTCGAAGGCCTTTTCGTCGATGACGGCATTGATGAAGTTGCGGAAATCCGCCGGATCGCCCATCCGGAAAGAGGCCAGATCCGTCCGCAGCCGGTCGATCACCGCATCGTATACCGATGCGCTCAGGTACACCCGCGAGGCTGCGGAGCATTTTTGCCCCTGATACTCAAAGGCCCCCCGTGCAATGGCCGTAGCTGCCGCCGCCACGTCCGCCGACTGGTGCACGACGATGAAATCCTTGCCGCCCGTTTCGCCCACAATCCGCGGATAGCCCTTGTAGATCGGCATGCTTTCCCCGATGGTCCGCCACATGGACTGGAATACGCCCGTGGAGCCCGTAAAGTGAATGCCCGCAAAGTCGGGGTGGGAAAATACGACGCTGCCCACCGTGGGCCCGTCCACATACACGAGGTTGATGACGCCATCCGGCAGCCCGGCTTCACGCAGCAGCTCCATGATGATGTGGGCGGAATAAATCTGGCTTTCCGCCGGCTTCCAGACCACCACATTGCCCATCAGGGCCGGGGCCGTGGGCAGATTGCCGGCGATCGAGGTGAAGTTGAAGGGGGTAAGGGCGAATACAAAGCCTTCGAGCGGTCGGTATTCGACCCGGTTCCAGGTATTGGCCGGCGAAATGGGCTGATCCCGGTAGATTTGGGTCATGTAATGGACATTGAACCGGAAAAAGTCCGCCAGTTCAGCCACTGCATCGATCTCCGCCTGGTAGATATTCTTGGATTGGGCCAGCATGGTGGCCGCATTCATGCGTGCGCGCCAGGGGCCAGCCAGCAGATCGGCGGCTTTGAGGAAAATGGAAGCGCGATGCTCCCAGGACAGGGCCTCCCAGTCCGCCTTGGCGGCCAGGGCCGCATCGACGGCGGCCTTCACGTGCGAGGCATCCCCGCGCGAGTACCAGCCGAGGGTATGGCGGTGGTTGTGCGGGGGCGACACCCGGCGCTGGTCTTCGGTGAAGACGTATTCCCCCCCGATGTGCATCGGTATGCGGATTTCCTGGGCCGAAAGATCAGCCAGGGCGCGCTTGACGGCGGCACGTTCCGGCGAGCCGGGCGCGTAGCTCAGCACCGGCTCGTTGCGGGGGACAGGCACTTGAAAGAATCCCGTTTGCATAGTCATTTCGCTTGGAGGCGCAAATATACGCCGCCATGCGATGCGGATGGACGGGAAATTTATCCCTGCGGGCGCTCCGTCCGGGAGGCCCGCAGGCAGGATCAGGGCCGAAGCTGCTCAGGCGGCGTCCGACACGCAGAAGAGCCAGAAGCCCATCTCCGGATCGAGCACCATCCAGGTATAATCCTGGCCTGCGCCGGCAAACCAGGCGGCCCAGGGCGCACGGGCTGCAAAAACCCGCACGGCGTCGAAGCGGCCGCCGGTGAGCTTGCGGACGGCCTGCTCGGCCAGCAGCTTCACCTGCTCCTGGTTGCCGCGGCTGCGCGGATACGCGCCCTGACGGTAAAGCAGCTCGGCGAGCTGGCCGTCGAGCAGGAAGGGATTTTCCTCGGTGATTTTCAGCTCGCGCAGCAGGCCTGCGTCAGGCACCAGGTTGAGCTCGGTCAGGGAAGCGGGCACTTCAGGCTGGCTCAGCAGGGTGCGGAAGAGCTTGGCAGCACCTGCCCCTTCGACCGCCTGGGCGAAAGCTGCCGGATCTGCGGCGCGGAATTGCAGCATCCGCGCACCGGGATGCACATAGCTCTGGTTGCAGGCGCTGACAAAATCGATCACCGGCTTGCTGATGATCTGGGCAGGCAGCAGGGACGGAAAACGCAGCGGCCCGCTGCGGGATGGTTGTACGGGGGTAAGCAATTCGGAGGACATGTGTGTCTGCGATTTAGGTATAGTTGAACGGCTATACAAGTAACCAAAAGCCAGGAAGCCTGTTGCAACACCGAAGCCGGAAAAGCATTGCCTGAATACCGCACGGACCATTGCGCTGCAAGCGCATGCAGCGGATATTGCAGCCATGTCTGAATGGTTTCCGGTATATTTTTCGGAGGAGGAACTCGAATCCCTCCAGGCCCAGGAAGGCAAGCGCCTGCATATGGCCCATTACATCGTGTGGCAGAATCTGACCGCCAACGGCGAGCAGTTCGAAGCGCTCGACTGGATCGAGCTGCACTGGACCGACGGCAGCACCGTCGCGTTTCACGCGGACGCGGATACGGATGCGATCCGCATCCGTCCGCTGAACTTCGGGCTGGAGCAGACCCGTGTGCTCCAGGAATTCGGCCGGCAGGCCCGGCTCGAACGTATCGATATGAGCCTCAGCCCGGTATGGGCACCCGTCATCGGCCGCAGGCTCAGCGGCATCGGCCTCGACGAATTCGATGCCGGCCTGTTCCGCAGCGAACTGCTCCAGCTGGGCTTTGAGGGCCTGCAGATTGAAATCGCCCGCGACACCGAGGGCCTCCTCGCCCGCCAGGTGTAGACGGCCGCAGGACGTCTCTACGAACCCAAACCGGGGATGGCGGATGATCACCGGGCCAGGGAGACGGCCGCAGGCCGTCTCTACGAACCCAAACCGGGGATGGTGGATGATCAATACGGGGGATAGGGAGACGGCCGCAGGACGTCTCTACGAACCAAAACCCTGCCGATGGTCTTACTACTTGATACTAACTACTTGATACTAAACACTTCATACTCAATACTCAATACTCACTACTCAATACCCACTACTCACTACCCCCATGCCCACCATCTACCTCCAGCTCGGCTTCGAACACATCCTCGACCCGCAAGGCTACGACCACATGCTCTTCATCGTCGCCCTCTGCGCAGCGTACCGCCCCGCCCAGTGGCGCAACATCGTCGTGCTCGTCACCGCCTTCACCATCGGGCACTCTGTCACCCTGGCCCTGGCCGTGCTGGATCTCTTCCGGCTGCCCGAAGCCTGGGTCGAACTCGGCATTCCAGTCACCATTTTCCTCACCTGCCTTTACAACCTCTGGCACGGCGTGCAGGAACGCAGCCCCCGCCGCGTGCAATTCAACTACCTGCTGGCGCTGCTGTTCGGCTTCATCCACGGCATGGGCTTCAGCAATTACCTCCGCAGCCTGCTTGCCATGGGCGGCACAGAGCAGGTCGCGGGCCCCTTGCTCTTCTTCAACCTCGGGATCGAAGGCGGACAGCTGGTTCTGGTGGCGCTGATGCTGGGGCTGGCCTGGGCCGTGCTCGACCGGCTCAAAGCCCCGCACCGCTACTGGAACTGGGCCGTCTCCGGCATCGCGGCCCTGGCAGCCCTGCAGCTCATCGCCGAAAAGGCCGGCGAGCTGATGGCCTGAGCAGCCGGCGCGGCCTTATTTCCCCGGTCCGATCAGCGGCACGCCGATCGTGGCGCCCGGCGCCTGCAGGCCCAGCAGATTGGCAATGGTGGGCGCAATGTCCACAATATACACCAGTTCGTCCGAACGGCCCGGATTCACCCGCCAGCCGTAGAAGAGCATCGGCACATGGGTATCGTAGGGATAGGGCGACCCGTGCGAGGTGCCGTTCTGCATCTGGTAGCTCATGTGGTTGAATGCCAGCTCGTAGCAGATATCGCCGGAACGGTACGGATGGAATCCATTGAGGGTCAGCGCCGACATGCTGCGCAGGGGCGTCCGCCCGTTGAGGTCGGCTTTGGTGTAGATCGCACTCATAGCCGGAAACGCATTCCGCAGGCAGCGCACCAGCTCGCGGTCCACCAGCGCCGCATCCAGCCGCAGGCGGTCGATCGTGCGGTGGCTGAGGTAGATGTGGTTGTCCCAGACCGTATCGATCAGGCCAGCCTCGCCGAAGCGCCAGGCGCAGAACTTCCGGAGGGTATCCTCCACGGCCCGGCTGCTGAGCGTGCCCTCGAAGATCCGGTTGGCGCGCAGATAGGCCTCATTGGGCTTCACCCCGTGGTCCGAGCTGAGAAACAGCAGGTACTGCCCCTTGCCCACCGCCTGGTCCAGCGCGGTCAGGATCCGCGCGATCTGGCGGTCGAGGCGGATATAGGTGTCCATCACCTCCATTGAATTGGGGCCGTAGGCATGGCCCACATAGTCGGTGGAGGAGAACGAAATCGCCAGCAGATCGGGCACGCCGTTCTGGCCCAGGCGCTCCTGGCGCAGCAGCTCCAGCGCAAAATCGGCCAGCAGTTCGTTGCCGAAGGGCGTCACCCGGACCAGATCCCGCCGCTGGGCCTCCGTCAGATGCTGAAAGCTGTGGGGAAAGGTCGTTTTACCCTCCCGGAAGGCATCAGACTCGCCCAGCCCCTCGTCGGGCATGGCATTGCGGAAGTCGATGCCGGGACTGCGGTCCCAGCCGCCGGACATGAGCGCCTCCGGGCGCTTGCGGGCGTTGAATTCCGCTACCCAGGCCGGCAGCTGCAGGGAAGGAAAATAGTAGCTGGACGAAATAAAGCGCCCCGTGGCGCCGTCGTACCAGTACGCAGCGTTGGCGGAGCGTCCGCCGGGCAGGATCGCGCCGCGGTCCTTGACCGATACGCCGAATACGCGCGAGCGGCCGTTGTTGGACATGCGCAGCTCATCGCCAATGGTGGGCGCCAGCAGATTGCGGGGCGACATGCGGCCGGCGGCATTATCGGCACCGGCAGTACGGGCCGTATCATCCTGCGCGCAGTAGCGCTCGCTGCGCAGCTGCTTGTCATACCACTCATTGGAAATGATGCCGTGGTAATACGGCGTGGTTCCGGTATAAATGCTCGAATGGCCAGGGCCCGTGTAGGTGGGGATGTAGTTGTAATGCGCATAGGCAAACTGCATGCCCTGCGTCATCAGGCGCTTGAATCCGCCTTCCCCGAACTGATTATAGTAGCGGCTGAGGTAGTCCTGACGCATCTGATCGACGACGATGCCGACAATCAGCCGAGGCTGCTGCTGGGCGCGCATGCCAGAAACAGCCGACAGGCATAGCAGCCAGAAAAGGATCGCATTGCGGTACATAGGGCAGAGCTTGGTGTTGATGGGGCAAATATACAAGGCCGGATGTTCCGGCCAAGCCCCTCAAGCCGGGAGCCGGGCCGCGCAGGCTCAACTTTTCCGGCCGTTCGGCGGTTATGCATTCACCTACTCTGCTCCAATGACTGCAAAAGAAATCATCCCCGTCGGCGTTGCCCTGATCATCGCGCTGTTCGTCTCCTTTCATGCCTTCCAGGGCCGTCCGCCGGTCGAGTCCGTGCAGCAGGCGTACGAAGCCCAGCGCCTGCGGCGCGACTCGTTTCTCGTGCATTGGACCCCGGCATCCTTCAGCGGGATCGTGCTGAGCAACGAGGAAATCGTGCGGCGCGTTCCGCGCCGGGCCGTGGAATACCACCTGAGCCTCAAGCCGCTGGAAGCCGCTGCGGACGTGCCTGCCCATCCCCGCCTCTACCAGCTCGGCAGCGACCCTGCCACCCTGACCCTCAGCGCCTTGCAGGGCAAGAAAATCCGCCCCGGCGATACCCTCCTCAAGCAGCCCGGCCTGCCGTACTGGCTGCTGCACCGCCGCGAAGGCAAGCCCGACACCTGCTGGTTCGATCCTGGTTTGTTTTGACGCAGGAATCAGCCAGCGGCCCGCTTGCGCCCGCGCTCGCCTGGTTCGAAGCGCGGGGCTGGCAGCCATTCGATTTTCAGCTCGAAACGGCGCGCGCCTTCCTCGACGGCGCGCATGGCCTGCTGAATGCCCCCACCGGCAGCGGCAAGACCTATGCGCTCTGGATGCCTGTGATGCTGGATTTTATCCAGCGCTATCCCGATACCTGGCGCTCGCAGGACCGCAACGGCCTCCAGTGCATCTGGATTACCCCGCTGCGCGCCCTGTCCAAAGACCTGGTCCACGCCTGCCACCGTGCCTGCCAGGACATGGGTCTGCCCTGGCGCGTGGAGGCCCGCACCGGCGACACCTCCGGCAGCCAGCGCGAAAAACAGCGCCGCCTCATGCCCGAAGGGCTGATCACCACCCCTGAAAGCCTGCATGTGATGCTGGCTTCGCCCGATCATCCGGCCTGGTTCCGATCCCTGCGTGCGGTGGTGGTGGACGAATGGCACGAACTCATGGGCACCAAGCGCGGCGTGCAGGTGGAGCTGGCCCTTGCCTGCCTGCGTCAGCTATGCCCCGGCCTCCGGATCTGGGGCATCTCGGCTACCATCGGCAACCTCGGCCAGGCCGCCGAGACCCTGCTCGGCAGCGCCATCCGCAGCCAGCGGCATGTGATGGTGCGTGCAGACCTGCACAAGGAAATCCGCGTGGAATCGGTCCTGCCCGACCGCATCGAACGCTTCCCCTGGGCCGGGCACCTGGGCCTGCGCATGGCCGAAAAAACCCTGCCGCTGATCGAGTCGGGCCGCACCACCCTCATTTTTACCAACACCCGCGCCCAGGCCGAGCTGTGGTACCAGGGGCTGCTCGAAGTGCAGCCGGACCTCGCCGGCCTCATGGCCATGCACCACGGCTCGATCGATGCCGAGCAGCGCGCCTGGGTGGAGGATGCCCTGCACGAAGGCCGGCTCAAAGCAGTGGTCTGCACCTCAAGCCTCGACCTGGGCGTCGATTTCAGGCCTGTGGATACTGTCATCCAGGTCGGCGGGCCGAAAGGCGTAGCCCGCTTCATCCAGCGCGCAGGCCGGAGCGGGCACGCGCCCGGCGAGGTGAGCCGGCTCTATTTCGTGCCCACCCATTCCCTCGAACTGATCGAAGCCGCTGCCCTGCGACAGGCGGTGGAGGAAGGCCTGATCGAGGAGCGCATGCCGATCCGCGTGCCCATGGACGTGCTGGTGCAGTACCTGCTCACCCGGGCCGTAGGCACCGGCTTCCGTCCGGCAGCGCTGTGGGACGAGCTGCGCAGCACCTATGCCTATGAAGATCTGACCGATGCGGAATTTGCCTGGGCGCTGTCCTTTGTCCGCAGCGGCGGCGACGCCCTGCAGGCCTATGCAGCGTACCAGAAGATCGAAGTGGACGAAACAGGCCTGTGGCGGATCGCCGACAAGCGCATGGCCCTGCAGCACCGGCTCTCCATCGGCACCATCGTGAGCGATACCAGCCTGACGGTCAAGTATCAAAGCGGCCAGCGGCTTGGAACGGTGGAGGAAAGCTTCATCTCCCAGCTCAGCCCGGGCGATACCTTCTGGTTCGGCGGGCGCTGCCTGGAGCTGATCCGGGTGCGGAACCTGGAAGTGCAGGTCCGCAAAGCGGAGGGCAACAAAGGCATCGTGCCGCGCTGGATGGGCAGCCGCATGCCGCTCAGCTCGCAGATGTCGCGGCTGCTGCGCCGGCAGCTCGACGACTACCTGGCCGGCCGGCTGGCTGCGCCGGAGCTGGCCCTGCTCGCGCCGCTGCTGGATCTCCAGGCCCGCCGCTCGGCTATTCCCGCTGCGGACGAATGCCTGATCGAATCGATCCGCAGCCGCGAAGGCTTCCACCTGTTCTGCTACCCCTTCGAGGGCCGGACAGTGCACGAAATCCTCGCAGCCCTGCTGGCCTGGCGCATGGCGAAGCTCAAGCCGATCACCTTTTCCATCGCCATGAACGACTATGGCTTCGAGCTGCTGAGCGATCAGGAAATCCCGTTTCAGGAAGCCCTGGAAGCCGGCCTCTTTTCCGCCGAGCACCTCGATGCCGACCTGACGCTTGCCATCAACCAGACTGAAATGGCGCAGCGGCGCTTCCGGGAAATCGCCGCCATCTCCGGGCTGGTATTCAAGGGCATGCCGGGCAAGCAGATCGCAGGCAAGCATCTCCAGGCCTCCACGGCCCTGCTGTTCAAGGTTTTCCGCGAACACGATCCGGACAGCCTGCTGCTGAAGCAGGCCTATACCGAAGTGCTGGAGCTGCAGGTGGACCGCAGCCGCCTTCGCTCAGCCTTGGACCGGCTGAGCCGCCAGCAGATCCGGTTCACCGAGCCGGCCCAGTTCACGCCTTTCTGCTTCCCCATCCTGGTGGACCGCCTGCGCGAGCGCCTCAGCTCCGAAAAGCTCGCCGACCGCGTAGCGAAACTGGTGGCCCAGATGGAACGGCAGGACTAAGAGGGCTGCCCCCGCGCCCTCAGCGGCTCCGCAGCCGCACCTGCACGCCGCCGGCAATCCAGCGCCGGGGCATCTGCGCGCCGAGGAAATCGGCATATACGGCATCGAACAGGTTGTGGACCTGCACGTTCACCGCAGCCCGGTCCCGCAGCGCCCAGTACCCGGCCCGCAGGTGCCAGACGGTGTAGGAGGGTGCCAGCTCCGCACCGATGCCCGGTGCGGCATCCCCGAGGCGGACCTTGTACAAGCCGCTGATCGCCAGCGTTGCCCGCCCGATCTGCCAGGCATTGTGCAGCGTGAGCAGGTGTCGGGCGTGGTTGGAGATGTACTTGGAGATCACCCCGGCGGGGTTCTCCGTGTTCAGAAACAGATAGCCTGCCGAACCCTGCACGCCAACCTGCCGGCTGAGCTGGCGCTGCACGCTCAGCTCGGCTTCTGCGCCGGCCGTATTCAGCACGGCTACATTTCGGGCATAAAAATAGGAAGCATCCGGGCGCAGGTTGGCATTGTTGGGAATTTCCGACGCAGGGGTCGTGACGAAGTCGATGAGGTTGCGGCCCCGGCGGTAGAATGCGGTCATGCTGAGGCGGACGCCTTCGGCGGGGCGCAGATCGGCGCCGGCCTCATAGGTCCAGGAGCGCTCGGCTTCGAGGAAGGGATTGCCGAGATTGCGGCCGGCGGCCAGCGGCGCAGGCAGCCGCGCCGAGACGAAGCGCTCCGTAAAATCGGCAGCCCGGATGCCGCGCCCGGCCACCGCCCGCAGGCCCAGCCGGGCCCGCTGGTAGCTGACGCTCAGCTGCGGCAGCCATTCGAGGCCATAGTTGTCGTCGGCGTCGGCGCGCAGGCTGCCCGTCAGGTGCAGGCCTTCCGCCGGCTCCCAGTAGGCCGTGGCGAATGCGCCCGCATGACGCGCCTGATGGTCGCCCCGGTCTGTGCTGACGATGGTCCGCAGATCGGCCTGCAGCCCGCCGGAGAGCTGCAGCTGTTCCGAGACCCGGTGCAGGTGAAAGGCCTGCAGATTCAGAAAGCGGGTCGTATGCAGGTTGGGCGGCGTATTGGGATTGAAGAGAAAGCTGTCGGTGTTGACCTTGTAGCCGAGGTCTAGCACGGTGCGCGATGCGGCTCCGGTACGCCTGACACTCAGATGATTCCACCATGCGCCGGTTTCCTCCCGCGCAAAATCCGCCGCGCTGCGGGTGTAGAAATACTGGGCGTTGAAGGTCCGCAGGTCCCAGCCGGTGCGGGCAAAGCCGTACCACCGCTGCCCGATGCGGTATCCGGCGGAGACCGAAGCGGTGCGGAGGGAAAAATCGTTCCGCACGTCGGTGCTGTCGGGCGGCAGGGGCTGGCCTGCGGCGCGGTTCCACATGACGCCGCCGCTTACCCGCAGCCGGCCGGCAGCGGCACGCCCGCCGGCCTGGCTCAGCAGCAGGCCGTAGGGCCCGCCCATCAGCTGGGCATCCGCTTCGCGGGTATCGGTCCCGCTGCCTTCGAGCGCGGCCCAGGTGACGATGTGGATCACCCCGCCGACGGCATCCGGCCCGAACTGGGCTGCGGCAGGCCCCCGGAGCACCTCGATACGGGCAATTTCGCTCAGCGTCACCGGAATATTGCTGCTGAAATGGCCCGTCAGCGGATCATTGAGCCGCATGCCGTCCAGCAGCACCAGCACCTGCGAGAAGGTGCTGCCCCGGATGGAAAAATCAGACTGGGTGCCGAAAGCGCCCCGGGACTGCACCTCGGCGCCGGAAAGATAGCGGATGGCCTCATCCACGGATGCGGCAGGCAGGCGCTGGAGCGCCTCCGCGCTCAGCACGGTGATATGCCGCCCGGATTCACCGGCAGTCTGGTCGGCGCGGGACGTCGCAATGGCTACTGTATCCAGATCGAACTGCGCATGCAGCGTGCTGCCCGTCAGCAGGGCGCAGATCCCTGCAATCAATCGTACTCGTCTCATACACGTTGGCTATATGCGTGCAAAGCTAGCCAGCGCCTGCGGCTCTTACAACCTGCCGGAGTCTCTAGCTGCGATGATCAGGGTCTTTGCGGCGGCTGCAGCTCGCGCAGGGCCTGCATATCCCAGGCATCCCAGCGGGGCATGGGGGTATGGCGGGCATCCCGCATGCTCAGGGTCAGCTCCCAGCGGCTGCCGTCGAGTGCGGCCAGGGTAAGCTGGTACACTTTGCCTTTGCGGATAAACAGGTAGGTGTCCAGGCCTGCTTCGCGGGGAGCAGGCACCCGGCGGGCCGAGATTTGGTCCATATAGCCCAGGATACTCTCGACCGCTTTTTTTCCTTGTTTGCGGCTGGTAAATTGTCGCTGCATGGTAACGCGGTAAAGCCAGCCATAGTGAAAATCGTAGCGGTATCGGGTACTGTAGGCGTCGCAGAGGATCAGCCGGTCGCGCTCGCGGCGGGTGATCTCGACATAGTCCCATGCGTACAGCTCCCGCCCGACCTGGTTGAAGGTGCGGGGGGTATCGAAAAAGAACTGATTCTGCGACCAGAGCAGGTTGCAGCCCAGAAGCCAGCAGAAGAAGGCAAGTGCGGATCGCATACTGCCAAAGTAGTAAGATTCCGTCAAATATCGGATATGTCCGACTTTTCCTGCGTGCAGGCCGGTAATTTCTCTGCATCCGGTGCCGGGAAAGGAGGGGTATGCGGCTGAGCATCTGCTGCCTGGGGCTGATGCTCTGGTGCGGCGCGGCACTGCGGGCGCAGACCGCCGATACGGCGGCGGCGCCGCCCGAAACAGGCCTGACGCTGAGCTTCGCCCGGCAGAACAACTTCACCTACGGCGCCCGGACCGGGCTCCAGTACCCCTTCGGCAGCGACACGCTGCGGGGCGTGCTGCGGCTCCAGCACGACCAGCTGCTCAACACGGCCCTCAGCCGGGCCGCATTCGTGCAGCTGTTCATCCAAGCCGACCTCGATCTGTACTACCGCCTCCGCCCGCAGCTGGACCTGAGCGCACGGGTGGAAACCGATCAGTTCTGGAACGCCCGCAACCACCGCCACAGCATCTACGGCGGCCTGCAATGGACACCAGCCGAGGGCATCCGCATCCGTCCGATGCTGGGATACAGCTGGGACTACCGCTCGGCGCGGTTGGACCAGGGGGTATCTCCGGCTTTGCAGGTGCAGCTGGCCCGCGGGCTGGACGGCTTCGGCACCCTTGAATTCGATATGCAGGCGCGCGTCAAATATATCCAGCCCCGCCGCCAGCACAACCTCCGCCTGGCCGGCGCCTGGGCCCGCCAGGACGGCGAGGCGCTGAGCATCTACGTGCAGGCGCTGGCAGGCAGCAACCGAATGGACGACTACAAGTCCGAGTCCGTGGAGCAGATCCGCTCCGATACCCTTTCCGCCGAGGCCGGCTGGACCTACCGCCTCGCGCCCGGCATCGCCTGGGAGTCCGCCAACCGGTTTTCCCTCTTCCGCCGGGCTTTTGTGTATGATCCGCTCAGCCCCGGGCGGGAAGAATTCAACGACCTCCGCTATACCCAGCAGGAGCTGCTGCTGCGCCAGCGGGTGACCGCCGGGCTCCGTCGGCTTCGGGGCAGTTTTCTCTACGAATACCTCCAGGTGGACCGGGGCTACGCGCTGGCCAATTCGCTGAATCTTTCCGAACGGGACTACCTCCGCCTTGTGGACCGGGAAATGCAGAAGGATTTCATCCGCCGGCAGTACAGCCTGGAGGCCCAGGCAACCTGGCGCCTGCCCCGGCATCAGCTTTCCCTCATCGGCTCCAACCGCTACCTGCAGTTCGACACGCCTGCCGAAACCAATGTGGAAGACCACGACGAGCTCAACTACAGCCTCAGCGGCGAATGGCGCGCCCGCTGGAGCGGGCAGTTTTCGACCCGCTACAAGCTGCTCGGCGGGGTGCGGCGCTATGCCTTTCTGTTTGCCGAGCGGAGCCAGGACAACTATACCCTGCGCTCGCTCCGGCTGGAGTTCGACTTCCGCTGGACGCCTGTCCCCCGCCTGACCCTGCGCGGCGAGCAGGCGCTGTATGTGCTCTACAATGTCAAGGATTTTGCCGATCTCAACCGCACCGACCGCTCCACCCGCAACCTCGAATCGAGGCTGCAGGCCGAGTGGCGCATGAAACGCGCCACCGAAGGCAGCCTGTCCTTCTACCGCCGGGAGGTGCAGGTAGCCTACCTCAACTGGGACGCCTTTTCTGAAACGCCGCTCGACACGACGCTCACCTACCTCGCCGAGCACAGCACCCGCCTGCCGCTGAGCAAGCCGGGCCGCCCGCGCCAGCTCTGGATCGATCTGGGATACAAGCACCTGAGCCAGCTGCGCTATTTCAACACCTCCATGACGAGCCTGCAGTTTATTCTCACCCCCATCAACCTCCACGTACGCAGCCACCAGAGCGGGCCCGTGACGGGCCTGCGCCTGCGATGGCGTAACGGCAGCTCGGCAGAAGCCTCCTTCTGGTGGCAGGGGCAGATCCAGAATTACCGTTACCGCCTCACGGAGCGCTTTCAGACCCTCTCGGCCTCCTACCGGGAAGCGGATCTGCAGGAGACCTCGCAGGCTTTCCGCCCCTTCATCCGGCTCCAGTGCAATGTCGCGCTGGGCGCACAGCGGGCCGCACCCCGCCGCTGAAAATGCAACGGCCCCGCTTGCGCGGGGCCGGGCCTTGTGGTTCGGTCAGCGGACGGGAATCAGAGAATCATCCCGGCGCCTACCGTTTCATTCGTAAACTCATCGATCAGGATCACGCTGCCCGTCGAGCGGTTGCGGTTGTAGGTATCGTGCATGAGGGGCACCGTGGTGCGGATCAGCACGCGGCCGATGTCGTTGAGACCCAGCGTTTTGTTGTCCTCCACGCGGTGCAGCGTGTTGATGTCCACCTTGTAGCGCACATCCTTGATCACGCAGCGGGCGTCGCGCGAGGTGTGGCGGATGCGGTACTTGCCGTTGATCTGCATCGGGCGGTCGTTCATCCAGCAGACCATCAGCTCGATATCCTGGCCCACCTTGGGCTGGTTTTCGGGCTTGGCGATCATATCGCCGCGGCTGATGTCGATCTCATCTTCGAGCTGCACCGTCACCGACATGGGCGGATAGGCTTCGGCCACCGGGCCTTCGTAGGTATCGATGGATTTTACGCGGGAGGTGAAGCCGGAGGGCAGCACGATGACCGGGTCGCCGGGCTTCAGCACCCCGCCGGCCACGCGGCCGGCATAGCCGCGGTAGTCCACATACTTCTCCGACTGCGGACGGACGACGTACTGCACCGGGAAGCGGGTGTCCACGAAGTTGAGGTCATTGCCTACGTGCACGTTTTCGAGCGTGTAGAGCAGGGTCGGGCCTTTGTACCAGGGCATGTTCACCGACTCGTCCACCACGTTGTCGCCTTTGAGGGCGCTGATGGGGATGTAGCGGATGTCAGGCACATTCAGCTTGGAAGAAAAGCGCTCATACTCCTCGCGCACCTTGTTGTAGGCCTCCTCGGAGTAGTCCACGAGATCCATCTTGTTGATGCACACCACGAGGTGCTTGATCTGCAGGAGGGAGGAGATGAAGGAGTGGCGGCGGGTCTGCTCCACGACGCCGTTGCGGGCGTCGATGAGGATGATGGCCAGGTTCACCGTAGAGGCACCAGTCACCATGTTGCGGGTGTACTGGATGTGGCCGGGCGTATCGGCGAGGATGAACTTGCGCTTGGGGGTAGCGAAGTAGCGGTAGGCCACGTCGATGGTGATGCCCTGCTCGCGCTCGGCTTTCAGGCCGTCGGTCAGCAGCGCCAGGTCGAGGTAATCGTCGCCGCGGGCGTTGCTGGTGCGCTCGATGGATTCGAGCTGGTCTTCGAAGATCGATTTGGTATCGTAGAGCAGGCGCCCGATCAGGGTGCTTTTGCCGTCGTCGACGCTGCCTGCGGTGGAAAATCTGAGGAGATCCATGGTAGGATAAGTGCGTAAAGCGTTGAACTGGAAGCGAAACGAATGCTGAAACAGGCGTCCGGCCAGGCCGGGCGGGGCCGGATCAGAAGTAGCCGGCTTTTTTGCGGTCTTCCATGGCGCTGTCGGAGCGCTTGTCATCGGCGCGGGCACCGCGCTCGGTCACGCGGCTGGAAGCCACCTCGTCGATGATATCGTCCAGCGTAGCGGCATCCGAACGGACAGCGCCGGTGCAGGTGGCATCGCCGATGGTGCGGAAGCGGATGACCTGCTCCTCGTACTGCTCGCCATTGAGCAGGGTGATGAAGGGGCTTTCGGCCAGCAGCATGCCGTCGCGCTCCACGACGCGGCGCTTGTGGGAGAAATAGAGGCTCGGCAGTTCGATTTTCTCCTGCTGAATATACATCCACACATCCAGCTCGGTCCAGTTGGAGATGGGGAATACGCGGAAATGCTCGCCGGGGTGCTTGTAGCCGTTGAACAGATCCCAGAGCTCGGGGCGCTGGTTTTTGGGCTCCCACTGGCCGAACTCGTCGCGGTGGGAGAAGAAGCGCTCTTTGGCGCGGGCCTTCTCCTCGTCGCGGCGGCCGCCGCCGAAGGCCGCGTCGAATTTGTATTCCTCGATGCCTTCGAGCAGCGTCACACTCTGGATGGCGTTGCGGCTCGGGTTGGGGCCTTTTTCTTCGGCAGCCCGGCCTTTATCGATGGTTTCCTGAACCGATGCCACGATCAGGCGTGCGCCCATCTCCGCTACAAAGCGGTCGCGGTATTCGATGGTTTCCGGAAAATTATGGCCCGTATCCACATGCATCATGGGGAAGGGCAGCTTAGCCGGATAGAACGCTTTGCGCGCCAGCCAGGCAAGGGTGATCGAATCTTTGCCGCCCGAAAAAAGCAAGACCGGGCGCTCAAACTGGGCCGCCGCTTCGCGGATGACAAAAATGGCTTCGGATTCGAGCTGTTGAAGGTGACTCAGCCTATAGTCCATCTTCGTTGGTTGATTAAGGACAGAAATGTGATGAGGATAATCGTAGCGCAGAACAGGGGGTAAAGAACTCAGGACTGTACCGCCGTGCCTGCGGCCCGTGCTGCGACGGCGCTGTGCAGGGTTTCGAGGCAGGTTTCGAGGTCGTGCTGGTCGGTGCGTAATTCGAGGTAGGGCTGCTCCGGCGCCTCGAAGGGCGCGTCGATGCCGGTGAAATCCTTGATCATGCCGGCGCGCGCCTTCTTGTACAAGCCTTTCACATCGCGGGCTTCGCAGACTTCGAGGGGCGCATTGACATACACCTCCAGGAAATCGGCTTCGCCGATGATGCTCCGGGCCAGATCGCGGATCTCGCGGGTCGGCGATACGAAGGAGCAGATGGTGAGGATGCCGCAGTCCAGAAACAGGCGGGCAGCTTCGGCTACGCGGCGGATGTTCTCCGTGCGGTCGGCTTCGGAGAAGCCGAGGTTGCTGCAGAGCCCGGTGCGGGTGTTGTCGCCGTCGAGCAGCTTGGTCACACGGCCTTCGGCATGCAGCCGGCGTTCGAGCGCCTGCGCCAGGGTACTTTTGCCGGAGCCGGACAAGCCGGTCATCCAGATGACTGCGGCGCGCTGTCCGAGCAGGGTTTCCTTGTCTTCGCGGGCAAGGATTTTGTCGAAAATGGGGAAAATGTTGTCCACTCGTCCGGTGTTGGTGCAATTCAGGAATAATCTGATGCGCAAACTTATTCTCTGCGCAGAAATAATTCCGTTGAATTTTCATGCAAGGTAAACACGGCGGCCTCCCCTGCACGTTCCGGAGCGGCGAACCGGAAAAAATCAGCCCCGAACCGCCTCCTGGCCCCAGCCGTCAGGCATCAAGCTCCACAATGGTCCAGCCGGCGCCGCCCGCATCGGCCGGCGCATCGTAGGTGCGGCGCACCACGTGAATCCCCGACAGATGGCGGCGGATCGTTTCGCGCAGTACGCCGCCGCCTTTGCCGTGCAGGATGCGCACAGGCGTGAGGCCCGCCATCCGCGCCTCGTCGATAAACTTGTCCACCTCGGCCAGCGCCGCTTCGGCGCGCATGCCCATGACATCCAGCTCGAAGCGCGCCGTGCTCGACGGCAGGTCGCCGAGCACCGTCACCCCGCCCCGCTGGCGGGCAGCCTTGGGCGGGCGGATTTTGACAAGCTGATTGACCTTCACGGTCAGGCGCAGATCGCCCGACTCCAGGATGGCCCGCGTGCCCTGCACCTCGGCCAGCCGCCCGAAGGCTTCGCCCTGGCGCAGCTTCACCCAGTCGCCTGCCTGCACTGCTTCGCCCGGCAGCAGCACCAGGCCGTCCTGCTCTTCCTCCTGCACCGTTTCCGGCGGCGGCGCATCCAGCACCGGATCCGGCGGCGGCAGCGCTGCCTCCAGCGCCTTGCGCGCCTGGCGCGTGCGCGCCTGGTCGGCCTGCGACTCGCGGATTTCGCGGATCGTGCGCTCGATCTGCTGATTGGCCTGCCGGATCAGCGCCCGGGCTTCCTCCCGCGCCTCGCGGACGATGCCGTTCTTTTTCGCCGCCAGGTCCTGCTGCTGCTTGCGGTTCTGCTCCAGCAGCCGGTTGAGCTCCAGCTCTTTGCGCTGGTTGTCCGCCACCAGCCGCCCCATCTCCACATGCTTGCGCTCCAGCTCCCGCAGCAGATGCTCCGATTCCAGCTCGTCGGCGCCTACTTTTTTGCGCGCCTTCTTCAGGATGGTCGGATGCACCCCCACCCGCTGCGCCATTTCAAAGGCGTAGCTCCGGCCCGGCATGCCCTCGATGAAGCGGTACGTGGGCCGCAGCCCCTCCGTATCGAACTGCATGGCTGCATTCATCACCCCCGGCGTCACCTCGGCATAGTCCTTCAGGTTGCCGTAGTGCGTCGTGATGATGCCGTAGGCTTTCTGATGCACAAACCGCTCCAGAAACGCCTCGGCAATGGCTCCGCCCTGCTTGGGATCGGTGCCGCTGCCGAATTCGTCGATGAGGAACAGCGAACGGCTGTCCATGTGGTCGCCCATCTGCCGCCACTGGTACAGGCGGGAGGTATAGGTGCTCAGATCGCTCTCCACCGACTGCTCGTCGCCGATGTCCAGAAACAGCGAGCCGAAGAGCGGGAATACCGAGGTCTCGTCCGCCGGCACCAGCAGGCCGCACTGCAGCATCAGCTGGAGCAGGCCTACGGTCTTGAGCGACACGGACTTGCCGCCGGCGTTGGGGCCGGAGATCACCACGATGCGGCGCTGGGGGTCGAGGTGCATTTCGAGGGGAATGACCTCGAAGGGCTGCTCCTGCGCCCGGAAGATCAGGAGCGGGTAGCGGGCATGCCGGATCCGGAGCTGCTTGCCTTCCGGCTCCACGACCGGCAGGCGGGCGTCCATCTCGTTGGCCAGCCGGGCCTTGGCGCGGGTGAAATCCAGCTCGGCCATGCGCTCGCGGTACTGCTCCAGCGCCTCGCGGTGGGGGCGGATAAAGGCCGTAACCTCCTGGAGAATGCGGATAATTTCGTTCTGCTCGCGGATCTGCAGCTCGCGGAGCTGGTTGTTGAGCGGCAGCACCTCGGCGGGCTCCACGTACACCGTGCCGCCGGACTGGGAAATATCGTGAATAAAGCCCGGCACGCGGCCTTTGGCATCGGCGCGGACGGGGATCACGAGCCGGTCGTTGCGGAGGGTAACCTCGCGCTCGATGCTCCAGTTCTGCTCGTTGGCTTTTCGGAGAATGCGGTAGAGGGTGGTGCGGAGCTCGGTGCTGGCGGAGCCGATCTGGCGGCGGATGGAGGCCAGCTCGGGCGAGGCGTCGTCGCGGAGGTTGCCGTGCGGGTCGAGGATGCGCTCGATGCGGGGGATGAGGTCCTGGCTCAGCATGCCGGCCTGCACGAGGGCGTAGAGGTGCGGATAGCGCGCCTCGCGGCTGTTCATATACTGCCGGACGGCTTTGACGCCGCGCAGCCAGCCCAGGAGCTGGTTCAATTCCTGGAGAGAGAGCCAGTTGCCCTCGGCCTGGAGCTTGCGCATGAGGCGGCTCACGGAGGCAAAGGCCTCCAGCGGCATCGGATCGTCGTAGGTGAGAAGCTGGGCAAACTCATGGGTCTTGCGGAGGCGGTCCATGGCCTCCTGCGCATCGGAAACCGGAGCGAGCTGGTCGCACAGCTCCCGCGCTTCTTCGGAAAGGGTCCGCTCCCGGAGCCGCTGCAGGACGGTATCAAACCCCAGCTTCTGGTAGGTATGGCTGTTGTAACACTTCACCTCAGCGCGGATTGAGCTTGCCGGCGCCCGGAGGCTCCGGCGTACGGGTCACCGGCGGCTCCGCCGGCGGGCGGTTGGGCTGGCGGAACTGCTCTTCCTGCAGGCGCTTGTCCAGGGCAGCGATAACCTGTTCGTAGATGCGGTTCATTTCTTCGGGACGGCGCACGTAATACTGATAGCTGAGCAGAAAGGTTTCCCGGTCCAGGCCGCGCTGCTCCAGAATCTCGCCGGTGTAGCTGTCGCGGAGGGCATCGCGCTGGTTCATGGTGCCGCCGGCGACTTCCACCACCGCATCGGCCAGATGCAGGTCGATCAGCACCTCCCGCATCGTATCCTCGCTCAGCGGGGTATAGCTGGGCTGCCGGGCGCAGCCAGCCAGCAGCATGCCTGCCGCAGCAGCCAGCGGCAGCAGAGATTGCCGGATCAGCTTTTCAAACCAGATGGGGTTCATGTGCGTTGTTACCGTTCTGCAAAGATACGGGAAAACCCGGTACACCTGTTTGGGGAGGCATCCGCTTTTTCCTACTTTAGCCGGAGTTATGCAACAGGAGATCATCGCGATTTATGCTGTGTCCGAGAATGGCGTGATTGGCCGGGACAATGACCTGCCCTGGGATCTGCCCGACGATATGAAGCATTTCATGCGCCTGTCCAAGGGCAAGGCGGTGATCATGGGCCGCCGCTCCTTCGAGGCCCTGGGCAAGCCGCTGCCTCAGCGCCGAAACGTGGTCATCACCCGCGACGCCGCCTACCGGGCCGAAGGCATCGAAACCGCCCCCAGCCTGGAGGCTGCGATCGAACGCTGCGCCGGCGAGCCGGTGGTGGTCATCGCCGGCGGCGCCGGCGTGTACCGCGAAGCCATCGAAAAAGGCTATGTGACCCGGATCTATGAAACGCTTGTGCATGCGGATGTAGAAGGCGAAACCCGTTTTGCGCTGCCCGACCCGGACCAGTGGGAGGTCGCGGAGGTCGATGCCCGCCAGGCCGATCACCGGCATGAGCATGCCTTCACCTTCCGCACCCTCGTCCGCAAGGCCGCAGGCTAGCGGATTCCTGCGTCTTTCTCCGTATCTTGCACCCATCCCAAGGTGCCCGCAGCCCCTCGGCAGGTTGTATGCCGCACCAGTTTACCCTATATCTCCGCCCTATGACCCGGACCGATCTCTCTGCCCGCATCAGCTCCCAGGAAGCCATTGCGCTCGAAGACCGCCACGGCGCGCACAACTACCATCCGCTGCCGGCCGTGCTGAGCCGCGGCGAAGGCATCTATGTCTGGAGCCCCGAGGGCAAGCGCTATTTCGACTTTCTTTCCGCCTACAGCGCCGTCAACCAGGGCCATTGCCACCCCCGCATCCTCGAAGCCCTGCAGCGCCAGGCTTCGCAGCTGACCCTGACTTCCAGGGCTTTCTACAACGATCAGCTCGGCCCTTACGAGGCGCATATCACACGTCTGTTCGGCTACGACAAGGTGCTGCCGATGAATACCGGCGTCGAAGCGGGCGAGACGGCCGTCAAGCTGGCCCGCCGCTGGGCCTACCGGGTGAAAGGCGTCGCCGAAAACCAGGCCGTGATCCTTTTTGCCGGCGGCAATTTCTGGGGCCGCACCCTGGCGGCGATCTCGTCCTCCACGGATCCTTCCAGCTTCCGCGACTTTGGGCCATATATGCCTGGATTCCAGGTCATTCCATACAACGATCCCGCTGCGCTCGAAGCGGCGCTCCAGCAGCCCGGCGTCGCGGGGTTCATGTTCGAGCCCATTCAGGGCGAGGCGGGCGTGGTGGTGCCCGACGAGGGCTACCTGCGCCAGGTGCGCGCACTCTGCACCCGCTATCGGGCGCTCATGATCGCCGACGAGGTGCAGACCGGCCTCTGCCGCACAGGCCGGATGCTGGCCTGCGACCACGAGCAGGTGCGGCCCGACATCCTCGTGCTGGGCAAGGCGCTCTCCGGCGGCGTGCTGCCGGTGTCGGCGGTGCTGGCCGATGACGAGGTCATGCTCACCATCGGGCCGGGCGAGCACGGCTCCACGTACGGCGGCAACCCGCTGGCCTGCGCAGTGGCTTCCGCCGCGCTCGATGTGCTGGTGGACGAAGATCTGGCCGGCAATGCCGAGGAAATGGGCGGGCTCTTCCGCGCGCGCATGCGCGCGCTTGCAGCCGCGCGGCCGGACCTGATCGCATCCGTACGCGGGAAAGGTCTGCTCAATGCCCTGGTAATCAATGCCTCTCCTGAAAGCGGCACTGCCTGGGAACTCTGCCTGCGCCTGGCTGATGCCGGGCTGCTCGCCAAGCCCACCCACGGCAACATCATCCGCATGGCTCCGCCGCTGGTCATCAGCCGCGAGCAGATGGAAGCCGCCTGCACCCTCATCGAATCCGTCTGTCTGGAGTTTCATCCCTGATACCGACATGCGCTACCGGCTGTCACGCCAGTTCCTTGCCTGCTGCGGGCTGCTGCTCCTGACCTTGCCGTTCCTGCGGGCGCAGGAACCGCAGCGCCCGGTGCAGATCGTGGATCTGCACGGCAATGGCCTCCAGGTAGCGCCTGCGCGCAGCCTGGTCTGGGAAATCAGCGGCAATCAGCTGCCGCGGCCTTCCTATGTGTTTGCCATTCTGCATCAGGTGCCCGACGACTACTTTTTCCTTCCGGAAAATATCACTCCGCTGATCAATGCCTGCGACCGGCTGGTGATGGAGATCCACCCCGAAGAATTCGTCTCGGACGCGCTGTACCGGAGCAGTGTGCCGCTTGATTCCACCCTCGACCGCCTGCTGCCGCGCAAGGACTACGAAGTGCTGAGCGCATTTGTCCGGGACAGCCTCTCGGCCCTGGCAGCCTACAAGCTGGAGCGCCGCTACGCCCCTGCCCTGATCGCCCGGCAGGTCATCTGCGACTATTGCCTGGGCTTCAAAGCCGGCCAGGAGCCTGTTTCATATGAATACTACCTCTATCAGGCGGTCCGCAAGCCCCTCAAGGTGCTCAGCACCGGATGGACCCGGCATGCCTCGCTCGAATCGTACACCCTCCAGGAGCAGACTGAGCTGCTGATGCACACCTTCCGGCAGCGCCAGGCCCAATGCGAAACCTACCATGCCATCCTGCGCGCCTACCGCGAGCAGGACCTGGACCGGATCTGGCTGCTGGCCAAGGATGCGCCCGATCTGGGGGACAACATGAACCGCTACATTGATGCCCGCAACCGCGAATGGATCAAGCAGCTGATGTGGAATATGCAGTATGAAAGCCTCTTTATCGCCGTGCATGCCGTTCAGCTTCCGGGCGAATACGGCCTGCTTCACCTGCTCCGCAAAGCTGGATTCGAGGTGCGTCCTGTTCCCCTCACCGTCCGGTAACTTGTGCTGCCCGCTGCCCGTATAGAATCCGCTACGAACCGTACGACCATGCGAAACCGTCTGTATCACGCCTGCTGCTGGATCCTCTGCCTGCTCTCGTCGGCCGCTGCCCAGCCTGCGGCAGCCCCGGAGGAAGGCCGGTACTCCTCCCTGCTCTGGGAAATCAAGGGAAAAGGCGTCAAAGGCGTTTCATACCTCTACGGCACGATTCACGCCATTCCCGCAGACTCATTCTTCGTGCTGCCGGGCCTGCAGGCCGCCGCCGCCCGTGCCGACCGGCTGGTGCTGGAAGTGCCGATGGACCTCAGCCTGCAGTCGGTGATCGCATCGGCGCAGGGGATGATGATGCCGGGCAATACCAGGCTGCGCGATCTGTACCCGCCCGACGTCTATGAAGAGGTCGATGCGTTTCTCAGCCGCGGCGGCAGCCCGCTTCCGGGCGCTGCATCGGAACGGATGAAGCCCATCCTGCTGGCCGAGCAGGCCTCGCGGGGCAGCTGCCTGGGCGCAGACCAGCAGTCCTACGAAATCTACCTGAACGAGCTGTTCCGCAAGCAGGAAAAGCCCGTTTCCGGGCTCGAAACCGTAGGCCAGCAGCTGGCATTTCTCGACGCCATTCCCCTGGACCGGCAGGCTGCGTATCTGCTCGAAAGCATCCGGGAAGGCGATGCCGGCTGCGCGGAGTACGGCCAGCTCGTCAGCCGCTACCGCCGGCAGGACCTCGACGCGCTGTCGGAGCTCTCCGAATCAGCGCCCGGCTTCTCGGACTATACCGAGATCCTGCTCTACAGCCGCAACCGGGCGTGGATTCCCAAGCTGCGGGACTGGATGCAGCGCGAGCGGCTGCTGATCGCCGTCGGGGCCGGCCACCTGCCGGGTCCTTCGGGAGTCATCGAACTCCTGCGGGAAGCAGGATATGAAGTCTCGGCGGTTCGGTGAAAATGTGTATGTTTGACTGACTGATTCCAGATTGCCGTACCCTTGTACATCCGCCCTTACACCTGGCGGAATGTTCAGCAGCACATGACTGATCCTATCCGGAACGAATCCGCGCAGGCTGCGCAGGTTCCTGGCCGCAGACGCAGACGGGCCATCCGCACCGGATTGTCTGCCGGTGCAGTGCTGATCCTGCTGGGCGGCCTGGCTGCGCGATTCTGGCAGCCGGGCGCGCTGCTGCCGCCTGCCCTGCTGGCGGCCATGGCCGCGCCGGCCCTGGGGCTGGCCGGGCTGTCGCTGGTTTGGATGCCTGCTGCCCGCCGCCTGGCCGATCTGGCTTTTCTGGCAGGGCTCGCCGCCTACCTGGGCCTGGCTGCGCTCCTGCTGCTCAACCGCCTGGACCCGCTGTTTACGCCCCTGCTCGCAGCTGCGCAGGTAGGCTTTGCCTTCGCCCTCCGCCATGTGCGGGCCTATCTGGCCTTTTCGGCAGCTACCATGGCCCTGCTGGCAGCTGTAGCGTATTCTGTGCCGGCCCCCCTGCTGGCGCCGCCGGTTTTCCTGGGCATTATGGGCTTTGTCACCATCTGCGCGGCACTGCTCAGCCAGGGTGCAGCGTACGCAGGCCCCGGCGGCGAAGGCCGCCTGCCCGCCTTCATCGCCCACCCGGACGAAGCTGTGCTGCTCTTCCAGCCCCGCGGCGCGTTCCGCTGGGCCAATCCGCCCGCGCTCCGCATCCTTCAGCTCATCGGCATGCCGCCGGAACCGGGCTATGCCGCCTGCATGCATGCGCTGGGGCTGCCCAGCACCCTCCCGGACCCGGCCGAAGCCGCGCCCTACGGCGCCGACGTCCAGATCCAGGACGGCAGCCGCACCCGCGAGTACCGGGTCGCAGTGCACCTACAGGAGCGCAGCGGGGAGATCGCCGTGCTGCTGAGCGAAGTGACCGAAGCGCGCCAGCGCGAGCGGAGCCTCGCGCGCAGCGTCGCCGCCGCGGAATCGCTCCTCCAATCCCTCCCCGATACCCTCATTACCCTGAACCAGAGCGGGATGGTGCTCTCCGTGCGTGAACATGCCGGCAGTGCGGCGCGTGCCGCAGGCCTCACCCGGTTCAACGGCGTGCATCTGTCCAATCTCGCCTACGCCCTCATGGCGGAAGAGGACCGCCATACCCTCGAACTGCTCTACGAGCGGGTCTGCGATACAGGCCTGGCCCAGCAGATGGAATTCGAGCACGAGCTGGAAGGCCGGATGCGCAGCTTCGAGCTGCGGCTCGTGCGCCTGGGCAGCTCCAGCAATCTGCTGCTCATCCTGCGCGACCAGACCGAAACCCGCGAAGTGGAGCGCGCACTGCTGCATTCGGAGGCCAGCTACGGTGAAATATTCAACGCCGGCTCGAACGGCGTCCTGATTCTCGATCCGGCTACGCTCATTCCCTCCGATGCCAACCGGGCGGCCTCCTCGCTCTTCGGCCAAAGCCGGGAGGCACTGCGCTCGCAGCCGCTGCACCTGTGGTTCGACCCGGCGCAGCAGCCCGCCGTGCGCGCATTTCTCGAAAGCGCAACCCAGGGCGGCGGCGGGAGCTGCACCGTGCAGATCCGGGCCCGCGAGGAGGCCGTGCTGCATGCCGAGCTGCAGGCTTCCCTCTCGATCCTGGGCGGAGAGTTCCGGATCATGCTCATTATCAGCGATATCACTGCGCGCATCCGCCAGGAGGAGGCCCTGCGCCGCAGCGAGGAGCAGTACCGGACCCTGGTGGAGGTCATGAACGAGGGCCTCGTGGTAACCGACAGCCAGGAGCGCATCCTGTTTGTGAATCAGCGCCTGTGCAGCATCATGGGGCTGGAGCGGGACGAAATCCTGCGCATGTGGTCCTGGGAGCTCTTTCCCGGAGACGAGGCGCGGGAAATCATCCTCGAAAAATCCCGGCTGCGGCGCGAAGGCCTGGCCGACCAGTACGAGCTGGCCCTCAACCGTCCGGATGGCAGTGTATCGTACCTGCTCATTGCCGGCGCGCCCTACCGCCTGCCCGGACAGCCGGAATCCGGCACCATCGCCATTGTCACCGATATTACCCACCTCAAGCGCACCGAGCTCAAACTCAAGGAGAAAAACAACGAGCTCGACGCCTTCGTCTACAAAGCCTCGCACGACCTCCGCGGGCCGCTGGCCTCCATCATGGGCATCGCCTCCATCGCCCGCGACGAACTGCGCGACCCCGCTGCACTGCGGTTCATCGATCTCATTGCCCGCAGCACCAAGCGCCTCGATACCACCCTGGGAGAGCTGCTGGATGTGACGCGGATCAACAAGGCGGAAACCCGCCCCGAGCCCGTGCAGCTCGAACATCTGGTGCTGGATATCCTATCCAGCCTGCGGCACCTGCCCCAGGCCCAGCGGATCGATATGCGGGTGGACATTCCCTTCGATGCGCCCATTTTCACCGACCCCAAGCTGCTGACCTCGGCCCTGCAGAACCTCATCGTCAACGCCATCAACTACCACAACCCGGAGGCGGGGACGCCTTGGGTACGGATCGGCGCCGAGCTGCGCGGCGAGCAGGTGCGCATCACCGTCGCCGACAACGGCATCGGCATCCCCGAGCGCATGCGGCGCAAGGTCTTCGAGATGTTTTTCCGGGGCAATACCCAGTCAAAGGGCTCCGGACTGGGCCTATACATCGTCAAGAGCGCCATGGAGAAGCTGGGCGGCTCCTGCGAACTGGAATCTGAGGAAGGTGCAGGCAGCAGCTTCACCCTGGTGCTGCCCCGGCGGACCGTGCCGCAGCATGCGGTCCCCGAGCCGGCCTGAAGCGCACGCCGGTAGCGCTTGATTTTTCATGGCTTGTACAGTTATATGAGCTGTTTAATCCGGACTGAAGGCAATCCGGGTTGCCGTTTGATACTTTGCGTATCTGTTCCGCCCGGCTTCCCGCCCCATCCTTCGCTGATGCCATGCTCTGGTCTACCGGTTTTCATTTTTCCCAAGCTCAAAAACGAGGCGCTTTCATCCTGTTATCCTGTCTGGCAGTCGTAACTGCGGCCGTCTGGATGCGCAGCCGGCAGGCTGCTGCCGTAGCCATGCCGCCCGAACGGCTCGATACGGTGTACGATCCGCCGGTCTTTGTGGAGCCCGGCGGCCCGCTCCGGCTGGACATCAATGTGGCCGACAGCGCGGCCTGGACCCGGCTCGGCGGCATCGGGCCCGTGCTGGCGCGGCGCATCGTCAAGTACCGCGATGCGCGCGGCGGCTTCCGATCCGTGGACGACCTGAGCGCCGTGTACGGCCTCAAGCCTGAGGTGCTCGAGGCGCTGCGCCCCCAGCTCTTCGTCAACGGCCTGACAGCGCCAGGCAGCCGGGATACCGCCCGCGAGCTGCCCGCACGGACTGCCATTCCCCGCCTGGACCTCAATACGGCCACCGCCGAATCCCTGCGGCAGCTGCCCGGCATCGGGCCTGTGCTCAGCGAGCGCATCGTCAAATACCGCGATGCCATCGGCGGCTTCGCCTCCGCGGAGCAGCTGGCACAGGTGTACCAGCTGCCGCCGGAAACGTATCTGGCCATCCTGCCCTATGTGCATGTGGATCCTGCTACCCGCCCGGCACGGCCTCAGCCCGCAGCTGCACCCGAAGCGGCGCCGCTTGCGGCTGCGCAGCGCAGCCGCGGGCTCGGCGAAGCCGAACGCCCCAGCCTGGTGCCGGTGGACCTCAACCAGGCCGACTCCGCAGCCCTGGTGCAGATCCCCGGCATCGGGGAAAAACTGGCGCCCCGCATCGTAAAGTACCGGTCGCTGCTGGGCTACTATGCAAGCCCCGATCAGGTGCGGTTTGTGTACGGCATGACGGAGGAAAACTTCCTGCGCGCCCGCCCGCTGCTGCGTGCAGCAGCTCCGCCCGAACGACGGGATCTCAACTCGGCGCCTGCCCGCCTGATTTCGGCAGTGCTGACCATGAACAAGCCGCTTGCCGATGCGCTGATTGCCGAACGCAAGCGGCTGGGCCGCTTCGGATCGTGGGACGAGGTGCGCATGGTCAGCGGCATGGCACCGGAATCGGTGCAGCTGCTCCAGGCCTACTTCAAGCTGTGAGCGCAGCGGCTCCGCGCACTTCGTAATCCACGACCATCACTTCCTCCAGGTGCGGGCGCAGGACTTCCTGAAAGGCCAGATGCGCCGGATGGGCCTGGTATTCAGCCAGATCCTCCCAGGACCGGTAGCTGAGCTGGAAGCAGTGCGTGAAGCCCCGCGCCAGCCGCTCCGGGCTTTCCTCCAGCCCCCACTCGAAGGCTGCGATCTGCGGCACCTGGCCATAGAGGCCGGCGAAGGCCGCCACGACGGCTGCCACTGCCTCCGGCGGGGAGCTGTCCCGGAATTTGAACAAGACGATATGACGGAGCATGGCGCTGGGAGGATTGGGGAAATGGGAGGTCGTTCCGGCTCCGCTTAACGGCCGGAGGAAGGGAAGGGGAAATGCCCCGCCGGCGGGGCCGGCTTATTTTCCGGCCCAGTAGTCGATGACCAGCACCTTGTCCAGGTGCGGGCGCAGCACCTCCACGAAGGCCTGGTGCGCCGGGTGCGGCAGGTACACCTCGCGGTCTTTTTCCGAGCTGAAGGTCACCAGAAAGCAGTGCGTAAAGCCCTGGCTCAGGCCCTCCGGGCTGTTGTTGGTGCCCCACTCGAAGGAGCGGATCTCGCGGATTTTCGAGGGCAGGGCGCGGAAGGTATCCTCCACGTTGCGGATATCCTCCGGGCTGCTGGTGGCTTTGAAGGAAAAGAGCACCACATGGCGGAGCTCTTTGCCTTTGCCGCGGGCAGACTGGGCCTGGGCAGGCAGCGCAGCGCCGGCCAGCAGGAGCAAGGTGAACAGCAGGGTCTTCATACCGGGTAGCAGTTCTTCAGGGTGTCAGAGCAGGTGGATCGGATCGTCCACGATCCGGAATCCTTCGTCAAACGTAGCAATTTCCGCCATATCCTCCGCCGAAATCTCAAAGTCGAAGACGCCGAAGTTTTCGGCCAGGCGCTGCCGGCTGGCGGATTTGGGGATGGCCGATACGCCAAGCTGCAGGGCCCAGCGCAGGATGATCTGCGCGGGGGTCTTGCCGTAGGCCTCCGCCAGCCGCAGCAGACGGGGGTCCTGCAGCCTGGCGCCGCGCCCCAGCGGGGTATAGGCCTGGAGCTGGATGCCGTCCCGGCGGCAGCGGTCCAGCAGGCTTTTCAGGTACAGGAAGGGGCTGAATTCCACCTGGTTGACTGCCGGCACGACCGAGGCGTAGCCTGCCAGCTCGTCGAGGAAGGGCTCCAGGTAGTTGGCTACGCCGATGGCCCGCACCCGCCCTTCGGCGTAGAGCCGCTCCAGCGCCCGCCAGGTGTCGCGGCGGGTGGCCTTGAGGGGCCAGTGCACGAGATACAGGTCGATGTAGCCGCAGTCGAGCTTGCGCAGGCTGGCGTCAAAGGCCCGGAGCGTCTGCTCGTAGCCCTGGTCGGCGTTGTTGACCTTGGTGGTGATGAACAGCGCCTCGCGCGGCAGGCCGCTGCCCCGCACGGCCCGGCCGATTTCGGCCTCGTTGCGGTACATGGCCGCCGTATCGATGAGGCGGTAGCCGATTTCCAGGGCCCAGCCTACGGCCCGCTCGGCTTCGGCGTCGTACATGTCGTACACGCCCAGCCCCAGCAACGGCATTTCCACGCCGTTGCGCAGGGCGGCGGTCAGGGGTGCTCCCATCTTACCAGCGTTCAAGGCCCAGGAGTTTTTTGCCCAGCTCGTTGAGCACTGCCGTGCCGTAGCGGGTCTGCTCCCAGCGGCGGGGGTCGCCGGGGAAAGCGTAGCCTTCGGGCGCGATGCGGTCCTGCCAGGAGCGGATCCGCCATTGGCGCAGGGGCTCGTTGTCCTCTTCGGCCGGCATCATCGAGATGTACTGCGCAATGCGGACCTTGTCCCCGGAACGGTTGGCGCGGATGCCGTGCGGCTGGCTGCTGTGAAAGATCAGCAGGTCGCCGGCCTCCAGCTTCACCTTGACGATGTGGTCCTCCAGGCCGGCCACATCGGGCTGGAAGCGGTTGCGGTCTTCGGGCTGGGTGAGCTTCCAGGTGTCGTAGGTGCGGAACAGCTCCGGGATGCACTGGAATCCGCCCATCTGCTCGTCGGTCTGGTCGGCCAGGGCCAGCACGCCCTGCACGTTCTGGGGCTTGGTCTCGGGGTCGTAGTCCCAGTGGATGAAGGCCTTGTACTCGTGGCCGGGGCGGATGGGGAAATTCAGGTTCGCCCGGTCGATGGTGACCCAGAGCTTTTCGGTGCCCCAGATGTCCACAAAGGCATCGTACACCCGCTGCACGGAGCGGTTGTCCCAGAGCAGCTGGTGGTTGTACACCTCCACCATGCCGGTGCCGATGAGCTCCTTCATCTGCATCTCCGCACGCGGGGCGGTGTACCAGGTGGCGGGATCGGCGGGGTCTTTTTCCTCGAATTCCCAGAGAAAGGCCGCCGTGCGCAGGGCCTGCTCGCGGGGCACGGCCTGCTTGATCACGATGTAGCCGTTGTGCACCCAGAACTGCCAGTCTGCCTCGCTCAGCACGCGGAGCGGCTGGCCGTTGGAGCGGTCGCTGAGGGCCACACGGCTGCTCATGGCCGTGGACGGATTGCCCGGAATGTCCTTGTGCGCATTGTCCGGGTTCATCGTCGGGTTCATCGTCGGATTCATCGTCCCTTGGTTCGGTTCCATCGGTATTGCAATTGGGGTGAGAAGGTACGGTAAAATAACAGCGCCGGCAAGGGGGGCTTCCACCTGTATGCTGACTGGTTTTTGCACAAAATTGATCTATTCAGCCCAAAATATTTGCCCATCCTGCACATCGGCTGCAAATCCGCCTCAGGCCAGGCCCAGCGGGCTGAAGATCCACCACACGGCGAGGATCAGCGCCGCGAGGCCCAGGGTCCAGAGGAGATCGGTGCGGCTGGGCTCGAAGAAGGCTTTGCCGGCGGATCCGAGCACGTAGCCCCGCAGCATGTTCGGCGCTTTGGGCGGCGCCAGGTAGCTGCCGGCCACCAGGATCAGCGAGCAGAGGAGGAAGAGCCAGAAGGCGAAATGCAGGAAGTTCATCTGCACAAACTGCCCGGCGAGGCTTTCCGGCGCCAGGGCCAGCTGCCCGTTGGCCGACAGAAACTCCAGCGCCAGCCGCAGCATGCCCAGCCCGAAGCCGGTCCAGAGGCTGAGCATGGCACCCGTGCTGTTGATGCGGGGGTTCAGCAGCCCGAGGAGGAAGGCCGCCGCGATGGGCGGGGAGATATAGGCCTGCACGCTCTGCATGTACTGGATGATGCCGCCGCCTTCGGTGAGGGTTTTCATCAGGGGAATATAGGCCAGCGATACCAGCACGAGCAGCGCCGTGGCGATCTGCCCGGCCCAGACCAGCTCGCGTTCGCCGGCTTTTCTGCGGTATTTCTGGTAAAAGTCGAGGGTGATGAGGGTCGAACAGGAGTTGAAGGCGGAGGAGAGCGAGCTCATCAGGGCCGCCAGCAGGCCGGCCAGTACCAGCCCCTTGACGCCCGCAGGCAGCACCTCGCGGATGAGCACCGGCAGGGCCATGTCGGGGCTGCCGAGCGGCGCCGAAAACCGCCCCTGCGCCGACATGACGAAGGCCAGCACGCCCGGCAGCACGAAGATGAAGAGCGGCAGCTGCTTCAGGTAGCCGGCAAACAGGCTGCCCCGCCGCCCTTCGGTGATGCTTTTGGCCGACAGCACGCGCTGCACGATGAACTGGTCGGTGCACCAGTACCAGATGCCCAGGATCGGCGCGCCGAACATGAGCCCGGTCCAGGGATAGGCTGTATCGGAGGCCGGCCGCCAGAGGTTCACAAAGTCCGGCGGATGCACCGCAGGGTCCTGCGCGGCGATCTGCCGCAGGCCTTCCATCATGCCGCTCCAGCCGCCAATCTGCGCCAGGGGGATGAGGGTCACCAGGGCCATGCCGCCCAGCAGGATGAAGAGCTGCACGAGATCGGTGTAGAGCACGGCCTTGAAGCCGCCGAAGATGGTGTACAGGCCCGTGGATACGACGACGATGAGCGCGCCGGTCCAGAAGGGGACGCCCATGACTTCGAAGACCATCGCCCCGGCGAAAATGGTGAGGGAAATCTTGGTCAGCACGTAGGCGATCACCGACACGAGGGAGAGGTACACACGGGCGGAGGCGGAGTAGCGCCGCTCCAGGAACTCGGGCATCGTGAATACGCCGCTGCGCAGGTAGAACGGCACGAAGAGCCAGCCGAGGAGGATGAGCATGAAGGAGGCCAGCACTTCGAACTGGGCCGCCGGCATGTCGCCGCGCGCGCCGGAGCCGGCCAGGCCGATGATGTGCTCCGCACCGATGTTGGAGGCGAAGAGCGAGGCGCCGATCAGGAACCACGAGGCGCTGCGGCTGGCCAGAAAGTACTCGGAGGTGGTGGATTTGTTGCGCTCGGCGATGGTGACGCGGTAGGCAATGACGAAAATGAGCACGAAATACAGCCCGATGGCTGCATAGTCCAGGAATTCCATAGGATGGGTACGTTGCAGGCAGTAGCAGGAAGGCCGAAGATAGCGCCGCCGCAGGCGCGGAATCTTCCGGATTCTAGCCGGAATTTGCACTATATTGCTCTTTTTGCCCGTCCCGCCGCTTCCGTTTGAGCCATTCCCGCATGCGCATCCAGTTCGAGTCCATCCGCCCCGACGCCAACAGCTCCTTCCGGCTGATGGTGAACCCCCGGCTGAACGATCTGTTTTTCTGGCACTTCCACCCTGAGTACGAGCTGGTGTACATCGAGGCGGAGGCGGGCACGCGGCACGTGGGCACGCACCTCTCGCGCTACGCGGGCAGCGACCTGGTGCTGATCGGCCCCAACATTCCGCACCTGAATTTCGACTACCAGGTGCGGGGGAGCTACGAGAAGACGGTGCTGCACATCCGGCAGGACTTCCTGCAGCCGGCCTTTGCGCAGGCGCCGGAGCTGGGCGGGATCTGCGGGCTGTTTGCGCGGGCGCGGCACGGGGTGGCCTTCGGGCCGGAGACACGGCGGCAGATCGGGCCGCGGATGCAGAGGCTGCAGCACCTGGAGCCCTTCGGGATGCTGCTCGAAGTGCTGAGCCTGCTCGATGCCCTGGCGCATTCGCCGGAGCAGACGCTTCTGCACGAGTCCCCGGTGGAAAACCAGTACACCCGCAAGGAGCAGGAGCGCCTGCGGCGCCTCTACGGCTTCATCGACGCGCACTACGCGCGCAAGATCCGGATCGAGGAGGCAGCAGCCCTCTGCAACCTGAGCCCGGCGGCGTTCTGCCGGTACTTCAAGAAGATGACGCAGGTCACCTTCACGGAGTTCCTCAACCAGTACCGCATCAGCCAGGCCAAGCGCCTGCTGCTGCAGGACTGCAACGTGACGGAAGCCTGCTTCGCGTGCGGCTTCGAGAGCCTGAGCTACTTCAACCGCACGTTCAAGGCCGTGACGGGCGAGAACCCGCTGGGGTTCAAGCGGAGGTATGGGGGGTGAGGGGGAATCGGTTTTTCCGTATCTTAGGGCCAAGATCCGCCGCCATGCACCGGCTTGAACCCTATCTCCCCCGCATCCGGGCCCTGTGCCGTGCGCACCGGGTGGACCGGCTGTGGGTATTCGGCTCGGTGCTGCGGGCGGATTTCCGGCCGGATTCGGACATCGACTTCCTCTACGAGCTGGACCACGCGGGCCTGAGTGCCGCCGAATCGAACGCGCATTTCTTCGCCCTCGCAGATGGGCTGCGGGCGCTGCTCCAGCATCCGGTGGACCTGATCTGGCACGGCGGCATCCGGAATCCGTATTTTAAGGAGGAGGTGGAGGAGACGGGGGTGGAGGTGTATGCTAGAAGGGGCCAAGACGCTGGCCCGCGTCCAGCTTTGCGACAATCGCCTGCCGCTGGCTTTCACTGAATTGGCTCTTCCGCATGGCGGGTTCTTTTGAATGCTGAAATGTACATGATTCTTTCTACTTTTCAGCGGTTCGCGCTATGGGAAGAGGACAGTAGGATATTGCTGGGCGCGCAGCTGCCGCCAATCCCTCAAACCTCCGCAATAAACGAGCGGTAATTTCCGCGGTGGATCACGTCGAAGCTGGCTTCCGGATACGCTTCAAGCCAGCGCGCGGGGGGCTTGGGGGCTGATGCAGACCACTTGAACTCAAACCCGTAGAGCCGGCC
>JANRID010000072.1:0-118731 GCA_033765305.1 Bacteroidia bacterium
GCACCTCTCCCTGGGCCTCGAAGCCGACCTGTACGCCGCGCGCCTGCTCTCGCAGACCTTCAGCTACCCCAACCCCGACGGGTTCCAGGCGCGTCCGGACGCGGTGGCAGATCAGCAGCTTGGCATGAATCTGTACGTGACGGCGGGGATTCATCTGGTGAAGATGAAGAAGCGCTGCACCTGCCCGCGGCACTGAGGCGCAGGGGCCGGGGCTTCGGCTCCGCTCAGCCGCCGGCGCTGCAGGCGCCGCCTTTCAGTCTTGCGACTTGCTACTGAATACTTGCTACTCGGCAGGGGCTTCGGCTCCGCTCAGCCGCCGGCGTGCCTGCTGCAAGCGAGGGGTTGAAACCGCCTCGCTTGCAATATGGCAGGCTGGGGCTTCGGCTGCGCTCAGTGGCCGGCGTGGCCGGTGCCGCAGGCGCCGCCTTTCAGTCTTGCGACTTGCTACTGAATACTTGCTACTCGGCAGGGGCTTCGGCTCCGCTCAGCCGCCGGCGTGGCCGGTGCCGCAGGCGCCGCCTTTCAGTCTTGCGACTTGCTACTGAATACTTGCTGCTCGGCAGGGGCTTCGGCTCCGCTCAGCCGAGCCGGGGGCGCAGCAGGGAGGCCGCGCGCCGATGACCTGGGCTAGGCCGGATCCAGCCCGGCTGCCCGGAGAAAATCCCCCATCTTCAGGATTCGGGTGCGGAAATACGGATCCAGTACCAGCAGATCCGCATCGCCCGTCACCAGATAGTCTGCCGCCAGCCCGAAAGCAGCAGCAAGCAGAAAACCGTCTTTCGGATCTCTTGAAGTCCTGGGCGGCATCGCGGTCGTGCGGGGCACAATCGTCGTGCACTGTGCCATGAGACTGAGGGTTTCGGCGATCCGGGCTTCCGGGATATATGGCCGCAGTTTACGCCTGCGTGCTACGGCCTGATATTCTGCGATGGTTTCCTCACAGGTATAGAGCAGAAACTCCGGCCGCGCAAAAAGCCTGTCGAGGACCGCAAGCTGCTTTCCGATGCTGAACGAAATCCAGATGTTGGTGTCCAGCAGCACCTTCGCCGGTTCAGGCATGGGGGTTCCGGTGGGCCTGGATTTCCTGCATGATTTCCTCCTCGCTGAGCGGCACGTCGGCCGGGGCCTGCTGCTGGTACTGCCGGATGAGCTGGGCCGGGGGCACCACCTCTGCGATTCCCAGCATGGCAACCAGTTTCAGGAAGAACTCCCGCTGTGCAGGATCGATCCGGAGGGTAATGAGGGTAGGCTCCATCGGCTGTTTTCCCTGCATATACGGAAAGCATCCGAAACGGTTGAATGGGCGCACCTGCTGCCTGCGGCATCGCTCAGGCGAGCCGGGGCTGCGGCTCCGCTCAGCCCGCCGGCTTACCTGCTGCAAGCGAGGGGTTGGAAACCGCCTCGCTTGCGGGAGGGCGATAGGAAAAACCCTCATAAGAGTTGCGAACCCTTATGAGGGTTAATTAATTGAATTTCAATGGTATATACTGCACTATGCCCCTCAGGGGGGCGCTGCGCTGGTCCAGGTCTGCGGCCCAGACCTGAACCCCGGCGGCCACGGCTTCGGCTGCGCTCAGCCGCCGGGCTACCTGCTGCAAGCGAGGGGTTGAAACCGCCTCGCCTGCAATATGGCATCAAAACCGCGCTTCAGGCCAGGGCTTCAGCTCCGCTCAGCCGTCGGCCCAGCGCCGCAGGCGCTGCCTTGCAGTCTTCCGACTTGCTGCTGAATACTGGCTACCCGGCAAGCGAAGCGTATCTCAATACTCAATACGCACTACTCACTACCCCCCAAGCCAGTCCTCCAACTTGCTGCTGAATCCTAGCTACTTCCGTATATTGCGGCATGTCCGCCCCTGACCCCGAACTCCGCCTGCTGCGCCGCGCCTGGATCCTCCCGGCGGCGGCGGCGGCGCTCATGGCCGGCATCCACGCCCTGGCGGCCTTGACCGGCGCCGATACCGGCCGCTTCGGCATCGAGCCCCGGGTATTTTCGCAGGGCTGGGCGGTCATCACCGCCCCCTTCGTGCATGGCGACTGGGAGCACCTCGGCGCCAACCTGGTGCCCCTCGTGGTGCTGGGTACAGCCCTGCAGGTCTTTTACCCGCCGCTGGCGCTGCGCGTGGCGCTGGGGAGCTGGCTCATCACCGGCGTCTGGGTCTGGGCCATGGCCCGCCCCGGCCAGCACATCGGCGCGAGCGGGGTCATCTACGCACTGGCCTTCTTCCTGTTCTTCAGCGGGGTCTTCCGCAAGGATGTCCGGGCCATGACGCTCTCGCTCATCGTGGCCTTTCTCTACGGCAGCATGGTCTGGGGCCTGCTTCCGGCGCAGCCGGGCGTCTCCTGGGAGTCGCACCTCTTCGGGGCGCTGGCCGGCATGCTGATGGCATTTGCCTTCCGGCGGCAGGGGCCGCAGCGGAAGCGCTATGCCTGGGAGGATGAGCCGGAGGAAAGCCCGGAGGATGAGGCGGCGCTGTGGAATTACCGGAAGCGGGTGGAGTAGAAAGTAGAAAGTAGAAAGCAGAAAGCAGAAAGCAGAAAGTAGCAAGCAGATTCTCCGTGGCAAACCCAGGCGAAGGTTTACCACTAAGAAAGTAAGTACACGGAGAAACACGAAGCCAGGCCTTCTCCGTGCATCTTCGTGCCCTCCATGCCTCCGTGTAAAACCGCCTGGTCCGCTTACTCGAAATTGACGTTGATCGTCAGGACCTGGCTGCTGAGGCGCTCGATAGCACCGGTGTGGGTGGTGTTTTCCCGCACAAACAGATCGATGAGGCCCATCGTGTAGCGGATTTCGGGCGAAAGCTTGATGCGCTCGCCGTAGAGGTTGATGCCCCAGCCGAACACCAGGCTGAAATCATTCGGCTGGATTTTGAGCAGGTCGCGGTCGTCCAGCACCCGCTTGTTGTTGTTCAGGTTGACGCCCCACTGCCCGCCGGCGAGCAGGTAGGTGCGGGTGGCGTTCCAATAGCCGGTTTTGAACTGGAACATCACCGGCACATTGATGTACGAGGCCTCGATCTTGCGCATGATCACCGAGTCCCGCGCAAAGGTGTAGCGGAAATCGCGCTGCTCCAGCGAGATGGTCGGCACGGCACGGAGGGCGATCTGGTTGTGCAGCTTGAGGTTGGAAATCATGCCCAGCGAAAGGCCCACGCGCGGCACCAGCTCCACCTGCCTGAGCAGGACCCCGTTTTCGAGGACATTGATCTGCTCGTTGAGGTTGTAGGTATTGTAGTTCAGCCCCATCAGGAAGCCGAGGTTGAATCGCTTGAAATCGAAGGGATGGGAATTGCCGTACTGTTGCGCAGCAGCAGAGAGCGGCAGGAGAATCAGCAGAACCAGTGCGCCCGGCAGGCGGCTTGCGTGCGTGTGAAGCATCATGGCAGACCAGCAGTTACGTACGTAGCAGTGCTTCAATCAGGGCAGCCGGGATAAAGGGTCGGACTATTTTTCGAGCAAATATAAGGCGCAGGCGCCAAATCCGAGGGACAAAAATTGCCCCTTCCGGAACCCTGCCTGGCGGCAGCGCTCCAGAAAAGCCTCGCCGTGCGGGAAGGCCTGGACGGATGCGGGAAGATAGCGGTATGCGCTTGAATCACCTGAGACCAGTTTGCCGATGAAGGGGGTCACGACCCCGAAGTACAGCTGAAACAACTGCCGCGCCGGAAACCCTACCGGAAAAGACGGCTCCAGCACGGCCAGCGCGCCGCCGGGCCGCAGAATGCGGCAGATTTCCCGCAGGCCCAGGTCCAGGTTCTCGAAATTGCGCACGCCGAACCCCACCGTGACGGCATCTGCGGAGCCGTCGGGCAGGTCCAGGGCTTCGGAATCGCCCTGGCGCAGCTCGATGAGCCCGCCCAGGCTGCGCGCCGCGATTTTTTCCCGCCCGATGCGCAGCATCTCGGCCGAAATATCGATCCCGATGATGCGCTCGGGATGCAGGCTGCGGGCTTCGATGGCAAAATCCGCCGTGCCCGTGGCGATGTCCACAACCGTTTTGGGCTGGTAGGGCCGCAGCATGCGCACCGCCTTGCGGCGCCAGCCGACATCGAGGCGGAAGGTCAGCGCGCGGTTCAGCAGGTCGTAGCGCGGGGCGATGTTGTCGAACATCTCGGTCACTTCCGACTTCTTCGACTGCCCTGCCTTTCCGTATGGGGTTACCGGATTGTCCAACTTCTGTTCGTACATTTGGGCTGCAAAGCTACCGTGATTTTCCGGGATGTCCAATTTACCTATGGAAGTTAAGCACGCCCGCCTCGCTGCCAGCAGCAGCCAGACCAGCCAGATGCCGCCGCCCCGGCTGCCGGAGTATGCCTTCATCGGCCGCTCCAACGTGGGCAAATCCTCCTGGATCAACTGCCTCGTGCGCCGCAAAAACCTCGCCCATACCAGTTCCACCCCCGGCAAAACCCGCGTCATCAACCATTTCCTCATCAACGAGGCCTGGTACCTCGTGGACCTGCCCGGCTACGGCTACGCCAAGCTCTCCCAGACCGAGCGCGCCGCCTTCGCCAAACTGCTCGGCAGCTACTTCAGCGAGCGCGAAAACCTCGTGAATGTGTTCGTGCTCGTAGACAGCCGCATCCCGCCCCAGGCTTCCGATCTCGAGTTCATGGGGCAGCTGGGCGAAAATGAGCTTCCGTTTACCATTCTCTTTACCAAAGGCGACAAGCTGGCACCGCTCAGGCTCGAATCCCAGGTGCAGGAATACCTCCAGGCGCTTGCGGAGCAATGGGAGCCGCTGCCGCCCCATATCCTGACCTCCGCCGTCACGGGCATGGGCCGGGAAACGGTGCTGGCGCAGATTGAAGCCTGGAACAGGCTGTTCCACGAACCCCCGCCCCGCTGACGCTGGTTCCTGTTGCGCAGTCCAAACTAAATAGTTAGTTTTACTGCATGGACCAACACAAACTGCTCACCCCGCTGGAGCTCAAGGTGATGAACGTGCTCTGGAGCCTGGGAAAGGCCTTTGTGCGCGAGCTCGTCGAGCAATGGCCGGAAGAGAAGGAGCCGAAGTTCAATACGGTTTCGACCATTGTGCGGATTCTGGAGAAAAAAGGCTTTGTCGGGCACGAGCCGGTAGGCCGGGGGCACTGCTATTACCCCCTGATCTCGAAGCGCAAATACCAGCAGCATCTGCTGGGCAATGTGCTCGAAACGGTATTCTCGGACTCGATGACCGGCCTGGTCTCCACGCTGCTCGACCAGCGCAAGGCTTCGCAGACGGAGATCGACGAGCTGAAGGATCTTTTATCCAAGCAGGACTGACATGCTGAGCTATGTGCTGGCCTCCGGCCTGCTTTCCTGTGCGGGCTGGCTGGGATACCGCCTGCTGGCCCGCCGCAGCGCCCCCGCGCCGCAGGCCCGCAAAGGCCTGCTCTACGCCGTGCTGGCGACTTCGCTGCTGCTGCCGCTGCTGACGGCAGAGCGCCAGGCCTCCGTGCGCGCGCATCCGATGGGCTGGGGCAGTGCCGCCGAGCATGCCGCAGTCCAGCAGTTCTGCCGCTGCGAGCGGCCGAACGAGGCGCACCGCGTGCGCTACCGCGCCAATGCCCTCTATGAATGGCTGCTGGCGTACAAAGGAATCGTGCAGGCCGTGATTGGCCTGATCGCCGCTGCGGTGCTGCTGCAATGGGCCTTGCAGGTGCGCTACCTGCGCCGGCTGGTCCGCAGTTCCCGGCAGGAGCTGCTGCAGGTGCAGGGCCAGGCGCTGACGCTGCTCATTCCCGCGCAGCCCCACAGTGCAGGCGCATTCTGGCTGGGCCGCAGCTACATCATCTGGCAGGAAGAGCTTGCCCGCCTTTCGCCCGAGGAGCGCGAAGCAGTATGGCTGCATGAGCTTTCGCATCTGCGCCAGCACAGCACCCTGGAGAAAACCCTGCTCCGCGCCGTGCAGAGCTTCTGGTTCTGGAACCCCGCGCTGTACGCCATCCGCCGGGAGCTGGATCTGCTGGGCGAATGTATTGCCGACGAAGCCGGAGCGGCTGCGCTTCCTTCCCGCCGGACCTATGCGGCCCTGCTGCTGCGCATGCGCGAATGGCAGCTGGCGCCGCTGACGGCACCGCTGCGCGGCAGCAGCCTGACGCTGCGCGTGCATCAGCTGCTGTCGCCTCCGGAGGCGGCCCGCCGCAGGTTCCCGGCCGCAGGCCTGCTGCTGATCTGGCTTTGCCAGGCCGCCCTGTGCGTGCCCGTGTACGCCTCGCTCGACCGCCAGGTGCACAATTTCAATGCCTGGGATCAGGCCCTGCACCGGAATCCCGAATCCGGCCCGCTCTACTGCACGGACTGCGAGACCGTCTGCCTGCCGGAATAGGCGCAGCACGCCCGCTCAGGCCCGGACCAGCGAGGTATTGACGGCGTACAGAATGACCTCGGCTGCGGTGGTCACGCCCAGCTTGCGCATGATGTTCTTGCGGTGGGTGTACACCGTGTGTACGCTGAGGCTCAGGCGGTCTGCAATATCCTGCGTAGCCACGCCTTCGCCCATGAGGCGCACGATCTCGTTTTCCCGCTCGGTGAGGCGGGCCGGCTCGCAGGCATCGTCGCAGTTCTGGTCGGCATGGCTGCGTTCGAGGATGATGTCCAGCACCTTGCCGCAGAAGAACTTATCGCCGCGCGATACCGCCTGGACTGCGCCGATGATTTCCGTATGGTCGCATTCCTTGAGGAGAAAGCCCTTGGCGCCGTATTCGAGCACCTTGAAAACCTGCTCCTTCTTGAGGTCGGAGGAAATGACCAGCATGCCGGTGGAAGGCCACCGCTCCATAACAGTCCGCACATCGTCGGGCTGAAAGGCGCCGGGTGCATTGTAGTCCATGATGACCACATCGGGCGCATCGAGATGCAGCATGCGCTGCAGGTCCCGGCTGTGCGCAGCTTCTCCGATCACCTGGCAATCCGGCAGGCTTGCCAGGACCGATTTGATTCCTGCGCGCACGAGAAAGGCGGCATCTGCCAGAAAGATTCGCATCGGATCCATGCCCAAGGCTTACGGAGTACAATGTTAGGGCTTATTTAGAATCTTTCAAAACAAGGCTGAGGCTGCTTTGTTTGCAGCGGTCTTTTCTTTGAAATTTTTTCTAGCTTGCGCTGAAACTGAGCTGTATGACCAAGGGGAGGCCTGCCGCGCTGGATTCCGACTCCGCATTTCTGTCTGTATACTCCTGGGTGCTGATCCTGGCAGGCGGATCGGCTGCTGCTGTGCTGGGCGCCTGCCGGCTGGGCTGGGTCGCTGCCTGCGGGTGGCGCTGGATGCCGGCATCGGGCGGGCTGGAGCTGTTTACGCCGTCGGGCAGCCTCAATTTTCCCCTGGCAATGCTGGCGCTGGGCATTGGCCTCCGGATCCGCAACGGGATGGGCTGGGTCATGAGCATGCTGCTGGCGGCTTCCCAGGCAGGGATCTGGCTGTACCTGGCCGGGTGGCTGGCGGTGTACGGCCAGGCTTCGGGGTGGCAGGGAGGCCCCGGCGCCGAAGATCCCGGCAGCCTGCTGCCGGGCGCCGTGGCCGATCTCTGCCTGGGGCTCATCATGGCCCTGCTGGCCCTGTACCTGGGGCTCCGCTCCACCCGGAGCCTGTTTTTCGATATGCCTGCAGATTCAATCCGTAAGCTATGAAACATCTGGTCGCCCCTTCCATTCTTTCGGCTGATTTTGCGCGGCTCGGCGATGCAGTCGGGATGCTCGATGCCTCCGATGCCGACTGGATCCACTGCGATGTAATGGACGGGCGCTTCGTGCCGAACATCTCCTTCGGCATGCCGGTGCTGAAGGCCGTGAAGCGCATCGCGCGCAAGCCGCTGGATGTGCATCTGATGATTGCGGAGCCGGAGCGCTACCTGGCCGACTTCAAAGCCGCCGGCGCCGACCACCTGACCATCCACGCCGAGGCCTGCATGCACCTGGACCGCACGCTGCGGGCCATCCGCGAGCTGGGCATGCGGCCCGGCATCGCCCTCAATCCGGCAACCCCCGTCGAAAGCATCGAATATGTGCTGCCGCTGGCCGACATCGTCTGCCTGATGTCGGTAAACCCCGGCTTCGGCGGCCAGAGCTTTCTGCATTATGTGTCTGAAAAAGTGACGCGCCTGCGCACCATGGCCCAGGCAGCGCGGCTGCGGCTGCACATCGAGGTGGACGGCGGCATCAACGCCGACACCGGATCGCTCATGCTGCAGGCCGGCGCCGATGTGCTCATTGCCGGCAGCTACGTCTTCGACTCGCCCGATCCGCCGGCCGTGATTGCCGGCCTCAAGCGGCTGCGGCATTCGTGAAACCCCGGCGCCGCAGCGCCGTAGAACCATCTGCCGCCGATCGATGCCCGTCCTTCTTCGTGCCCGGAGCATGAAATGAAGGAATTTTCTTACGTCGTAACGTTTGCCCATCCCTTTGCTGCGCTCCCTGGTAGGCCCCGGGGCGCTTTCTTCGTTATATCAGTAATCGGGACCAACAGTAGCGAAGACGGTATGCAGGTGGTATTCCTCTACATCATTGGCGCAACCTTGCTGATTCACAGCATCCGGGCCCTCATGGCCATGGGCGGCTGGCAATGGCAGCAGCGGTTTTGGATGCTGCGGATTTCGGAGCTGGTGCAGGTGTTTTTCGTCCTGCTTGCGCTGCCGGTCCGGAGCTGGTTCTGGCTGGCTTCCGGCTTTGCCCTCAGCCGCCTCATGGCGGTAGCCGAGCTGGCCGTCGCAAGCTGGAACAGCCGCCGTCCGCCCTCCATACTTGCCCCGGTGAATCTGGCCGCGGTGATCGCAGCCCTGTGTACGGCGGTTACCGGCTACTGGGGCGTTTTTGCAGTCGCCTATCCCCTGTACTGGATCGCGAGCATCTGGGCCGGGCGTCGGATTGTCGAGCGGGTCATGTCCAATTCGGGCGCCGGTGCGAAAATTTAAAATTTTTTTGCCCTTGCGCTTGCGCAGTATTGATCGTCCCGCTATCTTTGAACCCACAATTCGCGAGAATAGCTCAGATGGTAGAGCGCAACCTTGCCAAGGTTGAGGTCGCGGGTTCGAATCCCGTTTCTCGCTCACGACAAAGGCCTGATATTCAGGCCTTTTTTGTTTTTATGCCCTTGCACCGGAGACCTTCCGGAACCCGGGTGCAAGGGCTGCGGGATGACCGCCGGCTCAGCGGATTTCGCAGTCGAAGGGCATGCGGGCATAGAGCCCCGGCTGCGGAAACTGCAGCTTGAGCTGCCGGTACCATTCCGCCTCTTCGGCCAGCCATTCAGGCGCCTGTGTCCGGGTGCCGCCGAGCTGGCTGAGGAACGATTCGAAGGGATTTTCCCGCTTGACAAGCGCCACCAGCTGGTAGCTGTCGCCGAGCCCGGCCAGCGAAGCCGCAGATGCGATGGCGGTGTGCAGATCGCCCAGCTCGTCCACGAGCCCGATGCCCTGGGCATCTTCGCCCGACCATACCCGCCCCTGCGCGATCCGGTCCACGGAGAGCGAATCCGGAAACTTGCGGCCTTGCCGCACCACGTCGAGGAAGCGGCCATAGCCCTGCTCCACCTGGCGCTGGAAGTAGGCTGATTCCGCAGGGTCCATGGGAAAATTGGGATTGCCCGCATTGGCATGCGGATGGGTTTCCACCTCGTCGAAGGTCAGCCCGAGCTTGCTGCTGAACAGCTGCCGGGTGTTGAAGAGGATGCCGAAGATGCCGATGGAGCCGGTAATGGTATTGCGCTGGGCGACAATGCGGCGGCAGGGCGCTGCGATGTAATAGCCGCCTGATGCGGCCGTATTGCCCATGCTGGCGACGATGGGCTTGGACTCGTTGAGCAGGCTCACTTCGGCAGCAATCTGGTCGGAGGCCAGGGCGCTGCCGCCGGGGCTGCTGATGCGCAGCACCACGGCCTGGATCGATTCGTCCTCGCGGGCCTTGCGCAGAAGTTCGGTGAGCGTTTCGGAGCCGATGGACCCGTCGCTGCTTTTGCCGGAGGTAATATTGCCCTCGGCAAAGATGAGCGCGATTTTGCCGCCTTCCCGGCGTGCAGGGCGCACGGTTTTGGCGTATTTGGCATAGGCGACCAGCTCGGGAGCCTCGTCCGCAGGGCTTCCGGAGGCAAGGGCCAGGCGGCGGCGCATGGCGGCTTCGGTGGTGATGCCGTCCGTCAGGCCCGCGCGCAGCGCGGCAGCGCCGTCGGCCATGATCAGTTCCGACGCCAGCTCGTCGATCCGGCCGCGCGGAATGCGCCGCGAGGCGGAGACCTCCTCGGCAAAGACATTCCACAGATCGCCGAGGTAGGCCTGGACCTGCAGCTTGCTTTCCGGGCTCATATCCTTGCGGATAAAGGGCTCCACCGCCGACTTGAAGGTGCCCACGCGGAAGACGGCGGGCTTGATCTCCAGCTTTTCAAACAGTCCGGAGAAGAACATCGGGCTGGCTGCCAGGCCGTTGAATTCGAGCATGCCTTCGCGGGGCAGGAAGATGGAGTCGGCGGTGCTGGCCAGGTAGTAGGCCCGCTCCGAATACAGCTCGGAATAGGCGTAGATGAACTTGCCGCTGCTGCGGAACTCCAGCAGGGCATCCCGGATGGCTTTGAGGCTGGCCCAGCCGGTAGCGGCATCGCCCTGGAGGTTGAGGTAGATGCCCCGGACCGCAGGGTCGGAGGCGGCGTGGCGGATGCTGCGGACGATCTGGTAGAGCCCGGCGCGCGGGCCGATGGTGCCGCCGAACTCCCCCAGTGCTCCGAAGCCGATGTCGAGCGGGTCGTCGGAGGCGTATTCGGTGATCGGCTGGTCCAGCTTGAGGTGGAGAATGGCCCCGTCCGGAACGGAGGGAGTGTTTTCGGCCTGGCTTACCGCGCTGCCGATGCCGATGAGGAGCAGGATCACCAGCATGGACCCCACGATCATGGCGGTCAGGGTAGCGAGAAAGGCGGCCAGATAGGTTTGCAGGAATTTCATATTGCGTTCAGATCGGTCAGGAGTCAAATATAGCACAAGTTCACCGGGATGCTGCCGGATTTTCTGCAAAGCACAGGCGGCGCCGGATCAGCGGGGAATCCGTATCTTTGCGCTGCATGATCTTCATTGGACTGGGATCCAATCTGGGCGACCGGGCCCTCAACCTGCGGGATGCGCTGCGGCGCATGCCGGCTGCCGGGGTGCATCCGCTGCGGGCCTCCTCCTTATACGAGACTGAGCCCTGGGGGATGCTGGAGCAGGGCCCCTTTCTGAATGCCGTGTGCGAGGTCCGCAGCAGCCTGGAGCCGGAGGCGCTGCTGGAGGCGCTGCTGGGCATCGAAGCGGAGATGGGGCGCGAGCGCCTTGAGCGCTGGGGCCCCCGCCTGATCGATCTCGATCTGCTGGAGTATCACGGGCAGCAGCGTGCAGGCGGCATCCTGGAGCTGCCGCATCCCCGCTACAGCATCCGGAGCTTTGTGCTGGCGCCGCTGCTGGAGCTGGAGCCCGGCTGGATCCCGACGGGATCGTCCGCGCCGGCGTCGGCCCTGCTGGCGCAGCTTGCGGAGCCGCCGCCGCGCCGCCTGCCGTCCGTATCCTGGGCATCGCCCCATCTCGCTCACCTCTAACCCCGCATGCTGGTGATAGGCCGGTACTACCGCATCCTGCAGTACCTCAGCATCGATGTGATGCTCGGCGCGCTGGCCTCCGGCGCCATGGCTGCCCGCCTCATGGGGCAGGAGATGCCCCGCGTCTGGTGGATTGCGCTGCCGCTGAGCGTGTGGGTCGTGTACACCACCGACCACCTGCTCGACGCCCGCCGCCTCCAGCACCGGGCGCATTCGGCCCGGCATCTGTTTCACCATCAGTACCATTACGCCATTGCCGTAGCCTGGGCCGGCGCGCTGATGATCTGCATTACCTGGGCACCCTGGCAGGCGCCGCAGGAGCTGCTGCTGCTCGGCATGGGCATGGGCATGCTGGTGCTGCTGCACCTCGGCATCGTTTCCTGGGCCAAAGGGCGGGCGCGCTGGTGGCTGCAGAAAGAACTGGGCGTAGGCCTGATTTACTCCGCTGGCGTATGGGGCGGGCCCCTGGCCCTTGCGGACGGGCCTGCAGGTGCCGCAGTATGGCTCGCCGCCGCGCAGTTTTTCGGGCTGGCCATGATCAATCTGCTCGTTTTTTCCATCTACGAGGAATCGCTGGATGCCCAGGACGGGCAGACCTCCTTCGTGCGGGCCGTGGGCAAGGCCTTTGCACGGCGGCTGGCCGGGCTCATCGCCCTGCTCGTCGCCGCCGGCGGCTGGCTCGCGCTGCGGCAGGATGCCGCGCCGTTTATGGCACGCGTACAGGCCGTATACGCAGCGATGCTGCTGCTGCTGGTATGGATTGCGGCCGACGAGCCCCGCTTCGCGCCGCAGGAGCGCTACCGCCTCTGGGGCGACCTGGTGTTCCTGTTTCCGGCCCTGGCAGTCTGGATTCCCTGAGCTACTCGGTCATGATTTCCCGGATCAGCGCATCGTCGTTGTTCAGGGACCGGAAGAGGCGCGACTTCAGCTTGCCCTTCTGGTTCAGCAGCGTCTGGGCCATTTTGTCGATGGCAATCATGGCCAGAATGGTCTGGATGAATCCTTCGATCAGGTCGTCCACGCCGATGCCCAGCTTGTTGAAATCGCGGCTGTCCATCATCAGCAGCCGGGAGGTATCGGTCTCGAAGCTGCCGTCGGGCATGCGGGTGGAGAGGTTGGTGCCGAGGATTTCCCAGGAATCGCGGCTGTCCTGGAGCTGATCGGTCAGCGGAGCACGGGCGCGGCGGCCGTAAATGGCCAGCGGGCGCAGCCCCTGCTCCATGTGGCTGCCCACCATCATGCGGATATCGGCCACATAGCTGCGGTTTTTCTGGTTGGGCATGGTCCCGACGTGGTAGAGCTTGCCGGCATCCACCCCGGAGCTCCAGCCGTAGTTGCCGATCAGGCTCTGGACGATGAAGAGGTCGTAGGGAAACTGGCGCGACATGAAGGCTTCAAATTCGCGCTCGCTGACGATGGTGAAAACGCCCTGGCCGGCATTTTCGTAGGGGACTTTGATCACGGCATGGCCGCCGAGCTTCCGGATCCAGAGGGAAATTTCGTTTTTGCGCACATCCCAGATGGTTTCAGGCGTGTGGATCTTCAGGCCATGCTCGGCGATTTCCGCATTGAAGAGGTTGTAGGCCTTGGCCGCCATCATTTTATTGCGCCCGCCGGCCAGACATGCGATGATAGGATTGAGGATCAGGGTTTTGGAAAAAATCGGAATCCGGTTCCAGGGCCGCTGGGTCACATAGCGGAAAGCTGCGCGCACGGGGGTCCATTCCGCTTCGCCGGTCCGGATTTCCATGACCTGCTCGGTGAAGCGCACGGGCGGATCGGGATCGTCGGCATAAAACGGCGTGTAGAGCACGGGCTCGTCGAACACATCGGCCATGGCGGCGGCGTAGCCGGAGGCCTCCATGGGGTTTTTGTCGTAGAGCACAGCCAGCGCGCCGTCGAGGCGGGTGCGCCGGGCCTTCACATAGGGCCGGAAGGTCTGCTCCATGTAGGTCCGGTAGCCGCCCTGCTCCTGATTTTCATCCAGCAGGGGCATGGATTTCTGCCCGGAGGGGGAGCTGTTGGTTTCGATCACCACCATCCGGCGGTTGCCGCGGGCATTGGTGACCACAAAGAGGTCTGTGCCTGCGTGGAAGAAGTGCCGGGGCTGATAGGCCAGCAGATCGTGGAGGTACTGGCGGTTGACGGTCGGGTGGAGGTGGCAGTAGCGGTTGACGATCCGTTCGGGCGTCAGGTTCATGAAAAAAGCCACCAGCGGGTGGATCTGCGCATTGAGCGCACGGGGGTACCAGTGCTCCGGCGGCTCGAACTCGCCGGGGTGGTAGAGCCGGGGCGGATGGATGAGGGCAGGGGACAGGGCGGCCTGCATGGGGGATGGATTGAAGGCTGAATGCCGGGGCCGGAAACAAGCCGTTGCTTTAAGTTACAGGATTTATCCCACTTTGTCAACGTCTGGACTGCGCTGCCTGCATAAGCGTATCGCCCGGGCAGGGAGCGGCCTCGGCCCTGGCCAGGGCGTCGAGCTCCAGCAGCGCGGCGAGGGCCAGCTGGGAGTAGTTCTGGGAAGAGTTGCCGAAGTTGCCGGCTTCGGTCTGCCACATCTGCCGGATCAGCTCCGGCCCGCCGGCCTGCGGCTGCATGGCGTCGAATACCTGGCGCACATTGCCGATGCCGGCGTGGTACACATGCATGACCAGCAGCCGGAACCACAGGTCGCGCTCGTCATAGGGAATCCACCACTGATTCAGCAGGTTACGGGTTTTGGGGATGCAGATTTCGCGGATGAGGCGGGCTGCCGCCGCCGCCGATTTTTCGAGGTCTTCGCGCTCGTCGCTGCCTTCGTTCACCTGCAGGCCCATGTCGCGGGCTACGCCGCGCATCAGCTGGAAGGGGCCGTAGGCGCCGTCGATCGACTGGCGGAGCTGTCCGGGGCTTTCGATGAGCAGAATGGTCTGGCAGTACCAGGGATCTACCTGCTGGCGGTCGAAAATCTCCACGGCCCGGTGAATCTGGGGCAGCACCTCGCGCACGCGGTAGAAATGGCTCTGGCCGTAGGTGAAAAAGACCTTGCGCCCGGGCAGGATGCCGCGGGCTGCGCGCAGGCTGTCCTCGTAGCTGCTGCGCTGGCGCTTCGAGCGCAGGCCCCAGTCCCAGTGGTAGAGCCGGTCGAGGATCTGGCGGTTGTCCGCGACATTGACGACGATGGTGTCCGAGTGGGTCTTCATCAGCTGGCGCCAGAAAGCGGGCTGGGGGAGGCTGTCCCAGCCTTCGGCGTAGAGGCTGGAGTCCTGCACGATGCGGAGGCAGCTGTCGTGCCCGGCAAAGCGCAGGGGGCGGATACGGTCCGGGAATGCCGCATCCTCCTGGGCCGCCTGCCGCCGCCAGGGCGGCGCCATCCCGGAGCTGCGGCGCAGCGAGGTCTGCCAAAGCACCCCCAGCAGGATCAGGGCGGTGAGCAGAAGGCCGATGGTCACTTCAATCCAGCGGATGCGCATGCGGGCGGGCTACAGGGCAAAGGTACAGGAAGGGGCGGGATAGTCAAGGGGGCAGGGGAGGGGAATGGATAAATTACCGATAAAAAATCTATCTAAGTTATGGGCAGCTTCGGCTTCCATTCCGCCGCCCGCAAAAGGCGCCCGCCCTGCCGCCTGCTTCAGCTCATAGATTGCGGAACCGGTCCTGCCAGAACTCATTTTTCGTCAGGCGCAGGGCCGACAGCGTCGCGCTTTTGGCGCTGATCACGACGGAGTAGCTCTTCTGCGGCCCGTACGGCACCCAGCGCAGCGACATCTGGAAGCAGTGCAGGTCCCGGAAAATACTCACGCTGGTCTGTGTGATCCGCTGCTGGCTCAGGTCGAGCCCGGAGGTGAACTGCACCTTCCACTTTTCCGTGAAGTTGAAGTCGCCGTCCAGGTTGAGTGTCTGCGTCACCTGCGGGACTTTCAGGTCGGGCTTGCGGTAGGAGAGGCTGTAGCGGAGGTTGAGGTTCCAGGGGATGTTGAAATCCACGTACTGGTCGTAATTGGCCTGGATGCGGCTGAATTCTGCCTCGCTGAAGTCTTCGGGACGGGGGCTCTGCGCGGGCTGCTTGCGTTTTTTGGAGGAGAAGCGCGTGTTCACGCTCACCTGGGCCGTCGTGATGCGGCCCGGCCTGCCGCTTTCGAGGAGCATGTACCGGTCCAGCCGGCGCGCCGGCTGCACCCCGTCGGGCGAAGCGAAGACATACGGATCCAGGGTTGCGCTGGCGTTGAGGTCGATGAGCCGGTCCAGCAGGGAGGTCCGCGCATTCATCGTCACCGGAGCCAGGCGGAAGCTGTCCGCCGCGAAGTTGTAGCCGGTGTTCAGCCCGATGTTGTCGATGAGGTTCATGCGGATGAACTTGTCCTGCTTTTCATCGAATTCCGGCTCGAAGCTTTCCTTCTTCCGGTATTTCATCTCCAGCACGCTGCTGAGCGAGATCCCGAGGGAGCGGCTTTCGCCGGTGGTGGGGCCGCCGTAAATCCCCCGCTCGAAGATGCTGTAGGTCCGGGTTCGGCCTGCGGTGTCGGTCTGCACCGTACGGTAGAATCCCCATTTCGGGTCGGCAAAATTGGGCTTGTAGGCCAGGGCCAGGCTGCTGGTGAAGCGCTGGCGGATGGTGATCTGGCGCTTCGAGCGGGTAAGCTGGTAAATGCCGAAGAAGTTGGTGGAGGCCGATACGCCGCCGGAAAAGTTGAACCCCCGCGCAAAGCCCGGAATCTCCGCCTCTTCGAGCTTGCGCGTGTCGTCGTTCCAGGTGCGGCGCAGCGTTTCGAGGTACCAGTATTCCGCGTAGTTGAAGTTGGGCGAAATGTTGATGTTTTTCAGCAGCCGGATCGTCGTGGAGGCGTTGGCGGTGTGCTGCAGGCCGTTGGTGTAGAAGGAGGCGCCCGTCCGTCGGACGGAAACCGTGTCGCCGGCCAGTACCTGGATGAAGTTCACGCTGTCGCGCGGGCGGAAAAGCACCGGCAGAAACAGGCTGTCGGGCAGGTTGTTGACCGCATTGCGCGCCTGCATGTTGTAGGTGATGCCGAACTGCTTGAGCCAGTTCAGGTGCTTGCTGTCCACAAACTTGAACGGGGTCTGGCGGTTCATGTTGACCGAAAGCTCCGGCAGCTGCATGCTCATCACCTCTTTGTTGAGGTCCTGGGTATGCCGGGCGCTGAGGTTGACGCTGAAGGGCAGGTTGTTGAAAGTCTTCTGGAAGCTGATGGACGAGTTGAGGGTGTTGGTGAAGAAGTCGTTCTGGTTGGCGCTGATCTGGCGCTGGAAGCGGTTGGAGCTGGAGATGTTGACCGATGCGCTCAGGCGGGCCGTCGGGTCGATCGGCTGGTTGTGCGACCAGCGCAGGCTCCAGGCCGAGGTGCGCTGAAAGTCGGGGTCCGTTTTTTCGTTGAACCGGGTAATCCCGTATTCAAAGCCGAAATTGCCGTCGAACCAGTACTTCTTGCGGTAGTTGGAGCTCAGCCCCAGCCGCCAGCCGCCGCGGGTGTAGATGTCGCCGTCCACCCGGAGATCGAAATAGTCGTTGATCGGCAGGTAATAGCCCAGCTGCCGCAGGAAAAAGCCCCGGTCCTGGGCTTCGCCGAACTGCGGCTTGATGACGCCCGACTGCTTCGTCTCGAAATCCAGCTTGGGCACGAAGGCAAACGGCACGACAACCGGAAGCGGCAGGTCGCCGACCACGAGATTGAGCGGGCCGCTGATGATTTTTTTGTCCGGCAGCACCTTCATCTTCCGCGACTGCACGTAAAAATGCGGATGCGGGTCGTTGCAGGTGGTGAAGATGCCGTCCTGCCCGTGAAAGGATCCGTCCGGATGGTATTTGGCGGCTTCAGCCTGAATGAACATTTCGCCCTGCACGAGCTTGCCGCCCGTAATGCGCCCCTTCCGGCTGCTGAAGTTGTAGCGGACCGATTTGGCCTGGTAGGACTCCTGGCCCTGCGTGAACACCGGCTCGCCGGCCTGGACACCGGCGGAGTCTGCCAGCCCCCGCGCAGTCAGCAGCTGGCTGTCGATAGCAACCGTCACGGCATAGGCCTTGAGCTCCAGGTCGTCGTATTTCAGCGCCGATTCGCGGTAGAGCAGCAGCACATTGGCGTCGAGGTCGAAGACGATGGAATCGCTGGCCTGATAGGTGACGGGCGATTTCAGGTCGCTGGCTGCGCGCAGGGAATCTACATTTACGCGGGGCGTGTCTGCTTCGGCGGGCCTGGCCAGCGCAGCGAATGCCGCGCTGTCGGCCATCGGCGGCAGGGTCCGGACAAGCGAGTCCGGCACAGGCGCCCCGGCTTTGCCCTGCGCATATGCCAGTTCAGGCGCCAGAATCCGCATCATAAGCACCAAAACCGCCAGCCATCGGACGGGATAGGCCCGGTCCGGCTGCTGGCTGCGTAGCTTGGCGCGGTTTTCGCAGATGGTCAATGGATTCCGATTCACCGTGGGCTAGTGGGTGCCGAGGGGCAAATATAGCGTGAATCCGCATCCGGAAACATCGCCGCACCAAAGAGGCAGCACAGAAGGGATACGTTGTATGCAGCATCGGAAGATTCGCCTGATGATACTCCTGGGCATATGGCTGCTCGGCACCGGCCTGCTCCAGGCGCAGGACGCGCCCGGCCCTATCCGCACCCTCGTCATCGACGCCGGCCACGGCGGCAAAGACCCCGGCGCGCTCGGGCGCCAGTACCGGGAAAAAGACATCACCCTCCAGGTGGCCCTGCGCCTCCGCGCGCTGCTCCGCGAGCGCATGCCGGAGCTCAACGTGGTCATGACCCGCGACACGGACCAGTTTGTGGAACTGCACCGCCGGGCTACCATCGCCCTCGATGCCGGCGGCGACTGCTTTCTCAGCATCCACTGCAATGCCCACCGCAACCGCAGCCACCGCGGCGCGACTTCCTACATCCTGGGCATCAACGAAGGCCAGGAGGGCTACGAGCATGTGATTGCTGAGAATGAGGCCATTCTGTTCGAGGACAACTACCGCAGCATGTACGGCGGCTTCAATCCTTCCTCGCCGGAAGGCTTTATTTACCTGCAATTGCTCAAAAACAGCTTCCGCAGCGAAAGCCTGCGCCTTGCCGGCGGCATCCAGCAGCAGCTGCAGGCTGCCATGGACCGGGGCGACCGCGGGGTGCGCCAGGCGCCTTTTGTGGTGCTCTACCTGTCGGGCATGCCTGCCGTGCTCTGCGAAATCGGGTTTATCTCCAATGCCCAGGAGGAGCAGTTTATCGGCTCCGAGCTAGGCCAGATCTACATCGCCCAGAGCCTCTTCCGCGCCATCGAGGCCTACAACCGCAGCTTTACGGAGGGGGAGTAGGCCGCTCCACTGCCCGGAAATAGGCGGCCGTATCGGTGCCGCCGAAGCGCCGGATCAGCGGTTCGAGCTGCGCAGCCGCATCCTCCCGGATCCAGTACACATCATGCCTGGGCCAGGGCGCCTCGTACACCCCGCCGAGCAGCCGGGCCTTCGCCCGGATGACCGCCCCGATGGCCCGCTGATAGCGGCCCCGCAGCCCCGGCAGCGTATCAGCATGCTGAAACGGAACCATCCAGGGCGTGTAGCGCCCGCTTGCATGCGCGTAGCGAGAGGCATTGCGGCACATGGCCGCCCAGTCCTTGCCGGGCTCGGGCGGCTCTGAAAGCCGGCCGAACAGCTCCCGGTTTGATTCGCCGTAGTGCAGCGCGATGAGCTGCGGGCCGAAGGCTTCCAGATCCGACGGCATCGGATTGCGCCGGGCAAGCGAAGGGCTATTGAGCCCCCAGAGGTCCAGCGCTTCCCAGCCGCTGTAGTACGGCAGGCGCCCCGCCTCCGTCACGGCCATGCGCATGGGCGGGAGCTCCCGCAGCGCCGCCGCAATCCGGTAGGGGTTACTGAGCGGCAGTTCGAGGCAGCCTTTGAGGAATACGAGCAGGTACAGGACATTCAGCAGGCTGTATGCCGCCTGCAGCAGCGCCGCTGCGGCGCGCTGCCAGCCCCGCAGGCCAGGTGCCAGCAGGGCCGTGAGCATCAGCGCCCCCAGGTGCATGCCGTAGAAAAACCGGTCGGCGATGTTCTGCTCCAGCACAATCGCGCTGTACACCAGCGCCGGAGCGGCCAGGCAGGCGATGCCTGCGGCCGATGCCGTGCGCCGCTGCGCCGGCGGGGCCTGCCGGATGCCGAGCAGGATCAGGGCCAGCAGCGGCCAGAGGTACTTGGCCAGGTAGCGCAGCAGCTCCTGCGCGGACGCCAGCACCCAGATGCCCAGCAGATCGGCGCCCTGGCGCTTGACATAGAAGGGCAGCGGCAGCCATTCCCCGAAATACAGCTTCCGCCAGATAAAATACGCTGCACCCGGCAGGATGCCCCAGATCAGCAGCACAGGCAGATGCTGCCGGAGCAGGGCGCGTTCTTCCCGCATCCGCCACAGGATGAGCAGCCCTCCGGTTACGGCGCCTTCCGGCCGCGTGAGGGCCAGCAGCAGTGCCGCCAGCACCAGCTGCCGGAAGCTGCCTTCGGCAAAGGCCAGCACGCAGAGTGCAATCATGCCGCCGTAGAAGGCCGTCGAAAATCCCTCGGCAGCCGATACCAGCTGGCTGCTGAGGAGCCCCATGGCGATGAGCCAGGCGCTGAAGGCGGGGCGGCCGCCTGCCCGGCGGCTCAGCCGCCACAGTACGGCGCTGCTGGCCAGCACGCCCAGCGCCGACAGCAGGCGCGCAGCGCCATAGGGCCCGATGCCTGCCCGTTCGCCTGCTGCCAGCAGCAGCATCCACAGAAAATCGGTGGCGCCTTCGGCAGGCGGGCCTGCCGGGTTGTAGCTGATGCGTCCGAAGCGGGCCAGGTGCACGCTGTAGCGGAAGAGGATCGCCGCGTCTTCCTCCGGCAGAATCCAGGCCGGCAGCACCCCGAAGAGCCAGGCCAGCCAGCACGCGCCCAGGGCCGCCAGCCCGTAGCGGAACCACGCAGGAAATTGCGTTCTTGCAATGCCGGCCATAGGCCTGCAAATAACGCAATTCCTGCACGTGCTGCACCGTATGATCCGCACCCTGGCCCGCCGCCCGCTCTGGCTCGCTGCCGGGCTGGCGCTGGCCCTGCAGCTGGACCAGCGCTGGCACTTCCCGAACCTGTACCTCGATACCGAGGTGCAGATGGGCGCGGCCGCCAGCTGGCTGGCCGGCAGGGGTTTTGCGAGTCCGGAGGCTGCGCCGGATGCGCCGGAGAACATCCGGTACCGGTCGGCCCGGATTTTCATGCCGGGCTACGCGGCGGTGCTGGCAGGGTTCCGGCTGGCAGGCGCCGGCTGGCTGCAGGCGGTATGGCTGGCCGATGCGCTTTCGCTGCTCGTGCTGCTGAGCGCAATGGCCGTGCTGCTGTCCGGCTGGGGCGGGGCAGGGGAGGGGTGGCGGGCGATGGGCCTCCTCTATCTCGGCGCTTCGCCTGCGCCGCTGCACTACCTTCCCGGGTCGGATCTGCTGATGCTGAGCCTGTTTGCCTGGATGGCAGTATGCCTGCTGCGGGAGCGCCATGCGGCGGCGCTGCTGCTGGCGCTGGCCTGCGCCTGGGCGCGCAGCGCCGGACTGGTGCTGCTGGCCCTGCCCTTGCTGTGGCTGCTGATGCGCCGCCCGCTGCCGGCTGCGAAGCGGGCCGTCCTGCTGGCGGCAGCTTCGCTGGGTGCCCTGCTGAGCACCCGCCTGTGGAGCGCAGGCGAGGAAAGCCTGCTCGATCAGGCGGGTTTCCAGCTGTTTCCGGCGCATTGGCGCTGGTGGGAGCCGCTGGGCTGGAAAGCCTTTATCTATTACGGCCAGCCCCACGAGCTGCAGCTGGCTGCGCTGCATCCGGCTGCTCCGGGCCTGCTCCGGGCTGCCGGCTGGGCCGCTACGCTGCTGCTGGGCTGGATCTGGCTGCAGGGCTGGCGGGCAGCGCCTGCGCTGCGTGCCCCGGTCCGGCTGACGCTGCTGGTGCTGGGGCTCATCTGCGGCATGCTGGGTGCGCTGTCGCTCCTGTCTCCGCCGGAAACCTGGAATGATGCCGGATTCTGGACCTACGTGATGGAGACCCGCTACTACGCGCCGGCGCTGCTGCTCATCGTGGCGCTGAGTTTTGCGCTGGCGGGCTGGGAGAGCCGGTTTCCGGGCCGGCTGCTGCTGCGGGCAGCCCTGCTGCCGGTCCTGTGCAGCATGCTGCTGCTTTCGGCGGCGGTGCATGTGCTGGCGCGTGCCGCGCCGGAGCGGCTGCCGGTAGTTGCGCGAAGCCCTGCGGCGCAGCTGTACCGGCTGCTGGAGGCGGAGCTGCCGCCCGGCGAACCGGCCTGGGTGTGCAGCCCGCTGGATACGCGCATCGCAGATGCGCTCGGCGCCGCGATGCTTCCTTGGGCGGCAGCGCAGGACAGCCTGCTCCGCCTGCCGTCCGTTCATCTGTATGTGTGGATTCCTGACAGCCTTGCCGGGCGAGGAAGTATCCCGTATTTGGATAATAATCCCCTCAGAATGAACGTTCTGAATGGTAATGGCTGGCAGCTTCTGCATCTGCCGCCCGAAACGTTGCATGCGGAGGAAAAATTAAACTAAGATTTTAGTTGTATTTTCCCCGGCAAGCTGTATCTTTGTATGGACGATCGTTGACCACGCTTTTACAACAGACAACAGATTGGTATGAACACGTTCGCACGCTTCACCCTGATGATCGCGGTGGCTGTCTGGAGCCTGGCTGGCCATGCGCAGCAGACGACTCCCGCCATCAAATTCGACAACACCACACACGACTTCGGCCAGATTGCCAAGAGCAGCAAGGCGGAGCACACCTTCCGCTTCACCAACGTATCGCAGCAGCCGGTCACCCTGAAGGGCGTGCGTGCTTCCTGCGGCTGCACGACGCCTGCCTGGACCCGCGAAGCCATCGCTCCGGGCAAAACCGGCGAGATTCAGGTGAGCTACAATACGGCGATTGTCGGCCAGTTCACCAAATCCGTGACGGTAACCTATGACTCAGCACAAAGCCCCATCCTGCTCTATATCAAAGGCCAGGTGCAGGATGCCGGCGCCGGCGACGCGCAGATTTTTGTGCATAAGCAGGGCGACCTCGCATTCGACAAGATCAGCATCGACCTGGGCGTGCTGGATTCGGACAAGGAGGCTTCTGCGACGGTCCGGGTCAAGAATGTGGGCCCGCATGAAATTTCCTTCACCGGCCGCTACGATGCGGAGATGATGTTCGAGGCTACGCCCAAGGACAGCAAGCTGCTGCCCGGCCAGCAGACGACCATTACGGTCAAGGCCCTCGGTCCGCGCTTCATCGCCACGGGCCCCTTCGCCAAGACGGTGAGCCTGTACTCGACGGACGAGATCCAGCCGCAGAAGTCGTTCACCGTCAATGGCACGCTGAACAAGGTCTATTCGGCCGACGAGCTGGCCAGCATGCCCAATCTGGTCTTCGAATCGCTGGAGTACAACGCCGGCACGGTGCTGGAGGGCGAAAAAGTGACCCACGCTTTCAAATTCACCAATACAGGCAAGCAGGATCTGGTGCTCGAATCGGTCAAGGCTTCCTGCGGCTGCACCGCCACCGAGCCGAAGGACAAGGTCATCAAGCCCGGCGCATCTTCGGAGATCGTGGCCGTATTCGACAGCCGCGGCCGCGAAGGCCAGCAGGACAAGTCGATCACGGTGCGTTCCAACGATCCCGACCAGTCCACGGTGCTGCTGCGCCTGCGGGTCATGGTCGAGCGCGATCCCTTCCATGTAGGCGGATCCGGCCCGGCTGCTGCCCCCGGAACCGGCTCGTTCTGAGGTTATTGAATCGGAATACCCGGCGGCGGGGCCGCCTGCTGCCGGGATTTTTGCGCTGCTGCGCAACCCTTCCGGACGCGCTGCGTTATAAGCATACATTCCGTTCTTTCAGATGGGGACGACACGGTATTGACGAGTTGTCAATTGCAAGGTATAAGCATGCAGTGGGCAGTATGAGGACCACTTAAATCCCCTGGTACGACCAATAGCTGGCGAACCTCGTTTCGCTATGGCCGCCTAATCTAGGATTAGAACGCCTTTGTTCCTGAACGGCTCCTTCTGTACCCGTTCGATCAGGAGCAGCGCCCCGACAGAATGCTTTTCCGGCACGCCGCGGGCTGGAAATTAAGATCAGCGGCAAAATCGGCCAGTTGCCTGCCGTTTGACGGCTGTCTGATTATAAGAAACGGATAAGCATGTAGAAGGCCCGGCACTTGCAGCCTTCGGACGCGGGTTCGACTCCCGCCGTCTCCACCCTTGTTTACCAACACAAGACACCCGGTTCCGCGAGAGCGGTCCGGGTGTTTGCGCTTTTACGGGCGGCTATGTTTTCCGCCCGTTGGATCCTGAGCTGCAGCGCTGATGGGCCGGTATGATACGGTGAAAACGGCTGTATGGAGATTGTATTTGCAGTCTCTGGGCGGCAAGTGTATGCGGATAAAAGGCGAGCATGAAATATGATCTGCTCCAGGGGCTGGCAGGGCGATTGTATTTCGGGCTGCCGACAAAGAGATCCCATTGTTTCACATTAAAACCAATCTCAAAACAAACCATGAAAGAATTTGGAGACTGGATGGGCAGCCAGTCCTGATGCATGTAGGCGATGGCCTGCCCCGCTGTCAACGGTGTCTGCATGAGGCAACTGCCGGGAATTTCTGGTCTGCGAAGCCCGGATTCGGTGCAAGCACGCCCCCTCAGAAATCCATCTCCCAGGCAATCACCGGGATCAGGCCGCTGGGGTGGTTGCGGAAGTACAGCTCCTGCTTGACGGCGTCGTAGCCCACGTTGTTGGTGTTGGGCTTGTTGAGCACATTCTGAATGTCCAGCGATACGATGGAGGTGTAGCCGCGCTTGTTGATCCGCCAGGCGATGCGGCTGTCGATGCGGAAATAGGGCCGCACCTGCTCCGCCCACGACTGCGATTCGAGCGGAACGTAGCCGCCTCGCTCGGCTGAAAGCACCGGGTCGTGCGGCGTGTAGCGGAAGCCGCCATTGTACAGCACACGGGCGCCGATCTGCAGCACATTGCCTTTTTTCCGGAAATAAAACTCCTTCCCGGCCGTGCCCGACGATGCAAAGCCCGTCCCGAACCGGGTATTGAACGTCCGCCCGTCGGGCAGCTGGTACGTGGATTCGAAGCGGGAATAGTTGAGCAGGAAAAACAGGCCCCGGTCGAAGAATTTCTCCAGTGACAGGTCCAGGCCGTAGTTGAGGCCCCGGCCTTCGCTTGCGAAGGGAAATTCCGCCACGCCGGCCTGGCTGTTGAGCATCCACCAGACGCTGCCCGCCTCCGGGCGCACCGGCACCTGAAAGAGGCGCATAGCGTAGGCCTCTGCCATCAGCCGCAGGCTCTTGCCGATGAGCAGGTTGTAGGCGGCGATGAAGTGATGCGCACGCACGAAGGGCAGCTCCCGGTTGGGGTAGGAGGCCAGGATCTGGCCGCCGGGCAGGGTGTCCTGCTGCACATAGAAGTAGGAGCCCAGCGGAAGCATCTGGCTGTGAAGCCCATAGGCCACGCTGAAGCGGTGCCGCGAAGCAGGCAGGTACTGCAGCGATACCCGGGGCTCCGCGATGCCGGTGCGGTTGAGCATCAGCCCCATCGCATGCACGCCGGCATGCAGGCTCAGCTGCTCGCTGAAGCGGTGGCTCAGCTGCGCATACACCTGTGCGGTCTGGGTCTGTCCCTGCCCGTCGATGGAAACGATGCGCTCCTCCTCGGTAATGCTGCTCGTAGAACGGCGCGGCGCCGTTTCCTTGTAAAACGAAAACCAGATCTGGTTGAGCTGCAGGCCGGTCTTGAGCCGGGTGCGGGCGCTGAATTTATGGGTAAAGGCCAGCGAAGTGGCGATGCGGGAGTCGTAATACTGCTCGGTGTTGTACCGGTACGGGTCATCGGCCAGGTCGAGGGTATCGTAGCGGCGGAAAATATCGCTGCCCATGCCGGCCAGCACCCATTTGAACGTGGACTTCTCGCCCAGCAGCCGGGTGTAGGTGATGCCGCCTGCGGCCATGTTGCTGCCCTGGTAGCGGTCTTCCCAGTGATCGCTGCGTCCGGGCGTGCGCGCCAGCGGGTCTTCCACCGGCCGGTAATGCTCCAGGCTCAGGCCGCCCATGCCGAAGCAGGTCCAGTAGCCTTTGCCGTCCCGGCTGTCGAGCGCCAGGTTGAAGGAAAGGTCCTGAAAATCATTGTCCACCCGTTCCCCTACGAGATGAAAGCCCAGGTCGTTGAGGATGCTGAGGGTGGAGTAGCGGTAATTGACCAGATACGAGGCCTGGCCGCGGCGGATGGGGCCTTCCGCCGAAAAATCCAGGCCCAGCAGGCCTGCGCGGAAGCGGTATTCGCGCCGGTCCATGTTGCCTTTGCGGAAATGCACGTCCATCGCGCCGGAAATGGCGTTGCCGTACTCGGCGGGCATGGCCCCGGCGCTGAAGTCGGTGGTGGACAGCAGCTGGGTGCTGAAGACGGTGATGCCGCCTCCGGAGGTGCCGGGCCGCGCAAAGTGATTGGGATTGGGGATGTCGATGCCTTCGAGCCGCCAAAGCATGCCGAACGACGAGCTGCCGCGGATGATGATGTCGTTTTCGGAGTCGTCGCCGCCCTGCTGCACGCCGGGGAAGGACAGCGCCAGCCGCCCCGGATCGTTGGCGCTGGCCGCGAAACGCTGGGTTTCCTCCGCGCTGAAGGATCTGGCGCTCAGCACCGACGCATCATTGGCCGGCCGGCTGGGATATTCGCGGGCGGTGATCAGCACTTCTGCCGCCTGGATATCGCCGGCGGTTTCGGTCAGCAGAATCTCCACGGTGGCTTCCTTGGCCGAGGTGACGACCAGATCGGTGACAAAGGAGCTGTATCCGGCATAGGTGCAGCGCAGCGTCTGCCGTCCTACGGGCACCCGCTCCAGCCGGAACGTCCCGGCTGCATCGCTGATCGCGCCGATGGGCGGATCGGTATGGAGCAGCACCACGCTGGCGCCTGCCAGCGGCTGCCGGGTGTCGGCATCGGACACGCGGCCTTTGATGGTCTGGGTGCGCTGGGCAGGCAGGATCGCCGGCATCAGCAGCGCGGCCAGTACGGCGGAGAGCAGGCAGGGTCGCATAGGGGGCAGAAGCTGGGGAGTGGCAGACCGAAGATAAGAAAAATCGGTTTTCAGCCGCATATCCTGACCGGATACGCAGGGTTTTGCGCAAAAAGTCCATCCAGGGCGCAGACAATCCGGGGAATTGTGCATATTGTTGAACCGAAGCATGGGAGTTCCAGCATTCGGATGATCCTCCAGTTTCAGCAGGCATGCAGACAGTTTTTATTATCGATGACGACCCGATCTTTCAGTTTCTGGCCGCGCAGGGATTGAATAAATTCGGCATTGCGTGCGAGGTGCGCCCGTTTGAGAACGGTGCCGATGCCATCCGCGCCCTGTCCCAGGCCGATGCGGAAGGCAGCCCCTGGCCGATGCTGATGCTGCTCGATCTCAATATGCCCGTCATGAACGGATGGGAGTTTCTGGAAGCATGCGCCGGGCTGCTCGGCAGCCGCCCCATTGCTACGCAGATTTACGTCGTCACCTCGTCCATCAGCTCCGAAGACCGGGAGCGCGCATTCCAGTATCCGATGGTGGCCCGCTTTATCTCGAAGCCGATTCCCATCGCGGAATGGAACGCCCTGCAAGGGCTTTTTTCCGTATCCCAGCCCTGAGCGCCGGGCGTACCCGACCGCGCCTGATCAGGCAGGCGGCACGCTTGCTCATGCGATGTACACGCTGGCAGATTCCGCCCGGCCAGGGCGGGAAGTTTCCCGTAGACTTGAGCATCATCCGGCTGGCAGGCACATGCAACCTTCCGGGCCGGAGCAGGTCTTTCAGGTCAAACGATATTTCCCCCGCCTATGAGGTATATCCGTTACACAGCCCTGTGCGGATGGCTGATGCTGGCTTGCAGCACCGCCGTGCATGCGCAGAACAAATTCGATGAGCTCGGCCGCAAAGTCGAGAGTTCCGTCCGCCGCGTCGTGGAGAACATCGAGCGCTATGGCTACGAGGTCAGCGCCGGCTACCTCAACAACCGCGCCGCCTATGCCTTCGGCGAAGGCCAGTTCGAGGAGGCGCGCGATGCCTACAGCGAGGTGCTCCGGTACTACGCGCCTTCCGACCACGACCGCCTGGCACGCACCTACTACAAGCGCGGACTCTGCTACTACATTCTCCAGCAGTATGCGGAAGCCGCAGACGATTTCACCCGCGCAGGCGAATACCGCCCCGATGTGCCGGATCCGTATTATTTCCGGGGGAAAATCCGCCACCTGGTCTGGAACCAGACCAGCCTCGCTGCGCAGGACTTCGAGGAAACGCTCCGCCGCACGGAGGGCATCTCGGCCCAGACGGCATTTGCGCGGTATTTTCTGGGCGATATTGCCGGGGCCGCTGCCGAAGTGGAGCGCCTGCAGGCAGAAGCCCGGAACGGCGGAGATCCGCTGGATGCTGCGCTGCTCGAGTACAACCTTGCCGGCCTGCAGGCGCTGATCGGCAATGCAGACCGGGCGACAGCCCATCTGAAAACAGCGCTGGCCGGCGGCTTCGACCAGTACCGCTGGCTGGAGCGGGACATCAACTTCCGCCCCATTGCCCGGAATGCTGCGTTCATCGCGCTGCTGGACAGCTACCATCTCGAATACCAGGCCGGGGCCGGGCCTGCGCTCCGCATGCCGGAGCGGCTGCCGCAGGCCGGTGCGGCACGCGGCATGGCGCCTGCGCTGCTGAGCATCCGCGAGATCCGCTTCGAAGATGCCGACGGCAACCGTGCCCTGGACGCCGGCGAAAGCGCAGTGCTCTCCTGCATCATCGCCAACGAAGGCCAGGGCACGGCGGGGCCGGTCCAGGTGCGCCTTGCGCCGGTGCAGGGCGGCCGGGTGCTGGCTGTGATGCCGGAGGCGCAGGTCGCCTCGATTGCGCCGGGCACCTCGGCGCCGGTGCGCCTCGAACTGACCGCCCTCGAAACCCTCGAAGACGGCGAGCTGGACTTCCGGCTGGAAGTCCGCGAGCAGAATGGCTATGATACCCAGGATCAGCTGATTACGCTGACCGCCCGTGCCCAGCAGCCGCCGCGCCTCGAAATTCCGGACCATCACATTGCGCACGAGCTGGGCGGCAATTTCACCCCCGGCCTGCCCGTAACGCTGCGCATCGCGGTGCAGAATACCGGCGGCGGCCCCGCTAGGGCGGTGCAGGTGTGGGTGCGTACCCCCGGCATGGTGTTTCTGACAGGCGACAGCGTGCAGATGCTCGGAGACCTCGCCGCAGGCGAGCACCGGGTGGTGGACATCGAGTTCTTTGCCAGCCGGCGCTTCACCGGCTCCGAGGTAGCGCTCAAGGTGGAGGTGCGGGAGCAGAGCGGCCGGTTCGGCACGCGGCAGACCTTCCGTGCCACGATCAACCAGCCGCTGGAGGCCCTGCCCCGGGTGGTGATCCGCCCGACGGGCGCCCCGGCCCAGGAGGTTACGTACGATCAGATCAGCCTGACTTCGGATGTGGACCGCAACCTGCCCCGCGCAGCTGCCCTGCGGCCCGATGCCATCGCCGTCGTGATCGGCAACCGCGACTACCGCAATCCCGATGTGCCCCCGGTGGATTTTGCCCTGCAGGACGCCGCCAGCATGAAAAAATACCTCATCGAGGCGCTGGGGTATCTGCCGGAGAATATTTTCTTCCTGCCCAATGCCTCGCTGGCAGATTTCAACCGGATGTTCGGCGCAAAGGGCGATGCCCAGGCCCGGCTCTTTAACCTGGTGAAGCCCGGCGTGACAGAAGTCTTTATCTACTACAGCGGCCACGGCGCGCCGGATGTGCAGACGGGCGAGCCCTACTTTGTTCCCTCCGACTGCGATCCCTCGCTGGTGCGCTTCAACGGCTATGCAGTGAAGACTTTCTACGAAAACCTCTCGCAGCTGCCCGCCAAGTCGGTCACGGTAGCCGTGGACGCCTGCTTCAGCGGCATGACCGACCGGGGCGCGCTGATCCAGCAGGCCTCGCCGGTGCGGATCCGCACAGATCACCTGATCTTCAAGGATCCCAAAGCGGTGGTGCTGACCTCGGCGGGCAGTGCCGAGATTGCCTCCTGGTATGCCGCGCAGTCGCACGGCCTGTTTACCTACTACCTCCTCAAAGGCCTCCAGGGCGCCGCCGACACCGACCAGAACCGCGAGATCTCCGTGCAGGAGCTCCGCAGCTACCTGGGCGCCGAGGTGCCGCTGATGGCCCGCCGCCTCCACAACCGCGTGCAGTCGCCGGAGGTGTATGGCGCTGCCGGGGCGGTCGTAGCGGAGTATGAATGAAGCTTGTCAAGGTATTGAGTAGTGCGTAGTGAGTAGTGAGAGCAGAGCCCCGGCATAGGTACATACGCCCAGGACAAAGCCATCAGCATTCATTGCGCACCGCCAGCAGTACCCAATACACAATACTCACTACCCAATACCCTGTATGTTTTCCACCATTTCAACACTTCAACACATGAACCTCCGAGCTCTCCACCGCGTTTCGCTGGCCATCGTACTGGCCGCAGCTACCGTGATTCCTGCCCAGGCTCAGCGCAGGGAAAAGGAAGAAAATCCGAAGAAACAGCGCAAAGAATGGGCGCGCGAAGAAGAACAGCTCATCGACGACATCCAGTCGCGCGCTGTAAAGGAAGCCCGCCAGGAAGCCCGCCGGCTTGAAAAAGAAGGCTTTATGGTATTCCCCGGCTCGCTCCCGCTCGAAAAGCAGCTGCAGAACACCTGGATGCGCCAGTATCAGGAAAATCCCGACGGCTCGCCCAAGTATCTCTACTCCGATGGAAACGGGGTAGGCAAGACCCAGACCGCAGCCGAAATGCAGGCGATGGAAGCCGCCAAGCTGCAGCTGGCAGGCCAGATCTCCAACGACGTGCTCCAGATCATCGAAGCCAAAATCGCCAACGACCAGATCGACCGCGAGAGCGGCAATTCGCTGAGCAAGTTCGTGGCCGGCAGCAAGAACTACATCGCCCAGAACCTTTCCTACATCAAGCCCTTCTTTAAGGTGTACCGCAATGTGGGCAAATCCGACATGGAAGTGGTGGTGAAGGTCTTCTACAGCGCCGAAGAAGCCATGGAAGCCGTGGAGAAAGCCCTTCAGCAGAAGGCCCGCGCCGAGCTGGAAACCGAGGCCGACCGCCTCGTGGATGAAATCAACCGCCTGTTCAACAAGTCGAGCCGCTGATCTGCCGATGCCGGGGCGGCCTGCGCCGCCCCGGATACCTTTCTACCGTATCAAGCCATGAAACAGCTCAACCCGTCTGCCTGCTGCCGGCCCCTCCTGCTTGCTGCGCTGCTGCTGCCGCTGCTGCTGCCGGCCCAGCGCCTGCGCACCGCCCGCGGCGAGTACCAGCTCAATCTCAGCCGCTCCGCCCTGAGCGAAGCCGATGCCTGCCGGCAATGCAAGGAAATCGCCATGGTGCAGGCCCTCGAAGCAGAATTTGGCCGCGTGATGGTGCAAGGCAATTCCACCTGGGTGCAGAACACCCAGACCGGCGAACAGGTGCAGACTGAGCAGATCTTCAGCATGATCGCCGAAACCTTCGTCAATGGCGACTGGGTCCGCACGCAGGAGGAGTCCTGCGAGCGCTTCGTCGAAAACGGCGAATTCTGGCTCCGATGCGCCGTCAAAGGCCAGGTGCAGGAACTTGCCCGCCCGCGCATGGACCTTACGGTCAAGCCTTTGCGCTGCGAGGACCCCGGCTGTGAAACAACGGTGTTCAAAGACGGCGATCCGCTCTACCTGAACTTCAAAAGCCCGTCCGACGGCTATGTGAGCGTGTACCTTGCCGGGCCCGAAACGGTGCAGCGCCTGCTGCCCTACCGGGATATGCCGGAAGGCCAGGCTCAGGGCGTGCGCATCAAAGGCGACCGGGCCTATACCTTTTTCTCCCGCAGCCTCGACCGCCTCGATCTCTATGCCTATGTGGACGAATACGAGATGTTTGCGGAAAACGAACAGGACCAGAACCGCCTGATCGTCATCTTCACCGAAGCGCCGCTCGACAAGCCGGTGCTGCTGCCCGGCGCAGCCGGGAGCACGCCCATGCCGATGGAGCTCACATCGGTGCAGTTTCAGAAGTGGCTGGCGGCCCAGCGCCGCCACCAGCCGGAGATGCAGGTGGCCCGCGTCGATCTGCTGATCCAGCGCTGAGCCCGCTTGCGGCATTGCCGGAAATGCCGTTCTTTCGCGGCCATGCGAAACTACTTCGAGTCGCTCGAAGCGGAGATCCGCTCCGCACTTGTGGGCCGCACCCTCAGCCGGGTGGTGTATGCGGCTCAGCATCAGGCTGGCCGCCGCTGGCAGCGACAGGGCTTCCACCTGGTGGAGGCCGGGGTCGGGCTGATTCCGGATCATGGGCCCCCGGTGTATATTGCCCGCGACGACCAGAACTGCTTTGAAGCCGGTGTGGGCGAACTGACAGAGGCTGCCCGCGCAATCCGCCAGGATCTGCTGCTGTTCGACGCAGGCGATACGCCGGAATGGGCGCCCTGGCGCCGGAGCCCGGTCGCATCGGTCCAGATAAGCTGGGAAGGCATGTTTCTCGACGAGGCCAGCCAGGTGCTGGTACTCTTTAAGGACCTGGAGCTCCGCTCCGAAGACGGCCAAAGTCTCTGCATCAGCATCGGCGAGGAACTCTGGCCCGACGAAGAGCCGGAAGGCCGCCTGTATTTCGACCCGGCAGGCGAGATTTACCTGACTTTCGATCCGGAACTGCAGGCGCGGATGCGCCGGGGTTCGTTCGCCTGAGCGTTACGCCCAGTATTGCTGCATGCGCGGCTCCTCATTCAGCCACAGCTGCAGCAGGTGCAGCTGATTCTGCGCGCGGTCGAGGTTTTGCCCCGGATAATGGGTCTTGTAGTACACATCTCCCCGCAGAAAATCCGTCAGAAAACGTACGCCCATGATCAGCATCATCAGCCGGGCGCCTTCGTGCAGGCGGCTGCGCTCGGCAGGCGTGAGCATGCCTGCGCTGCCTTCCAGGAATCCGGAGGCCACGGCCTCCGCCATCTCCTCCCGGATGCGGATGCGGCTGAGGTCCCGCTCGTCTTCGGCGGCGGGGCTTACGCAGGTGCGGATCAGGTCGCCGAAATCGTACAAGGCGCTGCCGGGCATCACCGTATCCAGATCCAGCACGCAGCGGGCCTGGCCGCTGCGGGCATCCAGCATGACATTGTTGATCTTCGTATCGTTGTGGGTGATGCGGAGGGGCAGCCTGCCTGCGGCCAGGTCGCCGGGAATGGCGGCGCAGAGGCTGCGCATCTGCTCGGCGAGGCGGACCGCCCCGGCAGCCTGCCGGATGCGATCCGGGCCGGCAGCTTCCAGAGCAGCATCGAACTGCCGGTAGCGCAGGCCGATATCGTGAAAGCCCGGCAGCGGCAGGTAGCAGCCTGCGGCCGGGTAATCGGCCATCAGGTCCAGGAAGCGCCCGAAGGCCCGTGATGCTTCGCGCACCGGCGCCGGCCCGGAAGCCGGATGCGGCGGCGCGGCATCCGCCACGAAGTTGAACAGCCGCCAGCATCCGCCGGCATCCTCCACGCAGGGCGCGCCGTCGAGGGCCGGGATCAGCTGCAGGGCTGTCTCGCCTTTCCGGTGCAGGTGCGCCAGCACCGCCGCCACATGCGCGCACAAGGTCACGGGGTCGGGGAAGACCTGCGCATTGACCCGCTGAAGCACATAGCGGGGCGCCCCTTCCGGGCTGCGGACCAGCAGGGTGTCGTGAATATGCCCTTCGCCGAGCGGGCCCGCCGGACCCGCCGGGCCGTCCATCGCGAACCGGCTCAGCAGTGCTGCCAGGCGGTCTGCCATGCCGCTCAGCTCCAGAGATGTTCGGGATACTCGCCGGCGGCGATGCGGGCGCGGATGCGGTCCGCTGCGAGCGCCTTGTCTTCCTTGTAGGTGACCCCGAACCAGACCGCGTCCGAGCTGAGCACCCGCACCTGCGCGATGCCTTCCTCGATTGCCCGGCCCACCACGGAGGGGATGTACAGCTCGGCCTTCAGGTCGTGGCCGTTTTCGCGGATAAATTCGACGAAGTAGCGGCGGCAGAGCTCGAATACGGCCGGCGTGAAGCCCCACATATTCATCGATACGACGGTGCTGGCGGGCAGCACGCGTTCGGTTTCGCCGTCGAGGAATACAATGTCCCCGCTTTCGGCCCGGCGGATCTTCGTGCGCTCCGTGACCCGGGTCAGCAAGCCCTGGCTGTCGGTTTCGCATTCGCCGCGGGACACATAGCCGAATTCGGAGAGGGTATTTTCGAGCTGATAGCCGACCATGGAGAAATCCGTGCTGTCGGGGGCTATGCTGCGGAGGTAATCGCCGAGGGTCTGAAAGGCTTCACGGCCGTAGAAATCGTCGGCATTGATCATGGCGAAGGGCGTATGCACCGCCGGGGCGGCTACCCAGACCGCATGGCCGGTGCCCCAGGGCTTTACGCGCCCCTCGGGCGGCTGCACGCCTTCAGGCAGCTGATCCAGCTCCTGATGGACATAGGCAATCTCGATGCGGTCCTGAAATTTCCGGACAAATTCCTGGAATTCGTGCTCAATATCGCGCCGGATGACGAAAACCACCTTGCCGAAGCCTGCCCGGAGGGCGTCATAGACCGAGTAATCCATGATGGTTTCGCCGCCGGGGCCGAGCTGGTCCAGCTGTTTGAGGCTGCCGTAGCGGCTGCCCAGTCCGGCAGCCAGAATCAGGAGGGTAGGTTGCATGTGTGGCATATTTCGCGGGCGAAGGTCCGATGTTTCGGGCAGGAAGGCAAATGCAATGCATCCGGTTGCCGGATTTTCCTGTAAAACGGGGCCTAAGGCCCGGTCAGCGGGGGGCTTTGGGGGTTGAATGGCCCGGCGCGTATACCCGCTGCTGCAACAAAATTACCAGCTTTTGCAACACAGTTACCAGCAGCGGCCGGGCAGCAGGGGCTATGTTTACCGCATTCAATCTCATCTCATTCCCACTCTGCTACACCTTAATCTGCTACACTCGAAAATGAAACACACATTACAACACGTCAGGATGCTGCTCGTCCTGACAGGACTGCTGGCGGCGTCCCTGGCACTGCATGCGCAGACAGTGTCTGTCACTGGAACGGTGCAAAGCGAGCAGAACGAGCCGCTTGCCGGCGTACGTGTCACCGTCAAGGGCAGCGCAACTGGCGCTATTACCAATGAGGAAGGGGTCTTCCGCCTGAATGCCGCGCGCGATGCGGTGCTGGTGTTTTCGATCATCGGCTATGAAAAACAGGAAGTTGCCCTCGATGGACGTGCCCGGCTGGAAATCAGGCTGGTATCCGGCAGCCTCGCCTTAGACGAAGTGGTGGTCATTGGGTACGGGGAGCGGCGCCAGCGGGATCTTACCGGCTCGATCTCTTCTGTGAACAGCGAAGCGCTGAGCAAAACGGTTGCAATGGCCCCCGAACTGGCCATGCAGGGCCGTTTGGCAGGGGTGTATGTGTCCACCCCGGGCGGCAGCCCCACTGCCAGGCCGCAGGTGCGCATCCGGGGGGTAAGCACGTTTGGAAATGCGGATCCGCTGTATGTGGTGGACGGCATACCCCTGTATGAGCAGTATGGCGGGCTGGATGGCGTAGGCGGTTCGGCGGCTGCGGACCTGCGCGGCACCATCAACATTCTCTCGCTGATCAATCCCAGCGATATCGAATCGGTTTCGGTGCTCAAAGACGCCTCGGCGGCGGCTATTTACGGGGTGCGCGCAGCCAATGGCGTGATCCTCATCACGACCCGGCGGGGCAGAAGCGGGCGCCCGAGGGTAGAGTTCAACGGCAGCTACGGCATCCAGAACGCGCTCAACCGCTTCGAAGTGCTGAATACTGCCGAGTACAAGGAATTTTACCTCGAAGCATTCGAGGCGAATCCCGATGCGGTGCAAACCGATCCGTACAAGTCGCTCGATACCATTCCCGTCAATGATTTTTACGACTGGCAGGATTATCTGATCAACAAAAATGCAGTGGTGCGGGATGCCAGCGTCCGGATCTCGGGCGGAAGCGAGGCCACCACCTATTACCTCTCCATCGGCCAGTCGTATCAGGATGCCATTGTCAAAGGGAATGACCTGAACCGCTATTCCTTTGCTGCAAACATCAACAGCCAGGTGTCCAAGTATGTGAAAACGGGCGTCACCTACCGGCTGACCTATGCCAAGGCCAATGATGCCGCCTTCTCTACCGGCCAGCCGGCCAATCTCGAACGGATGGCAACCTCGACGCCCTGGCAGCCGATTGAAGATCCGAACAATCCTTACGGCTATGCGCCGGTGGCGCGGGTAACCTTCAAGGATAATCCCAATTATGACCCGGACCGCCTGAGCTCGGGCCCGCCCAGGGAAATCGATCAGGTGGCGCTGCTTTGGGGGCCCAATACACGGAGCAATCTCTTTGGCATGCAGCGCACCAATACCGCCCAGTATGACTACACCCGCCAGATGGGTACCGCCTTCGTGCAGTTGGATCCGTTCAAAGGCTTTTCCATCAAGGGCACCCTCAGCGGGGACTATACCTATCAGTGGCGCCACGGGTTCTCGGATGTCAACAGCTACCTGTTCAACCAGACGCCCGGCAACCCCTTTGCAATCGGAGACGGCACCTCCAAGGGCTCCTACAGCGAACGCCATATCCGGACGCTCAACCTGGTGCGGGAAATCAGTGCGCAGTACGCACGCCAATTCGGCGGACATAGCCTGGATGTGCTGCTCAACCGCATGGACCAGCGGATTACCTACGAATATATCGGTGCCACCAACGATCAGATCAACCTGATCGGCGAGCAGTTTATGACCATCCAGGGCTCTCCGAACCGCTACAACAATGTAGGCGGCTTCCGCGACGAGCAGACCTTGATCGGGTACCTTGCGCGCCTGAGCTACAATTACAAGTACAAGTATTATCTCGATGCGACCCTGCGCCGGGACGGCAGCTCAAAATTCGCCCCGGAAAACCGCTGGGGGATTTTTCCCTCCGTGGCGGTGGCCTGGCGGATCAGTGAGGAGGCCTTCCTTCAATCTGTGGGCGTGATCAATGACCTGAAAATCCGGGCAGGCTATGGCCAGCTCGGCAACCAGGAAACCCGCGCCTTCGCCTTTCTGTCCAGTGTGAGCACAGCGCCCAGCTACGCCTACGGATCGGGCAATGGCAATGGGGTAGGCAACGTGAATTTCGGCGCAACCCTTCCGGACTTTCCCAACCGGGACCTCAGCTGGGAGCGGGCCATTACCTACAATATCGGCGCGGATGCAGTGCTGCTGCGCAACCGGCTGACGGTTACGGTAGAATACTACAACCGCCTGACGGACGGCATCCTGCAGGCTGCCGCCTTGCCAGGCAATGTGGGCAACCTGAACCAGCCCGTATTCAACATCGCATCGGTCCGCAACAGCGGGGTCGAAGTGCAGGCCGGCTGGACCCAGCAGATCGGCAGCCTGAACCTCAATGTGTCGGGCAATGTGACAACGGTCAAAAACCGCGTTGAAAAGCTGTTCCGCGATGAGCCTTTCGGCGGCGAGTATGGCCGGATCGAGGTGGGCATGCCCCTCTTTTACCTCTGGGGGTATCAGACGGGAGGAATCTTCCAGAACAGCGGGGAAATCGAAATCTGGCGCGCAGGCACGGAAGACCGCATCAACGGCGGCTACCAGCAGCAGCCGGGCGACATGTATTTCGTAGATGTGAACGGCGATCCGCTGAATCCCGGCGAAGGCCCTGATCCCAATCCCGACAGCGTGATCAACCAGTACGACCGTACCTTCATCGGCAACACCATTCCGGGTTTCTACTACGGGTTCAATCTGGGTGCCGAGTGGAAGGGGTTTGATCTGACGGTGTTTTTTCAGGGTGTGGGGGATGTGGAACAGGTCAATACTGCCCGGATCTCCGGCGAGGGCATGTCCTACAGCAACCTGCCCAACCAGTGGGCCACAGTCCGAGAACGCTGGACCCCGCAAAATCCGTCCGAAACCATGCCCCGGGCCATTATCAATGATCCCAATGGCAATACCCGCTTCTCCGACCGCTGGGTGGAAAGCGCCGCCTTCATCCGCCTGCGCAACGTGACGCTTGGATACACCCTGCCTGCATCTATGCTGGAAGCCATGGGAGGATTTGCCCAGATGGTCCGCATTTACTGCATGGGCAGCAACCTGTTTACCATTACCCGGTGGCAGGGCATCGATCCGGAACAGAACAACCGCGATGGCCAGGTGATTCCGCCGGTTCGCGCCATCACCGGCGGTCTTTCCCTGAGCTTCTGAGTTGCTTCAAAACACCTTCAACAACGGAAATCATGTTCAAGCATACTTCGCTTTTCAAGTATATGCTGGCCTTGCTGCTGACGCTGCTCACCCAGCAGGCCTGCAAGGATGCGGACTTCCTCGATGTGGAGCCTGCTTTTCTGACCGAAGAGAATTATTTCCTGAACGAGGAAGAATTCGAGCGCTCCGTCCGCGGCGTCTATGCCAAAATGACGGACTGGTACTGGTTTGGGAACAATTCGCCGCTGAGCCCCATGTGGCAGCTGCCGGGCGATGACCTGACTACCCTGGGCGATATGCCTCACGAGATATTCGCCACGCTCAACAGCGGCGAAGACCGGCTGAGCCGCTATTACAAATCCACCTACGAGCTCATCAACCGGGCCAATGTGGTGCTGGAGAAAAATGCGCCCAGCACAGTGTACAAGGACCTCAGCCTCAAGAACTACCACCGGGGCGAAGCGCTCTTCCTGCGCGGCCTGGCATATTACAATCTGTGGAATTTGTTCGGCACATCGCCGCTGGTTACCGAGCGTACCAAGACCATTGAGCAGTCCACATCCCCCGGCACTTCGGGCACCCAGCTGCTCGATCAGGCTATTTCGGACTTTGCCGAAGCGGCCACGCTGCTGCCCGCAGCCTGGAACGACCTGAACCGGGGCCGCGCCACGAAGAACGCCGCCCTGGGCTTTCAGGCAAAAGCCCTGGTCTTCAGGGCCTCCTGGAACAATGCCAATGCCGATTACGCCGCAGCGCTCCAGGCGATCGGACAATTGCAGAACCTGTCCCTCATGGCCAGCTTCGAAGATAATTTCGATCCCAATACCGAAAACAATGCGGAGTCGCTGTTTGAATTCCAGGCCAGCCAGCCCGGTTTCGACAACGTATGGCTCCCCAACGACTTCGGCGCGCCCGTCGGTTCGATGTCCGCCTACTGGGGTTTCTATGAAAACCACTGGAGCTTGTTCGGCGCTCCGCCCATCGTGGCTACGCAGAAGCTGAAGAATGCCTTCGAAACGGAAGACCCGCGCAAGGCCGTGACCATGGATGCCGACGGCAATATCAGGAAATACGTCAGCAAGGACGTGAAAACCCAGTCGGGGGTGGCTTCGGTAAACAATCCGCGCATCCTGCGCTATGCGGATGTGCTGCTGCTCAAGGCGGAAGCCCTCGTACGCTCCGGCGGATCGGTATCCGAGGCGCTTGCGCTGGTGAACCAGGTCCGCGCACGTGCAAGAAACATGGTGCCCGGCGGCCTGGTGCCTGCCGACCGCCCTGCAAGCGCCGATGCCGCCCAAGTGATGACTTGGATTATGGAAGAGCGCATGATCGAGCTCGCGGGCGAGGAAAGCCGCTGGTTCGACCTGCGCCGCTGGCACAAAGCCGGGCTGCTGCTGCTCAATACTGCATTCTTTAATTCGATCAACAGCAAAATCAGCTTCGATCCCGGCACCCACCTGCTGTTTCCCATCCCGAACAACGAGATCGATTTGAACCCCAATGTGTCCCAGAACCCAGGCTACTGACCCCTGTGCCTGACCGGCCAGGTGTTTGTCCCTCTGTTAGTAATAGTAGTATTGATTAGAAGTGATATCCGGTGAGCGGTACTTGCAGGCAAGTATGTGCTTGCCGGATATTATAGTGTTATGCCGCGTTATGAATGCTTTCATGCCGAATTTTCCGCTGCGCCCCCTGCTGCTCCTGCTTGTCGCATGCTGGGGCGGCAGATCCCTCAAGGGTGCTGAATTGCTTGAATACAAGCTGCTTACGAACCGGATCCTCATGCTGCATTTCACAGACGGCAGCATCAGCTATCATCGGGCGGGCCAGCCGAGAAGCCAGGAGTCGGTGAGTCTGGACCCGCTCGAGGTGTCCAGAGCCCTGCAGCCCGGATCCTACCGGATCAGTAGCCCGGACGACCCTGCGTATGCGGCCGCCAGACAGCCGGATGCGGTCAGCCGGAAGACGAAAGGGCAGGCCTTCACCTGGATCTGCGAAGACTGGGATCCCCAGGCCGGATGCCGGAACCTGCGGACAGACGATCATGTGAAAATGCACTGGATATACCTGGAGCTCCCCGATACCCTGCAGCCTGGCAAGCACTATCTGCTGATGCTGGACCAGCTCGCGGCTGGCACAGATACCCTGCACATCAGTTTCAGCGCTTCTTATCTGCACCACAGTGAAGCGCTGCATGTCAATAACGTCGGCTACAGTCCGGAGGCACCCGCCCGGTTTGCGTATCTGTATCATTGGATGGGGTCCGGAGGCGGCCTGGATCTGAGCGCCTGGAGCGGCCGCCCATTTTACCTGGCAGACAGCGCAGGCAGAACCGTATTTACAGGAACTATCCGGTTCCGGAGGAGCAAAACCAGCGATGAGACCGGCCAGCCTAACGATACGCCAGAGCAGAATTTCTCCGGCGCCGATGTGTATGAATGCGACTTCAGCGCATGGAAAATGCCCGGCACCTACCGCGTGATGGTGCCCGGCATAGGATCGTCCTTCCCCTTTCGTCTGGCATCCGACGCATATCTGGAGCCTTTCCACCAGGTGATGAATGGCATCTATCAGCAGCGCAGCGGAATCGAGATCGTCTCTCCCTGGGCGGATCAGCAGCGGCCTGCGCCGCATCATCCGGGGCTGACTCCCGGATTTGCCGGAAAGCTGCGCTACAGCTCCCGCCGCATGCAGGACTTGCAGGAAATGGATCACAGCGATGCCGACCGCGCGGGCATCGAGGCAGGCTTCAAGGGCCCGATCGATACCTGGGGCTGGTACCAGGATGCGGGGGACTGGGATGGGTATGTGTCCCATATGAAAGTACCCATTGAACTGATGACCCTGTATGAGCTTGCTCCTCAGCAGTTTCCGGATGGGCAGCTCCGGCTGCCCGAAGCCTGGAACGGGCTGCCGGATTTGCTGGATGAGGCGCGGTGGCTGCTCCGCTACTTCTGCCGGACCCGCGCAGCCATGCAGGCTGCCGGCTATGGAAGCGGCGGTGTTGGCGGTGCGCGGGTAGCCGGAGACTGGTTTGGGGGAGATTACGCCCCGGACGGCGTCACATTTGGCTCCTGGCAGGACACCCTTCGGACCTGGGCCGTGCTGGGCGAGGATGTGTTTACCAGCTTCTGCTACGCGGGCCTGGCCGCGCAGTTTGCCTGGATTCTGCAGTCGGAGGGGCTGGAGGATCCGGAGCAGATCGACTGGGCGGCAGAATCGCAGACTGCCTGGGCCTGGGCGGAAGCGCATACCCAATCTGCTGATTTCCAAGCGCCGCATGGCCTGAATGTGTACCAGAACCGTCTCTATGCTGCCGCCGCGCTGTACCGGCTGACCGGCGACAGCGCATATCATGATCAGTTTATCGAAGACATTTCCGAAGCTGAGGCAGGCGGAGGGCCGATATACAGCGGCAGCGCGATCGAAGAAGCCTGGCGCTACCCCATGTACCTCTATCTGCTGATGCCTGGCTCCCGCCCTGTGCACAGACCTACTTTGCAGCAGCTGCAAAGCATCAATGCCCAGTCGGCGCTGAATGTGCTCACTGCGGCCGAGCAGCGGGCATGCCGCTGGGGCGGAAATTATTACTTCCCGATGCTGGTCGGCCAGGCGACCACGCCGCTTATTTCTGCGGGGGTGCTGGGCTTCGGCGTAGCCCGGCGCTATGCCCCGGATCTGGCTGCCCAATGGAAGCGGGCCATCTACACGACGGCGGATTATTTTTTGGGCACCAATCCCCTGAACATGACCTGGATCACCGGGGTAGGAGAACGGTCGCCGGGCGAGATTTTCTGCCTGGATTCCTGGTACCTCGATCCGGCAGCCTATCCGCGCAGCGGAATCGTGCCGTACGGCCCCTGGCTGGCCAATTCCGAGCCCCGTCCGCTGGGCCCCTGGGATCCCGATTTCGCCAACAAAACCCTTGCGCCTCCGGTAAGCCAATGGCCGGGCCATGAGCGCTGGTGGAATAGCCGGCCCACTCCGCTTCAGGCTGAATACACCATTCACCAGAACCTGATCAACGCGGCTGTATGCTACGGCCTGCTTGCAGCAGGGCCCGATGCGCAGCCGGACTGGGAGCCCTATGACGAATCGTACGTGTACAAGCCTGACCCTGTTCCGGTTAAATGGCCCGCCCCTGCGCTCGCGCCCCAGCCTTCGCCCGGAGGGGCATTCCGGATTTTGCTGCCGGAATCCTGGATAGGTACCGGGCTTGCGCTGGAAGTTTGGGATCAGGCGGGCAGAAAAACTGCGATCATCAGCTTTTTGCAAATTACAGCCAGCGAACAGGAGGTGACGCTGCCGCTGGCTGCGGGCTTGTATTACTACCAGCTGAGATCCGGCACACGAATTTCCACAGGGAAACTGCTCATTGCGCCCTGATCTCTTCCGCCTCAGATCGATTACCCCCTCTAATCAGGTTGATGGAATGATGAAATATCAGCTCCTTTGCAAAGGGCTCTGGCTGGCGGCGTGCTGCCTGCAGCAGGGCCCGCTGATTGCCCAAATGCATACGGTCCAGCATATCCCCTTGCTTCCAGGCGAATACTGGTGGGGCGCTCTGGTCAACGCCGGCCATGAGATGCCTTTCCAGGCAGGTGCCGTCTACGATCTGCTGGCCGGCAACCGCGATAATCAGGCGCAGCCGCTGCTGCTTTCCTCGATGGGCCGCTACGTCTGGAGCGAAGCGCCTTTCCGTTTTTCGCTTTCTGCCGCTGATCTCCAGGTGGAGGGCCCGGCCGCCTGCGAAGTGCGTGCAGCAGGCGGCAGCCTTCGGGAGGCTTATCTGCATGCCGCCGCGGCGCATTTCCCCGCCGACGGCCAGCTGCCCGCCGAGACATTTTTTTCCGCGCCGCAGTGGAATACCTGGATCGAGCTGGGCTATGGGCAGCGGCAGGAGCGCATCCTCGAATACGCGCACACCATCCTGCGGGAAGGCTTCCCGCCTGGTATTCTGATGCTGGACGACACCTGGCAGGAAGATTACGGCGTATGGCGCTTTCATCCGGGCCGCTTTCCCGGCCCCAGGCAGATGATCGATACGCTCCATGCGCTGGGGTTTCAGGTGATGCTCTGGATCGTGCCCGCCGTTTCTCCCGACTCCTATGAGTTCCGCGAACTGCGCGCAGCAAAGGCGCTTCTGGTCGAGCAGACCCCCAATTCCTATTCCCCTCATTACGTGAAGTGGATCCAGGAGGAGCCGCAGCCTGCCCTGGTGCGGTGGTGGAATGGCGCCAGTGCGATGCTGGACTTCGGCCAGCCGGCCGCAAGTGCCTGGCTTACAGCTCAGCTGGACCGTTTGCAGCAGGAGTATGCCGTGGACGGGTTTAAGTTTGACGGCGGCGACTGGTATTTTTTTCCCGCCTATGCCGCTTCTGCGCTGCATGCCTCCGAACAGGCCCGCGCCTACGGCGAAATCGGGCTGCGCTACCCGCTGAACGAATACCGCGCAGCATGGAAAATGGGCGGCAGGCCGCTCGTCCAGCGTCTGCAGGATAAAAACCATTCCTGGGAGGATTTGCGGCAGCTCATTCCGCATATGCTGGCGCAGGGCATGCTGGGCTACTCATTTGGCTGTCCGGACATGATCGGCGGCGGGATGCTCGGTTCCTTCGGGTCGGCGGCGCTGGATCAGGAGCTGTTTGTCCGTTCGGCGCAGATCCATGCGCTCATGCCCATGATGCAGTTTTCGATGGCGCCCTGGCGGGTGCTGGATGGCCCCCATCTGGCAGCGGTAAAAACGGCCTCGCAGCTTCGCGCCGCCCGGTTTCAGCCCCTGATCCTGTCGCTGGCAAGGGCCTCGGCCCGCAGCGGCGAGCCGATCGTGCGGCACCTGGAGTATGTGTTTCCGCATCAGGGCTTTCACCGTGTTGACGACCAGTTTATGCTGGGGGACAGCGTGCTGGTGGCACCGATGGTCCGGCCCGGCAGCAGCCGGGAAGTGCTGCTGCCGCCGGGCAACTGGAAAGCAGACGACGGGCAGCTGTATACCGGCAGCCGACGGATCCGGATCGATGTGCCGCTGGAGCGGATTCCCTGGTTTGAGCGCATGCCGCAGGCAAAAGCAAACGGCCTCAGGCGCCGGCGATGACAGGGCCATCCTGTGCTATGCTGGCTGACAGGTTTTTGCCTGGAGATTCCTTTGAAATGCGGCGCAGGATGGGTACCTTATGGGTACGCATCATCTACTGCTACGATTGCGGGTTTCCGCGCTTGCCATGATACATCTGCTGCGCATAGGGTTTGCAGGAATACTGTTGCTGGGATTGCGCATGCAGGCCCAGCAAGACTTCGTGCACCTCACCCCGTCTGACGGATTGTCGCAAAGCTCTGTATTTCAGATTTTTCAGGACCGGAAGGGCTATATCTGGATCGGCACGCAGGATGGGCTGAACCGTTATGACGGGCATGAATTCAAGGTGTTCCGGAATGTGGCGGAAGATCCGGCCTCCTTGCCGGGCAACGAAATCCGAACCATGTTCGAAGACCGGCGCGGAAGGCTTTGGGTGAGCACGAGCGCCAACGGGTTCTGCGAGGTGCTGCGTGCGGGAGCGGGCTTCCGCCGGATCTCTGCAGGCGCGGACGGCCGCAGCCTGAACCGGCTGATGGTGCATGCCTTTGAGGAGGATACGGAAGGCCGCCTGCTGATCGGCGGGCGGGAAGGCCTGTACCGGATGAATGCGGAAGGATTGCCTGAGCCCTGGCTGCTTTCAGCCAATGAGTTTGTGACGGCCTTGCTGCGGGACCGCAGCAACAGGCTTTGGGTCGGCACCGCGGAGGGCCGGCTATATTGCCTGGCCCCGGGCGATCCCAAGCTCCGGCACATGACGGTCCGCTGGGTCCGGCCCGAACCCTCCTACCAACGGATCAATTTCCTGCTCGAACGCGCCGACGGCAGCATCATCGCCGGCACCGATGGCCAGGGCGCTTTCCGATGGGCAGATCCGGAGCCGGTCTTCGAGTCCTGCGTGTATTTTCCGGGTGCTATGGAGGCTCAGAACCTGATGATTCAGGCTGCACAGGCGCCATCGGGCGAAACCTGGATAGCAACCGATGCCGGGCTGCTGGTGCTGCCTCCCAAGGGCCTCGGCCCGGTGCGCCAGATTGCCGCGCAGCCCGATCAGCCGGGCGGGCTGAAAACCCATGCCACCAAGGCGCTCTGTTTCGATTCCTTCGGCAACCTCTGGGTGGGGCTTTGGGATGCAGGGATACATGTGCGGTATGCCCATAAAAGCCCCTTCGGATATTATGGGCTGGATGAGGGGCTGCCTGCGGAACGGGTTGCAGGGGTCACGGTAAGCGGCGGCGATCTCTGGGCGGGAACATGCAAAGGGCTCGTGCAGATCGGCGCGGATCATCAGATGCAGACCCATTTTCCCGGCGCCGATATTACGTCGGTCTGCAGCTGGGGGGATACGGTGCTTTTTTCCATCTGGCGCGAAGGCATATTTGTGTACGAGACGCAGACAGGCCGCCGGAGGAAGTATTTTCCGCAGCGGCTGAGCGGCAGTTCGCAGGAATTCCGGATCAGCTCCCTGGCGTTCAGCGGGGACCGCAGCATATGGCTAGGTGCCCAGAGCGGAGCAGTGTGGAAACTGAACGACCGCAGCGGCAGCCTGACCGAAATTCCCCAGGCCAACAGCGGATCGCATGTGACAGCCCTCTGCGAGGATGCCCGGGGCGATCTTTGGATAGGCACCTACAATGCAGGCATTTGGCGTTTTTCCCCCGATGACCCCAGGATGCTGCAGATGCCCTTCGACTTTGGAAGAGGCAGGGCCAGCATCGATGCGAGGGTCAATGTGCTGTATGAAGACCGGCAGCGCCGGATCTGGGCTGGCGCCAATGGCTACGGGCTGCTGCTCTACGACGCGGAAGAACAAGTCTTCATCTCGTATTCGGCCTGCAAAGGCCTGCCCGATCTTACGGTCAACAGCATCGAGCAGGACCGCCGCGGGCGTCTCTGGCTGGCCAGCAATGAGGGCATTTATATGCTGAATCCCGAAACCGGAGTTTTCAGAAATTACCGCGAAGAAGACGGGCTGCGCGGCAAAGCCTTTATGATGCATGCTTCCCACCAGGATCCCGCCGGGCGGATTGTATTTGGAGGCATTCATGGGATCAATGTGTTTCATCCGGACAGCGTCAGGCAGGATTCTTTGCCGCCCATGATCCAGCTTTCCGGCTTGCGGCTGCTGAACCGGCCGCTGCCGCTGACGAGCGGAACCTATACAACGCCGGACGGGCTGCCTTCGCTCTCGGTGAGCTACCGCCAGGCCGCTTCCGTGACGTTTGAATTTGTCGCGCTGTATTTCCGCCAGAACAACCGCTGCAGGTACGCATTCTGCCTGGAAGGCTTCGATACGGACTGGATCGAGGTGGGCAGCCAGCGCAATGCCACCTACACCAATCTGAACCCCGGACGCTACCGCTTCCGGGCAAAAGCCGCAAGCCAGGACGGCGTCTGGAGCAGCGGCGCGCCGCTGCTCGAATTGACCATCCTGCCCCCCTGGTACCGGACTGTCTGGGCCTATCTCTTGTATGCGGCCCTGCTGCTCCTCATGCTGGCCACCTATGGCCTGTATGTGCGTTACCGCGCATACATGAAAGCGCAGCTGGCGCTCAAAGATCTCGAGGCGGCCAATGCAAGGCACCTGGACGAAGTCAAAACCAATTTTTTCGCCAGCATCTCGCACGAACTCAGAACCCCGCTCACGCTGATTCTGGACCCCGTAGAGCAAATGCTCGAAGACCAGCAGATCCCGCCCGCACGGCGTGAATCACTTCACAAAGTGATCCACCACAATGCCCTGCGGCTGCTGCGCCTCATCAATCAGCTGCTCGACCTCTCCAAACTGGAAGCGCAGTCCTACCGGCTTGCGGTAGTACGGCAGGATATTGTGCATTTTATCCGCGATGTGGCGGGCCTGTTCGAGATTCAGGCCCAGAAACAGCAGATCTCCTTGTCTGTAGCCAGCTCGCATCCGCAAGCGATCGTGCACTTCGCGCCGGACGCCATCGAAAAAATATTGTACAACCTGATCGCCAATGCCCTGAAAGCTACCGATGCCGGCGGAAGTATCAGCGTTGAGCTGGCTTTCCTGCCGGATGCCTCCGGGGAGCTGAAAGAAATGGAACTCGTCGTACGGGACAGCGGCGTTGGAATTCCGTCCTCGGAACTGCCCTTGATCTTTCAGCGCTACCATCAGCATCAGCGCACCGTCCGGCAGCAGCTGGGGACCGGGATCGGGCTTTCGCTGATCTGCGAACTGGTCAAATTGCATCAGGGCCATATCCGGGTGGTGAGCGAGGCCGGGGAGGGCGCGGCATTTCACGTGCGGCTGCCGGTCGGCGCAGCTGCTTTTCCCGATGACTGGCATACGGAGGCGGATGCATCCCATGACCCGCTGCTGCGGGCCGCCCCCGCAGAAGCCGCACCGGCCGCCAAGCCCTTGCATCTGCCCCTCCCGGATCATCGCCCGCTGCTGCTGATTGTCGAAGATCAGCCTGAAATGCAGCACTACCTCAGCGCACAATTGTCCGGCGAGTTCCGCGTCCTCACGGCCAAGGATGGCGCGCAAGGCTGGGCGCTCGCAATCCGTCATATCCCGGATCTGATCATTTCAGACCTCATCATGCCGGAAATGGATGGCAGCACCCTCTGCCGGCTGGTCAAGACCAATGAAAAGACCAGCCATATTCCGGTAATTCTGCTGACCTCCCGCACGGTGATGGCCAGCCGGATCGACGGGCTGCACAATGGCGCAGATGATTACCTGACCAAGCCCTTCCACTTCAGGCTGCTGCTCATCCGCATCCGCAACCTGCTGGAGCAGCGGCGTCAGCTGCGGGCGCTGTTTTCGCGCAGCGGGAGCTTGTTCTCCAGTGAGATCCCGTTGGCCGGCACCGATGAACTCTTCCTCAAAAAAGCGGTCAAGCTGGTCGAAGACCATATGGAAGATCCGGGATTCGGGGTGGATCAATTAGAAAAGGCGCTGAATATGAGCAAAATGCAGCTCTACCGCAAGCTGGTCGCCCTGGCCGGTATGCCCGGGCACGCCTTTATTCAGCAAGTGCGCCTGCAGCGGGCCCATCAGTTGCTGGCTCAAACGGCCCTGACTGTGGCTGAAGTAGCCTATCAGGTGGGGTTCCGCGACCCCTCCTATTTCACAAAGGTTTTTAAAAAATCCTTCGGCAAACTGCCCCACGACACCTGAGGCCTGCACAGGCCCATCGGCACCGCAGGGATGCGGCAGATTGCCGGATTTTCCTGTAAATTGGGCTGTTGCGGCGCATCACCGGGCGCCCTGCCGGGACAGGCTGCCGCACCGACTGCTGCTAATCTGATCCGCATGATTGCCTATTTCGCCACCGAACGCCTCCAGCGGCTCTATCCGCAAGTGAAGGAATTTATCGAAACCGTGCTCTATCCCCTGGAGCGGGAGCTCTCGGAGCTGCCGTTTTTTGAAGTGGAGCGCCGTCTGCGCGCGCTGCGCGAGCCGGTCAGGTCGATCGGCGCCTGGAACCTCTACCACAGCGAATCGCACGGCGGGCCGGGCCTGTCGCTCATGGAGGTGGCGCAGGTGAGCGAGCTGCTGGGCAAAAGCCCCTTTGGGCATTTTACCTTCAACTGCCAGGCGCCCGATGCCGGCAACATCGAGCTGCTGTTCCGCTATGCTGCCCCGGAAATGCGGTCGCGCTACCTGGAGCCGCTGCTGGAGGGCGAGATCCGCTCCTGTTTTTCCATGACCGAGCCGGAGTTTGCCGGGTCCAATCCGGTGGAAATGGGCACCACCGCCGTGCGCGACGGAGACCACTACGTGATCAACGGCCGCAAGTGGTTTACCAGCTCTGCCGACGGCGCTGCCTTCGCGATCGTGATGGCGGTGACCAATCCGGAAGCGCAGAACCCCTACGCGCGTGCCAGCATGATCATCGTGCCTGCGGATACGCCCGGCTTCACCCTGCTGCGCAATATTCCCGTGATGGGCCATGCCGGCGAAGGCCACCACAGCCATGCGGAAATTCTCTATGAAAACGTCCGCGTGCCCGTGGAAAACCTGCTGGGGCCGGAGGGCGGCGGCTTCCTGCTGGCGCAGCAGCGCCTGGGTCCGGGCCGCATCCACCACTGCATGCGCTGGATCGGCATCTGCGAGCGCGCCTTCGAGCTGATGTGCAGCCGCGCCGCCACCCGGAACATGGGCGGCGGGCGCATGCTGGGCGAAAAGCAGATCGTGCAGCAGTGGATCGCCGAAAGCCGGGCGGAAATCGATGCGGCCCGGCTGATGGTGCTCGATGCCGCCTGGGTCATGCAGACCGCGGGCGATCATGCTGCCGCCCGCAGCATTTCAGCCATCAAGTTCTTCGTCGCCGGGGTGCTGGACCGCGTGCTCGACCGGGCCGTGCAGACCCACGGAGCGCTCGGCGTGACGGATGATACCATCCTCGCCTACTGGTACCGCGCCGAACGCGCCGCCCGTATCTACGACGGGCCGGATGAGGTGCATAAGGTTTCGCTGGCGAAAAAAATCCTGAAGGACTACGGGATGAAATGAGCCGGCTTCAGGGAATGTGCTCAAAATCCAGTTACTTCGGAATTCCAAGACCGTCTCCTGTTCGCCCCGACTCCTGACGCTATGCAGCCCGATGCCCCTTCACCTGTCCGCGCCGGCGAGGAGCTGGACCGCGCCGCCCTCGATGCCTGGCTTGCCAGCCGGCATCCGGAGCTGGGCTCCATTCTGGAAATCAGCCAGTTTCCCGGCGGGTACTCCAACCTGACCTACCTGCTGCGCACCACGGCGGGTGCCTATGTGCTGCGGCGTCCGCCCTTCGGCGCCAACATCAAAGGCGGCCACGACATGGGCCGCGAGTTCCGGGTTCTGTCCCTGCTGGAGCCGGTGTATCCGCTGGCGCCCCGTCCCCGCGCCTTCTGCGGGCCGGAGGAGGCAGGCGGCGCGCCGTTTTACCTGATGGAACGGGTGGAAGGGGTGATCCTGCGCCCCGGCAAGCCGCCGTCTCCGCCGCCGGATGTGGATACCATGCGGGAACTCTCCCGCGCCGCCATCCGCCTGCTGGCGGACCTGCACCGCCTGGATCTGGAAGCTACCGGCCTTGGCGCCCTCGGCAAGCCCGAAGGCTACACCCGCCGCCAGGTGGAAGGCTGGATCGGGCGCTATGCGCGGGCGCGCACCGACGAAATCGCAGACATGGAAGCAGCTGCGGGGTGGCTGATGGAGGGCATGCCCGAGGACCCGCCGCCCGCCTTCGTGCACAACGACTTCAAGTACGATAATCTGGTGCTGAACCCGGAACGCCTCCCGGAAATCCGGGCCGTGCTCGACTGGGAGATGTCCACGGTGGGCAATCCGCTGATGGATCTGGGCGCCGCCCTGGCATACTGGATCGAGCCGGGCGATCCGGCGGCGCTGCGCCCCTTCAACCTCACCTATCTCCCCGGCAACCTGACCCGCCAGGAGGCTGTGGACTGGTACGCCGCCTGCAGCGGGCGCGATGTGTCGGATATGCTGTACTACTATGTGTTCGGCTGCTTCAAGCTCGGCGTCATCGCGCAGCAGATCTACGCCCGGTTCAAGCAGGGCCTCACGCGCGATCCCCGCTTCGGCGCGCTGATTTTCGCAGTGCGGGCCTGCGGCCAGCAGGCGCAGCGCGCCATCCGCAGCGGCAGCCTGTGAACGGAAAAAGCTGGCCGTATCCGGGCCAGCCTTTTACGACAAACAAACACAGTATCTTCGCCAGGGCTGGTCAGATTTCGCTGACCTTTTCCACGAGGATGATAGCTTTGTTGTTCAGCACTTCGATCACGCCGTCCTGGGTGCTGTATTGCAGGGTTTCGCCGCCGGCGGTGACGACTTTCACCTTGCCGGTGCCCAGCGTCGAGATGATCGGCGCGTGGTTGTAGCGTATTTGGAAGCTGCCCATCGTTCCGGGCGCCTGCACACTCTGCACCTGGCCGGAGAAGACTCCGCCCTCGGGCGTAACGATTTCAAGATCAAATACTTTCATGCGCTTCCGGATTGAGGGTTAGCAGCGGGGCGCGGGATCAGGCCTGAGCCAGCATCTTTTCGCCTTCCTCGATCACCATCTCGATGCCGCCTTTGAGGTAGAAGGCCTGCTCGGGCAGGCGGTCGAGTTCGCCGTCGAGGATCATGTTGAAGGCGCGGATGGTATCCTCGATCTTCACGAACTGGCCTTTCTGGCCGGTGAAGGCTTCAGCCACGAAGAAGGGCTGCGAGAGGAATTTCTGCACCTTGCGGGCGCGCTCCACAGCGAGCTTGTCCTCGTCGGAGAGCTCGTCCATGCCGAGGATGGCGATGATGTCCTGAAGCTCTTTGTATTTCTGGAGCAGCTGGATCACACGCTGGGCGCAGTTGTAGTGCGCCTCGCCCACGATATCGGGCTGGAGAATCCGGGAGGTGGAGGTCAGCGGATCCACGGCCGGGTAGATGCCCAGGGCGGAGAGCTGGCGGGAGAGTTCGGTCGTGGCATCCAGGTGCGCGAAGGTCGTAGCCGGCGCCGGGTCGGTGTAGTCGTCGGCGGGCACGTAGATGGCCTGGATGGAGGTGATGGAGCCGCGCTTGGTGGAGGTGATGCGCTCCTGCATGGCGCCCATTTCGGAGGCGAGGGTAGGCTGGTAGCCCACAGCGGAAGGCATCCGGCCCAGCAGCGCCGACACTTCGGAGCCGGCCTGGGTAAAGCGGAAGATATTGTCGATGAAGAAGAGCACATCGCGGCCGCGGGGATCTTCTTTGCGTCCGTCGCGGAAGTACTCGGCGATGGTCAGACCCGTCAGGGCCACGCGTGCGCGGGCTCCCGGAGGCTCGTTCATCTGGCCGAAGACCATCGTCAGCTTGGATTCTTCGAGCACTTGGGGATCGACCTTGGAGAGGTCCCAGCCGCCGTGGTGCATGCTTTCCATGAAGCCGTCGCCGTAGCGGACCACATTGGCTTCGATCATTTCCCGGAGGATGTCGTTGCCCTCGCGGGTGCGCTCGCCTACGCCTGCGAACACCGACAGGCCGTTGTGCGCCAGGGCGATGTTGTTGATCAGTTCCTGGATGAGCACGGTCTTGCCCACGCCGGCGCCGCCGAAGAGGCCGATCTTGCCGCCTTTGAGATAGGGCGCCAGCAGGTCGATAACCTTGATCCCAGTGTAGAGCACTTCCGGCTCCACGGACAGCTCTTCAAACTTGGGAGCGGAGCCGTGGATGGAATAGCTGCCTTCGGCTTTCGGTACAGGAAGGCCGTCGATGGGAGCGCCGGTCACGTTGAAGAGGCGGCCGCGGATGGAGTCGCCTACCGGCACAGAGATGGTATTTCCCGTATTGACGACCGGCATGCCGCGCTCGATCCCGTCGGTGGAGTCCATGGCGATCGCGCGGACGCGGTTTTCGCCGAGGTGCTGCTGTACTTCGAGCACGAGGGGCTGCTGACCGGGGCGGTCTACCGTGAGCGCGGAGAGGATTTTGGGAAGCGCGGAGCCTTCTCCGCTGAATGCCACGTCCACGACCGGTCCGATGACCTGAACTACCTTGCCTGTATGATTCGTGTTTGCCATTGGCAGGATCTTAGATGAGGATTGCTGATGGAGAAGGGCTGTTCCCTGCTCGGAAATGCGCGCAAGTTAAACGCACTCCCTATCAAAACCAAACAAATCCCCCGCGATTTGCGCCCTGACTTTGGCCGTCCGGGCACCAGCTGCGCCCGTCGGGCCTTGCCGGCGGGCAGCAGGGCGGGCTTGCAGACGCAGGCCCGCTTTCCACCGGTTTTTGTGTGCGGATACGCGGGGAATTCCGTTGTTTCGCAGCAGATGCTACTTACCTGATCCTATGCGAACGATATGCTTGCTTATGGCCTGCGGCTTCGGCCTGCAGGCGCTGGCCCAGCCCGCCGCCGGGCAGCCCTGGACCGTGAAGGACGTCATTCATCAGCAGTCCGTCGGCAGCGCAGCGTTTTCGCCCGATGCCCGCTCGGTAATCTGGGAAAAGCGCAGCCCTTCGGAGGAGAAAGATGCCTTCGTAACCCATCTGATGCTGACCCGGCTCGACCTGCGGCAGGGGGATGGCTTCCGCGAGGTGGCGCTCACGCGCGGCGATGAATCATCCCGCAATCCGGTGTTTTCCGCCGACGGCACGGAGGTGTATTTCCTCTCCAGCCGCAACGAAGGCAAGACTCTCTGGGCGATGAGCCTTTTCGGCGGGGAGCCCTATGCCGTGGATTCCTTCAGCACTTCGATCTCGGGCCTGCACCGGCTGAACGACAGCACCCTCGTCTTTGCCGCCGAGGAAGGCGCCACCCGCTACGAGCAGGAGCTGGAGCGCATCGAGGACAATACGGTGGTCGTGGAGGATACGGTGCATTTCAAGGCCGACCGCCTGTTTGCTTATTCCCTGAAATCCGGCCGGCTGACCCGCCTGACTGCCAACCGATTCCCCCTGATGGAGTGGGCCGCCTCCCGCGACGGCGCCTGGATCGTGAGCAGCCACGTGCGCTCGCCCCATTTCGGGGTGGACGGCAAGCCTGAGCCGGAATATGTGCTCTGGAATGTGCGCACCGGCAGCGCCGTGCGCATCCTGGCCAGCGGCTATCAGCAGGCGAGCGATTTTCAGTTCGCGCCCGACAATAAAGGCTTCTATTTCCAGTCCGTCCGCTCCTCCGATCCCGAATGGCAGGGGGCAGGCATCAGCCTGCTGCACTACTTCGATCTGGCTGCCATGCAGCCCCGCGAGGTGCCCCTGAGCTGGGCCTGGGGCGTCGGCAGCGCCGGCTATCAGGCCTATCCGGGCGGGGTGCTGGTATCCCTGGCCAACGGCCCCACCGACCGCTGGGCTGCGCTGCGCATGCAGGGCGCCGCCTGGGCCTCCGTCCCGCTCAAAGCCGGCAGCCTGGATGAGCATTTCGGATTCGTCGCCCTGTCGGAAGATGGAAAACAGGCGATCGTCCAGCATTCCACGGCTTCGCAGCCGGTTGCGTACCGGATCTGCCCGCTTTCGGACCAGGGCAATGACGCGGTGCTGGGCGAAGGCGCGCTGCTCAGCAAGCTCAATCCGCACCTCGACTCCAAGCCCAAGGCCCGCTCCGAGGTCGTCCGCTGGACCGGTGCCCTGAAGGATGAAATCACGGGCATCCTCTTTTATCCGCATGCCTACAAGCCCGGCCGCGCCTATCCGCTCGTGGTGGCCATTCACGGCGGGCCCTCAGCTGCGGACAAGGACGAATGGCAGGACAGCTGGGCCTACTATCCCAATCTCCTCGCCCAGCGCGGCGCGTTTGTCCTGATGCCCAACTACCACGGCTCCTCCAACCACGGGCAGGCGTTCGTGGAATCGATCAAAAAGCGCTACTATGAGCTGGAAGTGCCGGATATCATGGCCGGCATCGAATACCTTGCCGGCAAGGGGCTGGTGACGAAGGATTCTCTGGGCGTCATGGGCTGGTCAAACGGCGCCATCCTCACAACCTCGCTGATTCTGCAGTATCCGGACCTGTTCAAGGTGGCTGCGCCCGGCGCCGGAGATGTAAACTGGATCTCGGACTACGGCACCTGCGAATTCGGCATTACCTTCGATCAGAGCTACCTGGGCGGCGCGCCCTGGGACGATACAAAGAAGAAGCCGTATAATGAGGTGTATATCCTCAAGTCGCCCATTTTCGAGATTGAAAAAATCAGAACGCCGGTGCTGATCCACCACGGCAGCGAAGACCGCGCCGTGCCCCGCGACCAGAGCTGGGAATATTACCGGGGCCTGCAGCAGGTGGGCAAAGCGCCCGTGCGCTTCCTCTGGTATCCCGGCGAGCCGCATGGCCTGCGCAAGATTACCCACCAGACGCGCAAGCTGACGGAGGAACTGGCCTGGATCGACCGCTACCTGTTCGGCAAGCCCGACACCGTGAATGAGGCGCTGCAGCCCGGCAGCCCGCTGACAGCTCTGCTGGAGCAGGAGGCCTATCCGCGGCAGGACGGCTGGTACGGGGTAATGGAAAACAAGGTGCTGATTCCGGAAGTGGCGGCTGTGCGGAAGGATTCGATCGCCATCGGGCGCTTTGAAGTGACGAATGCGCAGTACCAGCAATGGAAAACCAGCCACCGCTATCCGGCCGACCAGGGCAACTACCCGGCGGCAGGCATCAGCCTGGCGGATGCGCGGGGCTACTGCGCCTGGCTGAGCGCGCAGACCGGGCGGCGCTACCGCCTGCCCAGCGCCGCAGAGGCCAGGGCACTGCATGAGCTGGCCGCAGATGCCGCCGCAGGCGAAAATACCATGGCATACTGGGCCGGATACGAGCTGACGGACTACGATGTGGAGGCATTCCGCAAGGCCATGGCCAAGGTCCGCACGACGCTGCTGAAGCCTGCCGGGCAGTTCGGTCCGGCGGAGGCCGGCGAAGCGAAGCTTTATGACCTCGGCGGCAATGTCTCCGAGTGGTTCGACGATGGCGCCGGCGGCGGCCAGTATGGCTACAGCGCCTGGGACTACGCCGATCCGAAAGCACAAACGCCCGTCCGGCGTCCGGAGGGCGTGGGTTTCCGCGTCGTCTGCGAATCCAAGTGAGCCCTGGGGCGGCACTGCGGGCTTCCGCGGTGCCGCCCGGCATTATTCCCCTACCGTCATGCTCAGCGGCCAGAACGGGATGCCGTCGTAGTCCTCGTGTTCGATCCGGCAGATGGCGGCTACGTGCGCTGCGGCAATCCGCTCCCGGATCTCGCTGGTCATCAGCAGCCGGGTCTCGTCCGGATCGGTGTAGAAGCCGTTTTCGGTCAGAACTGCAGGCATCTGCGTATTGCGCAGCACGTAGAAGATGCGCTTGCTGCCGATGGCGTGGCTTTTGATGCCGCGGTCTTTCCAGCCGGGCAATGCGCGCATCAGCTCGGCCTGGAAGGCGGAAGCCAGCCGCATCCCGATGGAGCTTCCCGGAAAGTGCCACACCTCGATCCCGCGCACGCCGGGGTTCCAGTCGTTCGAGGCTGCCGCATTGGCGTGGACGGAGACATAGATCTTCGGCAGGCTGAGTTCGGATGTTTTCTGATTGGCCCGGTCCACCCGCTCGCGGAGGAAGTCATCCACATGGTCCTCGGGCACGACGCGGCAGTACTGAATGCCGAGCAGGTCGAGCTGCGCGGCAATCCGCTGCACGATGTCGCGGTTGAAGGACCATTCCTCGAACTGCGAGCCGTCGGGCAGGAGGGGCGAGCGCTTGCCGGGCTGGAGGCGGCCATGGCCGTTGTCGAGGCACCAGAGATAGCGCGGCGTCACGACGGGCCGCAGCGGCTCTGCGGGCAGGCTGCCGCCGGCCAGGCTCCGGCTGCGCGGAGCAGCCTCCGGAACCGGCTGCCGGAGGCTGGCCGGCGTAGTATCGCCCAGGTCGGCTGCGTCCTGCGGCGTTTCAGAACGGCGGGGGGCGCTTCTGCGGAGGCCGGCCCGGTACAAACTGCGTAAGGTCATGCGCTGGAATTTTAGACCAAATATTAATTCATTGTTCATAATATCCACAACCTATTGATGCGCTGCATTACATCGCTTCCGGGTTATGTGTTTCCTGTGCCGCATGCCCGGGGCTTCGCGGGGCGCCGGCGGGCAAATCCGGCAGGCGGGCGCGCCCGTGTTGGTTTTTTCCGTAGCTTACAGCTCGTTTTTTGTACTATTCAAGCAATAAGTTTCTGGTACACATGAGAGGATTACGAGGTTGCTGGCTGCTCGCAGTGCTGATCTGCGCCCAGCATGCTGCACAAGCGCAGGCGGAGCGGCAGGTGATGGAGTATTTGGGCAAGCATGCGAAAGCGTGGAATCTGACTCCGGAGGATGTGGCTGCGCCCATCGTGACGGACCAGTACACCAGCCGGCACAGCCAGGTGACGCACGTATATCTGCAGCAGCAATGGAATGGCATTCCGCTCCGGCAGGGCCGGATCGGCGCGCACGTGAGCGCCGACGGGCGCATGCTGGCGTTTCATATGCGGTTTGTCCCGGACCTGAGCCGGAAGGCGGCGAGCCTCCAGGCCCTGCTGAGCCCGAGGCAGGCAGCACAGGCTGCCCTGCAGGCCGCCGGGCTCGACGCTGCGCGGCTGCCCGCGCAGGAGGCTATGCTCCGCGCTCCCAACCAGTACGAACTCGATGCGCCCGGCCTCGCCGGGCAGCCGATGCGGATCTCGCTGCAGTACCATGCCGACAGCACCGGGGCCGTCAGCCTCGTGTGGGAGGTGGAGATCGACCTGCTGTCGGGCGAGCACTGGTGGGTGACCGGCATCGATGCAGCCAGCGGGATGCTCCGCTACCAGGAGGACCGCGTGCTGCACTGCGGATGGCCCGCCATTCACGAAGCCCACGACGGGTGCAGCGGGACTGAACTGCACGAGCCTGCGGACGGGCTCCTCGGCGGGACCGAGGTACAGACCACCGGTACCTACCGGGTCTTCGACTATCCCCTCGAAAGCCCCAACCACGGTGCCCGTACCCTCGTAGCCAGCCCTGCAGACCCGCTGGCCTCGCCTTTCGGCTGGCATGACACCAACGGCGCCGCCGGGGCTGAATTTACCATCACCCGCGGCAACAACGTCCACGCCTCCGAAGACCGCAACGACGACAATGTGCCGGGCTATGCGCCCGACGGCGGCCCTTCGCTGATATTCGATTTCCCCCTGGATCTGTCGCTTTCGCCCGTTCTGAACCAGGATGCCGCCATCACCAACCTGTTCTATTGGAACAACCTCACGCATGATGTCTGGTATCAATACGGATTCGACGAAGTAAGCGGCAACTTCCAGCAGAATAACTACGGACGCGGCGGACTCGGCAGCGATTATGTGAATGCCGATGCGCAGGATGGCTCCGGAACCAACAACGCCAACTTCGCTACCCCGCCCGACGGCCAGAATCCGCGGATGCAGATGTTTCTCTGGACCTCCGGCAATACGCCGCTGACCCGCGACCTGCGGGTCAATACCCCCGCGTCCATTGCCGGGCTGTACGAAAACCAGCGCGCCATCTTCGGAGCGCCGGTGCCCTCCTCGCCGCTGACAGCGAACCTCGTGCTCGTGCAGGATGGAACCGGCAACAACCTCGGCTGCCAGGTGCTGACCAATCCTGCCGACATCAGCGGGAAAATCGCGGTCGTGGACCGGGGCAGCTGCAATTTCACCGTCAAGGTCAAAAATGCCCAGGACGCCGGCGCAGTGGCGGTGGTAATCTTCAACAATGCCTCGAACTTCATCCCGCCGGGCGGCAGCGATCCCTCGATCATCATCCCGGCCATCATGGTGAGCCAGCAGAGCGGCAACCTGATCCGCCCGCTGATTGCCTCCGGCGTCAATGTTACGCTGCAGGCCGATCTGCCGATGGGCCTCGACAGCGACTTCGACAATGGCGTCATTGTGCACGAGTACGGCCACGGCATCTCGACCCGCCTCACGGGCGGCCCCGCATCCTCGGGCTGCCTCTTCAACGAGGAGCAGGCCGGCGAAGGCTGGAGCGACTGGTTTGCGCTGGTGATGTCCGTGGAGCCCGGCGATGTGGGCGCTACCGCGCGCGGCATCGGCACCTATGCCTCCGGGCAGCCGGTTACAGGCGGCGGGATCCGGCCCTTCCCCTACAGCACCAGCATGAGCGTGAACCCCGTCACCTACGACTACGCCAAAACCCTCTCCGTGCCGCACGGGGTGGGTTCGGTGATGTGCTCCATGCTCTGGGATCTGTACTGGAAACTGATCGAAACCTACGGCTACGACCCGGATATCTACACCGGAAAAGGCGGCAACAACATGGCGATGCAGCTCGTCATCGACGGCCTGAAGCTGCAGCCCTGCGGACCCGGCTTCACAGACGTGCGGGATGCGATTCTCCTGGCCGACCAGATCAACTACGGCGGCGCCAACGAGTGCCTCATCTGGGGGGTATTTGCGCGCAGAGGCCTGGGATTCAGCGCAGATCAGGGCTCGCCCTCCAGCCGCAGCGATGGCACGCAGGCCTTCGACCTGCCCCCGGCCTGCCGCAGCATTCTGTACATGACCAAGTCGGTGTCGCCGGAACAGATCCCCGCAGGCGATACGCTCACCTATACCCTCCAGGTGTTCAACAACACCTCCGGCGTGCTGACCAATGTGACGGTCCGCGATACCCTGCCGGCTGGGGTGTTTTACGTGCCCGGCTCGGCTTCGGCGCCGCTGTCCGATTCCGGTGCGGTGCTGGTCTTCCCGCTCGGCAGCATGAGCCCCACGCAGTCGGCCGCCCTCACCTTCCAGGCTACGGTGAATCCGAGCGCAAGCTTCTCCACGTTCCTCTTCGAGGATAGCTTCGAGGATCCGCTTTCGGGGCCTTATGTGGCGGAAATGCTCACCGGCACCGACGGCTGGGTCCGCGATACGGGCAACGCCCGCAGCGGTCAGGTTGCGTATTTCATCCCCAATGCCCCGGCGCTCAACGACCATACCCTGCTGCTGCCGGTGCAGTTGCCGGATACCAATACCGTATTTTCGTTCTGGCATTCCTTCGATACCGAAGGCGGCTGGGACGGCGGGCTGGTGGAGGTATTCCCCACGTCCTCGCTCGGCGCCTGGACAGACCTGGGTCCGCTGATGCTCGAAAATGGCTACAACTCCGGAGTCGGATTCAACAATCCGGCCGGCGAACGGGATGCCTTCAGCGGCAACAGCAACGGATACATCAAAACCCGCATCGACCTGAGCCCGTACGCGGGCGAGCAGATCTTCCTGCGCTTCCGCTTCGTCTCGGATGACAATACGAACGAAACCGGCTGGTACATCGACGATATCGCATTCGGCGCGGAAGTATCCTTCCTCAACCGGGCCTGCGTCGCAGCAGCGGAAGGCAACGTCTGGTGCGCCGTGCAGGATGCGCCGAACATCATCCTCGAGCCCAAGGCCACCACGGCTGCCGGCCCGGATGTGCAGCCGCTGCCGGTCAAGGTGTTCCCCAACCCCGCCCGCGACCGGGTGTCGGTCGTGTTCCGCGAGCTGCCCCGGAACGGTGCGAGCCTGCGCCTGCTGACGCTGCAGGGCCAGGAAGTGCTGCGCAGCACGGCGGCGCCCGGCACGCCCGAAACGGTGCTCGATCTGAGCACGCTGGCGCGCGGGATCTACCAGCTTGAGGTGCGCAGCGGCGGCGAAACAGCCCGGATCAAGCTGATCCGCGAGTAAGCGGCCAAACCAGGATGCTGCGGGCCCGGTGCAGATGCGCCGGGCCCGCAGCTGCATTAGGAAGATCCGGAATTTTTTTTCTATCTTCTCTGCGGAACCTGCTCCTGCTGATTGCACCCCGATATGCCGATACCTCTGACCTGCTCACGGAGGCACGCCCTGCTGCTGGCGGCCTGCATGCTGGGCTGCATTGCGCTGCGGGCACAGGCCGCCCGCCAGGCCGCTGAATATGTGCAGAAGCATGCGGAGCGCTGGGGCCTGGAACCGCAGGACCTGCAGCAGCTGGAGACAACCGATGCCTACACGAGCCAGGGAAGCGGCATTACGCATGTGTACCTGCGGCAGCAGCATCAGGGCATTCCGCTGCGCGAGGGGGTGCTGGCAGTGCATATGGATGCATCCGGGCGCATAGTTGCCGCCCATCATGGGGATGCGGTGAGCGGGCTGAGCGGGAAGGCAGCAGGCCTGCAGGCGCTCATCGGGCCCGCAGAGGCGGCCTATGCCGCGCTCCGGCAGGCCGGCCTGCCGGAACTGGCCCTCGCCGGGCAGCCGGCGGGCCGCAGCCCCATCCGCTACGAGTGGCATGCGCCGGAACTGGCTTCGAGGCCGCTGCAGATTTCGAAATACTACCATGTGCCGGACAGCGGCGGCCTTGCGCTGATCTGGGAGGTGGAAATCGACCTCCGGGACGGAACCTATGCCTGGACGATGGGGGTGGATGCAGCTTCGGGCAGCATCCGCTACCAGTATGACCGGATGCTGCATTGCGGATGGCCGGCTGCGCAGCACGCACCCCATCCGGAGGCGGCGCATCAGCATGCGCCTTCGGACGAGATCCATACCGGCGGCGCATACCGGGTATTCCCGGCGCCGGTGGAAAGCCCCCTCCACGGCAGCCGCCTGCTGGCCGGCGATCCGGCAGACCCGCAAGCCTCGCCCTTCGGCTGGCACGACATCAACGGCGTCCCCGGCGCCGAGTACACCATCACCCGCGGCAACAATGTGTACGCCTCTGAGGATCAGGATGGAAACAACCTGCCCGGCTATGCGCCCGACGGCGGGCCCGGGCTGCAGTTCGATTTTCCGCTCGACCTGGCCGTTTCGCCCGCGCTGAGCCAGGATGCGATTCTGACCAATCTGTTTTACTGGAACAATGTCATGCACGATGTCTGGTACCAGTATGGATTCGATGAAGTCAGCGGCAATTTCCAGCATCACACCTACGGCAGGGGCGGCTGGGGCGGGGATGCAGTGCTGGCCGATGCGATGGACGGATCCGGATACAACAATGCCAATTTTACCCCCGCTCCCGACGGCCAAAGCCCCCGGATTCAGACGTTTCTCTGGACCCATAGCTCCACCCCGCTGCCCCGCGATCTGAGTATTCTGTCGCCCGGCCTTATTGCAGGGCTCTACGAAAACCGCCGCGCTGCTTTCGGGCCTCCGGTTCCGCAGATCCCGATTACCGGCCAGCTGATTCTGGCCGAAGATGCCAGCGGAAACAACCAGGGCTGCCAGGCCTTCACCAATGCGTTCTATATGCCCGGCAAGATTGCGGTAGTGGACCGGGGCGGCTGCAATTTTGCCGTCAAGGTCAAGCATGCCCAGAACGCCGGCGCACGTGCGGTGGTCATTTTCAACAACAGCTCCGCCATGGTCACCCCCTTCGGGGCCGACGCGTCGATCACCATTCCGGCGATTATGGTGAGCCAGCAGGACGGAAACCTCATCCGGCCCTGGATTCTGCCGGGCGTAACCGCCACCCTGCAGGCAGATCTGCCCTCGGGCATCCCCAGCGACCTCGATAACGGCGTGGTGGCGCATGAATACGGCCACGGCATTACCACGCGCCTGGCCGGCGGACCCGGCAATATCAGCTGCCTGCTCAACGAGGAGCAGCCCGGCGAAGGCTGGAGCGACTGGTTGGCGCTTGTGATGACAGCCGAGCCCGGAGATGCCGGAACGGATGCGCGCGGCATCGGCGCATTTCCCTCGGGCCAGTCTGCCGCCGGCATCGGGGTGCGGCCGTATTATTACAGCACGGATTTTCAGGTGAATCCGGTGACCTATGACTATATCAAGTACATGACGGTGCCGCATGGCGTGGGGTTTGTGATGGGCTCCATGCTCTGGGATCTGTACTGGAAACTTGCCGATGCCCACGGCTACGATCCGGATCTGCACCATGGCACCGGCGGCAACAACCTGGCGATGCAGCTGGTCATCGACGGGCTGAAGCTGCAGCCCTGCAGTCCGGGCTTCGCCGACGTGCGCGATGCGGTTCTCCTGGCCGACCGGATCCGGAACGGCGGCGCCAACGAGTGCCTGATCTGGGAAGTATTTGCCCGCCGAGGGCTGGGATACAGCGCAGATCAGGGCGATCCGGACAGCCGGAGCGACGGGGTGCAGGCATTCGACCTGCCGCCCGGCTGCCGGAAAATCCTGTACCTGGCCAAAACCGCCGACTTGGCCGAGGTGCGGGCCGGAGATACGATTAGCTACCGCATCGAAGCAGCAAACCGCAAGCCGGAACGGCTGACCGGCATCGCAGTGCGCGACACCCTGCCGCAGGGGATGGCCTATGTGCCGGGCTCCGCCTCGCCGCCCCTGGCGGATTCGGCGGGCGGGGTACTGGTCTGGCACATAGACACGCTGCATGCCGGCGAGTCGCAGGTGCTGCGCATGCAGGCTGTGACGGGCGCAGCCGTGCCGGCATCCTCGTTTCAGTACGAGGACGACTTCGAGCATCCGCCGTCTGTGCCCTACGCCACAGAGGCCCTCGCCGGCACAGGCGTCTGGTCGCGGAGCACCAGCTTGTCATACAGCGGCCAGGCGGCCTTTTTCGTGCCCAATCTGCCGGCCCGCAACGATCAGATCTTCCGGCTGCCCGCCCAGACCCTTGCGCCGGACGCAGCGCTGTCTTTCTGGCAGGCCTACGATACGGAGGCGGGCTGGGATGGCGGGCTTGTTGAGATCCTGACGCCGGGCGCTGCAGGCTGGCAGGATCTGGGGCCGCATATGATTTCGGGCGGATACAATGCCGCCGTCGGCTTCAGCAATCCTGCCGGGGAACGGGCGGCATTCAGCGGGCGAAGCGGCGGGTTTGTGCAGACCCGCATCAGCCTGGCGGCCTTTGCCGGGCAGCAGGCCAGCCTGCGCTTCCGCTTCGTATCCGATAACAATGGCGGCGCCGGCGGCTGGCATGTGGACGATATCCGCATCGGGCGGGAGGCCCGCATAGTCAACCGCGCCTGCGCTGCGTCGGCCGAGGGCGATGCATGGTGCGCGGAGCAGGTGCCGGCATCGGTGATGCTGGCACCGCTGGCTGGCACCGGAACGGAGCCCGGGTCCGGGCTGGCATTCCGCATTCTCCCCAATCCGGCCCGGAGCCGGGCGCTGGTGGCATTCGGCGAAGCGCTCCGCTGGCCGCTGCGGGCGGCCCTTTCCGATATGCAGGGCCGGGAGGTGCTGCAGGCCGGGGCGTCTGCCGGCATGCAGGAAATCGAGCTCGACCTGAGCCGGCTGCCGGCCGGGGTGTACGTCCTGCAGCTTCATACGCCGGCAGGAGCAGCGTATGCCAAACTGATCTGCGAGTAAAGGCTGCGGGGAGCTTATTCGATCTCCACCATGATCATGCGCTTCCGGCCCTTTTTGTCGAGCAGGAAGCGCTCGCGGTACACCATGAAGGCGGCTTCGCCCACATCTTTGAGGTATACGTAGTTGAACCCGCCGGAGAATACCGCCCCCAGGCCGGGGACCAGGCCTACCGCCTTTTTGGTGATGGTCCGCTCGACGATCTCCTTGATAATGAAGCGGGAAATATAGCTGGTGGCGTTTTTGCCGAGCTGTTTGGTGGTAAAATCACCCATGATCTCGCCGCTCATATGCGCCTCGCGTCCGGCTTCGAAGTCTTTGAGCTCGGCCAGCGCGCGGGTCTTCTGCACCTTGTCCGAGGCGGTGGAGATCTTGAAGATCCGCATCATGTAATCGAGCTCGTAGGCCCGGTCGTCTTCCGTGCCGGTGCGGGGATCGTATCCGTAGCACAGGGCGGTCTGGTAAATGGTGCGGGTGGAGAGAATGAACAGGGTAGGGAGGTCGGCGATCAGGCCGGGCCAGCCGACGAGGCCGGTGCCGACGCCGCTGAGCGCGCCTACACGCGTATTCTGTTCGATGAGTTTCTGGGCAATGTGGTCGAGGTCGTGGATCGAGGCCGTGCGCAGGTCTTCGATGCTGGCTGCCTGAATCTCGAACTCTTTGGTTTCGGAGAGCACGTCTGCGGGGTTGACGGTCCACTGGGAAGCGTCGTTGAGTTTTTCGACGATCTTCTCCGTGAGGCCGGAGATGCTGCCTTTGACATCTTCGGGGGTCAGCTTCTCCGTCAGCCAGCTGATGGGCCTGCTGACAAAATCCGTGGCCCGGTTGAGGAAGCCGGGATTCGCAGCCTTCCACTGCGCAATCTCGTCCAGGATCTTGCTTTCCGAAGCATTAAGTTTGGCCATTATTCCGGATAGTTAGGCGATTCTGCGTAATTTTGCCCCCTCCGGATCCGGAGGGCAGCCCCCTTGCGGGGCGGCATCGGCAAATTTCTCTATTTTACTGATCTTTACCCGGTTGGGTTCGGTTTTGCTGAAAAAAATCACCATGCACTTCGGCACCAAGGCAGTACACGCGGGCGTTTCGCCCGATCCTTCGACCGGCGCCATCATGACGCCCATTTTCCAGACGAGCACCTACGTGCAGGCTGCGCCCGGCGACCACCAGGGCTACGAATACGCCCGCACGCAGAATCCCACCCGCGACGCGCTTCAGCAGTCGCTGGCTGCGCTCGAAAACGGGCGCTTCGCCCTCTGCTACGCCTCCGGCATGGCTGCCGTGGATGCCGTCGCGAAGCTGCTCCGCCCCGGCGACGAGGTGCTCTGCACCAACGACCTCTACGGCGGCACTTACCGCATCTTCGTCCGTGTCTTCGGCGAATACGGCATCCGCTTCCGCTTCATCGACATGCAGGATCCGGCCCGGATCGAGGCAGCGCTGACGCCCGCCACCCGCATGCTCTGGCTCGAAACGCCCACCAATCCCCTGCTCAACATCATCGACATCGCCGCTGCCGCCAGGCTGGCTGCCGCGCATCGGGTGATGACGGTCGTGGACAATACCTTCGCCTCGCCCTACCTTCAGAATCCGCTGGATCTGGGCGCGGATCTGGTGCTGCATTCCATCACCAAATACCTCAACGGCCATTCGGACGTGGTCATGGGCTGCATCGTGACGAACGACGCCGCGCTGGAGGAGCGCCTGCGCTTCCTGCAGAACGCCTGCGGCGCGGTGCCCGGCCCCATGGACTGCTTCCTGACGCTGCGCGGCCTTAAAACCCTGCACCTGCGCATGCAGCAGCACTGCCGCAACGGCGAAGCAGTGGCCCGTTTCCTGGCGCAGCATCCGGCGGTGGCCCGTGTGTACTGGCCCGGCTTCGAGTCCCATCCCAACCACAAGGTTGCGAAGCGCCAGATGCGCGGATTCGGGGGCATGATCTCCTTCACGCTGCGGGACGACCGCATGGAGGCGGCGCTGCGGGTGCTCAGCGGTACCCGGCTCTTCTCCCTGGCCGAAAGCCTCGGCGGGGTGGAGTCGCTCATCGGCCACCCGGCTACGATGACGCATGCGTCCATTCCCCGCGAAGAACGGCTGGCAGCAGGCCTGTCCGATACGCTCATCCGCCTTTCGGTCGGGATCGAGGATGCCGAGGATCTGATTGCGGACCTGGAGCAGGCGCTGGGCTGAGCGGCAGGCGCTCAGACGGCCCCCGCAAGGGGATTGCCTTCGAGCAGCCGCTCCAGATCGTCGGCCTCCAGCAGCTTGTACACATCCTCCTCCACGGAGATGATGTCGTCGGAAAGCTGGGCCTTGGCGCGCTGGAGGGAGAGGATTTTTTCCTCGATGGTGGCTTCGGTGATGAATTTGTAGTAGAAGACGGTCCGCTTCTGCCCGATGCGGTGGGAGCGGTCGATAGCCTGGTTTTCCACCGCAGGATTCCACCAGGGGTCGAGGATAAAGACGTAGTCGGCGGCGGTCAGGTTGAGGCCTACGCCGCCGGCGCGCAGGCTGATGAGGAATACGCGCACCTCGCGGTCGGTCTGGAAGCGGTCCACTTCCGCCTGGCGGTCGCGGGTCTGGCCGTCGAGGTAGGCATAGCGGATGCCTTCGCGGTCCAGATCCTCGCGGATGATGTGAAGCATCTTGACGAACTGCGAGAAGATCAGCACCTTGGAGCGCTGGCCTTCGATCACCTGCTTCAGCAGGCGCTTGACCTCCTGGTATTTGCCCGAATCCTCCTGCCCCCAGGTATCGGCCTCCACCATTTTGGGGTGAATCGCAATCTGGCGGAGCTTCTGGAGGCCGGCGAGGATGTTGAGCTTGTGGCGCTTCCACGTGCCCTGGTTGATGAGGTCCAGCAGGTAGTTGCGGTAGGTGTTGCGGACTTCTTCGTAGAGCTGGGCCTGCGTCTCGGTCATTTCGCAGAAATGCAGCTTCTCGACTTTGGGCGGCAGATCTTCCTCGACCTGATGCTTGCGGCGGCGCAGGATGAAGGGATAGATGATGCGCCGGAGCTTGGCGGAACGGCGGGCATCCTGCTCTTTTTCGATGGGGGTAACGTAGAACTCCTTGAAGAAATGCTCGTTGCCGAGCAGGCCGGGGTTCAGGAAGGACATCTGGGACCAGATGTCCATGACGGTATTTTCGATCGGTGTGCCGGTGAGCGAGAGGCGGTGGCGGCCGGTCAGGCGCCGGGCGGCCTGCGCGGTTTTGGACTCCGGGTTTTTGATTGTCTGGCTTTCGTCCAGGATGAGATAATGGAAGGGAAATTCCTTCAGCATCTCGATGTCCTGGCGCACGATGCCGTAGGTGGTGAGGATCAGGTCGTAGTAAGCGAATACGCCCGGATCGCGGTAGCGCCCGATGCCGGTATGCAGGTGCAGGCGGAGCGAAGGTGCGAATTTCTGCACTTCGTTGCGCCAGTTGTGCACAAGCGAAGTAGGCACGATGATCAGGGAAGGCGTGCGGATGCCGTCCTCGTATTCCTTGAGCAGGAGGGTCAGGGTCTGCAGCGTTTTTCCAAGGCCCATGTCATCGGCCAGGATGGCCCCCATGCCCTGGGATTTCATGTGGTGCAGCCAGTTGTAGCCCTGGACCTGGTAGTTGCGGAGCTCGGCATGGAGTCTGACGGGCAGCTCGATCTCGGGCAGCTGCTCGGCTTTCTGCAGGGCCTCCGGCATCTGGCTGCGTCCGTTCTGCTGCGTGGGGAAGTAGAGCAGCGGCGCATGGTAGCGCCGCAGGCGGAAGGTATCCTCGCCCTGCGGCTCCGATACGGCCAGCAGATGCTGGTAATCCGTGAACCACTGCTCGGGCAGGATGGCAACCGTGCCGTCGGGCAGCTTGTACTCGCGGATATTCCGCAGGATGTTGGTCCGGAACCGGATGAAGGGAATCTCGAACTGCCCGATCCGGACGGTAGCCTTGATGTCGAACCAGTCGCCCGATTCGGTGGTCTGCATCACAATTTCCGGCTGGTCGAGATGGATGCGGTAGCCGGCGGCATTCTGCTGGATGCGGATGCCCTCAGTTTCGAGGAAGGTTTTGTGCCTGGAAATCCAGCTCAGGGCAGTCTCTTTGTCCAGGTATTCCCAGGGGGTAAGCGTGCCGGGGCGGGGTTCGATGGCTTCGAGCAGCTGGCGGATGCGGGCTTCCGCCGCCTGGTCCCGGAAGACCCGGAAGAAGCGCATGGGCTCCGCTTTCAGGTCGGCTTCCACGTGCACGGCGCCCGCAGGCTCCAGCGGCATATCAAAGCGGCCATAGGAAACCCTGCGCAGCAGCGAGAGGCTGCGCTGATCCGTTTCGACCAGCTGGAGGCTGAACTGCGGCGCTGCTTCGATGTCCGTGATTTCGAATCCGCGCGGATACACGGGATAGCGCTCGATGACCGCAGGGACAAATTTGCTGTAGAAAATTTCCTCCTTGTCGCGGGGGATGAACAGGAACTCCTTGGTCAGGAAGGGCTGGAGCTTTTTGCCGTCCACCGCCGGCTCGAAGGAGAAGAGCTTGCCCTGGAACAGCATCCAGGCAGGGTCGTTGCAGAGCAGCAGCGCGCCCCGGCAGCGGAAATCGACGATTTCGCCCTGCAGCTTGATGGTGGGATAGTAGCGCGTGAATTCATCTGTGCGCTTGAAGTGAAACAGGATGGTCGCCCGTTCCTCCAGCACCTCGATCGGCTCCTTGGCCGGGTAGCCGTCCTTGCCCATCACATATACCGCCCGCCCGGCGAGACGCGGGATGATGGCGGCAATGCGCCGCTGAATATTGGCCAGCACAATCTTCTGCAGCTCGCCCTGGAAGCGGCTTACGAAAAATTCGAGTTCTTTCTGCGGACTGATCTTGTGTTTTTTGAGCACTTCCCGGGGCGAGATCTCCGCCAGCATCCGGATCAGCTCTTTATCCGTATCGTCGAGATAGGATCCGAATTCGCGCAAATTCTCCGGATGAGCACCCTGATGCTCAAAACTCAGCGCACCGTCTGGGAGGATTGTGATGAAATGCGCAGAAATCAGATAGCCCAGGTACTCATGGTGGTAGGTGGAATAGACTACCTTGAACTTACACGTTGATGGATCTATGCGCGCCATAAAGACCGGCCTGCAAGCGTTCGATTAATGGGATACGGACAAAAAGGATTGAAAAATCCAATGCTAAAGATAACGAATTTTCCCCAGACGGAAACCCGATTGCAAAAAATGTAATGCATGCGGCATGCTGCCGCCGAATTTTTAACATTGGGATAACAGCAGGCCGGGCTCAGGCGCCCGGATGCATGCGCAGCAGCATGCCTTCCCAGGGCCGGAGGCGCTGGCGCCGGTCTGCCGCAGGCCGGGTGTCCGGATAGGTGGAGATGAGCAGCTCCGCTGCCGTGCCCGCCTCCGCCGGCCATTCGTACTCCATCGCCCTGCCCGACCAGTTGAGCAGCACCAGCACCTGCTCCGCCTCCATTGCGCGCACATACGCGAAGAGCTGCGGATGCTCCGGCTCCAGCAGCGTAAAGCTGCCGTAGGCGAGCAGGGGCATGGACTTGCGCAGGCGGATCATGCGGCGGTAATAGGCCAGCACCGAATCCGGATCCTGCTGCTGGTCTGCGGCATTGCAGGCCGGGTATCCGGGATGGACCCCGATCCAGGGCGATGCGGTGCTGAAGCCGGCCTGCGGGCTGCGGTCCCACTGCATGGGTGTGCGGCCGTGGTCGCGCGATACGTGCGCCTGCATGCGCAGGAAGGCTTCCAGTTCGGCTGCATCCCCGCGGGCTTCGAGCTCGCGCCAGGCATTGAGCGTCTGAATGTCGCGGTATTCGGAGATGGAGACAAACGGCGCATTGACCATGCCGATCTCGTCGCCGTAGTAGATGTAGGGGGTGCCGCGCATGGAGAGCAGGAAGGTAGCCAGCAGCCTGGCTGATTCGCTGCGGAAATGTTCCGGATCGCCGAAGCGCGAGAGCATGCGCGGGAAGTCGTGGTTGCCGAGGAACACGCTGTTCCAGCCCCGGCCGGCCAGCTGCGCATCCCAGCGGGCAAAGACTGCCTTGAGCTGCGGCAGGGTATAGGGCACCTGGCGCATGAAATCGCCCGGATCCCGGTCGAGGGTGATGGCGTCGAAGTGGAAAATCGCCTGGAGTTCGCCCCGGTCCTGGCCTACGTATTCGAGCGCCTCCTCCATCCGGATGCCGGCGCCTTCGCCGACGGTGGCGATGCCGTAGCGGCTGAAGACCTGCTCGTTCATTTCCCGCAGAAATGCATGGATCCGCGGCCCGCTGGCGTAGTACCCGGCCAGATCCCCGCTGAAATCGTCCGGAAAATCCGGAAACCCCGGGTCTTTGGACAAAAACGGCGACACATCGATGCGGAATCCGCCGAGACCTTTGTCCAGCCACCAGCGCATCATGCGGTAGATTTCCTGCCGCAGCTCCGGCAGCTCCCAGTTGAGGTCCGGCTGTTTCTTCGAAAACAGGTGGAGGTAGTATTCGCCGGTCTGCGCGTCGAACTCCCAGGCGCTGCCGCCGAAAAACGAGCGCCAGTTGCTGGGCGGGCCGCCGTCCGGGCGGGGCGGGCGCCAGATGTAGTACGCGCGCAGCGGATGCTCCCGGCTGCTGCGCGAGGCCTGAAACCAGGCATGCTCGTCGGAACTGTGGTTGACCACCAGGTCCATCATGATCCGGATGCCCCGGCGGCCGGCCTCCGCGAGCAGGCGCTCGAAGTCTTCCATCGTGCCGTAGGCCGGGTCGATGGCATAATAGTCGGAGATGTCGTAGCCGTTGTCGTCCTGGGGCGAGGCGTAGATGGGATTGAGCCAGAGCATGGTAACGCCCAGATCCTGGAGGTAGTCCAGCCGCCGGAGGATGCCGGGCAGGTCGCCGATGCCGTCGCCGTTGGAGTCCTGAAAGCTGCGGGGATAGAGCTGATAGACAATGGCTTCTTTCCACCAGGCGCGGTGGGGCGGGGGAGGAGTCATAGGGGAAAGCGGAAAATCGTCCAGGCCGGGAGGGGAACGGAAAAGCCAGATTCCGGGGAATCTGGCTTGCGATGCGGGAGCGGGACAGCTCAGCGGAATGCGCTGTGGCCGGTCACATCCATGCCTGTGATGAGCAGGTGGATGTCGTGGGTGCCTTCGTAGGTAATCACCGATTCGAGGTTCATCATGTGGCGCATGATGGGGTAATCGCCGGTGATGCCCATGCCGCCGAGGATCTGGCGCGCTTCGCGGGCGATCTGCAGGGCGCTGGCCACGTTGTTGCGCTTGGCCATCGAGATCTGGGCGGTGGTGGCGCGGCCTTCGTTCATCAGCTGGCCGAGGCGGTAGGCCAGGAGCTGCATCTTGGTGATTTCGGTCAGCATTTCGGCCAGCTTCTTTTGGGTGAGCTGGAACGCGCCGATGGGCTTGTCGAACTGGATGCGCTCCCTGGAGTAGGTGAGGGCGGTGGAGTAGCAGTCCATGGCGGCGCCGATGGCACCCCAGGCGATGCCGTAGCGGGCTTTGTCCAGGCAGCCCATCGGGCCTTTGAGGCCGGAAATATTGGGCAGCAGGTTTTCTTTGGGCACGCGCACGTTGTCGAAGACCAGCTCGCCGGTGGCGGAGGCCCGCAGGGACCACTTGTTGTGGATTTCGGGGGTGGTAAAGCCCTCCATGCCGCGCTCCACGATCAGGCCGTGGATCTTTCCGGCTTCATTTTTGGCCCATACCACGGCGATATCGGCAAAAGGCGAGTTGGAGATCCAGGTTTTGGCGCCGTTGAGGAGGTAATGGTCCCCTTCATCGGTGAAATGGGTCGTAATGCCGCCCGGATTGGAGCCGTGGTCGGGTTCGGTGAGGCCGAAGCAGCCCATCAGCTCGCCCGAGGCCAGCTTGGGCAGATACTTGCGGCGCTGCGCTTCGGAGCCGTACTTGTAGATGGGGTACATGACCAGGGAGCCCTGCACGGAGCACATGGAGCGGATGCCGGAGTCAGCGCGCTCGATTTCCTGCATGATGACGCCGTAGGCGATCTCATCGAGGCCCGGGCAGCCGTACGCTTCAGGCAGCGAAGGCCCGAAGAGGCCCAGCGCGCCCATTTCCTGCACCAGATCGGAGGGGCAGTGGTTCTGCTGCGCCCAGTCGTTGATGTAGGGGGTGATTTTTTCGTTGATCCAGTCGCGGACCGACTGGCGGATGAGCTTGTATTCGTCCGTCAGGAGGTCGTCGAGCAGGTAGTAATCAGGCGCTTCATAGCGGTGCGCCACGCGCGGTTCCTTGACCATCATGGCCGTATGGGATTAAAGGATTCGGGGGTAAAGGTACGCAGAAAGCGGGGAGTAGCAAGGGGGTAGTGCGTAGTGTGTATTGGGTAGTGAGAAGGGCTGCGCCGGGTTTTGGGGGTATCAAGTAGCAAGTATCAAGTCGGAAGACTGGCTTGGGGGTAGTGCGTAGTGTGTATGGAGTAGTGAGACGGGCTGCGCCGGGGCTTTTGGGGGTATCAAGTAGCAAGTATCAAGTCGGAAGACTGGCTTGGGGGTAGTGCGTAGTGTGTACGGAGTAGTGAGACGGGCTGCGCCGGGTTTTTGGGGTATTAAGTATGAAGTATCAAGTCGGAAGACTGGCTTGGGGGTAGTGCGTAGTGTGTATGGAGTAGTGAGACGGGCTTCGCCGGGACTTTTTGCTTTGCGTTTCTTGCGGCTAAAAAAAGCCGGCGGCCGGGGAAAGCGGAGCGGGTGCGCAGCCCGGGAGCCGGGATCAGTCCGGGCGGCTGCCGGGTTTTCTGCGCAGCGCGTACCCGGGCCATACCAGCAGCGCCGTGCTCTGCATCCGGAAAATGCCGCGCGTCCGCGCATCGAATACAAAGCCGAGATATGAGGCGCAGATCTGGGAAATGAGCGTTGCCCAGGCAGCGCCTTCGATGCCCCAGCGCGGAATAAAAACAAAATTGAGCCCGATATTCATGACAGCCCCGAAAACCGCGCGCGGCAGGGTGAGCCGCTGGAGATTTTCTGCTACCAGCTGACGCCCGCCTGCGGCATCCAGCATCACAAATACGAGGGTCCAGATGTGGATCAGCAGCACATTGCCTGCGGGCGCATAGGAAGGGCCGTACAGAAACGGCAGCTGCAGCAGCCAGGGCCCCAGCAGGCTGATCGGCACGGCAATGGCGAGCGCTACCCACACCACCAGCGAATAAAACTGCTGGAGGCGCTCCCGGTAGAGCGCCTGGCTCTTCTGCCGGGCGGCTACAATGGCCGGAAACAGCGCGCTGGTCACCATCGGCGCCAGAAAGTACCAGATTTCCGTGAACCGGAGCGCTGCGCTGTAGTAGCCTACTGCCTGCTCATCGAGCAGCCAGCGCAGCATGATCTGATCTGTTTTCATATACAGCAGCACCACGAGTCCCGAAAGCGCCAGCGGCCAGGTCTCCAGAAACAGCTGCCGGACCCCCGGACGGTCGGCCTGCCAGCGGGGCCTGCCGTGGATGCGGATGTAGGCTGTCATCAGCGCGATCCCGACAAACAGGTGCTTGCAGACGAATGCCCATCCGAAGGCGATCAGCGGGGCCTCCAGCAGCACCAGCGCCAGCTGAAGCCCCGCAAAGAGCACCACCCCGATGAAGCGGGCTATGGCTACGTCCCGCGAACTGGCCTGGCTCAGAAAGCGGTACTCGAAGACTTCCAGCGAAATAATCACCCCGCTGCCGGTCACCAGCCAGATGAGCAGCTCCGTATCCCGGTCGTGCGGCACAACAAACTGGATCAGGTACAGCAGCGCCAGCGTCAGCAGCGCCGACAGGGTGCGCAGCGCCAGGGCGGTGCCGAGAATGCGGTTGTGCGAGGCCGGCGACTCTACAAGCTGCCGCACCGCCACCGCCTCCATGCCCAGGCTGGCGATGTGCAGCAGCAGCTGCCCGTAGCTCTGCGCATAGGACCACACGCCAAACTGCTTCGGCTCCAGGTAGCGCCCTACCCAGGCCGTGATCCAGAACGTGACGCCCATCTGGAGCAGCTTCGCGCCTACCAGCCAGGCGGTATTGCCCAGATAGCGCCGCAGGCCGGCCGATGAGCCTGCCGCCACGGAGGAGAGCCGGTTCCATATCACGCCGGAAATATCGCAGCTTTGGGAATACTTGACAAATGGCGTGCCAGAGCCGCCCGAACTGCTGCGCTAGCGGCTGATCCGCAGGCGTGTACGGATGCAGCCTCCCGCAACCTTTCGGCGTTTTGGCTGTTGTTGCAGCGTATGAGCTACCTCCTGGAGCGGTTTGGAAGCGGGATGCACTATATCCGGATTCCTGCGGAGGAAGGGGAAGCCCTGCTGGCCCGCTTTCCCGGCGGACGGATGCGTGCGGTCCTGCCTGGCGGCATAGCCTTTTCCTGTGCCCTGATGCCCAAGGCTGAAGGCGGCTTTTATGTCAACCTTGGCAAGCGGGTCCGCGGGCAGGCCGGGCTGCAGGAAGGCAGCCTGGTGGAAATTGTCTTCGAGGCCGATGCCAGCGAGCACCAGTTCGACGTGCCGCCGGAATTTGATGCCGTGCTGGAAAGCGACCCGGCTGCGGCAGCAGCCTTTGCCGCCCTCAGCCCCGGGCGCCGCCGCAGCATCCTGTACCTCGTGCAGCAGCTCCGCACCCCCGGCAGCCGCATCCAGCGCTCCCTCCGGATCGCGCAGCGTCTCGCCGCCGGCATTACAGACCCCCGGCGGCTCTGAAACAAATCAGCATATGTGCAGACGGGCTGGCAGCTTTGTCCGGAAATCCGTACTTTAGCCTCCCCGATCTCCAGCTTCATGACCAAGGAAGACGTCCTCAAACAGTATTTCGGCTACAGCCGATTCCGCCCCCTCCAGGCCGAAATCATCGACACCGTGCTCGCCGGGCGCGACGCCCTGGTCATCATGCCCACCGGCGGCGGCAAATCGATCTGCTTTCAGACGCCCGCCATGCTCCTGCCGGGCATGACGGTGGTCGTCTCGCCCCTGATCGCCCTGATGCAGGACCAGGTGCGCGCCCTCGACGCCGTGGGCATTCCCGCTGCATTTCTCAACAGCTCCATCACGTACAAGCAGCAGGAAGCCGTCTCCGAAGCCTGCATGCAGGGCAAGATCCGCCTGCTCTACGTTTCGCCCGAAAAACTGCTCAGCCAGGGCTTCTTCAGCTTTCTGGAGGCGGTGAAGGTCAGCCTGTTTGCCGTGGATGAATCGCACTGCATCTCCTTCTGGGGGCATGATTTCCGCCCGGAGTACACGCAGCTGCATACGCTGAAGTCCCGCTTTCCCGGGGTGCCGGTCCTGGCCCTGACGGCTACCGCCGACAAGCTCACGCGGAGCGACATCCTCCGGCAGCTCGCCATTCCCGATGCGCAGGTGTTCCTCGCCTCCTTCGACCGGCCCAACCTCTCCCTCCAGGTGCTGCCGGGCCGCAACCGCATCAAAACCATCCTCGAATTTGTCCGCCAGCGCCCCGGACAGCCGGGCATCATCTACTGCCTCAGCCGCGCCAGCACCGAGGACCTGGCAGCCAAGCTCGTCCAGGACGGCATCTCCGCCCGGCATTACCACGCCGGCATGGACGCCGCCTACCGCCGCGCCACGCAGGATGCCTTTACCCGCGACCAGATCCAGGTCATGACGGCCACCATCGCCTTCGGCATGGGCATCGACAAGCCCAATATCCGCTGGATCATCCACTACAACCTGCCGGGCAATGTGGAAAGCTACTACCAGGAAATCGGACGCGCCGGACGCGACGGCCTGCCCAGCGATACGCTGCTGTTCTACAGCTTCGGCGACGTGATCACCCGGCGCACCCTCATCGCCGACTCGGCGCTGGAGCCGGAGCTGAAGGAGCTGCAGGAAGCCAAGCTCGACCGCATGCGGCAGTACGCCGAGGCAGCCATCTGCCGGCGGCGCGTGCTGCTGAGCTATTTCAACGAGTCCCTGGACCGCGACTGCGGCAACTGCGACGTCTGCACCCACCCGCCGCAGCGCTTCGACGGCACCATCCTGGCCCAGAAAGCCCTCTCCGCCATCGCCCGCACCCAGGAGCAGGTGGCGATGGGCATGCTGACCGACATCCTGCGCGGCTCGCGCAACCAGCAGCTCCTCAAGCTGGGCTACGATCAGATCAAAACCTTCGGCACGGCCCGCGAGATCCGCGAAGCCGACTGGATCGACTACCTGCTCCAGATGCTCAACTCCGGCCTGGTGGACATTGCCTACGACCAGGGGCATGCCTTCCGGCTCAATGCAGCCTCGCTCGAAGTGCTGCGCGGCCAGCGGACGGTGATGCTGGTCAAGCACGAGGCCTACCAGACGCCGGAGCCGCGCAAAAAAGCCGAGCCTGCCGTGGAGCTGACGCCTGCCCAGCGCTTTGCCGCCGGGCTGGAAACCCGGCTCCGCACCCTGCGCACCCGCCTGGCCGCCGAGTGGAATGTGCCCGCGTATGTGGTGTTCAACGATGCCACCCTGGCCGAACTGACCGCGAAGAAGCCCCTCACCCGCAAGCAGCTGGCCGAAATCAGCGGCATGGGCCAGGAGCGCATGGCGCGCCTGGGGCAGCTGCTGCTGGACGAGCTGCGCGAGGCCGCCCTGGCCGAGCCGGCGGAAGGCCCGGCCCCGGCAATCCGGCACCGCACCTATATCCAGACCCTGGCAGCCTTCCGGAAGGGGGCGAGCCTGGAGGAAATCGCGCTGGAGCGCAAGCTGAGTGCCTCCACGATCGTGAACCATCTGGCCTGGCTCCGCGACGAAGGCGAACCCATCCGCCTGACGCCGCTCATCGACGCCGGGCTCCGGGAGCGGATTCTGAACACGGCCAAACGCCTGAAAATGAAGCCCTCCGACCCCATCCGGCCCCTGTTTGAGGCATTGGAGGAGGAAATTCCCTTCGATCAGCTGCGCCTGGCCCTGGCGAGCTGGGAGGAGGAATAAGACCCTGCTCGGGCTCCTCCGTTGAGCCGGTCCGGAATGCAGTTCGGGCTGGAGATGGAACCGTTGAAAATATTTGTATACTAAATTGGTAGATTATACAGATTTAGTGTGTAATATTGTGCCGGTAACCTAACACCTGATCCGCATGAAACGCTTTCCGCTGCTGTTCTTATTGCTTCTGCTCGGGCTGCCTGCCGCATTCGGCCAAACGCTGCTGCGCGGCATCATCCGGGATGAGATGGGCGATCCGCTGATGGGCGCAACGGTGATTATCAAAGACGCCAATCTGTTTGCTGCTGCCGATACCACAGGCGCATTCGCCATCAAAACTCCCGCCCAGCTGCCCTTCACCCTGCTGGTGCGCTTTGTCAGTTATCAAAGCCAGGAGATCCAGATTACGGAGCTGCCTGCCAAGCCCCTGGAAATCACGCTGATCAGCGACGATCTGATGTCGGTGATCATCACCTCCCGCCGCCGGAAGGAGATCGCGCAGGATGTGCCGATTCCGATTTCCGTGGTTGCAGGCGCACAGGCGGAGGATGCCGGGGCATTCAATGTCAACCGCCTCAAGGAGCTGATCCCGACAGTGCAGCTGTACTCTTCGAACCCCCGCAATACGGGCCTCAGCATCCGGGGCCTGGGCACGACCTTCGGGCTCACGAACGACGGCATTGATCCGGGCGTCGGGTTTTATGTGGATGGGGTATATTTTGCCCGTCCGGCGGCCACGACGCTGGACTTCATTGATGTGGAGCAGATCGAAGTGCTGCGCGGCCCGCAGGGCACGCTGTTCGGCAAAAACACCACGGCCGGCGCCTTCAATGTCACGACCCGCCGGCCGAGCTTTATCCGGAATTCGACCTTCGAGGCCAGCTACGGCAACTACGGCTTCATCCAGGCGCGGGGCTCGGTCACAGGCCCGCTGACCAAGAATCTGGCGGCACGCTTTTCCTTCTCCGGCACCCAGCGCGACGGCCTGCTGTACAACACGGCCGCCCAGGACGATGTCAATGATCTCAACAACCTGGGGCTGCGCGGGCAGCTGCTGTATACGCCTGCGAGCAAGATTGCCATCCTGGCGGCTGCGGACCTGACGCGCCAGCGTCCGGAAGGCTACGCCCAGGTGTTTGCCGGCGTGGCGCCGACGCTGCGGCCTGCCTACCGGCAGTTCGAGCAGATTATTGCCGACCTCGATTACACCCTGCCCAGCCGCAACCCCTTCGACCGGCTGGTAGATCACGACACCCCCTGGCGTTCCAACCAGGATCTGGGCGGCGCTTCGGTCAATATCGACATCGAGCTGGGGCCTGGCACCCTGACCTCCACCAGCGCATGGCGCTACTGGAACTGGGACCCTTCCAATGACCGCGATTTCACGGGTCTGCAGGGCCTGGCCCTTTCGCAGGCACCTTCCCGCCACGAGCAATGGTCGCAGGAGATCCGCTATGCCGGCTCCTTTTTCGATGGCCGCCTGAGCGGGGTACTGGGCCTGTTTGCCTTTTACCAGACCCTCGACGCGGACAGCGCCCATACTGAAGAAGCCGGGCGCGACCAATGGCGGTTTTCGCAGAATTCCACCAGCCCGCTCTGGCAGACTCCGGGGCTGCTGGACGGATACGGCCTGAAGACCTATCCCAGCTTCCGCAACTTCAGCGGGGCCGCCTTCGGCCAGGCCGATCTCAGGATTCTGGAGCAGCTGCACCTGCTCTCCGGCATCCGGCTCAACTACGATGAGAAAACGGTGGATTTCCGCCGCGAAGCCTACGGCGGGCTCCAGACCAGCGATCCGGCGCTGCTGGCGCTCAAGCGCTCGGTGTACAGCAACCAGTCCTTCACCGCAGACATCGAAGACACCAACCTGTCGGGCCAGGTAACGCTCGCCTACAAGCCTGGCAAGCGCCTGAATGCTTTCGCCACCTATTCGACCGGCTTCAAGCCGGTGGGCCTGAACCTGGGCGGCCTGCCGGTCTCCGGCGGCGAGCCGATGGTGGAGCTGGCCGTGATCCGGCCGGAGCGCGTGCAGCATGTGGAGCTTGGCATCAAGACGGTGCCGGTGGTGGGCACTATGCTGAACCTGACCGTATACCAGACCAGCGTCCGCGATTACCAGACCCTGGTGCAGGCGCCTGATCTGGCGGTCAACCGCGGCTATCTGGCCAATGCCGAAGAGATCCGGGTTCGCGGCGCCGAACTCGATGCCCGTGCCCGGATCGGCGAGTCGCTGACCCTGTACGGATCGCTGGCGTATACGGAAGGCATCTACGTATCCTTCACCAATGCGCCGCCTCCGCTGGAGGAAACGGGCGGCCCGACGTTCAAGGACGTTTCCGGCGGCCAGCTTCCCGGCATTTCGCCCTGGGCTGCCTCTGCCGGCGGCGAGTGGACCGGCAAGGGCAAGCTGCTCGGCCAGGAAGGGGATTTCTTCATCGCCGCCGACAGCTACTACCGTTCCTCCTTTTCGTCGAGCCCTTCCCCTTCCCAGTACCTCAATATCGACGGCTATGCGCTGCTCAACGGCCGCCTGGGCTTCCGTTCGCCCAAGGGACTGACGGTGTTCTTCTGGGGCCGGAATCTGCTGGACGCGGAATACTTCGAGCAGCTCCTGCCCGGCGCCGGCAACGCAGGCCATTATGCGGCGGTGCTCGGCGATCCCAGAACGTATGGCATCACCCTCCGCCAGTCATTCTGACGGCACTTTCCAAGTCCTCGCTTCCTGATTTCCCTGCAGTATCGCCCTGAAACGCGCCGCAGACTCCGGTCTGCGGCGTTTTGATTGGCATAGCCCCGAAGCGCCTGCCGGGGGCTTCACATCCCGAACACGAAAGCCCACTGCACGAAGCCCGCCGCCAGCCCCAGCACGGCGCCTACGAGAATCAGCTTCCATTCGTCCTCCTGGAACACCGGGCGCAGAAAGCCCACAAACTGCTCAGGGGGAAGGCTTTGCATGCGTGCGCAGAGCGTGTGCTCGATGTCGAGCGCCTGCTCGGCGTAGGCAAAGATATGCCGGATGGAGTGGGGCAGCTCCTCCACGAAGCGCCGGGCAATGGTGTTGCGGATGGTGACGAATGCGCTGGCGCCCTGGGTGAGCTGAAAGATCGGCTTGGAAAAGCCCGCCACGTTGTCCACGGCCTGCTTGACGTGGGTCTGGATCATCACCGAGATCCGGTCGGAGGCCGGTCCGGAAATGAGCCGCTCGAAGATGTTGCGGGAGGTCAGGATGCGCGAGGCGACGATGGCGGCGTATTCGGCAGAGACCTCCATCTGGCGTTTGATGAACAGGCCCTGAAACTCCGCCGGCCCGAACCTGCGCGGCCGCAGCGGTTCGAAAATCATCTTCAGGGCCAGGGCATTCGTGGCCCAGCCCACGATGAGGCCCGCCACGGGCAGCGTCCAGCCCGATCCCCAGCCCATGCGGTCCATGCCCCAGACGATGAGCACCTGCGGAATACCGAAGATCAGGCCGAAATACAGCCCGGAGAGCTCGATGAAGCGGAACTCCTTGGCGCCTACGCGCAGGAAGATCTGGTTGAGCAGCTCTTTGTTGTTCTCCAGCGCCTCCACCACCATCGTCCGCAGGTCGAAGAGGTCGGTGATGTTGGACTTGATTTCTTCCATGATATGGGCGACCACCACCGGCACATCCTCCTCCACGCGCTGGAAGATCCGCTGCCTGACGGCGGAGGGCAGATTTTCCCAGACTAAAGGGGCTTGATTTTCAAGGGTTTCGCTGATAATCTGCCGGGACAGGCGGTTGAGGGCGGGCTCCATTTCCTCGGCCACCCGCTCCGGTTCGATCTGCTCGAAACGGTCTTCGATGGTGATCAGCCGCTGCGTGAGCAGGTCCACGGCCTTGCCGGCCATGACGCCTGCCTTGGACGGGATAATGCCCTGCCAGCCCAGCCAGGGCCGGATGCCCTGGAATTCCAGCGGATAAAAGGTCATCCGCAAGGCAACCACATTGGTAAACCATCCCACCACGGCGCTGACCGCCGGGATGGAGGCATAGGCCCAGAACATGCGGCTGCCGAGCGCCTGAAGGAGGGTATCCCACATGCGGCAAAGATAGAAGTTTTCCGGGGGAAATGCGGAGCGCCTGCAGCCCTGCGGGCGCGGCTCCGGAGGGTACTCAGCCAGTACCTTATTACTTCCGCACCAGTTTTCCCGACTTGATCACCAGGCTGATGTCCGATGCATGTGTGATGTCCTCAGCCGGATTCTGGTCCAGGATGACCAGATCTGCGGTTTTTCCCGCCTCGATCGTCCCATACCGATCCTCCGCTCCGAGGAATACCGCAGGGTTGTAAACTGCCATTTTCAGAATTTCAAATGGCGGAATGCCAGCGCTTTGCAGTGCAGCCATTTCCTCATGCAGGCTGTATCCCGGGTAGACAAAGGGCATTCCGGCAAAATCGCTTCCCGTCAGCAGGGGAATCCCCGCATCGAACAAGTCCTTGACCAGTTTTTTCCGGCTCTCGTACCGCGTTTCAGCCTGTGCTATATCCGAAACGCTCAGCGGGCGCTGCTGTCTGCTGATTCTGGTTTGCTCCCATTCGAGTTTCAGGGCGGGGTCCAATCCTTCATACAATGGATGGTACGCATACTTCCCTGCTGCCAGTTCCTGCTTCCGTTTATACACAATCAGGGTGGGGCAAACCCAGCTGCCGCCGGCTGCCGCTGCACGCAGGAAGGATTGCAGCTTCAGGCTGTCCTTCTGGAGATACTCGATGCCATTCAGGTGCTCGATACTTGCCTGTCCGGCTGCTACGGCTTCCTCCGGGCTTACATATTCCGAGATGTGGCCTGCGAAGGGAATGTGCCGTTCCTTCGAATACGCGGCAATTTCCTCCAGCACATCCTGGGGCAGGAGGGAGTACACCTTGAAGAAGTCGACCCCCAGGTCATGCAGGCTATCCAGCACGCGCCGGACCGTGCGCATGCTCAATGCTGCGCTGAAATCCGGTTGTACAGGCGGGTCTCCGTCGAGTATCGGTCCAGGGCCCAGCAGAACAGGGCCTGAAGCGGGGTGATCCCGCAGCTGCTGCTTGAACCGGTTCAGGATGTCCGCACTGCCGCCCATGTCTCTGACCCCCGTGATTCCGTACGAGAGCAAGACCGGGAAAACGGACTCATCGAGATGATCTTTCCAGCACACGTGCACATGCATATCCCAAAAGCCCGGTATGATATACTTGCCTGTGCCATCGATGATGGTGTCCGGAACCGTCTGCAGATTCAGCTGCGCGGACTCAATCCGGGCGATGGCTGCATCCCGTATATAAATGCGCTGATGGTGACGTATCTCCTGCCGTACGGCGTCGACGATGGAGATATTATCAATAACCAGCTCATATGCAAGCGGCTGTCCTTGACTACAGATCCAGCCCATACAGCTTGCGATGATTAGCAGTGCATGCTTCATATCGATGCGGGACGATCCTATGGGCTGCATGCAGCCCGTGGCGTATCATACAATGATCGCGAAAGATCGCCGGTACGCTGCTGTCTGCTCGCCAAGTGCATGGCGATCGTCTGCATATGGAGGTGCTTGAGCGCTGTATGGCATCCGGAAAGCAAGCAGGGAATATACCGGCTGCTGGTGTCCTGCTGACGCGAGGGTACTCCGCCAGTACCTTGTTCGCTGGCGCGGCATCTGTATATTTGCAGGCTGATGACCGATTCAGAAACCGCTTGCGCATGATGAAGATCCGGATGGCGATGATGGCGCTCGCGCTCGCAGCAGGAGGCTGCAAGTGGCTCGATCCGGCGGAACCCCTGCCGGTCTATATCCGGATGGCGGGCGCCGCCGTGCAGACCGACGACGGCAGCGGCCGCTCGTCCGCCGGCATCAAGGATGTGTGGGTGGACCACAACTCGGCCCTCTTTGGCGTGTACCGCCTGCCGAGTGTGGTGCCGCTGCTGCCGGCAGAAACCGATAACCGCCTGACATTCAGCGGCGGCATCTTCGAAAACGGCCAGTCGGCCGTGCGTTCGCGCTACCCCTTCTGGCAGCCCGTCAGCCTGGACCTCGGCGCGCTGCCCCTGCTCGATACCCTGCGGCCTGCGCTGGACTTCGTCTACTACCCCGACACCGTGCTGGCCTGGCCGCTCAAGGAGGATTTCGAAGGCGCCTCGATCTCCTTCGAGCCGCTGTTCAGCAATGCCAGCACCACCTGGCTGCGGCTGACCGATGTGCAGCCCTTCCAGGGGCTCTTCTGCGCGCAGATCGACTTTACGAACGAGCGCTTCGAGTTCGAGGCCATCGGGGCCGACTTCCTGCCGCTGCCGCAGAGCGGCAACAATGACGTGTACCTCGAAGTAGCCTACCGGGGCGACCTGCCCTTCACGGCAGGCCTCTACTACCGCAGCGGCAGCACCGCAGGAGAGCTGCCGACACAGGCCTTCTTTCCGGCTGAAAATCAGTGGAATATCGCCTATTTTCATATCAACGAGCAGATCCGCACCCTGCCTGCGGCGGCGGTCTTCAAGCCCTTTCTGCGGGCGAGCAGCCGCAGCGCCACCACCGGCCAGGGCCGCGAGGGCACCCTGTTTTTCGACCGCATCCGCATCGTCCATTTCAGATCATGATCCGGAAATGGCTCCAGCAACTGGCCTACCTCGCCGCCGACTTTACGGCGAGCTATCTGGTATGGCTGGCCTTTGTCTTTTTCCGGCGCGAAACCCTCGAAGGGCTCGGCCGGCTCGACCCCCAGCAGTTCATCAATGCTGCCGTCATCAGCGGCTACTGGCTCATCCTCTACGCGCTGGCTGGCCTCTACGGCAACCCGTTCCGCCGCTCGCGCCTGCACGAGCTGAACCAGACCTTCAAATTTACCCTCGGCGGGGTGCTGATCATCTTCTTTCTCATTTTCCTCGACGATCCTGTCCCGCCCGAAAACCCTTCGCTCCAGCGCAGGCTGCTGGGCATTTACTTCGTCTCGCAGTTTCTGGCCGTGGCGCTGACGCGCCTGGTCATCACCACCCGCACCAACATCCGCATCCGCCGCCGGAAGCTGGGCTTTCCCACGGTGCTGGTGGGCAGCCGCGAGCAGGCCTGGAAGATCTACCGCGAGCTGGAGTACAACCGCCGCCCGCTGGGCTATTTATTTAAAGGCTATGTCTCGCTCAACGGCGTGCAGGACTCGCTCTTCCGGGGCAAGCTCAAGCACCTGGGCGAAGCCTCCCGGCTGGAGGAGATCATCCGGAGCCGGCGCATCGAGGATGTGATCATTGCGCTGGAGCCTGGCGAAGCCGCCGAGGTGGAGCGCGTCATCGAGCAGTGCGAGCGGACGAACGTGAACATCCGCATCGTGCCGGGCATCTACGACTACATCACGGGCAGCGTGAAGGTGTCGCACATCCTGGGCTCGCCGCTGATCGAGGTATTTCCGAAGATCATGCGCCCCTGGGAGGAGGTGGGCAAACGCGCTTTCGATGTGGCGGCCTCCCTGGCTGCGCTGCTGCTGCTCTCGCCGGTGTACCTGACGCTGGCGGTGCTGATCCGGCTGGATTCGGAGGGGCCGGTATTTTTCCGGCAGCAGCGCATCGGGCGCTACGGCAAGCCCTTCTGGATCTACAAGTTCCGCTCCATGCGCACCGATGCCGAGCAGGCGGGTCCGGCCCTGTCGAGCGACCACGACCCGCGCGTGACCGGGGTGGGCCGCTGGCTGCGCAAGCTGCGCCTCGACGAGCTGCCGCAGTTCTGGAACGTGCTCAAAGGCGAAATGAGCATTGTAGGCCCCCGGCCGGAGCGGCAGTACTACATCGACCAGATCCTGCGGGTGGCGCCGCACTACCGGCACCTGCACAAGGTGCGGCCGGGCATCACCTCCTGGGGGCAGGTCAAATATGGCTACGCCTCCACGGTGGAGCAGATGGTGGAGCGGCTCAAATTCGACATTCTGTATCTGGAGAACATGTCGCTGGGGCTGGACCTGAAGATCCTGCTGTACACCTTTATTGTAATTGTGGAAGGCCGGGGCAAATGACCTGCAGGCGGCCTACTCGCCGAGCAGGTCGCGCAGGCGGCGCTGCACGATGAGATCGCGGTTGTCGCGGCGCTGCTGGAGGGCCGCCTCCACCTGCACCAGCGCAGCTTTGAGGGTCTGGATCTTGCCGGTTTCGGTGCTGAGGCCGGGATCGGCTTCGAGGGTGCGGAGCTGTGCGCGGAGGTCGGCGGCCTCGGCCATCTTCTGCTCGACGCCGAGGTCGAAGAGGGCGTAGAGCGAGGCCTGGATGTCGGCCCGGAGGGCCGGGCTGCGGCTGCCCTGCTGCCATTGGCGGAGCAGCTCCGCCGAGCGCTGCTCCAGCTGGGCCTTGCGCTGCGCGGCCTCGGCCATCCGGGCGGCAGGCTCCGCCGGCACTGCGGTGCGGGCATTGACCTGGGCACGGCTTTGCCGGAGGGGGACGGCCAGCAGCGCCCAGGCGCTCAGCAGAAAGAGTAGTTTCCGGATCATGTGAACAGGATGCGATTGCGGGGAACGGGATCAGAGGGTATAACGAACGGACGGCGGAAAAAATACAATCCCGGCAGGCAGACTGCGGCAGGGCTTTCAGATGAACGGATGTACATCTGTGCTTAATCTTGGCTTAAACGTCTTAACAATTTCGTAATACTGGAAGCCGATTTTCTTTACATGCGGAAACGTGCTTTGCACCGGGAATTCCATATACCCACAAAGCCCCCTGGAATTCCAGTCATCAAACGCATTCCGTATGAGCCAAATGAGACTCCTGGTTGCTCACCTCACCCTGCTGTGCGGCCTGATGCTGTGCGGCCTCACCGCTGCTGCGCAAGGCACCATCCGCGGCAAAGTCGTGGACGGCACCACCGGCGAGGTGCTGCTGGGCGCTACGATCCGCCTCGTGGATGCCGCCGGCACGATCAAGGGCGGCGCTTACACCGACCTCGAAGGCGCCTACACCATCAAAGCCGCCGCCGGCAGCTACAGCCTGATTATTTCCTACATCTCCTACCTCAACGATACCATTTCCGGGGTGGCGGTCGAAAACGGCGGCGTCGTGTACAACGAAACGCTGCTGCTCGAAGAGACCCGCGCCAACGAGGAAATGGCCGTCGAAATTACGGCGACCCGCAGCGAGGCCTCCACCGTGACCCTTTACAACCGCAAGCGCAACGCCATCAACGCCATCGACGGCGTCTCCTTCGACCTCGTGCAGCGCACCGGCGACAACAACGTGGCGGGCGCGGTGCAGCGCATCGTGGGCGTCACCGTCACCGAAGGCAAATACGTGTATGTGCGGGGCCTCGGCGACCGCTACAGCAAGACCACCCTCAACGGCGCCGAAATCCCCAGCCTGGACCCCAACCAGAACGCGGTGCAGATGGACATCTTCCCGTCCAACCTGATCGACAACGTCATTGTCTATAAGAACTTTACCCCCGACCTGCCCGGCTCCTTTACCGGCGGCCTCGTGGATGTGCGCACCAAGGACTACCCCGACCGCCTGACGCTGAACTTTTCGGCCAGCCTCAGCTACAATCCCCAGTCCAACCTGCGCGACGACTTCCTGACCTCGCCCGAAAAAGGCAAAACCGACTGGCTGGGCATCGACGACGGCACCCGTGCCCTGCCCGACGTGGCCCGGGAGCTGACCGGCAAGGTGCCCTCGCCCGGCGACAACCGCGACTCGGCCCGGAACTACACCATCGACCGCTTCACCAAGTCCTTCAGGACCGGCCTGGCGCCCGTGGACGGCAATTCCGGCATCGATCAGAACTACCAGTTCTCCATCGGCAACCAGTACACGCTCTTCGGCAACGCCTTCGGCTTCGTGGCCAGCCTGTCCTACCGCAGCGAGTTTACCGCCTACAACGATGGCTTCGTGGGCCGCTACTACAACGCCAGCGATGCCGCCTCCGGCCAGATCGACCCCAACCTGACCCCGCGCCTGACCCTGGCCTCCCGCATGGGCCAGCAGGATGTGCTCTGGGGCGGCCTGATCAAGATCTCCTACAAGCTGAAGAACCACAAATTCAGCTTCAACTACATGCGCAACCAGAGCGGCACCAATACCGCCCGCTACATGGAGGGCCTCTTCGTGGCGGAAGGCGCCGACCGCGTGCTCGAAACCCGCGTGATCAACTTCGTGGAGCGCTCCCTGAATGCCTACCAGTTCCAGGCCGGCCACACCTTCGGCAAGCTGAAGGCCGACTGGATCGCCTCGTATGCCACCTCCAGCCAGGACGAGCCGGATCTGCGCTATTTCTCCAACGACTACTCCGAGATCCTCGACGACGAGGGCAATATCATCGGGCGCGATTACTCCATCCGCCTCGGCGCGTATCCTAACCCTGCTCATTTCTACCGCACCCTCGGCGAAAACTTCCTGGATGCCAAGCTGAACTTCGAGCTGCCCTTCAAGCAGTGGAATGGCTTCGACAGCAAGCTGAAGTTCGGCGGTGCCTACAACCGCCGGACCCGCGACTTCACCGAGGCGCAGTATCCGCTCTACACCCGCGAGGCAGCTACGCCGTACCGCGGCGACATCGAAGCCTTCCTGGCGCAGGAGAATCTGGGCGTCGTGCGCGTCGATACCCTGGGGGTTCCCCGCTACCGTCTGGGCAATATCTACCAGGAGTTCTTCTCCGACCGCAACCAGTACACGGGCGAGCAGGACATCTGGGCCGCCTACCTCATGACGGAGCTGCCGCTCATGGCCCGCCTGCGCCTGATCACCGGCGTGCGGTTTGAGACCACCTCGGCTACCATCGTATCGCAGGATCCCACGGTGCAGCCTGGTACGCTGGACGAAGCCGATATTCTGCCGGTCGCCAACCTGATCTACGCGATCAAGGAAAACATGAACCTCCGCGCAGGCTACGCCCGCACGCTGGCCCGCCCCTCTTTCCGCGAATTCTCCCCCTTCGAGTCCTTCGACTTCGCCGGCGACTTCGTGCTCATCGGCGATCCGAACCTGCAGCGGACCCTCATCGACAACGCCGACCTCCGCTGGGAATGGTTCTTTACGCCGAAGGAGCTGATCTCGGTCAGCGTATTCTACAAGTACTTCGCCAACCCCATCGAGAAGGTGTATGACCCGCTCGTGGTCAACCCGCAGTTCCGCTACCGCAACATCAGCGCAGCCAACACCTACGGCCTGGAGCTGGAGTTCAAGAAAAACTTCGCATTCGTCGCAGACGCGCTCGAAAATCTGGAAGTGGGCGGCAACCTCTCGCTGGTGCGCTCGCTGATCAACATCGACCCCGTCGAATACGCCCAGATTGTGGCCATCGACCCCGAGCGCCCCAATCAGCGCCCGATGTTCGGCCAGTCGCCCTTTGCCGCCAATGCGGAAATCGCCTACCTCGACAAAGAGAAGACCGGCCTGCAGGTGAGCCTGAACTACAACGTCTTCGGCCCCCGGATCTCGGTGGTGGGCGGTGTGAGCCCGGATGTGTACGAGCAGCCGCGCGGCCTGCTGAACCTCTCCGTCGGCAAATCGATCGGCGACAACGTCAGCATCCGCCTGCGCGCCAACAACCTCCTGAACCCCGAGTACAAGCAGACCTACGAATACAAAGGGGTGGAATATCTCTTCCAGAATTTCCGCCTGGGCCGTTCCTACTCGGTCGGTGTCACGGTAAAGCTTTGATTTTCAGCGGCTCCGCTGCGTGCGCGCAAGCTGCGCACGGCGGAGCCGCCATATTTTGCAGAATCTTCACCGGCTCTTAACAATGCGGTAATCTGCCCGTAGTCTGTTTGCTGTGAGTTATTCACCTTTCAATACCTTCTATGATGAAGAAACTTACCCTGGCACTTTGCCTCGCCGCAGGCACAGCCGGTCTGATGGCTCAACCAGTAAAAGTGCTCACCAGCAGCGCTGCTGGCACCGGAACCATCACCCTGGACAAGGACACGGTGTACCGTCTCGACGGGTTCGTGTATGTGAACCCCGGCCAGACGCTGACCATCGAGCCCGGCACGGTCATCAAGGCCGATACCGGAACCGGTGCGAACGCTTCCGCCCTGATCATTTCCCGCGGCGCCCGGATCATCGCCAATGGCACGAAAGCAGCTCCGATTACCTTTACTTCGGTGCTGGACGACCTGACGGACCCCTTCGATCTGGACGAGAAAGGCGGCCTTTGGGGCGGTGTGATCGTGCTGGGCAACTCGCAGCTCAATACGGTCCCGGGCGAAAAAGCCATTGAAGGCATTCCCGCCGGCGACCCGCGCAACAACTACGGCGCCAACCCTGACGGCACCTTCAACGACCAGGACAGCTCCGGCGTGATCCGCTACGTGAAAATTCTCTACTCCGGCACCGCACTGGGCACCGGCAACGAAATTCAGGGCCTGACCCTGGGCGGCGTAGGCAACAAGACGGTGATCGAATACGTCGAAATCACCTACTGCACCGACGACGGCATCGAGATCTTCGGCGGCACGGTGAACATCAAGTATGCCATCGCGGCTTTCGTGGATGACGACTCCTACGACTACGACCAGGGATGGCGCGGCAAAGGCCAGTTCTGGTTCACCATCCAGAAGCAGAGCGTGGGCGCTGACCGCTGCGGCGAATGGGACGGTGCTGACACCCCCGAAACGGGCCAGCCCTATGCCATTCCGACCATCTACAACGCCACCTTCCTGGGCCTCGGCGCCGGTGTGGGCAGCAACCGCATGATCACCCTGCGCGCCAATGGCGGCGGCAAGGTGTACAACTCCATCTTCGCCCAGCAGGGCCGCGGCGTGGACATCGAATTCAAAGGCACCACGACCGAAAACAGCTACAAGCGCTTCCAGGACGGCGATCTGGATTTCAAGAACAACGTGTTCTGGGAAATCGGCACGGCTACCGGCGTTCCGGCTGTGTTCAGCATCTCTCCGATTGCCGGCACCTTCACGGGCCTCGACTCCGCTGCCCTCGTGAGCGCCGCCAACACCGCGCTGGATACCTACATGGCTGCCAACAACACCCTGGCCGATCCGAAGTTCGCTTCGATCAGCCGTGCGCAGAACCTCTTCCAGCTGGATCCCCGCCCCACGGGCTTCCCCGCGCTGAGCGACCTCGCCGCCTACACCGATCCCTGGTTCACTCCGGTGACCTTCAAAGGCGCCTTCGCACTGGACAGCCTCTGGATGAAAGGCTGGAGCCACCTCGACGAGCGCGGCTACCTGCCCCGCACCATCAGCCCGCTGACCTCCATCGAGCGTCCGCAGATCGCTGCCCTGAACGTGTACCCGAACCCGAGCAACGGCCTCGTGACGGTGAGCGCTTCCGAGCTGAGCATCGAGCCGGTGCAGATCACGGTGCTGACTCCGATGGGCCAGCAGGTGTATGCTGCTACGGCACAGGCTGCCGGCGGCCAGCTGACCGAAACGATCGACCTGAGCCGCCTCGCTGCCGGTGTGTACCTCGTGAAGGTGCAGCAGGGCGAGAAGGTTTCGACCCGCCAGATCGCCAAGCAGTAAGTTGCCTGGTCTGATGAGATACAGCAGGCCGCCCGCAGGGCGGCCTGTTCTGGTATATGGGGCGCGCGGCGCATCCGGCGCAATCCGCGCTTGCTCCCCGCACCCGCTTTTCCTACCTTTGCCCGCGTCTTTATTCCCGACCGAACCTGATCTGACTGTATGGGATTCAAATGCGGTATCGTCGGTTTGCCGAATGTGGGCAAATCCACCCTCTTCAACTGCCTTTCCAACGCCCAGGCCGAGGCTGCCAATTACCCTTTCTGCACCATCGAGCCCAATATCGGCGTCATCCCGGTGCCGGATCCCCGCCTCGACGAGCTGACCCGCCTCATCAAGCCCAAGCAGACCGTCCCCACGGTGGTGCAGATCGTGGACATCGCCGGCCTGGTCAAGGGCGCCAGCCGGGGCGAAGGGCTCGGAAACCAGTTTCTGGCCAATATCCGCGAGTGCGACGCCATTCTGCACGTGCTCCGCTGCTTCGAGGACCCCAACATCGTGCACGTGGAGGGATCGGTGAATCCGGTGCGGGACAAGGACATCATCGATACCGAGCTGCAGTTCAAGGACCTGGAAACGGTCGAAAAGCGCCTGGACCGCACCCGCAAAATGACCAAAGGCGGCGACAAGGACATCCTGAAGCAGGTTGCCATCCTCGAAAAGCTGCTTGCGCATCTGCAGCAGGGCAAAAACGTCCGCAACCTGGAGCTGAGCAGCGAGGAGCGGGTGTTTGCAGCCAGCCTGGAGCTGCTCACGGATAAAAAGGTGCTTTACGTGTGCAACATCGACGAGGCCAGCCTGCCCGGCGGCAACGCCTATGTGGAGCAGGTCCGCGCCATGGTGGCGCAGGAGGAGGCCGGCATGATGATGATCTCCGCCGGGTTCGAGTCGCAGCTTCAGACGCTCGAAAGCGAAGCCGACCGCCTGGAGTTCATGGAAGCCGCCGGCCTGCAGGAGCCTGGCCTGCATGTGCTCATCCGCGCAGCGTACGAGCTGCTCGGCCTGCAGACGTATTTTACGGCAGGGGAGAAAGAGGTGCGGGCCTGGACCATCGCCAGGGGCACCCGTGCGCCCCAGGCCGCTGCGGTCATCCACACCGACTTCGAGCGCGGCTTCATCCGGGCAGAAGTGATGAAATATGCCGATCTGGTTGCCCTCAAATCGGAGGCCGCTGTGAAAGAGGCCGGAAAATTGTATATTGAGGGGAAAGAGTATGTGGTGGAGGACGGCGACATCATGCACTTCCGCTTCAATGTATGACCGTCCGCCATCGGAATAATCGCTTGACAGTATGGATATTACCGTAAAGGAACTCAAAGCCCGCATCGATGCGGGAACCGCTCCGGCCATGATCGATGTGCGCGAGCCGTTTGAATGGGACATGGACCACCTGGACGGGGTGCAGAAGATCTCCCTCGGCAGCCTTTCCGAGAGCCTCGGCAGCCTCGCCGGGCTCAAGGATCAGGAAATCGTGATGATCTGCCGCTCCGGCGGGCGCTCCGGCCGGGCCGCTGCCTTCATGCGGGACCAGGGCTTCACGCAGGTCCGCAACCTGACCGGCGGCATGCTGGCCTGGCGCGCCGAGATCGATCCCCAATTCCACGTGGAATAAGCGCTATGATCGCATTCGAGACCCAGGTGCGCGTGCGCTACGGCGAAACCGACCGCATGGGCTATGTGTACTACGGCAAATATGCCGAGTATTTCGAGGTCGGCCGCGCCGAGCTGGTCCGCCACCTGGGGATTCCCTACAAATACGTCGAAGACCGGGGCATCCTGATGCCCGTCGCCGAGCTCGATATCCGCTACAAGCGCCCGGCGTATTACGACGACCTGCTGACCATCCGCACCTCGGTGCCGGAGCTGCCCCGCAGCAGCTTCCCGACCGCCTACGAGATCCGCAATGAGGCCGGGGAGCTGATTGTCACGGGCTTTGTCCGGCTGGCCTTCATCGACAAGGCGCGGATGGCCCCGGTCCGGGTGCCTGCATTTGTGCTGGACGCCATCCTGCCCCACTGGCCCGTCCCCCAGCCATGAACCGCCTGCGCCGACGCTGGCACCACCGCCGCAGCCGGGTGCTCGTCCGGCTCAAGCAGGTCTCACTGCCCGGATTCCAGGGCATGAGCGTGCTGGAGGTGCTCCAGTTTTTCTGGACCGGCCTGAACGATGTGCGCTTCACGCTGCTTGCCGCAGCCATGGCGTACCAGTTCTTCTTTTCCCTCTTTCCGCTGATCCTGCTGATGTTCATCATTTTCCCCCGCATCCCGGTGCCGGATCTGGAAGCGCGGGCCATTCATTTTCTGCGGCAGATTGTGCCGGAGGAGGGCCTGCAGCTCGCCGAAAACATCGTACGCGGGGCCTTTCAGGAGCCGGGCGATCTCTGGCTGCTGGCCGTGAGCATCGTGCTGGCCCTCTGGGGCGCGCTGCGCGGCATCATTGCCATGATGAAGGCCTTCACCAAGCAGGAGGAGGTCTTCCGCCGCCGCACCTTCTGGCAGCTTCACGGGATGGCGTTTGTGATTCTGATGGCCTTCTCCGGCCTGATTCTGGCCGCCATCCTGCTCCAGGCCGGGCTCGATGCGCTGATTTCGTGGTGGCAGTCCCTCGGATGGATCGGCTCGTACTGGGCCTCCGGCATCGTCGGCTGGGCAGGGGTGCTGATCACCCTGCTGACCATCTTTTTCGCCATTTCCATGATCTACTACCTCGCCCCGCCTACGCAGGAGCGCTGGCAGTTCATCTCGCCGGGCGGTGTGATCGCCGGCGGTCTCACCTGGCTGGCCATCGGCGGCCTGAAGATCTATTTCGCCAATTTCACCGACTACGATCAGCTCTACGGCAGCGTGGGCGCCCTGATCGTGCTGATGGTCTGGTTCTACTACATTTCCATCGTGCTGCTGATCGGCTTCGAGCTGAATGCGGCGATCGATCTGGCCACCTGGCACCGCGAGCACCGCCGGGAGCCGCCCGCCGATCTGGCAGGCGATGCCTGATAGGCTGTACAGCGCTGGCAGTCAGCTTATTGTTTCTGCTTGTTCCGGGGCTGCAGGGTGTGCAGCAGCGTAAGCCGCACAATATCGCGCTCGTAGAACTGGTATCCGGTGCTTCGCTGCTGGTACCAGTGCACATAGGCTGTTTCCCAGGAGAGGGAAGGGGAGAGGCGCCAGGTAAGCGAGGCCAGGATGCGGTACTGGTCCAGCACGTTGTACACGATGCGCGGACTTCCGGTATTGAGATGGATCTCGCCGCCGGCGCGGGCGCGCAGCAGCGGCTGGCCGCTTGCATCGCGTACAATGGGATATTCGGCCTGCACCTGGTAGCGGAAGCGGAAATTGAACTGATAGCCGGGCAGCAGGCCCTGGCTGTTCTGATTCCGGATGAATCGCTCCTCCAGCTGGTAGCGGTGGGTGACGGTGAAGCCCTTGGTCTGCTGCTGGTAGAACAGCGCCTGATGGGGGCGGAGCTCCGGGTTGATGAAGCGGATGCTGGCCTCCGGATTGTGGGGGCTCTGGAGAAAGAGCGTGAACCCGCCTCCGGCCGACCAGCCGTGGCCCAGCTGGTGTGTCAGCTGGGCGCGCAGGAGGCGCTGATGCGGCGCAAAGTTGTTCATGAAGCTGCGCCATTCGCCTTCGGCCATGAGGCGCCAGGCGCCGGGGAGCTGGGCGTTCAGGTTGTAGCGCACCCAGAGCAGGTCCTGGCGCGTCACGTCGCGGGTGCGGGGCTGCGCCTCGCCGGGGGTTTGGGAAAGCAGGGCTGCGGTGGTCAGCAGCAGGAGGTGCAGCGAGAGGCCGCGCCGGAGGACTTGGATGATCATAGATAAGCGGTAGCCGGAATACAGCCGCTAAACTATACCATATTTATAGAGATAGTAGCTAAATTTGTCTGGCCGGTCAGAACAGCCGTATCACCTGCCCCGGCTTCGTGGAAAAGCGGTCCGGAATCCGGTCCTGGTTGAGTTCGAGCAGCTCGGCCCAGCGGTGCCCTTCGCCGCAGATGCGCAGGGCGATACGCTCCAGGGTATCGCCTTCCCGCAGCACATACCAGTTCAGCGGCTCGACCATGGCCGGCGCGCCGATCCAGGGTGCGAGGGAATCGGCCAGCCGCAGGATGTGGCGGGGCTTGCTGTCGGCGCGCCGTGCGTCTTCCCGGGGGTAATGGCCCATCAGCGAGTAATCTCCGGAAGGCGCAGCGGGGCTGTCCGGGCGTGCATATTCATCGGGAAGTCCCAGCAGATGGGCCAGCTCGTGCACGTGCGCGAGCGCGGGCAGGCCGAGCATCCAGGTATCCAGGGTTTCGGTGCCGGTGCCGGGATACACCCGCGCCTCCAGATGCGGCTGGGGGGCATCCCAGCAGACCTGTGCCCAGAGAACGCGCCGGAAGCCGGGAGTCCGGATGCAGTACCGCCGGTCGAAGTGCCGGGCGAAGCCGGCGGCCACTTCGCTGCGGAGCTTCGCCAGCGCTTCCCGGCCCGTGCCGGGCTGGGGCAGCAGCTGCACCCGCAGGGTGATGCGGACAGCCAGCTCGCTGACAGTGAGGCTGAATGCCGAGCGCCAGCCATACGGAGGATCCTGGATCCGGCGGGATATTTCCACGGCCGGCTGCAAGCTCAATCGAAGATGCGGACTGCTTTCCAGCCCCAGGTATTGCGTTTGGGGTTGAACTCCTCGACCGCGAGGCCGAGGATATTCTGGCCGTTGACGAGCCGGGCGCCCTGGATGAGCTGCTCTGCCACGAAGATTTCGCGGTTGACGAAGCCGAAGTTCTGGCCCCGGTTGATGAGCAGCATGCCTTCAAAGCGGCGCAGCAGCTCGGAGCGGGCGCCGGGATCGGCTTTGCGGGCGGTAAGCACGCGGATCTGGCCGCCGTAGCCGCCGGCCTTGACGCGCACGGAGAGCAGGTCGCCGGGCTGGGTGCGGTCGAAGAGCAGGTCGCGGGTCAGCATGCCGGTTACCTCGCGGTTGATGCGGAAATACGTCCGCCCGCGCTGCATATCGATGGAGGTCACCACCGCGATCTGCTCCGGCACATTGCCGTACAGAATCTCGCCGGCCTCGCGGGCGCAGGCGAAATACAGGCCGCGGTTGTGCTGGCGGGGCTCCGTATCGGCATACCAGTCGGTCTGCTGGGCTTCGAGCACGGAGGGCAGCTGATCCACGCCGGCCTGGCGGTAGAGCTGGTAGATGTCTTCAAATTCGGTCCTGGCCTCCACGTAGAGGCCCACCTGCGCCAGCAGGCGCCCGATGCGTTCCTTGACGCGCACCTGGGCTTCGGGGCGGTTGCGGATCACCAGGGCACGGCCGTAGCAGGTGATGGCCTTTTTGAAATCCTGCTGCTGCTCGAAGGCCTGGCCCAGGGCTGCCCACATGCCATAGTCATTGGGCTTGCGCTTGGTATGGTACACCAGATCGCGGATGGCTTCGCCGCCGCGGCCCACCGAGAGCAGCAGGCGCGCCTTGATGTAGGAAAGCACGCCGAGGCGGGGGTTCTGAGCCACCATGTCGGAGAGCTTGTGCGCCAGCCGGTCGATCTTGTCGGCGGCATCCGGATGGTTCTGCCAGGCCATTTCCTCCAGGCGGGCGGCATACGAGGCGTAGGCCTGCTCGGCGATGGCGGCGATGGGCTTTCCGCTTTTCTCCTGATATACCTCGAACTCGGGCGAGAAGAGCTTGTCGAGATCCCACCATTCGATGAATTCGGCGAAGCCTTCGTAGTAATCCTTGATTTTCAGCGCAATGCGGAGCAGGTTCGCATAGGGCTTGGGGTCGGCGGTGAGGTCGTAGTCGAAGCGGCGGGCCGTTTCAAGCATTTTGACCACCCGTGCTTTGGGGATTGGGCGCTGCTCCATCAGGTTCCGGATGGAGCGGTAGAAGACATACCCGAGCGCATTGCTCAGCACGCCTTCGCCGGAGAGCTCCAGAGCCAGAATCTGATCGATATGCGTTTCGACTGCGTCGACATTGCCTTCGGCTGCCGCCGCTTTAGCCATGTCGTAATATACCCAGGCCAGCTGGCGCTTGTGGTACAGGCTTTCCGGCTGTTCGTTGAGTTGTTCCTGTGCGAGGGCGAGCGCTTCGGTAAACTGGCTGGTTCGGCGGAGTTCTTTTACAGTAGGCATGCAGGTGTGTTCTCAGACAAGTTCGCGATCAGGGGAAGGAAGAAGGTGTGATGCATGGAAGTGCCGTCGCCGAAAAAGATCGGATTACGAGTACCGGGCGAAACTAGGAAAAAACGTTGAATTAACGAAAAGGAAAAACGGCAGAAAACCAGACATTTGCAGGAAATATCTGGTTTTCTGCCGCTTCGCTGCCGGATTTGCGGGCGGCAGGGCTTATTTTACCACCCGCAGGGTACCCCGCATGAGGGCGGCGTGCCCGGGAACGGTGCACACATACGTGTAGTCGCCCGGCGCGGAGGGTGCTGCGAAGTAAATCGACTCCGTCGCGCCCGGGCCGATGAGCCGGGTGTGGAAGAGCACCCGGCTGCTGGCCGGGACATAGCTTTGCTGCTCGCCCTTGATGCCCAGCTTGATCGCCTGATCTCCGACTGCATCCGCTGCGCCCGGCGCTACGATGACGCAGTTGTGGGGCATGTCGTCATTGTTGGAGAAGGTCCATTTTACCTTGGCTCCGGCCTTGACGGTGATCAGCGTCTGGTCGTATTTCAGGCCGGGGCGGGTGCCCAGGCTGATGGTCCGGTCGGGCTTGCCCCAGTCGGCGGGCATTTTGGTGGTGCGCTTGGCAAGCGGAGCCGGCTTGGGCGCCGCAGCCGGGGCCGGTTTGCCGCTTTCCATTGTGTGGGATGCCGGGTGATGCGGCATCGCGGGGGCGGCAGCCTCCTCGGGCATCTCTTCTGCCGGTTTGGGATAGATCAGCGGCTGCGGGCTGCTCAGTCCGGTGCCTTCCGGAATGGAATTGAGGGTGTAGTAGGCCGCCGGATGCAGCAGGGGCAGCTGCCCGTCGTAGGAGCGCACGCTGTCCAGGCGGATTTCATGAATATACCGCGCCCGCAGGCTGTCCACCGCTACCCGCAGGCGCAGCCCGTCTTCCGAAAGCGAGACCCCCCGCACCGGGCAGTTCTGCTCGTGGATGATGGGGCTGCCGTACACCGGGTGGTACTTGTAGATGAAGCTCCGGATGCTGTAGCCGGGGCCCTGCAGGACGCTGGCCTTATCTACCGGCAGGGTGAACTCGATCTCGAAGCCGTCGGGCATGGCGCGGACCGCCTTCATCTCGAAGGGCGTTTTGCCCGTCCACACAAGCTGCTGGAGGCCGTAGGCCTCTTTGCCTGTGGAGCCCCAGCCCCGGTTGGTCTGGCCGGCGAAGAGCGAGCCGTCCTGCCCCCAGGCCATGCGCAGCACGCCCGACTGGAAGCCTTCGCGGAACGCAAATGCAGCGCCCTGGTACTGGCCGTTGACTTTTTCGAGAAATACCCGGTCGATTTTGCTCTGGCCCTGGTCGCCTACGAACAGCTGGCCTTCAAAGGGGCCGAAGGCGCCGCCGGTCCGGTCTGTGATGATTTCGGAGGTGGAAATGCCCAGCACGCTGTGCGGCAGCCAGACTGCCGGCGTTTTGATGGAGGGAAAATCCTGCTCCAGCTCGAAGAGCGGCGTGCCGCGCTCCTGCTCGATGTTCTCGGGCTTGATGGCCAGGCCGTCGGGCGGGGAAAAGCGCGGATCTGCCTTGGCATACAGCGCCTCGCTGCTGAGCTTGACCGGCGATCCGGGCAGGCCTGCCCAGCGCAGTCCGGCAGGGTGGCCGGTAAAATCGCCTTTTTCCACGTGCACGATGCTGCCGGAGCCAATCCAGTCGCCCTGGTTGTCGCCGTAGAAAAACTGCCCGTCCACGATGCCGATGCCGCAGGGCGAGCGCATGCCCGTGGCCCAGGGCTCCATCTGCCCGTCCGGGGTGATCCGCAGCGCCCAGCCCCGCCAGGGCACCCGGCTTTCGCCGCGCCACCACTCGCGGTCGCCGAAGGCGACATTGCCCGTGACAAACATGCTGCCGTCCGGCGCTACCACCGGCCCGTAGGAGTATTCATGGTAATGCCCCGACAGCGGCCAGGCATAAACCGTCTCGTAATAGTCTGCGGTGCCGTCCGAGTTCTCGTCGTGCAGGCGGGTGAGCTCCCCGCGCTGCGCGCAGTAGAGCGTGCCGTTGTGCCAGGCCAGGCCGAGCACCTCGTGCATGCCCGAGGCAAACTTGCGGTACGCCGGCGGGCGGTTGCCGGCCATGCCGGGATTGTCGATGATCCAGATGTCGCCCCGCCGGGTAGCTACCGCCAGCTGGCCGGAGGGCAGCATGGCCATGCCGCCGATTTCGAGCACAGTGCCTTCCGGCACCGGCAGGGTGATGAGCTTGTAGTAATCGTCTTCAGCCGGCAGCGGAGCGGCAGGCTGGGCTGCGGCCAGTCCGCAGAGCACTGCGGCGAGCAGCACGGTTCTGAGCATCAGGTGAACAGGATTCATATGCAGCAGATTGCCGGATTACCAGATATAGTGGATGCTGAATTCGGTCCGGCTGGCGCCGGATTTGGGCAGGATAGGCAGGAGGAGCTCCTGTCCGGAAGCATGCGGGCGCAGCAGCGGCTTGACCTTCGATTTGGGCGGCAGCTGCAGCTCGATGAGGTACTGCTGGCCGTTGACAGCCCAGGCGCCGTCGGGCAGCTGCTCGATCCGGGTGCCGGACGCGATCCGGTAGTAGAGCCCGGCCGGGACCGGCCCTTCCAGCGCCACCCGCTGCGTCAGGCGCCTGCCTGCGGCATCCGGCACCGGTGCAGTCTGCACCTGGAGCCCGTTCAGCTCCGCGGCAAAGACCGGATGCCCGGCGGCATCGGTGCGGTAGCCCCGCGCCCGCCAGCCCGCCACCGCCTCCGGGCTCTGCGGCCAGGGCGACGATTCGGAAGGCAGCACCGCGAGCGAGGGCGCGCCGTGCAGGCTCAGCAGCATGCCGGCCGGCCGGCTGGAGCCGTCCCCGCGGTCGTTCCACATGGGCGTGGCATCCAGGAAGCCGCCGCGCCAGAGCTGGAACAGCGTGCCGGCATTGAGGTCGTAGCTGTAATGCAGCCGGGACGGGCTGCCGGCGGAAAGTCCGTGGGTCACGCGGCGCGCAGGCGTGCCGTCTGACGGGCTGAAGTCCATGAAGCTGCGGTGCAGCACCGGGCTGCCCGCCGGCTCGATGAAAATCGGGTTGACCGGATTGCCGATGGGCATGGAGCCCAGGCTGTGCAGCGCCGTCGGGCGCATGCCCGGCCCTTCGATCCACCAGCCCAGCCCCGGCGGATACCAGGGATCGGATTTGGTGTATGCAATCCCGAAGCGGTGGCGCCCTGCGGCCAGCTGCACGGCACCTTCGCGCTCCCAGAGATCCCAGGCGAATACAGGCTTGCCGTCGATGCTCAGGCGGCCGGGCCCCAGGGTGGTAAACTGCATCCGGTAGAGGCCTTCGGCAGGCACCTCGAAGTCGCCTTCGCAGACCAGCAGAAACTCGTTGGTGCTGCGCGAAAGCGCCGAGCTCAGCTCGCCGGACGTGCCCGAGGCGGCGGGGCTAAGCCCTTGGTAATCTGCGGGCTCTACGTCGAAGCGCCCCTGATACTGGCGGTAGGCGATGCTGCTCAGGCGCGCCGGAGGCTGGCTGAAGCTGCGGATGCGCAGATTCCGGAAGGCGACGGCGCCGTGGTCGCCCTGGATCATGAGCGGGCCGGCGGCGCTTTCCGTTTCGGAAAGCGGGCCGCGGGTGGGGCCGGTCAGGTCCAGCGCTTCGTGGATGACCTCGCCGTTGAGCACCACCTGGAGCAGGCGGGCGTTGGAGGTCTTTTTTCCATAGGGATCGAAGCGGGGCGCCTGAAAGCTGATTTTCAGCGTCTGCCAGAGGCCGGGAGCCTTGCAGGCATTGAGGCGCGGCGCATGGCCCTCGTAGCCTTTGCGGCCTTCGGGGCGCGATTCGTCCCAGCGCTGGTACACGCCGCCGCAGTCGCCCATGCCGGGGCGGGCCGTGCCCCAGCTGTCGAGCAGCTGGATTTCATACCGGCCCTGAATGTAAATGCCCGAATTGGAGCCGGCAGCCATCATAAACTCCAGCTCCACGTCGGCATCGCCGTATTCGGCCTGGGTAAGGAGGTTGCTGCCCGTGCCCGCGCAGATGAGCACCCCGGTGCCGGGCGAGGTGCGCAGCGTATTGGGCTTCTGGCGGTCGGCATACACGCTGCCGGCCACGGTCCAGCCGCTGGCTCCGCCCCGGAAAGCGCTGAGATCCTGGAGGGGGATGGACCCGTCTCCGGATTGCGCGGAAGCCGGGCGGCCCAGTGCGAGCAGCAGAAGCAGGGTGCAGCCCTGCAGGTAGGTAGTCCGCATGCGAAATCCCGTTTTGGATGAATTGAGTTCAATACAACAAATAAACACCTGCGCCGGGCTTTCCCGCATGCCGGAAAACGATTTGCCAGCCCCGGCAGCCGCCTGCCCGCCGGTCCCGGCAGCGGGCCTGCACAAAATTATCCCGCATGTCCGCTGAAATTCCTCCGAATCGGCTAACTTGACCCGGACTCCGGCCAGAAACGGAGTTTTGCCAACTGCCTGCCTGTGGGTGCGATCTGTCTTTGCCTGCGATTGTATGTGCCGGATCAGCCGGCAGCGGTTACGCTGTTCGATCTGGGCGGCGGCAAGCCGCTGTTCGACGACGCAGCCTTCGTGCAAAGGCTTCTGGACCGCTGCGACCGGAGCTGGGCGCCGGCCATCGGACAGCTGGCGGCGCTGGCGCGGCGCTATCCCGGCAAGCTCCGCTTCGCCTGCTGGAGCAGCGGCCGGGTGCTGCACCTGCTGCACCTGCACCGGCCTGAGCTGCTGGATGCCCTGCGCGCACTCGGCGATGCAGGTGCCGTGGAATGGCTTGCCACTCCGGAGGAGGGCTCCCTGGCATTTGCCTGGGACCGGAAGTGGATGATCTCCGAACTGGACCGGCAGCACAGCCTCCTGCACCGCCTGCTGGGGGCCGAACCCGCGGTGCTGGCCCTGCCGGGCCTTGCCTACCTCAGCCCGATGGGCTTTCTGGTGCATCAGCTGGGCTACCAGGGCTGGCTGATCGGCGGGGCCGAGCAGGCCCTGCACGGCCGCAGTCCGGCCCGCCTCTACCATCCGCCGCACCTGCCGGAGCTGCCGCTGCTGCCGCGCCATGCGGCGCTCTCCGAAGACCTCGAAATACGCTGGGGCCAGCCCGGCTGGGAGCACGGCCCGCTGTCCGCGGACCGCTTCCGCGCCTGGATTCCTGCCGGCCCCGACGACCTGACCACGCTCGTCTTCGGCCTGCATGCCCTGGGCGAGCGGTGGCCCGCCTCCGGCGGCATCTTCGATTTCTGGCAGCAGTGGCTGGAGCTGGAGCTGAACGAAGGCACGCAGCGCTTCGTGCTGCCCTCCGAAGCAGTCCGGCGCACAAACAGCCTGGCAGGCCCGCTGGAAGCGCTCGATGCGCTGGCCTGGAGCGGCCTGCAGGCAGGGCTGCCCGCCTGGCGCGGCAATGAGCTGCAGCAGGCGGCCTTCGCCGCCCTGGCAGACCTGCGTAATGCCATCTGGCGCCTGCACGACGAGGCCCTGCAGGATCTCTGGCTGCGCCTCTCCGATGCGGATCATCTGCTCTGGATGGCCGATGCGCCCTGGCGCGAAGACGAAAAGCTCTTCAGCGACTGCCCCTTCCCCGGCCCCCATGCGGCCTACCTCAATTTCATGAACCAGCTCGCGGATCTGGAGCTCCGCCTGCCGCGCTGACGATGGATGGCGCGCTGCTCATCGGCGAAAGCGGTTCCACCAAGTGCGAATGGCGCTGGTGCGCGCCGGGCGCGGAGGCTCAGCCCTTCCGCAGCGCGGGGCTGAACCCCAATATCCTGCCGGAGGCGGCAATCGATGCCGCCATCCGCGGGCTGGCGGCGCAGCTGCCGGGGCTGCCGGGGCAGATCCGCTTCTACGGCTCCGGCATCAGCGGCCCGCCGCAGGCGGAGGTGCTGATCCGGGCCCTGGCCGGGGCCTTCCCGGGGGCGGAGGCGCGCGTGCACACCGATCTGCTGGCAGCAGCCCGCGCCACGCTGCGGTCGGAGGGCCTGGTGCTGATCCTGGGCACCGGCTCCAATGCCTGCCGCCATGCAGGCGGCGAGGTCACAGTGCGCCGGGGCGGGCACGGCTACCTCTTCGGCGACGAAGGGTCGGGTGCCGACCTCGGCAAGGCCTGGCTCTCGGCGCTGCTGTACGGGGAGCTGCCGGCAGACCTGGCCGATGCCACCGAAGCCTTCACCGGCATGCCGCTGCTGGTCTTCCGGGGAGCGGTATACCGCGATGCGCGGCCCAATGTCCGCCTGGCTTCGCTGGCGCCGCTGATATGCGGGCAGCTTGCGCGCGCGGAGGTGCGTGCGCTCGTGCAGGCGCGCATGCGTCTGCTCGTGCAGCGCTGCGTGCTGCCGCTGGCCGCCGGGCCGGGCGAGCCTGCCGACATTGTCGGGTCGGTGGGACATTACTTCCGCGGGGCGGTATCGGAGGCGCTGGAAGCGGCAGGCGTGCGGGCAGGGCAGTCGATCCCCGTGCCGGCGGATGCGCTCGTGCAGTACCACCGGCTGCCCGGCAATCAGGACAGGTAGTAGCCGATCCGCAGCAGCTCTGCAAACACACCGGCGGCGGTCACTTCGGCGCCGGCCCCCGGGCCTTTGATCACCAGCGGACGCTCTTTGTAGCGCTCGGTCGTGAAGACGATCATGTTGTCGCTGCCGGAAAGGTTGTAGAAGGGATTGTCCGGGCCGAGGGATTCGAGGGAGATATACACCTCGTCGCCTTCGAGGGTGGCGAGGTAGCGGAGGGCCTTGCCGTCACGGGCGGCGGCTTTGCGCAGCGCCTCGAACTGATCGTTGGCCTGTTCGAGCTCGGCGAGGAAGGCATCCACGCTGGGCGCATCGAGGCAGGCCTGCGGCAGGATGTTTTCGACCCGGATGTCGTCGATTTCGAGTGTCCGGCCTGATTCCCGCGCCAGGATGAGCAGCTTGCGCGCCACGTCCCGGCCGCTGAGGTCGATGCGCGGATCGGGCTCGGTGTAGCCGAGTTTCCGGGCTTCGAGCACGATGTCGCTGAAGCGCGTGCCCTCGCGGAAAGAGTTGAAGATGAAGGACAGCGAGCCCGAAAGCACCCCCTGGATCTTCAGGATCCGGTCGCCGCTTTGGATCAGGTCATGCAGGGTGGTGAGCACTGGCAGGCCCGCGCCGACGTTCGTTTCGTAGAAAAATTTCACCCCGCGTGCCTCTGCCAGCCGCTTGAGCCGCCGGTACAGGTCGTATTCGCTCGAAACCGCCACCTTGTTGGGGGTGGAAATGGAGATGCTGTTTTCGAGGATTTCGGCATAGAGATGCCGGATGGAGAGGTCAGCGGTATTGTCCACGAACACGCTGTTGGGCAGGTTGAGCGAGCGCATGGTCTGGACAAAGGCCGGCAGATCGGTAGGCACGCCGGTTTCAATCTGCTCCCGCCAGGTCTTCAGGTCGATTCCTTCGGGGCTGAAATACATGCGGCGCGAGTTGGCCAGGGCCACTACGCGCAGCTCCACGTACATTTCGTTGCGCAGGTATTCGCGCTGCTGCTCGATCTGTTTGAGCAGGGTGCTGCCGATCAGGCCTACGCCCACCACGAAGAGGTTCATGACGTAGTAATTCGACAGGAAGAACACGTCGTGCGTGGCATTGAGGGCCTTGGTCTCGTCCTCCTTGCGGATGACGACGGAGATATTGCGTTCGGAGGAGCCCTGGGCGGTGACGATGATGTTGATGCCGTTTTTGCCCAGGGCGTCGAAGAATTTCCCTGAAATTCCCGGACGCGAGCGCATGTTGTCCCCGATGATGGAGAGCACGGCGCGGTCGTGCTCCAGGCGCACCGGGTTGACCAGCTTGGCCTGGATTTCGAGGGCGAATTCCCCGTCGATGGCGTCGCGGGCGGTCAGGGCTTCTTCAGGCTTGATGGCCAGACAAATGGAGTGCTGGGAAGAGCCCTGGGTGATGAGAATGGAATTGATATGCTGCTGGGCGAGGACGGAGAACAGCCGTGCGGCGGTGCTCGATGCGGCAAACAGCCCGCCGCCTTCGAACGTCAGCAGGGAAACGTTGCTGATGGAGGCGATGCCCTTGACCGAGCCGGGGTAAGGCTCCGGGCAGTCGCAGATGAGGGTGCCGGGCGCTTCGGGGTTGAAGCTGTTTTTGATGCGCAGGGGGATTTTTTTCTCCAGCGCCGGCAGGATGGTAGGCGGATAAATGACCTTGGCGCCGAAATGGGACATTTCCAGCGCCTCCTCGTAGCTCATGCTGGCAAGCGGGAAGGCCTGTTTCACTTTGCGCGGGTCGGCGGTGAGCACGCCGTCCACATCGGTCCAGATCTGGATTTCCTCCGCCTGCAGGGCAGCTCCGAAAATGGCGGCCGTATAATCGGACCCGCCGCGGCCCAGCGTCGTCGTGACGCCTTCGCGGGTGGAGGCGATGAAGCCGGTGATGACGGAGATTTTGTACGGGTAATTGGCGAAATGCTGGACGATGTTGCGGTTAGTCTCGTCGAAGTACACCTTGGCGGAGCCGAAGGCCTCGTTGGTTTTGACCAGGGAGCGCGCATTGACATAGAGGGCATCCACGCCGAGGCCGTTGAGGGTTTCGGTGAGGATGAAGGCGCAGCTGCGCTCGCCGAAGCTCTGGATATAGTCGAGGGTTTTGAGCGAAAGGTCGCGCGTGAGGTAGATGCCGTGCAGCAGGTTGCCCAGATCGATCTGCCCGTCCACGAGTTCCTGCACCACCGCTGCGCGGCGCTCGGGATCCTCGATAAGGGCGTGCGCCACCTGGCGGTGCACATCGGAGTAGTATTCCAGCAGCTGCCGGTAGGACTCGCTGCCGCTGGCCGCGATGCGGCTCATCTGGATGAGCCGGTCTGTCATGCCGCCGATGGCCGAGACGACCACCGCAAATTTTTCTCCGGCTGCGGCATAGGCCTGCACGATGCGCGCTACATTCAGGATGCGTTCGGCGTTTCCGACCGAGGTGCCGCCAAATTTGAGAATCTTCATGACAGACAGAGAATTGGTGCTGGTCCTACGCAAAGGGCCTGCCGGCAGTTGAGCCGCCGGCCCGGCAATCGATGCCCGGAGGCGCTCAGGCCTCCATCATGCGGATGAAATCGTCGAAGAGGTAGTGGCTGTCGTGCGGGCCCGGCGAAGCCTCCGGGTGAAACTGCACGGAGTACGCCTTCTTGTTGCGGATGCGGATGCCCTCGATGGTCTGGTCGTTGAGGTTCACGTGCGTGACCACCACCTGCGGCGATCGTTCGATGTCCTCGCGCCTGACGCAGAAGCCGTGGTTCTGCGAGGTGATCTCGCACTTGCCGGTGAGCAGGTTTTTGACCGGATGGTTGGCGCCGCGGTGGCCGTTGTGCATCTTGTAGGTGCCTACGCCGCAGGCCTGGGCCAGGATCTGATGCCCGAGGCAGATGCCGAAAAGCGGCTTGTCGGCATCGAGGATCTGCCGAACCGTATCGATGGCATAGGGCATGGCTGCCGGGTCGCCGGGGCCGTTGGAGATGAAGATGCCGTGGGGGTCGAAGCTGCTCAGGTCCTCGAAGGCGGCCCTGGCCGGAAACACCTTCAGGTAGCAGCCGCGGGCGGCGAGGCAGTCGAGGATATTGGTTTTGACGCCTACATCCAGCACGGCCACGCGGTACGGGGCGCCGGGGCTGCCGTGGAAGTAGGGCAGCATGGTGCTCACGCGGGAGGAAAGCTCCAGGCCCTCCATGGGCGGGCACTGGTGCAGCAGGGCTTCCAGCTCGGCCCTGGAGCCTGTTTCGGTGGAAATGATGGCATTCATCGCGCCCTTGCTGCGGATATGGGTCACGAGCGCGCGCGTATCGATGTCGGAAATGCCAACGATGCTGTTGTGGGCCAGGAAGCTGTCGAGCGACTCCTGGGCATCGTGGCGGGAGAACATGCGGGAGAAATTGCGCACCACCAGGCCGGCGATCTTGGCGGAGCCGCTTTCATAGTCCTCGCGGTGGACCCCGTAGTTGCCGATGTGCGTATGGGTTTCGATCAGAATCTGGCCGTAATAGGAGGGGTCGGTGAAGACCTCCTGGTAGCCGGTCATGCTGGTGTTGAAGCACAGCTCGCCGGTGGTCGTTCCTTTGCGGCCAATCGATTTGCCTTCAAAAAAAAGCCCATCTTCGAGGAGAAGATAGGCTGGATCTTTGTGAATATATTTCATTTCGTGTCAGATAGCGCTTTGGTCGGAAAGGGGGATTTTTTCGTAGGGGATGGCCTCGTCGCGGGAGAGGCGGTCGATCAGGCTGTCGATCTTCTCGGGCGTCAGGCGGTGGGCATAGGTGCGGTTGGTGAGCTGGCAGACCGGGCCGGTATCGCAGGCGCCAAGGCATTCGGCAGCGCGGACCCAGATCTTGCCGTCGGCGCCGTGGCCCTTTTCATTGGCGCCGATGCGGCTTCGAGCATACTCGAGCAGCTCCTGGCCGCCGTTGACGCCGCAGGAGAAGCAGGTGCAGATCTCGATCAGGTGCTTGGGCACGGCTTCTTTGAAGTACATGGTATAAAAAGAAGCCACCCCGTACACGTGCGAGAAGGGCAGGTCGAGGGTATCGGCCACGAGCTGCATCGCCTCCGGCGAGAGCCAGCCGAATTTTTCCTGGGCGATCCACAGGGCAGGCATCACCGCGGAGCGCCGCTCCGGGTACTTGGCCACATGCGCCTGGATCTGCGCCAGTTCTGCTTCAGTAAATACGTACTCCACCATGCAGGATTTAACCGCGCAAATATAGCGGACTCTGCGGGATAATCCCAAGCCCGATGTGAAAAAGCTGCCTGTCTGCGCTTCAGGAAGCGGTGCTGCGGCGCTTGCGGGCGGGCGGGGCCGCCTCGCGCTGGTGGCTGGCGCCGCCGCGCCCCTGGCTGAAGGCGTAGGCCTTGCTCTCTTCCTGCGCGGCATCGAGCCGCTCCCGCACCCACTGCGCAAAAGCGGTCAGCTCCCCGGCCAGGGCCTGCAGGGTTTCCGGCGCGGGCTGGAGGCGGTTGCGCAGGCGGTCATAGGTCTGGTAATAGGACAGGCCCGCCTTGGCGCCTACGGCCTCGAGCACTTCCTTGTGGTTGAGCCAGGCGTGCTGCATGAGGCGCGTCGCATCGGGGCGGGCGCCGTCGGCCTGGGCTTCGAGCAGCTTTTCGGCCATGCGGTCCAGCTTGCGGCTGAAGCCCAGCGCCTGCTTGCGGATGGCCTTGTATTCCTCCGTCAGAAAGCGGTGGCGCCCCTTGACCCGGCTCCGCAGCCGCTGGTGGACCGCCGCGCCTTCGGCTTCGTACACCGTTTCGGCCACGTGGTTGAGCACGAGGTAGGGATGGGAAAGCAGTTGAATCAGATGTTCCATCGCGGTCCGGGATTAACGTTCCTCCTGGCCAGCCTCGGCCGGCATGCGGGGACGGAACAAGGTGCCGTATCCCATGCTGACCTTGCCGCCCAGCCCAATATACAACGGCAGGTGCAGATTGGTTTCAAAGGTAGGGGAAAATGCATGCATCTGGATCTGCTTGAACTTCGCCAGGCGCGAAGGCGGCAGGTGAAGGATGCGGGCCTCGATCTGCTGATCCACCCGGCAGCCGATGCCCTTGGCGAAGGACAGGAGATTGCCTGTCAGCTTGCGCTCCAGCAGTGCGCGCTGCGCATCGGGATCGCGGAGCTCGTGGTATTCGTGGTGGTTCTCCTGGTTCAGCGCGATCCACTGGTGCAGATAATAGGTGTAGGGGCGCTCGCTGAAATGCAGGCTGTGGCGGTGCAGGTCCAGCTCGTCCACCCGCATGTCCAGCACCCGCCCGCTGACCGGGATGCTCCAGTCGCGCTTCTCGAAGAAGGCATGCACCTCGTCCACGCCGTCGCCGAGGCAGATCAGCGCCGGGCGGCGCCCGATACGCTTGTACTGGATCAGCGGATAGGCATAGCGCAGGCCTCCCTGGGTATGGTTGTGGAAGAGCACATGCTTCGGGCCGACCTTGCCGGAGATGCCGCCCCGCACCGCCGGGATTTCATATGCTTCGATTTCGCCCTGAAAAATGACTTTGAGAATCCGGAATTCGAACATAAGGAAGCTTTTGCGCCAGGGGATCAAGGACTGTGCCGGACGGCAAAACACGGTTTGCGCAGCCGGTGCAGCGCCGGAGCGGTCAATACCGGATGCCAACATTCAATTATTGACATGCCGGTGCAGACCGACGGGACTGCCGCTTCCAAAATGGGCAGAATCATGCGGACTTGCAAATGACTTCCGGCTGCCGGCACCCGAGGGCGGGAAAGTTGCGGCCCGGCCTGCCGGAACGGCGTTTTTTCCGTAAGTTGCGCCCCAGACCTTCAACACGGGGACTATGCTCAATCCTTCCATGGCGCAGCTGATCAACGATCAGTACCACCGGGAGATCTTCTCGGCCCATCAGTATCTGGCGATGTGCTCCTATTTTCTGGACCACGATCTGGACGGATTCGCCAATTTCTTCCGCGTGCAGGCGGAAGAGGAATTCATGCACGCCAGCAAGCAGTTCGACTACCTGCACGAGGTCGGGGGGCGCATCACCTACGGCGCCGTCGATGCCCCGCGCAACGAGTTCGGCTCCATCCTGGACGTGTTCGAGGCTGCGCTCGAGCACGAGCGCTTCATTACCCGCCATATCCACGAGATCGTCAAGGCCTCGCTGGAGCAGTCCGACTTCGCCACGCACCAGTTCATGCAGTGGTTTGTGCGCGAGCAGGTGGAGGAGGAAGCCAACATGCGGACCCTCATCGCCAAGCTGCGCATGATCAGCGACAACCAGAGCGCGCTCTACCTCCTCAACGAGGAGCTGAAGCAGCGCAAGGCCGAAGCGGCAGGCGCAGATCCTTCGTGAAGCCGCCGCGCAGGCGCATGATGCAGCAGGGGCGCAGCCGGATAGACTGCGCCCCTGTTTGCTGACAGCTGCCGCATGCGGGAGGCTCAGCCTTCCGCCCGGCCGATTTCGTCGATCTGCGATTCCGGCCCGCTGCCTTCGATGCCGAAGATGCCCTCGTAGGCGGCATAGATGGAGCAAAGGGTAAGGGGAATCGTGAAGATCAGCCCCACGAGCAGCAGCAGCGCGCCGGCGAGGTTGATCAGGCCCAGCACAATCACGAAGAGGAACAGCTGCAGCAGCTGCGGCGTAGCCACCTTGCGGCTCGTTTCCATCGCCGGCCAGGCGCTGAGCCGGCCCAGGGCGATGAGCGGCAGCGCGAAGTAGTAGAACAGCTGCAGGGCGATGCCGGCCAGCACGAAGAAGGCGATGAACCAGCCGAGCGACTGGATGAACTCCAGTGCGGCGAGCGGATTGTCCTGCTGGGTCTGAAGGTCCTGGAAGGATTCGATCACCTCCTGGCCTTTGATCAGGAACAGGCCGCCGCCCAGCACGCCGAAGACCACGAGCACAATCCCGATCAGGATGAGGTAGTACAGCGCAACCTGCGAGATTACCTCGAATCCGCGGAAGAAGTCGTTCATCGATACGGTGCCGGTTTTGGCCAGGGTCTCGCAGCCGATGTAGAAGCCGGCGAGCATGGTCATGAGCAGGATGCCAGCCGCAATGCCGCCGATGCCGGGGATGAAGGCCAGCACCAGGGCCGATACGAAGTAAATGACGCCCATCAGCAGGGTGTAGCCGATGAAGGAGCCCATCTGGGAGCGGAAGAGTTCCCAGCCCCGGCTGAGGTAGTCGCCGAGCTTGAACTCGTAGCCGCTCTGCGCAAGGTGGTCGAAACGGGTAGAATCAGACATGGATCAGGGTGTTGATGGTATGGAGGAAGAAACAGGATCGGAAGGGCGGACGAAGGTGCCTGCCCAGCGGTCGCCGAGGCGCTGGCCGTCGCCGCGGCGGAGCAGGACGTAAAGCTCCACAAGCCAGAAAGGCGGAAAGAGCAGGAGCGCGTTGCGGTTCATGGCCGCAGGCCAGTTGAGGATCAGATCCTGGCCGCCGGCGCCGCAGGCGTCGAGGCGCATCAGGCGCTTGCCCAGGCTGCGGCCCCGGAGAAATTTCCAGGGCAGCGAGTCGCGCATCAGCAGATACGCCATGGCCGGAGCGAATCCCAGGATGGGCAGCACCAGGTTGATGCCCAGCATGACCGCCGCATCGAGGGCAAAGGCCAGAATGCGCCGCCGCAGGAACAGCCAATCCTGGTCCGGAAAATGCATCCGCAGCCGGATCTGCTCCCAGAGCTGCAGCAGCCAGGCCGTAAGTCGCTGTATCATAGGGTCAGGGTGCCGCCGACCGGCATGAGGTGGAGGGTTTTGCCGGCGGCAGCGAAGGCTGCCTGAGCTGCGTCGTGGTCGATGACGATATAGCCGAAGGTATCGAAGTGCATGCCGATCACGGTATCGCAGCCGGCCCAGCCGGCGGCGGTCAGCGCATCCTCGGGGCCCATGGTGAAGTTGTCGCCCATGCAGAGGAAGGCGAAATCCGGCTTCCAGCGCTCGCCGATGAGCTTCATGTCGTAGGTCAGCGCCGTATCGCCGGAGTAGTAGAAGCTGCCTTCCGGCGTCTGCACGACAAAGCCGCAGGGGTTGCCGCCGTAGCTGCCGTCGGGGAAGCTGCTGGAATGCACCGCGCTGACGAGGCGCACCGTGCCGAAGTCGAATTTCCACGATCCGCCGTGGTTCATCGGATGGTAGCGCTCGATGCCATGCTGGTTGAACCAGGTCACGACCTCGAAGGTCCCGACGACCATGGCGCCGGTGCGCCGGGCAATCCGCTCCACATCGGCGATGTGGTCCCCGTGCGCGTGCGAGACGAGGATGTAGTCGGCCGGAATTTCGTCCACCCGGATGTGGGCGGCTTTCTCATTGGGGGAGATGAACGGGTCGAAGAGCAAGTGCTTTCCGCCGGTCTCGATGCCGAAGGCGGAGTGTCCGTAGTAGGTAATTTGCATACGCGGGCCGGTTTTGGCCGAAAAGTAGGAAAATCTGCCGCAATAACCAACGGCTGCGCAGCCTGCCAGCCCGGAGAATCCGTATCTTGCCCCAAAACAGGACTATGCGCCATCCCCTGCTGACGCTTGCCGCGATCCTGGCGGGCTTCATGCTTTCCGCCCAGCCGCAGGCCTTTTCGCCCGCATTCACCCCCGAATCCGCCGGATTTTCCTCCGTCCGCCTCCAGCGCCTCGACGCCTTCCTGCAGGAATGGGTGCGCAGCGGCAAGGCGCCGCAGCTTGTCGCCCTGGTGGAGCGCGGCGGCCAGGTGGCCTTCCACCGCGCCTACGGCGTGCGCAATCTCGAAACCGGCGACCCCGCCCGTCCGGACGACCTCTTCCGCCTGGCTTCCCAGACCAAGCTCGTCACCACCGTAGCGGCCATGATGCTCTACGAGGAAGGCAAATTCCTCCTCGACGACCCCGTCGCCAGCTACCTGCCGGAGTTTTCGAAGCCGCGCATCCTCGTCAGCCACGACCCCAAAACCGGCAAGTACCAGACCCGCCCGGCCAGCCGGCCCCTTACGGTCCGGCACCTGCTCACGCACACCGCCGGCATCCCGTACGAGCATCCGCTGGACGGGCTGCCTGAATTCCAGGTGCCGTTTTTCAATGCGCTGGAGCCCATTACCCTGGAGCAGATGGTGCGCCGGCTGGCGGCGCGGCCCCTGCTGCACGAGCCGGGCGAAGCCTTTACCTACGGCCTCGGCACCGACATCCTGGGCCGACTCGTCGAAGTCTGGTCGGGGCAGCCGCTGGCCGGCTTCTTCGCGGAGCGCATCTTCGCCCCCCTCGGCATGCGCGACACCTGGTTTTACCTGCCCGGCAGCGCGGACCGGAGCCGGCTGGTGGAGCTGTACGAAAAGCCCGACGCAGGCAAGCCCCTGGCACTCAGCGCCAGCGAAGCCAACCGCAGCTACGGCTACGCCGGCGCGCAGACCTTCTATTCAGGCGGGGCCGGCCTCATCGGCACGGCGGAGGACTATGCGCGGCTGTGCCGCATGCTGCTCAACGGCGGCACTTTCAACGGGCATCGCCTGCTGAGCCCGGCCACCGTGGCGTACATGACGCAGCACCAGACCGGCGATCTGCGGGTCTGGGACCGGCAGGACGGCTTCAGCTTCGGGCTGCAGGTCGTGCGGCCCGAAACGCGCTACGGCGACCCGGCACCGCCCGGCACGCTCATCTGGGGCGGCATGTACTGCTCCGAATACACGATCGATCCCGCCTCGGACGCCGTGATGATGATCTACACCAACGTGCATCCCTACGCGCATTACGGCGAGCTGGTGCGCAAATTCCGGGTGCTGGTGTACCAGGCGATGGAATAGGGGAGGCCCCGGCGCAACCCGCAGGCCTTCCGGGGTGTCTGGCATGCAGGATCGGCAAATACAATGGCGATGAATCTGCATGGAACAAAATGGATGCTGGCAGGCTGCTGCGCGCTGGGGATATCCCTGGCATCTGCGCAGCCGGCGCTCACAGTAGGCAGCAGCGGCTTCGGCTTCAAGACCAGCCCGGAAGCAGGCTGGCGGCTGGCCGTACGGACAGGCGCCCTGGGCTTCGGCGCCGGGGGCGGCACGGTGCAGCTGGCTGCGCAGCCGGAGCTGGCGGTCATCCGCAGCTGGCTGCGGAGCGATCCGGCCTATCCCTACATCGGCCTGGGCCTGCAAAGCCGGCTGAACTGGCAGCCGGACGAACTTACGCAGGCGCCCGCGCTGATGATCCCGGTCGGGATCGAAGTCTTTCCGTTCAAGTCGCGGCGGGTATCGCTGACCGTCGAAGCGCGGCTGCTGCGGCCCCTGAGCGGCGGCGAGCGGCAGATCCGCCCTGGCGGCCTGGTGGAGCTGGGGTGGTATCTGGGCCGGCGCGCAGGGCGGTAGCGGCTGCTGCGCTGCAAGCGGAACAGCCCGCAGCGCAAGGCGCTGCGGGCTGACGATATCGGGATTAGGATCGCGGCGCTTCGGTTCAGCCCAGCACATATCCGGAGCTGCCGCGCCGGGATGCGCGGTTCTGTCTGGCCCTGCGCTTGCAGGTCTGCGCTGTAGAGACGCGATTAATCGCGTCTCTACAGCGCAGACCTGGCTTTAATCCTTGTTGTAGTGGAAGAGGGGTTCTGAGCCGCCTTGTGGATTCTGTACAAGGATCTTTGCCGCGAGTCTTAATCCTTGTTGTAGTGGAAGAGGGGCTCTGAGAGTTCAAACAAATAATCCATCATCTTCATATCCGAAGTCTTAATCCTTGTTGTAGTGGAAGAGGGGCTCTGAGGAGGCATTGCTCATTATCATGCATGAAAAAACTGAAGTCTTAATCCTTGTTGTAGTGGAAGAGGGGCTCTGAGCCTGGACGGACAATCCGCGCAAGGAAACGACATCTACGGTCTTAATCCTTGTTGTAGTGGAAGAGGGGCTCTGAGGCAAACGCCCGCTGCGCTGGGCCGTTGCCGAGCCGTTGGGTCTTAATCCTTGTTGTAGTGGAAGAGGGGCTCTGAGTCCGGCCGCTGTCGGCGTAACGCTTTCGGAGTGGAGTCTTAATCCTTGTTGTAGTGGAAGAGGGGCTCTGAGCCGCCCTGCAGCAGTGGCTACAGTCCGCACGGGCGGCCGGGTCTTAATCCTTGTTGTAGTGGAAGAGGGGCTCTGAGTGGGTGCGTTCGGCTTTCAGGGTTAGAGTAGTGCAGTCTTAATCCTTGTTGTAGTGGAAGAGGGGCTCTGAGCAATGGTCCGTGCCAGGTAACCCCTGTGGGGGAGACCAGTCTTAATCCTTGTTGTAGTGGAAGAGGGGCTCTGAGAGCCCGTGTACGCATTCAACAGCGAAGACGTGCAAGAAGGTCTTAATCCTTGTTGTAGTGGAAGAGGGGCTCTGAGGCGCCGACGACCAAGCCGGCGAACAAGCCGGTCGAGTCTTAATCCTTGTTGTAGTGGAAGAGGGGCTCTGAGACAAGCCCAAAACAAGGCGTTGGAAAATGCGCAATACATGTCTTAATCCTTGTTGTAGTGGAAGAGGGGCTCTGAGATATCTTAGACTTGCGGTATGCAAGTCTCCCCTTAGAGTCTTAATCCTTGTTGTAGTGGAAGAGGGGCTCTGAGTTAATATAATCTCTCTAGGAGGCAACTCCGTCGTCTTAATCCTTGTTGTAGTGGAAGAGGGGCTCTGAGCTAGTCCCATGCGGCAACATGGGCTAGAGTTTTATTTTTGGTCTTAATCCTTGTTGTAGTGGAAGAGGGGCTCTGAGCGAAGCCTGCCAAGCCTGCCAAGCCGGCCGAAGCGCAAAAGTCTTAATCCTTGTTGTAGTGGAAGAGGGGCTCTGAGGAGATATTCGATGAAGCTAGAGAAAAAATTAGAGCGTCTTAATCCTTGTTGTAGTGGAAGAGGGGCTCTGAGCCGTCAACGAGACGGCTGACAAACACGGTGAGCTGATGTCGTCTTAATCCTTGTTGTAGTGGAAGAGGGGCTCTGAGTTGGCAAAAAAGATCGTCGAGCAGCGCGCTGCCGACGAAGGTCTTAATCCTTGTTGTAGTGGAAGAGGGGCTCTGAGGCTACGCTCGTTGAGGCAGCCCCTGGAGTTTTTTATTGTCTTAATCCTTGTTGTAGTGGAAGAGGGGCTCTGAGCCCAGCCCGTCGAGGAGAAGCCCCTCACCGCCGCCCAGAGTCTTAATCCTTGTTGTAGTGGAAGAGGGGCTCTGAGCCGCAACCGCCCGCTACATCCGCACGGAAGACCGGGAGCCGTCTTAATCCTTGTTGCAGTGGAAGAGGGGCTCTGAGTGAACTAGGTTTAGACCTTCACGGTGCTCAAGCGTGTCTTAATCCTTGTTGTAGTGGAAGAGGGGCTCTGAGTAACTCTTGGCCGGAAATTTATGCCGGCTGGGAAAACGAGTCTTAATCCTTGTTGTAGTGGAAGAGGGGCTCTGAGTCTCCAAAGGCAGTGTTCGTGGGTCAGATGCTCTGACTCGTCTTAATCCTTGTTGTAGTGGAAGAGGGGCTCTGAGCGGAAGCAATACGATACAAATACACCTAAAACCGATAACGTCTTAATCCTTGTTGTAGTGGAAGAGGGGCTCTGAGTAACACGTGGCAAGCGCCGGAACTCCCTACGGGTGTCTTAATCCTTGTTGTAGTGGAAGAGGGGCTCTGAGCAGGCTCGGACGAAAGTCCGTGAGCTTTCCACCCAAAAGTCTGTCTTAATCCTTGTTGTAGTGGAAGAGGGGCTCTGAGGCCGTCGAAGGCACGCAGCCCAGCGACCAGCCCGAAGAGTCTTAATCCTTGTTGTAGTGGAAGAGGGGCTCTGAGCGAAATGGAACGATGCCTCTACCCGCGACACTGGATGTCGTCTTAATCCTTGTTGTAGTGGAAGAGGGGCTCTGAGGCGCTATCGAAAAAGCGGCCCTGCCAGCAGACTTCTTCGGTCTTAATCCTTGTTGTAGTGGAAGAGGGGCTCTGAGCGGGCGCCGGCGGGTAAGACGAGCCAGCTCCCCAATGGGGTCTTAATCCTTGTTGTAGTGGAAGAGGGGCTCTGAGCCTCTCGGAAAACTTTTTTGAACCTTACTTTACGTAAGTCTTAATCCTTGTTGTAGTGGAAGAGGGGCTCTGAGAGGTGAACCCAGTACGATGATCTGGGCAAACCTGATTGCTTGTCTTAATCCTTGTTGTAGTGGAAGAGGGGCTCTGAGCGCCGGTAGGCTGGATGGGAGTAATCGACCACCAAGGTCTTAATCCTTGTTGTAGTGGAAGAGGGGCTCTGAGCCGGCCGTGTCGCTGCAGGAGGCATGGGCCTCCGCAAGTCTTAATCCTTGTTGTAGTGGAAGAGGGGCTCTGAGGCTTCCCGGCGCCGTCTGGGAGCAGCGTTCGGGGGAATGTCTTAATCCTTGTTGTAGTGGAAGAGGGGCTCTGAGGCAGCGCTTAGTCGTGTGCGGCTACCGCGAAGATGGGTCTTAATCCTTGTTGTAGTGGAAGAGGGGCTCTGAGGGATCCGGTCGGGTTCTGCCCGATTGGGTCCACTACAGTCTTAATCCTTGTTGTAGTGGAAGAGGGGCTCTGAGGATAAACTCCCCAGCGAAGACCACAGAACATTCTTGTGTCTTAATCCTTGTTGTAGTGGAAGAGGGGCTCTGAGGTAGTCAAGGCCGGGTACTACTTTAAACAGTGTACCCGGTCTTAATCCTTGTTGTAGTGGAAGAGGGGCTCTGAGTCAGAGGCCTTCTTTGAACCTTACTTTACGTAAGGTTCTGTCTTAATCCTTGTTGTAGTGGAAGAGGGGCTCTGAGCCGACCGTACCGAGAAACTGAATCTGCGGCTCAAAGGTCTTAATCCTTGTTGTAGTGGAAGAGGGGCTCTGAGCTCCTCAGAGGATTCTCGTCCCGTCTCACGCTCAACGGCCTTAATCCTTGTTGTAGTGGAAGAGGGGCTCTGAGGGCCAGATTGTAAAATTCAACACAAAGAATCCCAATAAGGTCTTAATCCTTGTTGTAGTGGAAGAGGGGCTCTGAGGGCTCTATGATCACTACAACTCAAGAACCAGAAAGTCTTAATCCTTGTTGTAGTGGAAGAGGGGCTCTGAGGATATCCCGCGAAGAGTTCTTCGCGAAAATCTGGGCGGAGTCTTAATCCTTGTTGTAGTGGAAGAGGGGCTCTGAGGCTGCGCAACTCAATTCATGTTCCAGAGGGGGATAACCCGTCTTAATCCTTGTTGTAGTGGAAGAGGGGCTCTGAGCCGCAGCCCGCCGGGCTGCAAAGGACTTCGCCGCCGGCAAGTCTTAATCCTTGTTGTAGTGGAAGAGGGGCTCTGAGCCAAGAAGGAACTTTTAATATAGATGAGTTCCCTTGGGTAGTCTTAATCCTTGTTGTAGTGGAAGAGGGGCTCTGAGGCTACCAACAAAGATTCAAAACTTGCGGCTCTTCTGCAAGGTCTTAATCCTTGTTGTAGTGGAAGAGGGGCTCTGAGCGAAACCAAAATTGACGGCAAGACCGTCCGATCTTCGGGTCTTAATCCTTGTTGTAGTGGAAGAGGGGCTCTGAGCTGAAAGCCGAGTTTGGCGAAAAGTGGGCCGGGGTAGTCTGTCTTAATCCTTGTTGTAGTGGAAGAGGGGCTCTGAGATCTCAGGATTCGCCGGCATTGCAATGCCGTGCCGGTGAATGTCTTAATCCTTGTTGTAGTGGAAGAGGGGCTCTGAGGAGCGGGAAATGCAGCAGGGAGTAGGGCTTACCCTATGGTCTTAATCCTTGTTGTAGTGGAAGAGGGGCTCTGAGAGGAAAAGCCCAAGACCGCTTCTCGTAGCCGCAGCCGCAAGGTCTTAATCCTTGTTGTAGTGGAAGAGGGGCTCTGAGCAGGTTGAGGTTGGAAGGTCCTCACTCTGTGCTACTTACAGGGTCTTAATCCTTGTTGTAGTGGAAGAGGGGCTCTGAGCCAGTTGGTGCTCGATGGGGAGTCCAAAAACAAAAGTCTTAATCCTTGTTGTAGTGGAAGAGGGGCTCTGAGCCGAGTAGGCTTTTGCAATTGCCAAATTGGTACTGCAAAAGAGTCTTAATCCTTGTTGTAGTGGAAGAGGGGCTCTGAGTACGGCATGCATGCCGGTGACGTCTTCATTGAAGAGGTCTTAATCCTTGTTGTAGTGGAAGAGGGGCTCTGAGGTGGCCGGGGTAATCATTGCATGGTCCTGAACGCCGTCTTAATCCTTGTTGTAGTGGAAGAGGGGCTCTGAGCACGGCGCAAAAACAGGTGCGCGCTGGTATAAAACAGTCTTAATCCTTGTTGTAGTGGAAGAGGGGCTCTGAGTGCGGCCCAAATGCGCGAAGCGCTTGCAGCAGCAGCAGTCTTAATCCTTGTTGTAGTGGAAGAGGGGCTCTGAGGTAGACGGCAAGCTAGTACGGGCAAGTAAAGTCTTAATCCTTGTTGTAGTGGAAGAGGGGCTCTGAGCCTCGCCCGGATGTACTACGATCCAGCGGCAAAGATGCTGTCTTAATCCTTGTTGTAGTGGAAGAGGGGCTCTGAGCACTGTATGTGGTTGAGAAACTCGCTCTTGGGAGGGACTCGTGTCTTAATCCTTGTTGTAGTGGAAGAGGGGCTCTGAGCTTAGAAAGTTCCACCTTTCAGAAAACTTTTTTGAACCTGTCTTAATCCTTGTTGTAGTGGAAGAGGGGCTCTGAGAGACAAGAACGGCAATGATAAGCCGGCGCGCGCGGTGAGTCTTAATCCTTGTTGTAGTGGAAGAGGGGCTCTGAGGTGGTACGAGTGACCGTCATCCCGCTTCGCGGCGTGAGCGTCTTAATCCTTGTTGTAGTGGAAGAGGGGCTCTGAGGGTACATCCCGGCGACGCCGGAGACGAAATTCCCGCTGTCTTAATCCTTGTTGTAGTGGAAGAGGGGCTCTGAGTGCGGCGGGAAAAGCGCCGGACAAAACATTCCAAGTAGGTCTTAATCCTTGTTGTAGTGGAAGAGGGGCTCTGAGAGCGGCGATCGTATCCCGAGCCGCACGGGCAATAAGGTCTTAATCCTTGTTGTAGTGGAAGAGGGGCTCTGAGCATTGCAGCCGGCCTCGCTCGCACGTCAAAGTGCAGGTCTTAATCCTTGTTGTAGTGGAAGAGGGGCTCTGAGTGAAGAAGCTTCAAGATCCCAAGATTTTAAAATCCGCCGTCTTAATCCTTGTTGTAGTGGAAGAGGGGCTCTGAGGCATACGGGGAATACTGAACAGGTATGTGATTATCTGGGTCTTAATCCTTGTTGTAGTGGAAGAGGGGCTCTGAGGTGGCCGGGGTAATCATTGCATGGTCCTGAACGCCGTCTTAATCCTTGTTGTAGTGGAAGAGGGGCTCTGAGCACGGCGCAAAAACAGGTGCGCGCTGGTAT
>JANRID010000002.1:0-161511 GCA_033765305.1 Bacteroidia bacterium
GATGCCGAAAAATTCAGCCGCTGGGCCGAAACCGTGCCCTATACCGCCCGCAATCCGCTCTTTCACTGGACCCACCTCGAACTGGCGCGCTACTTCGGGTTTACCGGCCTGCTGAACCCCGGCAGTGCCGCCGCCGTGTACCAGCAGTGCAGCGAACGCCTGCAGGAACCAGCATTCAGCACCCAGGGGCTGCTGGCCCGCATGCAGGTGCAGCTGGTCTGCACCACCGACGACCCCGCCGACGACCTCGCGCATCACCAGGCGCATGCAGCCAGCGGCGCCGGCCCCCGCATGCTGCCCGCCTTCCGCCCGGACAAGGCGCTGCAGATCCACGATTCCGGCACGTGGGCGGCCTACCTCGCCCGCCTCGGCGAAGCCGCCGGTACGGACATCCGCACCTTCCAGGACCTGACGGACGCCCTGCGCCGCCGGGCGGAATGGTTCCACGCAATGGGCTGCCGCCTCTCCGATCATGGCCTGGAGCGCATGCCGGATGGCGCCTGCTCCGATCAGGCAGCTGCGCAGGCCATGGAACAGGCCCTCCAGGGACAGCCCCCCCAGCCGGAAGCCGCCGAGACCTTCCAGACCACCCTCCTGTATCACCTGTGCCTTCTCTATCATGAGCTGGGCTGGGTGCAGCAGTTCCACCTCGGCGCCATGCGCAATGCCAATACCCGCATGCGCAGCCTGCTGGGGCCGGATACCGGCTTCGACAGCATCGGCGACTTCCGGCAGGGCCTGCCGCTGGCCCGCTTCCTCGACCGCCTCGACCGCGGGGACCGGCTGGCCCGCACCATCCTCTACAACCTCAATCCCGCCGACAATGCCGTATTCGCCTCGATGGCCGGCAACTTCCAGGACGGACGCACCCCCGGCAAGATCCAGTGGGGGGCAGCCTGGTGGTTTCTGGACCAGCAGGACGGCATCCGCGCCCAGCTCGACATGCTGTCGAATCTCGGGCTGCTGAGCCGGTTCATCGGCATGCTCACCGACTCGCGGAGCTTTCTGTCGTTTCCGCGCCACGAATACTTCCGGCGCATCCTCTGCGACACCCTGGGAGCCGAAGCGGAGCGGGGCGAACTGCCGGACGACCTGGACTGGCTGGGCGGCATCGTGCAGGCCGTCTGCTACGGCAATGCGCAGGCGTGGTTCGGCCCGGCGGACTGAGCTGCGTCAGGCCGGAGCGCCGGCCAGCGCATCCGGCGCGGCCATGCGCAGCGCATCCAGCGACACGTGGGCGCGGAACAGCTCGATGGCGCGCTCCGTGCGGCGGCTGTCGGCGGCGCGGTGTTTTACCTCGATCTGCTGCAGGGCGATCGCCGCATCGAGGGAGTCCATCTGCGAGCTGATCACCGGCATGCGGGTGCGCTTGAAAAACGCCTCCAGCGAGGGGGTAAATTCCGCCTTCCCGCATACCAGCAGGGCGGAGGGCAGCGCAGCCTGCCGGGCGGGCGCCTCCAGCATCGGGACCAGGGTCGCCAGCCGGTCGGCCTGGGCCACGAGGATCTTGCCCACCAGGGCGGCGGGGTCGCTGCTTTGCACGCTGCGGGCGGCCGCGATGCCGGTCATGCGGATCGACTCGCAGGCCAGGTTGCGCAGCAGGCGGCCCTGCACGGCCTCTGCCACTTCGCACAGCGTCACCTCCTCCAGGCTTTCTTCGAAAGGCAGCACCCCAAGCAGCGGAATGCCGGACTGGCTGAGCCGCCGGCTGAGGTAGTGGCGGATTTTGCCGATTTTCTCCGGCACGGCCTTGTTGACGATGACGCCGGCAGGTTTCACGCCCTTCTCCCGGAAGAGGCTCAGATTCAGCTCAATCTGATCCAAGGCCTTGCCGATTCCGGCTTCCACGACCAGAATCACCAGCGCATCGAGCCACGAAGCCACATCGGCATTGGAGGCATCGATGGCGCTCCCGACGCCCGGGTGGCCCGTGCCTTCGTACACCACCAGATCGTATTCCTGCTCCAGGCGCGCAGCCGCATCGAGAATCCGGGTGCGGAAATCAAACTGCTCCGGATCGTCCAGATACCGCGACACCAGCCCCGGCGCGAGAATCACAGGGCTGTGCAGCTCCGGGATCAGCCGGAACCCGAACTGCCCGGCAAACACCGGAGCGTCCTTGTCCACCCGGTTTCCGTCCACGACTACAAACTGCTGGCCGGCAGGCTTGCAGTAGCCGGCGTGAATGCCCATGCCGCGCAGCGCGGCGATCAGCCCAAGGGTGCAGGTGGTTTTGCCGGTGTTTCGGCTGGTGGCAGCCATGTAGAACCGCAGATATTTCATAACGGAACGGTTGGATAGGGAAGATCGCCCAAAAAACCTGCCGGAATTCCGCCGGCGTGCCGCATCGGGTTCAGCAGCGGAACCGGCAGCCGATTTCCGGGGATGAACGGGAAATGCGAATTTCGGCAGGGATGGCGGTATGGAAAATAGCCGCGGCCCTGCTCCTCCTTAAAAAACGGATGAAACACTGCTACGCCGCTGTCTGGCTGCTGATGGCCTGTGCCGCTCTGCCGGCGCAACAATGGCATCATCAGCCGGCCCAGAGTGTCTGGACTTATCTCTACCGCCTCGAAGACCCGGAAGCACGCAAGCTCTACCGGCATCCCGGCCGGCAACCGGATTTCGACTGGCTCCTGACCCAGCCGGCGGATTCATTCCCGTCCGACAGCACTGCGCCTGCCCGGATTCCGCCGGGGCATTACCTGATGGCCTGCGCACTTGCCGACCAGTGGGTATTCCAGCTGTTTTCCGTAGCCCGCCTTCGGATTGTACTGCCTGATAACCAGACAGATGCTACTGTCATGGTGTACACCCCTGCGGGAGCGCCTGTGGAACATGCGCACGTGCAGCTGGACGGGCGAAGGCTGGCCTACGATCCGCAGACCCGTGCCTACCGGCTGCCGCACACACGCCGCGAAGGGCTGCTGGAGGTGGAGCATGAAGGCCACACCGAGTATCTGGTGCTGGACAATGCGGCCTGCCGGCCGCTTTGGAAGCGGATCGTGTACGGACGCCCGCAGCGCTATCTGTGGCAGGTGCCGTTTTCCCTGGTGCATGACCCGGTCCGCAGCCTCATCCGGCTGCGGCCGTATGGCTGGGTCTGGCGGCTGACCCGTGCCGTAACGCCGCAGACGCAGGGCCTGATTGTCACCAGCCAGCCCAAGTATCAGCCGGGCGATACGCTGCGCGGCAAGATCTACGCCTACCGAAAACACCAGAAACCGCTGCGCTCTACCCTGATTCTCAGCATCTACGGACGCACAGGCAATACCACCCGGACCTTCGTGGCGGATACCCTGCGCCCATACCGGCCGGGGCTCTACACGTTTGAGACGGTGCTGCACGACAGCCTGGGCTGGAATCTGGATCAGCAGCTGGCGCTCGCCGCCCAGCTCCGGTTCAGCCGGCGGCGGGCCATCCGCAGCTCCGTTCCGTACGAGGCATACGTGCTCAATGGACTGCAGCTGGAACTTCATCCTGCACCGGATCAGGCATTCGGAGGCGATACGCTGACCGTACGGGCTGTGGCCCGGGACGAAACCGGGCTGCCGCTGGCCGGGGCAGCGATCGTCTGGACGGTGGAGGCCCGCAGCATCACCCGGTGGTACGAGCCGGGCTACGTGCCCGACACCCTGCTCTGCCAGACACTGCCCCTGCTGCCTGACGGCAGCTGCACCTTCGCCTTCCCGGACAGCCTGCTCCCGCCGGCAGACTTCCAGCTCAGCATCAGCGCCCTGCTTCAGACGCCTGCACAGGAGCAGGTCCTTGAGACCTGTGTCATCCCGTATCAGCACCTGCCGCAGCGGCTCAGCCTGGCCTACGAAGGCGACAGCCTCTATGCCGAGTACCGGACCGGCAGCGGTCCGGCGCCAGCAGATGCCATCCTCCGCGCATTCGATCCGCAGGGGCGGCTGCTGTACGAACGCACCCTGCGTCTCCCTGCACGCGTGCCGCTGCACCCCCTTGCCGCGCAGTACTGGCTGCAGTCCGGCGCACGCACGGCCCAGGCTGCCGGCGCGCCCCTCGTAGAAGCTTTCGCCAGCCGGGACGCCGACAGCCTGCGGATCCGGATCGCCAATCCCCGCCAGCTGCCGGTGATGGCGGTCCTGTGGCATCAGGACCGGGAGATCTGGCGCGGCAGCGGTCCCGAGCCTGCGCTCGGCTTGCGCGCCCGCGCACGCGGGCTGTATTTTCTGTCTTTGCAGTACCTCTGGGAAGGACAGCCCGTGTCGCTCGACTACCAGATCCCGTTCCAGCAGCGGCGCCTGCAGGTATCGATGCTGCAGCCCGCACGGATTGCCCCCGGCGACACGGCCACCCTGGAGGTCCGGGTAGCAGATGCTCAGGGCCGGCCGGTGAAGCACGCCGACGTGCTGGCCTGGGGCATCAGCGCCCGTTTCAGCGGCTATGCGCCGCCGGAGCTGCCACTGCCCCGGCGGCGCAGCCGGGGCCGGCATCAGCTGCACCGCTACGAGACTTCCCCTCCGCGCCAGCATGTCCACGAAAGCCCCCTCGATTATGCCGCCATGCGGCAGCGCTTCGGCCTGGATACCCTGGCCTGGTATCAGCTGCTGTATCCCGATACCGCTATCCGGCGCTTCAGCCTGCCTGCGCCGCCGGACAAGGCCTGGTTTGCGCCTTTTGCCCTGCGCGACGGCCGGCCGGAAGCCATCCACTGGATCAAGCTGGACGGCGAACCCATTTTCTTCGCAGATGTCAGCCAGCCCCTGAATTACGTGTTCGAAGCGGATACCAGCCTGCACTGGATCGAGTTCCGCACACGCCTGCACCAGGTCCGGCTCGACAGCCTGCGGTTCGCGCCGGGGAGCCGCCATGTGCTGGCCGTGGATCTCAACGGCGTGCATCCGCATTTGCGGGTGCGGGAAGCAGACCCTGTATATTCGGCTGCGGAACAACAGATGCTGGAACAGCGCACGCTCCGCCTGCACCCCGCTTCATTCGCGAAGCACACCCATGTCTGGCAAGGCAGCCGCGTATGGGTGCTCCCGGATGCCTACCGGTCTGGGATCACGCTGGGGCCGCTGCGCAACGACTCCGTGCATCAGACCTTGCCGGGGCAATACCAGACCGGAACGGAGTTCGAGCCAGGCTGGACCTATGAATTTCAGCGCGGGCTGGTAAAATTGCGTCAGCTCCCCGCCCCCAAGCCGCCCTTCCGCATGGGCTGGCGCAGCGAAACAGCCGGCAGCATCCGCAGCCGCCTCGACGAAATCCCCCTGACCCGCGACTCCCTGCTGCGGGCCTATCAGGAAGACCTGTTCCAGTCGGTCTATGCTGGCTGGCGCTACGACCAGCACCGGCAGACCGGCCTGGGCTACGGCAGCCTGCGCCTGCAGTATCCCGACGCACAGGGCCTGCTGTCTGCGATTCTGCTCATCGATGCCCAGAATCCGGATGCCGCCGTCCGGATGTACGCCCCCTCGGCCCGGACGCTGCACCAGATCCCGCCGGGCGGCTACGAACTGATGCTCTTCCGCAGCGACTCGGCCTGGGCGCAGGTATCCGGCATCCGCATCCAGAAACATGGCGTCTGGCTGGCCCTGCTGGATGAGCTGGACTTCCGTCCGCCCGATGCGCGCTCCCGCGCCATCCTCCGGCTGGCGGCAGACCGGTTTGCCGGGAAGCAGGAAACCCTCCGTCAGGAGCAGCAGATCCGGCGGCTCTACCACCAGGCAGATACCCTGCCGAAGCCGCCTTTTTCCGCATTCATATCGGGCATGGTGCGGGACGAACACGGCGAACCGCTGCCAGGCGCAACCATTCTGATCAAAGGCACCACCTGGGGCACCCTGGCCGACGAGTCCGGCGTCTTCGGCCTGTACGCGCCCTCGCAGGGCATCCTCGTCTGCTCGTACCTCGGCTATGAGACCCGCGAGCTGCTGCTGGCAGGCCGCAGCAGGATCGACATCGAGATGAAAGCCCATGAGATGCAGATGGATGAGGTGATCGTTACTGGATACAGCGTGCAGATCCGGCGGGCGGTCACCAGCAGTATTTCCAGCATCCAGATCCGGGGGATGGCCTCGCTGCAGGGGGCTGTAGCCGGGGTGGTGATCGCCGATGCGGGCAGCCCGTCGCTGGAGATCCCGGCGCTGGAGCCGGAGGCGCTCCAGCTGGCTCCAGGCGACTCGCTGCTGCGCAGCGCATTCTCCGACGGTGCATTCTGGGCGCCGCGCCTGCGCACGGATGCCGGGGGCAGCGTGCGGTACCCGGTGCGCTTCCCCGGCGACCTGACCCGCTGGAACACCTTTGCACTGGCCAGCGCCGGCAGGCGCCGCCGGGGCACCGGGCAGGGCTCGATCGTCGCCTTCCGGCCCCTGAGCGCCCGGCTCGAAACGCCCCGCTTCCTCATCGCAGGCGACAGCGTGCGGGTCATCGGCAGCGTGCGGAACTTCACGGGCAGCCCGGTGGCTGCCGGACTGCGCTTCTGGCTCGGCAGCAGCCTGCTGCACAGCCTGGAGGGCGAGGTCCGCGACGGCCAGGCCGAAGCCCTGGCCCTGCGCGCGCCCGCCGGCGCGGATTCCCTCACCCTCCGCTGGCAGCTCCGGACCCCCGCAGGCTACCAGGACGGCGAGCAGCGCAGCATTCCGGTCCTGCCCGCAGGCGCGCCGGAGTACCGGGGGGAGCTGAGGATCCTCGATACGGATTCCGGAACGCAGATCCGGGCGGATTCCGCCTGGGGGGCCTTGCAGCTGTACGCCCGCTCCGACCTGCGCGAGGTGCTGGAGGCGGAAGCCATCCGGCTGCGGCAGTATCCCCACGCCTGCAACGAGCAGCAGGCCTCCCGCCTCAAGGCGCTGCTGGCCGAGCGCAGCCTGGCCGCCAGCCTTGGGCGCCCCTTTCCCTGGGAGCCCGAGATCCGCAGCCTGATCCGCAAGCTTTGCGCCGCGCAGCTGCCCGCCGGCCCCTGGGCCTGGTGGGGAGCCGGCAATCCCAGCATCTGGGTTACCCTGCATGTCGCCGATGCGCTGCTGGAAGCGGAGCGCGCAGGGTTTGCCGCGCCCTTCGACCGGGGCAGCCTGGGAGATTACCTGCTTTTCCACCGCGGGAAACTGGAGCCTTCCGACCGCATCGCCGCCTCGGCGGTCTGCCTGCGGATCGGCGCAACAGCGGAAATCGCCGCAGAGCTGGCCGTGCTGGATACCTTTGCCCACCGGCTGGAGCTGCCGGTGTATCTGCGCTACCTCCGCCTGCGCCAGCTGGCCGGCGCGCCCTGGCCGATGGATTCGCTGATGAAGCACCAGCGCCGGACGCTGCTCGGCAACCTGTACTGGCCCGGCAGCAGCTCCTGGATCAACTATACCTCCCTGGATGCCACGCTCAGCGCCTATGAGCTGCTGCGCGGCGCCCAGGCGCCGCAGGCCGACCTGGACCGCATCGTGGGCTTTCTGCTGGAGGAGCGGAAATGGCAGGGCGGCTACTGGCGCAATACCTACGAGGCTTCGCGCGCGCTGGCGGCGGCGATGGAGCAGATGGCGGCCCGGAAGCCCCTGGACCGGCTGCCGGCGCTGATCATCCGGCAGGGCAGCCGCCGGGATTCGGTGGCTGAATTTCCCTACACGGCGCAATACCCGGCAGCAGGCCCCATCGCCTGCGAGCTTCAGGGCCCCGGCCCGTTGTACCTGAGCTGGTCGCAGGAGCGCTTCAGCGCGCAGCCTTCGCCGGATTCCGGGGCCTTTGTGCTGCGCAGCAGCTGGCTGGAAGGCGGCAGGCCTGTGGTGCAGCTCCGCGCCGGCACCCCCGTCACCTTCCGGACGACGGTCGAGGTGCAGGCCCTGTCGGAGTACGTGCTGATCGATCTGCCCATTCCGGCCGGCTGCTTCTACCAGGAGCCCAAGGCCGCACCCAACTGGCAGGCGGGGGAGCGCTACCGCGAGTACCGGCCCGACCGGGTCTCGGTCTACTGCGAGCGGCTGCAGCCGGGCGTCTATACCTTCGATGTGCAGCTGCTGCCCAGATTTACCGGGGCCTTTACCGTCAATCCTGCCCAGGCGCTGCCCATGTATCTTCCCTGGGCCGGCGGCAGCACGCCGATGGCCCGGATGGAGATCCGCTAGCCTGTCAGATGCGCGACATCCGGCCGAACAGCCGCGCGATTTTTCCGTTATATGCATAGCAACTGCCCATCCCGGCTGCGGACCGATCCGGAAGCGTATGAACAAGTTCCTGACCCTATTCGCTGCGGCTGCCGCAGTGTTTCTGCTGGCGGCCTGCGGCTCTGCCGAAGCGCCGAAGACTGCCGCGCTTGCAGCGCCCGCCGCTGCGGACCCCGTTGTGCCGCCCTCCGAAGCGTTCAAGCGCTACTGGTACCAGGGGCAGGCCGAGGTCAGCAGCTACGATCTGGAGCAGGCCCGCTACGGCGCCCTGCGCGACGCGGAAGCGGTGCTGATCTTTGTGACGGAGGACCTCTCCCGCAGCAAGCAGGTCAAGCTCGACAACCCAGAAGCGGCCGGCGCCGACCGGGTGCCGGTGCTGAAGCTGAATCTGACCAAAAAATTCAATACCGGCATCTATCCCTACTCGATGATGCAGTCGGTGTTTACGCCGGTGGAGCTGGGCCGGGGCCCGGCTGCGCTCAAGGCCACGATGACCGCGCAGGAATGGTGCGGCCAGGTATTCTCCCAGATCAACCTCGGGAACGAGGGCTACCGCGCAAGGGGCTACTCCTACTTCGAATCGGAAGGCGATGCCGAATACAGCCTCGGCAAGCATCTGCTGGAGGACGAGATCTGGACCCGCATCCGCATCGCGCCGGATCAGCTGCCGCTGGGCGACATGACCCTCGTGCCCGCCCTCTTCTACCACCGGCTCAAGCACACCGAGCACAAGCCTGAAGCCGCTTCCGCCACCCTGCAGGATGAAGGCGAGGCGCGCGTGTACCGCATTTCGTACAAAAACAGCCCGCGCACGCTCAGCATCCGCTTCCAGGCAGCCTTTCCGCATCAGATCCTCGGCTGGGAAGAAAGCTACCCCGACGGCTGGGGGCCGGGCGCTGCGGTCCTGACGACCCGCGCAACGCTGAAAAAGACGATGATGCTGGATTACTGGACCCGCAACAAGCCCGAAGACCTGCCGCTGCGCCGGGAGCTGGGGCTGGAATTCTGACATCGGCCCAAACAAAAAACCCGCCGGCCGGAAAGCATCGCTTCCGCCGGCAGGTTCGGGTCTTGGAAAGAACGTCAACCGCCTCCAACGAGACGTTTGCATCGGATTGAATCTCTGTAAACAGCTTGGCACAGAGACTCAGGTCCTTCGGCTTCCAGGGGGGACCCGCGATCCGGGCAGGAAGCCAGCCTATCAGATGAGAAGCAAACAGGTGCTCACGGATTCCGGTGCAAAATCAGCGCCGGAACCGCTGCCGCGCTATGCGCAATCTGCATGAGCGCTGTCTGAAAAAAGGTAAGGATCAGTTGGTTTTTACGGGAGAAAACCGTATGAAAAATATGCTACAGACCGAAAGCGAAATTTGGCATACTGTGCCATAGTAATCTCCTGATAGTCTGATTTTTATGCAAATATATTTCTATTTATCAAACATATCATTCGTTCGTACCGTTTCGAAAAGCACCCGGAAGAAGCCTGTTTAAAACGTAAGAAATTCCGCCAATTATCCCTTCCCTGCCTGCCGGATGGCAAAACTCAGCGTGCGGTCGGGCTCGTGGGTGAGCCAGATCAGCTCCCAGTGCTGCGCCAGGCAGAATTCGTGTACGGCTTCGACGACACCGTAGCGGATGCCCCGGTTCCAGCTGCCGATGGTAAAATCGTGCCCCGCAATGATGCCGCCCGGCTTGACCTTATGCCGGAGGATTTCGAGCTCCTGCCGGGTCGTAGCATAGGTGTGATCCGTATCGAGATACACCCAGTCGAGACTGGAGTCGGCAAATTCCGGCAGGCGCTCCGTGGAATAGCCCCGGCGGATCTGCACGCGCCCTGCGGCCATTTCAGCCTGGAAGCGGGTCTGTACGGCCTGGTACAGACCTTCATGATAGCGGGCACTGCCCCACACATCGATCAGATACAGCACCGAGGGCTGGCAGATCTCCAGAATCTGGGCCGAGAAATCGCCCTGGTCCACGCCGATTTCAGCGATGACAGCCCCTTTGGGCAGCTGCTCCAGCAGGGCGCGGCGGTCGGGCACGACGCGGAGGCTGCGCAGGTGTTCAGCGCTCAATGCCTGCATGGGCAGGGGCTGCTGCTCAGCGACACGGTAGGGGGTCAGCCAGCGGTTGATCCGGCGGGCAATCCGGAAAAGCAGGGGATGCATGCGGTGTATTTGCCTGCAAGCTAGCAGCGGACAGGATTTGGCGCAAGCGATGTCCGGAAACAGTCTGAAAAGCGCCGGTATAGACTTTTCTGCTATCTTTGCCTTGCGCACGCCGAGTCTTTCCCACTCCCTATGCTCCAGCACCTCTACCTCCGCAATTACGCCCTGTTCGCCGAAACCCAGGTAGATTTTCAGCCGGGCCTGAACATCCTGACCGGGGAAACCGGCGCGGGCAAATCCCTGCTGGTGGGGGCCCTCGGGCTGATCATGGGCAAGCGCCTGGACAACTCGGCCCTGTTCATGGGCGACGGGAAATGCGTCATCGAAGCGCGCTTTGCCCGGCTTTCGCCGGCGCTTTTCGAGGGGCTGGAGGTGGAGGACGCCTTCGACCTCGACGGCGACGAGCTGATCATCCGCCGCGAGATCACCGCCAGCGGCAAGAGCCGCGCCTTCATCAACGACACCCCCGTGTCGCTCCAGACCCTGCGCGAGGTGAGCGCCCTGCTGCTGGACCTGCACGGCCAGCACGAAAACCAGCTGCTCCTGGCTCCCGACCAGCAGCTGCGCCTGCTCGACGCCTATGCAGGCACCGAAGCCCTGGCCGCCCGCTTCGGCGAAGCCCTCCGCGCCGCCGATGCCACCCTCCGCGAAATCCGCACCCTCGAAGCCCGCGAGGCGGAAGCCCGCCGCCAGCTGGATTTCGTCCGCTTTCAGGTCGGCGAGCTGGAAGCCGCAGGCCTGCGCGCGCAGGAAGAGACCGAGCTGGAGCAGGAACTCAACCTGCTGCAGCACTCCGAAGACGTGCGCGAAGGGCTGGGCGCCGCCACCGAAACCCTCTACAACCAGGAGCTTTCGCTCTACGCGCAGCTCAGCGCCGTGATCGAGGGCCTGCGCAAGGTGGTGGAGGTCAATGCCCAGGTAGCTGCCGACGTGCAGCGCCTCAGCGAGATGCGGGACGGCATGAAGGAGATTTCCTTCCAGTTCCAGCACCTGCTCGACGCCGTGGAGTCGGACCCGGAGCGGCTGGCCTTCATCGAAGAGCGGCTCAGCGTGTACCACCGGATGAAGCTCAAATACCAGGTCCGCAGCGGTGCGGAGCTCATCGCCCTGCTGGAGCAGCTCCGGGGGCAGATGCAGGAGGCCGATTCGATGGAAACCCAGATTGCGGAACTGAAGCAGCGCTATGCAGCGCAGCAGGACCTGCTGCGCGGGACCGGCCTGGAGCTGGAGCGGCTGCGGCTGGCCGCCAAGCCGGTGCTGGAAGAGCGCATCTGCGACCTCCTGCTGCAGGTCGGCTTTCAGAAAGCCCGCTTCGAGGCGGCCCTCGAACGGACCGAGGACCCCAACGGCACCCTCACGCTGGACGGGCAGCGCCTGCGGCCCCTGAGCAGCGGATTCAACCGCGTCTATTTTCTCATTCAGCCCAACCCCGGCCTGCCGCCCGGCCCCCTGTCCCAGATCGCCTCCGGCGGGGAAATCTCCCGCGTCATGCTCGCCATCAAAACAGCCCTGGCCGAAAAATTCCAGTTTCCCGTGCTGATCTTCGACGAGATCGACACGGGGATCAGCGGCGAAATCGCCAACAAGGTCGGCCAGGTGATGCAGCAGCTTGCCCGCCGCTTCCAGATCCTGTCCATCACCCACCTGCCGCAGATCGCAGCCAAAGGCGACCAGCACTACCAGATCCGCAAGCTCGTGCAGCACGACAGCACCGTTTCGACCGTGGCCCCGCTCTCCCGCGAGGAGCGCATCCGCATCCTGGCGCAGATGCTCAGCGGCGACCAGCCGACGGAGTCCGCGCTCCGCAACGCCGAGGAGCTGATGGGAGCCGCCTGATCTTTCGAGCCCGCTTTCCGTATCATCCGCAAGATGACCTTCAAAGACTATTACCGCATCCTCGGCGTATCCCGGACGGCTTCGGAAGCAGAAATCCGCAAAGCCTATAAGGCGCTGGCCAAACAGTATCACCCGGATTCCAACCCTGGCAATCCGCAGGCCGAGGCCCGTTTCAAGGAAGTGTCGGAGGCCAAGGAGGTGCTGCTGGATGCCGAAAACCGGCGCAAATACGATCTGCTCAGCGCGCAGCGCGAGCAGGTGTCCGGTGCGGGCGCAGGCCCGCGCGGCGGCACCGTGCCGCCGGACATGATGAACGACATCTTTGCGGAATTCTTCGACGAAGTCTTCGGCAGGGGGCAGAAGCCCCGCAAAGGCCGCGACCTGAAAGCCGATTTCAAGATTTCGCTTAAGGAGGCTTATCACGGCTTCAACGATGTGCTGGCCTTCGAGGGAAAAAAGATGCGCATCCGGCTCAAGCCCGGCATCCGCGACGGGCAGACGCTCCGCATCTCCGGCCAGGGCAGCCCCGGTGCCAACGGCGGCGAAGCCGGCGACCTCTACCTGACCATCAAGGTCAGTCCGGACGATACCTTCCAGCGCAATCAGGACGACCTGTACACCACCATTACGGTGCCGGTGTACAGCTTTGTGCTGGGCCGCACCGTGACGGTCGATTCGCTGCGCGGCAAGACCCATCTGCGCATCCCCTCCGGCACGCAGCCGGGCGAGCGCATCAAGCTGCCCGGCTACGGGATGCCGGTGTACGACGATCCGCTCCGCCACGGCGACCTCTATGTCAAGCTCAATGTCTCGGTTCCGAAGCAGCTCGGCGACGAGGAGCGCCGCCTGTACGAGCGGCTGGAGGAGCTGGGCAAACCCCGCTGAATCCGCCTTATGCCTGCGATTGTCACCTTCGGCGAGCTGATGATGCGCCTTTCGCCGCCCGGCGTGGAGCGGCTGGAGCAGGCGCGCGAATTCGGGATCAGCTTTGGCGGGGTGGAGGCCAATGTGGCCGTGGCCCTGGCCCGCTGGGGCTGGCAGGCCCGGCATGTGACCCGCTTTCCCGATTCGCCGCTGGGCCTCCAGGCGGTGCAGTACCTCCGCTCGCATGGGGTGGACTGCTCGCAGGTCCTGCTGGGGGGCGAACGGATGGGGCTCTATTTCATCGAAACGGGCGCCATGAGCCGGGCGGCGCGGGTGGTGTACGACCGGGCGGGCTCGGCCTTCGCCACGCTGGAGCCGGGCCGGATCCCCTGGGATGCGGCGCTGGCGGGCGCAGACTGGTTTCACTGGTCGGGCGTCACGGCAGGCATTTCGGCGGCGGCGGCGGCCTGCTGCATGGAAGGCATCCAGGCGGCCCGCCGCCTGGGGCTGCGCGTGAGCTGCGACATCCATTACCGCAGCAACCTCTTCCGCTACGGTGCAGCGCCGGCGGAGGTGCTCCGCCCGATGGCGGCGGAAAGCACCCTGCTGCTGGCCAGCGCGGAGCATGCGGAGCAGCTCTTCGGGCTGGCGCCCGAGCCGGGCGCCGATGCTTTCGCTTCCTGCGCGCAGCAGCTGATGCGGCAGTACCCCGGCCTGCGCTATGTGGCCGAGACGCAGCGCGAATCGCAGAGCGCCTCGCACCACCGCCTGTCCGCCCGGATGGCGCACGCGGGCGGGCTGCTGGAGACCGGGGCGCATACGCTGCTGCCCATCGTGGACCGGATCGGATCGGGCGATGCCTTCGCGGCGGGGCTGCTGTACGCGCTCGGCGCGGATGCGCCGCCGCAGGCGGCGCTGGAATTTGCCCTGGCGGCCGCGGCGCTCAAGCACAGCATCCCCGGCGATGCCCTGCTGGCTACCGTGCTGGAAGTCCAGACCCTCGCCGACGGCGACGGTTCGGGCAAGCTCATCCGCTGAGCATCCGGTCTTGCAGAATTTTTACAGCATTTCCCGCGCAGATCCGTATACCTCCATACGCTGCAAGCCTGATGCAGCCTGATATGCAAGCGCCCCCGCAGCCCCTTCGCCCGTTCCGCTGATCCGCTGGCTTTCCCGCCACCGGCTTCTCATCCGCCCGCAACCGCTCCCGCATGCCCGCCCCGGCATCCCGGACCCATTGCCATCGCGTTTCCCATTCCCATTCGCCCTATTCAATTCCCCAATGAAAACCCCCGCTATCTTGCTGATGCTGGTGCTGCTCCTCGGCGCCCTGCCCGAGCTGGGCGCACAGCCCGCCGATACCCTGAACCCGCAGTCCGATTCCCGGCTGATCACCCTGGAAGTCGGACCGGAAAAAAGCGCCGGGTTCTTCGAGACCTTTATCAAGACCCCGTTTGTGACCGTGAGCCTGTTCGCCACCCTGAGCAGCTGCGCCATCGCCGGCTTTTTCGAGCTGATGCATAACCTCTTCTGCGGCTTCGACTGCGGATTTCCCGTGACCCGGAACCTCTGGCACCTGGGCTGGGACGTCATCACGGTCGAGTGGTGGTGGAAACCGGGGATCAACTGGCAGCTCATCCTGTCGTTTGTCTTCTGGTCGGCGGCGCTGCCGGGCAGCCGCTGGAAGTCCCGCAAGCGCCGCGACGAATAACGAAGCCCATAGGCGGATACGCTTGCCTCTTTCCCCCCGCAGCCCGATATTGAACCCCGGATACGTGTTGTATAGCCGGTCGTTTCGGCTCCGCTCAACGACCGGCTTCAGCTATGTTTAAAGCAGCTATTCATCATTTTTCTCCAAGGAAATGATCCAGGCTGATGCCTGATCCCTGATTGTATGATCTTCCTGGCCGAACGACTGGTCTTGCTACTTGATACCTTCTACTTGATACTCCATTTTCCCCATGCCGAACCGCATCCACGTAGCCTCCGCCCTGCTCGACGCCGGCATCATTCCCCTCCTCTACGACCCCGATCCCGAGGTCTGCTGCCGGCTGGCCCATACCCTGTACGAAGGCGGCGCCCGGGTGCTGGAGTACACCAACCGGGGCCTTGCGGCGCATGAAGTATTTTACGCGCTTCGCCGGTATGCCGACCGGCACCTGCCGGGCATGGTGCTGGGGGCGGGCACGCTGCTAGAAGCCGGCACGACGGCGCTCTACCTGCAGTACGGCGCCGACTTCATTGTGGCGCCATCGCTGAGCGAAGCCGTAGGCCGCACCTGCCACGCCCGCAACGTGCTCTGGATTCCCGGCTGCACCACGCCCACCGAAATCGCGCAGGGGCATGCCCTCGGCGCGGAGATCGTCAAGCTTTTCCCGAGCGACCTCGTGCAGCCGGGCTTCGTCAGAGCCCTGCGCGGCCCCATGCCCTGGGCGACGCTGATGGTCACGGGCGGCGTGACGCCCGACGAGGCAGGCATTGTGCCGTGGTTTGAGGCAGGCGCGGCCTGTGTGGGGATCGGGTCGAGCCTGTTTGTGCGGGAGAACGGCAAGCTGAATGAATCCCGGACCAGCGAGCGCATGCAGCAGGCGCTGCAGGTCCTGCGGACCTGGCGTGCTTCGCATCCCTGAACATGGAAGCCCTGACCATCCGCCCGGCGCAGCCGGCCGATCTGCCCGCGATCCGGGCGCTGTTCCGCGATACGGTCCTGCGCATCTGCCGGCGGGACTACCTGCCCGCCCAGACCGAAGCTTGGGCGCAGTCGGCCGATGAGCCGGACCTGTGGGTCCATCGGCTCGAAAGCCAGCATTTCCTGCTGGCCCTGGTCGGCGGGGAGCCGGCAGGCTTTGCCTCTCTGACGCCCGGCGGATATATCGATCTGCTGTATGTGCATGCGGACCGCCAGGGCCAGGGCACTGCCTCGGCCCTGATGGATGCGCTGATGGCGCTGGCGCAGCGCCTGGGGCTGCAGGTCCTGAGCGCCGATGTGAGCATCACTGCCCGGCCCTTCTTCGGGCGCCGGGGCTTCGGGGTGGTATCCGCCAACCGCAAGCTGCTGCGGGGGCAGACCTTTCTGAATTACCGCATGGAGCGCAGGCTGTAGAGGCGGCGCGCAGGATGTTCAGCCAGCCGGCACGTCTGTCCGCCAGCGCTGCACGCCTGCTCGGCGAAGCTGGCATGGCAGGTGACGCGGCGCTTGTTTGCGCATATGAAACGCCTTCGACGCATGCTCACCCTTCTGCTGTCGCTGCTGGTGCTGGCAGCGGCCTGGCGGATGCTGGGGCTGGTGTGACCGGCGGTCATGCGCCGGGCGCAGGCTTGCGGCTTTCCCGGGCCAGATTGAGGAACCAGAAGATGCGCAGGGTATGGGTGCGGGAAATACACCTCAGCGTTCAGCGCAGATCAGCTGTACAATCTTCGGTGAGGATGTTCAGCCCAGTTAACGTGGTTTTCAGCCGGCCGAGAAACCGCTGGAAAGACGTGTAGGGAGCCAGCCGGGACAGATCCATGCGCCTGGCCAGCGGCTCATCGAGATCGGCAGGCGAAAGCTGGATGCGGCGATGCCGCCGCTGATTGGCAGTACGGATTACCTCCGCCAGCAGCTCCTTGGAGCGCGCAGCTTGCTCCCGCTGGGCTGCCCCCAGATTCAGCCCCAGATGCTGCCAGTCCAGACGGCCACCCAGAATATGCTCCAGGGCCTCCAGGTCGGCCAGCTTCCAGTTTTCGATCTTGGTCACCGGAATGACCGCTACTACGTTCTGGCAAGCGTCTCCTTCGCGCAGTTCCCGGAGCCGGCTCAGACCTGGCGCAAGCTTATGCGGCCAGGCCTTTTCGGCTTCATCCTGAGCGTCTGCATCGGTGTGGACAAACAGCAAGGTCAGCCCTTTGCTCTGCCGCGCCACATCGGCCAAGGCATCGGCGAAGCGATTCTCCCGGCTCTGCAGCACGATAGGCTCCAGCACCTCCCATTCGCCCCGTGCACAGGCCAGCAGCAAGTCCTCCAGCACCCGCTGGATGAGCTTCGGTAAAAACCGTTCGTCCGTGGGCCCTTCGCCCCAAAATGCACTGGTCAGGACGTTCATGGCTCATTGAGCAGGGACACCGCAGGGCCAAAGTCAGCCGTTTCCAGATACTGGATCAGCTCCAGCTTGCTGAAGCGCACTGCGCCTTGTTCAGGATCTGTTTTCTCAAACATGATGTTGGTTTGCCCGTCCAACTGCACCGGATCGATGCGGGTATGGTGGATTTTCCGGCCCTGGGCTACCTGAATAGCCTGCCGGGCAAACAGCACCAGTCCCCGGGCTGCTACCTGGGGCATTTGGCATACCTCCCCCACCAGCAGGGGGGAATGGGTATTGATGAGGACCTGCCGGGCGGGAAAGGGCGCATCTGCTTCCTCGGCAAATTGCGTACTCAGACCGCGCAGCAGCCTGACCACTTGTCCGATACGTTTGGGATGCACCCCATTTTCCGGCTCTTCAAAGCACAGCACGCCCCGATGCTGCGGGTCGTGCTTCAGGGTCGCCAAGGCGAGCAGCCGCAGGGTTCCCTCCGACAGCACCAGCGAACTGAACACCCGCCCATCCTCCATGGTCATGCTAACCGTATATTTCTTCTCCTGTTCATCTTCCCGAACATCCAGGTCCCTGATGCCGGGAATGAGGCGGGACATATCGAGGGCGATGTCGGAGATCAGGCCCGGCTCTTCCTGCTTGATGCGGAATAGGGCCGAAGCCAGCCCCGATCCATCCGGCCTCATGACCTCCGAAGCGGTCATCTTGGCCACCGGTTTGCTGAGTGCTACGGGGTTGAGCTGCATAAAGCGCCAATGCCGCATCTCCTCCCGCACCGCCAGGGCATGGGGAAACTCAGTATTGGTCACCCCGCTGAGCATGGTGCTCTCCAGATCTGCGATAGGGCGGGGGCGTCCCCGGCTGCCTTTATCCTGATGCAGGTTGACTGTGTTGGCGTCGGATTCGCTGCTGATGAACGGCGATCGGCCTCCGGTGCTTTCCGGGCGCCAGCTGCTGTTGTGCCTGCCCACATAGTGCTGGTACCAGCGGTCTCCTGAGCGGGGAATGGCACGAAGGTCTTCCCGTTTGACAAACAGCCGTTCGATGTTCCGGTGATCTTGCCGGCGCTCCAGGCAGAGTTCGTAGCGCAAGCGGGTATATTTTATTTCGGCTTCGCTGCCCCAGGAGTCCCGGACCTTGCGGTCCACCAGCATTTCGACCGCAAACTCCATCTGCCGTGCATAGCTCCCATCCGGATGGAGCGTAAATAATTCGTAGGCCTCCCCCCGCTGATCGGCGAAAGCCGAGCGGATATCCATCTCAGCCAGGCGGGCCAGCAGCCTGATTGCATCAAAGAAGTTGCTTTTGCCTGCTCCATTCACCCCTGCAACCACTACAAACGGCGCAAGGTCCAGGGAGAAACCGGAAAAGGACTTAAAGCCGTTTATTTCGATTCTCGTGATCATGCGGACGGGCTTGCTTCCAATATACGGCATTTGTCCCTCCTTATACAACTATCGGCAGCAGCAACCTCCTATGCGCATTTGCTTGCGCCGGATGCCGGGGCTGGTATGAGGCTGCCGCCCTCAGGTGCCGGATTTGCTGTACTGCCGGGCCAGATTGAGGAACCAGAAGATGCGCAGGGTATGGGTGCGGAGGTAGGTATCGGAGGCGCTGCGGTACACAAACAGGTGCATATACCCCACGTGCAGCTGGCTGTGGGCGGTGGTCTGCACGCCCAGGCCGGCGAATGCCCGGTTCTGGTTGAAGTAGCTGCGCGGCTGGCCCAGGTTCATGTGCAGCTCGTCGTTCACTGCGACAAACAAGCCGCCCGGCTGAAATTTGCGGGCCGTTACCGGAATGAAGGCGGCCAGGTTGTAGCGGAGCCGGGAGGTCGGGGTATAGCCGCTTGCAAGCTCATAATCGTTCAGGATTTTGCGCCGGTAGCGCTGCTCCAGCCGGATCCACTGCATCGTGCGCAGGCGCGGATACTGGTTGAACCACTGAAACTGCCCCCAGATCATATGCTCCGGCTGGCTGACATACAGGTGGCCTTCGTTGGGGAAATGATTGACCCAGGCATAACCGGCGGCCAGTCTGGCCTGGTCCGACAGATACCAGATCGGCGCCACACGCAAAATGCTCTGGGTCAAGCGGGCATCGTCCCCGCCCGTTCCGCGCAGGTGGACGTCCACCCAAAGGCCCAGCCGGTTTGAATAGCGCAACTGATTGAACTGGCCCAGCCAGAGGGCCGGTGCGCCCGGGGTCACCGTTGCTGGCTGCGCATGCAGCACATGAACCGAGCCCAGCAGCATGCTTGCCCATAGCGCATATATCCATCTCGTCCGCATACAATCAGGTATTAGGGTTCATACGCAGCGGGGCAGCGGCCTGAGCTTTTCCGGATCTCCGGAAGCCCCGTGCATGGCGCTAATTTAGAAAGCACCGATTAAATATGGAAATGTTTTATATGTATACTCTATGGAGTAAGTAGGAAAATGTTTGCCTGCGGCCATCCGGCTCTGCACCGGCGCTCAGTCGTAGTAGTTCACCGGCTGATAGCCGATCAGGCGGTCGCTGCGGTCTCCGGGCTCGCGGTAATACACGAGGATGGTGTAAAAATTTTCCCCTTCGAAGTGCGGCCCTTCGAGCAGGCTCTCGTCGGGGAGGCGCTCGCCGGGGCGCAGCACGGTGTAGGCGTAGTCGTAGGAGCCTTGCTTGAGGAGGATCTCGGCCTGGTACATGCCCAGGCTGTCCGAGTAGGCCATGCGGTACTCTGGCCGGGCCTGCCAGTCGCAGAAGCGCCCGGTGAGGTACACGGCCTCGCCTTCCGGGCGGGGCGGGGCGCGCAGGGTGAAGACATTGCGCACGTAGTCGGCCTGGATATCCGGATCGGGCCATTCCTGGACACGGATGAAAAAGCTGCCGTTGCGGTCCATGCGGCTGCCGAGGGCATTGCGGAGGCGCGGGGTATCGGCGAAGAGATAGACCTCGTGCAGGTCTTCCCCTTCGTACACCTCCTGGATGGACTCCGACAGAAAGCGCACGCTGGCCACATCGTGGAAGCGGTATTCATTGCCGCTGCGGAACTGCTGCTCCAGGTTGATCTGGTATTCGAAGCGCCCTTCGGACTGGAATACCGGCTGCTGAAGGCGGGCGGGCTGGTCCCAGCGGAAGTTTTGCAGCACCATCACCTGCAGGTCCAGGGCGGGGTTGAATACGCGGAGGCCCTGGGTCTGGATCTCGAAGGAAAACTGCCGGAGCTGCTGCCGCTCCAGGCGCCCGTCGAGGAGGTATTTGAGGCCGATGCCGATGCGCCGGTCGGCGACGACAAAGCGGCGGGTGAGCACCGGGTGGTCGGGATCGGAGCCGCGGTACACCTTCAGGATGTAATTGCCGCTGATTTTGAAGGCTTCGCCGTCCTGGGGAAAGGAAAAACTGTAATGCACATAGGGGAGGCGGGTGAATTCCGAGCGCCGGAAGAGGTCGATGCGTTTCTGGCTGAAACCCTCGTAAAACTCGATCGGCAGCAGGTTGCTGGGCTGCCAGCGGGCGTCGCAGTTGATGAAATCCACGAAAAAATCCGATTCGCGGCGGTCTTCGGGCAGCAGCTCGTCAAATTCGAGCGTCAGCGGCTGGGCGACATCCAGATACAGCACCGGGTAGGAGGCCTCCAGGCGGCCCCGGTAGAACTGCACGCTGCGGATATTTGTCTCGTTCACCGCATCGCCCATCACCAGCGGCTCCGGAGCCGGGCGGGGCTTCAGCGTGCCGCTGCTGCTCTGGCAGCCTGCCAGCAAGCCTGCTACTCCGAGGGTCAGCCAAATGATGCGCATATGCGGCGGGGTTAGAAGCGGAAAGATAGCCCGGCGCTGCGGGGAATGCAATGGAAAAACGCGGAGCCAGGCCGGGGCCGCAAAATCCGGCGGCGGGAGAAATCTGCGCAGCATTGGGATTTAGCTGTGTTTTTTGCTTATTTCGCCCGGTTGAACCACCCAGACTGCTACACGATCTCGCCGGTTATGAAAGTATTGGTCATCGGCTCCACCGGAAGGGCCGGGCGATTGCTGGTAGAATATGCCCTCGAACGCGGGCACGAAGTCACGGCATTTGCCCGCAGCATGGATGATTATCCTGTCCGCCATGAGCGCCTGAACACGTTTACCGGCGATGTGCTGTATCCGGCCCTGATCGATGCGGCCATGCCCGGCCATGACATCGTGCTTTCCGTGATCGGCATCCGGCAGTTCAGCGGCCCCATTACCCTGCTTTCCACCGGCATCCGCAACATTGTGAGCGTCATGCAGCAGCACGGCGTGCGCAGGCTGCTCACCATCACCGGCGCGGGCATTCTGCAGGAGAACCACGACGAGCTCATCATGGAAAGCCTCAGCTTTCCGCCCAATCTGCTCAATATTTCCATGGACCACGAGCGGGTGTGGCACATCCTGCGCGACAGCCGGCTGGACTGGACCATCGTATCGCCGAGCTTCATGACCCACGCAGCGCGCACCGGGCAGTATCTGGTGGAGGCCGATTATTTTCCCCGCAACTGCCAGAACCGCGTGTCGGTGGAGGATGTCGCCGATTTCATCACCCTGGAAATGACGGAAAACCGCTTCCTCGGCAAACGGGTAGGCATCGCCTGGCCCAGTTCGCTTGCGGAGGAAGAGGAAATCTAACCCCTGCCGGATCTGCTGCGGCATGTGCGCCGGGGCCCTGCGGGCCCCGCGGGATCGTTTGCAGACTTGTGTGCAGGGCAGTCCGGCTGCCTGTTCAATGCTTTTCCCCAATCAGCCGGCCAGAACCCGCAGCAAATCTGTTTCGTCAGCCTGTTTCGGGATGCATTCCGAAAATCCGCGCAATTCATCCGCAAACAATCCCTGTAAAGCGCTTTCAAGCGCCGGGAATCCCCCGGGCAATTCTGGTATTTACTGCGGACGGCTTTCGTTTTTCGAAAAATGACCGGCCTGAGTGCCGAAATTGTTGCCAAGATCCGGGGGTTGCAATCGGATTTTCGAAAAAACTGCCTGTATGCGTCCGGAGTTTACAAAAAATTCCTACATTTGACCTGGTAATAAGCACTAACATTCGGTATGAACCCCAGACTTCGCGCCTTACGGCAGATTCAGTCCCGGCCTTCTGTCCAGCCGGTCGATCAGTCCCGCCGTCCCAGTGAACTCTTCGGAGAAAATGTCTTCAACAAGAAAATGATGAAGCATTATCTCTCCAAGGAGACCTATGTAGCGCTCAAGAAGACCATGGAGGAGGGCAAGACGCTGGATCCTTCCATTGCCGGCCCGGTGGCCAATGCCATCAAGGCCTGGGCGATGGACAAAGGCGCTACCCACTTCACCCACTGGTTTCAGCCCCTGACGGGCCGCACCGCCGAAAAGCACGATTCCTTCCTCGAAATTTCCGACGAGGAGCCGATCGACAAATTTTCCGGCAAGGAGCTGAGCCAGCAGGAGCCGGATGCTTCGTCCTTCCCCAGCGGCGGCCTGCGCCGCACCTTCGAGGCCCGCGGCTATACCGCCTGGGACTGCAGCTCGCCGGTCTTTATTTTCGAGACCCAGTACGGCAAGACGCTCTGCATTCCCACCATCTTCGTCTCCTACACCGGCGAAGCCCTCGACTTCAAAATTCCGCTCCTGAAGTCCATGGCCCTGCTGGACAAGGCCGCGACGGCTGTCTGCAAATATTTCGACGACCAGGTCAAGCGGGTGATCGCGACGCTGGGCCCCGAACAGGAATACTTCCTCATCGACCGGGCCTATTACGACCTGCGCCCGGATCTCGTGCTCTCCGGCCGCACGCTCTTCGGCCGCCCCTCTGCCCGCCACCAGCAGATGGAGGACCACTACTTCGGCTCCATTCCCGAGCGCGCGTTCGCGTTCATGAACGAGCTGGAGATGGAGGCGCACCGCCTCGGCATTCCGCTCCGCACCCGCCACAACGAGGTGGCACCCAGCCAGTTCGAGTGCGCGCCGCAGTTCGAGACGCTGAACGTGGCCATCGACCACAGCCTGATGCTGATGGACCTCGTGGACCGCGTCGCCAAGAAGCATGATCTGGCTGCGCTGCTGCACGAGAAGCCCTTTGCGGGCATCAACGGCTCCGGCAAGCACAACAACTGGTCCATGGGCACCGATACGGGCAAAAACCTGCTCTCGCCCGGCCACAATCCCGAGGAAAACCTGATGTTCCTCACCTTCTTCGTGTGCGTGATCAAGGCCGTGCATGAATATGCCGACCTGCTCCGGGCCAGCATCGCCTCCGCCGGCAATGACCACCGCCTCGGCGCCAATGAAGCGCCGCCGGCCATCATCTCGGTCTTCGTGGGCACCCAGCTCTCCAAGATCCTGGACGATGTGGAAAACCCGCCGCGCCGCAAGAAGAATGAGAAGTCCAGCGAGCTGATGCACCTCGGCATCGCCGAAATTCCCCCGCTGCTCCTCGACAATACGGACCGCAACCGCACCTCGCCCTTCGCCTTTACGGGCAATAAGTTCGAGTTCCGCGCCGTGGGCTCCTCTGCCAACAGCTCCGGCCCCATGACCATCCTGAACATCATCGTCGCCGAGCAGCTCCGCGACTTCAAGGTGCAGGTGGACAGCAAGCTGAAGCGCGGCCGCAACAAGGAAGCCGCCATCATCGACGTGATGCGCGAATACATCACCTCCAGCAAACATATCCGCTTCGAAGGCGACGGCTACAGCGACGAATGGGTGCAGGAAGCAGCCCGCCGCGGCCTGTCCAACGTGAAGCAGACCCCGCGCGCCCTGGATGCGATCGTGGCCCACAAGGCAGAGGATCTGCTCGTGCGCAACGGCATCTACACCAAGGAGGAGCTGCACGCCCGCCACGAGATTCTGCTCGACAACTACCTCAAGCAGGTCAAGATCGAGGCCGATCTGATGTACGAGATCGCCGCCACCATGGTGCTGCCCGCAGCCGTGAAGTACCAGAATGAACTGATCGCCAATCTGGAGGATGCCAAGGACATCGGTCTGAAGGAGAAGGCTTTCAAAGCCCGCGTGGACCTGGCCAATGACCTCGGCGAGCAATGCTCCAACCTGACCAAGGCGCTCGATGCGCTGGAGAAAGCCCGCGACAAGGCCGACAAGCTCGATGGCTCGCGCGAGCAGGCCATTGCCTACTCGGAGCAGGTGCTGCCGCACTTCGACGAGGTGCGCTCGGCAGTCGATGCGCTGGAAGGCCTGGTCTCCGACGAGTACTGGACGCTGCCCAAGTACCGCGAGATGCTGTTCATCAAGTGATGACGTGCCGGCCTGCGGGCCGCTGATACAGCTGCGCCGGAGCCCTGCGGGACTCCGGCGCGCTTGTTTTGCGGCGGCTCTGACGCATCCGGGGCCCCGCAGGGCCCCGGATCTGCATAGATCTGTCCGTTGCGGCTTACTTGCCCGGATTCAGGATGACATCGATGCGGGCGATCAGCTCTTCGAGGTGGTAGCGCGTCATGCTGTCGCGGGCGGTCGGCAGGGCCTTGCGGATCATGCCGTCGAGCAGCTTGAGCTCGGCGCGGGCAATGGCGCGGATGTCGGACTGGCTCACGTCGATGGGCGTGAAGGCAAAAAACTCCGAAAGGGCCGGGCTTCCTGCGTTGCCGCTGTCCTGGGTGAGGAGATACTCCAGGCGCTCGATGTGGGCGCGCTGCAGGTTGCGGCGGTAGGTGTCGATGGACTCGCGGGTGTTCAGCTCGCTCCAGATGCCGCCGCGCAGGTCGTTGCAGAGGTCCACCATGGTGTACGCCTCGGAGCCGTTGAGGGCTTCGTTTTCGATCAGGCGGGCCAGGCGGCTGGGCTCCAGCAGGGTATTGAGGGTAGCGGCCTGCAGGCTGCGGACCCGGTCCACGATCCCCGCGGACTCGATGCGGCGCAGGATATTTTCATCCAGCACCCAGACCGGCGTTTTGAACAGCTCGCGGTTGAGGAAGGCGAGGGCGGCCTGCTGGGTGGCCTTGGGCACATGCGTATAGACCATGCCGGGCTGATCGGCCGTTTTGGGGTCGTAATAGACGCCGCCCACATTGGTGCGGACGTGGCCCATGTAGCGGTTCCACTGGCCGAGGACCTGGTCGTAGAGTTCATCGAGGTTTTTATAATCCTCTCCAGGCTGGGTGGTCCACTGCACGAGGCTGCCCATGATGCGCTTGAGGTTGGCGATGCCGTAGGTGCTGGCCTTCATGGCATCGTCGCCGAGGTCTTCGGTCTGGGCCGACGGGTCGAGCGGCGTAGCCATTTGCCGCCCGAAGCGGTAGTTGCGGTCGCCGGCATGGGACAGGATCCAGCGGTTGAGGGTTTCCTTTTCCGCTTCGGGCGTCGAGGCGCCCGGGATGGGCTTGTAGCCCCATTCGATGGACCATTTGTCATAGACGCCGATGCCGGGGAAGAAGGAAACGCCCTGATCTTCCGGCTGGGCGATATAGTTGAAGCGGGCGTAGTCCATGATGGAAGGCGCGGTGCCCATGCGGCGGGTAAAGCTGGCCGAGCGGAGCGAATCCACCGGATAGGCAGAGCTGGCGCCCATGTTGTGCGGCAGGCCGAGGGTGTGGCCTACCTCGTGGGCGGCTACGAAGCGGATCAGCTGGCCCATCACCTCGCGGTCGAATTTGGGCGAGCGCGCCTGCGGGTTGGCAGCAGCGGTCTGCACGAAGAACCAGTTGCGCAGGAGGTTCATCACATTGTGGTACCAGAGGATATCGCTCTCGATGATCTCGCCGCTGCGCGGGTCATGCACGTGCGGGCCTACGGCATTTTCGATCGGCGTAGAGATGTAGCGGATCACGGAATAGCGCACATCTTCGGGGCTCCAGTCGGGGTCTTCCTCCGGGCTGGGCGGATCTTTGGCGATGATGGCATTCTTGAAGCCGGCGGCTTCGAAGGCTTTCTGCCAGTCTTCGACCCCCTGCTTCAGGTAGGGGCGCCATTCGATGGGCGTAGCCGGATCCACGTAATACACAATCTGCTTGACCGGCTCCACCAGTTCGCCGCGGCGGAAGGCTTCGGGATCTTTGGGCTCCAGGCGCCAGCGGGTGATGTACTGCCGGGTGGCAGCTTTCTGCTCATCGAGGCCGTAGTCGAGCTGGCGGATGGAGAAATACCCCACCCGGGGATCGTACATGCGGGGCATCATCGGCTCGCGGGGCAGCAGCACAAAGGACTGGTTCATTTCCAGCGAAAGGACGCCCGTCGGGGCGCCGGAGGGCAGCTTGCCCACGTTGTAGGTCAGCACATGGCGGACTTCCGTATTGAGCGGGAAGCTCTTCATCCGCATCACGAGGCTGCGCTCTGGATCTATTCCTTTGACCTCCAAGCTTTTACGCAGGCCGTCATCCAGCGGCCCGATCATAGGCACATCGGTCGTGAAGAGTTTGCCGACCTCGATCACGTATCCGGAGGAATCCTTGCCGAGGGCCTTGATAGGAAAGCTCATGATAATCGGCTCGAAGTTGTTGTTGCGGACCGATTCGTAGATGGGCTTGTCTTCCGTAGCGACGTTGTTATAGGAAACGGAGCGGAGCAGGAGCAGATCGCCCTGCTTGTGCCAGCGGATGACCTGCTCGGGGCGGGTGGTCATGCCGGCGCCGCCGAAGGTAAGGCCGTCCACCGTGCCGGACATGCGGCTGACGACGAGGATCTCGCGGTTGAGCAGGCTGTCGGGCACCTCGAAGTACCACTTGGCGCCTACGCGGTGGGTGATAAACAGGCCCGTATCGGTCACTGCCTTGGAGGTAATGACCTTGGGATAGGGCATGATGGAATCTTTGTTCACGGGCGGCGCCGGCGGAGGCTTGGGCGTCTCGGAGGCAGGAGGCGCGCCTTTGTTCTTCTTTCCGGGCTTATCCTGCGCAGCAAGCGGCAGGGCCGTCAGCACGCACAGGGCGAGGGCCATGCAGAGGCCGGCGAGGCGGCGGAGTCGTACGGTATGCTTCATCGATACAGGGTTTAAACACAGCAGGATGCAAGTATTACATCCGGCGAAGCTACTTAAATTTGCCGCATGGAATGTACAGGGGCGTACATCCGATCGTCGGTAAAAATGTATAACTTGCCGATACGTATCCGGTTCTCCGTATCCACCGTTATTTTCACCCGGCATGATTTCCTTGCGCTTCCGCCCGACCGGGCTGCTTTTCCTGCTTGCCTGCGCCTTGCTGCCTGCCGGCTGCGACATTGTCCAGGCGCCGTATCTCGACCCGGAGTATATCGCCCAGCTCCCCGCCGACGAGCAGTGCCTGCTGGATGCCGGGAGCGAAGACCCCTTCTCCGGGAAATCCATCGCGAAAAAAGTCCTGCTCGAAGAAATGACCGGGCATAAGTGCGGCAACTGCCCCGCCGCGACCGAGGTCGCGTATGACCTGGCGTACAACCAGTTTCCGGACCGGGTAGTGCTGATGGGCATTCATGCCGGCCCGCTGGCTTCGTTTACGCCTACCGCCTCGAAGTTTTTCTCCAATTACACCACCGAGGCCGGCAACCAGCTCTACGGCACCCTCAACACCATCGGCGCGGTGCCCTTCGCGCTCTTCGACCGCACGCACAGCAGCACCAGCCCCAACGACTGGCTGGCCTTCGCCGAAGACCGCCTGGCCGAAGCGCCCGGGGCCGGCATTCACCTCCACACCTGCTTCTACCCCGACAGCAACGATGTCGGCGTCGTGGTGCGGGTGCGCTACCTGCAGGAAGGCGCAGCCGACGACCGCCTTTCGGTCTTTCTGGTCGAGGATCATATCGTGGACTGGCAAAAAGACTACCGCCTCTCCGGCAGCCCGGATATCCCCGACTATACGCACCACAACATCCTCCGCGCCGCCCTCAACGGCGCCTGGGGCGAGCCCCTGAGCAGCAGCGCCATTGCCAGCGGCAGCGATTTCACCAAAACGTACCGCTACCGCATTCCAGCTGCGTTCAATACCGCCAACTGCCGGATCATTGCCCTGGTGCATAACTTCAGCACACGCGAGGTGCGGCAGGTGGAAATCGCGCCGGTACAGTGAGGAAAACGGCAGAACACCCGCTGCATCCTCCGCCCCCTGTCCGGTGTCTTTATCCTGCAATGCGTCCATATGCCCGGCGCAGCATTCACGGATCCGGCTCCCCTATGAAACACTTCCTGTACATCGCCCTGCTGCTGCTGCCGCTCTCCATCCAGGCGCAAACACGGCCCGCTCCGGGCCTGCGGCTGCACTACTATGGCTACTGGCTCTTTCACCCCGGTGTGCAGGCCGCCTGGGAGCAGCCGCTCTGGCAGCATGTGCGCGAAAAGCGCGGCAAACGCGAGGGCCAGATCTGGCACAGCCTGTACGCCGCTCCGCAGCTCACCTGTTACGCTCACCGGAAAAACCACTACGGCATCGCGCCGGGGCTGGAGGCCGGCTATCAGGCGACCCGCAGAAAAGGATTTGAATATCAGGTGTTTATATCCGGAAGCTATCTGCTCACCCTGCTCGCCAATCCGGTCTGGGAGCAGCAGCCCGACGGGAGCTTTGCCCGGAAGCGGCTCGCCGGCCGCGGCAGCTTCATGCCCGGCGGCGGCATCAGCCTGGGCCAGAACCTCTGGAAAACCGGAAAGGCACCCCTCGCATGGTCTGTGCGCCTGCTCTTCACCCAGCCTTACCAGGCCACTTCTGTCCTGACGCCCAACGGCAGCCTCGGCATCCGCTATTACTTCAGCCGCTGACCTTCCGCCCATGAAAACTCCGCTCCTCCTCCTGCTCTGCCTGGCCCTGCTGCCGCTCGCCGGCTGCTACCGCGAGCCCGTCATCGAAGGCCAGTACGCCGACGAATACTACCTCCGACACCTGGATGCCGATCTGCCGGTATGGGTGCGCGGCAACCGCAGCTCCCGCTCCTTCATCATCTTCCTCCACGGAGGGCCGGGCGGCTCTGCCATGATCGATGTGCTGTCCCGCTCCCTGCGCGACGTTACCGACGCCCATCCGGTGGTCTTCTACGACCAGCGCCTCTCCGGCTTCGCGCACGGGCGCCGGAACCTGGACCAGATGTCGCTGGACCAGATGACCGAAGACCTGAATCAGGTCATCCAGTTTGTCGAAGCGACTTACCAGCCCGAGTCGATTTTCCTGATGGGCCACAGCTGGGGCGGCTACCTTGGCACTGCCTACCTGCTGGACAGCCTGCGGCAGCAGCGGATCAGCGGATGGATCGAAGTGGCCGGCGCGCACAACTTCCAGCTGACCTGGCAGGCCGAGATCGAATATGTGACGCCCATCGCCCAGCAGCGGATCGCCGCAGGCGAGGATACAGCCAAATGGCAGTCCTTCCTGCGCTGGGTGGAGGAGCATCCGGAGATCAGCAGCCTGGAAGACCTCCTGTATGTCAACCAGCATGCGCACAGCGTGGATGGAAAGCCAGACACCGAAGCCGCATACGAATTTCCTGCAACCTTTTGGGCGCTTACTTCGCCGTTTCCGCCCACGTCCAGCCAGGCGCTGATTCTCGAAGGGCTGGAAAACCTGCTGCTGTCGCCGGGTTTCGACGCGGAAATGGCCCGCATCCGGACACCGGCCCTGCTGCTCTACGGAGCGTACGATGCAGTCGTCCCCAAGGCCCTTGCCCAGCATGCCTGGGATCACCTCGGTACCCCCGATGCGGACAAGCGGATCTTCATCATGCCCCAGGAAGGCCACAGCATGTGGGAAATCGAGCCGCAGCTGTTTGCCCAGCAGGTACGGGCGTTTATCGAAGCCTATGAATGAGGCGCGGCAGCGATGAGCTGCGCAGGGCGGCCGTAAGGTAGTTCCGGTGGCTGATCTGGCTGACGGTCAGCTTGATCATCCCAACGGCTTCGCAGTCTGTTTCCCCCTTGAACTGTCGCAACATTTGCGACAGCTGAAGGGCTCCCGGCTGCCGCTGATCACAAAATCAGCCAGCCCTTTCCCGGCTCAGGCCTGCGGTGACCCCGCCACCACTTCGAGCAGCCCGTCCGGCCGCAGCCATTCCTGCGCAAGGCGCTGCACCTCCGCGGGCTGGATCTCCCGGATCACGTCGAAACGCCGGTCCAGCTCCTCAAACGGCAGGCCGTACGCCAGCGAATAGCGCAGCACATCACTCATCTGAAAGGCGGTCTCCCGCTGGCCGACACTCCGGCCGATGAGGTAGTTTTTGACCAGCTGCAGCTCTTCTGTGCCGACGCCTGCTTCGATGAGGTGCTGCATTTCCCTGCGCACCTCGGCAATGGCCGGCTCGATGTATGCGGTGCCTACATCTGTCTGCACCATGAAATACCCGTCGTGATGCATGGACATCCAGGCGGAGTAGATGCCATAGGTATAGCCCTTTTCCTCGCGGATATTCTTCATCAGGCGCGAGCCGAAATACCCGCCGAGTATGGTGTTGACAACCGTCATGGCGTAATAATCCGGATGCTGGCGGGGCATGCCTGCATGCCCGAGGCGCAGCGAGGCCTGCATGCCTTCATGGGGTGCCCAGTGCCGCCCGGTCTGGCGGGCCGGCGCCTGTGCTGCCGCAGACTCGCCGCCGGGTGCGGCCGGCCGGTCCAACTGCCCGAATTCCGCCTCCAGCAGGCGCAGGAGCGGCTGCTCATCGTAGCGGCCAGTCACCGTCAGAAACGCGTTGCCGGCATGCAGATAGCGGCGGTGGTATTCGCGCAGCATCTCCAGCTCCAGCGTCTCCAGGTGCTCCATGCCGAAGGTCACGCCATAGGGGTGCGAATCGCCGTACATCAGGCGCCCGAAGAGCCGCTTGGCCAGCCAGCTGGTTTTGCGTGCGTCGGTAGCCAGTCGCTGCGCCGAGCGATGCTTCATTTTCACAAATTCATCCTCCGGAAACGAGGGCTCCGTCAGGATTTCGCGCAGGAGGGGAAGGGTATGCGGCAGGTTGCGGGTCGTCGTGGCCAGCTTCAGGGCTATGCTGGATTCATCCACTTCATTGCTGAGCCAGGCGCCGTAGCCGTCCAGCAGCTGGGCGATCTCCAGGCTGCTGCGCCGGGCGGTGCCCTCCGAGAGGTTGCGGGCGGTGTAGCGGGCCACGCCCGGCTGCGGCTGAAAGCCTTTGCCGGCGCGGAATACTAGCTGCGCCTCGACGACATCCACCGTGCCATGCGGGAGCAGGTACACCGGCAGGCCATTGGACAGGGTCAGGGAATGGTAGGACGGCAGCGCCGTATTATGCAGGGGTTTGCCTTCCGGGGCGAGGGTGCGGTCGAGCATGCGTAGGGGTAGATGGATGAATGCGGAATCAGGCTTGTGCGGGTTCGCCGGGCAGGTAATACAGCGTGGAGCAGTTGTGCGGTGCCAGGATGCGGGATGCCATGTCGCGCACCTCGTCCAGGGTAATGGACTGATAGATTTCCGGCGTGGTATTGGCCAGTTCGATATCGCCCAGCGAATCGGACATCGCCAGGTTCATGGCCTTGTTGAGGATCGTGGTCTGCTGCATGATGAACATGGCCTCCAGCTTGCCTTTGATGCGGTCCAGCTCCGGCCCGGTGAGCGCCAGCAGCTGCTCGAAGGATTCCTGAAGCGCCGCCTCATAGGCCTCGATGCTGTGGCCCTCCGATACCTGCCCGTCGATGGAAATGATGCCGGGATCGTACATCCCCCAGGAAAAGGCGCTTACGCCGGGGCTCACCTGGCGGTCCAGCACCATGTGCTGGTGCAGGATGGAACTTTTTCCGTTGGAAAGCAGGTCAGTCAGGATGTCGGCCACGTAATACCCGCGCTCGGTGTGGGCGGGGATGTGGTACATCTTGTATACCGCCGGAAACGGCACAGCGCCATGAACCGTCATAGAGCGCGCAGCCTGCTGGACAGGCTCCTGCGGCAGGGGATGTTTTTTGAGGGTGCGGGCAGGAATGCTGCCGAACCATTTCTCGGCCAGCGCCCGCATGTGCTGCGGGTCCACGTCGCCGGCCAGCACCAGCACCGCGTTGTTCGGCGCATAGTAGCCGAAGAAAAAGTCGCGGACCTCATCCAGCGTGGCGGACTCGATATGGCTGATTTCTTTGCCGATCGTCGGCCACTGATACGGATGCTGCTGGAAGTGCAGGCCGCGCAGGTGGATATAGGCGTCGCCGTAGGGCTGGTTCAGGTACCGCTGCTTGTATTCCTCGATGACGACGCTTTTCTGCACGGCCAGTTTTTCCTCCGAAAACGCCAGCTCCAGCATGCGGTCGGATTCCAGCCAGAAGGCGGTTTCGATCTGGTTGGAGGGCAGGCTGAGGTAATAATTGGTAATGTCGGCCGTCGTGAACGCATTGTTCTCCCCGCCTACCCGCTGCAGCGGGGTGTCGTAGCTGGGGATATGCCGGCTGCCCTCGAACATCAGGTGCTCGAAGAGGTGGGCAAATCCGGTCCGGTGCGGCTCCTCGTCCTTGGAGCCTACCTTGTAGAGCAGGTTCATCACCGCCTTGGGCACGGAGTGGTCTTCATGGACCACGACCTTGAGGCCATTATCCAGAACGAAGGAGTGATATTCAATCGCGGGCATGCGGAAATTCAGGTAATGGGTCAGGTACAAACTCCCGGCAATATACGAGGCTGCCGGTTTCCGGTTCTCATGGAATGACGATGCTTTTTTCGTAGCGCGACACGCCGTCGAGCAGCAGCAGGGTGTACGCACCGGCAGGATAGCGCTTCAGATCGATCTGCTTGCGGAAGGCGCCGGCCGGAATTCGGAGGGCATTTTCGAGCACGGGCTCCCGTCCGGCATTCTGCACCTGGAATTCCAGGAACATCGGCCGCGGGCTGTTCAGCTCCAGGGTGACCTGCGGGCTTCCTTCCGCCTGCCGGACCTGGATGTCCAGGTCGGAGACGCGGCTGCTGTTGCGCACTACCAGCGGACGGGTGATCTGGTCCTGGCAGACTTCATTGCCGGCAAACAAGGTAACCGGATACACGCCTGCGGCGGAAAACACATGCACAGGCGACGCCTCATCCGAGGTGCTGCCCCGCCCGAAGGTCCAGAACCAGGCCGTGGCGCCGGCGCTCCGGTCCGTAAAAGCCAGGGCGCCGGGATGCACGGCCAGATCGATGGTATCGGCAGGCATGACAAAATCAGCCTGCACGGTCCGCACGCTGACGCGCACGGCTGCCGTATCCCGGCAGCCCAGCCGGTTGCGGGCTGCCACCCGGTACTCGCCGTCGGCTTCGGGCCGCACACTCAGCCGCGCCGAAGCCGCGTCCGGCAGGCCCAGCCATTCGTAGCTTTCGCCGCCTTCTGCCGCCAGCGCCACTTCGGACCCCTTGCAGACCGATGCCGACTGGCTTGCCACGCGCAGGAATTTCCCCGGATCGACGGTCACGGTCACCGAGCCCGAGGTTTCGCAGCCTTGCGCATCGATGGCATCTACCCGGTACAGGGTGGTCGAGGCCGGAAACACGCGCACGCGCGCGCCGGCGACCGCCTGCAGGCCAGGCGCCTCCGCCCATACATAAGCCTTGCCGCCGATGGCTTCCAGTTGCAGCGTGTCGCCCTTGCACAGCTGGGGGTTCTGCGGCTTGAAGGCAATAACACCCGGCTGCACCACCTCCACCGTCACCGAACGCACGGACCCGCATCCGCCTGCCCCGCTGACAACCTCGTAGCGGGTCGTCTGGGAAGGCGAAGCCTTGACCGTCGGCCCGGTGCTGCGGTCCAGCCCCTCCGCCGGCGACCAGCGGTAATCGCTGCCGCCCGATGCCGTGAGCAGCACCGGCTGCCCGCTACAGATCCTGGCCGCATCGGCCTGCACCTGGAGCGTGCCCGCCGTGCGGACCGATACGGTGACCTGTGCCTCCAGGGCACAGCCTGCTTCCGTTTTTCCCCGCACCGTATAGCGCGTCGTTTCACGGGGGAAGGCCTGCACCGCCGTTCCTGTGGCGGAACTCAGCCCAGCCGCAGGCGACCAGGTGAATGCTCCCGGCACCGAGGTGCGCAGTTCGACGGTTTCCCCTGCACAAATCGACGGTGCAGCAGGCGTCAGCTTCAGTTCCGGCGCCGGGCGCACCTCCACTTCTACTGTATCGGCATATGCGCAGCCGTCCAGATCCGTTGCCTGCACGATATAGCGGGCCGTCTGGGCCGGGCGCGCCAGCACCGAAGCGCCCCGCGTGCCGCTGAGGCCTGCCGCAGGGCTCCATTGATAGCTGTATCCGCCCGATGCCTCCAGCTGCACCGATTCTCCCTGGCAGATGACCGGCGCCTCCGGCGAAATACGCACCGGCACGCCGCTGCCAGTCAGGCTCAGCGTTACGCTCCGGGAGGCCTGGCACCCATGCTCGTCGGTTCCGGTGACTGTATAGGTCGTGGTCCGGACCGGACGCGCTTCCACCCGGCTGCCGATGACCGTGCTGAGGCCTTCGGCGGCCTGCCATTCATACTGCCGCGCGCCGGAGGCAATCAAGGTAAAGGCCTGGCCGCGGCACACCGAGACGTCGCCTGTATTCAGCCGCAGATCGACCGGCGCGGTGATGACGGTATGCCCGATGGATTCCTTCCGGTCCTGCATGCCGTTGCAGCCGGTTACCGTCAGCACTGCATCGTAGATGCCTTCCCGCGCATAGGTAACTTCGGGATTGGGCAAGGCGGATGTGGCAGGCTGGCCGCCGGGGAATTCCCAGAAATAAGCTTCCGCGCCTTCGGCCTGGCTGATGAATTTCACAGGCTGGCCGGCGCAGGTCAGCGTCTCATCCGAGGCGAATGCAGCCCGGGGCCGCTGGCCGGCGGCTACATTCACGGTCGTCTGCGCAGCAGACACACAGCCGTAGCGGTCTGTCGAACGGGCTGTATAGGTCTGATTCTGAGCCGGTGAAGCCGACACCCGCGGGCCGTAGCGCGTATCGAGCCCCGGCGCCGCATCCCAGACAATCTGCCCGCCGGCGCCGCTTACCGAGAGCGTTATGCTGCCGCCCCTGCAGATCACCGGCTGCGCCGGCGTGATCGTCAGCGGCTCCGGCTGCCGGACTGCAATGTCCACGGAAGCCGTGTCTGCGCAGCCAGCTGCGGAATACCCCACCACCTGAAAGCTTCCGCTGCGCTCCGGAGCCGCCTGGGCGCTGCTGCCCGAGATCCCGCTCAGCAACTGGCCTTCCGGCCATACGTACTGCTGTGCGCCGCCTGCCCGGAGCGTAATGGCCGCACCGGCGCAGATATCCCGCGCCGAAGCCGTCAGCGATACCGCAGGCTGCGGCAGCACCCGGATGGCGATACTGTCCCGGATCAGGCAGCCTGATGCGCTCCGCGCCTCGACCAGATACACCGTGCTGCGCTGCGGACGGGCAACGACTTCGTTGCCCTCGCTGCGGTTCAGGGTGGCTGCGGGCGACCAGGTATAGGCGGCTGCGCCATCGGCTCGCAGGGTAATCGCTGCGCCGGGGCAGACCTGCGGGGGGCCATCGGCGAACAGGCCGATGCGCGGCGGATCTTCCACCGTCACGGTCACCTGCCTGCGCATCTCGCAGCCGGTGTCTCCGGTTCCGGTGACGGTATAGGTCGTGGTCCGGCGGGGGCGGGCCTGCACCAGGCCGCCTTCGGTATAGTTGAGCCCTTCGGCAGGGCTCCAGCGGTACTGCTGGCCGCCGGTCACGCTGAGGGTCACGGCGCCTCCGGGGCAGATGGAGGCAGCAGGCGGCTGGATGTCCAGGCTGCGGCCCGGACGGATGGCGACGGATGCAGAAGCCTCGGCCGTGCATCCCAGCGCGTTGCGGGTGCTGATGCGGTAGACAAAATCCTGCTCAGGATACAGCGTCAGGCTGTTGCCCGCCGGAGGATTCACCCCGGGCGGCAGGGTCCAGGTCAGCGGGCCGGGGCCAGCCGCCGTCAGGGTCAGCTGCTGGCCCTGGCAGATGGGGGAAGCGGAAGCCTTGAGCGAAAGTTCGGGCAGGGCCTGCACCTCGATCCAGGCGCTGCGCGTCACCGTATGGCTGCCGGATGCATTGACGGCGGTCAGGGTGACCTCATACACGCCGGGCACTGCGTACCGGACAATGGGATTGCGGAGCGTATCCGCAGAAGGAGTGCCGCCGGGGAAGGACCAGTACCAGTTCACAGGGCTGTGCTCGGTCTGGTCGGTAAAGGTGATGGATGCGCCCGCGCAAATCTTCCGGGCCGACGCTTCAAATGCTACTGCCGGCGGCGGCAGCGGAGTCGATTCGATTCGCAGGTTGTCCAGGTAGAGATCGTTGCCGTGGCCGGAAAAATTGACGATGGCAATCTGCACCAGCGGCAGGCCGTCATAGGCGCTCAGGTCGATGCGCTCGGTGCGCCACTGGTCGGGGCGGGGGACGAAGGCATCTTCGGTGCTGGAAGCTGTCGCGAGGGCCTTTCCGCCTTTAAAGTAGATGCACTGAAAGGTCTGGCTGCAGCCGGCGGCGATGAAAATACCGAGCGAATCCGAGTAGCTGCTGCTGAAAGGCGCGTACGCGACATCGAAAGACAGCCGGGTATCCTGGCCGCCGGCGAGCGACAGGACCGGCGTCAGCACGGCATCCGGAGCATTGCGGAGGTTGTAGTCGAAATTGCCCATGCGCAGGCTGCCGCTGCCCTGCCCGCGGGCGCTGAAGCGCTCGCTCCGGGTCCAGGCCGCATCGTCCTGCGGATTGTACAGGACGAGGCCCGGGGGCGGGAAGGCACCCGGCGCCTCCAGATCGAGCACATAGGGCAGCGGCTGCCCCTGGGACAGCACCTCGATATACGACTCCCGGACAGCGCTGCGCTCGCCGGCCGCATTGGATACCGTCAGGGTTACCGGGTAGCGGCCGGGTTTGCGGTAGGTGACTACCGGATTGGGAATGGCCGCATATTCCGGTTTCCCGCCCGGAAAACTCCAGGCATAGCGCTGCGGCGAGCCGGCAGACTGGTCGGTAAAGGCTACCCGCAGCGGGCCGCAGCCGCTGCGCACATCGGCGGTGAAGGCGGGCTCCGGCGGTGCCGCCGGGCGCTCGCAGACGTCCGAGCTGAGCAGCTCGCGGCGGCGGGGGCTGTTTTCCAGGATCAGACGCATGCGGGTCTTCTGGTCCTGGGTAAAAAAGCTCATGCAGGCGTCGTCTGTATAGTCCATATAGTTCTGGACCATTGCAGCTACGCCGTTGCAGCCGGTGCTGCCGGGCGGGCAGCCGTAGTGGGCATCGTCGGTATCGGGGGTATCTTCGCAGAAATCATCCACCCCGCAGGGGCCGTCGCCCCAGATATGGCGCAGGCCCAGCCAGTGGCCAATCTCGTGCGTAGCGGTGCGCCCGCGGTCAAAAGGCGCTGCGGCAGTTCCCTGGGTGCCGAAAGCCGTGTAATTGATCACCACCCCGTCGGTCATGGCCGCGCCCGGCGCTGCGGGCAGCCCGGTCAGCTGAGCCGACTGCGGAAACTGCGCAAATCCCAGCACCCCGCCGGCAATGTTGCACACCCACAGATTGAAATACCGGGTGGGATCCCAGATGGTGGCTGGCTTGATGACCTCGTTGATGTAGCGCTCCGTAAAGGGCGCGCGCCCGAAGGCTACCCGGTGGATGCCGTTGGTGGGGTTGCCCTGCGGATCCCGCCCAGCCAGGCAGAATTCGATCTCCGTATCGACCGCTACATCCTGAAAGGAACGCGCTGTAATGGAAGCATTTGCATTTTTCTGCCGGTAGTCTTCATTCAGCACTTCGATCTGGGAGAGCACTTGGGCATCGGAGATATTTTCGATGGGATTGCTGTAAATGACATGCACCACCACCGGAAGGGCATACACCGACACCGCGGCCCGGCGGCTGCCGCCGCGCGACTGCTGGGCCTGCCGCCGGGCGGCTTCCATCCACTGCTCGAAGGCCTCGGTGCTTTCCTGCTCGGAGGCATGGGCAGCCTGGCGCTCCTGCTCCATGGCCAGGGTCACGCAGGTGCGGTCCTGCGGCAGGAGGCTGCGGTAGCGGGGGTTGAATTTGCTGTAGTCGTGCTGGGGATTGCGGAACGGGCGGCTCTGGGCCGGATCCTGCGGGTTGAAGATCCAGGCAGGATTGCCGCCGTGCGCCGAAGGTGGCAGCGCCTGCTGGGCCGCAAGGCCTCCGGCTGCCATACACAGAAGAAATGCCGCAATCCGTGACATAAAAGCGCAGGGTTGTTAGAGCAGTCTGATGAACTGCAAGATACGAAACCCCGCACATCTTCCAACCGGCCCTTCCGGGCTTCAGTTCCGGCTGGCTGCATCGCAGCCGCCATTCCCGGCCTTGCGCTTGCGCTGGTCCTCATAGATCAGGATGCCGAGCGAGCCCACGGTGCAGCAAAAGGTCAGCGCCTGCATGGCGATATCGCCGGGCGCAGCGCCTTGGCCTGCGTAGATGCCCAGCAGCAGGCCCATCGCTGCTGCAATGCCGAGCAGCAGGCCCGTGAGCGGAGTGAGACGGAAACGGGAGCGCATACGGATCTGGAATTGAAGTACGCACCATGAGTCGCCGGGGCCGGGAGAAATAGTACATCTTCCCCATCTGTATCCCGGTTCCCCGCAATCCCCTATCTTTGGCGCAAATTCGGTCTATGGCCCGCTCTCTTCTCATCACCGGCGGCGCCGGTTTCATCGGTTCCCACCTCGTACGGCATCTGGTGCAGGCCTACCCGGCGTACCGGATCGTCAACCTCGATGCCCTCACCTACGCCGGCAATCTCGAAAACCTCCGCGATCTGGAGCAGGCGCCCCATTATACCTTCATCAAAGGCGATATCCTGGACCCCGGTCTGCTCGAATCGCTCTTTGCCGCGCATCAGTTCGACGGGGTGATCCACCTGGCTGCCGAAAGCCATGTGGACCGCAGCATCCTGGACCCCCTGGCCTTTGTCCGGACGAATGTGCTCGGAACCGTGACGCTGCTCAATGCCGCCCGCCAGGCCTGGAAAGGCCGCCAGGATGTGCGCTTTTACCACGTCTCCACCGACGAGGTGTACGGCTCGCTGGAGCCGGGCACGTATTTCACCGAAACGACCCCCTACGATCCGCAAAGCCCCTATTCCGCCTCCAAAGCCGCTTCCGATCACTTCGTGCGGGCCTACGGCAATACCTACGGGCTGCCCGTCGTCGTGAGCAACTGCTCCAACAATTACGGCCCGTATCAATTCCCCGAAAAACTGATTCCCCTCTTCATCGCCAACCTGCTGGAGGAGAAGCCCCTGCCGGTGTACGGCAAAGGCGACAACGTCCGCGACTGGCTCTGGGTCCCCGACCACTGCGCCGCCATCGACCTCATTTTCCACCAGGGCCGGACGGGGGAAACGTACAACATCGGCGGCCGGAACGAATGGCGGAATATCGACCTCGTACACCTGCTCTGCCGGCTGATGGATGAAAAACTGGGCCGCAGGCCCGGCCATTCGGCGGCGCTGATCACCTACGTGCAGGACCGCCCCGGGCACGACCACCGCTACGCCATCGATCCTTCCAAACTGGAGCAGGAACTGGGCTGGAGCCCCTCGCTGACTTTCGAGGAAGGGCTGAGCCGCACCATCGACTGGTACCTGGCGAACCGGGAATGGGTGGCGCGGGTGCGCAGCGGCGCCTACCAGCAGTACTACGACGAGCAATACGGCGGGCGGCTGCAGGCCTAAAGCCCGGCCAGTGCCGTTTTGATGGCGCGGACCCGCGCGGCATCCGTAGCATGCCAGCTGGTATCGAAGGCGTCCTGCGCGGTGCCGCCTTGGCGTACGCGCCCGCTCGCGTGCACTTCGCGCACGCCGGTATCGGCAGCAAGCTGCCGCACATTGCCCGGCTCCACGCCGCTGCCGGCCATCACAGCCAGCGCATCTCCTGCCAGCAGGCAAAGGCGGCGGATCAGCGCGGCTCCATCCGGCGCCTTGGGCGCCTGGCCTGAGGTAAGGAGGCGCTTCACGCCCAGGCGCAGCAGCAGCTCCAGCCCGGCCTCCGGCTCCTGCACCAGGTCAAAGGCGCGGTGGAAGGTGACTTCCAGCGGGCCGGCCAGGTCCAGCGCTTCCCGCAGCCGCTCTGCATCGATGCGGCGGGCGGAGGTGAGCATGCCCAGCACCACCCCCTGCAGCGGCAGGCTGCGCGCCTGCTGCAAATCCCGGCGGATCAGGTCCCACTCCGCCTCCGTATAGCAGAAGCTGCCCCCGCGCGGGCGGATCATCATCATCAGGGGCAGGCCCGTGCGCGCATGCGCGAACTCCACCAGGCTCACGGGCGGCGTAGTGCCGCCTTCGGCCAGATTGGCGCAGACTTCAAGCCGGTCGGCGCCGCCTGCGGCGGCGGCCAGAACCGATTCGGGGTGATCGATGCAAACCTCCAGCAGCATGGCTTACAGCGTGCTGCGGCCTTTGAGCACCGCGTCCTGATCCGCATGGCGGACCGCATATTCGAAGCCCGGCTGGATGCACCAGGCGCCGTATTCGCCCTGTTTGTTCAAGGCCAGAAAGCCGACCTGGATCTCGCGGTAGTCGGGATTCTTGCTGATGACGCGCTCCACGGCGCGGCGGCAGGCTTCTTCGGGGCTGTGGCCCTGGCGCATGAGCTCCACAACGAGGTGGCAGCCGGCAGCCCGGATGACGGCTTCGCCCCAGCCGGTAGCGGTGGCAGCGCCGATTTCGTTGTCCACATACAGGCCGGCGCCGATGATCGGCGAGTCGCCGACGCGGCCGCGCATTTTCCAGGCGGCGCCGCTGGTGGTACAGGCACCGGAGAGGTTGCCTGCGGCATCGAGGGCCAGGATGCCGATGGTGTCGTGGTTTTCGACGTTGATTTTTGCTTTCGCAGGGGGCGGATTGTCCTTGCGCCAGGCTTTCCACTCCGCTTTGGATTGGGGGGTAAGCAGGTTGGTTTTTGTAAACCCTTGATCCAGAGCAAATTGCAGTGCCCCTTCCCCCACCAGCATCACGTGGGGCGTGGCTTCCATCACCCGCCGGGCGACAGATACCGGGTGCAGGATCTGCTCCAGAAACGCAACGGAGCCGCAGCGTCCGCGCTCGTCCATGATGCAGGCGTCGAGGGTCACATGGCCTTCCCGGTCCGGGCGGCCGCCGATGCCGACGGTCTGGTTGGACGGGTCCGCCTCCGTGAGGCGGGCGCCGGCTTCCACGGCATCGAGCGCGCTGCGGCCTGCGGCCAGCAGTTCCCAGGCCGCAGCATTCGCCGCCTGCCCGAAATCCCAGGTGGACACGACCACCGGGCGGCGGGCAGCGGGCGCGAAGCCCAAGGCTCTGCGGGCGCTCATCAGGGCGGCGCCCAGCGCAGCCTGGCGGAGAAAAAATCGGCGGGACGGCATAGCAGCAGCGTATCCGGCAAGTGTACGCAATTCAGGGCTCCGGGGCAAGGCCCGATTATTCCGCCTGCCTTACGCCGTACCGGAGCTGGACCAGACCGGTGTGGTATTCCGCATGGCCGAGCAGGTCGAGCTGGATGCGGCCAGCCCGGTCGGGGAAGAGGCGCATGCCGCCGCCCAGCAGGATCGGATGGATGGAGAGGATCAGCTCGTCCACTAGCCCGGCGTCGAGCAGCGAGGCCGTCAGGCGGGCACCGCCGAAGAGCCAGATGCCGCGGCCCGGCGCTTGCCGGAGCTGCCGGACGGCCGCCTCTATATTGCCGCTGAGCAGCTGTGCGCCGGGCCGCACTTCGGCGAGCGTGTTCGAGCAAACGTACCACACATGCTCCGAAAATACGTCCGGCGAGGTCTGCATGAGCAGCTCATAGCTGTTTCGCCCCATGAGCAGGCTGTCGGTGCGTTCCAGAAACTCGGTCATCCCGTAATCCTGGTCGGTGAAGCACCAGTCGAATTCGCCCTTGGGGCCTTCGATATAGCCGTCGAGGCTTACGGCGAGGTTGAGCAGGATCTGCCGCATGGGATATTCAGGTCTTAGCTGGGGAAGATGCGTTCAAGATACAGGTGCGGGTCGAAGGAAACAAGGCCTGCGGCATAGGGCGCGCGGCCCGGATGCCGCGGGTGGCCGCCCAGGGTGGGCAGCCCGGTCTGAAGCCAGGGCAGCGCTGCGAGGCCGGGCAAGGCCAGCAGCGCCCGGAGCTGCGGCAGCAGCCACGGACGCAGGCCGATATGCGCGCCCCAGGCGGCAAACGCCGCCGCAGGCGGATGGGTCGCCAGCGCATGGCGCAGGGCCGCCAGGTTGTCTGCGCAGAGCTGCGGATCGGCTTTCAGGTGCAATTCTGCCGGATAGGGCGTGCGCTGCGGGTAGAGATTGGCCATGAGAAACCCATCGAAGCCGGCCCGCTCCGCAAAGCCCATCAGCTTGCGCAGGGTCGGATCCGGCCGCCGGTCGTCGGCGGCGCTGGGGTTGAGCCCTACGGCCCACAGGATGCGCGTGCCGCGCATGCCCAGCGCAAAACGGGCATTCCGCTGCGGGCAGTGCAGATAGCAGTCGATCGCGTAGCGCATGGCTCAGGCCATGTCGAACTGGTAGGCGCGCTCGTTTTTGCCTTCGTAGAAATTGAGAAACGCCTGGTTGACGATGCGGTTGCCGCCGGGAGTGGGATAATCGCCGGAGAAGTACCAGTCGCCCCGGTGGTTGGGAATAGCCTTGGGCAGATTCTCCAGGGGCTGGAAGATCACCTCCAGCTCGCAGGGGAACTCCCGCGGACGCACGATCTCGGCGATTTTGGCCGAGATTTCATCCTCTGTAAACGGCGCATAGAGTTCCTGCACGATGTTGCGCTCGTGCATGGTGTTCTCCTGCTGCATCGCTACGATCTTTCGGTACACCTTCTCGATGATATCCTTCATGCCGCGTTCGGTGAGCAGCTGGATCGCAGCCTGGAAGGCTACCAGCTTCTCGATCTGCGACATGTCGATGCCGTAGCAGTCGGGATAGCGGATCTGCGGCGCAGACGAGACGATGATGATTTTTTTCGGGCCGAGGCGCTGGAGCATGGCCAGGATGCTCTTTTGGAGCGTGGTGCCGCGCACAATGGAATCATCCAGGCAGACGAGGGTATCGACGCCCCGGTTGAGGGTGCTGTACGTGACATCGTAGACATGGGAGACCATGCTGTCGCGCGAGGAGTCGTCGGCGATGAAGGTTCGGCTTTTGACATCCTTGATGATGACCTTTTCCACGCGGGGCCTGCGGCGGATGATATCGCGCAGGGCATCCTCGTCGGGCTGATCGCCGAGGCCGCGGATCCAGATGAGTTTCTGGGCGTCGAGATAGGTTTCGAGTTCTTTGACCAGGCCCAGGAATGCGCCTTCGGCGGTGTTGGGGATGTAGTCGAAGACCGTATGCTCGAGGTCGTAGTTGATGCGCTCCAGCACGATGGGGGCAAGCTGGCTGCCGAGGTTGTTGCGCTCGTGGTAAATATCGCCGTCGGTGCCGCGGGAGAAGTAGATGCGTTCGAAGGAGCAGCTGCGCCTTGGAAGTTCGTCGGTGAAGGCCTTCAGCTTGATCTGTCCGGTGCTGCCTTTGACGCTGAGGACATGGGCAGGCGGCAGTTCGGAGACCTGATCGGGCAGGAGGTTGAATACGGAGCAGATGGCAGCGCGTTCGGAGGCGGCGACCATCACCTCGTCGTCGTAGTAATAATGGCAGGGGCGGATGCCGGCTGGGTCGCGGAGGACAAATGCATCGCCATTGCCGACGATTCCGCCGATTACGTAGCCGCCGTCCCAGGGTTTGGCCGCATTGCGGATCACCTTGGTGAGGTTCAGCTCTTCGGAAATCAGCCGCACGACCTCATTGCGCGAAAAGCCTGCATCCTGGTATTTGACTTTCAGGTGATCGAATGCCACATCCAGGAAATGGCCGATGCGCTCCAGCACCGTTTCGGTGTCGGTGAGGTAGCGGGGGTGCTGCCCCAGTTCGACGAGTTTCTGGAAGAGAAAATCGACGTTGGTGAGGTTGAAATTGCCTGCCACCATCAGGCTGCGGGTCTGGTATTCATTGGGGCGCACCACGGGGTGCACGGCTTCGATGCCATAGCTGCCGTGGGTGCCGTAGCGGAGGTGGCCGAGCATGACCTCGGCGGCGTAGTCGAAATGCTGCTTGAGGGTTTCAGCCTCCTCCCAGGTTTCCGGGTAGGTTTTGCGGATTTCGGTCAGCCGAAGCTGGATGTCCCGGAAGAGGTTGGCCCAGGGCGCGGGGTTATTGTCCCGGATGCGGAAGAGGTAGGGTTTTCCAGGCTTGACGTTCAGTTTCACGGTTGCGAGGCCAGCGCCATCCTGGCCGCGGTTGCGCTGCTTGTCCATCAGGAGGTACATTTTATTCAGGCCCCAGAGGGCGCTGCCGTACTTCTCCTGGTAATAATCCAGCGGCTTCAGCAGCCGGATCAGGCCGACGCCGCATTCATGCTTAATTAAGTCGCTCACAAAACTCAGGCTAAGTGGATCCCCGATACAAAGGTACGCAAGTGCGGGCAGAATTTCACCTGCGGAATGCGCCTCCGGCCCAACATCCCGCCGGGGCGGCTGTTCCGGGGGCGGCAGGTGAAAAAAGCTGCTGTTTTCCGCTGGTCTTTCCGATGATAAGGCGTATGTTCAGGAAGAAAATCAACGCCTGCTCCATGCCGATGCAACATGATACGCCGATCCGGGTGCATGACCGTCTGTTTGTGCCGCTGATCTCCGAGGCCGAGATTCAGGCACGGGTGGCCGAACTCGCCGTCCGGATCAACGAGGACTATGCCGGGCGCAATCCCCTGATCATCGTCGTGCTCAACGGCGCATTCGTATTCGCCGCCGACCTGGTCCGCCTGCTGACCATCCGCCCCGAAATCCAGTTTATCCGCATCAGCACCTACGGCAACAGCATGCAAAGCACCGAGACCGCCCGTGTGCTGCTGGATCTGGAGGGTCAGCTGGAGCATCGGCATGTGGTGCTGATCGAAGACATTGTGGATACGGGCTACACGATGGACTTCTTCCTCAGTTTGCTGGACCAGCACAACCCCGCGTCCGTGCGGGTGATGACGCTGCTCTTCAAGCCGGAGCGCTACGGGGGGCGGCGTCCGCCGGAGTACATCGGCTTCCGCATTCCGCCGGCTTTTGTCGTGGGCTACGGCATGGACTACGCCCAGCAGGGCCGGGAGCTGCGTGCCATTTACCAGCCGGCGCCGGAACCCTCCAATTGAAAAGGCCCGGAAGGGTCGCTTCCGGGCCGGGCAGGTTCAGTCTTTGCAGTACTCCTGATAGGCAGCCTGCAGATTGGCGGCGATCAGGGCCGGATGCCGGGCCTCGATGTGGTGCCGCTCGATGATGTGCACGAGCTGGCCATCTTTGAAGAGCGCCACCGAAGGCGAAGAGGGCGGATAGGGGAGCAGATATTCGCGCGCCTTCTTGGTCGCCTCGATATCCACCCCGGCAAATACCGTCACCTTGCGGTCGGGCTGGAAATCGCCCTGCAGGGAGGCCAGAATGCCCGGACGGGCACTGCCGGCGGCACAGCCGCATACCGAGTTCACGACGAGCAGCGTGGTGCCGCTTTGCTGGCTCAGCACTTCATCCACTGCGGCCGGCGTCTTCAGCTCCTCGAATCCGGCGTTCGCCAGTTGCGCCGCCATCGGAGCGGTTATTTCAGCAGGATACATCGACATAGCGTAAACCGTTCTGGTTGAATGGACACCCTGCCCGACAGGGCTGGGCTAAACGTAAAATTAACACAAAATTCTTCAGTTTGTATGGCATCTGTACGGAGAAAACCGTCGGATGTTTGAACACCGGTCAAGGAATGCGTTGCCCCTGCTGCCGGAGCCAGTCTTCGGCAAACTCCGCTGCGCCCTCGAAATTGCCCTGCCTGGGCGCGTAGCCCAGCAGCTCCCGCGCCCGGCTGATGTCGTGGGTCATGGAGCAGGCCAGAATCCCCGCGCTGTAGCGGGTGAGCACCGGCTCGCGGCCCGTCAGGCGGGCCTGCGCTTCCATCAGCCCGGCCAGGGCCATCACCGCGCCGTACGGCGCCCGGCGCGGATGGAAGGGAAGCCCCAGCAGCCGCATCACCTCCGCAAACAGGTCCCACAGGTTGACCGGATCGCCGTTGGTGAGGTTGAAAATCTGCCCCTGCGCCGCCGGGCCGGCCTCCAGCCCCAGCAGAATGGCATCGCAGAGGTTGGATACGCAGGTCACATCCACCAGCGTGCGGCCGCTGCCAATGATCCGCAGCCGCCCCGCGCGGTAGGCGGCCAGCACCCGCGGCATGATCACCGTATCGCCCCGCCCGATGATGGCCCGGGGCCGCAGGATGACGGCTTCCAGCCCCCGCGCAGCGGCGTCCAGCACGCGTAGCTCGGCGGTCCGCTTGGTCTCGGCATAGGCATTGACCATCCGGGCCGGCAGGGGCTCGTCCTCACGGATGCCGAAGCGGTCGCGGAAATTGAAATACACGCTGGGCGTGGAGATGTGCACCATGCGGCGCACGCCCTGCCGCTCCATGGCGGCCAGCAGCCGCTCGGTAGCCGTCACATTGGCCTGCACAAAGGCCGGATGAGGCCCCCAGGGCGCCGACAGCGCCGCGCAGTGCACGACCGCGTCGGCATCCCGCAGCAGCTCCTCCGCAACACCGGGCGCTGCCAGATCGCCGGGGACAAACTCCGCCCCCAGGGCCTGAAGCCGCTGCCCGGCCGCTGCATTGCGGCCCGTGGCGGTCACCCGGCGCACGCCGGGCGTGTCCAGGAGCCGTTCCGTCAGGCGGCCGCCCAAAAACCCGGTCGCGCCGGTGACCAGAATACGCGCAGGAAGCATCTTGCGGTTTTTGCGCGCAAGATACGAGGATACCGCCAGCAATCGAACCGCTCAGGCCTGGACCTGGCGCTCGGCGTTCACGTGCTGCTGCCACTTCCAGGCCGAGCGCATCATCTCGTCGATGCCGCGTTCTGCCGTCCAGCCAAGCTGGCGGAGGGCCTTGCTGCAGTCCGAATAGATCGCCACCACATCGCCGGGGCGGCGCGGGCCCACTTCATAGCGGAGCTGCACGCCCGTATTCCGCTCGAAGGCGCCGATGGCTTCCAGCACCGTCACCCCCTGGCCGGATCCGAGGTTGTACACATCGTACAGCGCCTCCTGGCGGCCTTCGCGCAGGTACTCCAGCGCGGTCAGGTGGGCCAGCGCGATGTCGGTCACGTGCACGTAGTCGCGCACGCAGGAGCCGTCGCGGGTGGGGTAGTCCCCGCCGAAGACGCTCATCTTCGGAATGAGGCCCGACGCGGTCTGGGTGATGACCGGCACCAGGTTGCTCGGCTTGTTGATGGGATCTTCGCCGATGAGGCCGGTGTGATGCGCCCCCACGGGGTTGAAATAGCGCAGCGCGATGACCTGCGTGCCGGCATGGGCCCGGGTGAAGTCCTTCAGGATGCGCTCGCCCAGCAGCTTGGTATAGGCGTAGGGCGATTCCGGCTCGGACAGCGGCGTCTCTTCCGTTACGGGCAGGCTGGAAATATTGCCGTAGAGGGAGCAGGAGGAAGAGAAAATCAGGCCCTTGACGCCGAACTCCTTGCAGCAGGCCAGGATGTTGAGCAGCGACTCGGTGTTGTTGTGGAAATAGCGCAGCGGCTGCTCCACCGATTCACCCACCGACTTCAGCGCTGCGAAATGGATCACGCCTTCAATATCCGGGTGCTGGCGGAATACCTCGCGGGTGGCCTCCAGGTCGCAGAGGTCCACGGCATAGTTCCGCATCCGCTTGCCGGTGATGGCTTCGATGCGGTCGAGGGTCTGCTCGGAGGAATTGCAGAGGTTGTCGATGGAAATGACCTCGGCCTGGCCGCGCTCCAGCAGTTCGACTGCCGTATGCGAGCCAATGTAGCCGCAGCCTCCGGTGATCAAGATGGTCGGCATGTGAAATGGGGTGAATCGGTGAGAGGAGTGAGTCGGTGAAACGACGGGCTAAACTTGCACGGAAAGGGGCATAGTGAAATGCGCGGCTGCCGGACAGGGCAGGAAAAGCCCTCAAACGGCCGCAGCGGCAGCGCGAGCAGGCTGCGGCGTGCCGAAGAGGGCCGTATGCTGCGCCAGCAGCCGCTCCGGATCGAAGTGCTCCAGGGCGTAGCGGCGGTTGCCTTCGCCGGCAGCTTCGCGATCTGCCTCCGCCAGGGCAGCAAAGGCCTGGAGCTGCTCGGCCAGCCGGGCAGGCGCTCCATGCGTCACGGACAGATTGCCGGGGCATTCTGCCAGCATTTCAGTCACATGGCTGGGCGAAGGGCCGATGTAGAGGATGGGCTTGCCCAGGTACATGGCGCCGTAGATCTTGTTCGGATGGGTAAATCCGGTATGGCCGTCGCCGAGGATCACCACCTGCAGATCGGCGGAGCCGAGGGAGAGGTGGATGCGCTCGCGGGGCTGATAGGGCAATTGCAGGATCGTATCGAGCTGATGCCGGGCTTTGAAGTCCGTCACATCCTGCTTCCGGACGCCTCCGCCGATGAAGACGAAGAGAAATCGCGGGTCGCCGCGCAGCGCCAGCGCCGCCTCCAGCAGGGTATCGAGCGGGTGCACCACCGCGTGATTGCCCGAATACATCACCACGATCCGGTTGCCGAAGCCATGCTCCTGCCGGAAGGGATTTTCCAGCCGGCTGCCGGTATAGCGCTCGGGCACTACGGGCCAGGGCGGCAGCACGGCGACATGCGCCCGTTTTCCGCCCCGCCGCACGATATGCTCCGCCATGAAGCGGTCCAGCGTGAGGATCAGGTCCGAATGGCGGAAGATGTAGTTGCCCATCCAGGTGAGGCCGCGCTCGCTGAAGGAGCCCTGCTTGAGGTATCCGGCCTGAATGGCCAGCTCCGGCTGCAGGTCCATGGTCCAGTAGCAGAATTTCATCCCCTTGATCCGGGCCATCAGCACGCCGATGAAGGAGAGCAGCGGCGGATTGGTCAGGCCCAGCAGCAGGTCGTAGCGGCGGCGGGGCATCCAGAGCAGCCGCCAGAGGATGAGCCCGTTGAACACCATGAAATCCAGGATGCGCTTGAGCTTGCTGCGCTTGTCCACGGCCGGGTGGCGCAGGCGGGTGATCGCCACGCCGCGCTGGGTTTCGTGCGGCGGATAGCTGATGCCGGGATCCTCATAGGCGTAGCGGCTGGTGAGCACCGATACCTCGTGGCCGGCCTCCGCGAGGGCAAAGGTGAGGTCGCCCAGATGCTGGGCGACCGATACCGTATCGGGCCAGTAGAGCCGCGAAAGGACGAGAATCTTCACATGCAGGCGGTTAGGGCCGTCAGGAATTCACAGCGGCGGGGGCGGCAGCGCGTGCCGCCACCTGAGCAGCCACCCAGGCATAGGTGCGTTCCATGCCGGCGCGCAGGGGCTGGGACGGCGCCCAGCCGAGGGTCTCCCCGATCAGGGCATTGTCGGAATTGCGTCCGCGCACGCCGGTGGGGCCGGGGATGTTGCGGATCTCGATCTGCTTGCCGGAGATGCCGATCACCATGCGGGCAAGATCGTTGATCGAGATCATCTCGTCGGAGCCGATATTGACCGGGCCGGTGAACTCCGAGCGGGTCAGGCGGAGGATGCCTTCGAGGCATTCGTCGATGAAGAGGAAGGAGCGGGTCTGCTTGCCATCGCCCCAGATCTCGATGAATCCGCCTTCGGGCGCTTCGGCGACCTTGCGGCAGATGGCGGCAGGCGCCTTCTCGCGGCCTCCGGTCCAGGTGCCTTCCGGCCCGAAGATGTTGTGGAAGCGGGCTACGCGGACCTGCATGCCGTGATTTTTGGCGTAGGCCAGGTAGAGGCGCTCGCTGAAGAGCTTTTCCCAGCCGTACTCGCTGTCGGGGGCGGCGGGATAGGCCGAGGCCTCGGCACAGTTGGGGTTGTCGGGATCTTCCTGGTTGTAGGCAGGATAGATACAGGCCGAAGAAGAATAAAAAATGCGCTTCACGCCCGCGTGCCGGCTCACCTCGACCATGTTGAGGTTGATGGTGGCGGAGTTGTGCATGATGTCGGCATCATTCTCGCCGGTGAAAATGAAGCCTGCGCCGCCCATGTCGGCGGCGAGCTGATAGACCTCGTCGAAAGGCCGGTCCACGATGCTGCGGCAGAAGGCGAGGTCGCGCAGGTCGCCCTGGGCAAAGTCGTCCGCAGCAGAATCGCTGAACTCCGGGTATTTGAGGTCCGCAGCCCGGACCCAGAAGCCTTCCCGCTTGAGGCGCTTCACCAGGTGGCTCCCGATGAATCCGCCGCCGCCGCATACCAACGCTGTTTTCATTTGATCACGTTTGTTCGGGGTGAATGTCGGCGGGAAAGTTACGGATGCATGCCAAACATTTCAACATCTCCGTCTGTCCGGGGATGTAAAGAAATGAGGGGCCGCTGCCGGATTTGAGGCTGGCATGCGCCCGCTGACTGGACGGGCAGCCAGGGTCCAGGCCAGCGCCTGGGGGCCGGACCGCCATACACATGCAGGCAGGCTTTGTATTATTTTTTATAAAAGCCTGTTTATCTGATGTTTATGGATTCCGCAACACTCAATCCCTTACCCAGGCGGCAGGCACCAGATCCGGAGCGGCCCGGCCTGTGTGCCTGGCAGGAGGATTCGGGAAGCGGAACATTCCGCATGCGCGGACAGCTGCCGGATCCGCACAAGCCAATCAGGCGCTCCGCAGGATCTTCTCCATCTTCCGGCCTTTGGCCAGTTCGTCCACGAGCTTGTCCAGATACCGGACCTGCTGCGTCAGCGGGTTTTCGATTTCCTCCACCCGGTACCCGCAGATGAGGCCCGTGATGCGGCTGGCATTCGGGTTCAGGGCAGCCTGCGCAAAAAAGGCTTCAAACGTCGCCCGCTCCCCGATCAGCTCCGCCAGGCGCTTGTCATCGAAACCCGTCAGCCACTCGATGACCTGATGCAGCTCTGCTCGGGTTCTGCCTTTTTTTTCCACCTTCTCCAGATAGAGGGGATAGACCGAGGCGAAGATCATCCTGGCGATCCGCTGGTCGTGTTCGGGCGAGGCTTTCATTTCGGGTGCGGTAATGCTGAGCGTCTGTGCTGCGCTTCCGCCGGGTTTGCAGCCCGGAAGCGACATGCAGGCCCAAGATACGCCTTTGTGCGAGACGCAGCAAGATCCGGAATCGGGCGCACCGTGCGCTGTCCGGGCCGGCCTGTGCGGCGCCGATGTCTGCCCGTAAAGCCGGCGGGCGCCGGAGTCTCCTCCGGCGCCCGCAGCAGAAAGACACAAATACCTGCCCGTAAACGTATTACTGCTTCACAAACCGCATCACCTGCCTGCGGCCCTGCTCGCGGAATTCGACCAGATACACCCCGCTGCTCAGGCCGGACAGCTCGAAGCGGGTTTCGGCGGTGCCGGGAGACAGGGTCTGGCGGCTCAGCAGACGGCCTGCCGGATCGAGGAGGCGGATTTCGACCGCTGCTTCCGTAGCGGATGCGTTCCGAAGCTGCAGCCATTCGCCTGCGGGCTGCGGAAACAGCAGCCAGCTGCCGGCCTGCGCCTGCACATAGACCTCGATGCTTTGGAACAGCGTCGTCGTCCCGTCGAAGTCCACCTGGCGCAGCCGGTAGGAGTAATATCCTGGCAGCAGGCCGCTGTCGGTGAAGCGGTACTCGGTGTACGTATCGGTCGTGCCGGCCCCGTCCACCCGGCCTACTTCCTCAAAGCTGCCGCCCTGGCTGCGCTCGACGGCGATGTAGTCGTTGTTCAGCTCCTGAGCCGTCTCCCACGAAAGCATCACGCGGTTGCCTTCCGCCTCGGCACGGAATCCCAGCAGCTCGATCGGGAACGATGTGCTGGCAATGAAAAAGCTCGTGGCGGGCGTAGCGGAAAAATTGGCGCTGCGGCCGTTGCCGTTCACTGCATACACCGCCACCTGGTAAGAGGCATTGGCGGTCAGGTTGGTAACCGTCAGGTTGCTGGGCAGGCCATAGCCGAAATACACAACCCGGGTATGGGTGCTGGCGGTTGTGCCGGAGCAGGGCCCTGTCGCGGTGCCGGTGGCCACAAAGGCCGTGGTGGAGAAATTGGTCGTGATGGCGCTCGTATAGCAGGTGTAGCGGTCGGCGGGCGTTGCCGGTGCCAGATCGCTCTGGCGCATGACGACGAAATAGCGGGTATCGCTGTTTACGCCGCTGAATACCAGTCCGCTCAGGTCCAGCACCACGCTCGACGAAGTAGGGCTGGGGATCACGGCGCCGCCGCTGTAGTTGGATTCGTTGAACTGGATGTTCTTGAGGGAAAAATCGGTGTAATCGTCGCTGTCATTGCTTCCCTGCCAGTTGCTGCTGCTCAGGCAGGCGGTGCGGATGGCACTCGCATTGCCTGTGATGGCGGTGGCGGGGTTGATCCGGTTGTTGTCGCTGTCGCCCGTATCGTAGTCGGAGGCGGTGCCGGGGACGCGGGAGTTGTTGGCAGTGCTTGCGCCGCCCGGCGCTGCGATCCAGTTGGTGCCGGCGATGTTGATCCCGGCAATGTAGGTATTGCTGCCGCTGGAAGAGAGGCAACTGACGCCGCCTGCCGGGCTGCCGGCATAGACAATCACCTGATCGCCATCCGTGCTGAGGCTTATGCCGGAATTGTAGAGGGTGAGGAGGCCATCGGTCGAGAACAGGTTGTTCGTGCCGCCGTCGTCTGTGATGCGCACATAGGTGCCCGCCGGGACATCGGTCAGGGTGCTGAAGCCGGAACTGTAGTAGGTTTCGTTGGCACGGAAGCGCAGGTTCGAGCAGATCCCGTTGTCGGTGATGCCCAGGGTCGAGAGATTCAGCCGCTTGAGGATGATAAACTCGATGACGTCGTCGCCGTCGGATGAAGCCTGCGTGAAGACTATGTCTCCGCTGGCGGGAACGCTCTGGCCCCAGCCGTAGCAGAGGGGCAGGATCATGAACGCAGTGAGCATGAAAGGTGTAAAGACCGTACGCATATGGGGGAAATCATGGAGTAAGACCATGACAAATATACGCCTATATTTCACCGACAGAATACTACATACGGCCGTATATACACGATTTTATACATCTCGCGCAACAATATTGACATTTCTGTATTGTACCAAAAGCGAAAATTGCAGGCCGCCCGTGCAAGAACACGCCCCGGATTGCCGCTGGAAGGCAGCTGTGCAGGTGTTGGGAGGAACCGCACATCGCACTGCCGGCCGATGCGGGGGAAAGGGTGCTGGCGCGGATCGGCTGGCAACCTGGCACCCGGGCGATCTGGATGCCATCGGGCAGGCGTACCCGGGCTTCCGTGCAGACCGCCACAAAAGAAAAGCCCAATTCCGCGGCCCTGACCGCTGCCATGGCGCAGCGGAACGCCGCAAGCTGATTCCCGGCTTTCAGAAAGGACTGGCCTCGCGGGATATTCCGCCCTGCCTCGGCCAGAGCCGCAGCCTGGGCCATTGGGTCATCTGGATCCGGCGGTTTCTGGCGCCGCCTGGCATTGCGCCGTGATCATTTGCCAGCCAAGCTTACCGCTTTCCCATCCAGCGCCTATCACCTTCCACCTATCCTAGTGCACCTATGCATGCTATCCGCCTCCTAACCGCCCTGCTGCTGCTCAATGCGTGCGGCATTCCTACGATCGAAAAGGCCGGGCTGAAATTTTCTACCCAACTGTCGCCGGTGCCGGCTGAGATGGCCTGGCAGGACATCGGATTTGCCAAAGAACTCATCAACCAGTCGAAGCAGCTCGTCGTGGTCAGCGGCGGCGACAACCCGGTTCCGCTGGACGAATGGGATGCGTTCACCCCCCCAGGTTTCCCTGGAAGAAGAACATCGACCGCAACCTGCTGTTCAACAAAACCTGTTTCTACCGCTCGCCGGACCGGCCTGCGGACTGCAGCGGCGACGATTGCCTGAGCTTTCACGAGTATAAAGGCTACACCTGGGTGGCATTGGCCGAGCCGGTGGCGGTAGCCTTCGTGCCGGAAGACGAGAAAACCGATCTGCTGCATCCCGATCCCGGTATCCTGGTGATCAAGACCATCCGCAAATGCCAGGCGCTGATGTACACCGACAGCATCTGCCAGCTGAGCGACGGCCAGGGGAATCTATACGTCATGCACGCGACGGAGACCGGCGAGCCGGACCTGGACGTGACCCTGCCGGCGGGCTGGTCGATCAGCTGGGTGCCATTGGCTGATACGCTGATTGTATCGCCCTTCGGCGGCGGCGATCACTGCTACTTCAACATCCTGGGCGACCACCTCGGTCAAGGCTATCATCAGTACCGCTTCGCAGACGCGTTTTATCCGGCGGACTGAGACGGGGCGGGCGCAGCCTGACCTGCTTGTTATCCCAGCACTTCCCACTCGCCTTTGCCGAAGCGGAACTTCTGCCCCGGCATAAAAGCCACGAGCAGCACCCCGAGGGCCGATTTTTCGCTCACCTCCTGGTAGCCGTCGGTGGTGAACTGGCCGGGTGTGGCATCTTTGCAGATGAAAAAGCGGTGCTCCCTGCCTTGCGGGTCGCGGGCCACCACCCGCTTCCCCTGGCTTTTGACCGGGGCAGCGACTTCAAAGAGGGCCGTTTTTTGCGGAGGCGGTGCGGGCTTGCTTTTTTTCTGTGCAGGTGGAGCTGCCAGGGCCGGGTCGGCAATTTTGGCCGTGGCTGTGGGCTGCTGATACTTCCGCCAGATGTCCTCCAGCCGCCGGATTTGGGCGGGCAGGTCGAAGGCCGGGGCCAGGGCATCGTAGGCGGCCAGCACGAGGTCGCGGGTGCGGTAGTGACCGTAGCGGCGAATGTCTTTGTCTTTGAGCACGCGGAAGCTCTCCCCCGGAAAATCCTCGCCGTGCACTTCCTGCGGGTCGAGGATGTAGCGAAGCTCCTCCCGATCCAGGCCGTAGAGCAGGCTGTAGTAGGCATCCAGCTCTGCGCGCAGGCTGGCGCGGCGGCCTTCGTCCCAGCGGAACGGCTGGAGCGGACAGCCGCCTTCCCAATCGATCTCTGGATAGGCACCGCGCCAGGGTGGCAGGTGGGGGGCGGCAGCGCCGGTTTCCCGCAGGTTCTCCGCCTGCTGTGCCCGCAGGAGGGCCCGCAGGTCTGCATCGCAGGCGGCCCAGAGCTCATCGGCAAAGCCCTTGAGGTCCCAGGCGGTATAGCTCAGCTCCAGGATGCGCGGCAGCAGAAAGGCCCGGTCGGCAGCGGTGTAGGTTTCTGGCGCGAGGAGGGGGAGTTGTTTGACGTAAAAAAAAGTGAGAGAAGTGCCTCCGATTTTTTGCCTAACAACGAAATCGAAGATCAGCGAGCTTGTGCAGCCGTAAGCTAATATAGACTCTGTGATATTTTTTCCTAAAAACACGAGCGGCATTTTATGATTCACCCCTCCCCACCCCAGCAAGGAAAAGATGGCGGTGCGCTCGTCGGTGGATCGTGCAATATCCCTAAACCCCACAAACCATTTTCTCCCATCGGCTTTGCGGGCGACTTCTTCCTCGGGCACCCAGTACCAGGGCTGTGCGAGGGCGGCGGGGTCCTGCTGCTCTTCGGGGGAGAGGGAGCGGGTATCGCCGCGGGCGTCGGCACCGTCGAAGGAAGCGAAGCGGTGGTCGTAGTGCCAGATCATTTTGGCTTCGTAGAGGGGCAACATCCGGGGTCTTGGGGACAGGCCGGTTTGCTGGGACAGGTCCTGCTGTAGGGACAGGTCGCGACCTGTCCCTACAGCAGGACCAACACCTTCTGTCCCTACCACACGACCATCTTCTTCGCCCTTCACCCACCGGTTCCCCACACGCTCCCAGCCCTCCGCCGCCAACTGCTCCGCCGTCCGGAAGAGGTGGGAGTCGTTACTCATATGAAACATGGTGCTGAATTTAATCCCCCACGGATTTTGCCCCAGGTCCTCGTTCAGCAGCACGGGCACGCGGCGGTAGATGGCGCGGGTGAGGGTGGCGTCTTCCCGCGTCCGGAAAATGGGGCAGGTGCGGGTGTTGGGGTTGATGAGGCGGAAATCTTCGCTGGTGAGGGCAAATACCCGCCGGGGGTCCTGCAGTTCGCTTACGTCCAGCAGGAAAAAGCCGAAGCGCATCTCGCCCGCCGCCGAACCCAGGGTAACAAGGGAGAATTTTTGCCGGGAATCTACCGCCGGAAATAGCTTCTTCCGGTTTTCAAAGTCGAACAGGGACAGCAGTCGCCCCTGCTCCACGAGGTGGGCAAAAAAGTGCTTGTTGGTATCGTCGGTGGCAATACCCGTCGGCACAATGATGCCCGCCCGGCCCTGGCTGTGCAGCAGGTTGAGCAGGTGCTCGGAAAAGACCGAGTAGGTATTCACATCGCCCCGGCCGGTGAGGGCAAAGCGCTGGCTCTCCCGGATGAACCGGGAGGAAGATTCGGCTTCGTGAAGCGCTTCGCGGAAGGCCTGTGCGAGTTCCGGTTTGCGCTGCGGCAGGGTTTTGATGAGCTTTTCGCGTTCGGCTTTGTTGGAAGCTGTTGCGATTTCAGGATCTTTTGCCCCGAAAAACTCCTTCTCCTGCAGCTTGATCCGCTCCCAGGGCGGGTTTCCCAGCAGCACGTCGAAGCCCCGCTGGCCATCGTCGAGAAACACATCCGGAAAGGCCAGCGGCCAGTGGAAGAAGCCATAGCGAACAGCAGCGGCATGGGCCTTGCCTTCGAGGCGCGCATCTGCACTGCCGGACATGCTCTCCAGGCAGGCGCGCAGGGTGTGGGTGTTCACGGCGCGGAGGCGGGCCTCCTCGTCATAGGGCTGGAAAAAGGCATAGGTGAAGAGGTTGCAGGCCGTGCGGAGCTGCATCCAGTCGTTGCCTTTGGTCATGCGCTCGTAGGTGCGGCGGCGCGCTTCGTAGCCCTCCGCACTGCGGCTGTCGCCCCCGGCAAAATCGCGGTATTCGTCGAGGAGGGAGCGGGTTCGCTGCTCCCAGGCGCTCTGCCGGAAGAGGTCGAGTTGGCCCTCGCGGGCGGCTTTGTTGGCTTTTTTGGCGGCGGAGGCTGCGCTTTTGTCGTCCTGGCTCAGGGCGTTGTAGGCACCGTCGGGGATGCCTTCGCGCAGGCGGTCGAGGGTATCGATGCCCACGAGGGAGTCGCCGCAGGCTACTTTGTGGTCGAGGAAGGAGAGGGCCTTGCCGCCGTTGTGGCCGGTGAGCCAGAGGGCGAGCTTGCACAGCTCCACGGCGGCGGGGTTTTTGTCCACGGCGTAGAGGCAGCGGGCAATGACGTCGCGGGTGGCCTGCTGCACGGTTTCGTCGCCGGGGTTGTCTTCGCGGGCGCGGATGCGGGCAAGCTCGTAGCCGAGGGTGCGGGCGGCTTCGAGCAGAAAGTGGCCCGAGCCTGCTGCCGGGTCGCAGACTTTGAGGGCGAGCAGGGCCTGCTCGGCGCGGGCGGCGTCGCCGCTGAGGCGCTGGCGGTCCCAGCCTGCTGCCCGAAGGCGGGCATCGAGCACGGGCAGCAGGGCGCTGCCCACAAGCTGGCGCACCAGGTCGTGGCGGGTGTAGTAGGAGCCGGTGGTTTTGCGCTCGGCCCCCTCGCGGAAGGCAAAGTGCCCCCCGGCATCGGTGTAGGGGTGCAGCTCCAGCAGCGACTCATAGACCGAGCCCAGCTCTTCGACGTCGAGGTCGCGGTAGTTGATGCGGACCAGGGCGCCACGGGCGTCCACGAAGCGGCTGATGCGGTCGATGACGCTGAGCAGGGTGCGGTTGTCGAGGGAGAGGCGGGTGAGGTCGATGCCTGCCTGATGATCGGCGAGGCCGTTTTGGGCGAAGAGGTCGCCGCCCAGGGGCTCGATGCCGATTACGGGGCCGTATGGGCCGGGTTCGAAGAGGGAAAAGGTATCGAGGAGGCCGGGCCAGCGGTCGGCGGCGCGGGGGTCCATGTGGTCGGCGCGCTCGGCGAGGGCGCGGAGGCGGTCGAGGGCGTAGTGGCGGTAGTAGAGGGAGCGAAAGTGCTGGCGGCGGGCGGGCTCCATGGCGGGATCGAAGACGAGGTCGCGGGCTTCGGTAACGGCCAGGAAGATGAGGCGGTACATGGTGCGCAGCAGCAGGCGGTAGAGCGCGGCGGGGTCGGTGCGGAGGGCTGCTGCGTGGGGGGCGTTGCCGGGCTGGCTGAGGAAGCCGTTGGCGAGGGTTTCCATGGCCTCCTTCATGGCGCGGCTGAGCTGCTCGCGGATGCGGGCACCGGCATCGAGGGAGCGCTGGTGGTAGTCTTCGAGGAGGGAAGCCGGGGCCTGCTCGGGGGCCTGGGGCATGCGGCTGGCATGGAGGAGGCGGTAGAGCAGGGCAAAATCGGCGTAGAGGCCCTCTTCGAAGATTTGTTCGAGGTCAAACTCAATGAAGGAAAGGCGCACAAGCTGGCCCGACTGACGCAGCAGGCGAACCTGGCGGCCGTTGGTGAGGAGGCCGTAGAGGTGTTCTGTTTCGTTGAGGTAGCCCTGGAGCAGGGCATGTGGAGAGAGGCGCAGGGTGGCGGGTTTGCGGTCGAGGTGCTGGCCCGCGCCCATGACGAGGAGGGGGAAGCTGTGCAGGCGGCGGTCGCGGTGGGAGATGGCGAAGGAGCGGCCGTTGACCTCTTCGGCGGCGGCGCGTTCGGGTTCGTAGCCGAGTTCGGTGAGCAGGGGCATCACCCAGCGGTCACGGGTGAGGGAGGTGAGCGGATCAGCGGGGTCTTCGGCGGCGCGCTTCTGCTGAAAGATCTGCCACTGGAGCTTTAGGACGGACCATGCCTGACCAATGCGCTCGCGGAGCGGGTTTCGGTCGTCGAAGCCGAAGTCGCGGGCCCGCTGGCCCGGGAGCTCGTCGGGCTGGCGTGCGATGGCGTCGAGGAGTTCGCCGGAGAGGATGGCGCCTTGGAGGAGGGGCATGGGGGGTTAGTTACTTCGTCAGCATCGCCAGCAGTTCGTCCAGCGGCTCATCGCCTGGCCAGCCGCCCCTCAGGTTGTCGGGGCCCTGCGGCTTTTTTATATGTGTTGAGCAATTTGTAAGAAGATTTTGTCAAAGACAAGATACACGGCAAAAAGAGAAAGTCCATTAGTATAAAACAGGGATGGGTACCTAAAAACAAACTCAGAAAACTAATTTCCTTTTCGCCAAAAAATAAAGTATTTCCCCAGAAAAATTTGACAAAACTATTTGTACAACTTAAGGATGCTAATTATCTTCGGGGAAGATATCTTACACACATGAAACACATTCACGAAATCATTGCTAGCTATTTTCTTGAGCCAGAACAATCTGAGGCACTGGAGTTACTGAGAGATATTCCTTTTGCCTCAGAATTGGAGAATACCATCGAACGGGTTCGCAAAGGTAATCTCCATGAATCATTGGTCACCACTTCCGAACAGACCCTGAGGCGGATCAATAGCTTTTTGGCACAGGAGAAGGATTCTGAAAAGAAGCGCGCACTTGAAAACTTGTTGTCCAGGTTGATACGCTGCGTGCTGCTCGATCTGGCTAAACAATATCCTGAGAAGCTTTCTGGGGTTATCACTGCACTGAAAGACGAATGCTATCGGCAGCAGTATGATTTCAAGGCATTGGAGGAACTGTTGAATTTGAAAGCACTCATAAAGCTGGCCGAGGAGCAAAGGAGCGAATCGGAGGTTATGGGTGGGGCAGTCCAAACACAACCCCCGTGCTATTTGCGTTGGCTCAAGCCCTCTGAAGATTTGCATGCGTTTGATCAGTTATTGCTCGAAAGGGGGGCCATTCATCGACAGGGGGACTTCTCAGCTTTGTTCGACCCCAACTCCAACCGGATGCTTTGTTGGCCTCCTGAGCATTTTGAATTTATGCTGGTGCTGCTGGACAAGCTTTGGAAGGGTCAGAAGCCTATTATCTCTTCTCCCCCTGAAAGTAAGGCATTTTGGGACATCATTGCCAGGCGATGTAAAGCAGGAGAGAAGGTAAAGACGGCCAAGGGACTTGCTACTCAGTTGTCTAAGCTAAAGAAGACAGAGAAGTTTGAAAGATACAATGATGACTGTCAGGGAGTTGTTGAATGCGTTTTTGCGCAGAAATCGAATCCAATGGAAGTAGTTCGGAAGTAGTTGAGCAGTACTTCCACCCCTTCCGGCAGGGTGCCGTATCTTTGATCATTAACAAAAAAGTTTATGGCTTCTTTTTATTTGCTCAACCAATTTGTCCGGCAGAATGATCTGCGGCCTGCAGATGTGATTGTCGTGAAAAAAGCTCCGCTGGGGCTTTTGAGTCACTACGTGGTGTTTCTTGGGCATGACAGCTATGGCCAACCCGTATTCATGGCATCGCTCAACCTTGGGATCAAAATTCTTACCCCAGATTTGCTCCAAAAATTTCAGGCCTATCTCAACCCTGTCCGAATTAGGAGGTTTCAGGGCACAGAAAGGCAAAGGGAGCAGGCTGTCGGGCGAGCACTTCAACGCAGGGACGAAAGCAGTTATAACCTGCTTGTAAATAACTGCGAGCACTTTGCGAACTATGTTCAGAAGGGCCAGGCCTTCAGCCAGCAATCGCAAGTAGCAGGGCTCGCCTTGGTTTTGGCTTTGTTTGCGATTTTATTTTCCCCTCAGGAGGAAGAAGAAAACTACTGACGCTTGCTCTACAGGAGGTTTTCAACAACGATTTACTGTTAAACAAGTTCCATTATGCCAACTCATGACGAAATCCAGCAGGTCTGGGAAAAAGGAAAGGTCGTGCGGGGTAAAAACCCCAACCTGTATCGAAAAGACGATCTCGGCAACGAGATATACAGGCCCTCATATGGGAAGGAAACCCCCATGGGATGGGAAATCGACCACAAAAAACCAAAGAGCAAGGGCGGTAGCGACTCTATGCGCAATAAGCGCCCGCTTCAAAGCGGTGCAAATGCGAGAAAGTCAGACAAGTATCCGCATAAATAATAGCAAGACCTCCAAAGCAATGTACCGCATTTTCCCCTACTCACCCCACGCGCAACCGGAATGGGTTGGTGATGGTTCGCTCGCCGAAGCGCCGGAGGAGTGCTGCGGCATTGCCGGGGTCTATCTGCTCCTTGCGGATGATGTTTTGCACGCGGGGCTGCCCGAGGCCGGGGATTCGGTGCAGGAAAAAGGGCCAAAGCTCCGTTGAGCGATAGATTTTTTCTTTGGACGGGAAATTGACCAGCGGATTTACCTTGGTCTGATTTTTAAAAGCTTCGGAGTAAGCAAATACCCACTCTCCCTCGTTCAGCATCAGGGTACCGATCTCCAGGTCGTCGTAAGCCAATACAAATCGCGCCGATTCATTCACTGGGGTTTCGATGCCTTCGTGTGCTTCGGTCTTGAAAAGCTTATGCCACCATTTTTTGATCATAGATAGGGTGCTGCAATGGTTTGAAGACGAAACTGACGGTCTGTGCTGGTTGAAATAAAAAGCTGAGATGGCTGCCGAACTTGAACAAGCGCCCGCCGTCAATAACTGACGGTCTGTGCTGGTTGAAATAAAAAGCTGAGCTGTCGTTTTTCTCAGAACCGGACTATTTCTACTCCCCCAACACCCTCCGCAGCGCCTCCACCTGCGCCTGCTCGTCGAACAGCGCCCGGATCGGGATTTCAAAGCCCGCCACGGCGCGGCTGGAGATCGGGCCTTGGCCGGCTTTCAGGTGCAGTTTGTACGCACCGTCATGGAGGAGGTATTGCTCCACCGTCTCTTCCTCCGGGTCGATGATCCAGTACTCCTGCACGCCGTGCGCCTCGAAGTCCTGAAACTTTACGCCCCGGTCGCGGGCTTCGGTGCTGTCGGAGAGGACCTCGGCCACAAAGTCGGGCGGCGGGTACTTCCACAGGCCCTTTTGGAAATGCTGGGACTTTTCCAGCCCGAAAAACACCACATCCGGCTCGTAGTCGTTGCGCGTGAAGGCTGTCATGACCTTCTCGTAGCCTACGTAGCCCAGCTGATGGACGTGAACGAAGGTGCTCAGCAGGTTATACAATGCCCCCGCCGCATCGGTATGCTCTTTTTTCACAGGCGACTGGATGATCACCTCGCCATTGATGAATTCAGCTTTCAGGTCCTCGTCCACCTCGGCATAAAACTGCTGGCGCCGCTGCTGCTCCTGCTCCAGCTGCGTCTGAAGCCGTGCAATCAGGTTCGGCGCGTCTGGGCTGCCGAGGATGGCGGCGAGATGGGTTTCGGGGTCTTGGAGGAGCATGGCCGGAATCGTTTCCGTAAATATACGGAATTGGGAGGAACAACGCTGCTCATTACCCCGGCAGCAGCACATACACCCCCAGTACATCGGGGGGCAGGATGGGCGAAACGGTTTCGTACTGCCGGCCCCCGGCAAGGGCGCGGTAGCGGGCATGGGCTTCCACGAGGTGATCGGCGCGGGCCCGGGCGGCATCGAGGAACAGCTCCTGCCAGTCGGGCAGCAGGTCAAGGGCGCTCTGGAGGCTTTTCTGCTGAAACTCCGCCGACAGGTTGCCTGAGGGCTGGGCTTCGAGCAGCAGGCGCTTGGCCTCTGCATGGGCGAGCAGACGGGGTGTTTCGCCCTGCTCCTGTGCCCACAGGATCATTTCTTCGGCTACCGACTGCCGTTGGGAGCCTCCCCGCTCCCGGGCTACAGCACGAATCCGAAGCAGGACCAGCACGGTCCGGCGGCTTACCGAGGTGGTGCGGATTACGGCTGCCCTGGCTATAGACGGGAAGTCCGGGTGCGGGTCCATGGCCACCGACAGCATAAAGCGGCACAGGGCCTCGGTGAAGCGGTGGTTGCGGCCCAAGTAGCGGAAGCCCTTGGGCGTGGGGGATGCGAAGCTGACTTGTACCTGCTGCTCCTTGTCCTGGAAAAAATACCGCAGGCCCGGCGGCAGGTTCACTGGCGAGAACACGTATCCCCGCCCCTTCGGCTGGGCATCGGCACCCAGGTGCGCCAGCGCGCCCAAGGTGAAGCGCTCTACGCTGCCCACATCGCCGATGGCCTCGTCCACCTCTTCCAACTGCGCCTCGATGTCTTCCTGACTCACGCTGGAATGCGCAAAAATGGAACGAAGTCGAAGTGCTCTTTCTTTGGCTTCTTCCAGTTGGCGGGTAACAAATTCTTCTTCGAAAAGGGCCATCTGCCGGCCACTGGTATCATCTTTGGCCTGAAACAGCACTTTGTCGAGCACGGCGTCCATGATGCCCTGGTGATCTTCGGCAAGTGGCAGGCTCACGCCGGTGGTGCGCTGGATTTCGCGCACTTTTTGGATCAGAATTTTCAGGACCGTAGCATCGATGAGGTTGTCGCTGCCCCAGAGCACGGCAGACCGTACCACGGGCGCATCCTGACCGAAGCGGTCCACCCGGCCCTCGCGCTGTTCGAGGCGGTTGGGGTTCCAGGGCAGGTCGTAGTGCAGCACGGCCGTGAAGGAATGCTGGAGGTTAATCCCTTCGGAGAGGCAGTCGGTGGCGACCAGCAGGCGTTTGGGGTGACGGTCAAGTGCTGTGATGGCCTCACGACGCTGCTCGTCAGGGGTTTCAGAAGTCAGGACTTCGACTTGAACGTCTTTGGGCAGCTGTGTCCGCAGCCACTCGCCCAGGTAGCGGGCCGTGGCGATGAACCGGCAAAAGACGATGGGCATAAAGCCTTCTGCCACCCAGGTACGCAGCATCTTGAGGGCTGTAGCTGCCTTGGCATCGTGGCTTTCGTGGCGGAGGGCGCTCACGTTGGCCAAGAGCGCAGCGAGGTCCTGCACATCCTCATGATCGATGCCGGCGAGGTCGAGCCATTCGGCAGGGGCTTCGTCGGGGTCCTGCGGCGCCTGATCGAGGATATTCCGCCCAGCTGCGGCGACGGTCTCGGCGTCGAGTTCGGCAAGGGCTTTATCGAGACGGCGGCGGAGCATATCCTCTCCAGCAGCCGGACTGGACATCACGCCTCTCAGCAGCGCGAGAGCCGCCCAGTGGCGCATGCGCTGCCGGGCATCGCCTGTGGGTTCGGCAACGAGTTTGCGGGCAAAGGCAAGGGTGTCGTCGAATACCCTGCGGTAAGCTTCGGAGAGGGTATAAGCCCTTTCAGAACTTTCGCGCCGGGGGAAAGCGGTATCTTCTCCCGCCCAGCGGAGGATATTTTCGCGCTTGCGCTGGATAAAGTGCCGGGCCAGTTGACGGCGCTGGGTTTCGGAGAGAGAGTCGATGGGAAATCGCTCAAATTCAGGCTTGAGCAAACCGAGCAGAGACTGAAATTCATCGTTTTTGCCCGAATGCGGGGTGGCGGTCAGCAGGAGCATGTGGCGCCGGGGATCGGCGGCAAGGTCGTGAAGCAAGTGGAAACGCTGTTGCTGGCTGGGGGAGGTGGCGCCGGCCGGGCGGGCGCAGGTGTGGGCTTCATCCACAATAACAAACTCGGGGCAGTCGTGGAGGAAGAGTTCGCGGCGGCGGTCGCCTTTGATATAGTCGATGGAGATAACCTGAGCAGTCAGATGAGCGAATATGCTGGAGACCTCATGCGGAAGGGTACGGTCGAGGGCGGCAGCCGTTCCGGAGCGGACGATGGGGGCATGGATGTCGATTTTATCGGCGAGTTCGGATTGCCATTGTTCGCAGAGGTGAGGCGGGCAGACGACGGCAAAGCGCCTGATTTCCCCGCGTTCAAGCAGTTCTTTGAGGATCATGAGCGCTTCGACCGTTTTGCCGATCCCGACATCGTCGGCCAGCAGGAGCCGGGTAGTTTCCTGCTGGAGAGCAAGCACGAGCGGCACCATCTGATAAGACCGTGGCCGGAAGGAGAGTTTTCCCATGCAGCGAAATGGCCCGGCTACCTGCCTGAAAGAGAGTCGGGCTGCTTCAAAGAGCCAGCGGGCCGTAACGAAATTGCCGAGGTGCTGCAGGGCCGGTAGCGGAAAGGTGTCCGGTTCTATGCGCTGGTTGGGCAACTGCAGGGGGAGATACACCCCGGTAATCTCTTCCTCGGAGCCGCCAAGCGGCTGAAGCAGGAGCAGGTTGGGATCGTCCGAGGGGAGGCTGATCCAGGTGCGGTTTCGGAAGCGGAGGAGTTGGCCAGGCTGCATAGGAGATTTTGAAAAACCATATTTCTAATGCAATATTACAGAACCGACCCTGAATATGACAGCCAATGGCGCTAGCAGATGACAACCTGGATCAAATCCGCGCTCGAATTCTGGATGCATATACGACTGAAGAACCTCTCATCCATGAGTTACGAAAATTTGCAAAAGAACTAAAAATCGGAGTTAGGCCTATTAGACCTTACTCCGCGAATGCCGTGTCTTTTGTATCAGCCGATGGAGGAGATAACCGGCTATTATTCAACCCCGCTGTGATCGAGTTAGTACGCGTCGTTGATTCTAGGGGAAATCAATGCGCATTAGACGCCATTGGTGGAAACGCGAAAGCTCAGATACTGGATGGACGCGGTAGAGCAGGTGACGCTTCGGTAGTTCCTCCACTTGAGCGTCTTTGTTATGACCTAAATCTTCCTGTTACAGGGTTATCCTATCTGCTAAATGGCTTAGGTGAACCCGGCAAAAGCACAGGAGCTATCCGCATCTACAGGGATATCGTCGAATGGGCAGTACTTTATGACCTGCTGCATAAAGAATGGGGCGGAGATACCATCATTGTCCGGGAGGGATTGCTAAGAACGAAGTCCTTTCAGCGGAGGGTTTTCCCTCGAATAGATCAGCAAATCCGTCAGATCTGCCAGCAGCATCGAAGTAATAAGGTGAACGTATCCATTGTGGGAGTAGCAAAGCAAAGCGCCGTCATTAGTCGTTTGGCGATAGCATTGGAACTGGAGGAAGTCTTACATAAACCGTACCCTTGCTTTGTAGCCGTCCCCAATGATGTTGAGGCCGCTTGCTACAACTTCGATCGAACATGGCTGGATACATTGGAAACCAGCGAACCGGGTATAGATGGCGAGCATCTGTATCAATCTATGGGAAAGCTGTATTTGGTTAAATTTGGAGATAGTCCATTCGATCCGGTTTGGCCAGTCGACATTGCCGAGTGGGACATATCGGATGCTGATCGCATTATTGGCCAACTCCTGAATGACGCCCAACCGGGATTTCCCATCCCCGACTTTCCCATGTGCATCCAAAAGGCACATGACTTTGCGAAAGTAGGAGGCATTGAGATGGCAGTTTTACAAGACATGCTTTTCGACGGACTGAATAATAACCTTAGTCCTGTGGAACAAGAAAAAGTTCTGAGAATTAAGCATTTGTCGGAAAACCTTACCAATAGAAGATACAAAAATGCCTGAGCTGTTCGCTAAGTCCAATCTTATGGGAACCTTCAAGGGGTTCTCAGAGCGCGGGTTCGAGTTCGCCGCAGAAATCGTCACCCCCTACAACGCTTCAATGCTGGAGAAGCCCCAATTAGGACAGTTTTTATTAATTGAATTGGGAGATCCCCAGGAAGCATCTCTAGGGCGTATCACGAAATTTGTTCCCTCGGGGCTACTTGCAACAGCAGAGGGAGAAGACTATATAAATACCATGCAGCGACGGGATCAAAAGGTACCGGAGGATTTGAAAAAAGACAAACTCAAGTACAAGATCGAAATAAAGCTCTTGGGGGCGGTGAAAGCAATTCGCACGAACGACGGCAAAGAGCAGGTCCAGTTTGTGCCGTCTCAGCGCAGGCTGCCGCACTTGGGGGCCAATGTCGCCCTTCCCAGCAATGAGGTACTACAGGAATTGTGCGCACTGAGCGGAGGCGATACCGAGCTTGGGCATTTCTCACTAGGAGAATTTGTGTATGATGGACAGCCCAATAATAATCCGGAAAGTATTTTTCGTTCGTTACAACCGAGCCTGCCTGTCAAATTCAATATCAACAATCTGGTGTCGAAGCGTACGGTTGTGTTTGCTCGAGCCGGATATGGAAAATCTAACCTGATAAAATACCTGGTAGCAGAGCTGTATCGAAACGAGGGAGAGCAGGCAAAAACAGATAAAGGGTCCAAAGTTGGCACGCTCATCTTCGACGCTGACGGCGAATATTTCTGGCCTGATCATAAAGGCAGGCCTGGGTTGTGCGATGTGCCGGATCTTCGCAGGCAAATCGTCGTTTTCACTAGCAGAAAAGCTCGCAGTGCATACTACGACAGTTGGAAAGCTGGAGATGTCAAGCTTGATATCCGAGAGCTGCCTGCCAGAGACGTGATTGGCATCGCCATCAGTCCGGACAGGCAAAACCAGCAGAATGTGCTCAAACTCAAGAGCTTGTCTTCAAGTAGTTGGCGAGGCTTGGTTGACCTGATCAAGCGGGATGGGCTACAGGCCTCTGAAGACGAGGTGGGCAAACTCATGGGGTATGATGGTGGCTCGGCTACGGCAGAGATCGCCGCTGCGAAAAGCAACATGTACAATGTGGTCAATCACCTTCATGACCCGCAGAGCCAACTGATTCATGGCACCCTGACCTCACTCAAGGAAGGCAAAATCGTGGTCGTCGATATCAGCCTGCTCAGCTCGACTGCCGGCTACAATGTGGCGGGGCTACTGATGCGGCGAATTTTCAACTATAACCAGGAGAACTTTACCGGTGGCAGCGCTCCTATCCCTGTCAATGTGATCATTGAGGAAGCGCAAAGCGTACTGGGCAAACGCCTTGAAGAGTCCAGCCCTTTTGTGGAGTGGGTCAAGGAAGGGCGCAAATACGACCTTGGTGGAATCCTGGTTACCCAACAACCGGGGTCGATGGCCCCTGAGATCATGAGCCAGGCAGACAACTGGTTCAGCTTTCACCTGCTCTCGGAGGGAGATGCTTCGACCCTAGGAAAGTACAACTCCCACTTTTCGCACGATGTGCTTGCACACCTGATCGGGGAGCCTATCCCTGGCAACTGCTTCATGTGGAGTGCGCCTAAGCAGCCTTTTGTGCTGCCAGTCCGTGTCAAAAGCTTTGAAAGCCTCTATGAAACTGGCGTTGAGACGGACCCGGATGCACTCGCATTTGAAGACTCGCCTGCAGTGGAGATTCGAAGAAAGGCTGAGGAGGGGTTGGAAAAACTGGCCCAATTCCTACTCCTTCAGCTAAAGCACGAATCTACAATCCTGTCGGCACAAAGTTTTCCTGAAGGTGATTTAGTGGGTATTTATTATGGGCAGTTATTCCACCTTATGAAACAGGTACTGGCTGAGCCAGATTTCCAAGATGAGATTCGACCACCAGATCAATTATACGAACCAATTCTTGCTAAAATATTCGATTGTGTAGTGGTACAACGGACGGGAGAACATCCTAAGAAAGGGCGAAAAGCCTATTATTGTGTCCCAGCGTCCAACTGGAAACGTGTAATGGGGTCTACATGAAAACCTCTTTCGACCTCCATACGGTGTCAACCCAACTCCCATCCGGGTTGCAGTTTGACCTTAGAGGCAGGCCCTTGGCGGAACAGGTCAAACTGGCTATTGTACGAGATCTCTGGAACATTGGCTGGACGGTAAACATAGACAGTGGAAAGTTTTCCATAGAGCCGCCTGCTTTTTATGACAAAGACACCATAAAGAAATCGATGGAGGTAAAGCGCCTGGAAACAATCCAGAATCACCAGGACTGGATTCGGAAATACACTTTCGTCGCTAAAAGAAACCTCGCATATGGTGAAGAGGCCCTTGGATCGGCGATTCGACCTGTGATTGAAGTATGTGAAAAGCCTGCTCAGCATCGTCTCTTTCGCATTTTGCGTTACTACTGGTCCTCTCCCTATAGCGATTATGTAGGACGAAGAATTAAGCTGATCATTCGGGATGGAGCACTACCTCAGCAGCCTGTGATTGGAATTGCTGCACTGGGGAGTCCTATTATTCACATTCCAGAGCGCGATTCATTTATTGGTTGGGACGTAAAAACGCGCACCGAAAACCTCATTTATGCGATGGATGCATATGTCATTGGTGCTTTGCCGCCCTACAATGAGTTGCTTGGAGGTAAGTTAGTTTCTCTGATCTTGGCCTCCAATGAGGTGCGATCTATCTATCGTGACAAATATCGGGAACAAATCACTTTGCAAAACAAACGTATTTCAAATGAACTGGCTGCCATTTTCACTACTAGCTTGTATGGCCGAAGTTCCCAGTATAACCGCCTGACCTTTAACGGAAAGCAAGTATTCCAACCCATTGGCGAGACGAAAGGCTTTGGCACCCTACATCTCACATCGGAGACCATTGCGCTGATGAGAGCTTATCTGGAAAGTATCGGTGTGCAAATCGGCAATCAATTTGGTGATGGGCCAAGCTGGCAAATGAGATTGATCAGAAATGCGGGTGAAAAACTCGGCTTTGACTCCGACTTTCTTTTGAGGCACAGCTTCAGAAGGAGGATATATTATGTGCCGCTCGCGCAAAACACCCTTCCCCTTTTAAAGGGAGAAGACACCCAACTTGATTATTTCAATTGGCCATTAGAAGCGATTGTTGACCATTGGAAATCACGGTGGAAAAGCAAAAGAGTTCAAAATCAAGATGTGTTGAATCGGGTCCTAGAGGTTAGTCCAGAAAATTTCAATATCCTCTAACCCCCTCCCCAAATACATCCCCTCTCCCCTTGACCAATTCCGCCAGCGGCTGGCGGTAATACCAAACAATCACATCGCAGCCGTGGTCTTCCAGGCAGCGGCGCTTGGCGTCATCTTCACGAACGACGTTCGGATAGTCGTGAACACTCCCATCGCAAAATATGGCGACGCGTCCGGCTTCATACCAAAAGTCGGCGCTGGCATAACAGTCTTTCAGGTTCACCTGGGTCTGATCGGGCAGGCGGTAGCCATGACGGTAGAGAAAATCGAGGAACTTGCGCTCCATGTCCGAATCAGGATGTGTGCGCTCCCGCAGATAATGATAGTGCGCATCGCGGTCCCGTCCGCTGGTCAGGCGCTGCAAATCACAAGCCATCAGGACTTTGAGCGCCTCTTGGATGCTGTGCCGGTCCATGATCTTGTGCCAGGGCTGGTTGTAGTAGGAAAGCAAATCCTGATAGGTGGCTTTCGGAAGCTCGGGGCGGCGGTCAGTATGCGTTTCCGGATCGAAATGAAGGAGTTCATAGGCCTTGATAATCACCTGTCTTAGCCGGTTAGGCTGGGTAACGAGCTGTCCCAGAATACCCATACTGCCTTCGGTCCCCTCGATCAGGAGGATATTAGGCGTATCGCCGCTGCCGAGGGTATCGACGAGGATTTCCTGTTCTTCCAGCAGATACTGCGCCTCGATAGCGCGCTTGAGGGCAAAGGCCAGGGAGTGGACTTGTTCGTTGTCCAGACCCAGCGCCTCCAGAGGCTGCACATAGAGCGTATCGGCCGTGTGGTCGATATAGGGTATTACGACACGCACGGCATCTGCGGGTGCGGTTTCCAGGTCTTTTTGCCGCATCCAAAAGCCATTGTTGCGGTTGAGGTGGAATCCGTGCGACCGGGGCGAGCGCCGCCAGCGCCGGTTGAGATGGATGAGCCGCGTGGCAGGCCCGAAGATCAGCCGCAGCAGTTCCTTTCCTTCCCATTTGAGTACAGCCTGCTGGGTGCTGTCCATTCCTCCGGTGTAGTTGAAAAAGGTATCGATGACGTAACCCTGCCGGGTGCGCTCTTCCTCTTCGCTGGTGATCCGGCTGATCGCCACGGTTTCGGAGTCGAGGAGTTGGATCAAATTCGAAAAGGCCTCTGCGCTGTTCGTGCCGTTGATGAGCGCTTCGCCCGTAATGGGATCGTTGGTATGCGTTTGTACCTCGCTGTCCCAGTGCGCGTATCCGGTAGCTCGTGCGGCGACCATCGACCGCAGCGGCAGGGTAGCATCGGCCAGGGCAAGGCCCGTGATCCGGTAGCGCCTGCCGTTGTGATAGATCATGTTGCCAGGGCCAAACTCGCGCAGCCCCAGAAAGCGGGGCCGGGAGACAAAGTGCCCTTCGCCGCGCGCGCGCGCGCCCAGCCAGGCGCGCACCGGCAGGCGTGTGAAGTTGTAGCCCGGCAGAAAGCCCTCGGCCGCCAGGTAGCGGAAGAGGTAAAAATCCGACTCGCCACTGGCGCTGCCTCCACCTTGGTTGAGGAGGATATCCCGCTGCCGCTCTCCATTGCGCCGCTGGTCCCGCGCCTGTTTTTTAAGGTCGCTGTCAGGTTTGTAAGTATGATCGTTAATAGTACGCTGGGCCTCTGCCAGGCGTTTTTCGTTGGCCCGAAAAAGCACCCGCCAGCGGTCGAAGGCCCGATCGAAAATCTCCGGCATCTGTACAACCTGTCGCTTCACCCATTCCTGGCTGAGCCAGCCGGGCTGCGCACCGCCTCCCAGCCGCTGGGCGATTTCTTTGAAAAAAGCTGCGGCTGCAGCAGTACCGTCCTTCGCGGCAAAATGTTCGAGTTTTTCGCGCAGCTCCAGCTTAAGTGGGTATGCCGGCCCATGATTGAGGTTCAGTACATCGGCTACAGAGTCTTTCAACTCCCTTAGACCTGTGTGCATCAGCAAAAAGGCATGAAGATGCGTCCGGATCAGCTCCTCCTGTTCCAGATCCAGATAGGGCGGCCGCACCACGCCGGCCACCATCTCGATACGTCGCTCGAAATAGTACTGGTCGTGCGGCGACAGGCCGTGGCAATAGGTAAACACCAAAGCCGCTTGTCCGCTCCGCCCTGCCCGCCCGCTGCGCTGCACATAATTGGCAGGACTGGGGGGCACGTTGCGCATATGCACGATGTTGAGTTCCGAGATGTCGATCCCCAACTCCATGGTCGGCGAACAGTAGAGGGCTGAAATCTCCCCTTGCCGAAAGTCGTTTTCTCTGCTTTGACGGTCGTCATTAGACTGTTGTCCGGTATGTTCCCGGGCAAGCAGGTTTTTTTGGAAGCGTCCAAAGTTCTCCAGATATAGCTGCTGGAAAAAGGGATTGATCCGCGGGCGGTACATTTCTCCGGCCCGCAAGCGCACCCGGTCCCACCAGGCCGATTCCTGCTCGTTGCGCTGCCAGATCAACTGGTCTGCCCGCAGGCGATAGCCCTTGAATTCGCCTTTTTCCCCTTTGAGCGTATCAGCCCGAAGCAGGTTCCAACTGCAAAGCAAATCGCATAGTTCCTCGACCAGGCCAGGGAGTTCGCGGTTCTCCAGTTCAATCTCCAGCACTTCACGGTGGCGACGCTTTAGATAGCGCCCCCAGTAAGAGCGGGTGGAGAGACTGGCCGTTTTCATCCCTTTGACTTTGCCCATAGACTGCACCACAGCGTAGGCGCCCGTCTCGATACGCTCCTCCCGGTCCAAACTCCAATAGGAGTCTTCGCGCAGCTTTTCCCGCATCAGATTTTCAGCCTGGGCCGCTTCCTGCTCCAGCAGCGGGTGAGTCAACGCAAACGAGGTGCGAATATAGTCAAGCAGCGCCTCCAGAAGGATCACGCGCTCACTGGAAGACATGCGTACCAGCAGCGGGATATGCGCGATATAGGCAGTATCGTTGCACAGCGTAGCCAGGTGCTCGTATCGGATGCGCAGCAAGCCGGTCTGCTCCAGGTTTGGCAGGCTGTAGCGCCAACTGTTGCGCAGATCGCGAAGCATCCTGTATTGCAGCAGGAGCTTGAGTGCTCGGCTATTGGCTGCATCAGGGATGGCACCACTAGGATTGACGGCATAGGTGCGCTCAGGCAGATCCAGGTGCGCAAATACCTTTTCTGCTACTTCGTACGACCTCAACCCGTTTGGCGAAGCAGATACAATAGCCTGATTGATCGCCGAGCGAAGATGAGCGGCTGCTACAAAATCATTGAAATGCCCGGCCTGCAACGAGGCGTCCTGGCGGTTGTCAGTAAAGCTGAGCAATTTGCATGTCTTGCCGACTTCACCTTCCTCGACCAGCCCGCTCAGCACGGCAAAGCTCAGCAGACTGGTAGCCGTGCTGCGCCCCTCGCTGTTAAGCGATGCGAGCTTGGCCGTTTCCTTGCTGCGCATCTCGTATACGACCCCTGCCGTCGGATCGAAAATCATCGGGGCGGGTACAAACCAGCCCGAAAGCGGCAGGCCGGCTTTGGGCTGAGTGGCATAATTCCCGGCCTGATCGAACCATATTTGATGCGGTATCCGATAGCGATAGGCTGTTTCCAGTACCAGCTTCCCGCCTGATTCCCGCCACCATGACTGCGGAAATAATTCGATCAGGTCTTCCGACCACAAGGGCTCATCGGTTTTATCCTGAAAAATCAAATAGCCGCTGGGATAGGTGGTTTCATGGTACTTCCCGCGTCCAGGCACGGATTCCTCCGTCTCTTCATCGTCTTCCTGAACAGCATAATCCGGGTCGGAGGGGCGCAACACTTCGTTTTCGAAGTCTTTTTCTACACATACAAAAGCAGCGCCGCTGTGCCGGCTGAAGCGCACGGGAAATAGCGGGCTATCCTGATTTCGCTCTGCGTCTTTCCAGTATTTCTGGTTGCCGATCTCAATATGCCGGAAGGCAGGTTCATCCAAAGACACACGCACCTCTCCAGCCTGCGAAATAAACTGGTGCAGGCGGAAAGGCAGCAGGCGCAGTCTGATGCCTTGCTCATGATGCCTGGCATTGATCCGATCCAGACATGCTAGCAGTTCCCGAATTTTAGCTGAACAATCTGTACCCGGCTGCCCTGTATCCTGTACGAGTCGGTCAGCTATCTCGGGGACTGTCATCGGTTTGCCTCGCTCCCATTCACCACTTTGTTGCCGCCTCAGCGCAATACGATGCTCCAGCCAGCGCACCAGCGGGTGCACAGCAAGCGCTTCATAGGTATCTGGAAGTTGTGCGTGCAATACGGCTTCCCAATCTGCCTGTTCATCCGCCTCAAAGGGATGCGTTGAAGGGGTAAGATATTCTCCGACGATCTGATCTTCTTCAAAAGGGGTCCCAAACAGCATTTCAGCAGTCTGAGCAATTAGCTGCTTCCGGCTTTCCTGAGTCCCTTCGCTGGCCATCGTGGCCGAGGTGCCGATTAAGGTCAGCGGACGGCCTACCAGCTCCTGTATTCGCCGGATCAATAGCGATACATCGGCCCCCTGGCGGCCGCGGTACGTATGAAGCTCGTCAAACACCAGGTACTGAAGGTGCTTCTGCATCGACTCACGCAGCCATGACTCTGTAGCGCGGGTCATGATGAGTTCCAGCATCATGTAGTTGGTGAGCAGAATATCATGCTGCTGCTCGCGTACCTGATCGCGCTCGGTCTGGCTTTGTTGGCCTGTGTATTTAGCAAAGGATATGGGAAAATCCGCCTCCAATTTTTCTTTGAATTTTCTCTCGATCTCCTCGTGCTGCGAGTTGATCAGCGCATTCATCGGATATACAACGATCGCCTTCACCCCTTTGCCCGCCTCCGGACGCTTCAATACATGATTGAAGATAGAAGCCATATATGTCAATGATTTGCCTGAGCCAGTCCCGGAAGTCAGAATATATCCTTGACCGTTTACGCCCAGTCTAATGGCTTCCTCCTGATGTCTGTATAAGCGAAACGGATCTAGAATACGCTGCATGTGCGGATGCAGTCCCAGTTTTTGCACCAGGCTTTCCTTAGAAGTATCTCCAAGCTCGAACGACGGATTGAACTGAACCAAGGGCTCGGGCATGAAGGGCTTTGTATGGCGCATCTCTTCGAGTTTTGAAGCAATGCGTTTATCCTGAACATATACAAATGAGTTCAGGTACTTTAAATACTGATCCGTAATCCTCCTGTGCAGATCCAGAATATTCATATTTGAATGTTATATGAGCGGAATTAGTTTCCTGGCGCATCGCGCGCTTGAATGTATGAATTAGACGTGTGATTTGCCAAACCCCCCCTCCCATTTCTCCTGCCTTTCTCCTATCTTGCTGCCCTGATCTGCCTGCATCTGTGCTGCTGCCCCTCGTCATCGCTACGCTGCTCTTCATCTCCGGGTTTACCCTCCTGGCGGTGTGGGCCGAGCGCAAGGTATCGGCCTATATCCAGGACCGCCTCGGGCCGATGGAAACCGGGCCCTTCGGGCTTTTTCAGACCCTGGCGGATGTCATCAAGCTGGTGCTCAAGGAATCCATCATCCCTGCCGCTGCCGACCGCGCGCTCTTTGTCTGGGCGCCGGTGGTGATCTTCGTCTCGGTCCTCGCCGGCTTCGCTGCCCTGCCCTGGGGGCCCGGCGTCATCGGCAGCCGCCTCGATATCGGGCTGCTCTTCATCCTCGGCGTGGTGGCCATCGATGTCATCGGCATGCTCATGGCCGGCTGGGGCGCCAGCAACAAGTACGCGCTCCTGGGCGCAGCCCGCGCCGTGGCCCAGATCATCTCCTACGAGATCCCTGCCGCTGCGGCCCTGCTGGCCGCCGTGCTGCTCTTCGGCACCCTCGACCTCCAGCAGCTCACAGCAGCCCAGGGCATTTACGCCGCCGAGCCCGTCCGCCTCTGGGGCCTCTGGGACCTCAGCGGCACCGGCGGATTCCCCGCCTGGGCCGTCGTGCGCTATCCGCACCTGCTGCTGGCCTGGCTGATCTACTTCATCGCTTCCCTGGCCGAGTGCAACCGTGCGCCCTTCGATATTCCCGAGGCCGAATCCGAGCTGGTGGCCGGCTTCCATGTGGAGTACGGCGGCTTCCGCTTTGCGCTCGTGATGCTGTCCGAATACGGCAAAATGCTGCTGGTCAGCCTGATCGGCGCTGTGGTGTTCTGGGGCGGGTGGAATACCCCCCTGCCCAATCTGCCCGGCCTGCCCCTGGCAGACTGGACCACCGGCGCGCCCGGCACCGCCGCCGGCCTGCTCTGGGGCCTGTGCTGGCTCCTCGCCAAGGCCTTTTTCTTCGTCTTCCTCCAGATGTGGATCCGCTGGACCTACCCCCGCGTGCGCGTGGACCAGCTCATGCAGCTCGGCTGGAAATACCTCACCCCGGCGGCGCTGCTGCTGCTCGCCCTCAGCGCCGTATGGCGCGTAGCCGAAACCGGAGGATGGTAAACCCCCTGAATTACAGTTCGTCCAGCCGCGCCAGATACGCCTCGGCCTGCGCCAGCGTGGCGCTGCGCTCGGCTTCGCTCATGGCCTGCAAGGTCTTGTAGGCAAAGCCGATGCGCGGATTGCGGGCCAGCAGCTCCGCATGCCGGTGGTAAAAGTGCCAGTACAGGCTGTTGAACGGGCAGGCGCCCGGCCCGTGGCGCAGCTTGCGGCTGTACGCGCAGCTGCCGCAGTAGTCGCTCATCTTGTCGATATAGGCCGCCGTGGAGACGTAGGGTTTGGACCCCACCAGCCCGCCGTCGGCATACTGGCTCATGCCGCGGGTATTGGTGATCTCCACCCATTCGATCGCGTCGATGTACACGCCCAGGTACCAGGCGTCCACCTCCGCCGGATCGATGCCGGCCAGCAGGGCAAAATTGCCCGTGACCATCAGCCGCTGGATGTGGTGCGCATAGGCGTAGTCGAGCGACTGCCCGATGGCGTGCCGCAGGCAGTTCATCTTCGTCTCGCCGGTCCAGTACCAGGCGGGCAGAGGCCGGCTGTGGCCGAAATAGTTCTGCGAAGCATAGCCCGGCATCTGCGCCCAGTACACCCCGCGCATGTATTCCCGCCACCCGGCAATCTGGCGCACAAAGCCCTCCACCTGGGCGATGGAAATGCGCTCCGGCTCCGCCTCCCAGGCCGCCACGGCCCGCCCGATGACCTCCATCGGGTGCAGCAGCTTGATATTCAGCACAAACGACAGCCGCGCATGAAACAGCGACCAATGCTGCTGCACCATCGCATCCTGATACCTTCCAAACCAGGGCAGGCACTGCTGCACAAAAAATTCCAGCAGGTCCAGCGCTTCCTGCCGGGTCACCGGCCAGATGAAGCGGGTTTCCTCCACATTCCCGAACGATTGCACCCCCATAGCCTGGATCATCCGCACCAGCGCCTGCACATCGCGCACATACGGCGGCGGCTCCGGAACCGGCACAGCGCCGTCGTAGCGGCTGCGGTTTTCGGCGTCGTAATTCCACCGGCCGGTGAGCGGCTCGGTATCGGTCTCCATCAGGATGCGGTGCCGCTTGCGCATGGCCCGGTAAAAGGTCTCCATCAGGTAGGTCTTTTTGCCTGCGAAGAGCCGGGCCAGCGTATCCCGTTCCGTGAGAAAATGCTCCGTATCTGCGGCAGCCGAGGGAACAGGCAGGGCCTGGGCATACTGCCGCAGCTGCTGATCGAGGCGGTATTCGTCGGGCAGCAGGTATTCGAAGCGGCGGGCCGCCCATTGCTGCATCAGTGCATCCAGGTTGCCCGTCAGGGACTGCGTATTGGCCGGGTCATCGAGGGTAATATAGTGCACCTGATGCCCCTGCGCCTGCAATTCAGCCGCAAATGCGCGCATAGCCAGAAAGAATCCGGTGATTTTCTGGATATGGTGCCGCACATAATCGGTTTCCTGGCGCAGCTCCATCATCACGTAGCGCACGGCAGGGTCAGGTTGGCGGAACCAGCTGTGCTGCGGATTGAGCTGGTCGCCGAGGATCAGGCGGAGGGTCATGCGGAAACAGATCAGCTGCCCGGAACCGGGCAGCAGCACAACCTGCGGAGCATGCGGAATGTTGCGCTCAGAGAGCCGCCAGGGCCTCGCACACGCGCGCGTAGATGCGCGCCTGGGGGTCGGCGTCTTCCGTCCGGACGAAGGCCTGGCCCGTCACCCGCTCGTAGAGTTCGATATAGCGCTCGCTGATTTCCTGGGTGAAAGCATCGGGCATCTCCGGCATCACCTGGCCATCCAGCCCCTGAAACTGGTTCGCCATCAGCCACTCCCGTACAAACTCCTTGGAAAGCTGGCGCTGCGGCTCGCCTTGCGCCTGGCGGGCTTCGTAGCCCTCGGCGTAGTAGTAGCGGGAAGAATCCGGCGTATGCACCTCGTCGATCACGTAGATATCGCCGTCGCGCGTGCCGAATTCATACTTCGTATCCACCAGGATCAGGCCGCGCTCGGCGGCCATGCGGGTGCCGGTCCTGAAGAGTTCGAGCGCGTAATATTTGATCTGGCCCCACTCATCGGGTTCCAGCAGGCCGGATTTCAGAATTTCCCGTTCGGAAATATCCTCGTCGTGGCCGATGACCGATTTGGTGGCGGGGGTAATGATGGGTTCGGGAAACGGATCGCCTTCGCGCAGGCCCTCGGGCAGGGGCACGCCGCAGAGTTCGCGCCCGCCGGCCTTGTACACCCGCCAGGCGTGGCCGGCGAGGTATCCGCGCACCACCACCTCGATCAGGATGGGCTTGCATTTGAGGCCGATGGTCACATTCGGATCCGGCACGGAGCGGACATGCACGGGCGCGAGTTCCCGGACAGCGGAGAAAAAGTGCGCCGAAGTCTGGTTGAGCACCTGGCCTTTGAAGGGGATGGGCCGGGGGAGAATGTGGTCGAATGCGGAAATGCGGTCGCTGGCGACGATCACCAGATACTCTTCGCCGATGTGGTACACATCGCGCACCTTGCCGTGGTACACCCCCGTCTGGCCGGGAAACTGGAACTCGGTTTGCCTGATGGGAACAGCCATGCCCTGCGTGATTAGCGGGGCAAAGATAGCGGGAATTCCCTTACTGGGCCTGCAAATATTGCACCGGATCGGCCAGGCGGATCTTCGGATCGCCGGCGAGGAGGCTGCGCACGAGCGGGGCATGCTCGATGTCGAGGAACACCACCAGCCGCTGGCCGCCTGCGGCGAGGGTGCGGATCTGCCGGGCGAGGCCCAGGTGGTACTGATTCCAGTAACGCGCGGCAGCGGGCAGCGGCTCCAGGAGCCGGGCCAGCTCCGACGCCGTGCTTGCAAGCGTACGGCTGTCGTTCAGCGCGGCGAGGTACTGCGGAATGGATAGCACAGGCATCTGGTCCAGCCTGCGGCTTTCCTGCTCGCGGAGCCAGCGGGCCAGGGCGAGGATGGCGGCAGGGTCGGCAGCCGCAGATTCGAGGGCCTGGCTCAGCGGCAGGGCGCGGCCGGTGTAGAGCAGCTGAATCTGCTCATGGTCCAGGCGGGCCGCCAGCCGGAAGGCGAGCTGGTCCCGCGTGGAGCGTGCTGCAGGCTGCAGCCCTTCGCGGAACGCGGCGTATGCCGCCTGCATGCGGGCATCATCGCCCGGCTCGCCCGGCGCCTCCACCACGATGGCATCCGGCGCGAAAGCCGCCAGCTGCGCTGCCAGCGCCTCCGCCTCCAGCTGGCGGGCCGGGCCGTACAGGTCCGCCGGCAGGTAGCGCGTGCCGATGAGCATCACCTCTGCCGGCGCCTGCGCACGCAGGTCCGCGGTCAGGAGCAGAACCCAGATTCCAACTGCTGCAATTTTTTTCATGGCAAGCCTGATGGGGTTGGATAAGATACGCTGTATTTTTCAGGCAGTTGAAATGCAGACGCGCCGGATCGGCCAAACGCTGCATCTTTCAGGCCAACTCACCGGTTTTTTACGCATATGACTGCTGCCGCTCTCCGCACCTGGCTTCCGGTCCTGCTGCTGGCCGCAGCGGCTGCCGGCATCTGCCTGGCCAACCGTCATCTGGCAGGCCTGCCGCTGTATTGGGATGAACTGGGCGTGTACGGTCCGGCCATCCTGTACCAGGCCGACCACGGGATCAGCCTGTTGCCGGCAGGCCTGCCGCCGGAGTATTCCCGCGGCCACCCGCTGCTGTTTTTCGCGCTGATGGCCCTGGGCATCAAGGTAATGGGCTATTCCCTGCTGAAGCTGCACCTGCTGGCGCTGGCGATCTCGCTTGCGACGGCGGCGGTGCTGTACCGGACCGCGCTGCGCTGGCTGCCGCCGTTTGCGGCAGCGGCTGTTGCCGTGCTGTGGCTGCTCCAGCCCAACTGGCAGGCCATGGCCTTTCTTGCCCTGCCGGAAATGCTGCTGGCGCTCTGGGTGCTGCTGGCGCTGGACGCGGCCGCCCGGGCACGCTGGCGCTGGTACCTCTGCTGGGCCGTCTGCGCGGTGCTGACCAAAGAGTCGGGGCTCATCCTGCCGCTGGCCGTTGGGATGGGCACGCTGCTTCGGAGCCCGCTCTCCTGGCGCGCCGTCGGCCTGGCGTTCCTGCCGGGGCTGGCCTTCCTCCTCTTCATTGCCATACAGAAACTTCAGCACGGCTGGTGGCTCTTTCCGCTGCATACGGGGTTTGTGTCGGTGGAGCCGCAGGCGCTTTTTCGCAAGCTGCGCCGGGCAGCGGCTTTTCTCCTGGCCGATCAGGGACGGGTCTGGATGAGCCTGGGGGTGCTGGCCGGGCTCATCCTCCATGCGGTGCAGGCGGCCCGCCTGCGCCGGCTGCGCCTGCCGGCCTATGCGCTGTATGCCGCAGGCTGGGCTGCCGGGCTTACGCTGTTTACGGCGATGAACTTTTACATGGAGCGCTATCTGCTCTCGCTCCTTCCGCTGCTCCCCCTGCTGCTGGGGGCACTCTGGATGCCCCTGCTGTCTGAGCGTCAGGTACGCTGGGCCGTGCCGGCAGCTGTGCTGCTGCTGGCAGCAGGATGCTGGATGCACCGGAGCAGGCCGGTCTTCCGGTACGATCAGGATGTAAACTATGCGGACTATGTGCGGGTGCAGCAGGATGCCTGCCGCTTCGTAACCAGCCGGATGGTGCCTGGCGCCAAGGTAACCGCCAATTTTCCCGCCTACAACGGCCTGCTCGATGCGCGGCTAGGCTATCTGGCGCCGGGCGACTCGCTGCAGCCCTATGTGACCCTGGAGGCGGATACGGACTGGGCCCTCGTCATCACGCCGCCGGCGCCGCCGATGGCGTACGCGCCTTTGCAGGCGCGCCAGCCCGATGCTGAATTCCGGGAGGGGCCTTTTCTGGCCCGGGTGTACCGCCTGCCCTGATCAGGCGGCAACTGCGGCAGTTTGGAAAGGACGCTCCGACCGTACCTGCGCTGCCGGAGCCGGAAGGATGAAGAAAAACTCGCTGCCCTCGCCCGGCGTGCTGTCCACCCCTACGGAGCCGTTGAGCTTCTCGATGATGCGCTGCACGATGGACAGGCCCAGGCCGTGGCCGTTGGCTTTGCTGCGGTCCAGGCGGGTAAAGGGCGTGAACAGCTTCTGCTGGTCTTCCGGACGGATGCCGGGGCCATTGTCCCGCACCCAGGCGCGAACGCGTCCGTCGGGCAGCAGGGTAGCGCCAAGCCGGATCTGGGGAGGGCGATGGCTGTATTTAATGGCATTGGTGATATAGTTGACCCAGACCTCTTCGATCCAGCCTGCATATCCCCACACCTCCGGCAGATCGGCTCCGGTCTCGATCACCGCGCCGGACTGCTCGATCTGGAACTGCACCCGGTTCAGGGCTGCTGCCAGGGAATCTGCCAGCGAGACCCGGCTGAGCTGAACCTGCTGCCCGCCTACGCAGGCCAGCAGCAGCAGATCTTCGATGATCTGGCCCATCCGGTCCGAAATATCGCTTACAGCCTGCACAAAGCGCTGGTGGCTCGGAAGCACCGCATCGTCCTGCATGAGAATGCTTGCAATCCCCTTCAGGCTGAATACCGGATTTTTCAGGTCATGCGCGACGGTGTGGGCAAATGCATTGAGCTCCAGAATCATTTTTTCCTTTTCCGCCTCGGCAGCCTGCTTGGCTTTGAGCAGACGCCGGCGCTCCGTCAGTTCGGTGATGCGCTCCGGCATGGTATGCAGGTACTCGTGCATCGAGTCCTTGATCAGGTAATCGGCAGCGCCCTGCTTCATGGCCTCCACGGCCACGGCTTCGGTGCCAGATGCCGTCACGATGACTGCCGGAGGCGGATCGGCGAGGGCATGCTGCATCTCGGCCAGCATTTCAAGCCCGGTCATATCGGGCATCCAGTAATCGATCAGCACCATGTCGAAGCTGCGCCGCATCAGCTGCTGCAGGCCCTCGGTGCCGTTTCCGGCGAGGGTGACCTCAAAACCCTGCCGGGTCAGGTGCTTCTGCAGCAAACGCGCCATGCCGGGATCATCTTCTACATACAGAACTCTCGGGGGCGCTAATACCATGCTCTTTTCCACTGGGTAATGAGGTTACGCTGTGAAGAATCGTCCATCCTGGGCTGTACCAGGGTCCGGGTGGTGGAACCTGGCTCCGGTGGAGGAACCTGCAATCAGACTGTGCTCCCATAACGGGCAATGGAATACAGCGGCTACCTCCGGGCAGGCAAGAACGCCCGGAACTGCATCAGGCGCCGCCGGAGGGCACCGGCCATGCGGATGCCCTGTGGCGGGAGTCCTGAAGCGTCGTAACACGCATTGCTCCCAATTGTCTGCTTCACAGATCCTGACCGGATCAGATACTCAAAACTATCTTCGACGGCCACATATACAAAGTCAAATACATATAAATTTTAACATCAATACATTTTCACATGTGGAACATATCATTTGGCGGGAGGCTCCGGCTGGCGGGCCAGGCTGAAGGTAAAGGTGCTGCCTACGCCTAGTTCGGACTGGCAGGCAATCTGGCCGCCGTGGCGCTGCACAAGGGTTTTGACGAAGGTGAGCCCCATCCCTTCACCTTCCGTGGTGGATGCGCCGACACGGGTGAAGATGTGGAAAATGCGGGGAATATTCCGGGCCGCGATCCCGCGGCCATTGTCCTGGATGTGAATGACTACCGTCTGTTCGTGCTGCTCGCCGGTGACCCGGATCCGGGGCGGTCGGTCGGGGTGCCGGTACTGGACCGCATTGGAGATCAGATTGGAAAAAATCTGCTCCAGTGCCGTAGGATCGGCGTGCACCTGGGGGAGATCTCCTACCTCGATCTGTGCGCCATGCTCGATCAGGTGATGCTGGATGGCCCGCAGCACATCTTCCACAAACGGCTTCAGGGCGATGGGCTTGAAATCCATCTCCCGGTAGCCCATCCGGGAGAGCCGCAGCACGGCTCCGATGAGCCGGTCCATCTGCGCGGCTCCGCTTGAAATGAACTGCAGCGACTCTGGCAGCTCATCATGGATGAGGGTCGAAAGGCCGGCCTGCTGGCCGGGCGGAAGCGATGGAATCACCTGCTCCAGGTGCTGGCCGAGCTCCCGCAGGCTGATCTCCAGCTCCCGCGTAAAGCCCTTGATGTTGACCAGCGGAATGCGGAGATCGTGGGAGACGATATAGGCAAAATTCTTGATCTCTTCGTTGGCGCGCAGCAGCTCGGAGGTGCGCTGCTGGATGCGGTGCTCCAGCTCCACGTTGGCCCGCTGCAGCTGCAGCTGCCCGTGTTTCAGCTCCGTCACGTCGAGCGTATATACCATCCCTGCCTGCACGGTGCCCGATTCATCCTGAACCGGAATGGCTACCAGCCTGAACACCCGGTCGCTCCACGTGAGTTCCCGGACAAACTGCTCCCCGTTCAGCGCCCGCCCGTATACCTTGACCAGCTGAGCCGCTACTTCCGGCTCATATACTTCCTGGATCGTTTTTCCCTCCATTGCTTCGCGCGAAAGGCCGCGCTCGCGCAGCAGCCTCCCCTCGGCCAGCAGATAGCGGAAGTCCCGGTCGAACAGCACGACGCTGGCATCGGGCAGGTTGGCGGCCATGGTCCGGTAGAGATGCTCGCTGCGGCGCAGCGCTTTCTCCGCGTCGCGCAGGGCTGTGATGTCCTGCGTGATGACCATGCCGGCCATGCAGATCCCCGACGGATCGTGCAGCGGATGCAGATAGGTGCGAAACATCCGCCCCTGGTATTCGACTTCCTGAATCTGCGGCTGACCGGCCAGGCAGGCGCGGTAGCTGCGTTCGATCTGGGCGCTGACCTGCGGCGGAAACACTTCGAAAATGGTCTTGCCCAGCATGTGCTCGCGGTTGAGCCCGGTGGCGGCCAGCCCCTGGCCTTCGGCGACGAAATAGCGCAGGTCCTGGTCGAATACCACGACAGCGCCGTTGGGAAAATTGCGCAGAATCGCCTGATACAGGTCGAGGCTGTAGAGGCGGTCGCTCTCGTGCGCCGCTGTCGCCGGAACCGGCATCAGCACTTCGACCGCATACGCGCCCGAAGGCTCGTCCGGGGGCAGCAGCCGGCCATATACATGCATCCGGATCTGGCGGCCGTCCTTGGCCGTCAGGGTGCGCCGGGTATGGTCGGTATGGACTGCGCGCAGTTCGATCATCCGGCTTTGCGCTACGGCTGCCAGATCCGGGCCCGGCACATCAAACTGGCCCGGAGCCCACAGGACAGTCAGCGGCATCCCTGCAAGCTCGCCCGGCGCGTATCCAAGCAGCTCCAGCAGGCAGGGATTCATGTCCAGAATCCGTCCCGCCCGGTCGAGTGAAAGCACGCCAAGCTGGGGGACCATGGGCAGCAGCTGGGCAGGCGCCAGCGGACCGGATACGGTACGGGACTGGTCGACCCAGATCATAAACCGTTTTTGGCCGTCTGCCAGCGGTGCCTCCGTCCAGGCAACGGCCTTCCAGCTGATCTGCACCTGCGATCCGTCCCGGAGCCGGGCTTCGCAGGCACCTTCGCAGGGCGGACCGCCGGCCACCGCCTCCCGCAAGGCCGGGAGCAGCACCTCCGGATCCGCCGGCAGGCTTGCAGCGACCGGCTGACCGGTCCACTCGCCCGGATATTGCTGGAAGTATGCCTCCCACTTCCGGGTTGCATACTGGATATACCCCCGCTCATCGATCAGCGCTGCTGCAAAAGGCAGATGCTGCAGCGCGCTGGCATACACGGGCACTACCTCCTGGACCGCTACGCGCTTCATGGGGCCGTGCCGCTTAGGCATGGGCGGCTGACGGGAGGGATCGGCCCCTGTCGCAAACATCAGATCGTCCCGGGAGTTGGCATGTAGTGCATCCATGTATACCTGAGATAGGGCTCATTTACTGGCACAGTTCCAAATTAAACCGGTATGTGCCTCACTTTCAAACCAGCCTTGCATCTGTGCCTGGCTGCAGGGCCTTTTGCCCATGAAATAGATGTTAGCTTATATTAGAAAATAACAATAACTATCCGCAGCCCCGGTCCGTTGCCTGGCAAACCATTCGGCGCTGCGCTCGTTCTCCCTCCCTGCATATGGCGCTAATCGCTACCTTCGCAGCGGAATTGCACTTCATGTGGGGGATTCTCTATGTCAGATCGGCCTGCAAATTTCTTCAGATTTATTCCGGCGGTTCTCATAGGGCTCTGCGTAGGCGCAGCGCTCTGGCAGGTGAACCGGTATCTGCAGCAGCCGGCACCCGGCAGTGCATATGAGCAGGGGCTGACCGCCTACCTGGCGGCGGCGCCTCAGGCCCCGGTGTACAGCCTGCCGCCGGGCGCGGCGGCGCGGCTGGATCCCTGTACCCTGCAGGGCGATACGGCCCGCAGCGCTGCTGCAGCGCAATGGGCCGCCCTGCTGCGGCGGGGGCCGTATCCAGCGGCGCTGGCGCGCCGCCTGGAGGCCGAAGCCGGCCGCATCCGGTTTCCCCAGTCGCGCCTGCCGCTCAACCCCGCCGACGGCATGCACCTCCGCTGGCTCGTCTCGCTCGACGAGTCCATCCAGCGCGACCGCGACGGCATCCGCCGCATCCTGGACCTGACAAGCGCTTTTCCCGCCCAGGCCGACGAAGCCCTCCGCACGATGCGCGCCTGCGCACGCGCAGGGCTTCTCCTCCCGCCGGACCTGCTGGAGCCCCTCCGGCAGCAGCTGGCCTGGCTAGCCGCCTGCCCGCCGGCGCAGCATCCGGCCTACACAGCCCTGGCCCGGAATCTCAGCCGCGCCAATCCGGCGGAAATCCGCGAGTTCGAGGCGGCGGCTTTCCTCGCCGACGGCGCCGGCCGGATCGAAACCCAGGTGCAGCCCGCCGTGCGGCGGCTGCTGGCCTTTGCAGATTCCCTGGCCGCGCTGCCGCCGGCAGGGGATGCCCCGTTCCGGGATACGGCCTGGCTGGCCTGGAGCCGCAGCCGGTACTTGCCAGCCACCCTGAGCCCGGAACGCCTCGGCAGCGACGCCTTCCGGGCTCAGGACAGCCTGCGCCGGGCAGTGGACGCCCAGCTGGATCTGGCCGGCTCCCCGCCGGGGCCGCTGCACGCACGGCTGCGCAGCGCATGGCAGCGCGCCGGCGCTCCGCCGGAGCCCGAAATCCTGCGGGAACTGGCGCATACAGCATTTCAGCTCAGCGCCGGCATGTTCGACAGCCTGCGCTTCTCCCGCGTTTCCGTCGAGTATGCGCCGGCCTGGCGCATGCCGGACAGCGCGGCCTTCCGGTATGTGCCCCATCAGCGGCGCTGGCTTGCCGCACCCGGCGCGCCTGCACCGATCCTGCAGGCAGGCGCCGTGTTCGCCAGCGTGTATCCCGGACGCCACCTGTTTGAATCCTGGCAGCGCCGCCGCCCCGACAGCGCCTTCCATCTGCTGTTTCCCGATCCGGCCAGCGAACAGGGCTGGGAACTCTACGCGCTCTGGCTGATGGACCGCGAGGTCGCCTATTACTCCGGCCAGGACCCCATGCCTGCGCTCGCATACCGCTGCCTCCTGCACGAAGCGGCAGCCCTGGCCGCCTGCGATGCCGGGCTGCATGTGCAGGGCTGGACACCCGGCGAGGGCGCAGCCTGGCTCGCAGAACAGCTGGGAATCTCCCGCGCGGCGGCCCAGGTCCGCATGGCATCGGTATGGCTGGAGCCCGGACGGAGCGCCGCCGCCTGGTATGGCTTCCAGCGCCTGCTGGAGTTCCGCCAGCTGGCAGCCAGCCGGCTCGGAAGCCGGTTTTTTCTGCAGGAATTTCATGCCTGGTACCTCCGGCAGGGGCCCGCAGACGATCCGGCACTCCGAACTGCACTCGAATCTTGGATATCTGCGAAACTGGCAGGCGAATTGCAGCGTTCAGAAAGCAGATAGCCACCACCCCCTGCCTGCGCCTATGAAGACTTTCTCCTATCTGACGATTTGCCTTGCTGCATTCCCGCTTCAGCCGCTTGTATCTCAGGATTGGAGCGACTGCATCCGGGATTATTCCCGCCTGCAGTCGAGTATTGTGACCACTAAAGAAGACATCCACGTAGGCGCTACCGTATACCTGTCGGCGGCCTACCTGGAATCGTACCGCCAGGGTGAATTCGGACGGGTCCCCTCCGAACTGATCGAACATGTCTATGTGCGCCCGGCTTCCCGCCAGGAGCTTCGGAACCGGCAGGTCGCAGACAGCCCGTACGAGCTGGTAGGCGCCGACGGCAATATCTACGCCCGCCGCCATGCACCGGGCGAGGCGCATTTCTTCCGCCCGAACGAAGCGTTTGCAGGCGATTTTGCTCCGCATTGGGAAGATCCCGATATGGTGCTGCCGCTTGGCCTGACCATGACCGATCCCTCCCGCTATGCCGGACAGCCGATGCGCATCCACCGCCGCGAACCGGCCTATCTCGTGCTCGATGTCCTGGGCGAACGGGTCGTGTTTTATCCCGGGCATCCGGAGGAGGAAATGGTATTCGAAACGGAAACTCACCGCACGGCAATGGCTGAAAAACAGGCACTTGCCGGTGCGCTGGTCGGGCAGACCCTCCTGCTGCGCAAAAAACAGCAGACCTTCCGCTCCGTCAACGCGGCTGCCATCTCCGAGCCGCCCATCAGCTTCCAGGTACGAACCGTGGAAACCCTGCCCGACCGGGTAGTCGTTTCGGGGCAGTCGTCTGCGTTTCAGACGCTGGTGCTGAATGCGGAGAGCGACTGGGAAATCCTTGATCCCGACTGCGTGTCGCGCCACCAGATCGCCTACCGCCAGCAGATCCGCGAAGCCGCGCAGGCCGATGAAGACCGGCTGAACGCCAACATGCGTGCCCGGAGTTTTACCTCCGCTACCCGCGAATGGCTCGCCGCCACCCTGCACAAGCGCTTCGAACTTCAGCAGAATCTATTCGGCCAGCCTGAATACCTGCACCAGTTTCTGCCGGAGGAGCATCAGCACCAGTATTCCTATCTCCGGGCCGCGCTCGAAGAATCCGGCCGCATTTCCCTCGTCTCCCACTTCGCTTCGGCCAAAGGGCTTTATCATACGCGGGTGATCGTGTACGTCGGGCAGGACTCCATGATCAGTTCCCGCGTGCCTACCCTCGACGAACGCAACCGCAGGGCGTATCTGAAGGGTCAGGTAATCGAGGAAGTGGCCTTCGGCGCCGAAAGCGATCTCCGCATCCTGGAAACCATCGCCCGGCACTGCGATGAGCCCATCCGGGTGCGGTTTACTGCCGGCGGCAGCTACTACCAGGATACGGTGCTCGATCCGGTCTATGCTGCTGCAATTCGCGATGCGTGGATGTACCGCCGTCTCCTGCAGGATCAGCAGGAATAGTCCAGCCAGCCGGCCAGCACCGGCGCCAGCAGTCTGCCGCCGTCTGGCGGAAATCCGGGCCGGGCACCGGATTCTGCCGCTATTGCCGCGATCATCCGGGCCCACACAGCCAGCGGCTCAGCCTGCCGCACACACATCGCGATTCCCGATGCGGCCAGCCGCTGTGCGAGGTATTCCTGCTCCGGCTGGCCGGGCGTAGGCACCAGCAGCATCCGGCGGATGTCCAGCGCCGCCAGATCCATCAGCGATGAGTACCCCGACCGGAGCAGAACCAGCTCTGCGCCGAGGAGCATCTCCTGCAGCTGCGGCCCATCGGCAAAAGGATGGTACTGTACCCCCGGAATGGTCCGTATGCGGCGGTCAGGCTGTCCGCCGATGAGTGTCATCGGGCGTGCCAGCATGGCAGCCAGCTTCAGGCAGCGGGCCTCGAACAGGCTCCGCTGCGGCTCCGGGCCGGAGACCAGGGCCAGCATTCCTGCAGGCCGCGGAGGCCCGGCCTGCGGATCCGGAAACCTCGACAGGCGCCCGATGTAGTGCGCATGCGGCGGCAGCGCGATGCCGTGCGAAAGCTCTCCTGAAAGCCCCTCCGGGCCGGGGTGATCCGGAATCCAGACCTGGCTGAAGGGCGCCAGCAGGCGGCGGTGCAGGGCATAGGCGGCTCCGCGAAGCCCTTGAAGCGGCGCGGGGAGCATCGGTGCGATCTGGTGGCAGATCAGCGCAGCGGGCAGGCCCGGCAGGTGCAGGCCGTAGCGGTTGTCGGAGATCACCCCCCGGAGCGGGCGGGCGCGGTGCAGCGCGCGAAGGGCCGCCTGCTCCGCCCGGATGACCCGGAAAAACCGCGGCGACTGCCGCAGCAGCGGGCCCAGCACCGAAGCGCCGCTGCCGTAGCGTACGCCATAGGCCGGCAGCTCCACCGCCGGCAGATCCGGAAACTGACGCCGCAGCATCAGCAGGCTGCCGCCTGCGCCCCCCAGCAGTACCGGCACCCCGAGGCTGCGCAGCTGCGCAATGAGGGGGATGCAGCGGGCCGCATGCCCCAATCCCCAGTCCAGCGGGGCCACCAGCACCGGCGCTCCGGAGTTCATGCCCGCAAGCACGGAAAATGCCCGCAAAAATGAAAAACCTGCCTCCGGAGGGAGACAGGTTCATCATGGACGAGTAATAGTAGCCGTTCAATAACCTCGGGTGCTCGGAGTCATATGAAAATATTCATGTATGAATCGGCACCGTTGCAAAGGTAGTAAAGCAGTAGTCGGTTTTCAATGTCCCGTAAAGCCGTGTTGCCTTGTTGCGATGTTGTTAATGCCAAATAAGAAAGAAGTTTTGAGAAATCCTACCTGAATACCAGTTTTTTATTGGGTTCTCCGTTGGATCTGGCTGCGCACGGGAGGCGGTCAGATTCAGGCTATTGCCATTTTTGCAATGATAAAAATGCAATACGGGCGGAACCCCGGGGGCCTTGCCGGCTGTTTTCATCATTTTCCCAAAAACACCCGCCCATTTTTGCAAACAAAAAAAGCGGCCCTTTCGGGCCGCTGCATCGCGTACTGCCGCCAGCCTCAGAGCTTGGCGAGCAGTTCTTTCTTCTTGGAGTCAAACTCTTCCTCGGTCAGGATGCCGGCCGCTTTGAGTTCGCCGAGCTGCTTGAGGGTGTTCATGATGTCGTCCTTGGACTGGCCCTGCGGCTGCTGTTGCGGCTGCGGCTGCTGGTTCATGGCGTTCATCATCATCTGGCCCATCGCGAAGCCGGCCCCCATGTCCATGCCCGGGTTGCCGCCGGGATTCTGGGCTGATTTTTCCATCGATACGGCGGTCTGGAACTGCATGAAGCGCTGCAGGTCGCCGACCATGTTCATCTGGGTGTTTTTGCGGAGAAACTCCTGGAGCTCCGGCGGCAGGGTGATGCTCTGGATGGAGAAGTCGGTCAGCTCAAGGCCGAATCCCTGGAAATACTCCGCAATGCGGGGCATCAGGGCGGCCACAAACTCCGACTTGTTGGCCTGCATCTGCACGAAGGAGAAGTCGTTCCCGGCCATTTCCGCCACGATCTCCGTGAAGCGGTCCACGAGCTTGCCGCGGAGGGTGCCTTCGATCTCGGAGAGGGTCAGCACGGGCTTGGTGCCGGCGATTTCCTTGAAGAAGGTCTCGAATGCTGTGATCCGGAAGTTGTACGTGCCGAACGCACGGAATTCCACCTGGCCGAACTTGCTGTCCGGAATGGTCACCGGGCTGGGCGTGCCCCATTTGTTGTCGGTGAACTGGCGCGTATTGAAATAATACACATCCACCTTGAAGGGCGACTCGAAACCATACTTCCACGAGCGCAGCGTGGTGAGGATGGGCATGTTGCGCGTGGTCAGCTCATAGCGGCCGGGCTCGAAGAGGTCCGCCATTTTGCCTTCGTTGATCAGGACTGCGGTCTGGGAGTCGCGCACCGTCAGCTGGGCGCCCATCTTGATTTCCTTGTCCTGATCGGGAAACTTCCACATCAGCACATCGCGCGAGAAGTCCACCCACTCGATGACGTCGATGAACTGGCCTTTGATGAAGTCGAAAATACCCATCGCACTGCGGTTTAAGAAGTGGTTATGGAGTTGAGGAGGGTTGCAGAGATCTGAATGCCAAGCGGTATCCGGGAGCGGAGCCTGCCGCATCTGTTCAAATCAACTACATTTCCGGCAAAAAAAGAAGTGTCTCATTCGCGGCCTTTGCTGTACACCGGCACCGTGGAGCAGGGCTCGCCGAAGCTGAGCTTCTTCGCATAGGGCATCAGGCGGCTGGTCACCTCCACATAGGCCGAATCGGGCACCTTGATCTCGCCGCAGCCTTTCACCACCACCGGGCGGCCTTCGTACTGGCTGAAGTCGATCTGGTCGAGCGCCTGCCGGTACAGCTCCGTTTCCAGCGCCTCCAGCGTGCCGAACAGGACGGTGCGCGCGATGCCGTGCAGCTGCGCAGCCACCAGCATATACGCCCAGGTCTGAATAATGGCATCCGCCGAGCAGTGCACCGCCACATGATGCCCTGTATACTGCTGCCAGTCGTGCTCCTTGACCCAGGCACGGAAATCCCGCTCCCGCAGGATCAGCCCCTGAAAGAGCCGGTCCTTGAGGTCGATCGCAGTCCGGGGGCCTTCGGGCCGGAGGTCTTCGAGGCGGAAGGTGACAATCGGGCTGCTGGCTACGCGGTTGACGATTTCTCCGTCTGTCATAGGCAATCGGTGGTGGAATCAGGTCTGCGGCGCTGCATCCTGCCCCGCCTGGTAGTAGGCATGCAGGGACAGGAAGGGATGGCCGGGCTGCTTGTCCCGGTATTTTTGTACGAGCAAACTGGTCAGTTGGATGCGAAGCTGATCGATATTCCAGCGCTCGCCAGCCGAAATGCATACGGCAGGGGTGTGATGATGCGCATACCAGCTCGCTTCGAGGTGGCTTCGCTCCCCTTCTTCCAGCAGATCGGTCTTGTTGAACACGGTCAGCACCGTTTTTTCGCCCATATGCAAGCCGCGGAGGGTTTCCTGCACGTTATGCATCTGGTCCTCGAAGTGGGGATGCGAGGCATCCACCACATGCAGCAGGATGTCCGACTCCCCGGCCTCGGCCAGCGTGCTCTTGAACGACTCGACGAGGTGCGTGGGAAGTTTCCGGATAAATCCGACCGTATCCGAGAGCAGAAAGGGAATGCCTTCGAGCTCCACCTTGCGGACGGTGGTGTCCAGGGTAGCGAAGAGCTTGTTCTCCGCCAGCACCTCCGACTTGGAAAGCAGGTTCATGAGGGTAGACTTCCCCACATTGGTATAGCCCACCAGGGCTACGCGCACAAATTCCGAGCGGTTGCGGCGGCGCTCGGATTCCTGCCGGTCGATTTTTTCGAGTTCCCGCTTGAGCTGGGTAATTCGGCCCTGAATCAGGCGGCGGTCGGTTTCGATTTCTTTTTCCCCCGCCCCTTTGAGGCCAATGCCCCCGCGCTCGCGCGAGAGGTGCTTCCACATCCCGGTCAGCCGGGGCAGCAGGTACTGGTACTGTGCCAGATCCACCTGCACCCGCGCCTGGGCGGTACGGGCCCGCTCGGAGAAGATATACAGGATCAGCGAGGAACGGTCCAGCACCTTGACATTCAGCACGGCGTCGATATTCCGGATCTGGGAGGGGCTCAGGTCGTCGTCGAAAATGACGAGCTGGGCTTCCTCTTCTTCCACAGCCTGCCGGATCTCTTCGAGCTTGCCGGGGCCTACGTAGGTCTTATGCACCGGATGGTCCAGCCGCTGAATAAAGGAGCGTACGGCTCGGGCGCCGGCAGTTTCGGTCAGAAAAGCCAGTTCGTCCAGATGCTCCTTGGCCTGCTCGAAGCGAGTGCCATTCGCGCACACCCCCACGAGGATGGCGCGTTCGGTTCGGTTGGGCTGTACCAGGCGTGTGCGTTCGATCATGCAGTCAGATGCGTCTTGCAGCATACGGAAAATCTGCCGCCGGGTTGAGGGGTGCCTGTGCATCCGCTCAACCCGTCCGGCGGCCTCAGGCCCTCCGATTCCCCGTCCGCGTTACCGGTTGCGGCCGTACTGCTCGTGGCTGGAGACCCAGTCGGAGGACGAGATCGCCGACGCCAGGCTCAGCTCGCCCGCCAGCACTACGCCAGCTACGATCTCGGCAAACTTGTGCACGCTGCCGCGTCCGGTGCAGCCGAGCATTTCGAGGCTTTCGCGCTGGGTAGCCAGGCCGGTGCCGCCGCCGTGGGTCGCCACGATGAGCGAAGGGATGGTGATGGAAAAATAGAGGTCCCCTTCCGGCAGCAGCTCGGTGTAGACAATGCCCGCGGAGGATTCCGACACATTGGCCACGTCCTGCCCGGTGGCGATGAAGATCGCCGTGATGGCATTGGCGGAGTGGAGGCCGTTGTTGTTGGCGCCGGAGAGGATGGCGCCCACATTGGCTACGCCCGCGTGATAGGCCAGGGTGCGCGTATCTACCCGCATGTACTGCTGGAGCACATCGTGCTTGATCACGCACTCGGCCGTCACCCGCTTGCCGCGGGTGTGCATGATATTCACCTGCGAAGCTTTTTTGTCCGTCGCCAGATTGGACTCCAGATAGAAGTGCTTGACCGGGAAGTCTTTGTAGTGGTCCAGAATCCAGGAGCAGGCGGCGAAGGTGGCACGGCCCACCATGTTCTGGCCGGCGGCATCGCCGGTGGTGTAGTTGAAGCGCAGGTAGGCGAATTTGCTTGCCAGGTACGAGTCGATGTAGGAGAGCTTGCCGATGCGGGTGGTGGCCTCAGCTTCTTCGGCGATTTTGGCGAAGTTGGCATCCACCCACTTGACGAATTCCCGCGCAGCGCGGGCATCCTCCATCACAAATACCGGAGCGCGCTGCATCACGTCGTCGATCACGGTGCACTTGACGCCGCCGCAGGCGTTGACGAGTTTGATGCCCCGGTTGTAGGAGGCCACGAGCGTGCCTTCCGTGGTGGCCATCGGGATGAGAAATTCGCCCTGGGCATGCTCGCCATGCACAAGCAGCGGGCCTGCGATCCCCATCGGGATCTGCGCCACGCCTACGAAGTGTTCGCAGTTGCCCTGGGTGGTATGCGGGTCGAAGGAATAGTGGGTAATATGATCGAGCTGTTTGCCGGTGTAGGAGGCGACAAACTGCTGGCGCAGTCTGATGATTTCGGGGTCATAGTCGTCCTTGCCGCTGCGGGGGATCACGACGCGGTCTTCAGAAGTCTGTTCGATGGCGCAGTCCACCTTGAGGGTGAGGGTGCCAAAGGGTTTGGCTTCGAAGCCCACTTCGAGCGCATGCTTGCCGACGGCGAGGGGCGGCATCTCCACGAGCACATCGAGGACTTCGCGGAGGGGAAAATCCACGGGCCGGTCCGGGCCGATATCGGCGGGCGCCAGTCGGCGGCCATCGGCGAGCACGACGGTAATGGCATCAGGGCCGGCTTCATAGTCGCCCACCCTGACGCGGCTGACCCGGGTGAGGGAGGCATCGCTGAGGCGGTTTTTGAGTGAAAAGCGGACGCCTTCATCCGTATTGCGGAGGCTTCCGAAGGTGTATAGCTGTTTGAGCAGCAGAGACGGTATGAACATAGCAGCAGCAGTAGAGTTCCTGCCGTCTAAAATACGGAAAGGGATGGGGAAAGCAAATGGGCGAAGAGATAAGCGGCATGAGGCGCTTATGCGCCGCATGCCCAAAATTCCTACTTTTGCTGCCAAGTACTGCATATGGACCTGACCGCCCTCCGCCCCCTCATCGAAGCTGCCTGGGCCGACCGCAGCCTGCTCGCGCAGCCTGCCACCCGCGAAGCCATCGGATCCGTCATCGCCCTGCTGGATGCCGGCGAGCTCCGCTGCGCCGAGCCCGTTCCCGGCGGCTGGCAGGTCAACGACTGGGTCAAAAAGGCCGTCATCCTCTATTTCCCCATCCGCCAGATGGAGCTGCTGGAGCTGCCGCCCTTCGAGTACCACGATAAAATGCGGCTCAAAACCGGCTACCCCGCCGCCGGCGTACGGGTCGTGCCGCCTGCCGCCGCCCGCTACGGCGCCTATCTCGCCGCCGGCGTCATCCTTATGCCCTCCTACGTCAACATCGGCGCGTACGTGGACAGCGGCACCATGGTCGATACCTGGGCTACCGTAGGCTCCTGCGCCCAGATCGGCAAAAACGTCCACCTCAGCGGCGGCGTGGGCATCGGCGGTGTGCTGGAGCCCGTGCAGGCTGCGCCTGTGATCATCGAAGACGACGCCTTCATCGGCAGCCGCTGCATCGTGGTGGAAGGGGTGCGCGTGGGCCGCGAGGCCGTGCTCGGCGCCAATGTGGTGCTCACCGCATCGACCCGCATCATCGATGTGACAGGGTCTGAAGCGGTGGAATACCGGGGTTATGTGCCCGAGCGCAGCGTAGTGATCCCTGGTTCGGTGCCCAAGACCTTCCCTGCCGGCACGTATCATGTGCCCTGCGCCCTCGTCATCGGCCAGCGCCAGCCGTCCACCGACAAAAAAGTTTCACTCAACGACGCCCTGCGCACGTACGGCGTCAGCGTGTGACCGGCTGCGCCTGCGCAGCCGACTCGCGGGCTTTCAGCTGGGCCCGCAAAAAGCGGCTGTACCGGTTGCTGTTGAATTTGGGCTCGTACTGGTCCAGCAGCCCGGCTGCCAGCTCCAACTGCTGCTGGTCCATCGCCTGGAAGATCATCCGCGCCAGAAAAATATCGTGCGGATCGCCCTGCAGCAGCGAATCGGCAGTAGCTACCTGCCTGCGCAGCGTCTCCGGATCGCCGGTGCGCAGCATGCCATGCCGCCGCGCAATGAACGCATTGAGGTACAGGTAGTAATAGTAGGAGAATACCGCTCCGGAATTGTTCAGCGGCACCTGGTCCAGCAGCGATTCCGGCACCTGCTGGTTGTAGGCGGCATTCAGCTTGAGATAGGCTTTCTGGTAGAGGATTTCATTCTTCTCGAAGCTGGCAAACCAGTCCGGCAGGATGGCAAAAATCTCCCGCTCGGCCAGAAAAGCCAGCTCCCGCGCAGCCATCGAGTCGAGCTTGGCGGCATAGGCGGCAAACGGATCGGGCGAAAAGGACAGGGAAGGCGTCCGCACCTGATTGCGGCCCAGCCGGGCCATTTTATCCCGGTAGTAGGCGCTCAGGTTGCCGTGCTTGCCGCGGAACACCGCAGAATCCAGACGGGTCCCGTCCGGGGAAAACTTCAGCGCCAGGGCCAGGCTGGTATCGCCCGGCACCAGAAAGATTTCCAGCGCCTCATTGTCGATGAATACCACGGCAGGCCGCGGGCTGTTGACGTTGAACGTCAGCCGGTACATGCCGGGCTTCGCCTGAACGGCTGTCACCAGCTCCCGGCGCCCTTCGAGGATCGTCGTCAGGTGCGCATACACCTCATGCGGCTCGTCCGAAGGCGGCAGCAGAATCCGGACCTGGGTGGTGTCGTAGAATTCGTAGGACGGGTCCGGCGACAGGCTGTGCTGGGCATGGTAGGTGAGGAAGTACACATACCCGCTCAGGCCCAGGGTGATCATCCAGGGAACAAGCGGAGTCGAAAACAGCGGCGCAAGCGACGCCTTGACGGGGTGGCCTCCCATGACAGCACATGCAGGTTGCAGTCAAAGATAGGATTTTTCGCGCCTGCATGTGCGGCATGCGCCGCAGATTTCCTCAGCTGCGCAGAATCTGGTGCACCCGCAGGCTCATCGCCGTAAATACCAGCTGCGGATTGGCATTGCCGGAGATATAGCGCAGGCAGTCCTCCATTTCCTGCACCACCGCCTCCACCTTTCCGGGCGTGACGACCTTGGAAAATTTCTCCTGAAACTCCCGCTCCGCCTGGGTGACCAGGGCCAGGGGCGGGGCCAGCTGCATCAGCAGCGAGTCGCGCATCTTGCGCATGCCGGTGAGCAGAAAGAGCTTCTGAAATTCGCGGCTTTCCTGATAAATCCGGTCGGTGAGATCGCTCATTTTGTCATAGCTGCCGGTGTAGGAGGTCCGGAGCCAGTCCACATACAGTGCGCTCATCGCATCGGCACGCTCGTCGAGGTACTCGAGCGCATAGCCCAGGCTGCCGGCGGATACAGCCGCCAGTTCTTCGGCCTGCTCCGGAGCTACGCCCCGCTTGCCCGCGAGATATGCCTGAATATCCCCGCGCGGAATCCGGCGCATCGCCAGGCGCTGGCAGCGGGAATTGATCGTCGGCAGCAGCAGCGAGGCATCGCTGCAGGTCATGATGAAGAGGGTCTGGTCCGGCGGCTCTTCGAGCAGCTTGAGGAAGGCATTGGCACCTTCAGTGTTAATCTTCTCGACATTCCAGATAATCACCACCTTGTACGGCGCCTCGAACGCTTTCAGGTAAATGCTGCGCTTCAGTTCCCGGATTTCATGTACGCTGATCATCAGCTGCTTGCCTTCGCCGCCCTGGATCTGCTGCCACTGGCCGAAGGTCAGGTAGGGGTCTGCCGTAAACCGCTGCCGGAAGCTGTCGAAGTAATCGTCTGTGAGATAGCGTTTTCCGCCCTCCGTCCTGGAAACGATCGGCAGAATATAGCGCACATCGGGATGGATGGCCTTCTGAATCTTGACGCAGTTGCTGCACGTGCCGCAGCTGTCGCCGTCCCGGGGGGCGCTGCAGTTCACATACTGCGCGAGGGCCTGGGCCAGGGCCAGCTTGCCGATCCCAGCCGGGCCGGTCAGCAGCAGGGCATGCGGCAGGCGGTTGTGCGCCACCGTCTCCTGTAAGGTGCGGATCGCAGCCGGCTGGCCAACAAGGTCTTGGAAGGGCATGGTCTTGGAGGATCTGGTGCGAAATTCAGGATTCCGGAGGACGAAGACAAATAAGCGTATCAAGTATCCGGTAGGAAGTAGCAAGACCGCTTCAGGGCCCTGCACATCCGGAATACTGCCCCGCCTCCAGTCTTACTACTTGCGTCTTGCTACTTGCTACTCCCGTATCACCTTCCCCGGATACACCGCCACCTCCGACCCCTCCGCCAGCAGCACCGAAGCCGGCTCCGCCTGGCTCAGCCAGGCAAACCGCTCCCCGTACAAGGCTCCGGCATCCACCTCCACGGTCCATGCCTGTACCGGATAGAGCTCCCAGCGCGGATGCGCCACCTGATACTCGCCGGTGCGGCGCGCATCCAGCCGGGTATAGCCCCAGTAGTGCTCGGTGATAAACTCCGCCTCGCTCCCCGGCTGCAGCGGCGCCGCCTGCGCGGCCGCATCCACGGCCAGCCGGTTCCAGCGCCCCCGGAATTTCCAGTCGTAGGAGACGCGGAGCTGGCCGCCCTCCTCCGCCCAGCAGTGCCGCATCGGCACCGTGCGGTAGTGCTCGCCGTACACCGCATTGGCGACCCAGGAGATCGCCGGCTTCGGCACCAGCTCGCGGATGAAGACCGAAGCCCGCCGCCGCACGCCGTCGGCCTCCCGCACTACATAAAACCGCAGGTTTACTTCCTCGAAGCGCTGGTGAAACGGCACCGGCACCCCCAGCAGGCGGGTATCGTCGAAGAGAAACCCGACCAGGCTCACATAGCAGCGCCCATCGAACAGATCGTGGGCGGTGCCGGCGGGCATCCAGGGTGCCAGCAGCGCCGGATCGAGGGTGTAGTTGGCCAGGATCAGGCGGGACCAGCGGGCTGTGAGAAAGGGGCGTCCGGACATAGGGCTGCGATCGCAAGGTTCAGATGACATTCACTTCCCGCTCCAGTGCAATGCCGAAGCGGGCTTGCACGTCGGCCTGGATGCGCGCAGAGAGCGCCAGAATTTCGGCGCCGGCGGCGCCGCCGTAGTTGACCAGCACCAGGGCCTGGCGGGCATGCACGCCGCAGGCGCCTTCGCGGCGCCCTTTCCAGCCGCAGGCCTCGATGAGCCAGCCGGCAGGGACTTTCACGCTGCCGTCGGCCTGGGGGTAGGCCGGCATCTGCGGATGCTGCGCCTGCAGCGCAGCCGCCTGCGCAGCCGGAATGCTGGGGTTCTTGAAAAAGCTGCCCGCGTTGCCGATCTCCGCCGGATCTGGCAGCTTGCTTCGGCGGATGCGGCACACCGCCTCGCTCACCTTGCGGAGATCCGGCTCGCCGCCGATCGCGGCCAGCTCCTGCGCGATGTCTCCATAGCGGGTGTTCAGCACCGGAGTCCGGGACAGGCGCAGGCGCACGCGCAGGATCAGGTATTTGCCTTTCAGCTCCTGCTTGAAGATGCTTTCCCGGTAGCCAAAGCGGCAAGCCGCCCGGTCGAAGCGGTGGACCGCACCGGTTTCGAGGTGCATGGCGTCCAGGGAGTCGAATACATCCTGCAGTTCAGCGCCGTAGGCGCCGATGTTCTGGATCGGAGCAGCGCCTACCGTTCCGGGAATGAGCGACAGGTTTTCGATTCCGCCCAGTCCCTGCGCGATGGCCCATTCCACCAGCCCGTGCCAGGGCTCGCCGGCCCCGGCCTCCACCAGCGCCGTGCCGGCATCCGACTCCAGCAGTTCGATGCCGCGGATTGCGGCCCTGAGCACAATGCCCTCCACCGGGCCGGTAAAGAGCAGGTTGCTGCCGCCGCCCAGCACCAGGATAGGCTGGCTCCGGTGCGCGTTGTCCATGATAAACTCCAGGGCATCGCGCTCGTTTTCCACCTCCACCCACCAGCGGGCCGGCACATCGATCCCGAAGGTATTGTAAGGGCGGAGGGAAACCTGGGTTTGCATCCGGGCGGGCATGGCGGCTGTATTGAGTGGCGCAGGGATTTGAAACACAAATACCCCGACGCGAATCGGGGTATTGCTCGGTACGGGAGCGGGATCAGTTGGACCCGGCGGCGGCGGCCGGCTGGTCTTCCGGCAGCTTGATGCCCAGGCGGGCCATGATTTTCTTGGTCAGGTCATGCTCCTCGGGGCCTTTGAGGAGGATCGAAACACCGGAGCCGTCCACCGTATTGAAGATGTAGGTGTAGCCTTCGGCATCGGAAATCGCGGTGATTTCCTTCTGGAGCTTTTCCACGATCGGCTTCATCATCTCCTCGCGCTTGGCGAGAAGCTTCTGCTGCGCATCGTTGGCGGCCTGCTGGATTTCCTGCTCTACCTTCAGCAGGTTGCGGTACTTCGGAGCCAGCACGGCGGTATCCTGGGTCGTCTGCTGGAGAGATTCGAAGTCTTCCACCAGGCTTTGCAGGTACATGCGCTTGGCCTCGATATTCTGGCCCAGTTTGCGCTCGTAGGTAGCCAGTTCCTGGTTCATGGTCTGCGTTTCCGGCATGTAGGCCAGAATCGCTTCGATATTGGCATACCCGATTTTCAGCGTCTGTGCGAAAGCAGATCCTGCAAATGCGAAGAGGGCAATTGCCAGGAAGGTCGTCAGCCTCATACGAAGGGTAGTTAAGAAGGTATTAAACACGTGAAAATGAACAGCGTGCAAAGGTAGCAAATATCCCTGGATCGCAACGGGAAAATTTGCTTCCCGCCCGCGAAAGACCCGGCCGCATGAGGCAGAGGCCTCAGTCGTTGCCGCTGCCAAGGCCCAGATCCGTCAGGACGTCGTTGCTCAGGTCAAACAGGGCATTGGTGTACAGCCAGGTCACCTCGCCGGCCTTGTCGAAGACGAAGTCGAAGCGGCGCGCCTTGGCCACTGCCTCCACCGACCGGAACACCCGGTCCTGGATCGGCTTCACCCGGCTTTCCTGCAGCGTAAAGAGCTCGCCGTTGTAGCCGAATTTCTTCTCCCGGAATTCTTTGGCTTCGCGTTCGGCCTGGAAGATTTCATCCTGCTTCTGCTGGCGCACATCCTCCGGCAGCAGCACTTCCTGCGCCTGGTATTCCTCGTACATGCGCTCGATGGCCTGGTACTTCTGCTCCAGTTCCTGCTGCCAGCGCTGGGAGATCCGCTCGATCTCGTCCTGGGCAGTCTTGTACTCCGGAATCCGCTCCATGATGAGCTTGGTATCCACGTACGCGATTTTCTGGGCGACAGCCGTGCTGCCGGCTACCAGAAGGGCAATGAGGAGGGCGAATGTCTGTTTCATACGGTCAAGGTTGAAGATGTGTCCGAATTCAATCCGAATACGATCGGTATCCAACGCGATATACGCAAATCTGGCTCCAGACGGCGGCCCGATGAAAACCCGCCGCACACGCTTGCATAGCATCCGGACACACCCTTCGGCCTGGTCAGAAGTTCTGGCCCAGAATGAAGTGAAAGCGGCTGCCGGAGCGGTTCGGATCGGAGTCGCTGGCTGCATCGAATCCATACCCCCAGTCGAGGCCCAGCAGGCCCACCATCGGCAGCATGACGCGCAGGCCTACCCCTGCCGCCCGGCGCAGGTTGAAGGGGCTGTACTCGCGGATCGTGCTGTAGCCGTTGCCGCCCTCTAGGTAGCCCAGCACCCATACCGGCGCCGACTGGTTGAGGGAAATCGGATAGCGCAGCTCGGTCACGAATCGGTTGTAGAACGGATACCCGCTGCCGTTGTTGGTCAGGCTGTTGTTTTCGTAGCCCCGCAGCGGCAGAATCTCCTGGCCGTTGAACCCGGCAAAGGCAGTGCCCACCAGACCCGCACCGCCGAGGAAGAAGCGCTCGAAAGGCGGAATGCCCAGCTGCGGATTGTAGGCACCCAGGAAGCCCGCTTCGAGCTTGGTGTTGAGCACCAGATTGCCCGCAATGCGGAAGAACCAGCTGCTCAGGAACTTCCACTTGTGGTACTCGAGCAGGTTGTACTTTTCCGATCCGCTGAGATCCGTGTAGTCGCGGTCGCGGTTGAATACCAGCGAATACGGCGGCGTAGCCTCCACCGAGAGCGACATGATGCTGCCGCTGCGCGGATAGATCGGGGCATCCACGCTGGACCGGTCGAAGCTCTGGCGCAGCGTCAGGATGTTGACGAAGGCCCGCGACTCGCCGGTGAAGCCGATGAAGCCGATCCGGCTGGGGTTGATAATGTCGTAATACTTGTAGCTCAGCGAGGTGCGCGAGGTAAAGAAGTCGTCGGGGAACTTCAGCCGCCGGCCGTAGTCTACCGAAGCGCTCAGGGTGCTGATGCGGAAGTTTTCGGTAATCCGGCTGGGATTCTGATAGATGTAGTAGTTGGCCGAAATGCCGAGCGAGTTGGGCTTTTTGCCGCCGAACCAGGGCTCGATGAAGGAGATGGAGTAATTCTGGAAGTTGGCGCCGTTCATCTGCACCGCCAGGCTGACCTGCTGGCCATCGCCGGAGGGCACGGGCCGCCAGGCATTGCGCTGCAGGAATCGCTTGGTGGAGAAGTTGTTGAAGCCCAGCTGCACCGTTCCGATGAAGCCGCCACCGAGGAATTCGTTGGTCAGCGGGTTGAACTGCCGCCCGCCCCAGCCGCCCTGGAGCTGGAGCTGGTCCGCAGGCCGCTCCTCGACGCCGTAGCGGATGGCCACCGTGCCGTTCTGCGGATTGGGCTGCGGGGCCACATTCAGCTTCTCCTGGTCGAAGTAGTTGAGTGCCAGAATTTCCCGCTGCGTGCGGATGATGTCCGAGCGGCTGAACTTCTGCCCCGGCGTCGTGCGCAGCTCGCGGAAGACCACCTGGTCGCTCGTCTTGGTGTTGCCGTCCAGGGTTACATCGTTGATGATGGCCTGGGGGCCTTCCTGCACCCGCAGCTCCAGGTCGATCGAGTCGCCCTCCACCTGTGCCTCGACGGCGTCCACGTTGAAGAACAGATAGCCGTCGTCGAGGTAGATCGAGCTGACATCCGACCCGTTGGGATCGCCGAAAAGGCGCTTGTCGATCCGGGCCTTGCTGTACACATCGCCCCGCTTGATGCTCAGCACCTCGTTCAGGATCCGCGTATCGTACTTGAGGTTGCCTACCCAGGCAATGTTGCGGTGGTAGTATTTGATCCCTTCCTGGATGTCCATCTCCACGATCACGTGCTTCGGATCGGTCTGGTACATGGTATCGCGGATGATGAGCGCATCGCGGAAGCCCTCCTCCTGATAGGCGGCCAGCAGGGCGTCTTTCGCTTCCTCATACACCTTGGGGATATATTTCGAAGGCTGCCATACGCGGAACCAGAGCTGCTCCTTGGTTTTCTTGAGCTTGCGCTTGACTTTCAGGTCGGAAAATTCGGCATTGCCTGCAAGGCGGATTTCCTCGATCTTGATCCGTTCGCCCTTGTCGATCTTGATATTGACCGTCACCCCGTTTTTGAGAATCTTATCCGGCTCGGTCTCGATCTCGACGCGGGTATTGAAAAACCCCTTCTCGATGTAGAAATTCCGGATTACCCGGTCGGCGGTTTTGCGCTTGGACTCGGTCAGGATGGTGCCGCGGATGAAATTGATCTTTTCCCGCAGCTCGTCGGCCTGGCTTTTGGAGATGCCCTGGAAGGAAAACTGCGAAATACGCGGACGCTCGGCCACCTCGATGACCAGAAACACCTTGTTGCCCGTGATCCGGTCGGCACGGATGGCCACATCGCCGAAGATATTCTCTTTCCAGAGGCGTTTGACGGCATCGGAGATCTGGCTGCCGGGCAGCATGATGGTCTCCCCGACGCTCAGGCCGCTGATCCCGATGACCGCTGTCTGATCGCTGTACTGGGCGCCGGTCACTTCGATGCCCGCGATGACGAAGGGCTGGGGATTGTCGATGTCGAACTGCGCACGGAGCGGCAGGCTCAGGCCCGCTGCGGCGAGGAGGCAGCACATCAGTCGGATAGGCTTCATTTGGAGAGTTGTTCGCTGATTTTACCAAACCGGCGTTCCCGCCGCTGAAAATTTACAATAGCTTCATAGAGGTCTTCACGGCGGAAATCGGGCCAGAGCTTTGCCGTGAAGAAGATCTCGGCATAGGCAATTTCCCAGAGCAGGAAGTTGCTGATGCGGTGTTCGCCGGAGGTGCGGATGAGCAGCTCCGGATCGGGGGCGAATGCAGTGCTGAGGGCCTGGCCGATGCGGGCCTCATCGATGGCATCGGGCGGGAGTTCGCCGGCCTGCACCTGGCGGGCCAGCTGCCGGACGGCTGCGGCCAGATCGGCGCGGGCGCCGTAGCTCAGGGCCAGCGTGAGGGTCATGCGCTGATTGCCTGCGGTGAGGTCCATGGCTTCCGTCAGGCGCGACTTGCAGTTGCCGGGCAGGCGGTCCAGATCGCCGATGGCGCGCAGGCGCACATCGTTTTCGGTCAGGGTAGGCGTCTCGGCGCGGATCGTATCCACGAGCAGGGTCATGAGCGCGTTCACTTCACGGCGGGGCCGCTGCCAGTTCTCCGTGGAGAAGGCATAGAGCGTCAGGAAGCGCACGCCCAGCTCGGCGGCGCCTTCGGTGGTATCCCGTACCGCTTCGATCGCGGAGCGGTGGCCGAAGATCCGTTCGTTTCCGCGTGTTCTGGCCCAGCGTCCGTTACCGTCCATGATGATCGCAACATGTTGAGGCAAAGCGGCCAGATCAATTTGAGCTTTCACACTCATGGGCGACAATAAGAAGCGGATGCTGCTGAATCTCTGAAGCGCCCGCATCCGGTAAGTCTGCGCAATCAGGATTCAAAGCTACTAAATTGACGCCTACGGTAAAAACCCATTTTGATTGCCCTGTATGGGAGACGCCTGCGCAGGCGCAGGGGTTGCGCGGTGCATAAAAAAAGATTCCAGCGCAGGGGATCTGCGCCGGAATCCGGTATGCGTTCGGGCGTGCCCGTTCTCAGCGGAAGGTCGGGCACCGCACCCAGTCGATGATGTAGGTCAGGCGCGCGCAGGTGTAGATGTACCAGTCGCTCTGCGTCCGGTCGCCGCGGATGCCGTTGACCACTGCTGCGCCCTGGGGAAACTGGCTGCGGTCGATGCGGTCGGACAGGATGGCCGCCACCGGATTCTGCGCCCGCAGGGCGTCGAGGTCCGGATACAGGCCGCTGACGTCGTCCAGGTAGTCGGTGAAGGTCTTGCGGAAGCCCGTCTCGATCTCCAGATCGATGTGGCGGCTCAGCGCGAAGCGCGCACCTACGCCCATCGGGAAGCAAATCTGGGTGAGCTTGTACGGGGCAGGGTTGTTGCCGGTGGGGTTGGGCAGAAACTGGCCCTCAGTGCCCATCGGCTGCAGGTCGTACCACTGGCCGTTGAGCTGTGCCTGCGGATTGAAGGAAAAAATGCCGATCCCGCCGAACATATACGGCGTATAGGCCGGCCGGTAGGCGAAGCTCCGGTCCGAGGGGATGAAGTCCAGCACAATCTGGTTGCTGATCTCCATGATCGGCGTCCGGAAATGCAGATTGCGGCGGTTGCGGGCCTCGTTGCTGGAGACCGAGTCGGCAGCACGGGCCCAGCCGTAGTTGAAGTTCAGGCGCCAGGTCATGTAGGGATTCATCCGGTAGGAAATATCCGCACCGAAGCCGCCTTTGGTAAACTTGAATGTCAGGTCGTCATCCAGATCACCCAGGTAATTCGTGGGGCCCGTCGAAATCCCTGCCTTGAAATATCCGTAGCGGTACTGCGCCCACATGCTTGTAGCCGAAACCAACGCCAGCGTCAGAATTGCGAAACGCTTGATTGCTTTCATGTACATAAGGGTTTTGATCTGTTGGTGAATACGTCCATGAATTCCGCGCTTATCGCTTAACGAACCCGCTTCCGCTAAAGTATAGCGGCGCATGTGTTCGGCAGGGACAGGCTGGGTAGGGGTAGAGTCAAATTACTGTGAAGCGTTTGGTGCTGCAAGGTACGTAAGCCTGCCCAGGGATGACGCATCCGCCCTGCGGCAGGTATCTTTATCAGGTGTATGTATCCAGCGGCTGCATACCCTACCGCTGCCCTCAGTTGCGGTTGTCGATCCCCCACATCAGGCTCCGCCGCAGGTTGTCCACGTGCTTGGCGGTGGACATCCGCAGGAGCCGGATCTTGAAATTGGCCCGCCGCACGGCAATGGCCGTTTTGGCTGTCACCAGCTCTGTACGCGTATCGAGCGCCACCATCGCCTCCCCCGACCGCGATTCGATCTCGAACGACACCACCCAGTCGTCCGGGATCACCACCGGCCGCACCGTGAGCGAATGCGGCGCCACCGGCGTGATGGCAAAGGTGGCCGAGCTGGGAAAAATAATCGGCCCGCCGCAGGACAGGCTGTAGGCCGTGGAGCCGGTAGGGGTCGCCACGATCAGCCCGTCGCCCCAGTACGAGTTGAGATATTCACCGTTGATATAGGTATGCACGGTGATCATCTCGTTCGTCTTGCTCTTGTGGATGGTCAGGTCGTTGATCCCGTAGGGGTTCTGCCCGAAAAGACCCGGCGGGTCCGAAATCACGGACAGCAGGGAGCGCTTGTCGATCCGGTACATGTCGCGCAGCAGCTCCTCCGTCGCCGCGATCAGCTCGTTCTGCGTCACGCTGGTCAGGTAGCCCAGCCGCCCGAAATTGACCCCCAGAATCGGCTTGCCCAGCCGCCCCGAAAACCGGACCGCCTCCAGCACGGTGCCGTCGCCGCCGAAGCAGTACAGAAACCGGCAGTCCTCCAGCTCTTCCGGCTGGCTGAAGACCGGGGTCTTGCCTGCCGGCAGATGCTGCGGAATCCGCTCCGACAGCTGCCGCGCATAGTCCTGGTACAGGGTATAGCCGATCCCCCGCATCCGGAGATAGCCGAAAAACTGGGCCAGATTCCCGAAATCGGTGTTGTCCGTGATGCGTCCGAAGATGGCGATCTTCATTTGATGGGGAGGATTGCCTGCAAATATAACCCGAATTGCCCAAGATGATTCCCGCTGCCTTCGATCCGCAGCAGCAAGTCGTAGCCCCAGACGACATTCAGTCCGGCCCCGTACCCCAGCAGCCACCGGCCCCGGAAGGTCTGATCCTGGTTGCTGAAGCTCTGATCGGCGATATAGCCGGTGTCGCAGAAAAGCGTCGCGTACAGGCCTACAGGCAGCTCCCGGAACTGGCGGAAGGGCATCAGCTCCGCCGGCAGATGCAGAATCTGCCAGGGAACGATGCCGTACTTGAGCTCGGCCTTGTTGAAATGCACCCAGGTGCCGGTGAGCAGATACGGCTCGTAGCCCCGCAGCTCGGTGCTGATTCCCTGAAACTCGTACCGCAGCAGCCCTACGACGCTTTTGTCGAAAAAGGGCACCGAATCGCCGAAGGTATAGATGCTCTGGATGCCGCAGGCAACGTTCCACCGCCGGGAAAGGGGAAAAAACTGCGCCCAGGAGCCGCCCAGCTTCGCAAATGCGGTGCTGCCCAGCAGCTCCGGCCCCGCATACTTGCCGAATACATGCGCCCGGTACCCGCGCAGCGGATAGCTTCGGTTGTCCCGCAGATCCCGGATATACCCGGCCGTGACCGACGGATAGGACTCTACGCCGTTGGGGCTGGTCAGAAAGCGCAGGGGGCCGTAGCCCAGGTCGAGCAGGTAAAGGCTGTCGGCTGCGCGGTAGCGCCGCCAGGCGGCTTCGACGTAGGCATAGTCATTGAGGGCCAGGCGTTTTTTGAGCGAGACGGCCCCCGAAACCATCTGCAGCAGCGGCCCGCTGCGCAGGTCCCGCCACTGCACCCGGCCGCCTGCCGTGCCTGCGATGATTTCCGGCTCCCGGGCAGCCCGCAGCACCGCCCGCAGGTCGATGTTCTGCCGCCGCCAGGCTGCCGGCTGCAGGTATTCGATCAGCAGGCGCTGCGAAAAGCCCAGGTTGGCGAAAGCATAGAGGGTTTCATTGCGTCCGGTGGCATTGCGCCAGGTCACAGAGCCTCCGTACACCAGCCGCCGGAAACTGCGGGTGCGGAAGGCCCCCACAAAGTCGAAGGCGTTGCGTTCCTCCAGCCCCACGTAGGGTGCCCCGAACACGAACCAGCGCTCGCGCACGCGCACGCGCAGCCGCAGGCGGCCCTCCCGCAGCACCGGCTCCATCAGCACCTCGTTGAAGAGGCCCAGGTTGTACAGGTTCTGCCGGCTGCGCTCGATCAGCCTGTCCAGCTCGGAGGCTGCCACCGAATCGCCCGGCAGCAGGGCCATTTCGCGCAGCAGCACCCATGCCCGGGTCTTTGCATTCCCCTCGATCCATACCGTATCCACCTGCACCCATTGGCCGGCAGCAGGCACTGCCAGCCCCATCCACGCCCACAGCCAGCAGGCGCGCAGCACACGGAAACGGTCCGGATGACGCATTACATTTCCAGCCAGCGCAGGAGCGCCTGCAGATTGCGGTCGTAGTTGTCGGCGAAGCGTGCGCGGTGGTAGGCGCGGATCACCTTGTAGTCGAAACGCTCGAAGGCAGCAATCAGCCGGCTGAGATCCTCCACATTGAGCTTGAGCGTCAGCAGGAAGGTATCCGTGCCTGGGGTCTGCGCCAGGTACAGGCTCAGCACCTTGGCGTCGGCCGACTCCGCAATCCGCCCTACCTCGGACAGCATATAGCTCCGGGGCGGGATCTCCAGCACCAGCACCCCGCCAGGATCCGAGACGGCGAAGAGCACCCGCAGAAACTGCAGCAGGTCCCGCAGGGTGATCATGCCCAGGTAGCGCTTCTCCTCGTCCAGCACGGGCAGCACTTCGAGGTTGAAAGCCGTCATCACATCCACAATTTCGTAGAAGTGGCTGTGCGGCATCACATACGCCCCGTCGAAACCGGCGTAGCGGATCTCCGAAACCGGCACATCCGGATCGGCGGCATCGAGGATGTCCGATTCCCGCACAATGCCCAGGTACTGCCGGTCCTGCACGATCGGGAGCTGACCCAGCTTGAACTCGCCCATCCAGTCGAGGGTGAGGCTGGCCGGGTCAGTCGGTTTGACCGGCGGAATAGAGTCGGTGATGAGTTCTTCGGCGATCATGACGGGATTGGTTGCGTATGCAGAAGGAGGAATTCGTCCAGCAGCTGGTTGAACCGCTCAGGCTGCTCCATCATGGCGGCATGGCCGCAGCGGTCGATGAAGCGCAGTTCGGAGTTGGGAAGGAGCAGATTGAACTCATGCGCCACCCTCGGCGGGGTGATATTGTCGTTCAGCCCCCAGATGAGCAGCGTAGGCGCCTGGATATGGCGGATATCTTCGCGCATGTTGTGCCGCTGTGCCGAGCGGGCAATTTTCAGAATGCGCAGCGTCTTGTAGTTGTCGCTGATGATGCCGAAGACCTCGTCGATCAGTTCCGGCGTAGCCGTGGCCGGATCGCAGAAGGTAAACTGCACGCGCTCCCGGATGTATTCGTAGGAGCTCCGCTTGGGAAAGCCGGAGCCCATGCCCTCCTCGAAAAGGCCCGAGCTGCCCGTCAGGATCATGGTGTGCACCTGGTCCGGATTTCTGAGGGCAAATACCAGCGCGATATGCCCGCCCAGCGAATTGCCGAGCAGGGATACCTTGCCGAGCTGCTTGAAGGCCACAAACTCCTCCACAAAGGCGGTCAGGCCTTCCACAGAGGGATCGGTCTGGGTCTTTTCGTAGATCGGGATCAGGGGAATCAGAATCCGGAATCGGTCCGAGAAGCGGGTCAGTACGCCGGAGAAATTGCTCAACGCGCCGAACAGCCCGTGCAGCAGCAGCAGCACCGGCCCCTGGCCCTGTTCCACATACTGAAACCCGTGCTCGTTCCGGATCTGTATATCCATAGCCAGAATTGAACGCGCAAGTTAGCCGCTTGTTTGATCAGGACAAAATGCAATTCAGCCAGTTCTGTATCATGCGGTCCCCGCCCTCCGTCAGCACCGATTCGGGATGAAACTGCACCCCTGTCAGCTGGAGGCCCGGATGGTGAATGGCCATGATCTCCCCGTCTGCGGTGCGGGCCGTCACGTCCAGCCCCTGCGGCAGGTCCGGTGCGAGGATGAGCGAATGGTAACGCATGACGCGCAGCGGCGAAGGCAGCCCGGCAAACAGCGACTGCCCTGCATGATCGATCTGCGAGGTCTTGCCGTGCACAGGCCGCGAGGCATGCACCACCTGCCCGCCAAGCACACTGCCGATGAGCTGATGCCCCAGGCAGACGCCCAGCACCGGAATCCGCCCCATCCACAGCCGCAGCAGCGCTCCGGAGATGCCGGCATCTTCGGGCCTGCCCGGCCCCGGCGAGATCAGCAGCCCGGCAGGCCGGAGCGCTTCGGCCGCCTCCGGGCTGATCGCATCATTCCGGAAGACCTGCACCTGCGTGTAACGCCGCACCAGGTCCACCAGGTTGTAGGTGAAGGAATCGTAATTGTCGAGAATGAGAATCAAGGCAGCATCCGGTTATCGCACCACCTTGGGCTTCTCCGGCGTCTGCGCCGGGGGGGGCGGCGGGCCGCCCGGTGCCTGCTGGATCTGGTTGGCCTGGCGGTTCACTTCTTTGAGCGCATCCATGCCCATGCCCAGGGTGTAGCGGGCAAAATTCTTGACGTGGGGATAGAGCAGCGAGCCGCGGGCATTTTCGGCCGTCGGGAAATTGATGTAGCTCAGCAGAATCAGGGCAACGCTCAGCGCCAGTGTCGCGACAACGCCGCCGAAGAGCGCGCCCATCGCATTGTCGATTTTCACATTCACCTTGCCCAGCCCCTTGGCGAGCTGGTCCAGAATGGCATTGGAGACGATGAAAGTCACGATGAAGCCTGCCGCGAAGCTCAGCACGGCCGTAAGCTCCGGCGCCAGCGTCAGGTGCAGATAGTCGATGAACAGGCTCTGGAATACCGGACGCAGGCGCATGCCCACCAGCACCCCGGCTGCGATCGAAATGAGCATAGTCGCCCGCTTGACCACGCCTTTCATGGCGCCCCGGTACATGCCGATCCCGATCACCACCGCGATCATGATGTCCAGCGGATTCAATACAAAGCCTGTCTCCATAGCAGGATGCAGTTAGCAGGTTCAGGAAAGCAGCTTGCGGACCAGTTCGGAAATAGCCTTGTTGTCCGCACGGCCAGCCAGCCGCTGGGACGCCAGCCCCATTACCTTGCCCATTTCCTTGATGCTCGACGCGCCGGACTCCGCAATGAGCGCCTTCACCTCTGCCTCCAGCTCCTCCGGGCTCAGGCCCTTGGGCAGATAGCGCTCGATGACGTTTGCTTCGGCATCTTCCTTTTCGGCCAGCTCGGCACGGCCGCCCTTGCGGAACTGCTCGGCTGCATCCCGGCGCTGCTTGACCTGCTTGCTGAGAATCCGCATTTCGTCGGCCTCGGTGAGGTCGCCGCTGCGGCCTTCGGCAGTTTCTTCGAGCAGGATCGCCGACTTGATGGCCCGCAGGGCCAGCAGCGCAGCCTGATCCTTGGCCTTCATGGCCTCTTTGATGTCCTGATCGATGCGGGTCTTCAGGGGCATGGGAGTCGCGTAGCTAGGAAAAGCGGATGCTGCCCGCTTCTGCCGCCCAAATTACAAATATTTCAGCAATACCTCCGCAGGCTGCTCCTGGCCGAAGTACTTGCCCTTCTGGCCGGGCTTGTAGAGGTAGATATTGAGCGAATCATCCGTGTAGCCGAAGAATACGTCGAACTTGAGCTCCGTGTCCTGCAGCAGGTAGAGGTAGGGCAGACGTGCCGTGCCGAAATTGCGCTTGCGGTACGCCTCGATGTGCTGCTTGTCCGTTTCGATGGTCACAAACACCAGCTGCACGTTCTGAAACTTCGATGCAGCCTGGGCGATCCACTGGGCCTGCTGGTCGCAGTGGTCGCAGAAGGGGTCGAAAAGCATCACCATGACCGGCAGGTCCTGGCGGAGCATGTCCCGCGTGAACGTCTTGCCGTTCAGGTCTTTGAAGGCAAAATAGGGGATCTGAGTCTGGGCCTGCAGGGCGCCGGCAAAGAGCAGCGCAGCAGCGAACGCGGAGATACGGGTGTTCAGTGCGGTCATAGGAATGAAATCGGCTTGGTCGTCGATGTTCGTTTAACGTAAAAATCTGCATTTGGATTGCCTCCGGAGCCCGGATGTGAGATCCGGCCTGCAATTACTCTACGATGACCGGCTCGAAATAGCGTCTGCCGCCCGCCGCCACGATGACGAAGTACTTTCCTACCCCCATCGGCTGGTGATAGGCGACGAGATTCTGCTTCTCCGGCTGCACCTGGCCATAAAACAGCACGGCCACCTCGCGCAGGTCCTCGTCCAGCAGCTGGATCTGGATCTGCTGGGCTTCCCGCGATGAAAAGCGCACATTCAGCGATTCTCCGCTGCCCCGGTCGCCCTGGATGATGTCGAAGGTGAATCCGGCAGGAAGCTCGTCCGTGCGCGACTTGGCTGGCGGGGAGCTGACGGCATTGCCAAACTTGTCGATGTGCACCACGCGGTAGTAATACACCCGGTCGCGCTCCACGCTGGTATCGTAGTAGGTGTAGGGTGTCTGCGCGCCGTGTGCGCGCACGCGGGCGAGAGACTTGTAGTTTTTTCCGTCGTCGCTGCGCTCCACCGTAAAGTAGTAGCAGTCCGACTCGTGCGACGTGGTCCAGTGGATGGTCACGATCCCGTCCACATGCTGCGCCTGCAGGGGCTGAAACTCCGTGGCAGGAATCAGGTTGCGGGTGCGGGAATTGATCCGCCATTTGCCGCCTACCTGCACAAAAGCCATGGCCGGGTCGGCTGCCGCCTGGATAAAGCCCCAGCGGGGATCGCCTTCGTCGGGCGCCAGCAGGCGCACTCCGGAATCCATCGTCTCTTCGGCAGGCAAAAATCCGGCAAAGGGCCGGCGTCCGTAATAAAAGGCATCCACCAGCCCGCCCTGCGGGTCGAAGAGCGCCACAAAATCGCCTTCTTCCTGCCCGTCCTGCCGCCGCGCCCGCAGCTGCGCCGCCCGGCTCAGCTCCAGGTCCAGGTAGACGCCGGCGGCATTCCACCCGATTCGGTACGCGGTCAGTGGGCTGACCGCAGCATCCGGGCCCAGCATCACGGCATAGCTGCGGGTCATGATCCAGTAGCCGCTCAGCAGACGGATCTGGTCCGGGGATTCATTGAACAGCTCGATGCGGTGCGCAGGATCGCCGGGCTGGGCGGGATTGCCCGGGATGAGGCGGGAAATGTACACCGGCTGCGCGCTCAGGCTCAGCATGCCCAGGCAGGCTGCGGTCAGCAGCGCCCGGAGCTGTTTCGGAGGGCGGGCCAGGATCATGGGTCAGACGGCGGTTACGATATAGCGGTCGCGCTTGCCTTTCTGGATCTGGAGGTAGCGGCCGTGGAAGAGATCGGCCAGGCCGGCGGTCTGCTCCAGCGAGTCCACGCGCTCGGCATTGAGGCGGATCGAACGGTCTTTTTCGATTGCGCGCCGGGCTTCGCCCTTGGATGCGGCGATGCCCAGCTCGTGCAGCAGGTCGATGACACCTACGCCCTGTTCCAGGCGCGCGCGCGGGATCTGCAGCGTATGGGCTTCCGGAGCCTGGGTAACGGCCTGCCATTCCTCGGGCTGCAGGGCTGCCAGCGCCTCGCGGGTGTTGCCGCCGCCGAAGAGGAATTCGGTCAGCTTCAGGGCCTGCGCCAGGCCGGCCTCGCCATGCACGCGGCGGGTCACATCCTCCGCCAGCGCCTTCTGCAAGGCCCACAGGTGCGGCGCAGCCGCATGGCTGCCGGCCAGCGCCTCGATTTCCTCCTGCGGCTTGAGGGTAAAGATCCGGATATAGCGCCCGGCATCGGCATCGGCGGCATTGCGCCAGTACTGGTAGAATGCGTAAGGCGAAGTGCGGGCCGGATCGAGCCAGATGCTCTGGCCGTCGGCGGTTTTGCCGAATTTAGAGCCGTCCTCGCGGGTCAGCAGCGGGCAGACCGCCCCGTATGCCTCCGCCTCCGGGCCCAGCTTGCGGCGGATGAGTTCGGTGCCCGTGGTGATATTGCCCCACTGGTCCGACCCGCCTACCTGAAGCTGCACGCCGCGGTGCTGGTACAGGTGGAGGAAGTCGTAGCCCTGGAGCAGCTGGTAGGCAAATTCCGTGTAGGAGATTCCGGAGTCGCCCTCCATGCGCCGCCTGACAGACTCCTTGCTCATCATATAGTTGACAGTCAGGTGCTTGCCTACGTCGCGCAGGAATTCCAGAAAGCCCATCTGCCCCAGCCAGTCGTAGTTGTTGACCATGACGGCGGGATTGGGCACGTCTTCGAACCGCAGGAAATGGGCAATCTGCCTGCGGATGCATTCGCTGTTGTAGCGGATTTCCTCGATCGACAGGAGCTGGCGTTCCTTGTCCTTGCCCGAAGGATCGCCGACCATGGCCGTAGCGCCGCCTACCAGCGCCACCGGATGGTGGCCTGCGCGCTGCATATGCACCAGCATCATGAGCGCCACCAGATTGCCGATGTGGATGGAGCTGCCCGTAGGATCTACGCCCAGGTACACCGTGCGGGGCGCCGCATTCAGAAAGGCTTCCGTGCCGGGCATCGCATCCTGCAGCAGGCCGCGCCAGCGCAGCTCTTCAATTACATTCATATTTCAACAGCCAAGTGCCTGCCCAAAAGTACGATGCATTTCTGGCCGCAGCAACCGCCGGCCCGCAAATCTGCGTCCCAGCGGAGCTGGCGCAGGCTGGCCCGACGCTTCCGCCGGGCGGATGATATGCAGCTCCGTTTTTTTATCTCCCTGACAATGAAACCTTACCTGCCTCGTTTCAGTAGAGAACGAATCCGGCGGCAGATGATTGGCGGATTTTTCCCAACTTAGCTATGCGCTGCTCCCAATGAAGCCGACCCTCCTCATGCGTACTGCACCCTGTTCCCGGCTCCTGGCTTATGCCCTGACGGCATCCCTCGCGCTCCTGGCCGCTGCCCCCCTGCATGCGCAGGGCCCCGGCGCCAAGGCCTACGGCGAAGCGGAAGACCTCCGCAAGCAAAACCGCAACCGCGATGCCCTGGAAAAATACTACGAGGCGGTCCGGCTCGAACCGTCCAACTATAAGTACTACTTCCAGCTTGCCAAGTGCGAATACAAGCTGGGCCAGACGGACAATGCGAAGGAATCCCTCAAGCGCACCGTCGATTTCCGGAAAAACTTCACCCCGGCCTACTCCCTCCTCGCCAAGCTGTACAAAGACGACAAGGATTACGAAAATGCCATCTTCTACTACGGCGAGGCTGCCCGCTACGAAACCGATCCCAGCCGCCGCGTGCAGTACAAACTGCTGCTGGTCAACCTGCTGATCAACGAAAAACGCGTCGATGAGGCCCGCCGCCAGCTTGAGGAGGCCAAGGCCATCGATGCCACCAACCCCAATGTGCTCTTCTACCTCGGCGAGATTACGTCGGAAGAGGAAAAATGGGCCGAAGCCCGCCAGCATTACGAGGCCGCCCTGGCCTCCGAGCGGCTCAAAGATGCCGAACCCGCCGAAAAGGCCAAGTATTACTACGGCCTGGGGCTGGCCCTGAGCAAGCTCGGCGACGCCGAAGGCGCCAAGCGCGCCTGGAGCCGCGCCAACTTCGGCCCCTATCAGGCGCTGATCTCCCAGCAGATGCTGGAAACCAACCACGTGTACTACTATCAGGTGGCCGTAGGCTATTTCCTCAACGGCGCCTACGACGAAGCCGACCAGTACGCGGCCAAAGCCCTTGAAATTCAGCGCAATTTCTCGAGTGCGCTCACCCTGCGCGCCCGGATCGCAGCCAAGCGCGGAGACCTGCGCGCAGCGGAAAGCTATTACAAGCAGGCCATTGCGGAGGAAAAAACCCCTGAAAAGCGCGGCAGGCTGCTCGTAAGCCTGGCCGGCCTGCAGCAGGGCAGCAATCAGCCCCACGAAGCCCTCAGCGCCCTCTCCCAGGCCGCCCGCGAGCATCCGCCGCTTGCCCAGGATCCTGCCGTGCTCGGCATGAAGGCCCGCACCGAATACGCCCTCGCCCGCTACAACGATGCCGTTCAGACCCTCGACGCGCTGATGCCGGTCACCACCGATGTGAAGGCCAAAGCCCGCTACAGCTTCATGCTGGGCATGGCCGCCCGTCAGATCGGAAATGCGGAGAAGGCCCGCGAAGCCTTCAAAGGCGCCCTGTACGGCCCCTACAAACAGGCCGCACAGGTGGAGCTGCAGGCCCTGGACGGGAAATAATGCGCCGGCGGGACTGGCTCGGCCTGAGCCTCGGCGCGCTGAGCCTGCCGGCCTGGCGCAGCGCGCCGCCGGAGCTGCCGCCCCTGCCCGGCATCGGTCCGGAGGAGCTGGCCCGCGACGAAGCTTTCTGGCGCCGCATCCGGCGCCTTTTCCGCCTGTCGGCCAGCATCGTCAACCTCAACAGCGGCAACTGCAGCAGCCATCCGGAAGCCGTCGCCGGGGCGCTGGAGGCCCGTACCCGCGAGGCCAACGAAATCCCCGGCCTGGTGCTCTGGCGGCGCCAGTACCCGGAGCGCGAAGCCCTGCGCGAGCGCCTGGCCCGGCTGGCAGGCTGCGCGCCGGCTGCCATCGCCCTCCAGCGCAACGGCACCGAGGCGCTCAATGCAGTCATCCAGGGGATGCGCTTCCAGCCTGGCGATGAGATCCTTGCATCCGACCAGGAATACCCGGCGGTGCGCCACGCCCTCCGCCAGACGGCGCAGCGCATGCAGCTTCGCCTCACGGAGGTCGCCCTGCCGGTGCCGGCGCCGGACGCCGAATCGCTCATCCGCCCCTTTGCCGAGGCCATCGGGCCGCGGACCCGGCTGCTCGTATGCTCCCACATCGTATTTCTGACCGGCCAGATCCTGCCGGTGCGCGGGCTGGCACGCCTCGCGCACGCGCACGGGGCGCAGATCCTCGTGGACGGCGCCCACAGCTTCGCGCAGCTCGGCTTCCGGATTCCGGAACTCGAATGCGACTACTTCGCTGCCAGCCTGCATAAATGGCTCTGCGGGCCGCCGGGCACCGGGCTGCTGTATGTCCGCGAGGACCGGATTCCGGAGCTCTGGCCGCTCTTTCCGGCGCCGGACGGCGAGGAGGCGCTGATCCGGAAGTTCGAGCACCTGGGCACCCGCTCCATCGCTGCGGAGCTGGCGCTGCACCAGGCGCTGGATCTGCACGAGCACCTGGGGGCCGAGGTGAAAATGGCGCGGCTGCGCTATCTGCGCCAGCTTGGGATGGGGCCGCTGTCAGCAGTGCCGGGCATTTCGCTGCTGACCGGGCAGGACAATGCGCATGCCTGCGCCATGTCGGCGCTGCGGATAGCGGGGATGCCGGCGGGCACCCTGAGCAGCAGGCTGCTGCAGGAGCACCGGATGCTGGTGATGCAGGCCGGGCATCCGCAGGCGGACGGCATCCGCATTTCGCCGCAGATCTATACCCGCGCCGAAGACATGAGCCGCTTCGCCGGGGCAGTGCGCAGGATTGCGGCGGGGCAATAAAAAAGGCGGAGCTTGCGCTCCGCCGTATAAGGTAAGGCTGGCTGGACCCGTGGGGAAGGGATCAGGCCGCATGAACTGCATAATCACGCCGTTTGACGGGATTGTCGGACCAGATCTGCTGGCCGACATCACAGATACGGCTTACCGCTTCCTGCAATTCCTGTTCAAGGGGCTGCACAGTGTGCTGGCCCTGTGTTTGCTGCTGCATCGCCTCCAGGGTCTCGCATTTGAGGGCGAGGGATACGATAAAGTTCGCGTTGATGCCGTTTTGGGTAAATTCGGCCAAATCGCGCGCTGCGCAAACCAGCTTTTCGTTGCAGAGACGCACCAGCTCACGCCCCGAAAGGCGGGCAACCGGAAATCTCACAGGAGAAGTCATAAGCGTACAGTATTTGGGTGAATATTGGAAAAGAACATACAAGTAGAGGCAAGGCCAAATACTTATGATCTTCCAGACCGGTTTTTAACGGCCTGAAACCCGGATAAAGGGATACGCATTCCAATTCTGCTTCATACAATGTTAAGTATTTTTAAGGTAAATCCCAAAACATTCTGCAAGAAATCCTATAATTACACGTTCTCTGCTGTGGAAAGTTGCTGCTTTTCATCCCAGTGCAGGAATTTTTACCCTATGAAGTCTTTGAAGTCCGCTCTTCTCCTTGCCTGCTGTATGCTGGCGGCCCTGCCTGCACTTGTGGCGCAGGCGTCCGCAGATCCCGCGCTGTACACCTGTGTCTGGAACAATGTGCCGGTCAAAGATGCGCCCGGCAAAACGGGGGCCAATACCTCTGTGATCCAGTTCGGCGAAGCAGTCGAATTCATGGGTGACAAGGCCTATCTGCCCGAGGAAAAACGCACCTACATCCGCATCCGGACTGCCGACGGCAAAACCGGGTGGGTGCACGAGTATCTGACCATCCCCGGCGGGAGCCCGGCAGTGGTGCTGGGCGAAGGGGTGATCTACAAGCGGCCTGCAACGCCTTCTACGATCACCGCTACCCGCTTCGAGGCGGGCGAGCTGGTCGTGCTGGAAGCGACTGCGGGCGAGTGGATCAGCCTGATCGGGCTGGAGCGCAAAAAATCCGGCTGGATTCAGGGCCTGGATCTCATCAGCACCGATGTCCGGGACATCGAGCTGTGCGCCCTGATGAACCAGGCGCGCAGCGAGAAAGATCCGCTGCGCCGGACCGAACGGATGCAGGCCATTGCCGGCCTGGCCCAGGACGCCCGCTCGCCGCTGGCCGCATCCTTTGCTGCCCAGGCCGATGAGGCACGCCGCCTGCCGCCTGCGCCTGTGTATGCCGATGCGCCTGCCCGGCCGGCACCTGCCCAGCTGGCACCCGTCCAGCAGGAGCCGGCTGCCCGTTCGGTATCGCGCTCGGCGGTGCTGCCTGCGGTGGCTCCGCCCACTCAGCCGGCCCTGCGTACCCAGCGCATGATCGATGAAAGCACCGGCGCCGAGATCGCATACATCTTCGAAACCGGGGGCGCCTACGAGGTCAAAGGGCCCGATCAGCCCCGGTCGGTATACTATGCCTACCACAAATCCCTGCCCATCGGCTCCACCGTCCGCATTCAGGTGCCCGGCAACAGCGGATTCGTAGATCTGCAGGTCGTCAACCGCCTCCGGTCCGACAATCCGAATGTCGTGGGCCTCTCGCGCGAGTGCATGGAGGCCCTGTTTGGCTCCCGCAGCCCGGGACAGGTGACGATTTTTTATCCTGCCGAACTGATCCAGCCCTGACCCTGCTTGCAGGGTTACTCGAAGTACAGGCAGGTAAACAAATCAAAATCAACTTGATATTCTCCAGGATTTGTTCGTATTATTGCATGAATCTTTTATTTTATGCACAAAATAATCTAATCAGGCCCGCATGATCCGCACCTGCCTCCTGAAGACCCGAACCGCGCTGCTCGCCGCCGGCCTGGCTGCGGCGCCCCTTGCTGTGCATGCGCAAGAATTTGCCAGTGTTTCCACCCCCGGCGAATCCTATGTCTGCGCCTGGAGTTCCATCTCGCTGCTCGAAAATCCGGGCCGCTACAACCGCAGCGTGGGTACGGTCGTGTTTACCGAAGAAGTGAAGTCCCTCGGCGAAAAGCGTTTCGTCCAGGAGGAGAATACGGTGTTCGTCCGCGTCGAGACGCGCGACGGAAAAACCGGCTGGGTCAACGAGCAGCTGCTCGTCAAGCACGGCGGCCCCGTTGTAGTGCTCAATCCTGTCCAGGTCTATGCCAAGCCGCAGGTCAATGCTGCCGCCACCGGCCAGCAGTTCGCCGCCGGCGAAATCGCCATTCTCACCGATTTCCGCGAAGACTGGGTATATCTCGTCGGAAAAAAGAAGGAGAAATCAGGCTGGGTTCAGGGCTACGACAACCTCAGCGTCGAGCAGGGCGACCTGGAAATCGCTGCCATGATGGCCAAGGCCATGGAAACCCAGGATCCGGCTGCACGCCGTACCGCGCTCGAACGCATCGGTTCGATGCGCGGCTTCCTCAACTCTTCCATGGCTCAGGTCGTGAAGGATGCCATCGAGGAAACCTATGCCTATGCACCCCAGCTGTCGCCGGGCGAAGAATACCTCCGCTATCCCAGTACCCCGGCCGCTCCCCAGCAGCCCGCCGGCAACCTCAGCGATCTGCAAACCCCAGCCAGCCAGCCAGCCCGTCCGCAGCCAGCCCGTCCGCAGCCTGCGGCACCCGCAGCGCCTGCCGCAGCGGCCCGGGTTACGCAGCCTGCGCCGTATTACCGGGTATCCGAACAGGAAGTGGTCGACATGGCTACCGGAAAGTCCTTTATCCGCATCACGGAAACCGGCACCATTCAGCCAGTGAAGGCTAAAGGTGCGAAGAATATCTACTATGCCTACCATAAGTCCTTGCCCATCGGCAGCAAGGTGCTGCTGGAGACGCCAGGCAAACAGGGCTATATTCAGCTGGAAGTAATTGCCCGGCTCCGCCCGGACAACCCCGCCATGATCGGCCTGGGGCCGGAGGTGATCCAGAAGGTATTCGGCGAGGTGTCGGCCAAGGCCGTGCCCAGTGCGACGATTCTGTATCCCAAGCCCTGAGCAGGCAACAGACTGATTGTACAACAACGCATCTGCCAGCCGGCCCGCAAGGCCGGCTGATGCATGTCAGAGCCTGCGGCCCAGCGTCAGCCCGGCCTGTATCAGCCGGTCCTTGCTGGTGCTGGGCTGATTGCCGTCTGTCCACTGCTGGCCATCCAGCAGATCGTCGCCCGGCATCCAGTAGCGCAGCTCGGCTCCGATCAGCCAGTCCTGCCCAAGGGCCAGGCGCAGGCCGGCGCCCAGCTGGGCAGCAGAATGCACGGCATAGCCGCCCACAAACGTATCGGAGATGCGGTCGCGCTGGCCGGGCGTTTCATACTGCCCGTCGAGCAGGCTGCGCAGCGCCGTGCGTGCCTCCGGGCCAGCATCCGCAGGCACGCCGGAAAAGTCGTAGCGCGCATAGGGCTGGGCATCGCCCTGCATGGCGTCCATCGCTGTACGGCTGAAAAGCGCACCCAGTCCGCCCAGCACGTAGAGGTCCCAGCTGCCGGCGCCGCGCCGGTCGATCAGCCGGTTGAGGTTCACGGCCATGCCGGCGCCCAGCACCCCGTAGCGGCAGCGGTAGCTGAGGTGTACGGCAGCCGTGCTGTCGTAGCCCAGGCCGGGGTGCGCCTCGCCGTTGTAGGCAGAATTGAAGCGGAACCCGGTGCTGGGGCCGAGACCCAGGCCAAAGGCCTGCCCGGCCTGGATGGATACCGAAAGGTCCAGGATGCGGTTATAGGGCCGCACCCATGCCAGGCCGCCCTGGGCCGAGCGGGGATCGGCCTGCACATCGCCCCGGATCCAGGCAGCGCCGCCGGTCAGATGCAGCGCCGAACGTTCAGACACTGGCGGCGCGGCTCCGTAGTACTGCGCCAGCGCAGGCACGTGCATCCAGGCAAGCAGCAGCGCACCTCCGTGCGCCAGCAAGCGAAACAGAAGGTTCATGGCTCAACTCATGCGCCGCCGGCCGGGCGGCTGTATTACAAGCGCTCCAGATCAATCATTTCAAGCAGCGCCACCGCTGCCTCCGCTCCCTTGTTGCCGAGCGCCCCGCCTGCGCGGGCCTCCGCCTGCGCCTGGGTGTCCGTGGTCAGCACGCCGAACACGACAGGCCGCTTGTAATCCAGCGAAACGCGCATCAGCCCCTGGGCTACCGCCTGGGAAATGAACTCGAAATGCCGGGTTTCGCCCTGGATGACACAGCCCAGACAGATGACTCCGTCCAGGTTGAAGTATTTGTTGAGAGCCAGCACGGCCCCCAGCGGCAGCTCGAAGGAGCCGGGCACGTCGTACCGGAGGATATTCTCCTGCCGCACCCCGACCTCGCGCAGCACGGACAAGGCGCCCTGATAGAGCGCCTCGGTCACGGACGTATTCCATTTGCTGACCACAATCACGATCCGGTCGGCACCGTGGGATTTGCCGGCCTGATAGCGGATCGCGGAGAGATCGTGTGCTGCGTCAGGGCTCATCGCTGAGGCGGCCGATATATTTTTCAACCTCATTTGCCTCATCGCTCAGCGGGAAGCTCTTCCGGATCTCGCGGTACAGGCTCAGCGCACGGCTGGTGTTGCCTGCCGCCTCGTAGGCATTGGCAGCCTGCATAAGCAGATAGGGCGTCAGGGCCTCCGTCTCGGCCGGCGTGCGGGCAGCACGTTCGTACAGGCTGGCGGCCTTTTCGAGTTCGCCCTGGCCTTCATAGGCAGCTCCCAGGGCCCGGTGCGCCGCCATCGAAAGAAGGTGGTCGCCGTGGGAGAATTTTTCGAGGTATTCGGCTGCCTCCTGGTATTTCTCCTGCTTGAGGTAGATGACGCCGATATAGTAGTTGGCCAGATTGGCTGCGTCCGTGCCGCCATAGGATTCGGAAACTTCGAGGAACCCCGGATACTGGCCGTCGCCGTCGAGGGCCTTCTGCATGGAATCGGCCTCGAAGTAATACACGGCCTGATACATTTCCGCCTGGGCCTGCGTATTCTGAGAGCCTTTCCAGAGGCGGTACCCGATCAATCCCAGCACCAAGGCTGCCAGCACCCCGCCGCCGATGAGCAGCGGCTGCCGGTACTTCTGGACAAACTGTTCCACCGAGACCCGTGCGGTTGGTTCTTCCTGCTGCGCAGCTTTTTTCGGCTCTTCCTGGATCTCGTTCGCTTTGGTCTTGTCTGCCATAGATGACGGGTTAAACAAATGGTCCGCAAAAAAAACAAATGCGCGCGTAATCTACAAGCCTGCATTTCAGCCGGGTGCAGCACGGGGATAAAAAAAGCCGCGCCCCGTCCGGGGCGCGGCATCTAATCATCGGGTCTTCCGCTTATTCGCGGACCACATGTTTGAAGACCGTCCGCAGCCCGTCGGAAATCCGCAGGGTATAGAGGCCTTCTGCATGGCGGGTCAGGTCGATCTTGTGACGGAGCTCGCCATTCAGATACGACTGCGTTTCAGACTGGATCACCCGGCCATGCGCGTCGATCACATCGATCACGAGGGATTCCGCCTTGATGTTTTCATTCATCAGGAAGAATACACCGGTGTTCGGGTTCGGAGACACGGTAAAGGCACGGGCGAAGGCATCTTCATCGATGTTCACACCGCCGACCACGAAGCTGACCGTATCCACGCCGCACTCATTGCGGACCGTCAGCGTCACCAGGAAGGACCCGGGGAACTGATAGGTGTGGACGGGGTTGGCTGCGGAGCTGCCCGCAGAGCCGTCGCCGAAGTCCCAGGAGTAGGTCGCGCCCGCAGCGGGGGTGGACTGGTTGACGAAGTTGATCGTGAAGTCGTAGTCGTTGTTTTCGAACGAAGCTGCGGCTTCAGGCGTTTCGCTGACCGTCACCACGATCTGGTCGGTTGCTTCGCAGCCCTGCGCGTCGGACACCGTCACCGAGTAGGTTCCGGATGCCGTAGCGAAGATGGACTGGGTCGTAGCGCCCGTGGACCAGAGATAGTTCACGTTCAGCACATCGGCAGTCAGCTGCACAGAGTCGCAGCCGGCTGCATCGGGGCCCAGGTTCACGACCGGCGGCACCCCGGCAAAGAGGGTGATCTGGTCGGTGGTCTCGCAGCCTTGCGGGCTGGTCACCGTCACGCTCACCACCTGAGAGCCCGCAGTGGGCGGCACGACCGAGATGGTCTGGGTCGTTTCCGTCGTGGACCAGAGGTAGGTGGAGCCAGGGTTGCCAGCGTCGAGGGTCAGCGGCAGACAGGTCGTCTGGTTCGGGCCCAGATCCACTTCCGGCAGCGCATTGATCGTCACCGTCACCGAGTCCGTCGCCGGGCAGCCCAGCGCCGTCACCGTCACGGCGTAGGTGCCGCTTTGGGTCACGTTGATCGTCTGGGTGTTGGCGTTGGTGGACCAGAGGTAGGTGGCGCCAGGGTTGCCAGCGCTCAGCACGAGCGAACCGCAATTGGTCGTATCCGGACCCAGATCCACGTCGGGGCTCGGGATCACGATCAGCACCACCGTGTCGGCACCCGTACAACCGAAGTTGTTGGTGACCTGTACGGTATAGATGCCGGTTTGCGACACGGGCAGGGTCGGCGTGTTCAGGTTCGGGTCGTTGTTCCACTGGTAGCTGACCACCGTCGGCTCAAAGGCATCGAGTTCGAAGCCTTCGCACTGCGTACCATCCGGTCCGAGGTTCACCGCGACCGGCGGCAGGAAGGTCGCCGTCACCGGTACCAGCCCGCTCGGGCAGCCCAGCGCCGTGATGCTCCAGTCGTAGAAGAAGTAGTAGAATCCGCTCGGTCCGAGGCCGTTGATGGCGTCGGTGATGGAGACCACACCCGGCACGGTGTACGGATACACAGCACCGCTGGTGTTGCGGAATACGCCGCCGACGGCAAGCGTCGTACCAGCCAGGTTCATCTCGTAGTCGGTGCCCGGCAGGATTTCCCAGTTCAGGCTCAGCACGGTGTCGGGCACGGTGCCGCCGAAGGAGAAGGGAGAGCTGGTCACCAGGGCACCCGCGCTATTGAACAGGTTCACCACAATAGTGCCTGCGCTCTGCGGATACACCCGCACCGAGTTCAGCGTAAAGGCCTGTTCAGCCGTAAACACCAGACCGTCGCTGAAGAAGGTATAGAACCCGCCGCCGCCGATGGTGTTGCTTTCCGGCGTAAAGGACGAGTTGCTCACCAGGTTGGCGGCCTGCGCGTAGTACGTGGTGTTGGCTGTCAGGATCGGCGTCACGAAGGTATCGCCTTCGGCGATGATGCTGCCGCCGGGCTGGTCATACCACACGATGCTCGTGCCGCCGGGGCCCATCGCCATCAGGGTGAAGGAAGCCGAATCGGTCGCGCAGATCGAGTCTGCAAAGACGATCGGTTCCGTAGCCGTCAGCGTGACCGTGACGTTGAACACCGTCGAGTCGTTGAAGCTGGTGGTGTCGCCGGGGAAGGCTGCGTAGGAAGACAGCTCGAAGAGGCCGCCCTGCGATGCGTCGAAGGTGCCTACGACGAAGCTGGCCGTGTCGCCGGGGTTGACGGTGCCGGTGAAGACGCCGCTGATCGTAGCCGGCTGCGGACCGCTGACCTGCACCGTGACCGGGATGTTGGTCTGGGGCAGGAGGCCGTAGTTGACGATTTCCACTTCCACCGTTGCGGAGTCCGTGCTGCAGATTTCTGCGATCGGATCCACCACCGAGGCTACGCCGAGGTCTTCATTCTGCAGGTTGTAGATGAAGATCTTGTCGAAGGCGAAGCCGTCGCTCTGGGCGCCGGTATTGGCATCGAACAAGATGCGCACGCGCACGTTGGCCTGGTTGCCGGTACCGGTCAGCGGGCGGCGGGCCGTCACCCAGCCGTTGGAGCTTCCGCCCCAGCCGGCAGGCGATCCGCCCGGCAGGTTGCCGAAGAAGGTCGTGTTGTACCAGTTTACCTGATCGTTGAGGCCGCCGATGGTCACCCAGGTAGCGCCGCCGTTGATGGAGGCCTGGAGTACAGCGCCGTCGTCGAAGAAGGTCTGGCGCCAGATGCTCAGCTGGATCACCGGGTTGGCAATGCCGGTAAAGTTGAAGCAGGGGCTCACCACGAAGGATTCTTCGCCGGAGTTGTAGGTGCCGGTGCCCAGGCCGCCGGTGGTCCATGCGTTTACGCCGGAAGCAGCGCCCTGGATGATCGCCTTCGCAGGCGTGCCCAGTGCCCAGGAGGAATTGGTGCCATCTGCCACCCATCCGCCGGTGCCCAGCTCGAAGCTCTCCTCATAGGGGAAGCTGCTGATCGTAGGCACGTGCTCTACCACGATCCCTGCGAGGGTATCGTTGCTGTTGAGCGTATCGCCCGCCAGGATGGCCCAGCAGTCGAAGGTATAGGCACCGACCGTGGAGAGGTTGGCGGTGGAGGTGAACGTGTACACGCCGTTTGCGCCGGGCGCGATGTTCACGGTAGCGGTCTCGGTGACCGGGGCACCTCCGTTGATGCGGTAGGATACCTGCAGCGAGGTGATCGGCTGCGTACCTTCATTGGAGACGGCGATTGTCACCGGCAGCGAGGTGCCGAGGTTACAGCCGTCGATGGGGGAAGTCATGGCAGCCAGCGCCACATCGAAGGGCGGGCGGTCGAAGATGCGGAGGTTGTCGAAGGCGAAGCCGTTGCCGATCACCGATCCATCCGAGCCGAAGGCAATGCGCAGCAGCACGGAAGACTGGCCGCCGAGGCCGCTCAGGTCATTTTGAGCCGTGACCCAGCCGTTAGAGCCGTTGCCGAGATAGCCGCACCAGCTGTCGTCAGAGCCGCCGGGCTGCGAGATCGTCGCATCTTCATTGTACCAGTTGTTCGGATCGCCGAAGGCACCGACCGTCTGCCAGGTAACGCCGTTGTTGATCGAAGACTGGAGCACCGCGCCGTCCCAGTTGGTTTCCGACTCCCACCAGATGTCCAGCTGGATCACCGGAGCGATCAGGCTGCTCAGGTTGAAGCAGGGACCGAGCACGAAGGACTGGTCGTTGTTGTTGTACTGGCCGGTGAGGCCGCCGTTCACCCAGGCATTGACGCCGGATGCGGCACCCTGAATCACCGTCTTGGCGGGCGTACCCAGGGCCCAGGTGCCGTTGACACCGCCGGGCTGCCAGCCGCCGGGGCCGTTCTCGAAGCCTTCCTCGTAGGGGAACACCGAGATCGTCGGGATATGCTGCACTTGAACGCCGGCCAGGGTGTCGTTGTCGTTGACCGTATCATTGGGCAGGGTCACCCACACGTTGAAGGTGTACAAACCGGGCGTGCCCAGGTTGGCAAGCGTGGTAAAGGTGTAGTTCGCCGTAGCGCCGGGAGCCACCGTCTGGTTAACCGTCTCCGTCACCGGCGTGCCGCCGTTGATCTGGTAGGAGAGACTGATGGTGCTGAAGCTCTGCGAGCCCAGGTTTTCGTAGCTGACCGTAACTGCCGTGCTGCTGGTGAGGCCGCAGGCCGATACCGGGGCTACGAGGGCTGCCGCAGCTGCCTCGAAGGGCGGCGGGTCGAAGATCTGGAAGTTGTCGAAGGCAAAGCCGTTGCTTTGCACCGATGCATCGGAGCCGAAGGCAATGCGCAGGCGCACCGAGGGCTGGCCTGCCAGGCCGGTGAGCGCACGCTCAGCCGTCACCCAGCCGTTGGAGCCGTTGCCGAAGTACCCGCACCAGCTGGCCGAAGAGCCGCCGGGCTGCGCAATGGTAAAGTCTTCGTTGTACCAGTTGTTCGGGTCGCCGAAGGCACCCACGGTCTGCCAGGTCGTACCGCCGTCGATGGAGCTTTGCAGCACGGCGCCGTCCCAGTTGGTTTCCGACTCCCACCAGATGTCCATGCGCACGATCGGTGCGGCCAGGCTGGTGAAGTTGAAGCAGGGGCCGAGCACAAAGGACTGCTCGCTGGGGCCGTAGCCCGTGCCGGCAGCGCCGCCGGTATTCCAGGCGTTCACGCCGCTGGCAGCGCCCTGGATCACGCTCATCGCCGGGGTGCTGAGCACCCAGGAGGAGTTGGTGCCGCCTGCCGTCCAGCCTGCGGGGCCTGCCTCGAAGTCGGCCAGGTACGGATAGGTGGACACTGCGGCGCCGAAGTTGGTCACCGTCTTGGACGAAGTGTTGTTGCCCTGCACGGTATCAGCCGGGCTGGTATGGTCCACATCGACCGTGATGGTGTAGGTGCCGGCGGCTGCGAGGTTGGCCGTTGCAGCAAAGGTATAGTTCAGCGTCGCGCCGGGTGCCAGCGGGCCGGGCACGTTCTCCGGAGCCGTGAAGGGGCCGCCATTGACCGAGAACGAAGCCACAATGTTGGTCAGCGGAGCGGAACCGGCGTTGATGATCTGCACCTGCACCTGCTCGGCAGCTGTAAGGCCGCAGGCGGTGACAGGCGTCAGGATATTGCCGGCAGCCACGTCGATCGGTGCAGGCTGGAAGATCCGGATGTCGTCGATGGCCATGTCGCCATCGAAGCTCGCGCCCCGGATGCCGCGGAAGACCAGCTGGATGGTGCCGCTCGCAAAAGGCGAGAGATCCACCACAGCGCTGTCCCAGGGCGAGGTTTCGAAGGGCTGCTGCGGACCGCTGAGGGTCCAGACGAGCGTTTCGGTTACCCCTTGCTTCACCAGCACCTGCAGGGTGCCCATGTTCGGGCCTGCCATGTGGTAGAAGAACTCCATCTTGGGCGCGCTCAGCGGGCTGAGGTCGATACAGGGGCTGATCAGGTTGGTCACATCGCCCTGAATCCCGAACGAAGCCTCGGTAAACATGTAGACAATCCCGTTGGGCGTATGGTCCGCCGTAGGGCCGGTGTTGGCCGAAGGCGTCGAGGTGCTGCTTACGTACCAGTTGAAGGTGCTGGTGGCGTTGCGGGTCCAGCCGTTGGCCACCGTACCGGGCGAGCCGGGCGTAAAGGTCTCGAAGTTCTCCGTAAACGCGCCCGAAATCACCGGCAGCGAGGTCGCTGCGCCGTTGAGGGAGTCGTTCAGGGTGTTGGCATCCCCGGCGGCACTGGTATAGGCCTTGAGCGTGTACGCGCCGGGCACAGCCAGATTCGCGGGGGCCGGGATGGCTACGTCCAGGTCGCCCAGGAGCGGCAGCGTGCCGACGTTGACCGTGGTGCTGATGTTCTGCGGGCCGCCGGGGCCGGTGATCAGGGCACCGACCGTGACCGGCGTGGCGGAAAAGTCGAGGGGCTGGTTGCCGAAGTTGCGGATGCGCACCGTGACAGTTTCCGTAGCGCCGTAGCAGGCGCTGCCGGCTGGGCTGAGGATGGACAGCGGACCTGCATCCACGGGGGGCGGGTTGCTTACTTCCACATCATCGATGGCGAGGTCGCCGGTGATGCCGGTGCCTTTGATAGCGCGGAACTCCAGCTGCACCACCTGTCCGGCGAAGGGCGTCAGATCCACCTGCGCCTGCAGCCAGGGCGAGGTTTCGAGCGGCTGCTGCTGGCCGGAGAGGCTGAACACCTGGGTGCTGACACCGCCTGCGATGGCATATACCTGTAGGGTGCCCATGGTGGCGCCGTTCATGTGGTACCAGAAGGTGAGGCGCGGCGTAACTGTGCCGCCGAGGTCGATACAGGGCGAGAAAAGCCGGTAGCTGGAGCCGTTGGCGCCGCCGCTGGCCTCCAGGAACATATAGACCTGGCCGCCGGGGGTGTGGTTGGTGCTGGGGCCGGTGGAGCCGGTCGGGGTGCCGTTGATGTCCACCTGCCAGCCTGCCGTGGCCGAAGAGCCCTGGCTGGTCCAGCCGTTGTTGAGCACGCCGGGGGTGCCGGGAGTGAAGTTCTCAAAGGTCTCCACGAAGGGCAGCGGCGCGAGAAGCGGCGTGATGAAGCTGTTGAACAGCGTGTCGTTCAGCACGTTGCCGTCGTTGGCGAGCGAGCCCCAGCCTTTCACGGAGTAGAAGGTGTTGGGGAGGGGGAAGCTGCCCGGCGCGGTGAAGGTGTACACGGCGGTATCGCCGGGGTTCAGCGTAGCCGAGGTTGTTTCCGTGATGACCGTGCCGCCATCCACCTGATAGCTCAGCGGGATGTTGCTGAACGGCGTGCTGCCCACGTTGGTATAGCGCATCGTGATGGGGGTGCTGCCGTACGTACAGTTCTGCACGGGCACCGTGAGGCTGATGAGCTTGAAGTCGTTGGGCGAAGGATCGTAGATCTGGATGTTGTCGAAGGCGAAGCCGTCGTCCTGCACCGAGGGATCTGCGCCGAAGGCGATACGCAGGCGCACGTTGGCCTGGCCGGCGAGGCCGGTGAGCGCATGCTCGGCAGTCAGCCAGCCGTTGGATCCGTTGTTGCTGTTCACCCGGCCCGACCAGCCTTTCTGCTGCCCGCCAGGGTTGCCGTTGATCGTACCGTCGGTGTACCAGTTCACCGGATCGCCCACGTTGCCGATGGTGACCCAGCTGAAGCCGCCGTCGGTCGATGCCTGCAGCGCAGCGCCGTCCCAGCTGAATTCACTCTCCCACCACACGCTCAGGCTGATCTGAGGGTTGGTAAGCGTGGTGAAATCGTAGCAGGGGCTGGTCACGGTCGAGTTTTCGCTGGCATTGTAGGTGCCAGTGCCCAATCCCCCTGTGACCCATGCGTTCACACCTGAAGCCGCACCGATAATGACGCCTTTGGCCGGCGTGCCGAATGCCCAGGTGCTGCTTGTGCCCCCTGAGGTCCAGCCTGCCTGGCCATTCTCGAAATTTTCCAGGTACGGGTAGGTGCTGATACACGGCTGAGCGACCGCCTGGTAGCTCATCCATGCCAATACCATTACACACGTAAAAAAATGCTTCATGTCAGCTTAGTTGACGTATTGAATGTTAGAAATATAAGAGGGTTTTGATCAAAAATCCAACCGGCAGCGCCGCCTGGGCTTCACAATCCGGTAGCAATTCCTCGAAAAAAGGTAACAATAAGCTGATTACCAGTTCATTGTTTGCAATATGCCGTATGCAGAAATCGTTTCCGATTTCCGGATTTCCCGATGTTGGAACCGGGGAGATTAATTGGCGATTTTGAGTGTAAATGCGAAGTTCGTGCCCTCGCCCACGATGCTGTGCACCTCGATTTCCTCGCCATGCATCTTCAGCAGGTGCTTGCAGATGGCCAGGCCCAGGCCGGTGCCGCCTTTCTCCCGCGAGCGGCTCTTGTCCACCCGGTAAAAGCGGTTGAAAATTTTCTCCAGATGCTCCGCGTCGATGCCGGGGCCGTTGTCCTGGACGCTGATGTAGAGCTTGCCCGGCGCCTGGCGGGTCTCCAGCATGATGGTCACCATGCCTTCCGAATCCCCATATTTGATGGCATTGTCCACCAGGTTGGTCAGCACCTGCTGGATCCGCTCCCGGTCGGCCAGCACCAGCGTCTGCTCGTGGCCGTTGGGCAGGATACGGCAGGATACGTTGCGGTTTTTCTTGGTGAATTTATACTCCAGCGAATCGATGACGTCGTTGACCAGCTCGAAAATCGAAAACCGCCGGATCTTCAGATCCATTTCCCCCGACTCGGCCTGCGTGATGATGAGCAGGTCCTGCACGAGGCTCGACAGGCGGTCGGCGTTTTTCATGGCTTTCTTGAGAAACTTGATCCGCACCCGGTCATCGTCGATGGCACCGTCCATCAGGGTGTGGATGAATCCCTGCACGGCGAAAATCGGGGTCTTCAGCTCGTGCGAGACATCGCCCAGAAATTCCCGGCGGTAGGCTTCGAGGTCTTTGAGCTTTTTGATCTCGCGCTGGTTGCCGGTCGTCACGCTTTTGAGCCGGCGGAATACGACCCATTCCAGGGTGAGGCTGAGGCTGAAAAAACAGATCAGAAAGAAGATCAGCCCTTCGTACAGCATGAAATCGGACAGCCCCACATGCAGCGATTCGAGGGCCAGATAGACCACCGTAAACAAGGCAGACAGCCCCAGGGATAGCCATACGGACGATGGGAGCCGGTTATTCATCATTCGCTGCTTCAGCTTCTCTGTTACGATCTTACGCAGGGCCGGGCTCACATCAAAAGCAGGTCGATAAATTAACAGTCACGTAAACTACGGGAAATGCGCGCCGGAAGCAAGCTCCCGGCGCACAAACATATGCATCCCATCCCGGCCTGCGCCGTTCCTACTCCGCCCGCCGCAGGCTCCACCGGAAGCCCGCATACCACATCCGCCCGAAAATGGGCGCCCAGATCATCGACGCATCGAAATAGGGGCCATAGGGATTGCCCGGCGCGATGATCGGCTGCGGCTGCGTGTAGTCCAGCGCGTTTTCGATCCCGGCATAGAGATCCAGCCCCAGGCGCTCGAATCGCTTCGCAAGCTGGCCGTGCACGGTCATGAAGCCCGGGGTCTGCGCAGGCCGCTGATAGGCTTCCGGATTGGCCTCGGTATCAGGCAGCCGCTGGCTGCCGGTCCACTGCCAGGTCAGGTCCGCATGCCAGCCGCTGCGGGTTTTGTACTCCGCATTGAAGAATCCGCGCTGCTGCGGCACGAAGGGCCGCTCGCGCAGCCCGGCGGCGTAGGTGACCTGCACCTGCTGGTATTTCCATGCGGCGCGCAGATTCAGCCGCTTCACGGCTTCGTACGAGGCGCTTACCTGCACGCTGTGCGCGAAGGAGGGGCCCTCCAGGTTGTAGAACCGGATGGCCTGCGGGCTGGCATCGAGATCGGCCACCACCTGCTGCGTGAACCAGGTGTAGTAATATTCTGCCGCCACCTGGCCGGGGCGGTAGTCGAGCCGGAAATCCCGGCTGAGGGTCAGGCCGGTATTCCAGGCTACCTCCGGCTGCAGGCCGTAGGCGGTGCTGCCCGGCACGCTGAAGATGCGCGAGCTGGCCATGACGCCGCTGTATTCCGCAAACACATTCGCCGTGCGCTGCCCCCGCCCGATGGACGCCCGGAGCACGGTCTTGCTGTCCGGCGCGTAGCGCGCATGCAGGCGCGGGGTGACAAACCAGCCGAAGAGGTTGTGCCGGTCGGCCCGGAGGCCTGCTACCAGGCTGAACTTGTCCGGCCATTGGTACGAATACTCCGCGAATGCCCCCGGCACGACTTCCCGCCGGCTGAAGGGCAGGCTGGTGAACAGCTCGCCGAACTGGTCGTAGAGCAGGCTCATGCCCATGCGGTACTGGTGATTGGTCGTACCGATGATGGACTGGTAGATCAGGTTCGCGTACCCGTTGCGGTGCTCGCCTTCGTAGCGGGTGCGCCCGAAGTAGGCCTCCTGGGTGTATCGGGAGGCCGAAAGCTGGAGGCCGATGCTGGTCATGGGCTTGCCGCGGAACACGTAGCCCAGCTTGGACCAGGCGCCGGCCTGGGCGGCGCGCAGCTCCAGGCCATAGAGGTCCTGATGGTCCTGGTGGGGGTCGCCAATGGGCGAAAGGTTTTCATGAAAGCCCATCTGCCCGCCCTGGCGCACATCCTGCATGGCATGCAGCCCTGCCTGGAACTCGAGGCCCCCGGGGCCGCTGTAGCGCCAGCGCTGGAGCACATTCCACTGCCGCGTGCGGGGCATGTCCAGAAACCCGTCGCCGTTCTGGTCGTGCGTGCGGGTGCGGCGGCTGGCATGCGCCAGCAGGGCCATGCCCCATCGCTCGTTCAGGGACTGATTGACCGCCACATTGCCTTCGTAGCGCCCGCCCTGCCCGATGTACCCGTTCACGTGCAGCCATTCCTGGTCGAAGGGCTTGCGCAGCTCCACGTTGATCTGGCCGGCGACGGCTTCGTAGCCGTTGACCACCGAGCCGGCGCCTTTGGAAATCTGGATGCTTTCGATCCAGGAGCCGGGCACATAGTCCAGCCCGATGCCTGTGGAGAGCCCCCGGATACCGGGCATGCTCTCGCGGGTGATCTGGGTATAGGGGCCGGCGAGGCCCAGCAGCTGAATCTGCTTGGCGCCGGTGAGCGCGTCGCTGAAGTTCACATCCACCGACGGATTGGTCTCGAAGGACTCCGACAGGTTGCAGCAGGCGGCTTTGGTCAGCTCGCCGGCGCTGAGGATTTCCACCTGCATGGCCGACATGCGGTCGATGCGCGTGCCGGACTGCGCCGCTTCGATCTGCACCGCCGCGGCCTGATAGTCGGCCCGGAGCAGCCACTCGGCGGTGCCGGCGGCGTGCACCTCGACAGTATCGTCCTGATATCCGGCATAGGCCAGGATCAGCTGCTGCGGAAACTGGCTGATGCGCAGCTCGAAGCGGCCGGCGCTGTCGGTGAAGGTGCCGGTCTGGAGCGCCGGCAGCCGGAGGATGGCGCCTGCCAGGGGGCGCCGGGTTTCATGGTCCAGCACGCGCCCCTGCAGCCGGTCCGGCTCCTGCGCCAGGGCGGCGCCATATCCCAACAAGGCAATCAAGCCTGCAATGCGTAGCATATATAATAAGGTATCAGCAGTTGCCGGATTTGCGCCCGGCGGTATGCTCGTCAGTCGTATCTCCCGGTCCAATGGGCAGGCGCGCAGCGCCAATGGCGCCGCGCACCTTCCGGATCAATGCACCTGCACGCCGTTGCGGTACTTGCAGCAGCCAGGCAGCTTGGCGTACACCTCGTCCTTCGCCTTCACCTTGCCGGTGTCATGCCCCACGGCGGCGATGCGGGCGTGCAGCGCGTCCTCGGTGATCTGGCCGGGCTTGTACACGACCGTCACCTCCTGGGCTTCGCTGCTCCACGAGGCAAATTTGACGCCCTTGACATCGAGCGCGCCTTCGATGCGGGCTTTGCACATCCCGCAGACGCCGGATACCTGGAATTTGGCGGTGACAGGCGCCTGGGCCTGGAGCGCCTGGGGCTGGAAAGCTGCGACGAGCAGCAGGAGGGAAGAAATAAGAATGGCTTTCATCGGATCTGACAGTTGAATAGCTGAAGGGAAAAATTGGACGGACATGAAACCGCTTCCGGCAGCGGCTGCCGGAACCGGTTCAGGCCAAGGCCCTTCAGAGGTAGTCGATGAAAGCCCTGTGCAGCACATACAAGGGCGGGCGGCCTGGCGGCGGCGAGACGCCTGCGGCCAGGGTGCTGAGGGCTTCAGCCGAGGGCTGCGGTGCCGGGGGCAGCAGGATGGGCTGCGGCGCCGGCGCAGCGGGGGCTGCGAGGAGGTGAAATGCGGCGGCAGGCGCCTGGATCTGATCGGTGTCGAGCTTCAGCTCGCCGCTGCGGTCGTCGCAGCAGCCGGCGAAGTCCTGCAGGGCGCCGCAGGCGCAGGCGGGGTCGCCGGCGAGGTCCAGATAGACCGATACGGAGGCCAGCCGGCCCAGGCAGTAATGCAGATGCACGCGCACCCCGACCGACAGGGCCAGATACACCCCCAGAAGGAGGACCGATATGCTGCGCAGCATCATGTGCATATAAACGTAAAGATAGGGAAATGGGTTGAGTGCTGCGGTGACAAAGGTCACGGGAGCAGGAAGTAGTCAGTAGGAAGACTGCTTTGGGGGGTATTGAGTAGTGGGTATTGGGTATTGAGTAGTGGGTATTGGGTAGTGAGACTGGCTTGCAGGCCGGCGGCTGAGCGCAGCCGAAGCTCCGGTGCCTGCGGCTCAGGTCCCGCTCACATATCCTTCCGCATCCGCGCCACAGGCACGCCGAGCTGCTCGCGGTACTTGGCTACGGTGCGGCGCGCAATGTTGTAGCCCTTTTTCTTGAGCATGTCCGCAATCTTGTCGTCCGACAGCGGGCGGCGCTTGCTTTCGCCCTGGATGATTTCCTCCAGCGCCTTCTTGACCTCCCGGTTGGAAACCAGGCCGTCCTCCGTTTCGATGCCTTCCGTGAAGAAAAACTTCAGCGGGTAAATGCCGAACTCCGTTTCGACATACTTGCTGTTCGCTACCCGGCTCACCGTCGAAATATCCATCCCCACCTGCTCCGCGATGTCTTTGAGAATCATCGGCCGGAGCTTTTTCTCGTCCCCGCCGGAGAGGAAAAACTCCTGCTGCATGTCGGCGATGCTCTCCATCGTCTTGAGCAGGGTGATCTGGCGCTGGCGGATGGCATCGATGAACCACTGCGCGGCTTCCAGCCGCTGCTTCAGGAATTCCAGGGTCTCGCGGATCTTGGGATCCTTGCGCTTGCGGTCGAGCCGCTTGTACTCCTGGAACATGTTGATATAGTTCCGGCTGACCTTGAGGTCGGGCGCATTGCGGCCGTTGAGGCGGATGTGCAGGCGCCCGTGCTCGGTGGTCATGGAAAAATCCGGAATGATATGCTCGTGCTTGATGACGGTCTGCGAATCGCCGGGCTTGGGATTGAGGCGGGTGATGATGGTGTACACCTCCTTCAGCTCCTCTTCGCTCACCCCCAGCTTCGACCGGATCTTGCTGAAGTGCTTTTTGGAGAGCTCGTCGAAGTACTTTTCGATCACCGTAATGGCCATCAGCACATGAGGCGTCGGCTCCTTGCGGCGGAGCTGCAGCACAAGGCACTCCTGCAGGTCGCGGGCGCCTACGCCCGGCGGATCGAAGCGCTGGATTTCATGCAGCACCTGCTCCACTTCCTCGGCTGTCACGCGCATGTTGAGCCGGAACGCCAGGTAGCTCACGAGGGCCTTGACCGGGTCGGTGCCGTTGCGGCCCCGGAAGTAGCCTTCCTCGTCGATATTGCCGATGATGTTTTCCGCAATGGTCAGCGACTTTTCGTCGAGGCTCAGCAGGCTGAGCTGCTCCTGGAGCTGGTCGTAGAGGGTAAACAGCTGGACGATGGGCGTTTCGTAGTCATCCTCGTCGTCCTCGTTGCTGGCCAGCCGGGTGCGCTGGTCGTAGTCGTTGTCACGGGTGAGGTAGTCCTCGATGTTGACATCCGCACTGGACTGCTCGGCGGGCATATCCGCCGGCGGGGAAGCGGGCGTATCCAGGTCGCTGTACGGCTCCGGGGCGCTTTCTTCGCCAAAGCCCATCTGCGTGTCTTCGAGCGCCGGATTCCGCTCCAGTTCCTCCTTCACCCGCTGTTCGAGCGCAGCCGTCGGCACCTGCAGCAGCTTGATCAGCTGAATCTGCTGCGGTGAGATTTTCTGCAAGAGTTTTAACGACTGGCTCTGCTTCAGCATACGGGTTTACTCCATCTTACCTGACCGGCACATGCATCCGGCTTCGTCCCTGCGAGATACAACCGGATATGCAATTTAATAAGAATCCTGCGGTGATCCGCCGTTTTTCGCGTTTCATCTGGAAACCAGCGGCTGCACAGCGGAAAATTTACGCCTGCGGATGGTCCGGGCAAGCGGAAGTACAAGCTTTTCCCTTGCGGAAGGCTCCGGATGCTGCTGCGCAGCCTGCACTTCTATAACGCAGCAAGCCCTGCCCATGTTCGCGGCAGCGCGCCTCAAGGCTGCACGCGCAGGCCCAGCAGCGCGCACAGGCCATCCAGGAGCCGGGCTTTGACCTCCTCCGGATCCGGCGCATAGCCCAGCTCGGCCTCCATCGAGGTGACGCCCTTGTCGGAAATGCCGCAGGGCACGATGTGGCTGAACAGGCCGAGGTCGGGGCTGAGGTTGAGCGCAAAGCCGTGCATGGTCACCCAGCGGCTGCAGCGCACGCCCATCGCGCAGATTTTGCGGGGGGCCGCTCCTTCCGTGCCGATCCACACGCCCGTAGCGCCGGCAATGCGCCCGCCTTCGAGCCCGTAGGATTCCAGCATGCGGATGACCGCCTCCTCCAGGCTGCGCAGGTACCAGCCGATGTCGGTCCGCAGCTTTTCGAGGTCCAGGATGGGGTAGCCCACCAGCTGGCCGGGGCCGTGGTAGGTGATGTCGCCGCCCCGGTTGATGCGGTAATACTCGATGCCGAGGGCTGCGCGCTGCGCCTCCGGGATGAGCAGATGCGCCGGATCGCCGCTTTTGCCGAGCGTGTACACGTGCGGATGCTCGCAGAAGAGCAGATAATGGCGGGTATCCAGGCTGTGCGGGGACGCGCCGCGCGGCGCAGCCAGCTTCAGGCGGACATTCTCCGCCAGCAGCGCCTCCTGCAGATCCCAGGCCTCGCGGTAGGCAATGCGGCCCAGATCGCGGAATTCAGTCGGCTGCGGCAGGTCAGAGGACATGGTTGCCGGTGGCGGTGACTTTGCGGATCTCCGGGATCATGCCCATCAGCACCTTTTCCACCCCCTCCTTCATCGTCTGGGGCGCGTAGGGGCAGCGGTGGCAGGCGCCGTGCATGTTGAGGTTGAGCACCCCGCCGCTGAACGATTCGATCACGATGTCGCCGCCGTCTTCCTGGGCGGCGGGGCGGATGTAGCGGTTCAGCAGGTCGCGGGCCAGCTCCATCACAACCTCGTCCGAGCGGGCGTGCTGCAGGGACTGCGCGCCGAGGTAGAGGATGGGCTCGTTTTCCTCCAGGTGCTGCTGGAGAATAGCGCGCAGTTCGGGCAGCACCTCGTCCCAGCGGGGCAGGTCGCCCGTTTTGACGAGGGTCACGTAGTTCCGGTTCAGGAAGACCCGGTCCACGTAGCGCAGCATGAGCAGATTCTGGGCCAGGGGCGAGCTGGCCGCCTCCCGGTAGTCGCGGTATTCGTAGGGCTCGTCGGCAAGGATGCCGTTTTCGAGCACGATCTTGATGGCGTTGGGATTGGGCACCCCTTCGACGTGCAGCAGTGCGGTACGTTTCGTCATAACCTTCTTCTCCGGCAGCGTTCTGCTTCTGAGCTGCAAAGATACGGGGAATTCCGGGGCCTGCCTAACGCCGTTCAGGCGCCGGGCGTTTCGAGCGGCTGGCCGGCGTAGTAGCCGGTGTCGAGGTCCTTGAGGGCCTTGGTGAGGTAGGTGAGCTGGCCCACGTGGTAGGAGAAATGCTCCACGACGTGGATGAGGATGGCCATGCCGCTTTCCTCGAAGACCTGCACGGAATGGCGGGCCAGCACCTGCTCCGGGGTCAGGACATCGAGGGTGCGGCGCAGGTCGGTGTCGAGGCGGCTGAGCAGGGCTTCGAGCTCCCCGCGGGGCACCGGTCCCCGCTCGTCGAACTCGGCCTGGCGGCGGCGCAGGTCCGGCTCGCCGCCGAGGGTGCTCACGATCCACTGGCGGGCATTGCCGCAGAGGTGCAGGATGAGGTTGCCGGCGCTGTTGCTGTTCGCATTGGGGCGGTGCCAGAGCTCGGCATCGGAAAGCAGCCCCAGGCAGCGGCGGGTGCGGGGGATGGACTCCTCCAGGAGGCGGCGGCGCGTCTCGTCCAGCAGGAGGCGGAACCAAAGCGGGTGATCAGGCATAGGCAGCAGGTCGGAACAGCAACGCATCCGGGCCGGATGCTCCATGCAAGATAGCGGCGGGACGGGGAAAAGCCGCAAAGCTTGCACAGATGCCACGAATTCTGCAATTTGTGCCAACTCCCCTACGCAGCCCGCATGGAAGAACTGATCGGATTATTTCAGGACGAGCTCTGCGCCGGACTCCTGCCCGGCGGCTGGGCATGGGGGCAGGCCCATTGCCAGGAACTGCTGGCCCTGCTGGCCCTGCTCCTTTCGGGAGCCGGCTGGCTGATCGTCCAGATGGTGCGCCTCTATTTTCGGCGGCGAGCTGCGCGGCAGCTCCGGCCCTACTTCCGGCCAGCGGAGATACGGGACTACCTGCGCTACTTCGTGCGCACCCGCGTGCAGAGCGACTCGCCCGACGATCAGAGCACCTTCAAAAAGCTGAAGCCCGCCGAGGACTACCTGAAGTATTTCCTCACGCGGGTATTTCAGGACAAAGACGAGACCGAGCGCTTTCACCTCGTGCTGGGCGGGGCCGGCATGGGCAAGACCACCTTCCTCGTGAACCTGGCCGTGCGGCACCGCCTGCGGCAGATGCTCCGCCCCTGGGCGCCCGGTTCCGGCTATGCCATCCACTACCTGCCCCTCTGGGATCAGGACGTCCTGGGCAAGATCAAGGCGATCGAAGGGCAGCCCGAGGCCATCCTGCTGCTCGACGCGCTGGACGAAGACCCCGAGGCGGGCCACCCGCATACAGCCGCCCGCCTCGAAGCCCTCACGCAGGCTGCGGCGCAGTTTCACACCGTCATCATCACCTGCCGCACGCAGTTCTTCGACACCGGGGCGCAGGAGCCGCTGAGCACGAAGGTGTACCGCGATCCCGGCGGCTATGCGGAGTACGACAAGATGTACATCTCGCCGTTTTCCGATCCGGAGATCCGCCGCTACCTCCGGAAGCGCTTCCCCCTCCGCTATGCGCGGCGGCAGCGCGCCTGGAAGCTGGTGCAGGACTTCCGCGACCTCATGGCCCGGCCCATGATCCTGGCCTATATCGACGACCTGCTGGAGGGCCGGGCGCAGTACCAGTACCGCCATCAGGTGTACGAGCGCATCGTGGACGCTTGGATCGAACGCGAGAGCCGCAAATCCCACGTGCCGCCCGGCGGGCAGGATGCCTATCGGCAGAAGCTGCTGCGCTTTTCCCGTACGGTCGCCGGCCTCATCTACGGACGCCACCAGCAGAAGCAGGGACAATATCTGGAAGCCGCCGTGTTCGAGGAACTGGCCGGGCAGGAAGGCCTGGACCTGAAGCCGCAGGAGATGAAGAGCCGCTCCCTGCTCAGCCGCAATGCGGCGGGCCAGTGGAAGTTCGCGCACAAGTCGATTATGGAGTATTTTCTGGCGCTGGAGGCGTATGAGGGGAAAGTTGACCGGGACTTTCCGGCAGAATTCGACCAGGCGCGGAGGTTTTTAGGGGACATGATCGATGCTCTGTTTCCAATGGTGCAGGTGCAGGGCGGCTCGTTCGTAATGGGGGAAGGAGAGGATCGTCATAAAGTGACGCTCACGGGCTTCTGGCTTGGCAAATTTCCCATCACCCAGCGGCAGTGGAGCTATGTGATGGGGGATAATCCGAGCTGTTTCAAGGGCGATGACTTGCCGGTGGAAATGGTCAGCTGGGACGATGCGCAGCGCTTCATCCAGCGGCTCAACCAGCTCAGCGGCAGGCAGTACCGGTTACCGAGCGAGGCGGAGTGGGAATATGCGGCAGGCGCTAGCTGGAGGCCGACAAGCGTTCTTTCTGCTCAACATTTAGTAGGCGAAAGCGATTGGCGATATGAGGGAGATAAAAGCAGTCAACAGATGTGGTCAGGGACTGATAAAGACTCAAAATTGGAAGAGTATGCTTGGTACGTCAAGAATAGCGCTGGAAGAACTCATCCAGTAGGTAACAGAAAGCCTAATTCGCGTGGACTCTACGATATGAGCGGGAATATTTGGGAATGGTGCGAAGATTGCTGGCACAGAAATTATTATGGTGCTCCCAATGATGGATCTGCTTGGGTAGATCTGCCGGATTATAAGTATAGGCGCCTCCGTTTCGTAATCCGTGGCGGCTCTTGGCTCAGCGAAGCCAAGTTCTGCCGTGTTTCCTACCGTGACCACAGTTCGCAGGAGCGCCGGGGCAGTACTGTCGGTTTCCGACTTGCGTCATCTTTGTCTTGATAAAAGAAGGTCCACCCAAAAAACATGCATGAATGCTGTTTTTTTGTTTGTTGTATATCCGCAGCGCCATGCCGGGATCTGTCTCAAGCCAGTAGCTGAAGTCCTCCCAGGCATCCAGTATGAACTCGATGCGCATGGCAGACTACCGTCCGGGATCGAAGGAACGGGTCTCGCCGCTGGCGGCCTGCCGCAGGGCAGACTGCAGACGCTCGCGGTTGGCTTGCGTGGAGAGCAGATGGGCAGTCTCCTGCAGCGACTGGTATTCCCGCATGGACATCATGACCACAGCGTCCTCCTCCCGGTTGTTGCGGGGGGCTACGATGACCTCGTAAGCGGAGCTTACCAGGTCGAAATACGACTTCATCCGGGCGCGGAGCGCAGTCAGGCTGATGGCGATCATGGTGCAAAGCTTCTTCAGGCAAGATACGGCAATCCGCCCGCAACTCCAATACCTGCTGGCAGCCAGCCAGCCCCCCGGCTCCGCCCCGCACGCAGGCACGGTATTTCATATGCATACATGATGCAGCATAGATCTGTATAGGTGCCGGGCGGATGTCTCCGGAGCAGGTCCGGTGTCTGAGGCAGTACTGATGCGTGGCTGGCACGCTTGTCCGGAAAACCGGCACGGATGTTCAGCGGCGCTTGGCCCGTCGGCGTATCCTGCGGAGATTCAGGAAACCAATCAGCCATTCACCGTATGAAACGACCGCTCCCCGTATGCGGGTGGATCTGGGTGCTCAGCATCTGGGTCCTGGCCTGCCAGCCCGAGCCGATCGCGCCCGTGAGCGCCCTCGCCGTCCGCGGACCCGCCCAGGAGGCACCCGTCCCGCCGCCGCCCGGCGCCCCCGCCCGCAACTGCCAGATCACCATCGTGAACGCCAGCACCAATCCCTTCGCCCACATGGCCGTAGCCCTCGGCACCCCCGATATGGCCGGGCTCATGCAGGCGCTGCACTGCCCCATCGCACCAGGCACCCACGCTACCATCTGCCTGCCGCAGGGCGAACTGACGCTCTACACCTTCAGCAACATGTACCAGTTCAGCAGGCCCATCCAGGTCAGCATCGGCACCGCCCCGCAGACCCTCCGCCTCAAAAGCGGCCACTGAGCGCGGGGCATCCTGTAGCCTTCAAGCAACCCTCATGAATCAACCGTCATAAGGGTTTCAAACCCTTACGAAAGTTAAGTTATTGACAATCAATTATTTACAACAAATAATACAAGGCCCCGTTTCCCAGGCATTGCCCTGTACGCACCGCTCAATCCCCGCTGCGCGCTGCTGCCGCATCGCCGTTTGCTTTTGCCCGCCAATCCTCCTATCTTACCCATCATCCCCAGCTACCCGGTTTCCCGCACATGCCCGAGCAGCAGTCCCAGCAGCATTCCCAGTCCGCGCGCAAGCCCGCAGCCGCCGCCTTCGGCGAATCCGAAGGATACGAAGGCGGGCTGTATGCCTCCGTGTCGCCTGCCGGCCTGCCGGACCTGCGCCCGGAGGCCGAGCGCCTGCGCGGCATCCGGCAGCTGGTGCAGGACAGCCCCCAGGCCCGGCAGATGCAGGAATGGCACGACCTCACCAACGGCCCCGGCAGCACCAACGGGCTGCCCCTCCAGCTCAAAGCCGGCGTCGAGTCGCTCTCCGGCATGGACATGGGCGATGTGCAGGTGCACTACAACTCCGCCGAACCGGCCCGCTACGGCGCGCTGGCCTACGCCCAGGGCAGCGACATCCACCTCGGCCCCGGACAGGAGCAGCACCTGGCCCATGAAGCCTGGCACGTGGTGCAGCAGAAGCAGGGCCGCGTGCGCCCCACCCTGCAGATGAAGGGCGCCGACCTCAACGACGATCCCGCGCTGGAGCGCGAGGCCGACCGCATGGGCGCCGCTGCCAGCCGCCAGGGGTACAGGGCCCTCCAGCGCCGCCGCCTCGATCCCGGCAAGCCCGCGCCCCGGGTGGCGCCGATCGCCCGCAAAGTCATCCAGCGCGCGATGGGCTTCGAATTTGAAACCGGCTACGTCATCACGCGCGGAGGCGCCAACCTCCAGAAGCTCGACGTGGTCAAAGACTACGGCGACGGCCTGAAAATGGAAGCCGATGTGCGCAGCACCGGCGATTCGGTGATCGAGATGGTGCTCGATCCGCCGGTGCAGGAAAACGACAGCAAGAAGTTCGGGAAGGTGCTCCGGCGCTTCCAGTCGGTGGGCGACGAAATGGACGGCAAGCGGCAGGGCGGCGCATTCAGCTTCGGCAAATACCAGGTCACGCCGGCCTTCAGCGGCTTCGAAGGCTCGCCCCAGATCACGGGCGGGGTCAGCTTCAGCAAGCTCTTCGAGTTCCTGAGCGAGGTCGCCAATCCGGACGCCCACAAGACCGACCCGCATGCAGATGCGATCAAGGATGTAATGAGCACGGGCAACAAGGCCCAGGCCCAGTCGGCCGTCACAGAAGCCGGCAAGATCCAGGGCGGCGACGAGCTCAAGGGCCTGGTGGCCATGCTCGTCATGTACCTCAAAGAAGGCGGCGAAGGCGCTGAAATGCTCAATTACACCAAGCTCATCTCCGGCTCCTTCCTCATGCGGACCGACTTCGGCATGCTGTACAACATGCTTCCCGATGCGGACCGCGACCCCTTTGTGCGGGATCCGGGCAGCTTCGTCACGCTGGTGCTCGATGCGGCCGGAATGAGCGGGCAGGACAACGACAAGGTATTCAAGCGCGGCATCCGCAAGAGCTACGACAAGAAAAGCCCGGACTATACCGTCGATATTTCAGGCCAGGTGCCGGGACTCAACATCACCCGCCGGCAGTGGCTGCTCCAGATCACGATGGGCAACGACCTGCTCAGCGCCAAGTTTGCCAGCGGCGAGCTGAAGAAGCAGCTCGAATCGCTCGGCGGCCTGGGCTCCAAGCTCGACCGCGTGGGCGATGAGACCAGCAAGCAGGGCAAGGACCTCGACCCGACGGGGGTGATCATGGAATTCCGCAACATGAAAAAATTCATCCACTACCGCGACTTCGTGCCCATCCTCGACCGGGTATTCAAGTACCTGGCCGCGACCAACAGCCAGGATGCGTAGCGCGGCCGGCTGGCGGAATCGGAGTCTGGCCGCCTGCGGAAGGGCTTGCCCGCAGAGCAGGGCTGCCAAAAGATTTTGATAAATTGAACAAATGAGCGTGCTTTGTTCAACTTATCGAACACGGCATGAGAAACGCTACCTTGTTTCCCAAAGAGCAGCGCATCCTGGCGCGTCTGGGCGAAAATATCCGGCTGGCCCGGATGCGCCGCAAAATCAGCGCGGAGCTGCTGGCTGAGCGGGCCAATATCGGCCGCACCACCCTCTGGAGCCTTGAAAAGGGCAACGCCAACGTCAGCCTGACCACACTCATCCAGGTGCTCAGCTCCCTGGGTATGGCCGAAGAGCTGGGAAAACTGGCGCAGGACGATGTCCTGGGCCGCAAACTGCAGGACATCGAACTGCTGAAGCGTAATGTGCGGGAGCCGTGAAGGTGCTGATCTCGCCGCATCCCATGCCGAACGCATATGAATGGCACCCTCATTCCGGCGCTGCCACAACCCTTAACCAGCCCCGTACAGAAAACTCAGGCATAAACCTGTGTTCAATAGGCTGAACAAAAATTTAAATACTGTTCAATATACCGAGCAAATCTGTTGTCCGCTCCATTTGCCAGGCTCCCGGCCTGCCAGTCTTCCTGCTTGCTGCTGACGTCTTACGGCTTGACTTCCTCGCAAAAAAGCCGCAGCGCACACGCGCCGCGGCCGGATCAGGATGTCAGTCAGTAGTCTGGAAATGAATCTCTTATGGGCTCACCAGGTGAATGCCCACCTGGAGGTAGAGCGGATTGCCCAGGTCATTGAGCATGGCGAAGGGCTGATCGCCGAAGAAGCCGCGGAAGAATTCCTTGCCGTTGTCTTCGAGGTAATCGGCATCGAAGGACCAGTTGTAGCGCCAGCCCAGCTGTGCGGAAGCCCAGACGAAGCCGGCCAGCTGGAACTGGTAGTCCAGGCGTGCGCGCAGCTCGCCCCGGCGGATCTCCAGGCTGCGGGTCTCATCGGAGAGGGTGTTCAGGCGGTAGCTCTGCCCCTCCAGCTCGTAGCCTGCCAGCAGGATGCTGCGCGGCGAGAAATTGCGCCGCACATGCGCCCGTGCGGGGAAGAGGATTTCTGTGCCCCACTTGCGGCTCGGCGCCGTGTAGTTGTACAGCACCACCGGGATGTAGTTCATCTCGCCCACGCGGTAGGTGCGCGCAGCGCCGACGCCCCACATCAGCCGGTCGCTGGGCCGGCGGCCCCAGAGGGCAGCCAGCGAATAGCGCACATAGCGCAGCGACTGGAACTGCGGCAGGCGGTAGTCCCCGCTCAGATCGGCATTGGCCTGGATGAGAATGAAGTTTTTCTCGTCCAGCGGCTTGAAGATCGTGGTATTCAGGCCTGCCGTGCGGAGGCCGCGCTCGTCGAGGGTGTTCAGCAGCCCGGCTGCGCCTGGCTCTTCATCGATATTCTGGAAGCTGTAGCGGATGTCCCAGAAACTCGCCCCGACCTGCCAGACGATGCTGTTGCGGGACACGACGGGAATGTTGGCGCCCAGACGCAGGCCGCCCGTGTAGCCGGCCCGGCCCGACTCGGCCGCAGCCGGCGCATCGCCTGCCGCATAGGAGCCGATCGGCGAAGCCGCCATGTCGAACGGGCGCTGGTAATCCCAGCCGATCGAGATAAAGCGCTGCGGGCTCAGGTCGAAGATCTTGGGGCTGCAGTAGCGCGTAGCGCCTGCATCGGCAAACGTCACATCGTCGTAGAGGCTGTAGTCTTCCTCGTCCTCCGCAGTGCCCAGGCTGTCAGGCTCCTGGGCGCGCAGCGGCGCGAAGAGCGCCAGGATCCCGCACAAGGCCAGGATCCGGCTCAGGGATACAGATACCGGCATCGCTTACTGGATCTGCAGCCGTTTCCAGACATCCGTACGGCCCAGGGCTTTCACGCCCACGTAGCCCCGGATATCGAGTGTATTGTCGTCCTTGAGCTTGATGACGCAGCTGTAGGTGCTGCCGCTCTCGGGGTCGTAGATGGTGCCCTCGGTCCACTCGCCGTTGCCGGCATAGGTGAAATCCTTCAGCATGCGGTAGCCCTTGAGGGGCACCGTGCGCATCGACTCGTCGGGGTTGTTTTTGTCCACCTTGGGCGCGCCGGTGTTGGGGTCGATGGGCTCGCGCAGCCAGACAATTTTGCCGTAATATTTCGTGCCGATTTTCTCGACCTTGACACGGGCCTTGCCATTGCTGGGCTCCCACACGCCGACCAGCTTATCAGCCTTGGGGTCCTGGGCGCTTGCGCGCAGGCTGAGCGCGAGCATGCATACAAGCCAAATGGTGATGCGGAACAGCATACGGTTCGTTATTGGAGGGTGAGGTCAAATTCGAAGGTGCCGGTGAGGGTGAGATTGGCGTTCAGGTCGCGCAGCAGGTTGGCGTCGGCGACGAAGGTGCACGATGCCTGGCGGAGAAAGGCTGCCACAGTTTTCTGATCCTGGGCGATGCCCAGCTCGACCTGCTTCACGCCCTGGGGCAGCGGATTGAGCACCGCAAGCTCCTGCATTTCAGCCTGATCGGCGACCATGGAGAGGGTGATCTGGCTGATGAGGGCCAGCGTGCTGTCATCGGCTGCGCTCAGCGAGGCGCGCACCAGGCGGGCCTCCTGCAGATCGGCCAGCGAAGCGCCCTGAGCCTGCAGAAAGGCCTCCAGCGCAGGCGTGTACGTGGCAGTCAGCGTATTGGAGCCCTCGAACAGAGGCCCCTCCGCCGTCAGGGCCAGCTCCCCCGTCTGGAAGCGGACCACCCGGGCCTCGCCGCAGGACAGCAGAAAGGCCAGACTTAGCAGGATGATAGGTAGTAATACTTTCATAGTAGATAGTAGATGCGTTTATAACGCAAGATCTGCTATAATGTTTCCAGCGTATGCATACCACCGTGTGGCGTCGCTGCCCTTTATTGAGCCCTTCGCTTTCAGCTTCTTGGGTCAACCTATTTCAGGACGAGCCCATACACCCCCAACCCCCTCAAGGGGGCTCTTACTCAATACCCCCCTGTCGGTCTTCCGACCTGATACTAAGTACTTGCTACTCCCTGCCCGATGCTGTTACTTCGTCCCATCATGCAGACCCCGCCCTTCGACCCCGCCCTCGTCCGGGACGCACACTACCGCGCGCGCCTGGCGGCGCTGCTCAGCCAGCTGGAGCAGGTGCGGCAGCACGACACCTTCCTCGAATACGCCGCCGGCGAGCCGCTCTTCGCGCAGTTCGAGGCCCTGTACGCCGAAAACCTGGCGGCCTACCGCAGCCAGTACGAGCCGCATGCCCTCCGCATGCCCCTGGCGGAAGCCCAGCTCGAAGCGGCGCGCCCGGATCTGCATCCGCTCCGCTACCGCAACCTCCGCCGCGCCCTGGAGCGCATCCGTCCCCTGCTCGACGCCGAAGACTACGCCGTCAACGCCCAGGCCGGCCCGGAGCTGGACCAGATCGAAGCCTGGACTGCCCAGGCCGCAGCAGAGCGCCGCGGCTGGTTCCACGCCCTGCACCAGTGGCGCATGCGCCTGAAAACGCATATGACGGAGGTCTGGTCGGAGGACTATGCCGCGCTCAAGGCGGAATACGTGGAGGCCAAAAGCCGCGTCAGCGGCGAGCTGCTGCCGCAGTTGCCCCTGGCGCCGGACGAAGGGCGGCTGGAGCGCGCCATCGCCCGGCGGCGGGAGGACCAGGAGGCGCTGATGCGCCGCCTGCGGCGCTTTCCGGACCTGTGCGCCGAGGCGCAGGCCTGGCACGCGCGCTTCATGTCGCACACGGAATTCCGGCAGCTGCAGGCCGGCTGGCTGCGCCGCGCCCGGCGGCGGCTGGCGATTGCCGCTGGCGGTGCCCTGGCTGTGCTGCTCCTGATCGGGTTCGGGGCTGCCTTGCTGCCGGCCGCCCTGGGCCGCATGCGCGAAGACCGCGCCTGGCGGACGGCTGCATCGGCCCCCAGCGTGCAGGCCTATCAGGCCTATCTGGCCCAATACCCCGAAGGCCGCTACCGCGACTCCGCGCAGACGGCCCTGCTGGCCCTGCCCTACGGCGTGCTGGAGTCCTTCGCGGGGCCCGACAGCGCGGTCTTCCGCTACGAAGGCAGGCTCACGGCGCTGGTGCCCAACGGTTCCGGCCAGGCCTGGTACCCCGACAGCTGCACCTACAGCGGCGGCTGGCGCGCCGGACGCCGCGACAGCATCGGGCGCTACGCCTGCCCGGACGGCGCCTGGTACGAAGGCCGCTGGCTCATGGACCAGCGCGAAGGCCAGGGCCGCCAGCGCTACGCCAACGGCGATCTGTACGAGGGCCGCTGGTACCGCGATCAGCGCCACGGCCCCGGCCGCATGGTGTATGCCGACAGCAGCCGCTACCTGGGCCAGTGGAAGGCAGATGTGCAGCAGGGCCAGGGCGTCTGGAGCCGCGCGGACGGGCTCACGTATGCGGGCGCCTGGGAGGCTGGCCGCCGCCAGGGCAGCGGCTCCCTCACCTGGCCCGACGGCGCCCGGATCGAGGGAATCTGGCGGGCCGACACCCTCGACGGCCCCGGCACCTTCACCTCCCGCTTCCGCGACAGCTACAGCGGCACCTGGCAGGGCAGCCCCGAACGCCTGACCCTCCTCGACGGCCAGGGCCAGATCTTCAAGCGCGGACGCATCGAAGACGGGATTTTCAAGGGGGAGGGGGAGTGAAAGTGAAAGGGCTGGGAAGCTATAGTACTAATTTGTGGTTAGGATAAATAATTTATCAAGACATCTTCAATATAACGTTTCCAGTTTTTGGAAACAATTTCTTTTGCTTTGGCGTCTATTTTAAGATTTTGATTGTTTGTATATTCTGCGTATTTTGAAATAACTCTGTGTTTAAATCCGGGTCCATTTCCCCATTCAGATTGAACACTTTGCCAGAAAAACTCGTCTCTAAGCCAAATACTTTGTAAGTAGTCTTTGAAATTTTCTTGCGACTTTGATACAAAGTCATCTTTCCCTTTCTCTATTGCAGACAGGATGATATCAATCCAAATTTTCTGATTGTGGTTCAGTGTTTCAGAAAACTCTTTAAGATCTCTTTGTAGGCGATGGACTGTTCTGAGGGGCTCGTCACTTGCAATGAAATTTACCAAAAAGCTGCTCATGGACATATAAATATCTATATCCCTCATGTCATATATGCCATTCCTGTTGTTAAGCGCTCGTATTGTAGATGCATATGTTCCTTGGAGTTCTGTATTGAAAGAGTTCCATATTGGGGGGTTGTTTTTAAGTTTTAATTCGATTTTTTCTTTTACTCTTTCGCTTACTTTTGACACGAATTCTTTTCCTGCTTCCCCTCCGTTTTTTTTTATCTCTTCAAACTCTGCAATCTTTTGAGCCGCCTGGGCTGTTAATAGATTTTGAAATGAGTCAATCGCAGTTTCGATAGACGTCCAAAAAGTAGCAGACTCTTTACGTTCTTGCCCAGAGGGGCCATGTGCATCGTAAAAGATTATGTTATTCTGAGGAAACTGAACAATGCCAAGCTGGTATTTTAATACCTCCATGGCTTTTTCTCTTTGCCTGTTAAATCCGCTTTGCCGATCGGCAACTTTTTCACCTTCCTCGTCCGCAACTTGCAAGGGTTCGTCCTTCTTAGGAAGCCCAAGTAAAAGCACGCGGCAACTATTCTCAGGCTTGATTTTCAGAGGAGTTTTAATGAGTTCTTGGATTTCAGGTGCAGGAAGGCTGTTAAAGTCTGAACATAGCACTTGGATAGAAGCCTCATTCTCTGGCCAAAGAGAAAATCCTCCTGCAACAGAACTGGATTCTAGTCCTTTTGTATCTATAACTGATTTAATATTTCGGGGTATAGCTATAAGGTCTCTACGAATATATAGTCTGATTTCTTTAGGGATTGAGCAATCTGGCTCTTTTCCGTAATTTATTCCCTGAAAAACTTGCTTTAGCCATTTTTTTTCTGCGTTAGAATCTTTCGAGTCGGAATTATAAATAAAGGAAGTCTGTATTCTTCTTGGGAGATTTGCCCTTTCAAGCATATAGCCAACGAAATCGGCTGATGTTTTGTGTTTTGTCACTAACTCTGACGTGTCGATCGATTTTATATTTGCAAGATTTTTTAGCGCATTTCTGTATTCACTTGTTACTATTTCGCTTGTTTTGGTGTCTTCTTGTATAGTATCTTTTTTTCCGTTTTCTACATCATACATGTCTCCAAAGTATTCTTGAAATAGTTTTTTAATATCTTTATCAGGTAATGGGTCAAGCTCTATTTTGGTGCTATCGCTTGGTATAATGCGAACGCGGCAGATAGTAGTTCTGCCTGCAGCTGTGGCAAGAACATCTTCAACATGATTAGGGTCTTCTTTTTTCGGTTCAACAAAAGTTAGTCCCAAGAGTCTGCATATGGCAGTGGTTTTCCCTACTCCAACCTTGCCTCTGAAAAATATCTTGAATTGATCTTGGACGATTTGCTTCTGAAGTCGCTCAAGATGATCTTTTATATCTCGCATTGCTTGGAATTGCATTTTGTGTGCGAGCGTAGTAGCCTTATTTTCTCCGGGAAGCTTCCGGTTGATTTCATCAATGGTAGCCTGTATAGAAGCTAGAATACTGTAAGACGACATATGGCAGACTGGTATTAGGCTTTTGAAATTCAGATCGCAACCAACCTTATGGCATGACCTTGCGAGCATGTTTGGTTTGCAATATAGCAGAGGCTGCCAAATCGCCCAAACATAGCAATTGGTTTTTGTAATAATAGTGCCTTCTCGACGGCCAGGGCCAGATCTTCAAGCGCGGGCGCATCGAAGACAGGATTTTCAAGGGGGAGTGAGGCGGCGAATTGGATATATCCATATTGTATCCAAATATATCCAAAACTACGATTCCGCCCGTTTCCAGTCAAGCAACCGGTGCGGAGAATGCCGCCCGCCTCCAGCCTAGGCCCCGACCTGCAGCGTCATCGATGTATAGTCGTACGACCGGCCGCCGATCCGGAACATGTCGCGGGTTACACCCGCCTCTGCGAAGCTCATGTCTTCGTAGAGGCGTCTGGCGGGGAGATTGTGGGTCAGGACTTCCAGATCGATCCAGCTGATGCCGGGGTGGTTCCGGGCGTATTCGGCCACACCTTCCAGCAGGCGGCGCCCGATGCGCATGCCCCGGAAATTCCGGTCGACGCCCATCCCGAGCAGCACCCGGTGCTCCGCGTTCGGCTGGGGATGTGCACGGAGGTCGATGTGGCCGACGATGCGGTTTTCCGGCGTTGCTGCGGCCCAGGTTTTTCGCCAGCCCGCTTCGCCGTATGCCAGATGCATTCCGCGCTCGAATTTTGATTTCATTTCAGGGGAAAGCGTGGATTGCGGCCGGGAGAGGGGCAGAAAAAGCAGGGAGCCGTCCTGCCCGTTTTCGGACACATGAGCGGCCAGGTAGCTGAAAAAGTCTTCCAGCCGTTCCGGGGGCAATGGGGCGATGGAGATCATATGGGGCGGGGTTGCAGGCGGAGCGGGCGGCTCATGGGAGCGGTCGCGCGCGCGCGGGCTTTATGAGCTGGTTTTCAGCAGCTTAGACGGCTGTGGGGCTGACGGCATGGTTATTCTTCCGCTGTTGTTTCATTCATCCAGTCAACCATTTCATTAAAAACGGCTTCTTCTGTTCTGGGGTCCTTCAGAATTTCATCGTACGTCAGCCCTTGGATGTTCATCAGGTATTCAACCATAATTCTCCCCTTGAAATAGTAGGTCGGCATAAAATGACCTGCTACCGCTTCAAAGGTTTCACGCTTGGCATCCTCATCGGCCGAAACGAACCGCTGGATCTCGTTCCGCAACTCATAGCCCTTGCTGTTTAAGTAGGTGCTCCGTGCGACATATTCTGGATACCCTTCCAGTTTCCACATAGGCGGATGCCGCAAGGGGCTGAAATTGAGGAGGCCGTACCGGTCGGCTTGCAGGATATGCACCATTTCGTGCACCATGAGTACGGTGAGGTCGACGGTGCTTCTGTCGGTGCACATTTGGTTGTTTTTGATGTCGCCCTCTTTTTTGATAACGATATTCCATGCGGTTGCCCTGGCCAGCACATCGCCGCCTTGAAGCCCTTCAATTGCATTGAAAATGTTGTCGTGGGCCAAAAAAACCTTGTGCCTGAAATCGGGATTATGCAGCTCGCTTGTTTCGACGATTGCGTACGCATCATCCAGGATGACCTGAAATGCTGCCTGTTCGATGCTGTAATCCTTGCTGTAGTAAACGGTAAATTGGTGGTGCTCAAACTTATTCGCAAACAAGGATTGCGGGTACGAGATCAGCGTCACCAATCCTCCGATGCCTGCCACTGCAAAGAGCAGCGTTCCTGCGATGGTTCTTTTGACGATCTTCTTCATGATCTGTTGCTGTAGGTTGATGCTTGGCTCCAATGGCGCAGGTCTTGCTGCTGTGATAACAAGATACACAGACACCTCGTCCCGCGCAAGGCCTCCGCGAAGCATACCGGGAAGGCGGTCAGCCGGGATACTCGCAGATGCAGGCGGGCAGGGCTCAGCAGGGGCTTGCGGCTATTCACCGCAAATATGCGGCGAATAGCTGCGGGTTTCGCCGCAGCGGCGCTGCTCCGCTACCAGATCTTCCACCAGGGTTTGGGCGTGCGGGCGGTGCCGGGGCCTGCAGCGCTCCGCAGGAGCGCTTCCAGCTTCGCGAGGGCTTCCTGCCGGTCTGCCGGCTGCCGGTTGAGGTCCAGGCCGTACTGAACCCGGCCTTTGAGGTCCCCGTCGCGGATGCCGGCGATCCCAAACAGGGCCTCGCACGCATGGTAGCGGACGAGGTACGCATGCTGGAGGTCGCTGACGATGGCAAACAGCGGCCAGATGGAGGCCGAGGTGCCTTTCGTTTCCAGCGCGCGCCAGATCTGGTAGTGGTCTTCGCCTTTCCAGAGATCGTACCGGCCCCAGCGCCTGGCGGCGATGAGGGCCAGCAGGGCGGTTTCATCGAGGCGCCGCAGCTCCGCGAAGGCATCGCCGGATTCGGCTTCGTACTGCTGCTGAAATGCTTCGTAGCTCATAGGCGGGCAAAGGCGGGGCTTGCGGATCCGGTCGTGCAGCCTGGCTGCGGAGTCTGGCTACGGCTTCAGCAGCCGCCCGCTGCACACCAGCACCTGCTGCGGATCGCGCACGCACAGGAGATATATGCCCGCCGGAAGCCGGGACACATCCAGCCGCTCCGTGTGCCCGCTGCCTGCCTGCATGGGTTTCCCAAGCACCTCGCGCCCCAGCGCATCAAGCAGGGTGAGCTGGTAGGCGCCGGGTCTGAGGCCTTCGAAACGGGCACTGAACGCGCCGGAAGCCGGATTGGGCGACAGGGTGAGGAGGGGCCTCGCCGGATGATCCGCCAGCCCGTTTGCCACGGCGGCGGGCGCTTTAAAGACCACTTGCATCGCAACACGCTGCGAATTATCCAGGGTGACGACCGCAATGGGTTCTTTTTCAGTGCTGCTGTAAAAGTGATAGCTGACGATGGTGTCAACGCCCAGGGCGCCGACACCGGCCTGGAGAACGACATCCGTGACATCGAGCCAGCCGAGCGGGGGTACCTTGGCATCCATGCGCGACTCGCGGTAGAAGGTGCGCTTTTGGCGCAGCACTTCATAGGTGCCCGCAGGCGTGATGACGCTCCCCCAGGCATCCACCACATCGAGTCGGCTGATGGCAATGCGGTAGCGCAGGGAGTCGGGTGTAACTGACAGGGCCGCTAAAAAGGCGGGCGGGAAATCGCTGGCTGGAAAACCTTTCAGGATCCCGGTGGAGATTTGGTTAATGTCAAAAAAATTGACCGGCGCGCGGCCCTCTGCCAATGGCGGATTGTATGTAAACACGCTGGCAATGCCGATGCCATATGGGTCGGGGCCCCTGTACCCCAGCTGCTCCCATTAGCTGGCGGTGACATTGTAGTACAGTTCCGTGCCGGGTGCAGATGCGGAGAAAATTTCTGCTCCGGGAAAGGATGTGGAATATTGCCCCGAGCTAGCTGCTTGATACACAAAATTTTGCGTCGAGGTGGCCTGCAGGCTGCTGAAGTCCCAGGTCTGGTTGCCGCCGGGCGGGGTCAGCGCCAGGATGCCCGTCGGGGCATGATCGGTGGCGAAGTGCAGCGTGTCGCCTGCTGCGGGAAAGGTGGCGCTGGTGACGGTGATCTGCGCGGCAAGCCCGGCAGGAATACAAAGCAGCAGCAGAATGGGCAGGAAGGGGTTCATGCGGCAGGGGCTGAAGGAGCGTGCCTCCGCAAGATAGGGAATTCGGGGATACGCAGCGCTTGGGGGTGAGGCATGGAGGATGCGGGGACCGGCATGGGGCTCTGCCGGGCTGCTGTTGGGCGGCGGGGGTGCCGAAGGAGTCGGGGGGAAGAAAGCGGGAATTTGGGTGTGCGGTGGTGGCGGGCTTGGGGGAGTGGGCAATTCCAGATCAGGAAAAATAGGGCCTTAGAAAGGTGATGAAGGGTTGCAGCCCTTCTGATTCGGGGTGAATCTCCCAGAGCCGGGTGCTTGTGCCCTGAAAACGGGGCCCCTTCATTTCTTCTTTTTTCAAATAGACCTGCTCATAGGCAAATACCATTTGGTGGGGATCAGTTTTATACCTTTCGTTCAGGCTTTTGAGGCAGGTCTGAAACTCATCCCAGCAACGGAAAAAATCTGGTAGCGAACCAATGCTGCGGAGCAGGGTCTCCACATTACCTGGCGATTGGTTGTCGGGGAAGAGGAAAATAGGGCATGAATGGCCGAGCTCGCTAAGCTGATACATCAGTTCCTCCTGTCGCTTAGTAGGTTGGTCGTCCGCGTCGAAAACGATGATGGGTTCGCCTCCGCTGGCTTTTACCTCATCTAATTTACGAGCTACGTCTTTGAGCTTTGTCCACCCTCCACAAATCCAGAAATCAGGTTTAGGATCTGCATCAGGAAAACAGGACTGGATCACAGCCTCCAACAGTGCTTTATCTGTAGTTCCCTCCACGAAAATCCAAACCTTCTTCATCGCAGTTCATTTTCATTGTCGATGGCTGATTCAAATTCAGGATAGGTATAGGTATAGGCTTTCACGCCGGATTGTACCCTCGCAAGGCGCAACACCCGGACTTCGTCCTGAAATTCGGGCATATCCTCCTGGAGGGTATGTTTGAGGTGCTGAATGCACTCAAGGTTGTGGGTGGTGACAAAAAGCTGGGTTTCGTGGCGGCGCGCTGCGGTGAGGATGGTTTTCCAGAAAGGCCGCATGCGGGAATGGTGAAATCCGGTGTCGATTTCATCGATCATGAGGCGCTGCCCTTTCCATACCAGAATTTCCGACAAAATCCGGAATAGCTTGATGGTGCCTTCGCCCATGAGCGGCAGGGGAATGCTGCTTTCGGTGTCTTTGAGGAAAAGGATAATGGTGGATGGTTGCATGATCTCGGAGGGCTCAAATGATTTAAGCTCCGGAATGAGGATACGCAGGTCTTCCAGCAACTGGTGTCTTAAAGAAACATTCTGTTGAATATGAATAGAATAATTGGAAACCAAATCTGGGCCATAGCCCCGGTTTACAGGAATATACGGTAGCGCCACCGTGCTGACAGGTCCATTGTTATTCCGAATGACTGATTTAACTGCTTTCCCGTCATTGATAAATTGCTGTTTACCAATCTTCCCTCCCGCGTACGTCAGCGAGTATACCGCCTCAGCTCGCACCTTATGGGTCATTCTGAAGAACATATCGACCCCTTCAGGCAGTTGGGCTTTAGCCCGGTTCACAAAAACATCCAGGAAAAACGAGCGAAGGTTCGTTACGCCTCTTACCTCCTGGAGAATGGTAATCAGCCGCTCCCTGAATGCATCCACTCCTGAACGAGCGTCGGCATGAAAATGCAGCGCTTCCAACAGGGAGGTTTTACCCACATTGTTATCCCCTACAATCAGGTTTACCCAGCCCAGGTTCTTCACCTCCAGGTCGTCAAAGCCTTTGAAGTTCTTTACCTGAAAGGTGGTTAGGTGGTCGCCAATGGCCATAGGGTGTTTTTTACAAATCTAATCGCCATCAGGCATTTTACAAACCGTCCACCTCCCTGCCGGTAACCCCGGCGACCCGCCGCTGCATATCCAGCGGACCTGCCACCACCTTCCGGTCGAGGTCAGCACCGCAGAAACAGAGCCAGCCAGCCCCCCCAACCCCCAAAACCCCGGCAGATTGCCAGGGCCTGGTGGTGTTGCAACGGAAGGCGCTTACCGGATCATCAGGCGCTGATAGCCCCGCTTGCCGCCAGCCTGGGTCCGGATCAGGTACAGGCCGGGCGTCAGGCTGGGGAGCTCCCACTGCCCGCCGGAGGCCGCCAGGGACATCCGGGCCAGCTCGCGGCCCTGAAGGTCGCACACAGCAGCCTCGGCACTGGCCTCCGGCGTGGCAAGCCACCGGTACTGCACCATGCCCGAGGCAGGATTGGGCGAAAAGACCAGCGCAGGCATTTCCTCCAGCTCCTCCTCCAGGCCCAGGGTATTGTACACCGCCTGCACCGCGGCGAAGGCATCCAGCTTGCCGTAGCCCCAGACCGGATTGGGCACCGCGCCGGTAAATGCATCCTGGCGGGCGGTCTGATGCAGGAGGGTCCGGACCTGCTCCGTGGTCAGGGCGGGGTTGACCTGGAGCATGAGCGCAATAGCGCCTGTCAGGGTGGGCGCCGCGCCGCTGACAGCATTCTGGATGCCGTAGAGCCCGTTGCTGCCCTGAACCATGTTGAACCGGAAGCGCGAATAGTAGGTATTCGGGCTGTAGGCGCCGATGCTCAGCTCGCCCGGCACCGCAATATCCACCCCCAGGCGGCCGTCCAGCGTCGGGCCCGCGCTGCTGCCGATCCAGATATCGCCCCGTGCGCCCTGGCCGCCCCGCGCGCGGGCGACTCCGTCCAGGTCCACATAGGTGGTGTCGTACACATAATCCGTCGGCACGATGATATGGAAGGACGACGCGAAGTCGTTGATGCTCGCGCCGGGGTACACTTGGGTGAGAAAGCGGTTGGGCGTGCCGTAGGTCGAAGGATTGAGCGAGGCAAAATAGCTTCCGTCGGCGATCTGCCCCCCGCGCAGCTGCACCACATACACGCCGGTGTCGCCGCTGAAGTCGATGAGGATCTGCCGCTGTCCGTTATCGGAGCCGGGGAAATCCTGGTCGGCGCCCCGGTGGTAATAGTTAATCCCGGTCTGGGATGCCGTAGCCGAGGTGGCATTGTTGCCGGGGGCGGGCAGCGGGCCGTACAGGCTGCCGTCGGGCTTCTGGATGGTAACGCCCAGCCGGTCGCCGCCGCTGTACCAGACTTCGAGACGGAGGTTGCCGGCGGCGCCCTTGCGGATCTGGAGGAAGGAGGTATCGCCCTGCGCAATGGTGTCGGCAGCGCGGTTGGGGGCCCCGCCGTCGTCGCCGACGCCGCAGACGAGCATGCGGCCCGGCGCGGCGAACTGCGCCATCGCCCGGCTGATCTCGCTGCTGCCATCGGTAGGGCCGCTGATGGAGCCCAGGTTCAGGAGCGCGACGCAGGGCAGGCCCAGCTCCTGGCTTTTGTCCTTCACAAACTGCAGGGCCACCGGCAGGTAGGCCGGGTTGTAGAATCCGGCCTGGCCGTCGATGCCGCCGCCGGCAGGGAAGGCGTCGTGGTTGACCTTCACGGCAATGATCGTAGCGCCCGGCGCGGCGCCCCGGTACGGTGCGCCCGGCATGGCGCTGCCGTCGCCTGCGGCGATGCCAGTGCAGGCGGTGCCGTGGCCGAAGCGGTCCGTAGAGCCCAGCGGCGTGCCCGCATCCAGCGCCTGGTCGATCTGGGCGCGGGTGAAAATGGTGCCGATGCCGTAGGGATTGCCCGGCGCATTGGCGCCGGCGGCGTTTAGCATGTCGTAGATATAGGCAATGCGGGTATTGCCCTGATCGTCGATGAAGTCGGGGTGGGTGTAATCAATACCCCGCTCGATCATGGCTACAATCACCCCGGTGCCGTCGAGGCTGTACTGCTGATAGACCTGGGCGAGGCGGGTTTCAGCGCGGAGGTTGTCGCCCTGGGTCTGGGCGGAAGCGGCCAGCGTCAAGGCTGCGCACAGGCCTGAGGTCAGAAGGAACCGGTTCATAAGGAATGCAGGTAGAAGATACAGCCCGTCAAGTTACGTGCTGCCGGGATGCGGCGTATCGCGAAAAATCGGGATATGCGGTCTGCCGCAAACAGGCCTGGGGCTCCGGGCGGCACCATCACGCCGGACACCGCCCACCCCAGGCTGCCAGATTCGTCCGTCCTGTTTAGGATTTTTGGAGCACGAGCTTGAGAATCACAGGCTTGGAAGCTGCTGCCGTGCCGAGGCGCAGGAGGTAGAGGCCGGGCGTGTACGTGCTCAGGTCGAATGGCCATTCGCTGCCGTCCCAGTCGCTGCGGGTGTCGGTGTGCATGACGCGGCCTGCCGGGTCGGTGATTTCAAACCAGGCATCGCCCTGCGGGAGGCGGGCCGTGAGGCGGAAGCGGCCTGTGCCCGGATTGGGGAAAAGGGCGTAGTCGGCGTCGGGGCGGGTGCCGCTGCCGAGGGTGACGGTAGCCTCGGCCTGGGCAGGTTTGACTTCGCGGTTGGACACGCTGTCCTGCGCCACAATGTAGAAGGCGTAGGTGCTGCCCGGCGTGCCGGTGAATTGTGCGGTCTGTTCATAGGTGCTCACCAGCGGGAGCCACACCCCCGCATTCTCCGAAACAAACACCTGGTAGCGGGCCATCCCCGAACCTGCATCGGTGCCCTGAAATTCCAGCGAGATGACGCTGTCTTCGGCTGCCGCCGAGATGGAGGATACCGGAGCCTGGATGTCGACCACATTCCGCCAGGTGTTGGTGAACAGCGAAGTGTTTTCGTCGAAGATAATCTCTGCACGGTTCAGGGTGACGGTGCCTTCCGGCAGATCGGACCGCAACCGCACCGAATAGCTAACGGTGCCCTCCCCCTGCGGGGCGATGGTATTGGGCGGCAGAAATCCTCCCAGCGGATCTTCGGTCAGATCGCCGCTGAGTGTATCCAGCGTGATAAAACGCCACGTGATCACGCCCGTGAGGGTGTCCAGTTTTCCAGCGACCAGTACTTCGTACGGCAGGCGGGGCCGCAGATCGAAGATGGATGTAAATTCCTTGCGGTGCTGCGGAAGCGGATACGTTTCAGCCGCGAGGCTCACATCCTCGAACGCGAAGCTGCGCAGATCGAACCAGGCCGGATTCAGGGTGTCATATACCGTGACCAGCTGAGCCGGCGCCGATGCGGTCGCGAGATTTTCAAAGGCCACGGTAAAATACTGGAGCTGATCCAGTTTTACATAGCCTCGCACGCCGTCCGGGCCATAGATCGCGTTGGGGTCCATCGAAGTCACGGCACGGGGCGTTTTGTCTTTGGGGTCTTTCTGCTCCAGATCCTGGCCCAGCTCCTTGATCAGGTCATCCAGCTGCTTCTGAAGTTCAGGGCAGTTTTTAGCAAGTTCCTGGAGGCGGCCTAGCTTGTCCTTCAAGGTGTTGAGGTTTTTGCCGGTTTTGTACGCGTCTTTAATCGCCTCCCGGATATTGTTCAGGTCGTTGAGGTTTTCTATGGCAAACTCCACGGAGGCCAGGCTGGCATCGGGATTATTGGCAAGCCAGCGGTTCAGCTCCTCCGTCTGGCCCATCAGCAGCTTGTCGGCGCCTTTCTCCACCAGCTTGTCGGTGGCCACATCCAGAAGTTCTTTGGCAATCTGGGCGTTTCCCGCGCTGACCTGCTGGTCGAATTTGGCAGGCAGGCCCTGGGAGATGGTTTCATTCGTCCCGTCGGCCACCAGGCTGATGGCAGCCAGCGACTCTCCGAGGTTGGCGAGGTGCGTTGTGCTTGCCTTGGTGGCTTTCGTCAGCCAGCCAATAGGCGTGTTGGCCAGTTTGGTTTCGCCCACAGCCATATCCAGCAGGTCTGCAAATTCTACAGCTGCATTCGGGACTGCGTCCATCCAGCTCCCGGACGCACCGGATCCGTACAGGTTAGGGCCATACGTAAACGTGATCAGCCGGGGGGTGCCTGTGGTGGCAGTCCTGATAATCAGCGGGATTTCGTATGTGGACTGAGCGGAAATCCGGGGAATCTGGATCAGCTGCATATAGCCGTCGTACGGCTGCCCCTGAAACGAATCAATCGACGTGTACACATTGAGGCTGTCGTAGAGCCAGGCAATATCCGCATAGTCCAGGTTCCATATTTCTCCGTCGCCGACGGCGATCTGGTAGCTGCCGCTGGAAGGCGGGCGGAACCATTCTGTGTCAAAGGTGAGTTTCACATTTTTAGGCCAGAGCAGGGCGGTCACCACGCCGTTGGCCATGACATTGCCTGTGTTGCTCACCACCAGCGTAAACCGGGTATCGCGGTTGATGCGCCAGACGGATGGCCCGACTACCTCGGACTTGCAGAATGGGTATCTCAGGTCCGTCACGCGGAAACCGCCGGGATACAGCACCGGGTCCTGGCCCGGAACCGTAATCTCCAGATCATACAAGCCTTCGTCGGCAAAGTGCAGGTCGAAGAAGCAGCTCAGCTGATTGCTGCTGGGATTGGCGATGAGCCGCACCGGCCGCATTTCCATGCCATTGCGCCGCAGCACCACTTGCGTAGTCGTGTCCAGACCGCCCCCGTAAATCTCCATGATTGCATCTCCGCCCGCGCCGGCAGAGTCCGGGGTGTAGTATTCCAGCCCTTTGACTACCACCCAGGTACTGGCCGTATCCCGGGTCCCGCACACCTGATTGAAACCGATCAGCGAGACCTCGTAATTCGCCGGTGTCGTATACAGCACCGTCGGAAACTGCGCAGTGCTGGTCGTGCCGTTGTCAAAATTCCAGATAAACGAGCTGGTCCGGAGCAGCTTGGGAACAAAGGTTACCTCATTGCCGGTACGGAATGTTTCGAAGCTTACCTCCGGCTCTGCGGGCTCATCCACAAAGCTCATCTCATACGTAAAACACCCCGACGGCCCGGCCACGCGCAGGAACAGGCTGTCGGCGGGCAGGCAGGACATCGTAAACTCCTCCTCCCAGCTTCCGGGCACGCGGTTGGAGTAGGATTTGGTGAAAATGTTGGCCGATGTTGATACGCGGCCCACGTAGATCGCCATATCGGCCCCGGCGCTGTTGCTGGTGTTGGTCGCTTTGAGGCGCACGCGCACGCTGCCCCTCAGCGGCTGCACGAAGGTATAGTAGTCGTTGTCGTCGGGGATGCTGCCGTCGTAGCCCACGCGGCCGCGGAGGGTGTCAGTCAGGCTGATGAGGCGGGCCGTAGCCAGGGTGCTGATAGGCTCGGTGACCGTAATGCCCGTCGGAATCATCTCATAGCGAAGGGAATAGGTGAAGCTCCCGGAGGAACTGATCCGGAAATACACCGTATCCGCCGCCCGGCAATAGATCATGAGGGTATCGGTTGGTCGCTGCCCGAGGGGCTGGTTGAACCTGTTGAGCCCGCCGATTTGTGCCCGTTTGCTGTCAAAAACAGAGAAACTCAAATCAGCACCTGTCGAACCAGAGGTGTTGTTAATGGAAAATATACACCTCAATGTACCGTCAGAAGGCAGCAGGGAGGAAAAGTAGTCGCTGCCATCTGGCACCACAGAAAGGTATCCTACCCTGCCAGAGATCGTATCGGAGGGCTCAAAATAGCTGGCCTCTGCAAAGGTGTTGTTCGGCTCCGGATCGGGCGGCCCGGCGGGCAGCAGCTCGTAGCGGATGCTGTAACTGAAGCTTGCGTTGGCACTGACCAGGAAAAACACGGTATCCGCAGCGCGTCCAAACACGGTGATCGAATCGGAGCCGGGGCCCAGCGGGCGGTTGAACTGATTGCTGCCGCCGATTTGCGCCTGATTTTTGTTGTAGATATAACTTGCCAAATCGGCTCCGATGGAGCCGGAGGTGTTGTCGTAATCAATGAAATAGCGCAGGGTGCCGTCGTCGGGCAGGATGGCGTAAAAGAAATCTACCTCATCGGAGGCGACAGAAGTGTATCCCACCCGCCCGGAGCGGCTGGTGTTCACCTGTACAAAGGTCGCCTCTGCAAAGGTGTTGTTCGGCTCCGGATCGGGTGGCCCGGCGGGCAGCAGCTCGTAGCGGATGCTGTAACTGAAGCTCGCGTTGGCACTGATCAGGAAAAACACCGTATCAGCAGCCCTCCCAAACACCGTGATCGAATCAGAGCCTGGACCCAGCGGGCGGTTGAACTGATTGCTGCCGCCGATTTGCGCCTGATTTTTGTTGTAGATATAACTTGCCAAATCGGCCCCGGTGGAGCCGGAGGTGTTGTCGTAATCAATGAAATAGCGCAGGGTGCCGTCGTCGGGCAGGATAGCATAGAAGTAGTCTGCTCCGTCGGAGGCAACAGATGTATATCCCACCCGCCCGAGGCGGCTGGTGTTCACCTGAACAAAGGTCGCCTCTGCAAAGGTATTGTTGGGCTCCGGGTCGGGCGGCCCGGCGGGCAGCAGCTCGTAGCGGATGCTGTAACTGAAGCTCGCGTTGGC